>JAZKCS010000013.1:0-21471 GCA_040387955.1 Bacteroidota bacterium | reverse complement strand
CAGGGCTTGCTGCAGGAACTTATTCTTATACTGTTACCGATGCTAATAACTGTACGGATATTATCTCTGTTACGATCGCTGAGCCGACACCGTTAGTCGCTGCTGAGTCTCATACCGATGTATTGTGTAACGCAGGTACTACCGGTACTGCTACCATCACTGCCAGCGGCGGTACTGCTCCTTATACAGGCACAGGCACCTTCACAGGTCTTGCCGCAGGAACCTATTCTTATACTGTTACCGATGCAAAAGGATGTGCTAAAACAATATCTGTAACAATCAATCAAGCATTAGCATTAGTTGTAAGTGAAACACATGCAAACATATTATGCTATGGAAATGCAAGCGGTAGTGCTGTTATAAGTGCAACAGGCGGAACTGCTCCTTATACAGGCACTGGTACATTTACAGGACTTGCTGCCGGAACTTATTCTTATACAGTTACCGATGCTAAAGGATGTTCTTCTACAATACCTGTAATTATTTCAGAACCTCCTGCGTTCAGTGTTTCTGCAACACGTACAAATGTTATATGTAATGGAGGTTCTACAGGCAAGGCTACCATATCTGCTACAGGCGGCACTGCTCCGTATACAGGAACTGGCACCTTTACAGGACTTGCAGCAGGAACTTATTCTTATACTGTTACTGATGCAAATGGATGTTCTCGACTTGCAACAGTGACAATCACTGAGCCTGCACCGTTAGTTGGAATAGAAACACATACAAATGTTTTATGTAATGCAGGAATAACCGGTACTGCTACCATCACTGCTACAGGCGGAACCGCTCCTTATACAGGTACAGGGACCTTCACAGGACTTGTCGCAGGAACGTATTCTTATACTGTTACCGATGCAAATAACTGTACGGATATAATATCTGTTACAATCGCTGAGCCTACGCAGTTGACAGTTACAGAAGTTCATAGTGATGTTTTATGTAACGGTGCTTCTACGGGCAGTATTACAGTAACTGCATCCGGAGGTACTGCTCCATATACAGGTACAGGAACATTTACCGGACTTGCAGCAGGAACCTATTCTTATACTGTTACTGATGCAAATGGATGTTCTAAAATAATTTCTGTAACAATAACTGAAAAAACTCCTTTAGTGATCACACAATCACATACTGATGTATTATGTAATGGTGATGCCACAGGATCAATAACAATAAGTGTTAGTGGCGGTACAGGACCATATTCAGGAACAGGAACATTTACAGGATTGAGAGCCGGCATACATAATTACACGATCAGAGATGCTAATGGATGTTCTGTAACAATACCTGTGACAATAACCGAACCTCAACCACTAGTTGCTATTCAATCACATATGAATGTATTGTGTAAAGGTGGAACTTCAGGTACTGCTACTATTACTGCAACAGGTGGCACTGGCCCTTATACAGGTACAGGCAACTTCACAGGCCTTGCAGCAGGAACTTATTCTTATACTGTTACCGATGCAAATGGATGTAAGAGTACAATTCCTTTAACTATTACAGAGCCGACAATTTTAGCAATAAGTGAAACCCATACAAATATTTTATGCAATGGAGCTTCTACGGGTTCTGTGACTATAAGTGCTACAGGTGGTACTCTTCCTTATACAGGAACAGGAACGTTTAACGGCTTACCTGCAGGAACGTATTCATATACGGTTACAGATGCCAACGGATGTTCTCAACAAATATCTGCTACGCTGACACAACCTTCGCCAATGGTTCTAGCCGAAACACATACAAATATCTCATGCTATGGAGAAGCTGATGGACGAGTTACGATCAGTGCAACAGGTGGAACTGGCCCTTATACCGGAACAGGCAATTTCAGCGGATTAACAGCAGGCACATTTACATATACAGTAACTGATGCAAATGGATGTTCTAAAACAATCCCGGTTACTTTCACACAACCTACTCCATTGTTTGTAACAGAAACACATACAAATGGATTGTGTGCCAATAGTACTCCGGTGAGTGTTACAATTAATGCAACCGGAGGCACAGCACCATATACTGGTACAGGAACATTCCAGAATTTAACACCGGGTATACATTCATATACTGTAACGGATGCTAACGGATGTAGTGGTACTGTAAGCGTAACTGTCAGATCATCTTCATCAAGTACAACAACAGAAAGTGTTTGTGCTTCTGAACTTCCATTCAGATGGAATGGTAATAGATACTCAAGTAGTGGCACTTACAAAGTCACATTATTTAATTCATTTGGTTGTGATTCTATTGCAACACTTATTCTTACAGTAAATGATATAGCTCCTGCATCTTTAGGACCTGATAAGAAATTATGTCCTGATGATTCCTTGATCTTATATCCAGGAAAATATGACCATTACTTATGGCAAGATGGGTCAACAAATCCTCAATACAAAGTAACAAGAGGCGGAATATATACTGTAACAGTAAGTAATGTTTTTGGATGTAGCAGCACATCAAGTGTAATGGTGACACAATTGCAAAGTTGTGATGATATTTATTTTCCTACTGCTATAACTCCAAATGGTGATGGTAAAAATGATGGTTTTGGTGCATTGGGAGAACTTGCCGGAGTAAAAGAATACTCACTGTTCATTTATAACAGGTATGGTGAATTGGTATATAGTACTTATAATCCTTATGACAGATGGAACGGTATTTACAAAGGCAAGCTGTGGGGTAATTATAACTTTGTTTGGTACTCAAGATATACTTTGACAGGAAAACGTGTGAGAGTACAAAAAGGTAATCTTGTTTTGATAGAGTAAATATATTTTTTAAAAGAAAGGCATTGCTTTTTTTTAAATTAATAACTAACTAAAATGTATTAGGGTGTTCGTTACTTCTATCTTTTTAAGTTTAATTATTTTATCATTACTTAAGAATTTTTTGCGTCCGCATCAAATCGTCAGTCACTTGAAGTATCTTTCTTTTTAGATTCACGTCATAATCAGCATGCTTTTGCAAAAATAATTTCACAATCGAAGCTGCTCTTGGGCTTTGACAATAACCAAAGGAAGCCCCGAGCCAATCGGTAGCAAAAAAGATACCTCCAGTTGATTGCAACTCTTTCAATAATTCAAGTGTTTGGGATAAATATTTTTCTGATATAGCAACTCTTAATGGATGATGCAAATACCTAAGGGCTGCAATTACCCAGTCTTCATTCACCCTGTTCTTTTTTAATAATAAACTTGAAAAAAAAGAATCTCTTACAGAAGTGTTATTTGAAAGGGCAGACAGTAAATATTTAAATCGTTCTTTCCGATCTTTGTCCTTAATATTAACTAATTGAGTGTTTAATATATTTTTGGTATCGGGATGTTTTCTTACTGCTAATTCTCTTGATAACGACACAAGATCATTCTCAGCAAGACTAACCCCGTAAGGCCCCTTCTTTGATTTCCATATTTTATATAATTTATTTGTTGCATCATTACTAAGTGCAATTGAAGTGTACAATTGAAACAGAATCTGTTTTTTTTGTTTTATTGAAGCATTCTTTATACCATACCATATTGCGGACTCCATTTCAAAGGATAATTTTTTACGATCATTTAGGGAAATATATTTCCAATAAATATTGACAAATTGCCGCCTCATTCGATCTAATATCAATTCGTCATTCTCTTTATTAAATTGTTTGATATAAGTTTTTAAAAAATCGACGGGCTTCATAGCTTCTCCGTCAATAACTTTTTCATATAAATTCAGTAATGCAGAGGCACGAATTAAAGGCTCTCTTAAACTTGATAATTTGCCAATCATATTTTTATCAACCGGGAATGAACCATAACCATTCCCAGAAGCATTTAAAACAATAAACATAGGAACCTGCAATCCAATACTGGCGGACAAATTCATCTCTTTTCCTTCCATTTGTACAGGAAGCATCATTACGGTATCTTTATATATAAAGGCAACTGTAAAGGATTGCTCCCAGATACCTTTAATATTATTTTCTCCTTTTTGTGTAATGGTAAAACTGGTTATAATATTGTTTACTGAATCAATTTTAAATGATATGACAGGCCGGCCTCCCTTGTTGACCCAATTAGCATTCCACTCATCTAAATTTTTTGAAGTTTGTTTTTTTAATATTGTGATAAGATCTGACCAATCTGCATTTTGAAAAGAAAATTGTTTAATATAATTACTTACACCCTTTCTAAAATTTTCTTCACCTACAGTTTTCTCCAACTGTTTCATTACTATGGGGGCTTTATTATAGATAATGGCCCCATACAAAAGCCCCGCCTGATCAAGATTGTTTAATTCCTGCCTGATCGGGTGAGTTCCCTTCGTTCTGTCTACATAATATGCTGAAGGATGATTTTCCAATAAAAACTGAAAATCAAAATTATTATCCGGAAAAATAGTACCGACCATTTTATCTGAAATAAAATTTGCGAAAACTTCTTTCATCCAGACATCATTGAACCATTTCATCGTGACCAAATTACCAAACCACATATGTGCTGTTTCATGGCCAATAACACGGGCTCTATCCATTTTTTGATCCAGTATAGCAGTTGAATCAAGAAATAAACTACTGACAGGATAATCAATAGCACCAACATGTTCCATACCTCCATATTGAAAATCGGGAATTGCTATAAAATCAAATTTTTTAAATGGATAAGGAACCTCAGTATATTTTTCTAAAAATTTCAAAGCTGTTTTATGAAGCTCAAATATTGTATCAATACTTAATTTTATTTTAGCTGTATCTGTTTCTCTAAAATAAAAATTCACTTCTTTGTTATCAAAATATTGAGTCGCCTTTCTAAATTTACCCGCCACAATTGAAAAAAGGTAGGTGCTTATTGTATCAGAAGTATTGAAAGAAAAAGTTTTTCGATGCTCTGAAACTAAAGTATCTTTTATGCTACCATTTGATATAGCTTCCCATCCTAATGGAACAGAAGTAGTAAGGGTGAATTGGGCCTTAAGGTCAGGCTGATCAAAACATGGAAAAAAGGTTCTGGCCTTTTCGGGAACTAATAAGGAATACATGAATTCAGGCTTTCTGTTTAGTGCTTTATCGCCTGCAATAAATTTAATACTGATCTTATTTAAACCTTTGATCAAATATTTTTCATGTATAATTATGTGCTCATCTTTATGTATAATAGTAACATCTTGATCATTCACAATCAATGATCTTAGTTTATCCGTCTCCTCTTTAAAATCAAGTAATAGATCTGATCCAATATTTCCTAAAACAAATGAAATTTTTTCCGAAGCATCTATAGGTTGAGCAGGATATCCCGGAATATTTAATTGAATATCATATGCTATTTTACTTATTAGCACCTTACGTTCTTTAGCCAGCTCAAGTGATACACCAGTCTGAGCATAGGAGCAATTAATGATAAACATCAATACACAAATGAAAGAAACTAACCTGTTATTCATAATAGTAATTTGTTATTGATTAGAAAGAAAAGCTGACTAAAATAAACAAAAAAAGGGAATGTCGTAAAACATCCCCTCAGTGGAGCTGCAGGGAGCACAATTACTTCAACTTCACATTCCACTTAAAGTACTAAAAAACATAAATACATCCTTTAAAATCAATATTAACGGTACTTTCATAATTTTGATTAAGCTCTAATCAAATTGAAGCGAATTGAAATAAACAGAATAATTGTGGACTAAATGTGGACTAAGTTATTAAAATGTTTACATTTGATGAATGGCCACAATTAATTTTTATATTCAAAGCAAGAGCGCCCCTGCAGGTATATATGTAAGACTAAAAGAAGGTCGGATTATTGATGCAAAAGCAAAAACCAAATTTGCCATAGACCCAATTAATTGGAGCTCTACCAAAGCACAGCCAAAGAATCTAAAAGATGATGGTTTCAAAAAACTTAATGAAGATTTAAATACATTAAGAAAAGAACTTTTAGCTCACTTTAATAAAACAGTAAATAGGGAATCAATAAATACACTGTGGTTAAAAGAGTTTATTAATCCAACTCTTACTGCTAAAACCATTCCAAATAAATTAATTGACTACATTGATTATTATGCAACGCATAAGAAAAATAGTGTCCAACATTCTACCTATAAAAAAATAAACGTTAATAAAAATCTCTTAATTCGATTCCAAACATTTTCTAAAATAGAATACTTTATAAATGATATAAATGCAGATTTCAAACTAAAATTTGAGCAATATTGTCTATTGCACCAGTATGCCCCTAATACTATAGCGAGAGCTTTAAAATTTATCAAAACGATTTGCTATCACGCCCAAAACAATGGCATTGAAACACATTTTCAACTTAATAAAATAATAGGCAAGACGGAGAAAGTTGAAAAAATATTCTTGACTCCTGATGAAATTGAAAAAATCATAACTAAGGAGATAAAACTTGATCATTTAAAGAATGCACGAGATTGGTTAATAATTAGTTGTGAGACCGGACAACGGGTCTCAGATTTCATGAAATTTTCTGAGGAACAAATTCGTTATGAAAGCAAAGTTCCTTTGATAGAGTTTACGCAGGTAAAAACAGGCAAAATAATGGCTATACCCTTAAGTAAGAGAGTACGAATTATCTTAGACAAAAGAAATGGCGAATTTCCTCATAAAATAAGTGATCAACGATACAATGAGTATATTAAAGAGGTTTGTAAGCTTGCAGAAATTAATAAAAAAACAAAAGGAAGCAGGATAAATAAGGAATCAGGATTGGTTGAACGGAAAAATTAGTCTTATTTATTGTGAGGTAAAATATAAAATTGAAGATGAAGAAAAGTTACCTCCTTGTGTAGATTGGACTTCAATAGAAGAAAAAGATATTCTTGAAATTAAAAAGGTGCAAAAAAAATTATTTAATGATGAAGTAAATTTATTATTTGCAAAATGGCAAAATATTTTTTTAGAAGGATATAAGAATTCCTTGATGAAAGACATCTATTTGGAAGACGAAAAAACTCAATGCATGGATATAATGATTGGTATTGTTCCTGACACCGAAATAATTCATACGAGCCATTGGGAAACAGTTTTTATATATAAAGACTTAATTAAAATACAGGCTTACATAAATAGAATAATAAAAAAAGGACGGAAACCAGGCTACGATTTTATTCACAGTCCAAACTATCTTTTTCAGGAAAAAAATAAAATGTTACCAGAAATTTATGCCCAAAGTTGTTGGAACTATTTTGAATGGTTAAATGAATTTGAAAAACCACAAGATATAGATGCAAAGCCCAATAATCCTTACCCTGAAGTATTTAAAAATGGATATGCTTATGAAATGTTTATAGAATTAAAACAATTATTAATAAACCCCGATACTGTAACAGCAGATTATAGTTTCATTTATCATAAAATGTTTAGTAAATCTTTAAAAGCAATAAACCAAAGTGTGACCCAACCTTCGTTTATTGATTTTATAAATAGCCAATTCGATGCAGATATAACTTCTAGAAAGCTACCTTTCAAAAATCCAAAACATAAACAAGGTATATATAATACTATTTTAAGTAGATTCAAGAATAATATTTAGCCAAGCCTCTAAAATGGTTCAATATCGGACCCAAAAATATGCAACAACGGTTCCCTACTTTTAAAATAAGTTCTGAACCTTTGCAATAGATATTATCTATTGTCAAATGACTGTAACATCAACCATATTAAATAATATATCAGCAGAGGATTTATATTCATTATTCAAAATTTTAGAAATTCAAATCGCTGAATTAAAACAAAATTTCGAACTGAAAACTCCTACTGAATATTTGACTCGTACTGAAGCCGCACAATTGCTTAAATGCGATTTGTCTACCATTCATAATTGGACAAAAAAGGGGAAGCTTAAACCTTATGGTATTGGCAATCGAGTATATTATAAAAGAAGCGAAATAGAACTTGTACTAATTCCTTTAAAATAATGAGAATGATAAATAATCACGATCAATTTTCAAATAGTCAGAAGCAGCTTTTTTACACTTATATTGATGGGAGAAAGTGCCTATTCTGTGGAGAACCAATTGCTGACCAAGAATCAACAAAAAGGACGTTTTGTGAGAAAACTTATAATGCTTTAGGAAAAGTTAGAGATTGCAAAACTGCTTACCATCGAAAGAATGATAAACCCGAAAGAGATATCCACCGATCCATTATAAACGAACACAAAAGTATAGATGAGAGAATTGAAGAGATGATAATAAAAAAGGGGTTCGAAGTTACGACAGAAGATCTCGATGCTTACGACATTGACTTATCTAGTTCAATAAGGTATAATCTAAAAGCAACAGGTGTACTTGAATCATTCTACCTGTTCTACAAATTAACCTCCAACCCTATTACTAATGTACATAAAATAAAAAAACATGAAGAATTCAGATTTGATGCAAATCCTCAACCAGATCAACCTCAGCAATAAGTACAAAAAATTTGCAATAGGTTTAGGCTTTCTTTCTCTGGCAGGAATATCCTTGAGTATATATTATCAAATAAAATTTAAAAGCGCCAAAAACGGCCTTAACCAGATGAACGAAAAACATGATGCACTTTTACAAGAAAGTTATGCTCATAACGACCTTATCATCAAACAAGAAGGGATTATAAACAAATTTTTATCAAATCAAATTCCTTTTTAAGAAAAAAGTAATTTTAAGATTCTGGAATACTTCGAAATAAGGTAGAGTATCAATACACTAATTTCCTGTAATAGTTAGGTTACTCCCTGTTTTAAACAATATTTGAGATAAAGGGTTGGTAGTTAAACTGCGGCAGCTTTTAAGCGTATTTACCTGTGGGTTGAATTTTGTTCCTGTATTAATAATCACATCTGTATTAGCATCTGGCACTACTCCGCAACTCCAATTCAATGGATTTTCCCACCTTGTATCTTGTTCGCCTACCCATTTTGAATTGAATTTTAAAATGTATTCCGAACTGAAATCACTTCCATTCATAACACATCGATATTTTTTACCGTACCAACTTGTTGGAGGATTAATTAATTCAAGTGTAGATGATGTTGCTCCTGAATAACTATTGTTATTTAATAAATTAACAAACCCTGATCCATTATTTTCCTGCCATTGATAAGATGACCCAAAAACATTTGCATTCATAATAAAATTACTTGATGGGCAAATCCCATCATTAGTTGCTGTTATTTTGAAAGCATAAGGATAAGTCCAAGAAGATGCATCATTAGTAGCAGAAACTCTAATATAATACTTGCCTATATTCATTGGAACATTCACATCCAAAAATCCTTTATTACTTGAAGGAATGCTATAAACTAAAATTAGAAACTCGTCAAAGATTTCTGCTTTAAAGTTGTCTACTGAAATGTTGTAAATTTTAAAATTTACCATCTCATTTTCTAAAATATTAAAGGCATAATTATCATTGTCTTTTATAATAGCACTACTATTGCTTTGAATACTTAAATTACCAAAGTAAAGTGTATCTAAATTTACTTGATATGCTCTTTGAAACAATTTAGGCTCGTCAAGCCCTTTAACAATAAAATCAATCTGTTTAGGCAAATCCGAATGCCATAATTTAAAATAAAGTAATGGTTGATCTGATGTAAAAGTATCTGCAATATTGGGATAATAATTATTCAAATTAGCACTGAAAGAAGTTACAACTCCATCGCCTCCTAAAACACTACCAGTGCCAATTATACAAGAATAATCAACATTATTATCAATGTTTTTATCATTCAAACCTATAACATAACTATTATCCTGATCTGTACCATTACAATTCACATCAACATTATAATAATTCTCCAATGAGCTATTTTTTATACCACTATAATTCTCTATCCCGCCAAATAAATAAACACCAGAATCACCAGAATGAAAATAAGTGGTTCTCAAATCTCTTACAGCTTCCGATCGTTCACTATAACCAATAGATTCCCCGATACCTAACCCTGTCAAATTACTACCGCCATGAGGCGTTCCTACAGTACAAAGTTTAGCAACATGATGTTTCCCGTCCTCTTGAGTCAAATTTTGCAAATACTCTCTTGCAGCTAACCCTCCCATACTATGCCCAACTAAAATAACTTTATCTCTACCTGTTATTTTAAGAATATGCCTTATTGCATCCTTTATAGCTAACCCCTGTTTTACTACTCCTGCTTGATTACTTTGTATGACATTCGTATTTTGATATTTTTGATTGAGATGATCTATTTCAAAATTTACAGTATACATATCTGCTTTATTCAAATTAGCAGAATCCGTCCAATCCTTAATATCATTAATAGAATTTGAAGTTGATAAACTACCATCTTGATTTAAACAGTAATCTAAATTACCTCCGTAAGACCATCCATAATATTTTTGCATATCAACTAAAGAAGTAGTATTCCATGTTTTATCATTGCCATTTAAACCATGAATAAATAACATCGGATATGGCAAATTTTGTTTCCCTGAATTAGAATTTATATTTATAGTATTTACAGTTACATAACCTATATTAGAAGCATTATTATATACTTCCCTTCTGGAATCTGGGTATACTATCAAGTAATAATTACCAAATGCCAAATTGAAAGGAATAGGATGGATATATGTTATATTTTTAGTTTCAGAATTACTCAATATGGATTCAGTAGAAATTTCACCGATGAGAGCTGCCCCGGAAAATGTATTAGATGTAGAAAGATAAATACCTGCATGGCTTGGTGATGCTGATAAACTACCAGTGTTTTTAATCTTGAATGAAAAATTTAAATGTTCTCCTTTATTAATAATCGGTCTTGGCGAAGATGTATATTCTACTGTTAAATAAGGTTGTGATATCCCATCAAATGACATAAAGCATAACATAAATAAGAGAATATTTCTCATAATAAGTGGGCTGCTTTAGTTCCTGTATGCAGTATTTAATAAATAAAAAAAGCGTGGAACTTAAATAGCTACTGCATTCGAGGTACTGGTATACCTAAGTTCAATAGACACAATAAGCCCACGCATACCGCAGGCGTTATTGCTTCTCTCTTGAACTTTTTGAAATTACCAGTTTCCGAATGCAAGAAATCAGCTAAACGCTAATATTTTAATGAGCTAAAGTAATTAAATAAACAGGAATTAATTAAACCATATCTAAAATCTTATTTTCAACCTAAATTAGGTGCTTAAACAACCATGATTAAATATCAGTAAAATGATATACTACATTGGTTTTTAGAAGGGATGCTAAGACATATGTTTAGATCAAGATGTTATTGCAAATTTGCATTTGCAAATTCTCTTTATATTCAATTTCAGGCTGAACAGCATTAACTGCCATTTACCATTCAATGACCTGGTCGGGATACTCTTTGGAAATTTCCGCAATTATTTAGAAAAATTCAATCATCATAACGCAAATTAGCCCCAATGTTTTCTTTGAAGAAAACTAAAAAAAATTGTTAGAGAAGAGATCCAGGTCTTCCAAGCCAAGAACGACGAAAAACGATTATCCGTTTAATATTTTTTTATAAGTACTTGCAAATATTCAATTTTTATTTTATATTTCTAAAAACTAGCAAAAAATGAGAATATTTATAATCCTTGAGGTATTTTTTTTATTTTTTTTCGAAAACAATATTTATGCTCAACAAGAGATAGTAGCGCCTAAATTAGGATACACTAAAGGTTTAGCATCAGTAAACAGTATTGGTGCGGCAACATATAGTTTACCCATTAAAGTAGCTCCCGGTGTTAATGGTTTACAACCTTCACTTTCGATAACATATAGCAGCAATGGAGGAAACGGTCCTTTAGGATTGGGGTTTTCTATGCAAGGTCTATCAGTTATTTCAAAAACCAGTAGAACAGTAGCTCAAGATATTGTTAACCCTTTATACCCACAATACTTAGATAATTCTATAAATTTCAACACTAATGATAGATTTAGTTTGGATGGAGAACAACTGAGACCAGCAAGTAAGAATATATCAAATTTTAATTTACCATTTATAGATTATGGAAAGCCAGGAAGCGTTTATTACACGGAACAAAATAGTTTTCAAAAAATTGTTTTAATTGATACTATCAATAGTTCTCCGACTTATTTTAAATCCTTTACTAAAGATGGTTTAATAAAGGAATATGGAAATACACCTGACTCCAAAATTGAACTTGCTTCCAACAATAAACCACTTCACTGGTTTGTAAATAAAATTTTAGACAGGAATGGAAATTTTATTAAATTTTATTATTATGAAAATATAACAACCGGTGCATACTATCCCATAAAAATTATTTATTCGGGAAATGATTTGCTTAACAAACCTGCCAAAGATTCTGTAGTTTTTGAATATGAAGATAGACCTGATAAAACAATGGGATATCTAAAAGGATCTCAAATAATCACAGACAAAAGAATAAAAAAAATTGTTTGTTATACATCAGGTTTGATTATTAGAAGTTATTCATTTAACTACCGTTTTGATGGTAGCTTTTCACAATTAAATACAATTCAGGAATGTGTTGCCAACAATATTTGTTTGGATCCGGTTTATTTTGCATGGAAAGATTTTGTACCGCAGTATGATTCCGTCTACCGTTCGGGGCCAATTAATACATCCATTTTAAATAATAGTTTAGGTGAAAAGGTTTACTATAATGCCGATTTCGATGGTGATGGATTACAAGATTTATTAGTGTTAAAGCCTTTTGAAGGAACTAATACATTTCTATTAAATCGATTAAATTCCAATGATAATAATTTTCGACAAATAGATAATATACTGCCACCCTTATTAATTAAAAAGAATAAATTATTAATCACGGATTTTAATGCTGATGGGAAAGCAGATTTTTATTTTGTCGATTCTGTTAGTGGGAAGTCATTGTTTTTTTTAGCCAACTATTTTAATGACACACTTTCATTTGCGCCCCAAAATAATTTAGGATTATTTCCTGAGAATAGCTTGACTGGGAATAATTTTGCGATACAGCCTCAAGATATTAATAATGATGGGTTAACCGACTTTACAATTCGATATAATAGACCAAATTCAAATGGAAAATTTCATAGACTTTCAGATTTAAGAATGTTTATAAATTCTGGGAATTATAATCGTGGAAAATCATTATTAGATCCAACCCTACAAGTAGGAGCTACTGATTTAAATTTCACAACGACATATTTTTATCAGGATTTAAATTTGCCGATAGCTCTTAGAGACTCAGGAGAGATTCAGTTTGTTGACTTAGACAAAAATTTATTTCCTGATATATTTATTCATAATAAATTGACAGGGCAATCCGCAATAATTTTTAATTATACAAATACATCTATAAACGTAGGCAGTGAATTAAATATTTTAGCTGCAAATGATAATTCTCCATTAATAAATGTTATACCCCCTAGCGAAATAGCTGGAAATGATTCTACAAGATTATATTTTAATGACTTTAACGGGGATGGGTTACCGGATATTTTATATTTTAATTCAGGAACTAATATTACAAAATGGTGGATTAATAAAGGGAATTTTCAATTTGAACACCCTGCAAATATTAACTTTGATTTAGGTTCAACAATTTTAAGTACTGGTCTAAAAAATATTTCAATTGGTGATTTCAATTCAGATGGCTTTTCCGATATATGTTTGTTTAACCAGACCACTGGAAAGTATAAGATTTATATAAATGATGGACAATTTAATTTCACATTATATAACTGGTTAAATCCTATACCTGAAAAGGCATTTAAAACTTCTATAATTTCTTTACCTGGCAATTATTATCCTAATACCTTTTCGGGATATTTATTTATAGACCCAGCAACAGGTCATAATGAAATTTGGCAGAATAATTTTGGGGTTGATCATTATAGAAAAATAATTTCTGTTAGTGAGGGTAGTAATAAGGCATTTATTTTTTATTACTCTACCCTTACAGGTAGTAGTAAACATAATACCTTAAACACATATCGTTCTAAAGTCAGCTATACAACATATCCAACTTGCGAAATCAGCAATAATTTTGAAGTAGTAAGCAATTTCTTTATTGTACATCCTATTCTGGGAATTCCATTACAAAGCATAGAATATAATTATGAAGGAGCAAGATATAGTTTAAATGGAAGAGGGTTTAGAGGATTTATGAGTATTTCGGAAACAAATAATTTAGGTTTAAAAACCGTGAAGAATTTTTATCAAGATACCTCTTCAAATATTTTCATCGGAGATCCTATAAAAGATCTTACAATTTATAAACCATCAGGTGAGATTATTTCTAAATCAATTTATAAATTAGGGTATAAATATTTTCCGAAGAATTATTTCGGTATGTCATTTTATTCTTTTACGCAACAAAATATCTCAACAAACTATGAATTAGATGGCTCTATTGATAATATTACACGCACTTCTCAACAAGTAGATGATTATGGAAATGTTATCTCATCTGTAGTAGATTATGGTAATGGTTTTAAAGATTCAACTATCAATCAGTATTTAAATGATACAGCTAATTGGATATTAGGAAGGCTAACTTATGCAAAATTGTATAGGTTCGCTCCGAATAAACCTACACAAATTAAATCATGTTCATTTGAGTATAATAATCTAACAGGACAGTTAAATAAGGAAATTAGTTATAGTGACTTAGATATAAATCAACAATTAATTAAAACTTATTTGTATGATTCGGTAGGAAATATAAAAGAACACAATGTAACGGCTTGGAATGGAAAGTTTATAGAAGAACGAAAAACAAAAACACTTTATGATTCTGATGGCAAGTATATCATCAAAAAAATAAACCCGCTTGGACAAGTAACCCTTTTATCGTATGATAATTTTGGGAATGTTTTGAAAAGTATCAGTATCGATTCCTTGGAAACAAGTTATCAATATGAGCCTTTTGGCAGGGTGTACAAAACAATTTTTCCAGATGGGAACTGGACCACTGTAGATTATGTAAATTATAGTCCAAACTTAACTGATGCCCCTGCAATTTATAATGATGGGTTTTATTGTAGTTATGTTATTTATAAACAGTTTTCAAATAAGGAGCCCGAGGTTGAGTTTTATGATTATCAAGATAAACAAATTGGAATTGAAAAAACTAGTTTTGATGGAACTAGAACGGTAATTGAAAAATTTATTGATGTTACAGGGAAGCTGGAAAAAGAAAGTAGGATTCATTTTATAAATGAAACTCCAGTATATGTGAACTATTCATATGATACACTTGGTAGGCAAATTCAACAAGTATATCCTGGCAACAGGGTACAAAAAATAAATTATAGCCCGCATAAAAAAGAATTTATTAATCCTAATGGCCAAAAGAAAATTATTATTACCAATCAAAAAGGATTAATTAGAGAAGTCCAAGATGATAATAATAACTCAATTTTTTATGATTATGACCCATCAGATAATATGTTATCTGTTACCGATACAAAAGGTAATATTATAAGTTATACTTATGATTTACGTGGGTATAAAAATTCCATGACAGATCCAGATCTAGGTACTTATACGTTCGAGTATAATGCATTTGGTGAATTGATCAAACAAGTGGATCCAAAAAATAATATAACGGAAACTGAATATGATATTTTAGGGAGAGTGATTAAGGAAAAAGAAAGTGAAGGGAGTACTTATTGGTTATATGACCAGGGATTAAAAGGAACTGGGAAATTAAGTAAAATAACTAAATATAATGGTTCTGCTGTGACGTACCTATATGATAGTTTAGGAAGAAATTCTAAAATCATCAATGTTCTCAATGGAAAAACATATCAAACAACATACAAGTATGATGCATATAGTCGATTAAAAAATTTAATATACCCCTCTGGCTTTACATTAAAATATTCTTATAACCAATATGGGTATTTACATGAAATTCGTAGATTAGAAAATAATTTTCTTTATTGGCGGTGTGCAAAAAAGAATGCAAGTGGACAAATCGAAATTGAGGAACAACAGAACAATATTTTAACTGAATCCTTTTATAATCCTGAAACATTATATGTCGATAGTTTAAGATCTTCAAATGCATCTAGATTTATAAATAGATGGCAATTCAATTTTGATAACCTCGGGAATTTATTAGAAAGAAAAGACATCCTAATAAATAAATCCGAATCCTTTCAATACGATAATTTAAATAGACTTATAAAATCTGGAGTTATTGGTGATACTTCGACTAATGTATCAGTTTCCTATGACGAAATTGGAAATATAGTCAATAAATCAGACGTTGGAGATTATGAATATGGTGCAGTTAATAGTGGTCCACATCAAGTTAAAAAAATAAATTTAGTTCATCCACGCTGTATTCCTTCATGGTTAGTTAATTATGAATATACATCCTTTAATAAGGTTTCCAAAATTTATAATGATACAGCAACTTTAGATATTGAATATGATTTTAACCAACAGAGACAAGCAATTAATTATTATGTCCGGGATACTTTAAAAAGAATCAAAGTATACATAGGGGATATTTATGAGATAGATTCTTCAAATGGACTAAAAAAGGAAATACATTATATACGCGGTGGGAATGGTGTTTGTGCCACATTTACATTAACCAATGGGATTGGAGGAGTTACAAATTATTGGTTCAAGGACCATATTTCCTTAAATATTATAACAGATTCAGTAGGTAAAGTTTTACAAAGTTTAAGCTTTGATGCGTGGGGGAATAGGAGAAATTCAGATTGGACTTTATTACCCGATTCTATAATATTTAAAGGGATTTCTGATAGAGGATTTACTGGTCATGAACACTATGATCTTTTTGATTTAATTGATATGAATGGGAGAATCTATGATCCTGTTATTGGTAGATTTTTAAGTGCAGATCCTTTTCTTCCTGATTTAACGGATTTACAAAGTTTGAACAGATATAGCTATGTTACAAATAACCCCCTTAGTATAGTCGATCCTAATGGATATTGGCCAGGTTTCATTGATGCAGCTGTTCATTTTGTTGGTAATGCTATAGGTGGGGCCGTTAATGCAATTGGGTCGGTAATAAGTACAGTTGCAAATGCCTATGGTTCGGTTATTTCAGCTGCTGCAAGTTGGGTTAAGGAAAATTGGAAAACATTAGTTGTAGTGGCGGTAGCTGTCGGGGTTGGATTGGTAACAGGTGGAGCGGGAACTGTAGCCTTGTTGGGAGGGGGCTTTTGGGGTGGATTGGGAGCTGCTGTTTTATCAGGAGCTGCAGCTGGGTTTGCAAGCACTTTCACAGCAGGCGTTTTAAATGGTCAAAACCTGGGGGACGTTTTGAAATCCTCATTTAAAGGTGCAGCTATTGGAGCTTTATCTGCAGGTTTAACATATGGTGTTGGCTCTGCAGGAATTGCTGTAAGAGAAGCAGGAAGCACTGGGTTTTCAGTTGCAGAATATGGTGTGAAAGTGGCTGGACATGGAATTGTACAGGGGGGAATTTCAGAGTTAAATGGAGGGAAATTTATACATGGTTTTTATAGTGGAGCAATATCTGGAGGAACAGAAGGTTTAGTCGGCTCTATTGATAATACTGCGTTAAGATACTCTGCTACTGCAGCGGTAGGAGGAACTACTTCCTCAATTAGTGGAGGCTCCTTTGTAAATGGTGCTGTTACTTCTGCTTATGTCATGATGTTTAATAATGATGCACATCAGGAAAAATCAGAAGAAGCAGAAGGCCCATATAATATTTATTATAAACGAGCTAAAGAAATTGAAGGTGCAGATAGGTATGGAGCAGAAGGATATGTTTGTAATGAAGTTGCTAATTATTTATATACGGGTTATGCAGATGGTGAGGCTAATGGTTTAAATTATCTAAATGCTCATGGTTATTTGACATTTGGCCAACCTGCTTCTCAATTTGGACCAGGAGTAGCAATTATAAATGCTGCAGGTACACATATGGGAGTTTTTATAGACAATAATCATTTTGTAGTTTCTAGTGTCAAAACTAAAACAGTTATAATTAGAGGGACTGATCAAGTACCTCATGTATTTGGTCCTAATTATGTTCTAAGAAAACCTTAGAATTTATTATTTATGCAATGTTTTTACTTAAAAATAAATGCAAGTTTTAATTAATGAAATTCTTCTAAAATTTTAAATTATGAAAAAATTAATTTTTTGTATTATTTTATTTTATTTATTTATCTATAAAACATATGGACAGTCAACTTTAGTTTTTAATTATGATAACTGCGGTAACAGAATTAATAAGAAATTTACTTCATCTGGTCCTTCAAAACCTACAATAATTTATAATAATAATAATTTAATATCAAGTTCAGGTCAAGTTTATCAATGGTATTTTAATTATAATTTAGTTGATGGAGGTAATAATCAAACATTTAATATAACTCAAAATGGGGTATATAATGTTCAAGTTAATAATGGAGGTTGCCTAAGTCCTATATCAGATAGCTTTGTTACATTACATTATATTTTTACTGGTAACGGAAACTGGACAATTGATTCAAATTGGAAATTTTACTATAGACCCCCTACAACATTATTAAATAATTTTGAAGTTATTATTGATCCTCTTGTGAATGGTATGTGTTTTTTAAATGAACCGCTTTTTCTACTTAATGGCTCCAAATTAGTTGTACAGCCCGGTAAAAAGCTCGAATTAAGAAAATAAGAAAGTGCTAATAAAAATATTCTATTTTAAATATATTTTAAAAATATAATATTCCTAGTTCTGTATAGGAAGGAGTTCAGGAGCTCCGGCATTTGTATGTATCAAAAAAAATAAAAAGAGATACCTGTAATATTAGGATAGATTAGGGTAAAAGAAGATCGGCCCTCTAATGAGCTGAATTAAATACAAATAAAAAAAATTATAAGCTGCTGTTCTGGAGATATTTGAATTGAACCGATTTGTAAGTCCTAACTTTTTACCAGCGTTGTTTTTTTATATACCTAGAATATCAAGGTTAATCAATTTAATATTTTACCGACTGTTAAATCTTTCATAGATATTCTAATGGGCACTTCTATCCCGTTAATATCAATTTCACCTTTGAGTTTCAGGGAAGTTAACGATTTCTGAATATATCCTTTTCTAATATCTATTTTTATTTCACCTTCCTGCTTCCCTTCAATATTAGCTGTTGTGCCAATATCTTGAAGTATTTGATTCTTAATTTCTATATTAGAAGATAATGAAAGCGTAGCTATCCCATCTTCTATAGATTTCAATTTATAGATCGTTTTAATGGGCAAAATTATATAGGATTTTACTGTATCATCCTGCTCCCATGAATCTCCTATATTAATTGATTTGGAAGGATAATATCTAAAATTTTGTTCGATTGTTTTTATAAAAAAATCTTCCGAAGCATATTGCTTTGAAAATGACTTCAAGGCTTCAATAGACCGAGGATCATCACCGGATAAAGCATACATTTTATCATTGATTTCTTTAATCCCTGCTAGGGATTTTACCTTACCTTGAGAGTTAATTATTGCAGAAATGACCGCTCCTTTAAATACTGATAATACTCTATCTGCAGGATCATAAGAATTAATAGCTGAATTTGCATCCAATTCCTTATCAGTCTCATTTGATTTTACATAAACTTTGAACTTGTTATATTGAAGGATAGCAGCATAAGTATTTGTTGTATCCTTTTTAATTTTGTAAATAAATCCAGTTTCTATCTTATTTAAAACATTTGTTTTTTCTCCATTTATCTCACGTTCAATTTCTGTTTCCGCAGTATTATCATATTGCAATTTTATACTATCCTTTGGGAAAAAATTTAAAAAAAATAATTGATTGGTATTAATAGCCGAGTTTTTTTCATCCTTAATTTTACATGAAGTAAAAAACAATATTATATAAAATATGAGGCTAAAAACAATCCGATCTTTTATCATATAAATATTTTATCTATTCTAATAATGCACAATTTATACCTTTTAATAAAATACTACAAATGAAAAATGAATTATTACTTTCAGAACAGTTTAAGAAATTTATTACAGCATGTTCAACTGGTAGAAAACTTGGTGCTACAGGAAAAAGGGTAACCAAAGGAACCATCATTAATTACACATATGCTCAAAAATTGTTAATAGATTTTGAGGCAAAATATAACTTAAAATTACGAATTCAATTGTTACACCGTGCATCTATTCGTATGTTACAAAAAGAAAAAAATTATTGGTCAAAATTTTACACACAATTTTCATCATTTTTATATAACCATAAAGGATTTTCTGATAATTATGTTAACAATACTTTTAAACTCATTAAATTAGTCTTTAACTATCTACAAACAGATAAGGGATATAGTGTTGGCAATTATCATAAATCTTTTAAAATTCCATTGCTTAAAAAAAGTCCTGTTGTATTACAACCATCACAATTACATTTTTTAATATCTGAAGATAATTTTATAAATACCCTAAGCCCCACTTTAAAAAAAACAAGAGATATATTTGTGTTTGGGTGTACAGTTGCACTCAGAGTGAGCGATCTTATCAAATTAAAGAAGAACAATTTAAATTATGTCGGCAATGAGTGTTACTTAAAACTGTATACTCAAAAAACTGGTGTCGAAGTTAAAATCCCAATTCCTGATTATGCAATTGATATTATTGAGAAATATAAAAAAAGAGCAGGCAAGTATATCTTACCACGATTTACAATTACAAATTTCAACATTCAATGTAAAGAATTAATTAAAAAGGCAGGATGGACTTATCCCCTACCAAAACAAATTAGTAAGCAAGGGCGATTTGTTGAAATAACTAACAGTGGTGGAAAAAGTTGGGGTTTTCATCAACATATTACTGCACATACGATGAGAAGAACTGCTATAACAACTTTGCTTATTATGGGAGTTGCAGAATCTGTAGTTAGAAAAATATCTGGTCACGCCCCGGGGAGCAAAGAATTTTATAGATATGTCGCGATCGCAGATGAATACATGAATAAAGAAGTAAAAAACGCCCATAAGAAACTTATGGAAACTTCGTTTCAATGATTGAAAAAAGAATTGCCAACCGAGTGTTTTTTATTAAAAAATAGTACTTTTAATTAATGTAGAATTAATCAATAGGTGGTATTAGATGACTTTTCAGAAGTTATCGTTATTAATCCTACGGTTTAAAAATAAAATCTATCAGTAGCCGTGCTACGAGTAGTTCTTTGGGCGTTAAGGATACAAGGTCATTTGGTTATCAGGGAACATTCAGTGAAGAAACGGATGACTTTGATTTGAATTATAATGAATTTGATCTGCGTACTTATGATCCCCAAATTGGCAGATGGACTGGAGTAGATCCATATGATCAATTTGCATCACCATACACAGGTATGGGGAATGATCCGGTGAATAATATTGATCCGACAGGAGGAGTAGCTCGAATGATTATGAAAGTTCCCTTTCTATTGACGAAAACAGTTCAAAACACTGCTCGGGTTGTTTCCATAGCAGCATCCGCTATAAATGGGTATTTAAAAGCACAAAATAATGCAGGTGGAAAT
>JAZKCS010000012.1:0-78803 GCA_040387955.1 Bacteroidota bacterium | reverse complement strand
GGCAAGATTCGAACTTGCGACCTCCTGGTCCCAAACCAGGCGCGATAACCGGGCTACGCTACATCCCGAACTTGGTTATCTTCTTTATGTCGAAACAATTTGCGGAGAGGGTGGGAGTCGAACCCACGGTACAGTTTAACCCGTACGACGATTTAGCAAACCGTTCCTTTCGGCCACTCAGGCACCTCTCCTAACCTGCCCTAATTACTTAGGGGTTGCAAAAATACTAATCCACTACGTAATACCCAAAACTAAATGTAAAATATCTTGAAATAATTTGGGAAAAGATGAATAAAGGTATTCAGTACAAGAGTGCGACGCAACGATGATGCCATGAAAGCTAATGTTTGGAGCAAAAAAAATCCATCCGTAATAGCGGATGGACTCTTAAAAAATTTTATGCTAAGGTTTACATGGCAGCTAATTGCACTTTTTGTTGCAATTCTACCACACTTTCTTTAAATAAGGTATCTGTATCCATAAGGTCTTTTACGGTCTGGCAGCTATGGATCACCGTTGTATGATCACGTCCGCCAAAGTGTTCCCCAATGGTCTTTAATGAGTTCTTGGTAAATGATTTTGCAAGGAACATAGTGATCTGGCGAGCCTGTACTATCTCACGCTTACGTGTTTTTTGCAAAAGCTTGTCATATGGCACATCAAAATAATCACAAACCATTTTTTGAATAGTGTCAATCGTAATTTCCTTGCTGGAAGATTTTACAAAGTTGCGTAGTACTTTCTTTGCCAATTCTAAGTCTATTTCTCTTTTATTGAGCGAAGATTGTGCCAACAATGATATTAATGCACCTTCCAATTCACGTACGTTGCTGTTGATATTGTATGCGATATACTTTACAACCTCTTTCGGCATTTCCAACCCATCGCTCTTCATTTTTCTATCCAAAATGTCGATCTTGGTCTCATAATCCGGAGATTGCAGATCAGCACTTAAACCCCAACGGAAACGGCTTAATAACCTTTCCTGTACGCCTTCAAGATCTTTAGGAGGCTTATCACTGGTAAGGATTAATTGTTTACCACTTTGGTGTAAATGGTTAAATATAGAGAAGAAAGCATCTTGTGATTTTTCTGCACGGCTGAAGAATTGTACATCATCAATGATCAAAACATCTATCAATTGATAGAAATGAATGAAATCGTTGATAGCCCCGTTACGGCCATGATCGATAAACTGGTTGATGAATTTTTCTGAGCTTACATATAATACCACTTTATTATTATGTATGCGTTTTACTTCATTACCGATGGCTTGTGCCAAATGGGTTTTACCCAGACCAACGCCACCATAAATAACCAGTGGGTTAAATGATGTTCCTCCAGGCTTTTCAGCAACAGTTTTACCTGCTCTACGGGCTACCCTATTGCAATCTCCTTCAATGAAACTATCAAACGTATACGCCTGGTTCAATTGCGGATCGATCTGCATTTTTTTAAGACCCGGTATTACAAACGGGTTCTTAACTGGGTTATTTATTACTAGCGGAAAATCCATTTCGTTGTTTGAATATGATTTGTATCCCTGTTGACCAGGAACATCCATAGTTAAAGGTTTATTTTTGCTGTTACCGCTATCAACCATGATGCGGTATTCCAATCTTGCTTCTTTACCTAATTCTCTTTTTAGCGTTTTCGCTAATAAACTAATATAGTGTTCTTCAAGATATTCAAAAAAGAACTGACTTGGCACTTGTATCGTTAAAACTTTTTCTTTTAACGCTACAGGTTTTATCGGTTCGAACCAGGTCTTAAAATGTTGCCACTCTACTATGTCTTTGATTATATCCAAACAGTTAGCCCATACTTTATCAAAAACTTTGTCCATTATTCCTTAAGCAATTATATGTTGTGTAAAAATATTCCTGAAAAAACGCTAAATAAATTCTCAGCAGGACAGCGAATATCAAGATAAATTGTTGAAAAAAAAATTTTTTATTCTCTTGTTTTTTCACTTATCACAACAGAATGAGATTTTGTTAGATTTTTCTTTTGCAATTTTGAAAATTCGAAATCCAATCTGCCTAGCTTAATGCCCGCCCAGCCTACCTGATTCACTAATACGCTATTTCCATTTTTATTATTGTATGAATCCGGTGCATCTAAAAAAGTATGTGTATGTCCACCCAAAATAAGGTCAATATTTTCCGATTCTTGTGCTAATATTATGTCACTTACTTTCTTCTCAGAATATTTATACCCAAGATGACTTAAACATATCACCATATCGCACCCTTTTTCTTTCTTCAACATGGTGGCAATTCGGGTAGCATTTTGTACAGGATCCAGATATTTTGTGTTTCCAAAAAGATTATCGGGCACCAACCCTTTCATTTCAATTCCTACACCAGTAACCCCTATTTTTAGCTTGCCTTTTTTGAATATTTTATAGGGTTCATATTTAAATTCCATTGGCGTATCAGTAAAATCATAATTACATAGTAAAACGGAAAAATCAGCATGTTTTAATTGGGTAGCAAAATTTTCCAATCCTGCATCAAAATCATGGTTTCCCATAGTAGCTGCATCATAACCCATCGATGTCATTGCTTTTATCTCAGGTTCTCCTTTGTATATATTGAAAAAGGGTGTCCCCTGGAAGATATCCCCAGCATCCAGCAATAAAACATGGTCTTCCTCTGCTCTTATCTTCTTAATTATATCAGCCCTGGCTTCGACACCTCCTAAACCCTGATTTTTGCCCCCATCCATGGGAAAAGGCTCCAATCTGCTATGTACATCATTGGTGTGAAGGATAGTTAATTTGTTCACTTCTGTCAATTCCTCAGCAAAAGCTGATCTTGATCCAAGGAGGGCTCCACCGGCCAAAAGTGATTGTGTTATGAATTTTCTTCTACTGTGCATTGGAAACCCTGTTTTCAAGTTTAGAAATGATTTGTTTACCCTCTCCGTTCAGTTTGGCAAAATAAGCGATCACTGCATCACGGTATAAATAACCGTTATTTATTTGTGGAATAGTGCGTAGCATACTGCATTCATCGCCGCCGTTGGCCAAATAATCTACCAATGCCATTGTATAAACTGTCGATTCATTGAATGGTACCCCTCCAATTTTTATATTAACTGCTTTTTTATCTTTTATCTGGTAACTCATTCCTGCACAAGGCCATCCTCCTTTGGCTGCCGCTATATTTAATACTTGTTGTAATGTACTACCTGGTATTTTTTGTAAGACCAAAACATTATCAAAAGGAGCAGTTTCAAAAATCTCTCCCATGGTAATATCTCCAGGAGCGATTGATGGCAAACGTATAGCTCCATAATTTAAGAATGCCGCATCTACATTTGTTTGATATTTTTCTTTTGCCATATAAAGCATCGCATCCGTTAAAATATTATTTAATGTGCCTTCAGGAGATTTTTTTTCAAGCGTCATTCCAGCTACAGCGATCACATCACTCATACTTTTACTGACACTGTCTGAGTATGGTTTTAATAATGTGGTGAGTTCGTTAGAAGGTTTCTGATCTTGTTTTATCCTGTAACCGAGATATTGTACACTTTGTGGCTGATAATGCTTACTACAACCGGTACCGATAACAGCGAATATAAAAATACTGCTGCGTAATAGAATTTTATACATGCAAATAGAACTTAAATGAGTATTGAAAGATAAGAATTTTTTTTACACGTTTTTGTAAAAAAGAGATAAAAATTTTTTGGATAAATAAGATTACTTTTATGCAAATTATTATTAACAATGAGTTATGAATTGACAGGCAAGTTAGTTGCCAAATACGACACAGTACAACGTACAGAAACTTTTAAAACGAGGGAATTTGCTATTGAAAAAACGGATGATATTGGTGGCAGGACAATTACCAATTATGCAAAATTTCAATGTGTGCAGGATAAGACAAATATCATTGATAAAGTTAATATTGGTGATGAAATAAAAGTTCATTTTAATATTAAAGGAACTAAGTGGGAAAAAGATGGTAAAACAAATTACATTACCAATTTAGATGCATGGCGTATTGAACAGGTATTGCAGGCTGGTGCTGCTAGTCCTGCAAAAGCAGCTATTGATAATGATTATCTTGAACCACTGGATACGTTTACTTCTTCGTCTCCGGATGCTATTGATGATCTACCTTTCTAAAGAATATAATTAGTTTAGAAATATTCAATGCTCAATTTTCAATATTCAATTTTCAAGGTAATGCAGCTGCATTCGTTGTTTATTGAGCATTGAAAATTGAGCATTGAACATTTTAATAAATAATTTCTTAAATAATATTGTTTTAGATCTTAAGTTTTTAGGATAACAACCTAACACTATGCAACAAAAAATATCTTTAAAAGTACTTCCTTCCGAAGCAGCCAATGAAGCTGTTATAAAACAACTCATTGCAAATAGCTGTAGTAAAAAATTATCTTCTGTAACAGGCTATACAATTGCAAAACAATCCATCGACGCAAGAGCAAAAACTATTTGGGTGAACCTTACAGTTAATGCATTTATTGATGAACCTTATCATGACAGAGAAATACAGTCTTTCAATTTCAAAAATGTTCAAAACGCTTCAAAAAGTGTAATCATTATTGGCGCTGGTCCAGCAGGATTATTTGCTGCATTGCAATTGATTGAATTGGGCATCAAACCTATTCTTCTTGAGAGAGGTAAGGATGTAAGAGCAAGAAGAAGAGACCTTGCTGCGTTGAATAAAGATGGCGTTGTAAATCTCGATAGTAATTATTGTTTTGGCGAGGGTGGCGCTGGTACCTATAGCGATGGAAAATTATATACACGAAGTAATAAACGTGGTGATATTGATAGAATACTAAATCTCTTCGTTCATTTTGGCGCAGAAGAAAAGATACTTTATGAAGCACATCCACACATCGGTACAAATAAGTTACCGCACATTATAACGGCTATGCGTAAATGCATTTCAGATTGCGGAGGAGAATTCCTTTTTGAGAAAAAAGTGGTAGATCTTGAAATAGTAAATGAGAAAATAAGAACTGTAAAGACTGCTGATGGCAATTCATTTACTGCAGAAGCCATCATATTAGCAACAGGCCATTCCGCAAGGGACATTTTTGAATTATTGAACAACAAGAAAATTTTAATTGAAGCCAAACCATTTGCATTAGGTGTAAGAGTAGAACATCCCCAACAATTAATTGATAGTGTACAATATCATTGTTCTTCAAGAGGTGAATTCTTGCCGCCAGCATCTTATAGCCTGGTTGAGCAGGTCAATAGCAGAGGGGTATTTTCTTTCTGTATGTGTCCGGGAGGTATTATTGCACCTGCCGCTACTAGTCCCGGTGAGTTGGTAGTAAATGGCTGGAGTCCATCTAAAAGAAACAATCCTTATGCTAATAGCGGTATGGTGGTAGAGGTAAGTTTGAAAGATGCTTACAAGAGTTTAAAAAGCTTGAAAGGGATGAAGGGTTTGGAGAGTTTAGAAGGTTTAGAGAGTTTGGAAACCAACCCTTTACTTACAATGTATTTTCAACAAATGGTAGAAAAACATTCTTATGAAGCAGGTGGCGGAAATTTTGTAGCACCTGCCCAGCGAATGGTTGATTTCTCCAATAAAAACCGATCATCATTTCTTCCAGATTGTTCTTATCAACCAGGATTAAACAGCGTTTCACTCGATAATGTTTTACCTGACTTTATTTATAATGCTTTAGCCAAAGGCTTTGTTGAGTTTGGTAAGAAATTAAGAGGTTATTTCACCAATGATGCAGTAGTCGTTGCTACTGAAAGCCGAACATCTTCTCCGGTACGTATTCCAAGAGATATGGAAACATTGCAACATCCACAGATAAAAAACTTATACCCTTGCGGAGAAGGAGCAGGATATGCAGGGGGAATTGTAAGTGCAGCGATGGATGGAGAGCGTATAGCAAGAAAATTAAGTGAGGTGATGATTTGATGATTTGGAGATTTGGAGATTTGGAGATTTGGAGATTTTTACCGCTTATATAATCGATTGTTGTAAGGGCATTCAAAACAATATTTTTGTTCAATATTTTTTTTATGAATTTACTGGAGCTACAAAACATCAAAAAATATTTTGCTACGCAAAAAGCGGTAGATGATATCAGCTTTGAAATTGCACCCGGAAGTATTTTTGGTTTACTTGGACCAAATGGTGCAGGGAAAACAACTTTACTTAGAATGATCACCGGTATCTTTTATCCTGATAGTGGTATCATTAATTTGAATGGTAAAAAATTTGATCCAACCAATGATGTTGGTACTATAGGTTATATGCCCGAAGAACGTGGGCTCTATAAAAAAATGAAGATCGGTGAACAAGCTTTGTACCTGGCAAGATTAAAAGGATTGAGCAGAGCAGATGCAATGGACAAACTAAAATATTGGTTTGAGAAGTTTGAAATGCAAAGCTGGTGGAATAAAAAAGTAGAAGATCTCAGTAAAGGCATGAGCCAAAAATTACAATTTGTAACTACTATATTGCATGAGCCGAAACTCATCATTCTTGATGAGCCATTCAGCGGACTTGACCCTGTAAATGCAAATATTATCAAAGATGAAATTTTTAATCTTGCAAAGAAAGGATGCACAATTATATTTAGCACACACCGTATGGAACAGGTTGAAGAAATATGCGACCATATCATACTCGTTAATAAAGGCAAGAAAATTTTAGACGGTACTGTCGGAGAAATAAAACATCAATTCAAAGAAAATATTTACCAGGTAAATGTAGCTACAGGCGCAGAAAATTTAATGACACATATTTTTGAGGTAATAAAACATTCTCCTCAGCAATTAGAGATAAAATTGCAACACGATAGTACAACAAACGATGTGTTGAAATTTTTTATCGATCAAAATTTAATGATCCATTCTTTTACAGAGATATTACCATCTATCAATGATATTTTCATAAAACTTGTTGAAGGCATTCCTGCAAGACAATTTCAAAAAATAAATTAATTTTCCTATGAATAAGATATGGTTGATCATACAAAGGGAATATATAACACGGGTAAGGAATAAAACATTTCTGCTTTCTACTTTTCTCTTACCACTCGTAATAGTTTTATTTATTGCAGGATCGGTTTTTATTTCTACAAAAGGATCAGATAAAATTTTGGTTGGTGTTAATGACGAAACAGGTATTTTTAAAAACAAGCTTCTTGATAAAGATGATAAATCTGTTGAGTTCTTTTATACAAATGATACCGCAGTAACAAGTTTACTATCCAATAGGTTTGATGCTTTTATACACGTAAGAGACCTTAATAAAAACATAGGCAATCAAATATCGTTAGATGTAAAAAAACAATTAAGCCGTGATAATGAAGAATATATCCGGGATCAAATGAATCTTGTTTTAGAAAATAAAATGTTTGAGGATAATTTCAAAATGCAGGTGTCTGCACTTGATTCTATGCGTATGCATGCAAAAAATATTGACCTTGTTCAATCTAAAGGTGAGGGAAGTGAAAAACAAAAGATCAATTCTCAATTAACTTCTGCTATTGGATTTTTTTGCGGAATATTGATCTATATAACCATGTTGATCTATGGTACACAAGTAATGCGTGGGGTAATGGAAGAAAAGACAAACAGGATAGCTGAAGTAATTATCAGTTCGGTAAAACCCTTTCAGTTGATGTTGGGCAAGATCATTGGTATAGGAGCCGTAGGCCTCACCCAGTTTTTATTATGGATCATTTTATTGATCGGTATTTCTTCTGTTGCACAAATATTTATTCCTGCTGATATCATGCAACAGGTAAACCAATTACAAAACAACCCGGGATTACAAAGCAATAATACTATTCAGATCAGCGAAGCTGCAAGAAATATTGCTGATACTACAAGCGCTTTAAGTTCACTCAATTGGCCGTTGATCATCAGTTGTTTTTTATTTTTCTTTTTAGGAGGATATTTATTCTATGCTTCATTATTTGCTGCAGTAGGAAGTATTGTTAATGAAGATCCGCAAGAAGCTCAATCATTAGTGTTACCAATCACAATGCCTATAATATTTGGATTTATTATTTTGACCCAGGCTATTAGAGATCCAAACTCTTCGCTGGCTTTTTGGGGAAGTATCATTCCATTCACTTCGCCTATTGTTATGATGGGAAGGGTTCCTGCACCAGGGGCAGTTCCGTGGGGAGAACTTGGCCTGTCAATGCTTTTACTGGTGGCAGGTTTTTTATTTACAACCTGGCTTGCCGCAAAAATTTACCGCATTGGTATTTTGATGTATGGGAAAAAAGGTTCCTGGAAACAAATGTTTAAATTGATATTCCAAAAAACATAATATTATAATCCAAGAGATTGATTGATCTGATTTTTTGCAAATCGATAGATCAATCCTGAAATAACTAAAATTGCTGTAATTAATATCCCGATAAAAAACCCAGCAGTTCCAAATATTACAGGAGATTTTTTTTCAACTGCATAAGGAGGATCAGGTTTATCTAGCGTAGCTATTATAGGTGTAGCTTTTTGTAATCGCCACAATGCTTCATCCCTATTTGCAATAGCAGCATTTCTTTGTGCTTTATATCTTTCTCTATCGTCTGATAAATTTTCTTTCGGTAATGAATATTGTAACCTATCAGGAGTAAATAATGTTGAATTTTCCATTGCTACAGCACGCCTGTCATAGCCTTTCACAATATATTCTAAAGAATCAATTTTTGATTCAGTAAAAGTATAATCAGCCAATGCTTTTTGTATGCGTAGATTGATATAAAATTGAGATATCTTATCAATTACGACCTCTGTTACAGGTTTAACAAGATCTTGATTTGTATTGGTAAACAACAGTTCAAGCACTCCATTCTTATTGATCTTTGCTTCAAGTGCATCTTTTAAAATACTTCCCCCTTTTGTAATTAATTGTACACTGTCTGTAGGTATTTTGATCTCTGAAGCAAATAAACTTTTGTTCTTATTATTCTCTTCTATTAATAATTGAGCAACAGTTTTATTGTCTAAATTTTTTACCCTTTCCGATGCAGCAGATTCTCTTACATTTCTACTTAAAGCAAGTTCAATAATATTTATAGAAGCTTCATTGCTAAAACTTTTGGATGCTTCTGCCATTCCCAAAAGGCTGCTTAAGCTACCTCCTGAAAGTGCATTTTCACTTTGATTAGATAAAGGAAAAACCGTGGCTCTTGATGTATAAGACGGCTTTGATCTATATGCAAAAAAGAAAAGCAAAGCTCCTAAAGCTATACCTCCGATCAAAATGATCAGTTTATTTTTTGCAAGCTTTAAGATTATAGCCTTGGTAAGTTCTGCTGTTGTCACAATATCTTTTTATAAATTTCTAATAATGAGTGCACCAATAACAAGAGGTATAGTAGCTGTAATAGATTGAACTATCACATTTCCAATATCTTTTCCTTCTGCCCTTTGAGGAACTGTTATAGTTGAACCCTCTTTAACTTTTGGATAGAAATGCATGAAAAATAAATTACGTGTTCTTTTGCTCTTACCGTTGGCATAAGTAACATAAATTCTTTTACGCCAAGGCTTAACACCAAACCCACCTGCTTTATCAATGTAAAACATCATGCGGTCATAATCTTTATCAAAAGTTATTTTTAAAGGTGATTGAACTACACCTTGAATGGTAACAAATGGATTGATCTCAGGAATATAAATCACATCATTTTCCTGAAGAATAATATCATACTTGCCATCCTTATCATAAAGCGCTTTATAAAGATCTATACTTACCGGCTTAGATGCATTTGCAATAATTTCTTCTTGAGTTGCTAGAAGCGTTTTTGCCAGAAATTTATCAGCACTATTTCTTACCAATACAGCTCCGGTAAGATCTGCATTTTCTAACACACCCCCTGCCCGTTGAATATAAGATGATAACTTTTCTCCTTTAGACAATCTTGAATAACTGCCTGGATATTTTACAAGTCCTTCTATGCGTATATTTTCCTGTAATTTAAAAGTTGGATTTTTTCTTACAAAGATCTGATCGTATGGTTTGATCAAAACTTTTCCGCCTATTGAATCTATTTCAAGATTAGGCAAAATTGCATAAGAAGTAATAACAGTCTGCGTTGGTTTCAATCCTTGTCTTGCAGAATCCATGTCAACAATACTTGATATTTCTAATCTGCCAAACTCTGCAGATGGCTTTAATCCGCCTGACAAATAAATAATATCCTGCAATGTCATGCCACCGTATAAATTTAATTTTCCTTCTTTACGAACTTCTCCAAAAACTTCTACAAATTGTTGTTCACCAAACTCAGTGTTAGCAAAAAATTGAATAACATCATTTGGCTCCAGCGGTACATTATAAATACTGTTTACATTCTCTTCTACATCTTTTAAATTGATCTCGATCTTATCAACTTTAAGATTCACAGAATCTGCTCCTCTTCTGAATATGTATGCCCGTGGCAGATAAGTATTTTTTGTAATGCCTCCAGCAAGATTAATGATATCAAATAATCGATCATTCTTTTTTATCTCATAAAAACCCGGATAAGCTACCTCTCCTTTTAATTCAACCTTATTGGTAACTCCAGGATTGATAAGATTTACTCTTACAACATCGCCATCTCTTAATAAATAATCAGGTTTAGTTGATTGTAAAATTGCTGTTGCATTTACATCATGTATCACCTGCTTTTCATTTTCTGTTCTAATTATTTTTACGTTAGATGTATAAGCATCTGGAGTAAACCCTCCTGCAAAACTCGACAATGCTTTTATCCCTTCATTCTTTCTTAATTGATAATACATCGGACGTTTAAATTGTCCTGTTGCCAATACTTTTTTCTCTACAAAACTCACCAATACAAAATCATTATTTTGTAAATAGATGCGACTGCCGATGTCCCCGGTAACCAAATATTTATAGACATCTAATGTTTCTATAACCTTCCCGTTTCTTTTAACCTGTATATCTCTTAAGTTACCATATTGAGTAACTCCTCCTGCAAGGCCAATTACATTAAATGCATTTGAAAAAGCCGATACTGTAACTGGTCCGGGATTATTTACTTCACCGCCAACATTCACATTAATTGTACGTGGTTGTCCAAGTGTAACCTGCACATTTGTACTTGCAGGAACTACGCTTTTAAATCTTGAATAGATCAATGCTCTTGCAGATTCAAAGGTCAATCCTTGTACGGTTATTTTTCCAATGCTGGCAGGGAAAATTGAACCATCCCTTGCAACTACATAATCTTCCTGGTATTCGCCGCCGCCCCAAAGTGCCACCACGATATGATCGCCGACACCAATAGGATAATCCAATGGAGGGGTAGAAAGTTCTGCAACATTCAACATTGCAGCATTTTTAAAAATATTTGCCCCGTAAGTGTCATCCATGCTGTAGCTATTAGCTCTCAGATCATCTTTAATAACAGTATCTTTTGTAACAACAAGATTTTGTTGAACCAATGTTTTATTCTTATCTGCGCCAGTAGAAATATTCTTATTATTATCTCCAAAAATAGACTTTAGGTCTTTTTGAGGTATTTGGGAAGGATCGATAGTTCCCGGAGGCAAATTCTTAATTTCTTCCTGCGTGGGGAGTCTACCAGGAGGTTGGCAAAAAGTGTTTACGCAGCAACTCATTAATACAAATAGTAGCAGGTATATTTTCTTATTTACCAATAAGTTCAAATTTAAAAGCATTTATCAAGGGTTAATTTACAATTAAATTGCAGGCAAATATATTAATAATTATTTGAGGGGCTCCAGTAATAGCGAAGTAAACTCGTCCCATATATTGTTAATTATGGCCTTTGCAGGCAATATTTCATTAATTATTGAGCTAACCTGGCCAATTTCTAGTTCCCCAGATTCTAAATTACCCTCAAACATACCCTTTTTTGCCCTGCCTTTCCCTAAGAGATTTAGTAAATCCTCTTTAGTAACGTATTTAGCCTCAGCTTCTTGTACCTGAGTAAAAAATTCATTTTTTAATAACCGCACCGGTGTAAGTCTTTTTAAACTAAGCATTGTATCCCCTTCTGCTGCATTCAAAACTGCCTGCTTGAAATTGATATGAGAAGACGCTTCTTCACTTGCTACAAACCTACTGCCTATTTGTACTCCTTTTGCACCTAATACCATTGCACTTAACATTTGCCGCCCGGTGGCAATACCTCCTGCGGCGATGACGGGGATATTTACAGCATTACATACCGCAGGCACCAATACAATTGTAGTTGTTTCTTCCCTGCCATTATGCCCGCCTGCTTCAAAGCCTTCGGCTACAACTGCGTTACAGCCTGCAGCTTCAGCCTTTTGGGCAAATTTGCTGCTGCTTACTACATGTACCACAGTGATGCCATGTTCTTTTAATACCGAGGTCCATGTTGAAGGATTGCCTGCTGAAGTAAAAACAATAGGCACTTTCTCTTCAATTACTGTTTGTATATGTTTATCAATATCTGGATATAATAATGGAATGTTTACGCCAAAAGGCTTGTTAGTAGCCGCTTTACATTTTTGAATATGTTCTCTTAAAATATCAGGATACATACTTCCGCTGCCTATTAAACCTAATCCTCCTGCATTGCTTACAGCGCTAGCTAATTTCCAGCCACTTGCCCATACCATACCAGCTTGTATGATGGGGTATTCAATTTTAAAGAGTTGAGTAATGGAATTGCTGAAAGGTTGCAACGTAATTATTTTAGTCACTTAAAATTAGCGAATGTCATGGAAATGATAAGAAAACTTACATGCTAGCCCAGATCGATGTCTGTATTATCACCAATATTCAATGAACGGGTCTCGCCTTTTACACTGGTATCACTACCAATAAGAGAATCATCCAAAACAACATCGTATAATTTAGAGAAGGAGCCAATGATCGACTCTTTTACAATAGTATAATTTAAAATAGTGCTTTCGCCGATGGTAACATTCGGCCCTATAACAGAGTTGCGTATATCGCAATTTTCACCAATACTTACAGGAGGAATGATAATAGTATTTTCAGAAATATGATGTTCGGGTAAACTACTTCCGAATTTTTTTAATAAGGTTGCATTTGATTCAAGTAATGTGTCTTTTTTACCGCAATCAAACCAGCTTTGCACTTTGAATGATTTGAATTTAGCCCCGTTCAGAATCATACATTCCAAAGCATCTGTAAGACTTAATTCCTGCATGCGGCTTTTTCCTTCTTCAATGATCTTATTAAGACAATTAAATAAAAAAGCCGTTTCTTTAATTTTATAAATACCCACCAAAGCCATGTTGCTCTTAGGTATTGAAGGTTTTTCCACTACTCTGCTGATGAATCCATCTTCTTCAATTTCTGCTACTCCAAAATTTCTTGGATCATCTACTTTTTTTACACCCAACATTGAATATGGAGATTCTAAAACTTCTTTTACATCGTATTCTGCGATCGTATCTCCCAAAACAATAAATACTTCATCGCTGCCAACTATAACATTAGCTAAGTCAATGGCATGACCGGTTCCATAGCGTTCATTTTGATAAACGAAATGGCAGGTAAGGTCTGGGTATTTTGCTTTTACATAATCCTGGATCTTTTCACCTAGATAACCAACAATAAAAATATACTCTTTGATACCTGCTTCGAAGAGCTGATCAACGATAGTACTTAGTATAGTTTTACCAGCAAGCGGAATTAATGCTTTTGGTTGTGTATATGTATGTGGTCGTAACTTGGTTCCTGCTCCAGCTACCGGGATAATTGCCTTCATGTTTAACTCCAATCCGCTTAGGCGGAGGTTTTGTTTATAATAAACTTTTCCATCTCACAAAATCAGCGTGTGAAAGTAGTGAATTTTGAATAAACGATACTGATTTTATAACCTCCCTCATTAGTATATTTGCAAAAAATTAAGAATAATATACAATTATGCAAAGAGACACTTTGGTTTTTGACCTGATCAACAAAGAATTACAACGTCAACGTCATGGCATTGAGTTGATCGCTTCAGAAAATTTTACTTCCCTACAGGTAATGCAGGCAATGGGAGGAGTAATGACCAATAAATATGCTGAGGGTTACCCCGGCAGAAGGTATTATGCAGGTTGTGAGATTGTAGATCAAACTGAACAATTAGCCATTGACAGGTTAAACCAAATATTTAATTGCGAATATGCAAACGTTCAACCACATAGTGGTGCACAGGCAAATGCTGCTGTAGCTTTAGCGGTATTACAACCAGGCGACAGGATCTTAGGATTGGACCTGAGCATGGGAGGTCACTTAACACATGGTTCGGCAGTAAACTATTCAGGTAAATTATATGAACCACATTTTTATGGTGTAGTTAAAGAAACCGGCTTAGTTGATTATGATACGCTTGAACAAAAGGCAAGAGAATTAAAACCAAAAATGATCATTTGCGGAGCAAGTGCGTATAGCCGTGACTGGGATTATGCAAGGATCAGAAAAGTTGCAGATGAAATAGGTGCGTTGGTACATTGTGATATGGCTCATCCTGCAGGTTTGATAGCAAAAGGATTATTGAATTCTCCTTTTGAACATTGCCAAATTGTAACATCAACTACACATAAAACTTTACGTGGACCAAGAGGCGGTATCATCTTGATGAAAAAAGATTTTGAAAACCCATGGGGTTTGAAAGATGTGAAAGGAAATATTCGCATGATGAGCAACTTGCTTGATATGGCTGTATTCCCTGGGATACAAGGCGGACCATTGGAACATGTGATCGCAGCAAAAGCAATTGCTTTTGGAGAAATTCTATCTGATGAATTTACTGTGTATGCAAAACAAGTAATAAGCAATGCACAGGCAATGGCTAAAGCATTTGTAGATAAAGGTTATCAATTGATCAGCAACGGTACGGATAACCATTTAATGCTGATCGATCTTCGTAATAAAAATATCAGTGGTAAAAAAGCTGAACAGGCTTTAGTAAAAGCTGATATCACTTTAAATAAGAACATGGTTCCTTTTGATGATAAAAGTGCTTTTGTAACTTCGGGTATACGTGTAGGTACGGCTGCTATTACAACAAGAGGATTTAAAGAAGAGCACATGGGTTTTGTTGTTGATTCAATCGATGCTGTGTTAATGAATGCTGATGATGAAGCATTGATCACAAAGGTTCGTGGAAATGTGAATGAGTTCATGAAACAGTTTGTGCTTTACCCTGAATTGGGATAGTTGAACGTTTAAGGGTTTAACGTTTAATGGTTCTTCAAGATCAATGCAACTATTAGTTTAGTTTTAACGACTTAAACCTTAAACGTTTTAAACCATTCAACGACTTAGATAATAACAATTTAAAAAAGAAGAAATGATACAACGAATTCAATCGATCTGGCTTTTATTGGCAGGATTATTCATTCTTTTTACATTCAAACATCCTTTTTATGTAGGCACAAATGCTGCCGGGATAGGATCGTATGAATTATTGGCAAATGAAAATTTTATCATTGCTGCGTTAACGATCATCACAGGCGTATTAGCACTTTTTAATATCGCATTATTCAAAAAAAGAAAACTGCAATTATGGTTATGTATTGCAGGAATAGTTTTGGAAGCAATATTGATATTTTTATATTACAAGGAAACAAAAACTTTTATCATTGGTTCAATTGCGCTGTGGGCATTATTTCACATAGCTGCTATTCTTTGCTTCTTATTAGCAGCAAAAGGTATCAGTAATGATGAAAAACTTATTCGTGATAGCGACAGGTTAAGATAACCTAAACACCCCCATGATATTTTGGTCTCTCCTCTTCTCTTATTTTTATAGACATTGGACCATTGCCTACTATCAAAAAATAGATAAGTAATAGCAGCACTATAACCGTTACAAATATTTCTGAGTAGGTCCTGAACATATCTTCATTTGAATGAATGAAGATCAATGCTCCCACTAAAATTGGTATTTGTAATATGCAAGCCAATCTTGTGAGAAAACCTAATATCATTAATATCCCGCCAACTATGTGAGCAAATACAATATAATGGCAGAGTAAAATAACCATGAAGGAACCGAAAGGAGAACGATTGGTCATTAAACCGATCAGTTCACTGGTATGACGGAGATAATCGATCCCTTTATATAAAAGAAAAGCACCTAAAACAATGCGGATGAGATCGAGCCATTTAGGATGATGCCTGTCACCCCAAATTTCGAGACGGTGTACTAGATTCATATAGCAATTTTTAAAAGTGAATAATAAGCGCTATTAAATCTAATAAATTATTTTAAAATTTCATAGTGAATTAACTACTATTTAGTTATAGAAATTTACCTGTATATGTTTCCTTATTTTTTGCAAGATCTGCAGGAGTTCCTGCAAAAACAAGGTTGCCGCCTTTGTCCCCTGCTTCAGGTCCAAGATCAATGACCCAGTCTGCAGACTTAATAACATCTGTATTGTGTTCAATTACCAGGATAGTATGTCCTTGATCGATCAAGGCATTAAATGAAGTAAGTAATTTTTTAATATCATGAAAATGTAAACCTGTGGTAGGTTCATCAAATATGAAAAGAATGTTCCCCTGTGATCTTCCTTTACCTAAAAAAGAAGCAAGCTTAACCCTTTGTGCCTCACCTCCCGAAAGTGTATTACTCGATTGCCCTAATTTAACGTAACCCAATCCTACATCACTCAACGGCTGTATCTTTTTGGAAACATCTTTTTCGTCTGCAAAGAAATAAATAGCATCGTCTACAATTAGTTCCAATATTTCATAAATATTCTTGTCATTGTATTTCACTTCCAACACTTCTTCCTTAAATCTTTTTCCTTTGCAGACCTCACAGGTCAAATGCACATCAGCTAAAAATTGCATTTCTACAATTTGCTCTCCTTCGCCTTTACAGGTATCACATCTGCCTCCATCTACATTGAAAGAAAAATGTTTAGGCTGAAACCCTCTCATTTTACTTAATGGTTGATTGGCAAACAAGTCTCTTATTTCATCATAAGCTTTGATATAAGTTACAGGATTACTTCTTGATGATTTACCGATCGGATTCTGATCCACCATTTCTATTTGTGAGATCGTATCAATATCACCTGTGATATTTTTATGCAATCCAGCTTTGTCAGCAATACCGGTTTTTATTTTTTGTAAAGCAGGATACAATATTTGTTTTACTAAAGTTGTTTTACCGCTACCACTAACACCACTTACAACACACAATATATTCAATGGAAATTCTACTGTAATATTTTTTAAATTGTTTTGTCTAGCTCCTTCTACCGTAATACTCTTTTTCCACTTACGTAAATTTTTAGGCGGTTCAATTTGTAATGCACCACTTAAATATTTTCCAGTCAAACTTTTTTCATTTGCAATCAATTCGTCATAATTCCCGGATGCAATTACCTCTCCTCCTAAATGACTTGCCAAAGGTCCCATATCAATAATATGATCAGCTTCTCTCATCATCTGTTCATCATGCTCAACAACCACAACTGTATTTCCCAGGTCTCTCAATTCTTTCAATACCCGGATCAATCTTTCAGTATCCCTGCTATGCAAACCAATGGAAGGTTCATCAAGGATGTACAATGAATTTGTAAGATTGCTACCCAGGCTTCTTGTTAATTGAATACGCTGGCTTTCGCCGCCACTTAAGGAATTAGCCAATCGATTTAAAGTAAGATAACCAAGGCCAACATCTAGCAATGTTTTAATTCTATGATGAAGTTCCATTAAGATCCGCTTAGCAACTTTGGTATCATATTCAGATAACACCAAACCATCAAACCATACTTTAAGATCTTTAACCGGTATCTCACACAATTGACCTATGTGTTTATCATTTACTTTAACATACAATGCTTCTTTACGTAAACGATAGCCGTGACAATCAGTACAAACTGTACGTCCTCTATACCTGCTTAATAAAACCCTGTATTGTACTTTATATAAGTTCGCTTCGACTTCTTTAAAAAAATCATTGATGCCTTGTACATGTGCATTTCCTTCCCATAGCAATTGCAACTCTGCATCTGTAAGATCAATGATCGGTTTATGGATCGGGAAATTAGTTTTTTTAGCCGCCCTGATAAATTGATCTTTCCATGCACTTAACTTTTCTCCTTTCCATGGAGCTACTGCAGATTCGTATAAACTTAAATTTTTATTTGGAATGATTAGATCAGGATCGAGGCCTAATATCTGACTAAACCCTTCACATGTTGGACAGGCACCGAATGGATTATTGAATGAGAAAAGATTTGGTACAGGCTCTTCAAACTGTATACCATCCAATTCGAATTTATTATTAAAAGGAATTTCTTTTATATCATTCACCATCAACATCATTGCTCCTTCACCTTCATAAAAAGCTGTTCCTACAGAATCTGACAAACGATGAATATCATCTTCATCAAATTGTTTTACTACGATCCTGTCAATTAAAATGTACGATGTACGATTTTCGATGTTTGATGGCAGCTTACTTTTTAATTCTTTATCATTTAATTCTAACAGTTCTTCAATTCGCAAGGTCTCAAGCGTTTTTACTTTTGGTGACGCCTGCGCTGCAATTCTTGTAAAACCTTTTTGCAATAATATATTTAATTCTTCTTTGAGGTCTCTTTTGGCATGTTGTTTAAATTGAACAAGTATCAATACTTTATCACCTTCTTTTAATTTTTCAATTGCTTTGATCACATCAGCCACATCATCTTTTTTTACCTCTCTTCCGCTAACAGGTGAAATTGTTTTACCAACCCTTGCAAAAAGCAGGCGTAAGTAATCATAAATTTCTGTCATACTACCAACTGTACTTCTTGGTGTACGTGTTACTACTTTCTGTTCAATGGCTATTGCCGGACAAAGCCCTTTGATAAAATCAACATCGGGTTTGTCCATACGTTGCATAAACTGTCTTGCATAAGCGCTTAAACTTTCTGCATATCTGCGTTGCCCTTCGGCAAATAAAGTATCAATTGTAAGTGAAGATTTTCCTGAACCGGATACACCTGTAACCACCACTAATTTATTTCGTGGTATGGTAACCGTTACGTTCTTAAGATTGTGCACTCTGGCACCCTTAATATATATTCCTTCCGTAATATTTGATGAAGAATTTTTGTCTTCCCGGATAATCGTTTTTGTTTTCATTTTATTGCACTTACAAATTTAATAATATAGCGCTACGCTTACACAATAAAATACCGAATTTCCCAGAACCCTTGCTAGTAGCGGATTCCAAAAACTACTAAGTAGTTTTACGACAAAAATCGATCAAAAATTGGTCACTTCTACTCTATAATTATCCAAAAATGGATTCTATTTTTACACTCTAATATCCAATAAACGAAAAGCCCTGAAGCCTATCTTACTAAGCAGTTTCTAAGCAATTCCCTAAAGATATTATTACACCTATCCTTAATCTTTAAACTGCAAAAGTTTATGAAAAACCTTATCAACCTTACTGATCAGCAATTGGTTCACCTTTACATGGACGGCAATGCAGATGCGCTTTCAACTTTAATTACACGTTACAAGGACAAGATCTACACATCTATTTATTTATTAGTAAAAGATAAATATTTAGCTGAAGATATGTTCCAGGACGTATTCATTCGTGTAATCGACACTTTAAAAAGTGGCAGATACACAGATGAAGGTAAATTTTTACCATGGGCATTACGTATTGCACACAATATGTGTGTAGATCATTTCAGAAAAGTGAAACGTAGTCCAAGTATCAAAACCAGCGACGACAGGGACATTTTTGAAGTTTTAAACTTCTCTGAACCAGGTGCTGAACATCGTATGATGCAAAATCAAAGCCATGACAGAGTAAGAAAGCTTATTGATATGCTTCCTGAAGACCAACGTGAAGTGATCATTATGCGTCACTACGCTGATCTTAGCTTTAAAGAGATCGCTGATCTTACTAAATGCAGCATCAATACTGCGTTGGGCCGTATGCGTTATGGTTTGATCAACTTACGCAGAATGATGACTGAAAAACAAATAGCATTATAATAATATAATTAAACCCCTGAAACCTGAAAACAAGAACCCTTCTTTTTTAAGAAGGGTTTTAATTTTTTATAAAAGATAAAAATTATTTTTAATTTATCCCAAAGAGGTGGGCAAATACTTTTCTTCCATCTTCATTACCTAAAACATTATTGGTAGCTCTTTCAGGATGCGGCATCATACCAAATACATTTCTTTCTTTATTACAGATACCGGCAATATTGTGGGTAGCTCCATTTGGATTAGCTGTAGCGTTCACACTTCCTTTTTCATCACAATAGCGATAAATGATCTGGCGGTGCATTTCCAATTCTTCCAATGTTTTAGTATCTGCAAAATAACGGCCTTCACCATGTGCCACAGGTATTTTTAAAGCGGTGCTACCTTCTGCAGCTGCTTCTTTTATAAATACATTCTTACAAACAAATTGTTGCTGTTCGTTTCTTAATAATGCGCCGGGTAATAAACCACTTTCACATAATATCTGGAAACCATTACAAACACCTAAAACTTTACCTCCCTGGTTTGCAAATTTTATCACACTCTGCATCATCGGGCTGAATTTAGCAATAGCGCCGCAACGCAGATAATCACCATAACTGAAACCGCCGGGTAAAACAATACAATCTTCGTTGGTGAACATGCTAAGATCTTCGTCTTTATGCCAAAGTTCTATTACTTCCTGACCTAGATCTTTTTTTAAAGATTCTATCATATCCCTGTCGCAATTACTTCCCGGAAAAACCACTACGCCAAATTTCATGTGAAATTATTTTAGAATGTGTATTTGATGAATAATGAGATATTGTACAAGAGTGGTTATTTATTTCCTTTTACAAAAAGGAAATAATAACTAACTATCGTTGCCATGAAGCTTAATAGTAGCACTAAAGTTGGGTACAAAAATACAACTACAATTTTAATTATTTTACGAAATAGCTAAATGCGATCACAAAAGCTACCATGATCCAGTGCAATAATGTGGGTAACCATTTTTTTTGTGGATATAAAAAGGCACAGGCTACCACTGCTGATAGTGGTACAGCACATAATATCCAATATTTAAAGGTGTAAGTGGCGTTGATAAAAGGTATAGATACTGCAACAAGAAAATATAAGAAAACCAACTGCCAGCTTTTTCTGGATTGCACCAATTGACGGAGAAAATTACTTTGAATATAATAAAGGCCAATGATCGTTGCTGTCAATACAATTATGATAGCTGCTAGTGCCCATGAAGAATCATAGAACTTAGGATAACTAAATGCTATGCCCGGAAATTTATATCCTTGCCATCGATCGGTTAAAAAAGCCCATGCAAGCAGAAAATAATAAGGTGTAATAATACCTAACAACGCAATGATCCATTCCGCTAATCTAAACGGCCTGGTAATAATAAGTCCGAAAATAATAAGCACTGCAAAAGCAATAGAAGGAAAATAAAAAAATGTAGATACACCTATGATGATGCCTATATTAAACAAAGCTGTCTTAGGTTTTGGGTTAGTATACAGACTGCTCATGTGTGCCCATACCCATATTAGCAATGTGTTTATGATCAATGATCCTGATAAAATACTCCATTCTGTAAATAACGAAGTAATAAGCAGGTAGCTCATTGCCGTAAGATAATTTGATTTAGGCATCAGCTTTTGATCACTCACCAATTTATTAAATGCAATGGCCTGTGTGTAAAGCAATACAAAAACTATGATAGGATATATTGCAGGAATACTTCTTCCGATGGAAGATAATTGCTGTAATAAAACTTTGAATAAAAAACCATCGGTATGTTGTGGTATAGGAATTACAGGATGCAGAAACATATGCAGCTTTAATAAAAGCCCATAAACTAACAGCAAAAAGGTATTATATGGGTTATTGGCTTTGAATATGCCTGTCACGATAAATTATTTATTCTGCAAATGTGAATAATAATTGTGGGTTTAAAAAATCTTGTCAATAATCAATTTTTGCGAAGCAGATCACATTGTTGTGATAAACACATGGAAGTACTATCTGCCTGGAGCTAACCTGCTTGCCATATTGGGGCATAAACTCATACCCTTCGGCCATCATTTTAAAAGTAGGGTTTCTTGTAACAGTGCCATCAGGAGTAATACTGTAATCTGTCAACAATTGTTTTTTTCTTTCCAAAAGATTATAAAAGAAATGTATCTGACCGCTTGTGTTGAAATTGATGAATGATAAAAAATTATCAGTATCTGCATCAAATTGCTGACGTTCTATAATACGGCTCCATTCCGCCTGGCCACTATTATTATAACTGATGGTCATGATATTATTATAAATATATTTTGTGTTGGAACGCTGGTTATAATTATACATTGACCTATAAAAAGGATCATAGTAATAATTATAAGGATTGTAATATGGAGAGTACAAGTTATTCCAACGGTTCCAATTATTGGCACCACTTACCTGTGTATAAAAATCTTCTGCAATTATTATAAATCCTCCATCTTTTTTTACAATGATATTTTTTATGAAATAATTATTAAAAGCTGTTTTGTTAGTAGCATCTTGTTTTGCTAATGCCCTGATCTCATCATCTAAGTAAAGATAATTCTTCACCAAAATAGAATCCAACTGCTTATTCAAAACTAAAGAAAAGACACCTTCAATATTTCCTCTTTTTTGTTTATTGTAAAATGAATTTACCACGTAATGCTTGTTCGTATTATCAACTTTTAGTTTTATATCATCCAAATAATATTTTTCAAGATCAACATCACGGCTGACCAATGTATCAGCTAAAGGTGACTTTACCAAGATCTGTAAATCGTCAATACTTTCGCTACTGCCTGCTGTTGACGACCTGACAAAAACAATATTACCATCGTTATCAAGTTGAAAATTATTGTACACATCAGTTCTATCATTGAATGGTAAAATAAAATTTGATCTACCCACTTTTGTTAATTTACTATCAAAAAGAAGCGTTGTAAAATTCAGGTGGTCATTCTTTTTGAGTAATTTAAAAATAGCAATGTGCTTTTTATCTTCGCTATTTACAACACTGTAAATTTTATTATCTGCAAAAAGATTTATTTCAGTTGTATCTAATACCATCGGCTGATCCAACATATTGCCATTGCCATCAATTTTTACTCCCATACAGTAAAGTATCCGCTTACGCTGGTATTGATAGACCAGGTAAAAAAAATCGGGATAAGTAACGTAATCAATATTGAATGCTTTGGAACTTATGAAATCCATATTCTTCTTATCCAATAAGATCATACTGTCATTATAGACAGAAAGGTTGTATTTATTCTTTACATTCTTTAAAATATGGATATTGCCTTTAACCCTTCCAATAATTTCGAAATTCATATTACGAACATCATTTGTTACAGGCTCTGTATAAAAAATGCGTTGGGCATCACTTTGAACGGGAAACAAGTAAAAACAAATCAGCAAAAAAATTGTTATATATCTTATCATGGATCGTCTTTAAAATTCTTACTTAAAATTACATTTAAAAAATAATCTAAATAAATATTAACCAAGAAATAAAAATTCTTTTGTTTAGATTGTGGTGTTAATTAACGATATGGAAACAGTTTTAATAACAGGAGGCACAGGCTTGATAGGAAAAGCGCTAACCAATCATTTGTTGGAGAAAGGATATAGTGTTATAATACTTAGCAGGCAATACAAAAAATCGTCAAGACCTAATGTGTCGTTTGGTCAATGGGATGTAAGTCAACAAACAATTGATATTGATGCTATTCAAAAAGCAGATCATATCGTACATCTTGCCGGAGCTGGTGTTGTTGACAAAAAATGGACAGCAGCCTATAAAAAGGAAATTCAGGACAGTCGCATAAAAAGCAGCGAATTATTGATCAACACTTTACAAAATACTTCGAATAACGTAAAGACGATCGTAAGTGCTTCGGCGATCGGATTTTACCAGGCAACAGATATTTTACATACTGAAGAGGAACCAGCAGATGATAGTTTTTTAGGTGAAACTTGCAAACTTTGGGAAACCAGCATTCAACCCGTGACTACATTAAATAAAAGATTGGTCATTTTAAGAACAGGAATTGTTTTGAGCAAAGATGGTGGTGCATTAGCTGAATTTAAAAAACCGATAAAATTTGGCATAGCAGCCATTATAGCCAATGGTAAACAAATAGTAAGCTGGGTCCATATTGATGACCTTTGTAAACTTTATATTGCTGCAATTGAAAACCCAAATTTATCAGGAACATATAATGCCGTTGCCACAAGCCCTGTTAGTAACAAAGAATTGACGATGTTGCTTGCAAAAAAAATGAAAGGAAGATTTTTTATTCCAATGTATGTGCCTGCATTTGTTTTAAAAATAATGCTTGGTGGACGAAGTATTGAAGTATTAAAGAGCAATGCAGTAAGCAATAAAAAAATATTAGAGGCAGGATTTGAATTTGATTATGCTACAATTGATGAAGCTTTGGAAAATTTAAAATAGTTCAGGGCATATGTTTTTCGTGCCACATAGATGTGAAAGCCCCGATAACAGCAAATCCATTTTTATCAAAATCTAATTTATTCAACGCAAGGTCATCTACATCTTTCTGCAATACTTTTCTTGTAAAAGGATTCATTGTACCACCTGGTTTTAATGGTGCTGCATTGGGATCATATTGATATATCGGATCAGTGATCGTTCCTCTTGGGTACATGATACCCGGCACACCTTTACCACGTATATCTAATTCATGTGGATGGACAAGTCCGATCGTATGCCCATATTCATGGGCTGCAGTTGTAGAATTATTTAAAAGATTGTCAAGTTTAAAATATCCGGTATTACAATTAATATCATCCACAAAAGAAATATTTCCTGAAGCATACTCTTCTATTCTGAAATAATTATTTCTTGGATTGGTATTTTCAAACACCATTTGAGGCTCAAGATTTTTCGACCAGATTCCCTCGATATCAAAGATGACTTTGCATTGAATATTTTTTATCCTTGCAAAAGCTTCAGAAGCATTCCAATGTGTTGAAACATCAGCCGCCACTATCCTGGATAGTTCATCATTGGCGGCATCACCATAAAAAAATAATACGGAATGTATAATTAGCTGATGACGGTGTGGTAAAAACTCAACTTCTCCCATATTATTTGCTTAAAATATCTACCACACTTACAAAACGGTTTTGATAAAATACATTGTCCATCGAGGTAATGGTCACTCCCATTGCTTTACCGCTGCTGGAATGAATAAATGTAGGTTGAGGAAGTGTATCTATTATGATACCTATGTGACCGATAGTTCTTTCCTCAGGATTTGTTCCCGTAAATAAAATAAGATCACCTTTCTTGCAATTTGACAGATCTTTTTTGACACCAATATTACCAAAGTCGTATGAAGAACGAGGAACAGGAATTTTAAAATGACTGTATACGTAAGTTATAAATCCTGAGCAATCAAACCCTTTTGAAGGATCAGTACTCCCATACAAATAAGGTGTGCCTAATAAAGTTTTTGCAAAAGAGACAATTGAGTCTCTTGTTACAACAGTTGATTTTTTAGTAAAAATATTTGTTGCAGGAATTTTTACCGTATCGTTTATTACAATTTTGGGAGATTGTACAAGAGCAACGGTATCATCAGATGTCACAGCAGCTATCGAAGTTGTATTTCTATTGAGTGGCATAAAAATAAACCCAGCTGCTGTTATAATAACCCCCATTAAAAATCCGATGAACATTCTCATAAAACCTTTTTTTAATTTCTTACCGGCTTACCGCTTTTCAAAACAGACTGTATCCTTTCCAGTGTTTTCTTTTCGCCACATAGGCTTAAAAATGCTTCTCTTTCAAGGTTCAATAAATATTGCTCATTTACTACTGTTGGTTCGCTCAGATCTCCACCACACATTACATAAGCTAATTTTTTTGCAACAATAGCATCATGTTCAGTAGCGTAATTAGCGGTACGCATTCCATTAATACCTGCAAGTAACGTACCTAAAGCGCTGCGGCCCAAAACTTTTATATCATTTCTTTGCACAGGCATGATATAACCATCATTGTACATTTCTATTACAGCCTGTTTTGCTTCGGCAATTCTTCGACCCTGGTTGATGCTGATGGCATCTTTACCATTTCTGTAAATACCCAATTCAAAAGCTTCATGAGCACTCGTTGCTACTTTTGCTGTAGCGATGGTCAGGAAACGATTTTGTAAAGTGAGGGTATCTACTTCCCCACTGTGCATTTCATCGGCAGCCCGTAAAACAAATTCTTTTGTACCTGCACCTCCGGGGATAACGCCTATCCCAACTTCAACTAAGCCTGTATAAGTTTCGGCTGCAGCAATTACTTTATCAGCATGCAAGCTCATTTCGCAAGCACCTCCTAAAGCAAGGCCATGCGGTGCAACAACCACAGGAATACTTGAATAACGCACCCTCATCATTGTTTGTTGAAATTGCCTGATGGCCATATCTATTTCATCATAATCCTGTTCTATTGCCAACATAAAGATCATTCCTACATTAGCACCGGCGCTGAAATTATTTCCTTCATTGGCAATCACAAGACCTTTGTATTTATCTTCTGCCAACGCAATAGACTTTTGGATGGCGTCCAATACTTCTCCTCCAATACTTCCCATTTTTGTGTACCATTCAAGACCTAAAACATCATCTCCCAAATGATAAGTGCGGCATGCCGAATTTTTCCAAACAGTTTCGTTGGCAAAATTTCTCATGACAATAAATGTTTCGCCACCCGGCAATTGCTTATATGTTTTAGTACTAACGTCATAATATAAACGCTTTCCATTTTCTACTTTATAAAAAGATGTATTACCTGCTGCTAGCATTTCTTCCACCCAAGCTGCAATATTATAACCTGCAGCTTTCATAGCCTCAGCAGTTTTTTTAACCCCTAATGTATCCCAACTTTCGAAAGCACCTATTTCCCAGCCAAACCCTGCCATCATTGCATCATCCACTCTATATAGTTCATCACTTATTTCAGGAATACGATGACTAATGTATGCAAATAAATTATAGTGAAATTGACGATAGAAGTCTCCAGCTTTATCAGTACCCGCTACAAGCGCTTTAAGCCTTTGATGCAGATCTTCAATAGGCTTAGCTGCTTCCAATGTTGCAAATTTTGGTTTAGTACGAGGTACGTAGTTCATCGTTGGGAGATTCAAAACCTGAATATCTTTTTCACCTCCTACTCCTTTGGTCTTTTTAAAAAACCCTTGTCCTGTTTTATCTCCCAGCCAATTATTCTCCACCATTTTATTTAACCATGCAGGGATAGCAAACATTTCCTTCGCTTCATCATTGGGGCAATTTTCTGCTACCCCTTTTGCAACTTTTATCAATGTATCAATACCTACTACATCAGCAGTTCTGAATGTTGCAGATTTTGGACGTCCTATTATTGGTCCGGTTAATGCATCAATTTCATCAATCGACATTTCTAATTTTTCCATTGCATTCATAATGGCCATCATTCCAAATACACCAACTCTGTTTGCAATGAATGCAGGAGTGTCTTTACACAATACAGTTGTTTTACCTAATTGCAAACTACCATATTCCATTAAAAAATCAACTATCGCTGGATCGGTAAAAGGTGTAGGAATAATTTCCAGCAAACGCAGGTATCTTGGCGGATTAAAAAAATGTGTTCCACAAAAATTTTTTTTAAAATCTTCGCTTCTGCCTTCAGCCATCATGTGAATAGGAATACCGGATGTGTTAGATGTTATCAACGAACCAGGCTTGCGATATTTTTCTACCTCTGTAAAAACTGATTGTTTGATATCTAATCTTTCTACAACCACTTCTATTATCCAATCACAATCTGCAATGTCTTTCATGTTGTCAGTAAAATTTCCTGTCTTTATTTTTTTGACAACATCTTTTGTATAAACAGGAGAAGGATTACTTTTTATAGCAGCAGCCAATGCATCATTAACGATCTTATTGCGCTCACTTATTTTTGCATCAGCCGGCAAATCTTTAGGTTGTATATCTAATAAGAGCACCTGAAGCCCTACTCCTGCAAAATGACATGCTATTCGGCTACCCATTACACCACTGCCCAAAACAGCAACTTTTTTTATCGTTCTTTTCATGAGATTTTCTTTTATCAATCGTTAAATGGCCAATAATAATACGAATTTATAAAATAGTTAGCTAAACAACTATTTTTATCGAAATTAACACTTTTTGGAAAGGTTTTAAAATAATAATCTTTATCATGCTCGTTTACAGGGGTTTGTAAATTTTAGCTAATGTCATGAAAATCAACTTGTAGATTTATTTCTATTATGACAATAAATATATATCCGACATGTATCGTAGACATACTAAACCTGCGTATAAGTACGTTTTAAATTCAGAAAATACTAAATTTTAAAAGATTTGGTGAATCTACCCTTAACCAATATCCAAACGGCGACCTTAAAACCTTAACTATGAACAACCTTGCTAACAAATTTGAGCAATCAAATCAAAGCCCCTTAACCGTTAGTTACAAGTCTCCCAACATTTTAAATGAGATCATTAATACATTACCCGATGCGGTGATCACAACCGATCCCAATTTTAGGATAACAGGTTTCAATCCTGTTTCTGAAGCTTTATACGGATTACCATTAAAGGATGCTATCGGCCAATCTCTGTTTGATCTTATAAATTTTGAAGTACTAGGTACAGAATTAAATGAGGCAGTAAGTGAATTATATAAGACAGGATTCTGGACAGGTGATATCTTATACTACACAGCAGAAAAACAAAAATTATATTTCAACTCAAAATGTACATTGATCAAAGATGATCAGGGAAAAGTATCAGCGATCGTTTTGGTCAATCATAATATTTCTGAACAAAATAAAAAAGAACGTGAATTAGCTGCAATAGAAAGTAAATATGAAACTGTTGTAGAGTCATTATCAGAAGGTGTGGTTTTAATAAATGCCGATGGAAGAATAAGTAACGCAAATAAAAAAGCCATAGAAATATTAGGTTTAACTCAAGATGAAGTTGAAGGAAAAGTTGTAGCCAGTCCTACATGGAAAGCAGTTAAAGAAGATAATACAGAATTTCCTTTGAACGAATTTCCTGCAATTGTTACACTATTAACCGGTGTAAATAAAAATGATGTGATCATGGGAATAGAACAACCTGATCAGTCAAAAAGATGGTTATCGATAAATACGAGAGCAATTTATAAAGAAGAAGGCCATGCATTACCAGATGCTGTGATATCATCATTTGTAGATATTACTGCTATCAAAAATGCAACTGAAAAATTAAGAGAGAATGAAGTAATGTTCAGAAGCTTTATGGGCCATAGCCATAACCTGGGATGGGTATATGATGTAGATGGCAATCTTGTTTATGGTAACCCTGTGTTGATGGAAACAGTTGGTTTATCTGAAACATCAATTGGAAAAAATATTTTTGATGTCACTAACCGTAGAGTTGCGGCAGCAATTTTAGAAAAAAATAAAAGAGTATTAGAAACAGGAGAAACTATTATTTCTGAAGATCGGTTTGTAGATAAATATGGTCATACAAGATATTTTATTGCTCACTATTTTCTATTGACTTTTGAAGGCGATAAAAAATTTGTAGGTGGACATGCCTTGGATATTACTGAAAGAAAAAAGATCGAAGCACAATTGGTAAATGAAAAAGTGCAAAAACAAAAACAAATCAATCAGGCAACACTTGAGGCACAGGAAGAAGAAAGAAACAGGATCAGTGGCGAATTACACGATAATGTAAATCAGTTATTGATGAGTTCAAAACTGCACATTGGTGCGGCAAAAAAATCAGAAGAGAACCAGGCTGAATTACTTGATAAGGCATCAGAATATTTATTGATGGCTATAGAAGAGATAAGGCTTTTATCAAAATCATTGAACTCTACTGTTGTATCTAATGTAGGTTTAAAGAGCAGTATTAGTGATATTGCTAATACACTTGAACAATTAAAACAAATTGAAACTAATATTGATGTAAATGACGAAGTGGTAAATAAATTATCAGATGAACAACAATTGATGATCTACAGGATAGCACAAGAGCAGAGCAATAACATCATCAAATATTCTGAAGCAACTGCTGCAAGTATTACATTGAAAAAAATAGGCAAACATTGCCACTTGATCATTTCTGACAATGGTAAAGGCTTTGATAAAAACCAGGTTGAATTAAAAGGAATAGGCCTGATCAATATCTTTAACCGTGTTGATGCTTACAATGGTAAAGTTGAAATTGAAACTTCTCCGGGTAATGGCTGTACGCTTAAGATATTATTTCCTTTTGCAGGATAAAGATTAGCTTACTCCTGCTCCCGGGTTAATGATACTTTCAGGTTTTACAAAATGTAATTTACCGGCTGTATCTTCAGCCATTAATATCATTCCATTACTTTCGATACCTCTCATTTTACGTGGAGCTAGGTTTGCAACTACAACAACCTGCTTTCCAATAATTTCTTCAGGAGTAAAATGCAGGGCTATTCCAGAAACGATCGTACGTTTTTCAAAACCAAGCTCTATTTCAAGCTTTAATAATTTATCGGCTTTCTCAACTTTTTCTGCAGATAAAATAGTCCCCACTTTCAGATCAATTTTTGCAAAATCATCAAATTGAATTTCCGATTTAATATCTGCAACGACTGGTTTAGATTCTTCCATTTTTGGTGTTTCTGTTTTTACTAATCCTGATTTTAATTTTTCAATTTGTGCAGCTATCTCTGTATCCTCAATCTTCCTGAATAATAATTGAGGTTCTCTCAAACTATAGCCTACGCTAAGTAATTTTATCTTCCCTGCATTTTCCCAATCCAACATCTTATCAACCACTTTCATCATGCTAAGCATTTTTGTAGCGGTAGTTGGTAAAAAAGGATGGATCAAAATAGCCAGGTTAGCTGTCAACTGTAAGCATAGGTGAAGACAATTATCAATTGATTTTTGCACCAGCGAATCTTCAGTCAATTTCTTCGCAACGATCCACGGTTCTTTTTCCTGCATGTATTTATTTCCCGTTCTTGAAAGATCGATCACTTCAAATAATGCATCTCTGAACTTATATTCCTCAATTAAATTTTGAACTTTAGTCTTGGCATTTTGAATAGCTTCTATCAATGCTTTGTCTTTATCATCCAAGATGTCTTCATGCAGCTTAGGTACTTTACCGCCGCATAACTTGTGCATCAATACCCATGTACGATTCACAAAATTTCCAAAAATGCTTACCAGCTCACTGTTATTTCTATCCTGAAAATCTTTCCAGGTAAAATCATTGTCTTTTGTTTCAGGAGCATTTGCACACAACACATAACGCAACACATCTTCACAACCAGGAAAATCTTTTATATACTCATGAACCCATACAGCCCAATTGCGGCTTGTAGAAACTTTATCTCCTTCAATATTTAAAAATTCATTAGCAGGAACATTATCAGGTAATACAAATCCGCCATGTGCTTTTAACATTGCAGGAAAAATAATGCAATGGAAAACAATGTTATCCTTGCCAATAAAATGTACAAGCTTTGTATCTTCTTTACACCAATAATCTCCCCATTGTTCTGTCAATTCTTTAGTAGCACTGATATAACCGATGGGTGCATCAAACCATACATACAAAACTTTTCCTTCCGCATCAGGCAAAGGAACTTTAATACCCCAATTGCTATCTCTCGTCATTGCACGGCTCTGTAAACCACTATCCAGCCAGCTTTTACATTGACCGAATACATTGTTCTTCCATTCCGTATGTCCTTCAAGTATCCATTCTTTTAACCAATCTTCATATTGTTGTAAAGGAAAATACCAATGCTTTGTTGTCTTTTTTACTGGTATTGCATCACTTAATGCGCTACGAGGGTTGATCAATTGTTCAGGTGATAAAGCACTACCGCATTTCTCACATTGATCCCCATATGCATTTGTATTAGCGCAAACAGGGCATGTGCCAACGATATATCTGTCGGCTAAAAAAGTCTTTGTCTTTTCATCATAATACTGTTCCGTTTCTTTTTCCTCAAACAATCCATCATCATACATTTTTTTAAAAAATGCTGATGCAGTTTCATGATGCATTTTATTTGAAGTACGGGAATAAATATCAAACGATATTCCCATTTGCTGCATACTTTCTTTAATGATCGCATGATACCTGTCAACCACTTCCTGAGGTGTTATACCTTCTTTCATTGCACGAATGGTGATAGGTACGCCATGCTCATCACTTCCGCCAATAAACTTTACATCTCTTTTTTGTGCTCTCTGGTATCTAACATAAATATCCGCAGGCAAATAACATCCTGCCAGGTGGCCTATATGAACCGGGCCATTTGCATAAGGCAATGCCGCAGTAACTAAATATCTTGATGGATTATTCATTGGCGCAAAAATACCTAATCAATTGCCAAATACGAAATTTGAAAAAATCAGCTATTTTATATCCAATACAGCGATCTTATTTTTAAACTCTTCCGGGGTTATATATGTAAAACTATTAAGTTTGGCTTCATCACGGGAGACATTTAATTTTTCTATAAAAGAAACCACTTTGCCATTTGATGTACCCAATCCAATTAAATACACCGGCTCGCCTACTGGTATGTTTGTAAATTTTATTTTATCGTCATTAATATAACCGGACATAATTGAACGAAACCGGGTAAAGACCAAATTAGTAGTAAAACCTGTAATATTAATTTTTTGTGGAAGATCAATAACATAATCAGTTTTGTTCCAGTATTTAGTGAACTTATCGCAATTTATCCAGCCTAGTTGAGTAATATTAAATTTATAATCTCTCACAAGGCTATCGTTTTTATAAAGTTCTCTTCGCAAAATACTATCCTGCTTACAGTATTCTTTAAAAGCTGAATCACTGCTTTTCTTTATAATAATATTTAAGGAATCAACCAGCATTTTATAAATGCTGTCACGTGAATCTTCTTTTATATACAATTTATTGTAATACCCTGTTTCATAAGGAATAAGGGCATTCCTTCTTCTACCAGATGATTTATAACCTACAACTTTTGAATACTGCAAATTATTTTTGACAATTTGATCGATATAAAAAAGGCTATCTTTTTTATCAATGTATTTCCATTTTAAAGCCCATTGTAAATACAACTCTGTGGAATCACCAATCATTTGATCATCATTTAAAACAGCAGTTGAATTTTTACTTTTCCACTTCCTTTTTACAAAGATCTTATCATAATAGCCATCATTTTTTTTCAGCATTATTTTCTTCACTTCCTGTGTTGAAAGTTTGCAGTCAAATGGAATTGCATAAAAAGCTTTTCGTTTCCGGTTCTCAGCAACACGATAGGGATTATCTTGAAAATCAATAAACTTTACTTTAGATGAGAACTCCACAGAATCGTTCCTTTTATAACGATCAGTATAACTGGCCGACCAATTTATTTGTCTTGAAGGAATCGATGTGGTATTTGTATTGAATTGATTATATATTCTTGCACCAGTATCAAGACCCGAAGAAGTGTTTTTTACTTCTTCGACTTTATTTTCCTCATTATATGAAGTAAACAATTGCATTTCAGGGTCAAATTTATTCGTCGGCATCGCCAATGCAATCTGACTGAAACTTTTTAACTGAAGCTCTTTTTCATTTTGCATCGCCTTAATATAAACCATGCCTCCTGTAGCCAATTGCTTTCCATCACTCATTGTAGTTAGATTGGCTGCAACCATATCAGAATATTTGTAATATTCTTCCAGCATTATTTTCACTTCGCCAGTTACAGGGCTATTGTTTTGATCCACAAATGCCATTGGTGGAATTGAAATTTTTGTTCCTTCATTTCCTGTTATCTCTCCCCCTAAAGTTGCATTAATTGTAAACCCCTGACTTGGTTTTTGAATTTTATCATAAAAATTACTCAACATTTTTCGAGCATCCGCTTCAGACATTTTTACCTCCGGTTCAATCGCATCAGGTGTGGGAATTGTAAAATTTGCAGCTTTCGTTATTATATCAGCATTATTTTTTTTACTTTTTCTCTGATCAAATATTTTCACTTCTTTGGCCGACTGTATCAGCACAACAGTATCTTGTTTTTTTGTTGTATCAGCTAAAATTATGCTTTCAGGAACAGTACTTGCAGCAACTTGTTTTATTATTCCGTTGTTATTATTGTTATTATTTGACAAAAGTGCAAATATTGTTATGCCTGACACAACTGTTACAAAAGATAATAATTTAATATTCCCTTTTAAAAACTTAGCGACCCCTTTGCTACCAAAAGCAGGCGTAGCTGGGGCTAACAACTGTTTCATTTGCAGCCAATCTTTATCCATATTGCCTACATCGGTTGAAGCGGCTTCAACTTTTTGGCGAACAAGATCATCAATATTTTTTTTATCCGATTGCATCTACATAAGATTTTTTAGTCAACAGTGAATCAAGTTTTTGTTTCAATAATTTCCTGGCTTCATTTAAATACCATTTACTGCTGCCGATAGGAATTTTTAATCGTTCTGCTATTTCATGATGCTTGTATCCTTCCATTACATACATATTAAAGACCAGGCCTGTATTTATAGGAAGCTCTTTAATGACCAGCATTATTTCTTTAGCTGATATGGCATTGTAAACTTCAGGATGGGAAAACATTTCATTTTCATGCTGTTCATTTAATTCTTTCAACTCATATGTAGCTTTTCCTCTGCAGTTATCTATACAAACGTTTACCACTATTCTACGCACCCATGCCATCAGATCACCCTGCCCTTTATATTGCCTAATATTTGTAAGTACTTTCAGCATTGCCTGGTTATACAATATCGATACATCATCCACATTGAATGCATACAGTTTACAGACCTTCGTCATATCATTGTAACAATGTTTATATAATTGTTCCTGATGCTTTATATTTCCTGCAATGCACCCTTCTATTATATTATTTAAAGCTTCCGGCAATGGTTTGGTTCAGTTTGGTAATTACTATTAAAATTACTGTTCTTTCTATTATGACGTATAAGCACTTAAAATGGTTGGCAAAAACCTGTTTATTTTTAAAAAGCACTTAATTTTATTAAATGAACAGAAAAAATTTCCTTTCTTCCATTGTTCCGGTTGCAAGCAGCTTAACCGCAATTGCCAAAGGAAATATCAGTGATGAGAGTGAAAATCTTTTAAAAGTTCCTGCTTATTTAAAGCAGGGAGATGTTATAGGTATTACTTCACCCTCAGGATATATTACACTTGAAGATATTCAGCCGGCTATTGATAAATTAAAAGAATGGGGATATAATGTGCTTGTTGGCAGAACTATTGGCAAACGTGATTTTACATTCGGAGGAACAGATGAAGACCGACTTGATGACCTTCAATCGATGCTTTATGACAATGATATAAAAGCGATACTTTGTGCAAGAGGAGGCTATGGTTTGGTAAGGATCATTGATAAGATCGATTTTACTAAATTCAAAAAAAGACCCAAGTGGATCATTGGCTTCAGCGATGTAACGACATTGCATTGCCATATTAATAAGAATTTTGGCATCGCAACAATACACAGCAAGATGTGCAATAGCTTTCCTTCGAATTGGAGTAAGGCAGACGAAAGTCAAAAATTATCGATACATACTATTAGAATGTGCCTTACCAATGAAAAAATACACTATGCAATTTTACCTAATGCAAAGAATAAGTTTGGCAATGTGAGCGGTATTTTGGTTGGTGGAAATTTAAGAAATATTGAAACCCTTTCAGGGACAAAAAGTGACCTCATCACAAAAAATAAAATTTTATTTCTTGAAGACACCGGAGAGTATTTATATAATATTGACAGAATGCTCTGGAATTTAAAACGGACGGGCAAACTTGCTCATTTAAAAGCATTGCTCATTGGTGGTTTTAAAACTAAGCCTGACGATGTTGGAGAAGAATTTGGAAAAACTATTGAAGAAATCGTTTTAGAAAAAGTAGAAGAATATAATTACCCTGTTTGTTTTAACTTTCCGGTAGGACATCAAAAAGAAAACTTTGCATTAAAATGTGGTGTGCAACATAAACTGAATTGTAATGAATTTACCTGTACCATAACTGAAATATAATAATGAAAATTCCACCATACTTAAAGAAAAACGACACGATTGGCATTACCTGCCCTGCCGGTTATATGGCAAAAGAAAAAGCGCAAACATGTATTAATACATTGCAGCAATGGGGCTTTCAGATTATGGTTGGCAAAACACTGGGCAGTAATTCCAACAATTATTTTTCAGGAAATGATGAACAAAGACTGAATGAACTACAGGCAATGTTAGATGATGATTCTATCAATGCGATTCTTTGTGGCAGAGGTGGCTATGGAGTAAGCAGGATCATTGATAAACTTGATCTTACTAAATTTAAAAAGAAACCTAAGTGGATCATTGGGTATAGCGATATTACTGTTTTACATTGTCATTTAAATAGTAAATTAAAAATTGCATCAATTCATGCGCCAATGGCTGCAGCTTTTAATGATGGCGAAAATGAATTCATTGGATCTTTGCGTAAAGCTATTACTGGTAAAAAAGGAAATTACAAATGCACGGCACACCCTTTTAATAAAAACGGAAATGCAAGTGGCGAATTAGTTGGTGGCAACCTTGCATTATTGGTAAACACTATAGGTACCCCATCTGACATACAAACGAAGAAAAAAATATTGTTCATTGAAGATATCGGAGAATATATTTATAGTGTAGACAGAATGATGTATCAATTAAAACGTAACGGCAAATTAGAAAACCTGGCGGGACTTATTATTGGTGGATTTACTGATATGAAAGATACAGAAAGGCCTTTTGGTAAAACAGTTTATGAAGCGATCAACGAAATTGTGAGTGAATATAATTACCCAATCTGTTTTAACTTTCCTGTTGGCCACAGTAAAGAAAATTATGCGTTGAAAGTGGGAATGCAATACAACCTAAAAGTCAGCAAGCAAACAGTTAATTTAAGGGAGCAATAATAACGAATCCAGTTTTTGATGAAACAAAGGAAAGTCATTTAAATTATTATGCTTTCCATTTTCAATCGTTATAAATTCATCTGTTGGCTTTAAAACATTTTTTAAGCCTGCTGCATTATCATAAGGTATTACGCCATCATCAGTACCATGAAAAATTGTAATGGGAATTTTTATATCTTTTAAATATTCATTCGTTGGTATTTTATACTTAGACATTCTCGTTGTGGGATAAATGGGGGCATATGATTCGAACAATGCAGGGATGCTATAATAAGGCGTTTCCAATATCAACTGTCGGCATTTTTTTATAGAGGCTTCATAAGCTGCAATGCCCGTCCCAAAAGATTTCCCGAAAATCACAATGCTATCGTGGTGATATTTTGAAGCGGCCATTTCATATATAACAGAAGCTTGTTCATACATTTTTTTTTCTGTCCTTTCTCCAGTGCTCTTTCCAAATCCTGGATAATCTTCCATCCATACTTCATATCCATGTTTGGTAAAATTGTCTGCAAATTTTGAATAGCGATTTATATTTTCTTTGTTGCCATGAAAATATAAGACAACTCCACTCTTTACAGAATCCTTAGGAAAAAATTTCACCATTGAAATAGTATCTGTTTTATTAAATGGAATACTTACTTCTTCAAATGGCTGATCAAATTTGAATACATAGTCTCTTGGCAAAGCCTTTGGATGGAATAATAAATATTCCTGCAAGTAGTACAATGCAATACCAATGGCACAATACGCTATTACAATTATTTTAAACCACCGGTAAAACAATTTTTTTTTCATATCAATACTTCAGTATATCTCTTATAAAATTATGATACTCGGGAAAAGATGGCAGGTTATTATGACCTCCTCCTTTTATTCGTATCAAAGTAATTTTTCTTGGATTGAGGTCTTGTAATTTTTCGCTTTGACTGATCGGTATCAACCAATCTTTTGTGCCATGCAAAATATATGTATGGCAATTCACTTTTGAAATCCATTTATCGGTACGTAAATGATAACGTAAAATAAATCTTACAGGCAATATCGGTAAAAAACGCTGGATAGTATTTTTAAAACTAAAATATGGTGCGTCCAAAATTAAATACCGAGGTTTATTATCAGCAGCTATCTTAGCTGCAAATCCGCTCCCAAGGCTTCTTCCGTAAACGATGATGTGATTTTCAGCATATTTGTTTACAAGTGCCTGGTAAACAAATTGCATATCATTGAGCATGTCTTTCTCCGTACGCTTACCGGTGCTTTTACCAAAACCTCGGTAATCAACTAATACAACATCATATTTATACCTGTAAAAATCCTTTGCATATTTTGCCCATCCTTTTATACTTCTGCTGTTACCATGGAAATACAATATCAAGCCCAATGGTTCTTTTACATAAAAATGAAGTCCATTAATTCTTACACCCGGCTCTACATCAAAGAATAATTCTTCGAAAGGAGCATCATATTTATATTGAAAATCCTGCTTTAATTTCTCAGGTTTAAAAATAAATTTATCCTGAACAAAATATGCTACAACGGAAAGGATAGCGATGCCGCATAATATATATATAATGATCTGAAGCAAATGGACGCTGGTTTATTTTACTAAACTACTTCTTTTTAAATATCAACAGTGTATTTTATTCGATCGGAGCCGTATAGTAGGCCGCAGGAACTTTTATGTATGTGTCAGGAACTTTTACATATGCTCCAGGAACTTTTACATATGCTCCAGGAACTTTTTACCATGCTCTAGGAACTTTTACATATGCTTCAGGAACTTTTACATATGCTTCAGGAACTTTTTTAAACAAAAAAAATTACCATGAGAGGTAATCTTTTTTATAAAGGTGAGCGCTTTTAAATAGGTAATGTAAGATAAAAACTATTCTTCATCTTCATCCGTATACACCCTTTTAAGCTTCAGCTTACTAACGGGTGCAACAATGAGTGGAAATTTCTCTACCTGCACATTACTTTGAACAAGACCAAAACCTTTTTCTTCACTTAAAGAAATTTCTTTTACCCAGAAAAATATTTTCATGATGATACGCTCCATGAATGGCAGCTCATTATCCTGTGATAAGAATTTTTCCATTACAATAAATTGGAAATCTCCTACAACATTATTTCTTTGCTGACTTTCGTAACGGCTGGTCACATTCACTTCTCTATTCTGTACAAGATCTTCAACAACCTTTTTGAACATCAAGTTCAATCTTGGTGCTACTCTAAAGCCAAGCCTGAATTCAACACGTATGATATCATTTGGTATGATATGTTCTACAACATATTCAGATGTATATGGATCATCCAAAGTATCAACATGCACAAACCAATAAATATCTGCACGTTTTGGCTTGCCACTTAAGATAGAATAAATGATCTTATGCTCAATTTCTTTAGGATTATTTGCACTGGTTAAATAAACAAGGTGTGTTGCGTATTTTGGCACGGATATATCACTACTCAATTCTTCCAACTTAGAAATATATTCTTCCATCCTCACAAATTCCACATACCTGTTCTTGATCTTTCTTGCTCTGAACCACACATACATGATCGCAAACATCAGGAATCCAATCATCACAGTAATATAACCACCATGAAGGAATTTATCGAGCAACGCAGTAAGGAAAGCGGCTTCTATAATTAAATATCCCAGAAATAAATATATCCAAATAGGTTTTACCCGGTGCAAGACTAGATAGTTAGCAAACAAGATCGTTGTCATGATCATAGTGGTAATGATAGCAAGTCCATAGGCCGCTTCCATTCTTGAAGATTCCCTGAAATAAAGTACAACCCCAACACAACCAATGAAAAGCATTGTATTAATACCCGGTATATAAATTTGTCCTTTGGCTTCTGTAGGATAATTGATCTTCAGCTTAGGCCAAAGATTTAAACGGATAGCCTCATTGATCAATGTATAAGAACCACTCACCATTGCCTGGCTTGCAATGATTGCAGCACTTGTTGCAATGATAACCCCTGTTACAACAAACCATTGCGGCATCAGATCAAAAAATGCATTGATCCCTTCTCCACGAAGTGTTGCTTCATCCATTAATTTACCGCTATGATGTTTCAACAAGCTTGCGCCTTGTCCAAAATAATTTATCAGCAAACAGGCTTTTACAAATATCCAGGACATCCTGATATTGCCACGACCGCAATGCCCCAGATCACTATACAGTGCTTCCGCACCGGTAGTACAAAGGAATACGGCACCTAATAACCAGAAGCCTTCAGGATAAGTGATCAAAAATTTTACACCATAATATGGATTCAATGCACGGAAAATAGAAAGGTCGTCTGTAATATGGATCAATCCTAATACTGCCAACATGCCGAACCAGATTCCCATTACCGGCCCAAACATTTTACCAATACTTGCTGTACCAAATTGCTGCATAAAAAAGAATGCTGCAATAATTCCTAATACTATATATACAATGGTGCTTTGATGAAGGTCATGAAATTTGGGTAATTCTTTTAATCCTTCTATTGCGGAAGTGATTGAGATAGGTGGTGTAATAATGCCATCTGATAAAAGTGCCGCTCCTCCCAACATTGCAGGGAATACCAACCATTTTCTTCTTCGTCTCACCAATGCAAATAATGCAAAGATCCCTCCTTCTCCACGGTTATCTGCCCTCAATACCATTATCACATACTTGATAGTGGTAAATAAAGTGATCGTCCAGATGATCAGCGAAAGTGTTCCAATGATCAAAGTTTCATCAATGATCCTTCCTTTGATAATAGAATTGAATACGTAAAGAGGGGAAGTTCCTATATCTCCGTAGATGATTCCTAAAGCAACAATTAAACCTGCGGCTGTTACTCTGTTAACGTGTTTGCTCACTGCAATTTGTTTATATGTAAGAGGCTTTTAAATACCCGATGTTTTCACTACAATACGGATATTGTTTTAGCCTTTACAAATGTATATTGAAAAATATAATGTTGGGGGATTTTTTTGGGGTTGTTTGATTTGGAGATTTGAAGATTTGAAGATTTGGAGATTTGGAGATTTGAAGATTTGGAGATTTGAAGATTTGAAGATTTGGAGATTTGGAGATTTGAAGATTTGGAGATTTGGAGATTGACGATTCTCAAGGACCATACTTAACATTCTTATTTACTTTTTTGTCTTGAAACAAAAAAGTAACAAAAAAATTCTGCTCATTCTGTAATTCTGGAAATTCTGATTCAGACAATTTACGCTTTGATAAAAGTTGAATAATGGTATGCGGTACAAGTGAGTGACACAACGATGACGACCATAGAGGGAATGCCGGTATCAAAATAAAAAACACAATGCCCCTTCTTTTCAGAAAGGGCATTTTACAAACTATACTTATTATTGAACAAAAATTATTGCCGTGGTTAACGACAATAAAAGATTTAATCGGGTTTTTTACCGTCTAAAAAAGTGTTGATGGTGCTAATAGAAGCCTGATTATTTTCATCATTTTTTACAGTGTAGTTGCTGTAAAATGATTCTACGTCAGCGATGGAATTGTGCATTTCCATATTGCGGCGAAGGTAAGCCGGCACGGCCTCAAACTCATTATTCGGATCAGCTGCATTGATGTTGAAAGACAAATTACGCAGCTTCGCAATGCGTTCCATAGCCCGGCGCCTAAGCTCCTCTGTTTCGTCCTGCATTGCAGGCTCCTCAACATTGGACATCATGATGGGCTGAGTTTGTTGTACTAATGGCTGTTCCTCCGCCGCTTGATGGTCATTTTTAACCACCAATTGCATCTCCATGAAAGGTTCGTCTTCCATTTCATTTTGTTGCAATGGGGCTGGTTTTTCGATAGGTTTGGACTCGACCTTTGGCGGTTCTTCCACATAAATGTTAGAAGGTTTTACCAAAAATCCACCCGCTGACGAGGCAGGTGCGCTAGCTTCGTCATTTATTTCTAAAGTCAATTTTTCATTGCTGATCTCTTCCGTTTTTTCTTCTGCCTTTTCTACCGGAAGTGTTGTAACTGGTATATCAAATTCTATTACTGGAGTTTGATCATGCGTCGAAGATATTTCAAAAAACACCGGAGTTGACTCTGAGTTGTCCACAGGAGTTTTTGCCGGTAATTCTACAACCACATCTGTTGGCTCATGCACAACTAATGTCGGCATGAAAATATCTTCTACAATATTTTGGGGTACTTCTTCAATCTTTTTTTCTGCTTCAACAACTGGTGCTTCTACTTTTGTTTCAACTTTTATTGCTGCAACAGGCTCTGCCTTTTCTTCAAATTGTAATTTTGGTTGCACTGTTTCTTTAACAGGCATTGCCAAAGTCATAACGATCTTATCATCTTTTACTTCTTCTTTTACTTCAGGTGCTTTTGCAAATGGATCTTTATGCTCAAAGCCAGTAGCGATCAATGTTATACCGATCTCACTGCCTAAAGTATTGTCATACCCTAATCCTAATATCACATCAGTATCTTCTCCCGCTTGCGCCATTAAATGATTTTGAATTACTTCAACTTCATCCATCGTGAACTCATGTTCACCTTCTGCTGAATTGATATTTATCAAGATCCATTTAGCTCCACGGATATCATTGTCATTCAATAATGGAGAGTTCAATGCATTTTCAATTGCAAGTTGTGCCCTGTTTTCGCCTTCGGCAGATGCGCTACCAAGAATTGCCACACCACCATTGCTCATTACTGTACATACATCGGCAAAATCGACATTGATCTGACCGGTACTATTGATCACATCTGTGATACATTTTGCAGCAGTTGCCAAAACATTATCTGCTTTTGCAAATGCTTCTTTCATTTTTAAATTACCAAACTGATGACGCAATTTATCATTGCTGATCACCAATAAAGTATCAACGCTTTCTTTCAATAAAGAGATACCTGCTTCTGCTTGTGCAATTCTTTTCTTTCCTTCATAAGCAAATGGCGTTGTAACAATACCGACAGTTAGTATCCCAAGATCTTTACAAATTTTTGCAAGGATTGGTGCACCACCGGTACCTGTACCACCACCCATACCTGCAGTAATGAATGCCATTTTGGTATTCACTTCAAGTATGCGCTTGATCTCTTCAAGGCTTTCTTCTGTAGCCTGGCGGCCAATGCTTGGATTTGCTCCTGCACCAAGGCCTTGTGTTAAATGTGGGCCTAACTGAATTTTGTTAGGCACTTTACTCAAGGCAATTGCCTGAGCATCTGTATTACATATTATAAAATTTACGCCTTCTATATTTTGCGAAAACATGTGATTTACAGCATTGCTTCCGCCACCGCCTACACCAATTACTTTGATGATGGACGACTGTTCTTTAGGCAGATCAAAATGTATCATGTGGTTAGAATTTGAGGGTTAGTAGTTAATTAGGTTAATTTAAAATTGAGTATCGCCTTCTTCTTTAAACAGTTCAAGTATTCCTGATTTCATTGAATCCATCAAACCTTTTAAAGTTTTACGTTGTTTTACTTTTTCAACTTTTACTACTTCAGGACCGTTGTTAAAATCAACATCTATCACTTCAGTAGTAACGGGTTGTTGCAAGCTTTCAGGAACTTCAACTCTTTTGAATGTTTCTTCAAATTGTCTGTTCTTGTTCTCGTAATCATTGTACCCTTTTAATATCAAGCCAATACAAGTACTATACATCGGTTTTGCTAATTCATCAATATGTCCACCTTGTAAATGTTCATTTGGTAAACCGATACGTGCATTTAACCCTGTTACGTATTCTGTTAATTGAATTAAATGTTTCAATTGAGAACCGCCACCAGTAAGAATTACACCACCATTTAATAATTTAGTATCAAGTCCAACTTGTTTTAAATGATAAGTAACAAAATCCATGATCTCACTCATACGAGCCTGGATGATGTTCGCTAAATTCTTAACACTTATTTCTTTTGGTTGCATACCACGTAACCCCGGTATTGTAATGAATGCATTTGCTTTTGCTTCATCACTTAATGCACTACCAAACTGAACTTTCATTTGTTCTGCCTGTGTTTTCAAAACACCCAAACCGTTTTTAATATCGTTGGTGATGTTCTCACCACCGAAAGGAATAACAGCAGTATGTTTTAAAATACCTTCATAAAAAACTGCAAGATCTGTTGTACCACCACCGATATCAACGATCACTACACCAGCTTCCATATCCTGATCACACATTACTGCTGATGCAGATGCAAGCGGTTGCAACACCAGATCTTTTGTAACCAATCCTGATTTTTCTACACTGCGATTGATATTACGTATCGCATTTTTATCTCCAGTGATGATGTGAAAGTTTGCACCAACTTTTACACCACTATAACCGATCGGGTTAGGGATATTTTGAAAATTATCTACAGTAAATTCTTGTGGAATTACATCAATGATCTTATCGCCTGCAGGAATGTAAGTTCTGTATTGATCGGCAACCAAACGATCAATTTCATCCTGGCGAATTTCGTCTTCAACATTTTGACGAACGATGTCGCCACGTGTTTGTAAACTTTTAATGTGATGTCCTGCAATACCAACGTATACTTCGCTGATATCAAGATTAGGATTTGAAGCGTAACAATTTTCTAAAGCTTGTTGAATCGCTTTAATGGTTTGATCGATATTCAACACCATTCCGTGTTGTACACCATTGCTGTTGGCACGGCCAAAACCAAGTATCTCTAATTTACCGTGTTCATTTTTTCTACCTGCAATAGCGGCGATCTTTGTTGTTCCGATATCAAGACCTACAATAACAGGATTTTTATTTATTGTTTCCTGTGCAATTGGAATGCTGTGGTCGTTTGTTGGAGGGATTTGTTCGTTGCTCATAATTTGTATGTTTGTTGTGTTTGTTTGTAAGAATATTTTTTACTTATTTATAAATGTTTTGTTTTAATAATCATTGTCGGGTTTTGCCGGAGGTTTTTTAATAACCGCAGGCTTAGCCTGCGGTTTATTCACTGGTTTCATTAAGGGTTTAATATTTTTAACCGGTGCTGGTTTAACCGTTTGTTTTGTTGTTGGTGCGGCAGTTGTTTTCTTTTCAACAGCTACAGTTTTTTTAACAACGGGGGGGGTAACAACTTTTGCAGGAGCTTCACCCTTTACAGCTTTCAATGGTAAAGGTTTTGAAATAGCTACTGCAGGTGAAACTGCATTGTTATCGTCTGCAAGTGCGCCGGCATCATCTCTTTCAATAGACTGTTGTATAAGATCTATATTAGTTGAGTTGCGATCATTATCCGGTAACAATAATTGCATTGAATCTGCAGATTGCTTTTCAGCATTTGTTGCGATCAATTGCATCAATTGTAAAGTGCGTAATGAATCAGCCGTAACATCTTCTGCTCCTCTTCTTTTAGCCACCACCTGGTTGGAATACTGAACATTTATTTCACTGTAATAATTCCAACCTGATTTTACAATCGCATCTTTATAGAACAATTTTATTTTTTTAAGCTTTTGGTCTACATCCTTGCTATCACCAAATACGATCAGTTGATTTCCCATTTTAGGGATCATTTGAAAAGTGCGTTGTACAGTTATATCTACCTGGTCGATCATCGCCATGCAGAAAGAATCTTTTTGAACTGCAGTGCTTATCAGTAAAATATCTTTTAACAAAGCGCTGTCAGCAGTTGATAATACTGCTTTATCTGATGGGAAATTTGTAAACATCGGCAGCCTTGCAGAAAACTTTTCACTCAATGGCAACATCATAATAGAACTGTCAATGTAAAATGTAGTTCCTGTTGTTGTGAATATTCTTGCCATTGGTTCTCTTTCGAAAACATGTACTCTTAATACCTGGTTATTATCAAAGAACAATTGCGCCGTTCTTACCCAAACATTTTTTTTCAATTCATTTTCAATAGCGCTTAAATTAAATGCACTAACCGATCTGCCAACAGGTTCACCGCCTACACTTCTTTTTATTGAATTCAATATATCCTTTGTGTCAACGAAGAAATTATTATCAACTCCTTCAATATTGATACGTACATCAGCACAATGTTGTGCATCTTTCTTTTGAATTGCTGCAACCAATAACACAATAACACCTGCACCGATGGTTGCCCACAGCGTACGTAATGCCCATTTTATTATTGTTTGTTTTTTCATGCTATTTTTTTGTCAGAATATTTTTAATCGGTTCTACCATTGTGTCAATATCCCCTGCGCCTGCTGTAATGATCATGTGTCCGTTAAACCCTTCTTCTACATGAGCATATTTTTCTTGTGCAAAATGTTTTACAAGATTTCCTTTGCTCATCACTATTTTATTTTCGCTATGCATTCTTTCTATGATCATTTCGCTGTTAACGCCTTCCATTGGTAACTCTCTCGCCGGATAGATAGGTAACAGGATAACTTCATCCGCCATATCCAACACTTCTGCAAAACCATCTGCCTGATCTTTTGTACGGCTGTATAAATGCGGTTGAAAAACAACTGTGCATTTTTTATCGCTGAACAATGATTTAGCTCCGGTTATCAATGCCCTTAATTCCTCTGGATGATGAGCATAATCATCGATCATTACTTGCCCTTGTTCTTTTATAATATATTCGAACCTTCTTTTAATGCCTTTAAAATCTGCTACTGCTTTTTTAATTTTTTCATCATCAATTTTTAAATGATGTGCTATTGCAATTGCAGCTGTAATATTTTCTATGTTATGTGATCCTCCCATGTGTAACATCACATCACTTAGTGTCCAATCTTTCAATACAACATCAAACTTGTAACTACCATTGATCATCCTGATATTACCTGCATGTACATCGGCATTTACGTCGCTTCCACTATACGTTAGATGATTATCTGCTTTCAGATCATTTTTTCTTTTTAAGCCAAATTTGCTTAGCAACAAACCACCACTTTTTATTTTAGCAGAAAAATCTATAAAGCCTTGTTCAACATTCTCAGCCGTACCATAGATATCCAAATGATCAGCATCCATAGAACTGATGATCGCTAAATCCGGAAATAATTTCAAAAAGCTTCTGTCATATTCATCTGCTTCAACAACACATACATTATTATCACTACTCCAGAAATTTGAATTATAGTTTACAGCTATACCTCCTAAAAAAGCATTACAACCAAAGTCGCTATGTTTTAAAATATGCGCTACCATTGTGCTGGTAGTGGTTTTGCCATGCGTACCAGCAACGCAAATATTAAAAGAACTGTTTGTGATAGCACCCAATACATCGCTGCGTTTCACAACTGTATAATTATTGTCACGGTAATAATTTAATTCTGCATGATCTTTTGGAACAGCAGGGGTATATATTATCAGCTGTGCATCTTTATCTAACAACTCAATACTATCTTCAAAATGAATATTGACACCTTCAGCAACTAATTGTTTTGTAAGTATTGTTTCTGTTTTATCATATCCATTCACTACAACTCCCTTTGAATTGAAATATCTTGCAAGTGCACTCATACCAATGCCTCCTACACCCAAAAAATAAACCCGTTGTATGTTATTAATATCAATCATGCTATTGCTTTCAATATTTCTTTTGCAATTATTTCATCTGCATTTGTAATTGCCAACCTGGAAATATTATTTTTCAATTCATTTTGTTTTTGTTGATCTTTTGAAAGATCGATGATAGCAGGCACCAATCTTTCTGACGCCTCACTATCTTTAATCATCAATGCCGCATCTTTTGATACAAGCTGCTGAGCATTTACAGTCTGGTGATCTTCAGCTGCAAAAGGAAAGGGTACGAATAAAACGGGCTTCTTAGTTACACATAGTTCAGTTACTGCCATTGCGCCACTTCTGCTGATCACTACATCTGCGGCTGCATAGGCATATTCCATTTGAGTAATAAAATCATTTACCCAAATATTTTGCTTGCCGGCACCTCTTGCTTTTCCCTTATCAGCATAGGGTTTACCGGTTTGCCAAATTAGTTGCAGATCATTTTTATCAAATTCCTCCAACTGTTGATCCAATGCTTCATTGATGCTTTTTGCACCAAGGCTGCCACCAACAGAAAGAATTGTTTGCTTATAAGGATTCAATCCGAAAAATTTAATACCATCTTCTCTTGTAATAACACTTTCAGAAATAGATTCCCTTACTGGATTACCGCTTATCTGAATTTTATTAGCAGGAAAAAATTTTTCCATCCCATCTGTTGCTACAAATATTTTTGTGGCTTTACTTCCAAGGATCATGTTTGTTCTTCCTGCAAATGAATTGCTCTCATGAATAAAAGTTTTGATACCTTTTGATTGAGCATATCTTAGAACAGGAAAACTTGAATAGCCTCCAACACCTATCACTGCTGATGGCTTGAAAGAGTTGATAATCCTTCTTACCTGTATCAAACTTTTAATAAGCTTAAATGGCAACCCAATATTTTTTATCAAAGAACTTCTGTTAAATCCTGCTATATCTAACCCCTCTATTTTATATCCTGCTTGCGGCACTTTTTCCATTTCCATTTTTCCTTTAGCACCAACAAATAAAAATTCCGTGTTGGGTTGCAATTTTTTTATTGCATTTGCAATTGCTATTGCAGGAAAAATATGTCCGCCAGTTCCTCCACCAGCAATAATGACACGGCTTTTTCCATTTCCGTCTCCGGAAATATTAGAAGCTGTTATGTTTGTATCATTATTCATTCTGGTCTAATTTTTTTTTTAATTATTAGCTACTTCCGATTGAGCAACTACTTGCCCTTCTGATTGCTCAACATTTCTTGCTACACTTAATATGATGCCGATGGATAAGCAAGTGAATAAGAAACTACTTCCTCCCATACTCACTAATGGCAACGTAACCCCTGTATTTGGGAATGCCCCTACATTTACTCCCATATTAGAAAAGGCTTGTATCACAAGTGTGAAACTCAACGCCAATGCTAAAAACGCACCGAAGGCATACGGACATTTTCGATATACACGTATACACCTATACAAAAAGAGGAGGTAAATAAAAATCATAAATGCGCCTCCAATAAAACCGTATTCCTCTAATATTATAGCGTAAATAAAATCGCTATAACTATGTGGCAAAAAATTTCTTTGTTCACTACGTCCAGGCCCTCTACCTAACCAACCACCTTTTGCTATGGCAATTTTTGCTTGGTTGATCTGGTATAGTTTTTCATTATCATCTTCTTTATTGCTATACTTGAAAGTTTGAATACGACTGATCCATGTTGGGATACGACCTGAAGCAAAAATTGCAGGCAGGTCTTTTGATTTTTTCTCAACGGGATCATAATATTTTATTGCAACTCCTATTAGTATTACAGCTGGGATTGCTGCAAGCGCTAACGTTATTAGAATATGTTTTGTACTTACCCTTCCTATAAACATTAATAAAAAACTAGTTCCTGCAATTAAAACAGCCGTTGATAAGTTGGCCGGAGCTATCAGTAAACAAATAATTATAACAGGAATAACTATTGGTAAAAACCCTTTTCTGAAGTCTTTGATCACATTCTGCTTGCGGCTCAGCTGTCGGCTCATGTACATGAACAACGCAAGCTTCGCAAGATCAGATGTTTGAAAGGTCATATTGATCACCGGTAGATTGATCCAACGGCTTCCTGCATTTAATTTTACGCCAAACAATAATGTATATAATAAAAGAGGAACAGACACAAGGAATAAAATGATAGCTACTCTTGAGTAAATAGTGTAGTTAACCCTGTGAGCAAAATATATGATGAGCACACCTAAAATAATAAATGCAAACTGTTTGAATAAATAACTTTCAGTGCTCTTGCTATGTTTATACGCCAATGAACCGGTACTACTATATACCACCAAAAGACTGATCAATGTAAGCAATACAACAATGGCCCAAATAACACGGTCACCTTTGGTATTATTCACCAAGGTCCCGCCCATGTTACTAATGTTAGGCGTAAAAAATTGCCGTATGTTTACTTCTTCAGCCATTTATTTATAAAGATTTTACCGCTTGTTTAAATTGAGTTCCCCTGTCTTCATAATTTTTAAAAAGGTCAAAACTTGCACATGCAGGACTTAATAAAACTGCATCACCTTTGTTCGCAAAATGAAAAGCTGATTTCACAGCTTCGTCTGCCGATGATGTGTTTACTATCAATGACACTATGTCCCCAAAAGCTTCATGAATTTTTCTGTTATCAATCCCCATGCAAACAATTGCTTTCACTTTGTCCTTTACCAATTCTTTGATCAAAGAATAATCATTTCCTTTATCAACCCCACCCAAGATCAGGATCGTTGGTTTATCCATGCTCTCCAACGCAAACCATGTACTATTTACATTTGTAGCTTTACTATCATTGATAAACTCTACACCTTTAATTGTAATTACCGGTTCCATCCTGTGTTCCAGGCTTTCGAAGGTTTGTAATGCTTCTCTAATTTTTTCCTTCCGGATGTCTACTGCTGTTGCTGCTAAACTTGCGGCCATACTATTATATTGATTGTGTTTCCCTTTTAATGCAAAATCCGATATGTTCATTTGCATCTCTTCGCTTTTCCATTTAAGGTGCATTTGTGCGTTGGTCAGGTACGCACCTTGTGGCAGTTGTTTACTCATGGTAATTGGGTATAGTGTTGATTTAATGGGGTAGTTATTAATATTTTTTATTGTCTCTTCGTCGTCTAAATTGTAAATGAATACATCTCCCGGCTGTTGATTTTTTGTTATTCTAAATTTGCTAGCTATATAATTCTGCACGTTATACTCATACCTGTCTAAATGATCTTCTGTTATATTGGTCAGTATAGCTATATCCGGTCTAAATGTTATTATATCATCCAACTGAAAAGAACTTATTTCGGCTATGTATAATGGTTTAGGATCTTCTGCTACCTGCTTAGCAAATGAGTAACCAATATTTCCTACCAAAGCGCAATCAACATTTGCCAGTTTACACATGTGATAGATCAATGAGGTAGTTGTTGTTTTACCGTTACTACCTGTGATCGCAATTATTTTACTATCACCTTTGTACCTGAAAGCAAATTCTATTTCGCTTATTACAGGAATCCCGCTAGCCCTGATCTTTTTTATGAGATCATTTTTTTCGGGAATGCCCGGGCTTTTCATTACTTCATCAGCATTAAGGATATTGGATAGGGTGTGTTGTGTTTCTTCGAAATCTATTTTGTTTAACGCCAACTCGTTTTTGTAATGCTCAGCGATGGTTCCACCATCTGATACAAATACATCGTAGCCTTTTTGTTTAGCCAATAATGCTGTACCAATACCGCTTTCGCCAGCTCCAAGAATTACAATTCGCTTTTTCATCGTTAACAATGAAATAAATTTTGTTTCACACAACTCGTTTGATCAAATCAAACTTTTAAAAAATGGTTCTTCAACAGCATAGAATTTAATAGGTCAGGCCTCTCATAGTATTGGTTGTGTTTTTCACAAATAGGATTTATCATAACATTGAAACACCCGGAACTACCCAACGGTATCATCCATCGTGCGGTTTCTCAAGAGCATCTTTCAGGTTACCGCTAACCTGTTAAATCTTATCGTAGTTTTAGCGTTACTATTGCTAACACCACACATAATATCGTTACGATCCAAAAACGAACCGCTATTTTACTTTCATGATATCCAAGCTTTTGATAATGGTGATGCAAAGGGCTCATTAAAAAAACTCTTCGGCCTTCACCATATTTCCGCTTGGTATATTTAAAATATGCTACCTGAATAACCACACTTAAATTTTCTACCAAAAACACAAAGCAGAAAATCGGTATCAATAATTCTTTTCTTACAATGATCGCTAATGCAGCAATAATTCCTCCCAATGCAAGGCTTCCTGTATCACCCATGAAAACCTGTGCCGGATAAGCATTGTACCAAAGAAATCCTATACATGCTCCCACAAACGCTGCAATGAATATTGACAGCTCTCCAAGGTTAGGTATATACATTATATTCAAATACTCAGCAAGTTTTATGTTACCACTTACATAAGCGAATATCCCTAAGCATATACCAATGATCGCACTTGTGCCTGTCGCTAAACCATCGAGGCCATCTGTAATATTTGCTCCATTACTTACTGCTGTTACAATGAAGATGACGATGATGATATACAATATGTAAGTATATTCTTCCCAGCTTTTTGGCAAGAGCTTAGCATAATTGAACTCATGCGTTTTTACAAATGGTATAGTTGTAATGATGTCTTTAGCATCTACAAAAACTCTTTTTTTTCCGTCCACTACTACTGTATCGTATTTCAATTTATTGTCATCCAATTTCTGAATGGTAGATGCTGTTGGATTTATTATTTCACGTTTCACCACAACACTTGGAGTAAAATATAGCGTCGCTCCAACAATTATCCCCAACATTACTTGCCCAAAAATCTTAAACCTTCCTGCTAACCCATCCGAATCACTTTTTTTATATGCTACACCTTTTTGTTTTGCAATTCGTTTGGCCCTGATCTTCAAGTAATCATCTATAAACCCTATTGTTCCTAGCCATACAGTACATAATAACATTAAGCGTACATATACTTTATCAAGATTCGCCAACAATAAAGTAGGAATGATGATCGCTAGGATGATGATGATACCTCCCATTGTTGGCGTTCCAACTTTTTGTTTTTCTCCTTCTAATCCAAGATCTCTTACGCTTTCTCCTAATTGCTTTTTCTGTAAATACTTGATCAATTTTTTGCCATATACAGTTGTAATAACAAGACTTAATATAACGGCAAGCAACAAACGGAAAGTAATGAACTGAAACAGTCCGCTCCCCGGGAATTTGAACCCTTCGTTTGTAAGCCAATTAAATAAGTGATACAGCATAGTTTTTTTTAATTTGGAAATTTGAAGATTTGAGATTTGAAAATGTGGTGACTCTTTTTGATTACATGTCTAATAAGTTTACCATACAATCATCTTCAAATCTCCAAATCTTCAAATTTTCAAATCCTTTTATTTCTCTAACAGTTCAAACATTTCATTCATCACCTTCTTATCATCAAAATCATACTTCACTCCTTTTATCTCCTGGTAAGTTTCATGTCCCTTACCGGCTATCAAAACAATATCTTCTTTTGAAGCAAGTGAAATTGCTGTTTTGATAGCTTCCTGCCTATCAGCTACAGTGATCACTTTTTTTCTTGCCACTACATTTACTCCGGCCTCCATATCTTTTAAGATCATCAAAGGGTCTTCATCCCGTGGGTTATCAGCAGTTAAGATCACTTTATCGCTATACTCACATGCTACTTCAGCCATGATCGGTCTTTTAGCTTTATCTCTATTTCCTCCGCAACCAACTACTGTTATAATATGTTCATGCCCCTGGCGTAATTTTTTTATTGTTGCCAATACATTTAATAATGCATCCGGCGTATGAGCATAATCAACAATGCCGATTATTTTATCATTTTTACTGATGGTGTATTCAAATCTCCCCTTAGCTGTTTCGAGATCACTTAATACCTGTAACACTTCAGCTTTGTTTTCTCCAAGACAAATTGCAGCACCATACACGGCCAATAAATTGTACGCATTGAATTCTCCTATCAATCGGAAATAAACCTCGTTGTCATTTATCATCATGTGCAATCCTGCAAGACTGCTATCTAAGATCTTCCCTTTAAAATCAGCCAATGTTTTTAGGCTGTAGAAATATTTTTTTGCAACGGTATTTTGCAACATCACTAATCCTCTTCTATCATCTGCATTGCTGATGGCAAATGCAGTAATTGGTAGAGCATCAAACCACGATTTTTTTACTCTTATATATTCATCAAATGTTTGATGATAATCCAAATGATCATGAGTGATATTACTGAATAACGCTCCTGTAAATTGTAAGCCTGCAATTCTATGTTGATGTATTGCATGACTGCTACATTCCATGAACACATATTCGCAACCTGCTTCGGCCATTTGTTTGATCAAAGCATTTACACTGATTGCATCTGGTGTGGTATGTGTGGATGGAATGATCTCATCACCAATCTGATTCTGCACTGTGCTTATCAACCCACATTTATAATCCAACCCAGTAAACAATTTCCATAGCAGTGTAGCAATGGTTGTTTTACCATTTGTGCCTGTAACACCTACAAGCTTTACTTTTAATGATGGTGAATCATAAAAGTTATGAGCCATATATCCTGCTGCGATAGAAGTATTTTCAACTTCGATGTAGGTAACATTGTCATGAGTGCTTTCAGGAATTGCTTCGCAAATGATTGCTTTGGCTCCGTTATTTATAGCTGTTTCAATGAACTGATGGCCATCTGCTGTATGACCTTTTATAGCAATAAAGCATGACCCGTCACTTACTTTCCGAGAGTCGATCTGAAGATCCTTTACATCAATATTGGTATTACCCTTTACCGAGCGAATGCTTACTGTATATAAAATATCTTTCAACATTAATTTAATACCAATAATATTTTTTGTCCTTTTTCAAATGGTGTTCCCGGTGCTAAAGATTGATTTACTATTTTGCCTCTACCCGTAGCCGTTACTTTTAAATGCAGGTTTTCTGCTAGGTAAACTGCATCTTTCAATCCCATGCCTATCAGATTTGGCATTACGCCTGCGCCGATATTATAAGTTGGTGTTGATAAGAATGCTGTATTACTTTTCATATCCATTGTTCTCCAATACCCTCCCACCATAGAATCTGTAAAAGGGATATTCAATGTGTTGAAAATTGAGGTCAACTCATTTTTCAATCCATAATATTTATATAATGAAGTATCAATTGTATTTGTTGAAGTGTATTTTCTCTTACTTAAATACCTTCCATATATTTTATCACTGATCTCTTTAAACACTCTTCCCGATACATCAGCTCCATAGATCAATTTTGATTCATTACTATTTTGTATCACAACAGCCATTGAATACTTAGGTTGGTCCGCAGGAAAATATCCAAGAAAAGAAGCCTGATAAATTTTATTGCCTTTGTTATATCCTCTATTGTCAAGTGCTGTAACTGCTGTTCCCGTTTTACCTGCAATAGCATAAGCACTGTCAAATAAAATGCGGTGACCTGTTCCATGTGCACTATCGACTACAGCTCTTAAACATTCTTTAACCTGCACCAATGTTTCATCACTACATATTTTCCCTAACATCACCGGTTTAAATGTTTTTACATCTACGCCGTATTCTCTTACCGCATTCACTAAATAAGGCTTCATCATTTTGCCATTATTAGCAACAGCATTATATAACATCAGCATGTGCATTGGTGTAACCAATTCTTCATAACCATGTGCCATGTATGGAATAGTAGTATTAGCCCAACTTCTGTTGGTCGGTTTTTTAATTGTCGGTTTACCTGATGATGCAGTTATATCAATCCCTGTCAAAGTATCTAAGCGAAACCTATGCAAATGATCAATAAATTTTGATGGCTGAGAATGATAATACTGATCGGCAAGTTTCGCAAATGCCACATTACTACTTCTTAAAAATGCCTCTTTAATTGAAAGTTCACGAGCACCTAAATGCGAATCTTTAATTCTTAATCCGTAAAAATATTTCGCTCCACCTTCACAATCAACTATCGAATTCATATCAACATACTTATCTTCTATTAAAGAAATAAGTGTTGCCAATTTAAAGATCGACCCTGGCTCCGTTGCTTTACCTACTCCATAATTAAGATCCTCTGCATAAGTGCCATCCGGTTGTTTACCAAGATTAGCAATAGCTTTCACTTTACCGGTAGCAGTTTCCATTATTATAGCAGTGCCATGCAATGAATTGTTTCCTACCATCATTTTCATTAAAGCGTTTTCTGCTACATCCTGCATGTAAGTATCTAAAGTGGTAATGATATCCTTTCCGTTTTCTGCTTCTACTTCTGCTCCTTCAACAGGCATATAAGCGCCAGCTATATAACGCATCAAACGCTGTCCTGTATTACCTCTCAACAAACTATCATAACTCTGTTCAAGCCCCACATTTTGCTTAGCATTCTCTCTTGACAAACCGATAGTTCTGTTAGCCATCAATACATATGGATTTATGCGTTTATCTCTTGGGTCAATGATGAAGCCACTTTTATTTCTTCCCTGTCTTACCAAAGGGAATTCTCTTAGCGCTGCATAATCAACAAAAGAGATCTTTTTCTTCAAAGTATAATAGCGGTCTTTATTTTTATAGCCTAGTTGTAATTCTTCTTTATAATCTTCTGCTGTTTTATCATTGAAAAGATCAGCCAAACACAGACTTAATGAATCAAGGTTTTCTTTAAATCTTTTACCGCCTTTCTCTCTTAAACCATCAGCACCAAAATCAATGAACACATCAAAAATGGGAACCGATGTACTTAGCATATTTCCATCTTCACTATATATAGTACCTCTTTGTCCTTCAAGCGGCATGTATTTTAAATGAAGACTATCACCCATGCTTTGCCAAAACTTACCTTCGACACGTTGTATATAAAATGCTTTTCCCAAAACCACCACACCTAATAATATAATTCCTAAAAAACAGAGATACACCCGCCACAATATGTCTTTTTTTATTTCCATGTATCTATGTTCTCAGTTTTGAGAAAAAAATAATTTTTTATTTGTTATTAAAACGTTCTAAGGATTTACTGAAGCCAGCGTACTATCATTTCCCAATAGAATAGGCGGCTCCGTTAGTTCCTTTAATCCCAATGGCTCAACAGCTTTAGCCAGTTCACTAGCTTTACTTCTGTATATCACTTCACTCTTGATCGTCTTATATTCAAATTCCAATTCGCTTATATGTTTTTCCGTTGCACTCATCTTTCTTGCCAGCTTATCTGCATAGTGTCCATTATATATATATAGTACGGCCAATACAGCTAAAAACAAAAAGAACGGAATGTTCTTCACCACCCACGTGTGGTTAAAAATTTTTTTCCAGTCAAATTTTTCTTTGACAGGTTGTTCTGGTATTAGATTTTCTTCTTTCATTGCTTATTGGATTGCAGTTTATTTTTTTTCTACTACTCTCAACTTTGCACTTCTACTTCTTGAATTCCTTTTCATTTCATCAACACCAGGTATTATTGGCTTCTTAGCTATAATTATAAATGGACTTTCAGGTTTGCCTCCATACACTTCATCTACTTCCGTATCTGAAAAAGATCCGGACTTAAAAAATGTTTTAACGATCCTGTCTTCCAAAGAATGAAATGTAATGACCGCTAATCTTCCACCTTTATTTAAAGTTGTAGGAGTTTGTTGCAATAATTCTCTCAACGCACCAAATTCATCATTCACCTGAATACGCAACGCCTGAAATACCTGGGCAAAGTATTTTTGAGGATTACCTTTTACGGCTGATTGAACAGCTAGCTTAAAATCGTTGATCGTTTTAATTGTGGACGTGGCCCTGTGTGTTACAATTGTTCTTGCAAGTGTTTTAGCATTGGTTACTTCACCATACTGCTCAAACATTTTGTGCAGCTGCTGCTCACTCAATGTTTTTAAAACTTCTGCAGCAGTTAGTGTAGCCCGCTGATCCATCCGCATATCCATTGCCGCATCAAACCGAGTAGAGAAGCCTCTTTCAGCTTCGTCAAACTGATGACTGCTTACACCCAGATCGGCAAGGATCCCATCTACGCCTGACACTTTGTGCAATCGCAAGAAACGCTGCAGATGCCGAAAATTTTGTGGGATGAAAATTATTCTTTCATCGTCCGGCAAATTTTTCTTTGCATCATCATCCTGATCAAAAACGTATAATTTTCCGTTCTTGTCTAAATGTTGCAGAATAGCTTTACTGTGTCCACCTCCACCAAAAGTGCAATCAACATAAACCCCATCAGGTTTAATATTTAAAGCTTCAACAGATTCTTTCAATAAGACAGGTATGTGATAATTGCTTTCCAAGTCTTATTAATAATTATTCATTATTAACAGATTTATTCATTACCTCATTAGCCAGATTACTGAAAGAGTCCCGTGAAAAGGTTTCAAAGAACTGTTTATACTTACTTTTATCCCAGATCTCAATTTTATCAACCGCAGAAGCTAATACCACATCCTTTTCCAACCCGGCATATTCCATCAATGTTTTTGGTATTAATAATCTACCTGCAGAATCCAATTCAACGTTGGTTGCTCCGTTTAAAAAATAGCGGCGAAAATCTCTAACTTTGGGGTCGAAATCATTCAACTTGCTGATGTTAGAAAAAATAGGCTCCCAACTCTTTATCGGATATAAACTCAAACATTGCTCTATTCCCCTATTGATCACAAATAGATTGGCGCTCTTTTCCGGCAGCTGCTTTTTAAAGCTAGCCGGTAAAAGGAATCTTCCTTTGGCATCCATCGTCACTTCGTATTCGCCAAGAAAACCGATCATTTACAGGAGTTTAGAGTATTATTTACAAATATTGACACAAAATAACACTTTTTCCCACTTTCTATGCATTTTTAGGCATTACATTTTTATCCACAGAAATTTTTATGCCTAATAGTGAATACAGTAAAGGGTTTGAAGTACTTTTTTAGCTAATAAGGTGTTGACTGATTGTGGATAGCTGTGGATAGTCTGTTAATAGCCAATATTCAAATGAAATGAAAATAATAGCTAATACGTTAATTAGAAAGATGTTAGAAGAAAATTGGGAGGCTATTTAGCAAGTGGAAAACTCACAGTAAAAGAGCTGCCTTTACCTAAAATACTATCAGCTTTGATGTTTCCCTGGTGGGCATCGATCATAGTTTTTACATAACTAAGCCCTAACCCAAAGCCTTTTACATTGTGGATATTACCTGTGTGAGCCCTGTAGAATTTTTCAAATATGCGGTGTAAGGTCTCTTTACTCATGCCAATACCGTTGTCTTCAATCTTCATTTTAAATTGATTTCCTACAGTTTGTGTACTGACTTTAACAAGAAGGTTTTCCTTGGAATATTTAATAGCATTATCCAATAAGTTACTTACCAGGTTAGTAAAATGCACTTCGTCTGCTTTGATCAGATCATTTGAAGCATCAAGATGAACTTCCAGCTTACCATTTTTTTCTCCTATCTGTAATGCAATATTGTTCAGAGATTTAGTGATCAATTCCTGTGCATGTAATTTTTTTAAGTTTAATTGTATCTCTTTTTTATCCAGCAAAGCAGCTTGTAGTATGGTTTCCACCTGCTTGTTCATACGCTTGTTTTCTTCTTTGATGATACCGGTAAAATAATCAGTACGACTGGAATCATTGATAACCTTTTCATTTTTCAAAGCATCAACTGCTAAAGATATTGTGGCCAAAGGTGTCTTGAATTCATGCGTCATGTTATTGATGAAATCAGATTTTATTTCACTTAATTTTTTTTGTTTTAATAAAGCTCTGATCGTTAAAAAGAATGCTGTTATTATAATTACCGTAAAAAGAATAGCTCCCACAATAAGCCATGTCATTGATCTCCATATAAAACTTTTTACATGTGGCACTATAATGATCAGTAATTCCTGGGGTGATATCCCTTCTGTTAAACTGCCACTAGGTGGTTCAAGCGGAATCACCTGTTGCATATTCCGTGAAGAGTCTGCGTTGGCTTTAAAGAAATTTTCTGATTGAATGGATTCGCCAATAATTGAATTAGAACTGATTGCAAATTCAAATGGAACTTTTTGAAGATTTTGCCTGTCAAAGGCCTTACGTATGGTTGCTTTTATTTCTTCAACTGAAAAACGTTGTCCTACAGATGGCCTAAAGAATTCTAATTGAAATTTTTCAGTTGGAAAAAGATTGCCTTTATGCTGCATCAGATCTTCTGAAGCCTGGTAGGTGGCCATGCTGACCTGGTCGCTGAATTTCTTTTCCTCTGAATCGAGTGCACCTTTTATCCATAGTATTTGAAAGAAAATAATACCAAGAAGAGAAAATAATATCAGTATAGTTATGATTGGGAAAATTTTTCTCATCGATGCAAAGGTAAAATACTAAGGTTTAATAATATAGCCAATTAACTAGTTGCTATAAAATTAACGAAGGTTTTACAAGATAACAATTAATAAAATATTCTGTAAATATTTTTCAGTGAAACGAAAATAATAAATTACTTTAGAAATATGATTCATCCGGTAGCAGGCACATTATTGATAGCGGATCCTTTTCTGAAGGACCCTAACTTTATGCGTACCGTTGTATTGATGTGTGAACACAATGAAAAAGGCAGTTTTGGCTTTGTGTTGAACAAGCAATTCGAATACACACTCGATGAACTTATCACTTCATTTGAAGGATACCCTATTCCCGTATACTATGGCGGTCCTGTTAATATTGATACCGTTCATTTCTTACATCAATACCCCGATAAGATCCCCGATTCACAGGAAGTGATGAAAGGTGTATATTGGGGAGGTGATTTTGAAGCCTTAACAGAAATGGTGAAAAACAATGAAGTTGATTTTAGTAAAATAAGATTTTTTATAGGATACAGCGGTTGGGGAGAAGGACAACTTGACGGGGAGCTGGAACAAAAAAGTTGGCTAACCGTTTCGGCTACACGAAAATTGGTGTTTCACGAGAACCCAGAGGAAATATGGAAAGATAGCCTCAAGCATCTTGGCGGAGATTACGAGATCATGATCAATTTTCCTACAGACCCACAGTTGAATTAATCATTAAATTATTGAATTTGCTATATGCCTTACTAAAACTGCCTGCTAAAATTGCAATATGGTTCTATTGCAGGAATATAGCAATTAATAAAAAAGAGCTTTTACAATCTGAAGGACCATTGTTGATCGCTGCCAATCATCCCAACTCATTTCTGGATGCAATTATTATAGCCACTTTGTTCAAAAAACCCGTTTATTCTTTAGCAAGAGGAGATGCGTTTTCCAATAATTTTTATAGCAAGATATTACGAGCCTTAAATATCTTACCCGTTTATAGAATTAGCGAAGGAGCTCAAAACCTAGAGCATAATTATAAAACTTTTAGTGATTGCATCGAGATATTTAAGAAAAATGGAGTTGTATTAATATTCAGCGAAGGAAGATGTATCAATGAATGGCATTTAAGGCCATTAAAAAAAGGGACAGCAAGATTAGTATTCAGCAGTTGGGATTCAGGAATCCCTTTAAAGATATTACCACTCGGTATCAATTATAGTTCTTTCCAGAAATTTGGAAAAAATATGCAACTGAATTTTGGAGAAATGATCAGCGTAGATAATTTTAAATATTCTGCTATTTCTTTTGGAAAGGATATTGCCAATTTTAATGAAAAGCTCAACGGAGAGTTAAGCCAATTGGTATTAGAGATTGATAAAAATGATACTGAAATAATACAGAAAAAATTTGCAAGCCCTATAACTAATACAAGAAAAAAAATATTGACTTTCCCAGGGCTTATTGGTTATGCAACGCATTTGCCGTTATATTATCCCGTTAAAAAAATTGCAGCAAAAACTACAAATGAAAACGATCATTTTGATTCAGTTGTTGTAGGTCTTTTATTTTTAGCCTATCCCCTTTATCTTTTCTTGATCGCTTTTATTATCGGCTATTTTATAGGCGGATGGTGGTGGTTATCCGTTTTTATAGCAATGCCATTTCTTGCATGGAGTTACCTTCAAATAAAACGCAATTAAGACATTTGCAATTTTTTTCTTTCACCGATCTGTTGACGCCACATTGCATAATACAAACCTTTTTCAGCAAGTAATTTTTCATGATCGCCTGTTTCAACTACTTCACCTTTTTCAAGCACATAGATCCTGTCTGCATGCATGATGGTACTTAACCTATGAGCAATTAAAATAGTGATCTGTTCTTTTTGAAATGATATATCTCTTATGGTGTTTGTAATTTCTTCTTCTGTTAAAGAATCCAAAGCTGATGTAGCTTCATCAAAGATCAACAAATGTGGTTTACGTAATAAAGCACGGGCAATAGACAAACGTTGTTTTTCACCACCGCTTAATTTTAAGCCGCCTTCGCCAATCATAGTATCCAGGCCTTTTTCAGCACGTTCCAACAAATTTGTACAACTTGCTTTCCTTAAAACATCACTTAATAATTCATCGCTGGCTGCAGGATTTACAAATAACAAATTTTCTTTTATTGTACCGCTGAAAAGATTTGTGTCCTGGGTTACAAAACCGATCTGGTTTCTCAAGTCATCAAAATATATTTCAGTTTCATCCAAATTATTATATAATATTTTGCCTTGCTGTGGCCTGTATAAACCTACCAGCAATTTCATCAAAGTAGATTTACCACTTCCGCTTGGGCCAACAAACGCAACAGTCTCTCCTGTTTTTGCATCAAAGCTGATATTATCAATTGCTTTTTGAGAAGCCGTCTGGTGTTGGAAGGAAACATTTTTAAAAGACAATGTCTGAATGTTTCCTAAAGATTTAGGATTGGTCGGTTCAGATTCAGGTTCCTTTTCCATCAATGCATGAAAATTATTTAAAGATGCCTCTGCCTCTCTGTAACTCAATAAAATATTCCCGATCTCTTGTAATGGACCAAAAATGAAAAATGAAAAAACCTGCATCGTCACTAGTTGACCAGCATCCATTACATTTCCGAATATCAACCACATTAAAATGAAAAGAATGACTTGCCTCAAAGTATTTACCAATGTCCCTTGAATAAAACTTATACTTCTGATACGTTTTACTTTGGTCAATTCCAATCCAAGAATTTTGTAGGTATTTTTATTCAGCCTTTCAACTTCCTGGTGAGTAAGACCAAGACTTTTTACCAATTCAATATTCCTTAAAGATTCTGTAGTAGAACCTGCCAACGCTGTTGTTTGACCAACAATATTTTTTTGAATAACCTTTACTTTCTTGCTTAATTTGTTTGTGATAAAAGTCAATACAGCAATACCTATCAAATAAGCAATAGGTATTCTCCAGTTAATGTATAAAGCTGCGTAAACAAAAACAAATATTACACCTACTATGATACCAAACAATACATTGATCAGGCTGTTCATGAATTTTTCTACATCACTTCTTACTTTAGTAAGGATAGATAAAGTTTCTCCACTACGCTGATCTTCAAATTGCTGATAAGGTAATTTCATTGCATGTTGTAATCCATCAGTAAAAACTTTAGCACCAAATTTTTGGATAATTACATTTAGAAAATAATCCTGGAAATTTTTTGCGATCCGGCTTACCATTGCCACTGTTATAGAAAAGATCAAAATATAAAATACACCTAAAAACAAGTAAGGTTTGCCTTTTCGAGTCATCTGTTCATACCCCCAATAAAATCTATTATCGCTTAATCCGCCTTGTACCGATTGATGCTCACTTGAAAGGTTAACTAATTTTCCTAATAGAATAGGATCCATTAATGAGAAACCTATATTAATGCCTGCAAGGATAAGTGTAAGGAATACAAGCCATTTGTATGGCTTCAGGTATTTAAATAAAATTTTCATGGTGCAAAATTAGCGGAATTTATCCATTGGCAAATCAATGTTCAAACATCATATTGCCGTACTACGCTATTTGGAAGGCCTAAAGTTTTGAACTGCAAGGTCGAGATGCTTTACAAAATCCTGGATACCATTTTTTTGAACGTCATCATACCCGTAACTTTTCTCTATTATCTTGGTTCCATCATGATTTAAAAAAATATAATTGGGTTGAGATATCCCGCCGGTCAATTTCATAGAAAGTTCCTTGAATTTGTCGCCAACCGTATTTATTTGAGAACCTAATAATGGTGAGAATCTTTTTTCGGCATCAGGTAATTCCTGAGCAAAATCTTCGAATAGAGAAACAACCACAAAATTATTTTTCATTCTATTCATTACTTCAGGCTGAATCCATACTCTATTTTCAAACTCACGGCAATTCGGGCAAACAATTCCAGTAAAGTCGATCATCAAAGGCTTGCCTTGCTCTTTTGCGGCACTCATTGCTTCATCATAATCAAAAAAGGCTTCGAGCCCTGCAGTTTTTGCAGCAGCAGATTCATTCTTTTTTAATTCATTATAATATTTTGAAGGCTTGATAATAAAATTATTATTTGATGCGCCTTTATTTAAACCATATTCTTGTGTGCCGTAAGGTGGAAGTAAACCACTGATACTATTTAAAGGATGACCCCATAAACCCGGAATCAAATAAATAGTAAAGGCAAGAAAGATCAAAGCAAAAATAAAACGTGGTATCGGAACATGTTTCTTTAAAGCTTCTTTTGAAGGAAATATGCTTCCATTTTTTCTGTTGAATACACCTAAAAGATATAAAACTAAAAAAGCAAAAAGCCCTATCCAAATGATAAGATAGATATTCCTTGTAAACCAGAAAGTTCCCAACTGCACATCTACATTGCTTAAGAATTTCATTGCAAATGCAATTTCTAAAATCCCGAGAGTGATCTTCATTCTTTTTTGCCAAGCTCCGGGTTTTGAAATCGCTTTTACCCATGAAGGGAAAAAGGCAAATAAAGCAAATGGTAATGCAAGGCCAATACCAAATCCTGTCAATCCTGATACAGCAGCGATCTTATTGGTCTTTGATGCTATCCCTAATAATCCTGCTACAAAATTCCCTGTGCAGCTAAATGAAACAACTACCAATGTTAGCGCCATGAAGAAAATACCTGAGTAAGTACCAAATCCTGCTCTTTTATCAGCATGATTTGCCCATGAGGAAGGCAGATTGATCTCGAATGCACCAAGAAAAGAAATCCCGAATATCACAAATATTAAAAAGACAAACAGATTGAACTGCCAGCTTGTAGATATCGCATTCCATGTAGCCTGTGGCACAAACAGAACAGATAAGATACCAACAATTGCATAGATAACTATTATTGAGAAACAATAAAACAAGGCGCTTTTTTTCCCTTGACGTGGGGTACTATTCTTTTTAAGAAATAAACTAACGGTAACGGGCACAAGAGAATACACACAAGGTGTAAGAAAACCTATCAAACCTGCAAGTACACCTGCCAACAACCAACCTATTACTGATTTTGTTTCGGAAGAAAAAGTATTGGAAGCTTCCTTGTAAATAAATTCTTTAGATAAAGGTTCAGAAAAACTCAGCAGATCTTCGCCTGACAAAATATAGGTAGTTAATTCACCTTTGATCCTGAAGCTATCGCCTTTTGCAACTTTTACAGGCTGCATCCAGGTAACAGAATCTATAAAATATTCTATATGGATATCTCCCAGCGCAGGGGATTTTTCCGTTTGGGATTTTGTGGCTGTCGCCAAATTTCCATGCAGCTTTAATTTAGATGAGCTGTCGAAAACAATAGAAGTCTTAACATCCGGTAACGCTTCAATAGAATTTGTAGATAAAAGCTTAATGCCTTTTGGTATAACTGCTTTGATCACCAATTGATGATTGCCTGCAGCATCTATTGAGTCATTAAAACTAAACTTAACAGGATTCTCTTGTGCAAACAAAAATGTGCTAAAGAAAGACAAAACAACTGTTAGCAGCTTATACATTTAATTATTTTAAAGCAATATTAAACTTTGTTGTGGTAGGCGGCAAACATTTATATTCATTGCATATCATATACTTCACTTCTCCCGATACATTGGTTTTGATCTTACCCTTCACGGTTACTGTTTGTACAAAATCTACTTTTGTTGCATAATAAGCTACGTCAATATCAAAATTTTCATCATGCTTTTTGATCATCTTTCCCACTTCTTTTGGCTTGCCCGTATTTGTTACAAGCGCATTTTTGCCAAAAGTAAACTTGGTAGGTTCAGGACCACCGTCCGCCATATTTTGAGAATAGATATGCCATCCTGCAGGTAAGGTAGCAGTCATAGTCAATTCATATTTATTATCGGCCAATTTTTTAGATGAAAACTTCCATATCACAAGATTAGTTTGTGAAAATGCAACAGTTGAGAAAGTTATAGCCAATAAAAAAGTAAATAATTTACGCATCCTTTTATATTTAATTGGAATTCAGGTCTATTTCGATGTATAAAATTAATCAAAATAGCTCAAAGGCATAAAGGACAGCATTGGTTATTAGGCTTTGGTTAACAAAATATAGGTATTAACCCGCCCATCCTTCCCTATCAAGACTTCTATACTGAATAGCTTCTGCTAAATGTTCAGGTTTAATAGCTTCACTACCTGAAAGATCAGCTATTGTTCGGCTTACCTTTAGTATTCTGTCATAAGCTCTTGCACTTAAATTTAATTTTTCCATGGCGGTTTTTAATAGTTGCTGGCTTGCCTGATTAATTACACAGATCTCTTTCAGCATCTTACTGCTCATTTGTGCGTTAGAATACACCCCTTCATTCTCTTTATATCTTTCCGCCTGTATGTCTCTTGCTCTAATAACTCTTTCTCTGATACTTTCGCTTTTTTCAAATTGTTGAGTAGAAGACAATTCACTGAAAGCAACAGGAGTGACTTCAACATGTAAGTCTATTCTATCAAGCAATGGCCCGGAAATTTTATTCAAATATTTTTGTACTGCTCCCGGAGGACACGTACATTCTTTTTCAGGATGATTAAAAAATCCGCATGGACAAGGATTCATGCTTGCTATCAACATAAAACTTGCAGGAAAATCCAATGCAATCTTAGCTCTGCTGATAGTTACCTTTCTTTCTTCCATCGGCTGTCGCATTACTTCCAAAACCGTTCTTTTAAATTCAGGCAATTCATCTAAAAATAAAACGCCGTTATGTGCCAATGAAATTTCTCCGGGTTGAGGATTACCTCCGCCACCTACAAGTGCTACATCTGAAATGGTATGATGTGGCGAACGATATGGCCGTTTTGATATCAATGTAGCGTCTTCAGGTAATTTACCTGCAACAGAATGTATCTTGGTTGTTTCCAACGCTTCCTGCAAAGAAAGTGGAGGAAGGATTGTGGGCAAACGTTTTGCTAGCATAGTTTTGCCTGCTCCCGGCGGGCCTATTAAAATTGCATTGTGTCCGCCTGCTGCAGCAATTTCTAAAGCACGTTTGATATTTTCCTGACCTTTCACATCACAAAAATCTATTTCAAAATTACTTTGCGCTTGTGCAAATTCCTCTCTGGTGTTTACAACTGTTGGTTCTAAATAATTTTCGTCAGCGAAAAATGCAGTGACATCATTGAGATGCGAAACTCCATATACATTTAAATTATTTACCATTGCCGCTTCCCTGGCATTTTGCAATGGAAGAATAAGGCCTTTGAAATTTTCTTTTCTTGCCTGAATAGCAATTGGCAAAGCTCCTTTTATCGGCCTAACGGTACCGTCTAAACTAAGTTCTCCCATAATAACATAGTCTGCTAATTTTTCAGGATTCTCTAATTGTTCGCTAGCACCGAGTGTTCCCATTGCTATCGGGAGATCGAATGCAGTGCCGCTTTTACGAATATCCGCCGGAGCAAGATTTACAATAAGCCTTGTCCGTGGCATATGATAGCCATTATCCTTAATAGCGCTCTCCATTCTTTGCATGCTTTCTTTTACAGCACTATCTGGCAGCCCCACAATGATGATATCTGGTTTACCCTGATTATTCAAATTCACTTCCACTGCAATCGTAATTGCTTCAACGCCATACACAGCGCTGCCAAATGTTTTTACAAGCATCTCAAAAAATTAAAATAAATGTTAGTGGAATATCACGGAGAAGGTGACTGTAAGGTAGTGAATTTAAAGTTTATCCAAGAGATCCACTACACCTTCTCTTTTTAATATCAAGTAACCCAGACGATCATTGCTGATGCCATTTTTTAATTGATAACTAAAATGCAGCTGGTTATCTGTAACTGCGGTTTCAAAATAATTAAAATTAATGTTGGGGTATTGCTTAAGGTTTTCGCCGATCTCATACAAATGAGTAGATACAATAAACAATGAATTTCTTATTTTTAATAAGCCTTCAATCACAGCGGTAGAGCATTTCATTGCATCTTCAATATTAGTACCCTTAAATAATTCATCGATCAATATCAGCCATCTTCTTTTATCCGTTACTTTGTTTACTGTGGCTTTGATGCGTTGTACTTCATTATAAAAATAACTTTCGCCTTTTGAAATATTATCAACAACATTGATATTACTCAACATGCCATCAAATAAGCTTAATTGCATTTCTTTAGCCGGCACTCCCATACCCATATGGGCTAAAAAAACAGCAGCGCCAACAGATTTGATGAAAGTGCTTTTGCCAGCCATATTTGCTCCCGTTAGAAAAATGAAATTAGATTGAGGAGTCAATGCAATATCATAAGCAACGGGATCACTCAATAAAATATGATACAGTTCTTTTGCTTCAACAACTGGCCCATCACTACTAACAAATACAGGAAACACGAGTTTGTAATGTTCTACAGCTTTGGCCATGCCATACCATGCATCTAACTGAGCATATATATCCAATAGCTCAAGCATATTTTGTTTGAACCGATACCTTACATAATGCGCCAGCTCCAATTGTTTTCCTAAACTAAGTAAAGAAGATTTTTCATTTTTCTCTATGATAGAAAATTGCTGCTTATCGATCAATTTTTTGGCCTCGATCAAAATATTTTTCAAAGGCAATGGTGTATCATCATTTAAAAAACGCTGCGTCATCAGTTGCATTCCTTTTATAAAATCAAAAGCATGCTGAATGGAATATTTTACAAAATGAAAATCGGAAGTATGGAATAATTTATAACTAACCGCATTCATCTTAGATGCCGTAGATGGAATCTCATCTATGGTTGCCTGATAAAATTTCTGAACAACCATTATTGAACCATTACTTATTTGCTCCGGCCATAATGACACATTGGCTAAAATATATTTTAGTGTATCCTGAACTCCTTTGATCTGTTCAATTGTTTGTAAGGGAGTATTAAAATTTTCATGTAGTCTTTCCCGTCCGGGTACGGTCTTACAGAAATTCAGTTTATTGAAAATGGAAAATTCTTCTTCTACATTTAAAATAGAGAGGTCGGCTAAGGTTGTATTATCAATTTCCATTAAAAATCACATTACCTGTTAAACAATAATCTTTGTCCTTTTACAGACTCATTCCACATATCATTTCCATAAACCAATGTCCCGTTTACAAAAGTTTGTTCAATGGTGGCCGGAAAAGTAAACCCATCAAGCGGACTCCAGCCACATTTGTATAAAATATTGTTTCTTTCTACTGTACTAGGAAGTTCCATATCCACTACCACAAGATCAGCAAAATAGCCTTCTTTAATGTATCCACGATCTTTTATCTGAAAGCAATCGGCTACAGCATGACTCATTTTCTCAACTACTTTTTCCATAGAAATTTTTCCTTGTTTACAATAATGCAACATCATGAGTAATGAATGTTGAACCAATGGTAAACCTGAATGGGCCTTTTCGTACGGAGGTTCTTTTTCTGATAATAAGTGAGGAGCATGATCTGTAGCTATTACATCTAATCTATCGTCCAGTAAAGCTTCCCATAGTGCTGCTTTATTATCAGGCGATTTAATTGCAGGATTGCATTTTATTTTATATCCCAATCTTTCATAATCATCAGCAGTAAAATGTAAGTGATGTACGCAAACTTCAGCCGTAATTCTTTTTTCTTTTAAAGGCAGCATGTTGCTGAACAACTGAAGCTCTTTTGCTGTACTGATGTGCAAAATATGAAGCCGGCTATTAAATTTTTTTGCCAATTGTATCGCTGATAAAGAAGACTCGAAACATGCTTCTGCATCTCTTATAAATGGATGATCCGAAACAGATAAATACCCTTTTTCATTTATGATCCTTTCTGTATTCGCCGCAATAATTTTTTCATCTTCACAATGAGTAGCGATCAACACCTCACTTTCACTGAATATCTTTTCTAATGTGGTATATCTATCCACCAACATATTGCCGGTGCTTGATCCCATGAATATTTTTATACCGCAGATCTCATTTTTTAGTTCATTTACTTTTAATGCTTCGGCTGCATTGTCATTAGATACTCCCATAAAGAAAGAGTAATTTGCTAATGAAGTATTAGCCCCAATAGCATACTTGTTTTCTAAAAGTTCTAATGTAAGTGCATTAGGAATTGTATTGGGCATTTCCATAAAACTGGTAACACCTCCTGCTACTGCAGCTTTACTCTCTGTGTAAATAGTAGCTTTGTGAACTAAGCCTGGCTCACGAAAATGTACCTGATCATCTATAACACCAGGTAATAAAAATTTACCCTCGCCATTTATTTCAATAACATTTTCTCTAATGTCAATTATAGGAGCTATTTTTTTTATCCTTTCCCCATCAACTAAAACATCCAAAACTTTTATTTCCCCTTCATTAACGACTTGAATGTTCTTAAAAAGGTATTTTTGCATATCTTGAATAATAATATATTAGTTAAACAAACATAATAAGATGCAAATTATTAAAAGCTTCGCCAAACTACTTGTTTTTCTTTGCCCTGTTTTTGCTTCGGCGCAATCTACATATTTACCTGAGGGAAATAAAATTTATCATTTTGTCGACAGGATGGAAATAAAACATCAAGCTAATACAGGTATCAATTTCTCAACAATAAAACCTTACAGCAGAAAAAATATTGTAGAGCAAGCTCAATTCATCAATAAAGATTCATCCTCGTTAAGCAAAGTAGATGCATACAATCTTAATAGCATTTACATGAACAATAGTGAATGGTATACTGGCGACAAGCAAGGATTTATGAGCAAAAATCCTGTTCTTAAAAATTTTTATACAACTAAAGCAAATTTGTATGAATTAGATATCAAAGATTTTTATTTATCCGTAAACCCTGTATTGGGGTTTCAGTTTGCAAAAGAACAAGATAACAGCGAAAAGCTATTTTTAAGTACACGTGGATTAACTGCAAGAGGTTTGATCGCAAAAAAGATCAGCTTTTCTACAACTATTACAGATAACCAGGAAAGAGGGCCCTCTTTTTTCCAAAGCAGGGTTGATTCATTACATGCAGTACCCGGTAATGGTTTTTATAAAGATTTTAAAGTAAGAGCATTTGATTATTTTGATGGAAGAGGGTCGTTTACAGTAAATGCAACTAAATATATAGACATTCAATTTGGGTACGATAAAAATTTTATTGGTGATGGGTACCGTAGTTTATTCTTGAGTGATGCCGGTAGCAGTAACTTATTTTTAAAACTGAACACAAAGATCTGGAAATTGAATTATCAGAACCTATTCATGGAACTGACACCGCAATTCCGCTCAAACGTAGGAGATAACTTATTGGATAAAAAATATGCAGCTATGCATCATTTAAGCGTTAACGTTAGTAAATCAGTTACAGTAGGTTTATTTGAAGGAATTATTTTTGGTCGCAAAAATCGTTTTGATTTTCAATATCTGAATCCTATTATTTTCTTACGTCATGTAGAAGGAACAATAGGTAGTCCTGACAATGCCTTGGCAGGTTTAAACTTTAAAGCAAATGCACTGCACCGGTTTCAATTTTATGGACAATTTTTGTTGGATGAATTTAAATTAAACAAAATTAAGGAAGGTAAAGGTTGGTGGGCTAATAAATGGGGATTGCAACTTGGTGCAAAATATATTGATGCATTCGGTATCTCTAATTTAGATCTACAGGTAGAAACAAACAGGGTAAGGCCATTTACTTATACGCATGATGATTCTGTTTCAAATTATACGCATTACAATCAACCGTTGGCTCATCCATTGGGGGCCAACTTCCAGGAATTTATCGGTATAGTTAAATACCAGCCAGCGCCAAAATGGTATATTTCTGCAAGAATGATCTATTACAAACAAGGATTTGATAGCAGCAGGCTTGGATATGCTTCGGGTTCAAATATTTTCAGAACTAACACCGACAGAACGATGCAGGAAGGGTATGATCTGGGCAATGGTAAAAAAGCCACTTGCTTGAATGGAATTGGCCGAATTAGCTATGAATTTAAAGAAAATTTGTTCTTAGACCTTTCTTTACAATACAGAACATTTGAAATAGACAATATTTCCCATAATAGCACTATTATAGCTGCAGGAATAAGACTTAACATTTTCCAAAGAGAATATGACTATTAATTAGGGGTAAATTTTTTATCTTTGCCATAATTAAGCCTTCTCCTCTACAAAGCTGAATTACAATTTTTATCATTCTGCTGATTAAAAATAGCAGCAAACCTTAATTGATTTATGATAAACCGAATATTAATAACGGTTGTAATCATGTTCTTGTCTGGGGGAGCATCTTTCGCACAAAAACTTAAGCTATCTCTTGATGCTATCTGGAGCGGTTATTTTGACGAGCAAAAAAGACAGGTGCATGTATTGAACAAGAGCAACAGGTTCGCCTTCATCAAAGCTTCAAAAGAGAATAACCAGGAAGTAATTCTCTCACTTGATTTTGCTACAGGCAGATTAATTGATACCTTGTTTAACAATCAAATTACCCAGGTTGGAGATTCTCTGCCTACCACTTTTACTTTCTTTGAAGACTATAAATTTTCTCCTGATGACTCTAAGATCTTAATTCAAACACAGATCGATCCGCTGCTTAATTATTCTACAAAAGAATTCAACTATGTATGGGACATCAATAAGAAAGTTCTAAAAACGGTATGTGCTGACGGCAAGCAAAGCTATGTCAGCTTTTCTCCTGACAGTAAAAGTGTTGCCTACGTGAGAGAAGGAAATCTATATATAAAAGATTTTGAAACAAATGCAGTACATGCGATAACATATGACGGCTCTTTAAACAATAATCTTTATGGAATGGCTGATGGGTTATATGAAAATAATTTTGGCCTGAAACAAGCATATCAATGGAGTCCTGATGGAGAAAGCATTGCATTGCTCCGCTTTAATGAAAACACTGTAAAAAGTTTCCCCATCTCAAGTTTTGAAAGGGCGTATGCAGATGTTCAAAAGCAACGCTATCCTGTTGCAGGAGAAATGGTACCAGAAGTAACAGCATACATTTATAATATTAAAAACAAAATAATGCTTCCTGTAGATGCAGGGATCAATCCTAACCAATATTTATTTGGACTAAAATGGCAGCCTGATAGTAAAGGTTTATTTTTTCAACGTTTAAATCGAAATCAGACAAAATTAGATGTGTTATTAGCAAACGTTAAAACCGGTAATACTATCACGATCTTCAGTGAAACAAAACCGGATTATATCAAAACATTTTCGGACAACATTCATTTTGTACAAAGTAGGAATTCGTTTTTATGGTTAAGTGAAAGCAATGGCTATACACATATCTATGAAGTAAAATTGAATACAGGTCAAAAAATTCAGATCACAAAAGGCAATTGGGAAGTGTTTGAAATAAAATCTGTAAATGAAGGAACGGGTGATATATTTTATACTTCTAATGAATCCAACGTTAAAGAAAATCATTTATATAAGATCAATCTCAACGGAACAGGAAGAAGAAAATTAACTAACGGAAATGGCTATCATCAAACATGGCTGACAAGTAACAATCGTTTCTTTTTAGATGAATACAGCGACATTAATACCCCTACTGCTTACCAGATGTATAATACTGATGGAAAAGCATTGTATCAGAAACTGGTTGAAAATAAAGAATTGAAAGCAAGAATGAAAGAATATAAGATACCGGATGTGTCGTTCTTTAATTTCACAAATAACAATAATGATAACATTGAAGGATGGGCCATAAAACCATATAACAGTTTACAAAAAAAATTACCTGTGTTGATCTATGTGTATGGTGGACAAAACAAGCAAGAAGTTTTGGATCAATGGACAGATAAATTTACAATGACCATGCGCCAGATAGCCAATGAAGGTTATATAGTAGCATGTATAGATCCAAGAGGAACTCCGGGTCGTGGTGAGGCTTTCAGAAAAGCTACTTTCAAAAAGCCGGGTGATGTTGAAATGGAAGATCTTATCTCATTAAAAAAATATTTAAAGAATTATTACGGAGCCGATACCACTAATGTAACGGTAATGGGATGGAGCTATGGCGGTTATCTGGCAGCATTGTCAACTACTAAATATGCAGGGCATTTCAATAGTGCGATAGCAATTGCACCTATCACTAACTGGCGCCTTTATGAAAATGTTTATACAGAAAGATTATTACAACAGCCAGGTGAAAATGCAGAAGGGTATAACAATGCTTCTCCAATAAATTTTGTGTCGAATTATAAAAAGGGATTGTTACTGATACACGGTACTGCTGATGACAATGTTCATTTTCAGAATAGTATGGAGCTTAGTAAACTATTGATAAGAGAACGTAAACAATTTGATCAACAATTTTATCCTGATTATTTTCATAGTATCAGTGATAATTCTCCAAATCATGCAAGGATACATTTATTTACAAAAGTGATTAACTTTCTGCATCAGCAACAGATTGAGAAAAAGATAAAATAACTTATTCGACTGTTAAAGAAAAAGAGATCATTCTTGAATTGATCTTATCGATATTGCTTGAATATTTAAGATTTTGGTTACGGCTGTGCAAATTACTTATGCCCCAACTCACTTTTAATTCAGGGGATAAAACAAAATAAGGAAAGTATAAATGGAATCCTAAGCCTGCTTCAACGCCATAATCGAATTTTTTAAGATTGATCATATCATCAGCATTCTTTTTACCAGCATTTGCTGCAAGGTCCAGATCAGCTTTTAATCCTGCAATTGTATAGACTTTAAAATTATTTATACGATCGCTGGCAAAATGCAACTGCACCGGAAAACTTAATGTTATTGATTGTACTTTTTTTGTTGTGATGATATCTTCACCGCCCGGAATATCCGGATATTTTAAAGTGTATTCAAAGGCTTTTTCGCTAAAGGTCAAATTAAGCGGATACGTACGGATATCAAAATGATTATTGAGATTAAAATTAACCAGCCATGCAAGGTTGATACCTGTATTATTAAGGCTTTCAATTACCATCACACTATCCTGTTGGAGGAATTGCGGATGATGAGTAAAATTAAAATGCGATTTATTCCAGCCAAGGTTGATGCCAAAATGAATTTTTTTGTCATCATGATCCGGCATGTTTAGTTCAACTTCCTGACTGGATCCTTTGAAAGGAAACATCATAACACCAATAATGATATAAATTATTTTTCTCCGCAATAGATACTGCATATTCCTAAGCTCAATGGTTTATAATAAGTGTTTCTATATCCCAGGTCATCCAGGATATTTGTAAAATCCTTTCTTTCCGGAAATTTTTTAATTGATTCATTTAAATATTTATATGCACCAACATTTTTACTGAACAATCTGCAAATAGCCGGAGTGATCACATTCATATACAATTTGTAAAAGGCACTCACGCCTATTACTTTTGGTTTACTGAATTCCAACACCATCAATTTACCTCCGGGTTTCAGCACTCTTTTTATTTCACTCAACCCTTTTTCTAGATTCTCAAAATTACGTACACCAAAAGCTACCATCACTGCATCAAACGAATTGTCGGAAAAGCTTATTGCTTCGCTATCTCCATGTAATAGTTCGATCTTATCCTGCAAATTTAATGCGGCTATTTTCTGCCTGCCTACATTTAACATTCCATTGCTAATATCAATACCAGTTATTTTTGATGGTTTTAAAATATCAAGTGCCATAATAGCCAAATCTCCCGTGCCCGTAGCTACGTCTAAAATATTCTGCGGATCTTTTCCAGCCAATTGCTTCAACGCTTTTTTTCGCCAGCCAATGTCAATACCTGCACTTAAGAACCGGTTCAAAAAATCGTACCTACCTGCAATCCCATCAAACATTTCCGCCACCTGTTCCTTTTTTGTAAGGTCAGATTCTTTAACGGGTACCACTGTGTCATGTTCAAATTGTGTCATTCTGGTGCAAAGATAAGGCAATGTACGATGTTTGAAGTACGATGTACCATGCCTAATCGCTATAAATTAACTCTTTACGTCGTACTTCAAACATCGTACTTCGTACATAATAAGTATCTTGCGACCATGACCATCAAATCAGCCAAATACCTGATCAGCAGCCCTGATTTTGAAAAATGTCCAAAGCCGGATATGCCCGAATATGCATTTATCGGCAGGAGTAATGTAGGCAAATCTTCCCTGATCAATATGCTGTGCAATAACGAAAAGCTGGCAAAAACTTCATCCGCTCCAGGTAAAACACAAATGATCAATCATTTTATCATCAATTACGAATGGTACCTGGTAGATCTGCCGGGATATGGTTTTGCAAAAGTCAGCCAGACAAGTCGCAGAAGATGGGAACAGATGATCGAAAATTATTTACGTAAACGAGAAAACCTTACAATGGTTTTTGTTTTGATAGATGCAAGACATTCTCCTCAAAAAATAGATCTTGAATTTTTAATCCAGCTGGATAAATGGCAAGTACCTTTTGCAATTGTCTTTACTAAATCAGATAAAGAAACGCAGGCCATCGTTGCTAAAAATGTAAAATTGTTTTTAAATACCATGAGAAAAACATGGCAATTCTTACCTCAGCATTTTGTAACGAGTGCTGCGAAGAAATTGGGTAAGGATAAGATATTGGACCTAATTGAAGAAAAGAACAATGATCTTAAGATCTAGTTATTTTAGTTATATAATCAATCTAAGGGAGTCAATTTTACTGCTTGTGATTTTTACACCACAAACTCAACGGATAAGGCGTTTCCAATTTTTAGTTCACCACTTTGTTGGCACAGCTACTGCTTGCAAAGGCTTCAGGTTTGGCTTTAAAGGCAAATCCCATTCCCAGGATATAACCCATGGCTTCACGTAAAGCTTCATTGCTTTTAAATTGCGGATTGGTATTGATGTCGGCGTGTACTTCCATATCAACATTATATTCCGTAAATAAATTGCAAAGCTCATACGCAATTTCAATGCTTTTAGCTACCTCTACAAGCATACGTTCTTTAATGCTGTACTTGTGTGTAGACTTTTCATTGTGAATGAACATAAATCCGCCGGCGTGTTCCCGTAAGAAGACAATTACGGTGGCAAATTCAGTTTCTTTGCCTTTTACCTGGCTGTCGGTTCCAATGCAGACCTTTAGGTGGTAACCTGCTGCCGATTCTCTTTTGATGGCTTGTTCTACCGCATTTCTGATGGGTAGTTGAATGGGTTCTCCATTAAATTTTCTCCATAACATAAAAAGGGGTTTTCTAAAGTTACGGAAATAACCAATACAACCCCTATCCCCCTAAAGGGGGAATTTAGATACCAATTATTTAAAGAATACTTTATTTCTTGAGGACTATAGCAAATTTTGTAATGCAAAATCCCCCTTTAGGGGGTTGGGGGCTAGGCATAAAAAAAGAGGTCAGCCCCTTACGCTGACCCCTTACTTACACATGAATCTACCTTACTGTTTTATAATCCTTTCGATTTGTCTTTGATTGTTGCTGATAAGCTGTAATACATAAACACCCTTTGAATATGTATCGGTATTAATTTTATTAAATCCTTGTGTACCGTTTCCTTTTGCTAGCACTTTACCATTCATGTCAGTTAACATGTATTGGAATCTTTCGGTAGCATTGATGGAAACATCATTTTTAACCAAGGTAGATACTGTAAACATTTTGCTTGCGCTGCTTACACTTTTTAAAACAATTGTATTTGAATAAACCGTTTGATTATAAGTTGATGTTACTTTCAAACGATAGTAAATATCATTTTTTTCGAATGGTGAATAAGCAAAGTTGCTGATGCCTGAAGAAAATGAATTAATATCTTTAAAATTTCTGCCGTCGGTTGAAGTTTCTACTACAACTGATTTTATTGGTTCGTCAGAAATAATATTCCAATTTAAATTGTGTTTGTCTTTTTCAGTTTTACCACTTAATGTTACATCTCTGATCGGTAATATACCTGCAATGCCTCTCATTTGATATGAGCCAAGACTTCCGTACTCTGTTGCATTTGAATTCCCTGTTCCATCTACCACCATATAATAATCTCCTGAATTCAAAATCGTATCAATCGTTACAGACATTGTTGTCGAAGGATCATAAGTACGGATCAATGTTTTTGATGAATTATACAATTGCACTCTTATATCAAGATTAGCACCTGTATTGTTTGCAGCAACACTGTATGGTTTTATATCAAGATGAAAATTTGCATTTTTATTCAGATTGATCTGAAACGCATCTTTATCAACCGCTGTTGTTATGATACCATCAACATTAATACTTTTATAATCAATTACTTTAGGAGTTGTAAGATCATTTGCAAAATCATCCGTTCTATATCCGAATCCATTTTGTGCTGTAATGATCGATAAATTATCCTGTACATAAGTACAACCGTATGGTGTAGGACCATTGTTCCAACCACTCATGTTTCTGCCATAGCTGTTACCCATGATCGGTGCCCATCCTGATTCTCCGCTACCGGTGCCATCGTTGTATACTGCAGATAAGTTACATGAAGCATCATACTTAGATTGATGTGATAAACCCACTGAGTGTCCGCTCTCATGAGAACAACATTCAGCAATATTTTTTGGTGAGTTACTTAGCTTATTGCTGAAAACGAAACATGGTGTATCGTCTCCCCAGGTAAAAGACCCTACGTAAGCAACACCACCTACACCGTCATACCAAGAGCTTGTGGTTGTTACAACTACTCTAATTCTTTTTGTTAATGGAGCATTTGTGAAAACTGTTTCGTCTGTAGTAATATTTACATCAAACGGACGGTAATCTTCAGATACTCTATTAAAAATTTCAGTGATCTGTGCATCTGTTAATGCTGGAGCCGCACATGTGAATGGAGTAGCTCCGTTCCAATATGGACTATTTATTTGCTGGCCATCAAAGTCTAGATAAATTGTTGCACTTGCCGATGGTAAGCTGCTTAATTTTGGAAGACTATAACTTGTTAAAGTAATGAATAGC
>JAZKCS010000011.1:0-206113 GCA_040387955.1 Bacteroidota bacterium | reverse complement strand
GGAGATTTGGAGATTTGGAGATTTGGAGATTTGGAGATTTGGAGATTTGGAGATTAGAAACTAAATCCCGGCCTGTCAGTCCTTGAACTTATTTTACTTACCCCAATGAGTTGATCATTTCTGTCTGTGAATGATTTATAATAGATCAATATTGTATAACTGTTTTCTGTTTCCCAATAATCACCATCCAACTCCTTTTTGTCTGCAGGATTAGTTCTATCTATTAAAGCATATCCATAATTATAATAGCCTTGCTTTAAAAACTGGCTATTTTCATAATGACCGTTTTCTGGATTATAAACCAGCTTAGTAGAATCAGATATCTGGTAATCAGTTAACTGACCAATCAAATAAACATCTTTATTTTTATATGGAAGATAATTAGGCGGAGCAAATTTAAAATGCACTCTTGCATAATCACCCTGCCAATACGGATTGATACTCTCGTAGGTCATCACCTGGTATTGACCATTAAAATCAGTATAATAAAGATATCGTTGAGCACTACGATCAACATCTGTTGTTACAAATATGTCCGTACTGTTTTTTTTCTTATCTGCACTGTCTACCCTTTCACTTAAAAGCCTGAGGCTTCTCAAATCAAGCCAACGCCACTCTTTACCCCCCGGAAAAACAAAACTATTTTCAGTATTGTATTCTAATGTATTTCCTCTTATAAATGTTGGAAGCACGTTTGCCTGCATATTATCCCAACGATTATTCTGCAACACAACAACTTTTATATCCTGATTTGCATTAAAGATCTTTAAACCACTAATGTTTACAGAAAACTTTATACGTTGATGCGTATTAAAATTCTGTGGAGTAAAAGGTTGCATGATCTGGGCAGCAACAGCAGATTTTGAATCAAGCACTAACAAACGTTTTGTAAAAGCTAATTTCGAAGTGTCGCCATTTAAAAAAACTTTCAATAAATAATTACCACTTTTTGTAGGCACTGAATTTGCTTCAGGCAAAATTGCTTGGTAATGCGTATAACGGGTATACGCAATTGAAGAATATCTGTAGTTACTTATTCTTTGTTGCGTAAACCCTTTCATATAATCGAAAGCACTTAAATTAACAGCCTGCCAATTATAATCGCACAATTGGTAAGTATAATAATAACTTTTCACATCTCCATCCATATCATCAAAATGAAGCTCCAGCCTATCGCTGCTGTTAAGTTTATAAACGGGCATAGCCAATTGATCGCCGTAAATATGTAAACGTGCTGTTTTAATATTTTTAGCAAGAACAATTTCATTATTGACCTGCGCCTGTAAAGAATAGCTATTTATAAAAAGGCAGGATAAAAAAAGGAACTTTATATACAATGATAGAAATGATGTCATTCAAATAAAAATGATTTAGTTTTGAAACCGGATACAAGATAACAAATTATTTACCTGGTAATTACAAAATCGCTTTATTAACATTCAAATTACGTGCCGATTGAATATATCAGCCTTTATAGCAAAAAAAATTGCATTTAATAAACAAAAAACGTTCTCCCGTTTTATCATCAGGCTTGCTATTACGGCTACTGCTATCAGCGTGGCAATAATGATCGTTGCACTTAGTTTTATTAATGGATTTCAAAATGTTATCAGTAATAAAGTATTTAGTTTTTGGGGGCATATACATGTGCAACAGGATATCGAAAACAGGGCCAATTCAGCAGAGGAATATGTTATCACAAAAAACGATACTGTTGAAAATATAATTAAAAAAATGCCGGAAGTTAAAACGGTTGAAAGATATGCGACCAAATCTGTAATTCTTACTTACGGCTCCGATATTGAAAGTTTAATATTTAAAGGAATTGATTCTTCATTTAATAAAACTAGGCTTGATCCTTTTTTACAATCTGGGAGATGGATATCTTTTAAAGACAGCAGCGAAACAAATATTTCATCCTACATAGCAAAACAATTAAATGCTAAAGCTGGAGATACTTTAAGGGCTTTTTTTATACAACCCGACGGATCAAAAAGAGCCAGAAAATTATTAATAGCAGGGATCTTTAAAACCTCTATTGAAGATTACGACAAATACTTTGCATTGTGTGATATTAATCTTATCCGAAGAATGAATGGATGGAATAAAGAACAGATTGGGGCGTATGAAATTTTTCTGCATGATTATTCAAAAATAGATACAGTAGTATCACTAATAAGAGAACAGACCTATACTTATAACAATCAAAAATGGTACAGCAAAAGCATTAAAGAAATTTATCCAAACATTTTTGACTGGCTTGCATTACAAAACAGAATGAAATATATTCTGATCGGCATCATGCTTGTAATTGCATCGGTTAATTTGATCACATGTTTACTTATAATAGTTTTGGAAAGAACAAAAATGACCGGAGTACTTAAAGCTGTTGGCGCTAACAACTGGAGCATTCAAAAGATATTCTTGTACAATACGAGTCTTATTGCTATTGTAGGAATAATTTTAGGGACCTTATTAGGAATCGGCATTTGCGTACTTCAACAAAAAACAGGTTTTATTAAATTAGATGAACAGGCATATTTTATGAGTGAAGCCAGTGCCGAGATCATATGGTGGCAAATATTGGTGGTAGATCTTGTAGCTTTTGCAATTTGTGTTCTAACCTTGATCATTCCAACAGTACTTGTAAAAAAAATCAACCCCGTTAAAGCAATTCAATTCCGTTAACAAATATGTGATAGAATAATGCCTGTGGCTACAGCCGCATTTAAAGATTCAGCATTGCCAATTTTAGGGATTGTGATGTTTTCATCTGCTCTATTCAATAATTCATTACTTACTCCTTTAGATTCATTACCGATTAGAATAATCCCTTCTTTTATATTTATTTCTTTAATTGGTGTGCCTTCTAATGTTGCTGCATAAATTTTGACGTCTTTGTTTTCTTCCAACCATTCTGGGAGATCTTTATAAACAACATTGACCCTTGCAAGGCTACCCATTGTACTTTGTACAACTTTAGGATTATACATATCTGCAGTACCGTTAGAACAAATGATATTTTCAATTCCAAACCAATCAGCAATACGTATAATGGTGCCTAAATTACCCGGATCTTGAATTGTGTCAAGCATCAAGCTTATATTTCCTTTTAACGAGGGTTCTGTACTACCTTTTTTTGCAAATACTGCCAATACTTCATTTGGAGTTGTAAGTGCAGATATCTTTTCCAATTCAAAATCTTCTATAATTTTAAGTTCCTCGTCAAAATATTTTCCTATTAGATTGTTATTTTCATCAAACCATTTTTTTGTGCACAACACATCTTTGCATAAAAATTGGCGTGTTTGCAGTAATTCTACAACTACCTTAGTACCTTCGCCAATAAACACACCTTCAACATCCCTGGATTTTTTGTTGTGTAAACTTTGAATATATTTGGTATATGTTTTGTTTAACATTGGTTTTTTAAAAATTTATATGCCCCTTAATCGTTTGACCAGATCGGAGCTTTTTAGATATCTGAGAAATTTTTTTTTCCTTATACTTATTCTTTCATCATGTACCATTCCAAGGAACTATCAAAAAGGTAAACCTTTTTTATCAAAGCAGCCTGAGATCAATATTACTGGCCCAAATCTAAGTAAAGATGAAAAAATCCTTATTGAGCAAAGAATGGCAACTCAATTAGATGACAGCGCAAAAATACAAATAAAAGATAAGTGGTTGATATTACATTACATTATTAATCCTCCAGTATTTGATACAACATACGCAGATATTTCTGCAAGAAATATGGAAGCATCCCTCGTGCATTTGGGATATTACAATGCAAAAGTAAAATATAATAAACCAGATACAGTTACTAAAGGCGATCAAAAAAGAGTTTCAATAAAATATAATGTAAACACCGGGCCTCCTACTTTGATAGACACTATGAGTTATCAATTCAAAAAATCAGAATTGCAAGATTTAGTGAATTCCAATATGAAAAATTCTTTTTTGATAGAGAATAAACCTGTTACAAAAGCAGATATTTCTGCTGAAAATAGCAGGCTGGTAGATCTTTTTAGAAACAATGGCTATTATAAATTTTCATCTGATGACCTGCAGATGATCGGTGATACAACGATCGCTTCTTTAACAACTATTTCTGATGATCCTTTTGAGAATTTACGATTATTAGCAGAAGCCCAGGAGAAACGCAGCACGCCTACGATCAAACTGGCAATGATATTAAATCCACTTGCAGATACTGCACATTTCAGAAAATATTTTATTGACAGCGTTTATATTTATCCGGATTATTATTCAAGTGAGAGTTCAAGAAGAAGAAAATTTTATGACGACACTTCCAATAATTATATAATTAGGTATAGAAGAAAATTGTTTAACAATAGCTTTTTGACAAACAGGATGGCATTCAAAAAAGGTGATGTTTACAGGCAGGATGATTATATAAAAACGATCAATAATTTTTCTAAGATCGGCGTATGGCAAAGCGTAAGTATACTTACCAGGGATACACTTGACAAATTAAACATGAGTGTCCATTTGTTACCTGCAAGGAAATTTGGGTTTGAAGCAAATATTGAAACAAGTTATTCAAGCAATAACAATTATTCTCAGGGAAATCTCTTAGGATTTTCAGGTAACCTGTCCCTCCAAAACAGAAATCTTAAAAACAAAGAAGGTATTAAGATGACGCATGGTTTACATGCCGGTGTGGAATTTAATATCAGTAAAAATAAAAGTACAACAGGGTTGATCAATTCAAATGATGTAGGTTATACTAACACTGTTTCCATCCCACGATTGGTGTGGCCTTTTACAAGTAAGGATACCACCTTCAGGCATTTTTTTAAACCAGCAAACAAAACCTCTCAGCAATCATTCAGTAGCGTTGGTGTATCCTATACAAACAGGATCGATCTTTTCAATCTTCAATCTTTCAGTTTAGGTGTTGGTTATAGCTGGGTTGGGCCAAAGAATGGAAGCTGGGTTGTAAAGCCTTTGAATGCTGAGTTCTCGAGACTGTATAATGAATCAAAAGCATTTAGAGATACATTAGAAAGATATCCATATTTAAAATATTCTTTCAATACTGCATTGGTAATGGGAAGTTCTATCAATTACATTTATAATTTCCCTGGCAAACAAAATGTTATTAAGGTGAATTTTGAAGAATCCGGCTATCCAATGTTTTTTGTTTTTCCTGCGGTACAATTAGGATTGTTCAAAAATTACCTGCGTCAATTTATTAAAGCAGATTTTGATTATACAAACAACGAGACGCATCCAAAAGGAGCAACAGTTTTTCATGCATTTTTGGGTATTGGTGTGCCATTAGGAACAAAAGATAAAACCCTTCCATTTTTTAAACAGTATTTTTCAGGCGGAGCAAATAGCATGAGAGGTTGGCCGCTTCGGGGTATTGGCCCGGGAAAAGTTCCGATAAAACCATACGGTACTAACTCATTTAATGACAGAACAGGTGACCTTAAAATAGAGGTGAATTATGAATACAGGCATCGTTTATTACAGATAATTCCAAATTCAATTGTACTTGATTATGCATTATTTGCAGATGTTGGTAATATCTGGAATTTGCGTAGCACAAAATTAGATGGCAGTATAGACAGTGCTCAATTTAAATTTCAAAATTTATGGAGAGAATTAGGAGTTGCTGCTGGGGCAGGCTTTAGAATTGATTTCAGTTATTTTCTTATACGGTTTGACTTTGGCTTAAGATTTAAAAGACCGGATATTAGTGAAAACAATGGATGGCAAATACCTAATGTAACTTTCAACAACATATTTAAACGTGGAGAGGTTGTACCTGATCCAAACAATCAAGGTAAAACTTATAATGATGACCGTTATAAAAAATGGCGGTATGAAAATTTCAATTTTACCGTTGGTATAAGTTATCCCTTCTAATCTTGTTTAATAACAGTTTGCTCAATAGCTTCCATGCTCACTGCCTCATCAGTAGTAAACTCTCCTATTTTAGTTCTGCGTAAACTACTGAGATGACCACCACAGCCTAGTGCTTTACCAAAATCGTTTGCCAAACTTCGTATATACGTTCCTGTTGAGCAAACTACTTTAAAAGTTACTACAGGCATTTCAATATTAGTAATTTGGAATTCATTGATAGTGATTTTTCTTGCTTTCAATTCAACTTCCTCTCCTCTTCTAGCCAATTCATATAAGGCTACGCCGTCTTTTTTTATAGCAGAAAATATTGGTGGGTATTGCTCAATTTCTCCAATGAATCTCTGTGTAGCATTGTAGATAATTTCATGAGTGATCAACGAAAAATCTTTCAGTTGTTCGGGTTTACTTTCAAGGTCATAAGTAGGTGTTACAGCTCCAAGAGTAATTGTTCCGGTATACTCTTTAATCTGTGCCATGAATTCATTTATCTTTTTAGTGAATTTTCCTGTACACACTATGAGCAACCCGGTAGCTAATGGGTCTAAAGTGCCGGCATGCCCTATTTTTTTTATTTGAAGTATGCTACGCAATTTTCTTACTACATCAAAAGATGTCCAGTGTAAGGGCTTATCAATTAAAATAACTTTTCCTTCTAAATACGGTTCTTGTAATACTGGGTCAACAGGTATTCTTTCTTTACGCTCTTGCTTTACGGGTTGCTCTCCTGCTTCAATAAGCTGGTTGGTAAAACGTTGTCTATATGTTTGTTTGCGTGCCACTAATAATATAATTTAAACCGCTTGTCTGGCTTTTAATTCGAGGTATTTATTGATTGTGTTCACTGTCAAATTTTCAGGTGAAGTAAGGATGGATAAAATACCATGCTTCAATAATTCTTTAACAATGAGCCGTTTTTCAAAGGCAAATTTTTCTGCAATGGTTTTGATATACACTTCCTCTACATCTTGAACTTTGATAGTAGAGAGTTGCTTTAATTCTGTATTCTCAAAAAATACAACTAACAATAAATGATGCCTTGCTATTGATCTCAAATAATTCAATTGTCTTTTTAATCCCGAAACTGATTCGAAATTTGTAAATAAGATCAGCAAGCTACGTTGCTTGACCCTGTTACGTATTTGCATGTACAACATTTCATAATCGGCCTCCATAAAAGCCGTTTCTTCTTTAAATAGAAATTCTGAGATGTGATTCAATTGCACAGGCTTTCTATCTGCTGCAAGAACAGTTCCCATTTTGTTTGAAAATGAAAACAGCCCCACTTTGTCTTGTTTTTGCAAACAAACATTGCTTAAAACAAGCGTACTATTTATTGCATAATCCAATAAGCTTAAACCTTCAAAAGGCATCTTCATCAAACGGCTTTTATCAATTATACAATATACCTGTTGACTTTTTTCATCAGTATAATTGTTCACCATTAAAGAGGTTTTTCTTGCAGTTGCTTTCCAGTTAACTGTACGTATATCATCTCCCCTTACATATTCTTTTATTTGTTCAAATTCCATGCTATGACCAATCTTACGCATTCTTTTATTTCCAAACTCCGATTGAATGGTAGTTTGTGAGATCAATTCATACTTACGCAATTGCATGAAAGATGGATAAACTGCAACAGTATTTTCAGCTTCGATATCATGCCGGCGCATTAATAATCCCAACAAGGATTTTACATAAACAATTATGTCACCAAAATTATATATTCCCCTTTCTACCGGACGAAGTGAATACGCAATACTTTTTGATTGCTGTGCTTTAAATGTTTGTTTTAAAACAAAATCCCTTTTTTGAAACTGCAAAGGCAATTCATCTATTATTTCCATATTTACTTCGAAGCCCATATTATTGGTCACTTCTAATAAAACTTTATTCATCTCTCCATTGCTCAACTTATCGGCTAGTATTCTTTTTGCAGAAGGGGTTCTTCCAAATAAAAACAAAAAAGCATAATCAATAATAAGTAATATCAAAAACACATACCATACTATTTTCACTATTGGAAAAATTGCCGGCACAAAAAACGATACTACAAAAAGGAAGATACAGTTTCCCATCACGAGATAAAATCGTGTGGGGAAGAAAAGACTACCTATATATTTTCCAATTATACTCATCTATCTTGGCACTTCTACAGATTTAATAATAGCGTCGATCAGATCATCTGCTGTGATACCTTCCATTTCCTTTTCAGGCGTTAGAATAATACGATGCCTTAAAACCGGCCCAGTCATTTCTATGATATCTTCCGGTGTAACAAAATCTCTTCCTTTAATCGCTGCATTAGCTTTAGCCGCTTTTAATATTGCTAAAGAAGCTCTTGGAGATGCACCTAAATACAATGCAGGATTATTACGTGTTTCATTAACGATCTTCGCAATGAATTCTATTAATTTGTGTTCAACAATTACAGCGTGGATCAATTCCCTATAATGCCTGATATCTTCCGGAGATAAAACCTTATTTACATCTTGTAATAATTCAGATTGAGGCTTTCCATGTTGATTAGCAAGAATATTTATTTCTTCCTGTAGGTTAGGGTATTGCACATCAATTTTAAAAATGAAACGATCAAGTTGTGCCTCTGGCAAACGGTAAGTTCCTTCCTGCTCAATAGGGTTTTGCGTAGCAAGGATAATAAAAGGATATTTCATGTAATGTGTAAACCCATCAACAGTGATCTGCCTTTCCTCCATTACTTCAAATAATGCCGCCTGTGTTTTTGCAGGTGCTCTGTTGATCTCATCAATCAAAACTATATTACTGAATACAGGTCCCGCTTTAAAATTAAAGTCGCCTTCCTTTGGGTTGAACACAGCAGTGCCGATCACATCACTCGGCATAAGATCAGGCGTAAATTGAAGACGAGAAAAATCGATATCAATAATTTTTGCCATCAATTTTGCAGTCAATGTTTTAGCTACACCTGGCACACCTTCTATTAATATGTGTCCATCACTTAATAAACCGATCATTAATAGGTCGATCATTTTATGTTGCCCCACAATTACTTTGCTTATTTCATTACGTATGGCTTCCATTTTAGTATTAAGACCAGATAGATCAATACGCTGTTGAAAAATATTTTCTTCCATTATTTATTTGGTTTTATTAAAATTTTCAATTTGTTGACTTAACGACAAAAGTAAAATATCGCTTACGTCATAATTATTTTGAACATACTTGATAGTTGTAACCAGTTTCTCAACTTTTTCAAGCGGCATATTACTTTTACGACTTAATGTGATAATAAATTCGTCATTCAGTTGACTTGTATTTAAAAAATATTGTGTTCGTAAATGATCAAAAAAATACGAAACCATCTTATCGGCAATATTTCGATTATTTCTTTGTTGTAAATAAAGCCTTCCTACCGTTTCTGTAAAAGCAACACTTGTATTTTTATTTGGTTCTGCTACTTTAATGATCCGCTGTCTTCTTTTACCACCAAAGAATATATAAATGAACAATAAAAGTAAAGTTAACCAAAAAGCCCAGCGTAATGGAGGATGTTTTAATAGGAAATCAAAAGACCCTTTCGAATTTTCATCATCGTCATCACTTTCATAATCTTTTCTACAATAGTAATCATCCCAAAAAATTTGTTCAGGTGTGCTATTGGTAAAAGCCAAAACTTTTTCCAAATACTTGTAATTGTTTTTTTGCAATAAAAAATAATTGCTAAACGCTTTTGGTTCAAGATGTAAAAAGAAACGTCCCTCGCCATAAAATAGCACAATAAAATTTGGCCGCCCTAATTCATTAAAACCTAAAACTTTTGTATTAAGTGTATCGTACCTGGTAAAATTATTATTGAGAATGTAATAATAATAGCTGTAATTGAGTGTATCATTATACAGATCCTGCCTTAATGAAACATGAGTATACTTCATTAATTCTGGCATTGAAAAAATTATCTCTGGAGTTGTAACTGCTGTACAATTTAAAGTATCCAATAAATTTTCTAAATGATTTCCCGAAATGAACATACTATTCCCTGCGGATACATATTGCAACATTGCACGGAGATCAAGGCTCGATAAATATAAATTATCCGTAACCGTTATGTACAAAGCACCGGTATCGGATATTTCACTCCAGGTTTTCTCGAAATTCTGTTTTTTTACAAATATTGTATTATGCGGATAAAGATGCTCCAGTTGATCATGCATAACATACGTACCAAATGGCATCTTATCGCTTTTCTTAAATGTTTCTTCTAAAGGAGGCAGCATTTGTTTTTGCTCACAGGAAACCACTGCAATGAATACACAAAAAAACAAAAAACAATATCGTACTATCCTGATCACTATAATTTACTTTGAAATTGTTTAAAGGAGTCTTCCAATTTTAAATAAGTTAATTCGTCAATATCAAACTCTCCATACCATACATACTCATAATGCAATGTGATGTTTGCAAAATCATTGTGATATGCTTTGCCTGATAGTTCACGGACATATTGATAATTCGTTTTATCAGCGGCATACATAATAAGATTTGTAGAAGCTAGTTTTTGTAAGGCCTTTAAGTAATGATATCTTACAGCTAAACGATAATCCTTATCATTTACAGACTGATTTATTAATTTATCATAGTCTGTATTCATTGAGAGTTCTTCTTCTTCGGGAAGTGCCATCACATTGCTCTGGATCTTTTGCTTAAATAATTGTCCCCTGATAAAGAAAAGCTTGTAAAGAATAAACAAAACAAAAATTGCAGCCAATGACCAAAAGATCACCTGGGCTACACCTGACTGAAAAAAACTTACCAGCCAACTTCCGCTTTTACGTCTTTTAAGATCAATCTTCTTATTTTTTTCTTCAGCTCTTTTTAATGACTTTAAAAGACTATCAAGATTTTTTGCATACGCAAAGTTTTTTGATTCTTTATAGGCGATTATAGAATCTTTAGAAACATGTTTACTATTAAAATATAAAGCTGTGTCTATGTAATCGTAACCGTATTCTTCATCCTCATCTTCTGCATACTCTTCGTCTACAGTTTCATCATATGCCGGTGCATTTTGTGCATAGCAATGAATATTGATAAATAACAAAAGCAAAATGAATATTAAATATTTTACTCTTATCATCTATAAATTACCTTGGGTTTTTAAAAAACCGCCACTTAAAACCTGGTAGCCTTTTTTATGTAAACGAATTGGGAGAATTACAAAATACCACACAATAAAAATTAACGATAGCGCCAGGATCAATACGCTTCCCCATACAGGTAAGCCTGTATTTCCCTGTACCTTATCATATGTATTACCCATCAGGTGTGTAACGTAACTTTCAAAAAATGCTGCTAATATAAAAACCGGCACAAGAACCACCATCACTTTCAAAGCGTCTTTCACACTTCGTTTAAATGAAACGGCTCTTGTATATGTTCCGGGAAAAAGAATTCCATTTGCAATAATAAAACCTGCGGTAGAAGAAATTACAATGGCTAATATTTCAAGTGTTCCATGTACCCAGATAACCAATATAGATTCTAACCCTAAACCTTTTGAAAAAAACATGTATTGAAAACAGCCAAGCATGATACCATTTTGCCACATGGAAAGCAAGGTTGTAACGCCACATAGCAAGCCTCCAATTGCCATTAAAAATGCAACGAAAATATTATTCATTGCTATTCTGATAAACATAGTAAAAGGGCTATCACTTCTATATACACCAAAAGGATCTCCTTTGGAAATATTGTCTTCGGTCATATTTACATAACCGTTTCCCAGTACGCCTCTTATAAAACCTTCTTCATTCATAGATCCAAATACACCTATTGCAACAAATAACGAAAAGACCAAAAAGGTGAATAATAAAATGCGATGATATTTTTTAAATAGAAGTGGCAATTCATATCTCCAGAAAATAAAAAACCTATTGGCCTTTTCTTTTTTATTCTGATAAATATTGAGGTATATCCTGGCAGTAATGGCATTTATCCAACGGGTAACTTTACTCCTTGGATAAAATGTTTTTGAATAAGACAGATCATCTACCAAAGTGATAAAACGTTCAGCAGTTTCATCTGGATTGGTAGATTCGGAATGCTGGTATTCATTCCACTTGTCTACATTTTTCTTAATGAACATTGCCTCACGCATGCTACAAATTTAATGATTGCAACCTCATATCGGCCATACTTCAAATAATTTTTTCATAAAAACATTATCAGTAATTTGCAATTATATGTCGCTGATACAAATTGCCACACCATTTAATATTGACATTGAATTTGAAATTGCAGGATTTCATAAACGCCTTTTCGCCTACCTGATTGATCTTGGCGTGCTGATCGTTTATTTATATGCCATGAAATACATATTATTTTCTGGATTTGGAATGGGGGAAGAAAGCCTTGGTTTCATTTTTTTGATTGTGCTGCTTCCTATGATATTTTATACATTTCTTGCGGAGCTTTGGATGAATGGACAGACGATCGGCAAAAAGATCCTTAGGATAAAAGTGATCAGTCTTGACGGTGGTGAACCTACTTTCAGCCAGTTTCTTTTACGTTGGTTCATGCGTTTTTATGAATGGGGTTTCATTGTATTTGTTTTATTCTGGGGCAATCCATACTTTGGATATCTTGTGCTGATCATTGGTAGTCTAATCTCTGTAATATTTATTTCTGCTTCAAAAAAAAGTCAGCGTATTGGTGATATGGTTGCCGGTACGGTGGTAGTAAACACTGCATCGGATATTACAGTTCATGACACTATCTTCATGAATATCAACGAAACTGGATACCAGGTTAAATATCCGCAAGCCATTAAACTTAGCGATAGAGATATCAACACCATAAAAAATGTTATTACCCAGGCACAAAAAACTAATAACTATCAAATGTGTAACCGGGTAGCAGGGAAAGTTAAAAATGTACTTGAAATTTCAAGCGATATGTATGACATTGATTTTCTTGAGAAGATCATGGAAGACTATAATTATCTTGCTACAAGAGAATAATTATAAAAAGCTTAAATTTTTTTATATATTTATTCTTCATTATAACCTTTAAAAAATTATAAACATGGAAAGTTCATTGATTATTATGTGCGTTTTTCTCTTTGCAATTATTGTTTTTGCAATAGTAGGTATGTGGAAGACATTTGAAAAAGCCGGACAGCCTGGTTGGGCTTCTATCATTCCCATTTACAATTATTACATCATGACAAAAATCGCTGGCAAAGAAGGATGGTGGACAATTTTGTTGTGTATCCCTTATATCAATATTGTTTTCATAATCATCATAAGTATTAGCATTGCTAAGGCTTTTGGCAGAAGTTCAGGTTTTGGTGTTGGATTAGGCTTATTAAGTTTTGTTTTTTATCCTATACTAGGTTTTGGACAAGATCAATACATTGGTCCAAATGGAGTAAGCGAAATGAATGAAGACATCAATTCTATTGGTAATAATTAAAAATTAAATAGTTGATAAAAAAAAACGAAGTGAAAGCTTCGTTTTTTTTTATCATATAATTTTCAGTTTATGGTTTTAATTCCAATATAACTGCCTGGTATGACCCTACTTTAAAATCTTTCAACTCACTTTGGGCTTTAGAATAAACATCAACCGTTTTACTAAAACCTTTTGTACGTTCTGTGTATTTATTGACTGAAACTGTTTTCTCTTCTTTTGAAGTATTCATTACCACCATTACTGTTTGCTTAGCATCATACCGGAAGTACACATACACGCCATCTTCAGGAAGAAACTGCATTAGCTTACCTGTTTGCAAAGCAGATGAAGACAGTCTATAATTGGCCAGCGTTGCAATATATTGCCAAATTGCTTGTTCCTGTTGATTACGTCCTTGTATAGTAAATTTATTCACTGAATCCTGCTTCCATCCACCGATGAAATCTTTTCTTACATATCCGTCATTTGGAGATGTGAAACCCATCATACCTATTTCATTTCCATAATACAATTGCGGAATACCACGTGAAGTTAAAAGCCATGCCAAAGAAGATTTATATTTATTCATATCGCCTCCAATGGTGGAGAAGAAACGGCTTAGATCATGATTATCTAAAAAGATCACTTGTCTTGTTGGATCTTTGTAAACAAAATCTTGTGCTAATGTGGTATACATTCTATTGATACCATCATTCCAACCAAAATCCTTTGTCATTGCATCTTGTATTGCCCACAATGTTTGAAAATCTGTAGTGGCCTGCAAATTGCTTTTATAAGGAATATTAAATGTGTTCTGACAAAAATAACTTTGATTGATCACACCGTGTACCCATGTTTCACCAAACAAAGTAATTTTTGGATACTCATCCATTAACGCTTTGTTACACCTGTTCATAAATGCAAGATCATTGTATGCATAGGTATCAATACGCCAGCCATCTATTCCAAATTGTTCTACCGTCCACAAAGCATGCTGAATTAAAAAATTTGCAACAAATGGATTGTTCTGATTCAGATCAGGCATTTGTCTTGTAAACCATCCATCACTCATTATTTTTTTCTGCGATGGTACGGCATAAGAATCAAATAATACCTGGTCTTTGTAAGATGTATTGGTATAATTATCCCATTCATTCAACCAATCTTTCATTGGTTTATCCTGCACAGTAATGTGATACAATCCAACGTGATTATAAACTGCATCCTGTATTATCTTCATTCCTCTTTCATGCACAGCATCGATCAATTGTTGATAAGCCTGGTCTCCTCCTAATCTTTTATCGACAGTATAATGATCTGTAAATGCATATCCATGTTCTGTACGATCCGGCATATCATTTTCCAAAACCGGGTTCAACCAAAGAGCAGTAATACCTAAGTCCTGTAAATATTGCAGATGATTATTGATGCCTTGCAGATCTCCGCCATGACGGTTAAATACAGTATCCCTATTTAAGGTTTGATCTTTCATTCCTACAATTCTATCATTGGATTCATCTCCATTGCTGAATCTATCCGGCATGATCAAATACATCAGATCTTTTGAAGTTACGCCTTGAGCATATTTTCTCCCATTACCTGTACGTCTTGCTTTTAATTCATACTCAAGCTTTATATCTTTAAGAAAAGGAAAAGATATTTTGCCGGGTTTTGCAGTTGGTTCTATTACCAGATCAAGAAACACATAATTTGGATTTTCTACCCTATTGATCATTACTAAATTAACACCGGTAGCTAATTTTATTCCTTTAGGCCCCATCTTTATCATAGGAAAATGTTCGGCCACTTTATCACCGTGAACCATCACCTGCACTTTATTCCATTTCATACCAGTCCACCAGTTAGATGGATAAAATTTATACGTGGTTTGTGCATTCAAACATAGAACAAACAATAAAAAGCAATTAGCAATAATAAATTTTTTCATGATTATTTTTCTTTTATTCTTAAACATAATAAAGCTGCAACCAACATTGAGCATCCGCCTAATACTATTGACCAAATGGCCTGGTCACCAAAAAGATGTTTCGTAAAAAAGCCCAGCAATGTTGCTGCAAGTATTTGTGGGATCACAATAAAGAAATTAAATATTCCCATGTATACTCCCATTTTATGAGATGGCAATGTTTGTGTTAAAATGGAATATGGCATAGATAAGATACTCGACCATGCTAGCCCAACTCCGGCCATGCTTATCAATAACATTTTTTCATCTTTAAAAAGATAATAAGATATTAATCCTAAACCACCTGCTATCAATGCAATCATATGGGCTTTAGGGCGGGAGAATTGTTTTGAAAGTAATGGCAATAAAAATGCAAATAATGCAGCGAATAAATTATATGCACCAAACATAACATTCACCCAAGAACCGACCTTATTATATTCAGGTGATAAAGTATCGGTAGTATTATAAAGATGTTGCGCCAATGCTGGTGTAGTATATATCCACATAGAGAATAGAGCAAACCAGGAAAAGAATTGTATGATGGCAAGCTTTTTCATTGTCTCCGGTAAATAATTCAGGTCATCCATCACTTCTACTAATCCGTTTTCTTTTCCATTTTTATGAAATAATGCTCCTATTATTTGTAACAACCCATAAAATGCAAGGCCGCCGGTTAAAACATATAACTCTTTCTCCAGGCGGGTTTCGGCATTTACGTTATATACATATAAAGCCGCTGAAAGAACAGCTCCGATCAAGAACCACATTAATCCCTGGTTCATGAATGACGACCAAGGTGATTTAATATTTTTTGAAGTCTCTGTTTCATCAAAGCCTCCGAATGATCTCATTTCCTCTGGAGAATATTCTTTAGTTGTAAAAACGGTATAAAACACAGCAATTACATAGACAAAAGCTCCGATATAAAAAGAATACCTAACGGTATCGGGTAATACTCCCGGGGCCGGGGGTTGATTGGAAACATCGAATAAACCCAAAATAGGTGGCATAAGTGAAGAGACTACTGCTCCTATTCCGATAAAAAAACTTTGCATAGCAAAACCTGTTGTCCGTTGTTTATCTGGTAACATGTCTCCCACAAAAGCTCTGAAGGGTTCCATTGAAATATTTATGGATGCATCTAAAAGCCACAACAAAACGGCTGCTATCCATAATGCACTGACATTAGGAAAGGCGAATAATGCCAGCGCTGCTAAAATTGCACCGACCATAAAATAGGGCCTTCTTCTACCGAATTTACCAAGCCAGGTCTTATCGCTCATGTGACCAATAATTGGCTGCATGATCAAACCTGTTATGGGTGCAGCTATCCATAAAATAGGTATCTCTTCAATTTTTGCTCCAAGGGTTTGAAATATTCTGCTGACGTTTGCATTCTGCAAACCAAAAGCAAATTGTATCCCCAAAAAACCTACACTCATGTTAATGATCTGTGCTGTAGACAGTCTGGGCTTCTGTATGGTACTTAGTTCCGGCATGGCAATCGGTTAAAAGTTTATCGTTATTTGTGTACAAAGTACACATTTTTATTTTATCAGAAAAAAAAAGATAGATTTAAACGTAATTAACGGATATGAACGGTAGATCACAGATTAAGAATAGCTTTTTAGATAAAGCAAGGATATCAATTTTTATTTTTGGCTTACCGTAAAAGCATCTAACATACTCATTACCGTTACCCCATCATCACTTGTGCATGGATTATAATTTTTTCCGAGAAAATATTCAACCACCTTTGAGATCATAGGTTGTTGTACATGTTGTATAGATTCAAAAGGAAGCATTTCTACTTTCCCTGACCTTGTAATTGTTATCGTATTATTTTCAAAAATACTGAAGGTCATTTTACCTTCTGATCCAATTATTTCACAAATATCTTTTTCTTCATTTTCCGGAACAGTAAAACACCACAAGCCATTAAAAATAACACCTGATCTGAAAATAATATTACCTGTAACTATATCTGTTGCATCATAAAGACAAGCCTGATTTTTAGCAAAGCCATTTATATGTTCAATTTCTCCAAAAAAATAATGCATGAGATCTAACTGATGCGGAGCAAGATCATGAAACAATCCCCCTCCTGAAATTGCAGGATCTACCCGCCATACAGGCTCGTTCTCAACATTAATTTTTAATGACTTTCTTAAAAATTCCATCTTTACAAATCTTATATCGCCTATTACTTTTTCATCGATCAATTGTTTTATTTTTTTGAAGATGGGTTGCTCTCTCCTGTAATGTGCCACTACTAATTTCACATCTTTTTCCTTTGCAACAATTGACATTGCTGAGGCTTCAGCAGCATTCATGCTCATTGGCTTTTCAACATATACAGGTTTACCGGCTTTAATAGCAGCAAAACAATATTCAGCATGTGAAGAAGGTGGCGTTGCGATATAAATGGCATTTACATCTGCATCATTTATCAATTCATCTGCATTTGAATACCATTTGGGAACATTGTGCCTTGCCGCATAATCCTGGGCTTTAGCGGCATCTCTCCGCATAACAGCAATTAATTCAGAGTTCGGTACTTTATTAAAAGCCGGGCCACTCTTTAATTCCGTCACATCACCACAACCAATGATTCCCCATTTTATTTTATTCATACAAATATTTTTTTTAAATAATAAAGCCCCAAAATATGAGGCTTTATTATTTTGATGGACAGGTTTAATGATTATTGAAGTACATAGCCATTTTCAATAATGGCGTCTTTTTTAATAACAACAATTCCTTCTTTAATGGTATATAACGAATGATCGGTATTTGCTAAATGTGGCCCACCATTGATACGTACATCATTGCCAATGCGGCAATGTTTATCAACGATCACATTATTTAAAAAACAACGTTCGCCGATTCCAACTTTTGGTATACCATGAGATTCGGCATAATTTATTTCTTCGAGTGTTTCATAATAATCACTCCCCATCATATAAGTTTTTGAAATAGTAGTGCCTTTGCCTATTCTTGTACGGATACCAATAACGCTGTCTTCAATTCTGGATGCATGAATGATACAACCTTCAGCAATGATCGTTCTCTCTAAGGTAGTGCCACTGATCTTTGCCGGTGGAAGCATACGTGAACGGCTGTAAATTGTTTTTGCATTATCAAACAGATTGAATTCTGGAATATCTTTTGTCAATGCAAGATTGGCTTCAAAGAAAGAATGAATATTTCCGATATCTGTCCAATAACCATCATATTGGTAACTTATTACTTTGTATTTACTGATCGAGTCAGGAATTATTTCTTTACCGAAGTCTGTTGCTTTACCATGCTCTTCTTCGAGCAGATCGAATAATAATTTTCTGCTGAAAATATAAATACCCATCGATGCCAGGTAATTTCTTTTTTCATGTTTCATTGCATCACCGGTATCACTTACCCAATCTGGCAAAAGATCTTTAGCAGGCTTTTCAATAAACGAAGTGATCAAACCTTCTTCATTAGATTTCAATATACCAAATTCGGTCGCTTCTTTTGCTGTAACCGGGATGGTAGCAATGGTTATATCAGCTTGCTGCTTTTGATGATTGTCTATCATCTCCGTAAAATCCATCTGATAAAGCTGATCTCCGGATAAAATCAACACATAATCATATTCATAACTGCGTATATGCCTTAACGATTGTCTCACTGCATCAGCTGTTCCCTGGAACCATTTGGGATTATCAGGTGTTTGCTCTGCAGCAAGAATATCCACAAATCCTTTACTGAACAAACTGAATTGATAAGTGTTTTTGATATGCTTGTTTAAAGATGCAGAGTTGAACTGTGTTAATACCATAATTCTGTTGATGCCTGAATTGATACAGTTCGAAATAGGAATATCAACCAATCGGTATTTTCCTGCAATAGGAACAGCGGGTTTACTCCTGCTGGCGGTTAATGGATACAACCTTGAACCGGCACCTCCGCCTAATACAATTGATATTACTTTTCCTGTCATACTGCTGATTATTTTAAAGGGTTTGAAGTAAAAAGGTGAATTGCTTAAAATTAATGTATTAAATTTATTGTAACATAATTTATTCTTACATTTTTATTGTATTTGTTTATAAAGCTCAATGTATTGGCCTGCACTTTTTTCCCAGCTATTATCAATCTCCATTATGATAGTTCTTACCTTATCTAATTTCTTAGGTTGTTTGTATAATTCCAATGCCCTATAAATAGAGTAAGTTATATCCCCCACTGTTGCATCATTAAATTTAATCCCGTAACCGCCTTTATCTCCATAATCAACCACAGTATCTTTTAATCCTCCGGTATTTCTAACAATTGGGACTGTTCCATAACGCATGGCATACATTTGGTTCAATCCACAAGGTTCTACCCTGCTTGGCATCAATAAAAAATCGGCCCCGGCATACATCTGGTGACTTAATTTTTCATTGTAACCAATTTTTGAATTGTAATAACCTGTCAATTGAAGTGTCATAGCAGACAACTGCTCTTCAACCCATGCTTCACCACTGCCTAATATTAAAAAATTCATTTTACCTTCCATGTGGTAAATGGAATCTCCGATTACTGCAGGCAAAAGGTCGGCAGCTTTTTCATGCACCAATCTTCCTATAAAAATGATCAGTGGTTTATTGATATCTAAATTGAACTGATCGCATAACAATTGCTTATTACTTAACTTTCCTTCATCTGCATCCGCAATACCAAAATTAATATCGAGATAGTCATCTGTTGCAGGATCCCACACAGCATCGTCAATACCATTTAAAATGCCTATACATTTTCCTTTTTCATATTCAAACAATGCTTCCATCCCATTTGACATAAATTTTAGTTCCTCCAAATAGCTATGGCTTACAGTAGTAACCTTATCCGCACATTTAACTCCGCTTGCTAATGGATTGATGGCATTTTCCCACTCCAATAAACCTCCTTTCCAACTATCCCATGCAGGAATAAAATTGGCTTTATCCCAACCGATCCATCCCTGGTATTGTGCATTGTGAATGGTAAGAACAGTTTTTACTGTATTAAGATGATTGTAATCGTAGCAATGTTTCATCATGAATGGTATCAATGCTGTATGATGGTCATGTACATGTACCACATCAGGTGTATGTTGCCACTTGCTCAACCAATCTACCACTGCTATTTGAAAAGAAACAAATCTTTCTACATCATCACCATAACCATAAATTCCTGTTCTGTCCAAAAGACCATATATATCCACCATGTAAAGATCAAAACCAAGTGTATTGACCCTTTCTTTGATAATAGTGTAACTGATAAAGCCAGCATTGCCCATATTGAAACCTCCTTTATGCACAACATCAAAGGAATTAGATTCCAAAAATTTTGTACGATACATAGGCATTACAACCTTTGCAATATGTCCTAATTGATTTTGATATTTTGGCAATGCACCTACTACATCTCCCAACCCGCCTGCTTTTGCTACGGGATAACATTCAGCACTAACGTGTAAAATTTCCATTATCGTTCTTTATAAAATATTTGCAGGTAAATTAAGAAGGATTTGGTTACTAACAATATTAAGTATTCAAAATTTTTCATTTTGCTTAAATTATTCTACTTTCAGCACTTCAAAAAAAAAGCCATACGATATGCCTACAAATACACCTGACCTATTGACTAAAGAAAATAAACCTGCTTTAATTCCTACTAATTACGGAGCACTGAGCACTTTGGTTACAGTTTTTTTCTTTTGGGGTTTTATTGCAGCTGGAAACAGCGTGTTTATTCCATTCTGTAAACACTATTTTCACCTGGATCAGTTCCAAAGTCAGCTGATAGATTTTGCATTTTATACCGCATATTATGTTGGAGCTTTAGGTTTGTTTGCTTATGGTGCATTTGGTGGTAAAGATCTTGTAGGTAAGTGGGGATACAAGAAAAGTATTGTTTACGGATTACTTTTTTCTGCATTGGGTGCAGCTGCTATGATCATTGCAGTTAATGCAAACACATTTACGGGAATGCTGATCGGGTTGTTCATTGTTGCATTAGGATTTTCTTTGCAACAAACATCTGCACAGCCTTTTTCTATTTCATTAGGAGATCCTTCAACAGGAACAAGCCGTGTAAATTTAGGTGGTGGCATCAATTCATTCGGTACTTCTATCGGCCCATTGGTAGTAGCTTTTGCACTTTTTGGAACAACTGCTGCAATCACTGATGAACAAATTGCTGCATTAAGTTTATCTAAAGTAATTATTCTATACATTGGTGTAGGTGCTCTTTTTATTGCGGCAGCTGCATTGTTTTATTTCAGTAAGAAAGTACCTGCAGGCATTTTGGAAGAAAAAACCGAGAAGGCTAACAAGGCACTATACTCGTTATTGATCATAAGCGGATTATTGATCATGATGTTTGTACCCGTTTTCAGCAGTTACAAAACAGATTTGACAAATGCTTCGCAGGAAGAAATACATTCAATGAATGCTTATCGATTAAGATGGTTATTGGGTGCATTGGCAGTAGTTGTTATTGGTTTATTATTTTCTAATTATAGTGCTACTAAAAAACCTGATGGTTGGGGTGCAATGAAATATCCGCAATTGGTATTGGGTATGCTGGGAATCTTTGTATATGTAGGAGTTGAAGTTGCAATAGGTAGTAATTTGGGAGAATTATTAAAACAACCTGCATTCGGTTCTCACCAGGCATCGGAAGCAACACCTTATATCATTATGTATTGGGGAAGCTTGATGATCGGTAGATGGACCGGCGCTGTCAGTGCTTTTAATATGTCAAAGAGTACAAAAGCAATATTACAATTCATTGTGCCGCTGGTTGCTTTTGTTATTTTAATTGCTATCAACTCTGCTGCAAAATACGACATGAAACCCCTCTATTATTATGTAGTGTGCGTATTGATACAAATAGCAGCATTTTACATTAGCAAGGATAAACCTGCAAGAACATTGTTGATATTTAGTGTACTTGGAGTCATTGCTATGCTGATCGGTATCATGACCACAGGAACAATAGCAATCTATGCGTTTTTAAGTGGTGGCTTATTTTGTTCAATAATGTGGCCATGTATTTTTGCATTATCAATTGCAGGATTAGGAAAATACACAACACAAGGTTCGGCATTTTTAATTATGATGATCTTAGGTGGTGGTATTATTCCTCCTATTCAAGGCAAATTAGCTGATGTGATCGGCATACATCATTCTTATTTAGTTGCTGCACTTTGTTTCGGATACCTTGCATTCTTTGCTTTTATAGTAAAAGGCATTTTACATAAACAAGGAGTAAATTATGATGCAGCAGACAGTGCTCCATCAGGACATTAAAAATATTTAATTACAGCTCTTAGAAAATAAAAATGAAAGCGAAATACGCAGTAGGAATAGATATTGGAGGAACTACTACCAAATTTGGTATTGTAGATAAGAATGGGAAAATAGTTAAGCAAGACAGGATCCCATCTAATGTTCATGAGAACGTAGAAGATTTTATTGATGAATTATATGGCAAACTTATGCCTATGATCAAAGAAGCTGGAGGTGTTGAAAATTTTGTCGGGATAGGTATGGGAGCACCCAATGCAAATTTTTATTCGGGTACTATTGAATTTGCTCCGAATTTAAAATGGAAAGGCATTATTCCAATTGCTGATCTGATGACAAAAAAATTTGGTCTTCTTACAAAGCTTACCAATGACGCTAATGCTGCTGCCGCAGGAGAAATGATCTATGGCTGCACAAAAGGCATGAAACATTTTATTACCATTACCCTTGGTACTGGTGTTGGTAGTGGCATTGTGGTAGACAGCAAAATATTGCTGGGCCATGATGGCTTTGCAGGCGAACTTGGCCATACTGTAATCAGGCATGGCGGACGTTTACATAAAAGTACCGGCATACGTGGAAGCCTTGAATCTTATGCATCTGCTACGGGTGTAAGGGAAACTGCGATTGAATTTTTAACTGACCATCCTGAACAAGAAAGTTTGCTTCGGAATTACAGTATCAATGATCTTACCAGTGAAACTGTTTATGAATGCGCTATGCAAGGGGATACTATAGCCAATCAAATCTTTGAATTTACGGGCCAGATATTAGGGGAATCGCTGGCTAATTTTGTTATGTTCTCTTCTCCGGAAGCAATTGTTCTTTTTGGCGGACTTACCAAAGCCGGTAACCTGTTACTGAATCCTACAAGGAAAAGTATGGAAGCTAATCTGTTGCCGATCTTTCAAAATAAAGTAAAACTCATCTTTAGTGAATTGAAAGAAGCGGATGCTGCTATACTTGGTGCCAGTGCTTTGGTCTGGGATCCTGCTTAAGAAGCAATGAAATTTTTCAAACGCTGAAATTCTTTTTTATCAGGGTTTTCAAAAAGGCTTCTAAAAACAATTACAGTAAATTTCTTGATACTGTTCAATGATAAGCTTGGGTGTGTGGTTTTCTTTTCCATTGGATAATAATTTTAATACTGTAAAAGTATACCATCCAATAAGGCGAAACAATAGTAGAAATTCTAATTTATTACATCAGTATAATCCGTAATATTTGATCATTATCACGGATAAACCTGTAACACTACTACTTGTTTATTGTATTTTTTTCGAGGGGAAAATACGCTCTTTTTAAGATACCCTATTATGGATCAGCGAATTAACTATTCAAGGCTTTTTCTTCCATCCACTTGTTTTTACCCCATCCCGGGATAACGTGTTTTTCACTATGATAAGATGAACGAACCAACGGACCGCTCTCTACATAGTCAAAACCAATATTATAGCCAATTTCACGAAGTTCTTTAAACTCATCCGGATGTACAAAACGATCGATGGGTAAATGCTTTTTTGTGGGCTGTAAATACTGTCCAATTGTAATAACATCAACTTGACTATCTCTTAGATCCTGCATTGTTTGGATCACTTCTTCCTTCGTTTCACCAAGACCAAGCATAATGCCGCTTTTGGTACGCATACCGCCTTGTTTTAAGATACGGAGTGTTTCCATACTGCGCCAGTACTTTGCCTGGATACGTACCTGCTTTGTAAGCCTCTCAACTGTTTCGATATTGTGAGATACTACTTCAGGAGCAGCATCAATGATACGCTGGATATTATGAGCTTCAGCTTTAAAATCCGGGATCAATGTTTCTAAGGTTGTTTCTGGATTGAGTGCTTTAATAGCCTTGATCGTATTGTACCAGATAATGCTTCCGCCATCTTTTATTTCATCTCTGTCTACGGAAGTAACAACGGCATGCTTAACTTTCATCAAATTGATAGCTTCTGCTACTCTTTGTGGTTCATCCCAATCAACAGGTTCCGGACGGCCAGTGGCAACAGCACAAAAACCACAACTCCTTGTACAAATATTTCCAAGGATCATGAATGTGGCTGTACCTTCTCCCCAACACTCACCCATATTAGGGCAATTGCCGCTTTCGCAAATTGTATGAAGTTTATGGGTATCTACTAAATTACGAACATGCTTATATTCTTCGCCGATAGGAAGTTTTACTCTTAGCCAATTGGGTTTTTTAGGTCTTTGTTCTACCACTCCATCTACCACAGGTAATTCTATCATTCTAATATTTATTAAAACTTATTAATTATTTTCTTCTGCCAAACATGATGCTCACATACGCACTGAAGAAAAATTGTTTTTCTTTAGTATACACCATCTGTTGCAGTTTCTTTGTATAAAAATCTGCTGCAAGTCCCACTTCAACAGCGTTCACCATTTCATTGAATTTTCCATAATCAAACCGTATCCCTCCTTTTGCGTATAACCCTGGGTTGACTTTCATTTCTCCCCAGCCCTTTCCAAAATCCGGGCCACCGGCAATTTGACTATCATTTAAAAACAAGGTGCTATCAACAGAATCATATTTTACAAACCTTCCTGTTTTGATCTGTACATAATATGGTCTCAATAAACCAACAGTAATGCCTCCGCCAAAATTACCCGACACAGCTACTCCATTCTTGTTGCTTTTATTGCCTAATAATATCTGTTGCTGAACACCTAATTTAACGTTGTAAACAAAGTTTCGTTTACCATATATGTATGGGATTGAAGATCCTCCGAAATAACTTACCTTTTCTTCTTTAGGATGTTTACGCTCAGTTATTTCTAATTGAAAAAGCATCGCTTTTTTAATTGATTGAGCCCTACCTATTTCTAAATAGGCACCATACCCATCTGTATTCATTTTTATACCAAAAACAGAATGTTTATGGTAAGCTATTACCCCTTCTTCTTCCTGTTTGATCATAGCATTGATCCGCTGACGCCTTTCTTCCTTTTTCTCTTTTTTGGTCTTTTGCGAAAATGCCGTTAACCCTGTTGCAACCAATAAAAAAAACAAAAATATTTTACGCATGATAGCTTTTTACTTGTGTAAATTTACGCAAAAATAGTACAATGACAGCAACCGTAAGCTATGAAGGAAATTTAAGGTGTTCGGCTACCCATTTACAGAGTGGAACATCTATTGAAACCGATGCCCCTACTGACAATCGTGGTAAAGGAGAAAGTTTTTCACCTACTGACCTCATATGCACTGCTTTAGGCACTTGTATGATCACTACCATGGCCATGAAAGCGATGGATATGAATATTGAATTAAAAGGCACTTCTATTGCTGTAAAAAAACACATGATACCTGACCCAAGGAGAATTGGAAAAATTGATGTGGAAGTTACTTTTCCTGCTTTACAATTAGAAGAAAAAGACAGGATCATAATACAAAGAGTTGGAGATAATTGCCCAGTTATCAAAAGCCTGCATCCTGATGTGGAATTAAATATTTCGTATAAATGGTAACACTAAAGTCCTTTAAGCAATTTATTCCCAATTGAACACTCAAGGCATCTCTTGTTATTACAATACTCATTTTTTAATTGAATGAGTGCCTGTGAATCAAAAGCATTTTTATTGGTGATATTTAATTTTATAAAGGCATTTGTAATAGAATTATTTTCTGCAGGCATTCTCTCTAGCCACTCAAGTACTTTAAGTTTATGCTTAGGTTTATTGTGATACTGCCCATACCCAAATAAAATTGGTGCAATTGTATTGATCATGATATTATTGATCATTTGTTTGCCGATATTTTTTTCTTTGTATCCACTAGGCTCATCAAACATATAATGATAATGCCAATAATCATTTGCAGTTATATTTAATAACAAAGCAACTTCATTGTAAGAATCGATCTCTTTAATTGCAGAAAACAAATGTTGGCTTTTGTGAATCAATGCTGCAAGTTGAGCTAATCTTATAGTAGGAAAATTCGAAGGACGCATCCTTAAAAAATGCAAGGGAATCTTGATACTTTCAAGTGAATATTTCTTTGCTAAAAAAGCATACTCTTTCTTTAGCATCTGAGGATACTTTTCTTCAAAGTCAGTATTCAACAAACCTGCCTGACCAAATAACAATGCTTCTACCTGGTGAATCTGATTTTTATTCTTCGCTAAAATATTTATGGATAATGAATTTGCTATTTGTTCAAAAGCATCAGCATTTACTTTTATGCCGAAATTCCTTGCAATAAGCCACCAGAATGTTTCTTCCCAATGGTAATTATTTTTTGAAAGATGTTGAAAGATCACCGCAGACCTTTGCTCTAGTCTTTCTATAAGCAACCTTTCTTTCCATGACTGCCATGTTAAACGATCAATTGAACCTGCAGCATTTTCACATGCGATAAAGGCATGTGTATCCATGAGATCGTCATATTTATTCAATAAAAGCTTGGAAACTTTATCCTGCAATGTTATAACAGGAAAACGTTCGTCAAGATCAATATCATTTTCCCAAACCACATGCAGAATAATATTCTGATAATTTTTATCTGAACTATGCTTGTGCAACAACCAATCAGAAGACTTTATATGTAATTCAATATTGCCAGCCCAAACAGTATTATTTATTCGTATCTGTGCATTTAAAAAATCAGGGCCTTGATTGTTATTAAGAGATCCGGGACGTATAATTTCAACCAACTCATTTTCAATAGTTGATAATTTATTTTTATTAAAATATTGAAACTGCCAGATGTATTGAAGCAATCTTTCTGTCATGGAGCATGTATAATAATTTATTGATTGAATTATTATACAAATGGTTGCATTTTGATTTGGAAATTTGGAAATTTGAAAATGTAGACAGTTCAATATTTAGAAGAAGCTAGCCATCTCCAAATCTCCAAATTTTCAAATCTTCAAATCAGCCAAAGCTTGCACCACTCTGCTCACCGGCAATCCCATAACATTATAAAAATCCCCTTCAATGGATTGTATACCTGTAACACCGATCCACTCCTGAATGGCATAAGCACCGGCTTTATCAAAAGGCTTATATTTATCTATGTAGAAAATTATTTGTTCTGAAGTCAATTTATGAAAACTAACTTTTGTTATATCAGCAAATGAAATTTCTTTTTCTCCTGCCAATATTACTACACCTGTTATTACACGATGAGTTTGACCAGATAATTTTGTGAGGATATTGATTGCATCTTCCCGGTCTTTGGGTTTACCGATAACTTCATTGTTCAACACCACGATCGTATCAGCAGCTAAAATTGTTTTAGTATTATCAATAGTTTGCTGAACAGCAAGTGCTTTATTTTTTGCTATATGAACAGCAACCTCTTCTACAGCCATTGTTGAAGGATATGATTCATCTGTTTCTTTTACGATGATTTCAAATAGTATCTCCGCCCATTCCAACAATTGTTTTCTTCTTGGTGATTGTGAAGCTAAAATGATCATACGATTTCCCTGAATTTTAATAAAAGCATTGAGAGTATCCCTGTAAACATTACGATCTTAATAAGGCTACTTAGCTTATGATAATCAGCAGCTGTTTGAGCAGCACGAAGTTTTTTGTAAATAAGAATAAGAGGAATGATCACTAATAATAAACAATAGATCCCACTGATCCATTGACCTTGTAGTAATACATAGAACTGCACTACAACCAACGATCCGGCAAGCACTATCATCCAAACAGCAACAAATACTTTTGATGCAGGTATGCCCCATACAATAGGCATAGTAGAGCATCCGTATTTTTCATCGCCTTCCATATCTTCCATATCTTTTATAACTTCTCTAATTAAAGAAATAATGAAAGCAAACCCGGCATACAAAGCGGCATATTTAAATATTTGCTGCATTGCTGAAAATGATTCTTTAGTTAAAGAAACTCCTATTACAAAATTGCTGTTGACAGCAAAATAAAGCACCATGATCGTCCATGCTGTTAGTGCAGAAATTATAATATTACCGGTTAAAAGTTTTTTCTTAAAGGTTGTAGAGTACACCCATAACAGGAATGCACACATGATATTTGCAAATACAATAATCCATGTCGTTTTTATTGAAACATACAGACTTATAGCAATGCCTGCAACGGTCATAAAAAAATGCCACAATATTGCCCATCTCCTATTGATGATCTTTTCAACCACCATTTTTTCCGGCTTATTGATCTGGTCAATATTTATATCAAAGTAATCATTGATAATATAACCTGCTGCAGCGATCAATACCGATGCAATAACAATAAGCAAAAAAATAAATGGTGTAATACTATATGGAGATTGGTAATAGCTAGCAGGTAAACGTGGAATGATGACGCAATAGTAAAACAATGTCTGCGTAAGCATTATAAAGACCAGATTAGGCCATCGTATCAAACGAAAAAATGCTGGTACTAGTTTCATGATTGCTTTACAACTACGAAAATAGTGATTGCTTAAGTAATAGTAAAAGTTTATTTGGAAGCAATAGTAGTATCGAGGTTCCAGTGGTTGTTAAGTTTCAATACTTTTTCAATAACATCCCTGCCACAACCACCTCCACCGGCAATAGGAGAAATATATTTAGATATCTCTTTTATTTCGGACACTGCATCAGCCGGACAACATGGTAGCCCCACAAGTTCCATGCAGGTATAATCGGGAATATCGTCTCCCATATATAATACTTCGTCTAACCGTAGATTGTTATCAGAAATATATTGTTGTAATTTTTCTTTTTTATGATTAACCCCTAGAAAAACGTCTTGTATCCCAAGTCTGTTCAATCTTATTCTTACCGCTTCAGATAAACCTCCGGAAATGATCACCACTTTATATCCACGTTTTACAGCCAGTTGCAATGCATAACCATCTTTGCTATTCATGTTACGAGCCATCTCCCCGCCTTCCAATACTAATAATGTATCGGTAGCAAGAACGCCATCTACATCAAATACAAAAGCTTTGACAGATTTAAAAAGTTCGAGAATGTTCATTCAGTTGATTTGAAGATTTGAAGATTTGGAAATTTGGAAATTTGGAAATTTGGAAATGATTGACAGCTTTACAAATATTGAAGTCTTCACATCTTCAAATTTCCAAATCTTCAAATCAAATAATTATTTTTGATTATCCCTCCACTCATACACCCACGTACTTTGGATCATTTCCAAATGCCCTTCATTACTCTCTTCCGGCTTGCCGACAAACTTTGGAATTTCAAGCACCCATTTGTGCAGATCTGTAAAACGAATTCTATATATCTGGCTTTCCCCAAAATCATCACCAAATCTTTCATATAACTTCATAGCTATATCTTCATAATCGTTCCAGTGAATGGGGGGTTCAAAATGGGTCATATATAATTTGAAAATTTGAAGATTTGAAAATTTGAAGATGATGAACTCTTTTAAATTTTGAGATGTAGTCATTTCCAAATCTCCAAATCTTCAAATTTTCAAATATATTAATTGATTATTCTCCTAAAAATTGTGTCTGATCAGGCAATGTCACCACTACTTCACCATCACCATCCTGCAATACACATTGACAACCAAGACGTGAATTGATCCGGGGATTAACGGCCCTATCAATAAAGTCTTCTTCCTTATCGCTCAATTCTTCTAAAACACCGTCTCCGCTGTTTACATATAAATGGCAAGTACTGCAGGCACAAACGCCACCGCAGTTATGATGAAGGTCTATATCATTTTTTAAAGCTACTTCAAGCAAAGATTGGCCAGGTTCAATATCTTTTAAAGTTATTGGCTCCATCCCCTTTTGCTCAAAATTAAACGTAATACTGTACATACTTATTAAAATTCGAAGTGCAAACCTACTGTAGAATTGCCAATTAATGAAAACTTGTTTGAAGTGCTACGAATTATTAATAATGCTGTCGGTGATTTTTAAGTACAGATTTTTTAATGAAGGATAATGATTCAGCATTTTAAGATGCTTATCAATTGTAACAAAATCATTCCGCATGGCTGGCCCTGTTTGAAGTTCGGATGCAGATCTTTTTGATAATCTTGTCGCTGTTTCTTGAATGATGGGATGGAGCTTTGAAAAATCTATCCTCTCTTTTTTACAAAACTCTTCTGTCATTGCAAATAGATGGTTAGTAAAATTGCAAACCACTACAGCAGCTAAATGTAACTTGGAGCGTTCATCTTCATTTGAAAATGAAACATTTGAAGAAAGCGTATTGGCAAAATTCTCGATCTTTTCGTTGACAGTTCTACTATTTCCTTCTATAAGCAACGGTATTTCAGGAATAGTCTCCATTTCCTTACGCAGACTTTGTAATGGATACAAAATACCATAATTTTTTGCTACGGTTTGTAAAACATCCATTGATATTGATCCTGCCGTATGAAGCACAAGTTTATCTCCGAAATTAAAAGTTGCAGGTATTTCCAACAATGCCCTGTCTGAGATAGCAAATAGATAAATGTCAGAATTTGCCTGAATTGCACCATCATATGAAGTAAAATCACAACCAAGCGTTCCCGCTAAAATTTTTGCGTTTTCAATGTCTCTGCTTACAACCTGTACCACTTCATGCGATGCCTTTTTAATAATTTTGCCTAAAATCGTTGCGACATTACCTGACCCAATGATTACTATTCGCATTTTATTATCTTTGTTTTTATGAAGTTAAGGCAAAGATTGATATTCGCTTTCTTCCGCAGAAAAATTAAATTAATAGCAGTCTTTTCTAAGAAAAGGGCGGCGGAAGAAGCTTTCAAATTATTTTGTACCCCTTTTTCGGGTAACCCACATACTAAACCGCTCATCTATTTACAGGGTAAGCCGGTTAAATTTTTATCGCATGGTAGAAAGATCCGTGGTTATCGGTGGAAACATCCTTCAGACAAAAAAGTGCTGATCATCCATGGATTTGGCTCTGCGGCATATAAGTATGAAAAGTATGTGATATCTCTTATCAATAAAGGATATGAGGTATTGGCCTTTGATGCCCCTGCTCATGGAAAGAGCCAGGGAAAAACTGTAAATGCCATAGAATACAAGGATATGATAGAAAAGGCCATTGCAAAATTTGGCCCTATAGATATGTATATTGCTCATTCTTTTGGAGCACTGGCACTGACATTAGCCTTGGAAAACATTGAGCATAATGAGCAGACAAAAGTTGCACTTATAGCACCAATGACAGAAACAAGTACCGCTATAAATAATTTCATTAGTTATTTAAATATCCATGATAAAGATATAAGAGCTGAAATGGATAGCATTATCTTACGAGTAAGCCATCAAACTGCTGATTGGTTCTCCATTAAAAGAGCGATCAAAAATCTTACCGCTCAAATTTTGTGGATACATGATGAGGATGATGAGATTACTCCTCTTGCAGACACCCAGTCCATTCAAAGAAATAATTATCCGAATGTTACATTTCATATCACAAAAGGCTTAGGTCATCGTAAAATTTACCAGGACAATAATGTCAAAGAAATGGTCACAAACTTTTTATGATCCGCATTTTTTCGTTTCGGTTTTTTACAAAATAATTTGATTTTTCAATTTTAAACTAATATTGCAGTACTTTTTCAATTGCAGCAGGCAGACAATTTGATGCAATAAAAGTAGCTGAAACCATTGAGTACGTTGCATTTAGCACTGTGGTACAAGAGGGCGACGCAACGATGATGACCGGAGCTATTGTTGCCCGGACCAACAAAAAAAATAAAAAAGTACAATATCCATTCATAGACCAAACTAAAATATGGCAAAGAATTTATTGATAGTAGAAAGTCCGGCTAAAGCAAAAACGATCGAAGCAATTCTTGGAAAAGATTTCGAAGTAAAAAGTTGTTTTGGTCATATCCGGGATCTGGAGAAAAATGATATGGGTATCGATATTTCAAATAATTTTCAACCTAAATATATTATATCTCCCGAGAAGACAAAAGTTGTTGCCGATCTGAGAGCGCTTGCAAAGAAAAGTGAAGAGGTTTGGTTAGCATCGGATGAGGACCGTGAAGGAGAAAGTATCAGCTGGCATTTGGCTGAGGTGTTGAAATTAGATCCGAAGACAACTAAAAGAATTGTGTTTCATGAGATCACAAAACCTGCTATACAAAAAGCGGTGCAAAATCCACGTACGATAGATATGAACCTTGTGGATGCACAACAAGCTCGTAGGGTTTTAGATAGAATTGTGGGGTTTGAATTAAGCCCGGTATTGTGGAGAAAGATCGGAATGAAGGGAGGCTTAAGTGCAGGACGTGTACAAAGTGTAGCGGTTAAATTAATAGTAGAAAAAGAAAGAGAGATCAATCAATTTACTCCCGTTAGCAGTTTTAAAGTAGAAGCTTCTTTAGCTGCTACTGATATCAATAACAGAACCGTTACTTTCAAAGCAGAAGGTGCAAAATATTCACAGGCAGATGATGCAGAGAAATTTTTGCAATCATGCGTTGGTGCAAAATATACTGTAAGAGACATTCAGGTTAAACCCGGCAAACGTACACCTGCTGCACCTTTTACTACATCAACATTACAACAGGAAGCTAGCCGTAAATTGGGCTATGGTGTAAGTAAAACAATGTTGCTTGCACAAAAATTGTATGAAAGCGGTAAGATAACCTACATGCGTACGGATAGTGTGAACCTAGGTGAAACTGCTATGGATGCTATCAAAGCTGAGATCGGTAAAAGCTACGGTGATAAATATTTACAGGTACGTAAATACAAGAATAAAAATGAAGGAGCACAGGAAGCGCATGAGGCTATTCGTCCTACCTATATGGAAAATCATACAGTGAACGATCCTGAATTGGCTCGGTTGTATGAACTGATCTGGAAACGTACGATTGCTTCGCAAATGAGTGATGCAGAACTGGAAAAAACCATTGCAAAAATTAATATCAGTACCAATAACGAAGAACTAACGGCAACGGGTGAAGTAATTAAATTCGACGGGTTCTTAAAAGTATACATGGAGAGCACAGATGACGAAGAAACTGAAGATGGCGATGAAAGCCGCCTACCGAATTTAACTCCCGGCCAAGCACTTGATTTTAACCAAATGACGGCCACTGAACGCTTTACCAAACATTCTGCAAGATACACAGAAGCCTCACTGGTAAAGAAATTGGAAGAATTAGGCATTGGCCGTCCGAGTACCTACGCTCCTACTATTTCAACTATTATCAAACGTACATATGTTGAGAAAAAAGATAAAGAAGGTACAAGAAGAGATTTCAGAATCCTGAAATTAAAGAACGATACGATCCAAAAAGTTACTGAAACCGAAAATACCGGTGCAGAAAAATCTAAGCTTTTCCCTACCGATCTTGGATTAGTGGTGACAGATTTTTTAAGCCAGCATTTTAAAGACGTAATGGATTACTCTTTTACCGCCAACATAGAAAAGGAGTTTGATGATATTGCAGAAGGCAAGATCGTTTGGAATAATATGGTGAAAGATTTCTACGGCCCTTTTCATACGGGTGTAGAACATACGCTTGAAACTGCTGAACGTGCCGTAGGTGAAAGAGTTCTGGGTGTGAGTGAAGATGGCAAACCGATCATTGCACGTATGGGACGTTATGGCCCGATGGTGCAGATAGGTGCACAAGCTACAGGTGATGAAGAAAAACCAAAATTTGCTAAATTAAAAAATACACAGAGCATTGAGACCATCAGCCTTGAAGAAGCAATGGATCTTTTTAAATTGGGTGCTCCCCTGGGTGAATATGAAGGACAAGAGATAACGGTTAACATTGGACGCTTTGGCCCTTATGTAAAATTCGGTGATCAGTTTGTTTCTATTCCTAGAGGTGAAGAGCCTGCTACGGTTGATCTTGCAAGGGCTATTGAGATCATCAAAGCGAAACAAATAGAAGATGCTCCTGTTGGTTTTTATGAAGATAAGCCGGTAACAAAAGGCAAAGGAAGATTTGGCCCGTTCATTAAATGGAATGATATGTTCATTAATATACCGGTAAGATATAATTATGATAATCTTTCTCAAAATGATATTAATGAATTAGTTGCTGCTAAGATCACTAAAGAAGCCAATCGCATTATCAAGCAATGGCCGGAAGAAAAGATATCAATAGAAAATGAGCGTTGGGGTGCTATCATCAAATTTGCAAAAAAGAAATACAAGCTTATGGGTGGTGGTGCTAACGGCAAATACACTCCTGAAGAATTAGCTGCACTTGATCTGGAAGAAGTTAAGAAGATGATCCTTGCACAAGAGCCAAAAGCATTTGATAAAAAAACTCCGGCAAAAAAGAAAGCGGCTGCTAAGAAGGCGGCACCGAAAAAGAAATAAAATTCAACTTTAATATTTTAAAAACCCACTGTTATAAGTGGGTTTTTGATTTGTGGTAATTTATCTTCTACCTATATTAATTGACTTTTTAGCAAAAGCTTCACACCACTTTCAAATATTTTATATACTTTTTTGATGACCTTTTGCAAAAAGCGACATATACCTCTATAAAACCACAATATGACTGAGGAAGAAATCATAGAACATTTACAAAACAACAAATATTCTACAGCGCTGAAAGGTCTGTACAATGTTTTACCGCTTGCAAAAAAATATATCACTACCAATAATGGCACAACCGATGACGCTGCCGATATTTTCCAGGATGCATTAGTGATACTCTGCAAAAAAGTTAAAGAAGGAAACTTAACACTTACCGTTCCGCTTAAAACTTACCTGATGGGTATTGTAAAAAATTGCTGGCTGCAGGAATTAAGGTTACGTAAAAAATTACCACAAGGAGAAACTAATAATGATCTTCCAAGTATTGAGGTAAATGAAGAACCCGGTTTTGTTTTAGCCAAGGCAGCCTTTGATCTGTTAGGAGAAAAATGCAGACAACTACTGATACTTTTCTATTTCAAGAAAGAGAGTTTTAAAAATATAGCAACAGCACTTGCATTCAGTGATGAAAAGATCGCTAAGAATCAGAAGTATCGCTGTTTACAGAAAGCGAAAGAAAATTATGTAACCCTCTCAAACAACGGCAATCATGAATAATAATACCATCAAAATAAATAATTACCTGCAAAATGAAATGAATGCAGAAGAAAGAGCTGCATTTGAAATATTATTAGCAACTGATAAAGAGTTGCAGTATGAATTGGAAGTGCAACGAAATATTGTTAATGCTGCCATCAATGCAGGCATGAAAGCTGAATTCGCAAAAGCTATCAGACAGAAAATAATTGTTCGCCGATTTATACAATGGGGCTCAATATTACTTGTTGCAATTGTTGTTTTACTGATATTTATTTTTAGAGATAACATTTTTACAAGAAGGGCTAAAGTAGAAGAAAGCAAACAAGCAGTTATCCTTTCAGATAAGCCTTTTATTACTCCTCCATCAGCTATTATTAATATACCTTATAGTGAATATAGTTTGGATGCGGCAAAAGGCGATACTATTTATTATCCTTCGGGGTCTATCCTTTGCTTTCCTGCAAATGCATTTGTAGATGGATCAGGAAATATTATAAAAGGAACAGTAAATATTACTTATCGGGAATTTGCCGACCCCATCGATTTTTTTGTATCCGGCGTACCAATGGATTACGATTCAGCAGGCGTAAAATATAATTTTGAATCATCAGGCATGTGTGAGATAAATGCATACAAGGATAACAAACCCATTTTTGTTAATCAGCAAGCCCAGCCACAGATAAATCTTTCAACAAATAATAGAGATCCGAAACATAACCTTTATTACCTGGATACTGTTAGGCGCAACTGGAAATTCATTGGTAAGGATAAGATCACAGAAGTTAAAGATCTTGTTAAAGTAAAAACTCCTGAAATGGAAAATATAAGTAAAGGACGTGCAGGTAATGTTTCTTACGAAAGTGACATGAATGATTATGAATTATTGCCACTTATTCCAAAACCCATTAAAGCTACCCCGGGACGGCAAGCTTTTAGTATTGAAATTGAACCAGGCTCATTCGAAGAACTTTTTATCTACAATAAACAGAAATTTGAAGTTATCGACGAAACTACTTACAAGCGTTCTGATGCAGATGAACATTGGGACAATATGAAATTAGATAAGAGTATTACAGAAGGAATATATATCGTAACGTTCACCAATACCAGAAGAACGGTTGCTTATAAGGTCCGCCCCGTACTATCTGGAACTGATTATGATGCCGCATTAAAACTTTTCAATGAAAAGAACCAGGTATATGACCAAAAGAAGAACAATAGGATCGTTAAAGAGAAAATTGTTGCTGACAGTATCATATCAAGCAATAAACAAGCAGATGAAAAGTTTAAAGCTGATAAAGAACGCAATGAAGAATTGAATAGACTGATCATTGCCAGAAATAAAAAGTTAAGAGAAATGCAGCAGCAACAAAAAGAAACTCTTGCGAAACAGTTAAAAGCAAATGAAGATGCGGCAAAAGAACAGCAACGCATATGGGATCAACAGGCCGAAGCCGCTAAAGCCCAGCAACTCATATTTGAAAAACAGCAACAGAAATTTGAAAAAGATAATAGCTTAAGTTTAGAGATCGTCCGGACATTTGGTATAACAAGTTTTGGATATTGGAATTGCGATCGTCCTCAGTATCCAAGAGAGTTAATAACCATACAAGCTATTTTCACCTATGATAACAACACACTCATTTTGCCTTCAGCATCCGTAGCATACAGGGGTTTTAATGGCGTTGTTCCATTTGCTTATCTGGCACCGATCCGTGTTTTTACAGGTAGAGAAAATATGATACTAGGAATAAACGATGGGCTTTTCTATTATTTTTCCTACAAAAATTTTGCAGCTCTTGGAATTACTAAAGACACAAAAAAAGTTACATTCAATATGCAGAGGGCAGAGAAACCATTCTCATCATATGTTGATATAAGAAGCTTTATTGAGAGATTATAATAATTTATATACATCAGGAAATATTGGTTAGCATGTTATCAAACAAAGCAGGATATAAATATCCTGCTTTGTAGTGTTTAAAATAAAAAGTAAAACAATAAAATAAATTACTACTTTTAATAAACACCTTTGACCATGAGAAAATTCCTGTTTATAGACGACCATGCGGTCGTTAGAGCAAGCTTTATTAAAATCCTTTCCGAACCATTTAATCCTGTTGAAGTTGATGAGGCAAGTAACGGTGCCGAAGCCATTGAAAAAGTCAAAGCCAAAAAATTTGATCTTGTTATAATGGATATTCAAATGCCGGATACAGATACTTTGGGATTGATAGAATTTATTAAGACTACATCTCCCCGAACGAAAATACTAATGCTTTCCATGATACCGGAAAATGTTCATGCAAAACATTATTTAAAAGCCGGCGCAGATGGATATGCTTCCAAACAATCACCATTAGACGAAGTTACAAAGGCTATGGACCTTGTATTACAGGGAAGGAAGTATGTAAGTGATACTCTTGCTGAAGCTTTGTTAGAAGAAACGATCAAGAATGATAACCCGTTTAATACCCTTTCTCAAAAAGAATATGAAATCGCAATGCTTTTACTTCAGGGAAAATCTATTACGGATATGTCTAAAATGCTGAATGTTGCAATGACAACTATCTCTACACATAAATCCAGGATGTTTGAAAAATTGAAAGTAGCTAACCTGATGGAATTAAAAGAACTCTCAATATTACATAACCTGTAAATTTCTAAACACTTATCTCCTACTTAAAAATATTTTAAAAATGAAAGCGCTACCCTTAGCATCGCTTATTTTATATTGTTTTTTATTAATGACATCATTTACTGCTTGCAATAGTAAGAACTCAGGAACGAGTTACCAACCGCAATTTGCAGATGATACGTTGGATGAGAATACCCTCATTTTTGGTTTCCCCAGTATTTCGTTTATTGAAACAGCTATGCCCATGATAGATTATTTAAATGCACATTTATCAGGGGTAAAAGTTAAATTAAAAGCATGTGTTACTTATGATGAATATATGGATGATCTGAAAACTGATAAGTTAGATATTACTTTCATCAGTGGTATTGGTGGTATTAAATTAGAAAGCCATGGCTATTCAATTGTTGGAAAGGTCAGTGATGATAATAGTTACACTGGTGCTATTTTTATAAAGAAAGATCCTGCCATTAAAAAACCTGCAGACCTGAAAGGAAAGCGTATTGGAATAGTTCCTTCTAAAGTGATGCCCGGCACCATGATGCCGTTATATTATTTGTATCAAAACGGGTTAAATGTGAACGACGATATCGTTCGTGTAGAGGCCTCTTCTTTTGAATCAGCCATCATCACTACTTACATGGGAAAAACGGATGCTGGTGTATGTCTTAAAAGAAGTTGGGATGTATATGTAAAAAGTCATCCCGAAACTTTGAATGAACTAGAATTAAAATGGGAAACACCTCCGCAGATAAACAATGCATTATTGGTTAAAGAGGATATAGATAGTAAAATAATTGCTCAAATAACAGATGTATTATTTTCCATGCATACTACTCCCGAAGGAAGAGCAGCTTTGAGCAAAGTTGGTGTTACCGGTATGGAAAAGGCCAATAGTGATACTTATAAACCGATGATGGAGTTTAAGAGAAAATACGATGATGTTATAGATTAATTTAAAAAATGCGAAATGGTTGTTGCTGGTTTATTAAAAAAAATATGGCCCCGTCGTATACGTACTCAATTAATATTGGGCATTGCACTAATTCATGTGATATTAATGTCCTTGTTTGTAATATCAATGGTAGATCGTCAAAAGAAATTTTTCTTAACATTAAATCATGACAGGGCAACTGCAGTTTCGATGAATTTTGCAAATGGTGCTGCACAGTTTTTGGTATCCTATGAATTGGTAGGGCTCCAAAAATTAGTTACTACTTATAAAAATGTTCCCGGGCTTGAGTATGCTTTTGTAACAGCTGATGATGGAACCGTATTGACACATACTGATAAAAAATATCTTGGCTACAAAGCCAGTGATAGTATAAGTGCTAAATTAAAACCCATTAAATCTACACAAATACTGCTGGAAGACAATTCAATTATAGATATTGCCACGCCTATCCTTAACAATGATCAAATTATTGGTTATGCAAGATTAGGGCTTTCTCAAAAATACATTGAACCCAGCCTGGCAGAGATCCGTGAAAGAGGCATTCTTTACATACTGATAAGCCTTAGCCTTGTTTGCCTTTTCACATTTATTGTTGCTGATGGATTAAGTAATGGTTTACAAAAATTAGTGTCGGCGTCGAAAAAGATAAGCGAAGGCAATAAAGATTTCAGGGTATCTCCTTCAAAGAGCCTTGAAATTTCTGAACTGGGAACAGCTTTTAATCAAATGCTTGATGAGATCAATGCTGATGAAAAACTACTCAGCCTTGTGCTTAATAATATGCCTGTGGCTGTATGGATCGTTGATGAGAAAGGCAAAGTACTTTCGCTGAACCCTGCCGGCATTGAAATGTGGAAAGGTGTAGAATATGTAGGCGTAGAAGAATACAATATTTATAAAGGTTGGTTCACCGATACTGGCAAAGAATTGCGTACTGAGGATTGGGGTATATACACAGCACTTACAGAAGGCAAATCCGTGATCAACCAGGAAATAGAAATTGAATGTTTTGATAAAAGCCGTAAGATAATTTTAAGTTCCGCTATCCCCTTACGTGATAATAATGAAAAATTGATTGGCGGAATTGCGATCAATGTAGATATCACCGAACGAAAAAAAGGAGAAGCCGTTTTAAAAGATAGTGAAGAAAGACGTAGGCTAATGATCAGCTCAGCATTGGATGCAATTATCAGTATTGATGCTGAGGGCAAGGTCACTTCATGGAATCCGCAGGCAGAAAAAATATTCGGATGGACGGAAGAAGAAATATTAGGCAAGGCCTTAAGTGATACCATTATACCATCGAAATATAAAGATGCACACGACAGTGGCATGAAATATTTCCTGCAATCCGGTCAACATAAGGTATTGAATAAATTAATTGAACTTACTGCTGTCAATAAAAACAATATTGAATTTCCTGTTGAACTGAATATTGTGCCTATTGTGCAGGGAAGATCTACATTCTTTACTGCATTCATTCGTGATATAACTGAACGCAAAAAAGCTGAGGATGACCTGCGTGAGATAAACCACGAGATAAATGAACGTGTAAAAGAACTTAATTGTCTTTACAGGATATCCGAACTTACCAACGACCCTCACAAAACAATAGATGATATCTTACAGGAGTGTGTTGATATCATTCCTAACGGATACCAGTATCCTGAATACACTTGTGCCCGTATCATTTTTGAAGGAAAAATATTTAAAACAGCAAATTTTCAGGAAACGTCATGGAAGCTGAAAGCTGATATCATCAAAAAAGATATCCTTATAGGCAAAGTAGCTGTTTATTATACACACCAAATGCCTGAGGCTGACGAAGGGCCATTCCTTAAGGAAGAGCGCCTTTTGATCAATTCAATTGCCGACATGTTAGAGAGTTCTACAGATCGTAAAAATTCAGAAAGAGAATTAAAAGAAAGTAATGAAAAATTCAAAAGTCTTGTAGAAGAAACCCCTGTAGGCGTTTTTATACTCCAGGATAAAATGATCGTGTATGCCAATCCCGGGTTTGAAAAAATTTCAGGTTATTCTCAAAACGACTTAATCAATAAAATGAGTTTTGAGGAGTTGATACATGAAGAAGATCTACACTGGGTAGCAGAAAACTATGAATTGCGTATCACCGGCAAAATAAGTTCAGGTGGATACATGTTACGTGCTATTAAAAAAGATGGCACCATCATTTTTGTAGAGATCATTGTAGCCAGGTTCATATTCAATAATGAGCCTGCAATAATAGGCAGTGTAATAGATAAGACAAGACAGGTAGAGGAAGAAAAGCGTATAAGCAGAGCCGTTACAGATGCACAAGAAAAAGAACGTACAGAGATAGGAATGGAATTGCATGATAATGTAAAACAGATTATGGCTGCATCCTTAATGAACCTTGATTACATTAAAAAGAATATTGACAAGAAAGAGCGTTCAATTGAGATAATAGATGATGTAAAGGCATATATTAATTCGGCTATAGTAGAATTAAGAAGGCTCTCCCACCAGTTGGCACCATCTGTTGATGATAACACCGGCACATTGATTGAAAAAATAGAAAAACTGATACAGGACACCAAGATAGCAGATAAAAAGAATGTTCATTTAGATATAGAAGAATTCAATAACCCTATTAAACCTGAAATGCAGCTCGCTTTTTACAGGATCTTGCAGGAGCAATTTTCTAACATCATGAAGCATTCAAAAGCATCTGCCATTACAATAAAGATAAAACACCTGGAGGGCTATCTATATATGGTCATTAAAGATGATGGTATTGGCTTTGACTCATCATTAAAAAAGGACGGCATTGGTCTTGAGAATATTAAAAGAAGGATCAATACACTAAATGGACATACAGAAATAGTTTCTGCTCCAGGTAAGGGGTGTGAAGTGAAAGTATGGGTGCCGTTAACTGCTTAGGGATGCACAGGCAATTCAAAATAAAACTCTGATCCATCACCGGCTTCGCTCTCTACGTTAATAGTGCCGTGATGCCTTCTGATGATCTCAGAGCATATATATAATCCAAGGCCCAGACCAGCATAAGTATTTCCATTGTTTCTATTTACTCTGAAAAAACGCTCAAATATTTTTCCCTGCTGATCTTCAGGTATTCCCATCCCTTTATCTTTTACAGAAAGTTTTATAATGCCTTCATTTAAAGTTGACTTAACAGCTATAGAAGTGTTGGCCGGAGAATATTTGCCGGCATTATCTATCAGGTTAGTGATCACCTGCCCTATTTTATTTCTATCACCATAAATATTACAGGTAGTATCAAAATCTACCTCAATCGGATGTTTAGGCATTATTCTTCCCGTTTCATCAACGATCTCTTTTACCAAATCGTTAAAATCAAAAACATCTTCATGATACTGCAACTGGCCGTTCTCCATTTTCTTAACATCCAGCAAGTCATTGATAAGGTTAGCTAATTTATTCAGCTGTGTATCTGCCTTGGTTAATAATTCCACTGCCAGGTAATTTTTTTCCTCCTGAAAATTAGATCGCAATAGCTGCACATATCCTTTGATACTTGTAACAGGTGTTTTCAACTCATGGCTGGCAATGCTAATGAATTCATCCTTTTGCTCCATTGCCTTCTTTTGTTCCTGTGTTTCTTTCTGTAAAGAGAGGTCAGTAATGATGATGCTCAATGCTGATTCAAAATCTATCTCAATTGTATTCATAGATAAAACCAAGGGTAATTCCTTTTCATTCCTATGTAATATAATTTCACCCTTACTTTCATTTTTTTTCCAGGCAGTCTTGATAAGCTGTTCAACAGTAGCTTGATACTTGTCAGGAATGAAATTCATAAAAGGAGTACCAATGATATTTTCCAGGCCTACTTGTATAAATTCAGCAAAGCTGGAGTTGCAATACAATATCTCATTATGTGTGTTAAGTGTTACTGCTCCTTCTATCATCCGTTCAATAAAAATGCGGTATGTCTTATCAGCACTTTTTAAAGTGTAGAGTTCATGTTTATCCTCTGCTTTTACAACAAAGGCATCCACTTCACCTTTACGGATAGCATCAATGATATCATGCGCCTCATCCAACTGTTCTTTAAGATCAGCTATTTCCTGGTTCAATGCTTCGTATGATTGGTTGGTTTCCACTTAGTACACTTTCTAAATTAATGGTTCGGTCAATTCAAGCCCCTTTAAAACTTTCTCTGTGTCAGACATATTTCCTATCAGCCGTTTTAATGGCAAGGGAGATAGTTTGATCAGTAAAGGCAGAGCGATCACCTGTTCGCTTTGTGCCAGCAATGGCTGCTGGTAAATATCAATTATGTCCAATACATATTTCCCTTTCATGTATTTTTCACAAATATTCTTTATATTATTAATAGCTCTTACAGAATTTGGTGATGCGCCTGTTATAAATAACTTTAGCACATATGGGGGCGGTATTATTTTTTCTTCTTTCAATTTTTTTTTGTTTATCGCCCTATTTCTTCTGTAACGGGTACAATATTTAAGCCAACCAATACTTTCTCCTCATTTGATAGGTCACCGATGATCTTACGGATCGGTACGGGTACTTTTCTTACCAATGTGGGTATTGCAAATATCTGATCACCTTCTGCCAGTTGAGGTTTTACCAGCAGATCAACCACTTCAATAGAATACTGCCCCTTTAAATGCGTTTCGCAATAATGTTTTAAATTTTTAAGAGCAGCCACCGATTTAGGTGTTTGCCCGGCAACGTATAGCCGCAGTTGCCATGCTTTTTCTTTAGCCATTTATTTGTTTCTTTTTTTTGTAGTAATAGTTCGTTCGTGATTATCCTCTCTTAAACGTAAGATAGCATCGTTACTTTTTGACAACACATCCCTTTTCAATTCCTGTTCTACAAAATCATTCCTGAGATCTTCTTGGATAGATTCAAATTCTGATGTAAGGGAAGCAATTTTGGACTGCAATTCTTTTGCCTTCCTTTCTATTTCCCTGTCCTTACGGCCAAGTGTATGTTTATTTAATAACACTTCTGTCTGTTTTTGTAATCTGTGTGCTTCTCTTGCAGAGCCTGTCAATATACCTTCGCTTCCAAGATAAACATCTTCAAGCTGAAGCCCATTCTCGGTAATGATGAATTCTCTTACCTGGTTAGAATGTTTCATACCACGGCTTTTCATAATGTACAATCCTCGGTTACGTTCGCCATTCAATTCTATATCACGTATCAGTATCCACGAATCTACCAGAGATGATACACCTTCATCTGTTTGTTCATTCACAATATTATTGAACGCTAATGCGGTGAACATTACTGTGATCTGCTGTGTCTGTAAAAAATCTATCAGCCTTACAAGAATAGATTTCACTTCACTCACATTCCCAACTGTTATCAGGTTAGTGATAGGATCTAATACAATTACATTTGGCTTGAACTTTTTTATCATTTTATAAATGATCACTAGGTGCATTTCCAATCCGTACATAGTAGGACGAGATGCATGAAATTTAAGCAACCCTTTTTTTACATGTGTATCTAAGTTCATACCAATGGAACGCATGTTACGAACGATCTGCTCAGGCGATTCTTCAAAAGCAAAATAAATACATGACTGGCCTTTTTTACAGCATGCATCCGCAAAGCTTGCCGCCATACTTGTTTTACCTGTACCTGCTGTGCCCGATACAAGGATACTGCTACCCTTGTAAAACCCCTTACCCTCAAGCATGCTATCCAATGAAGGAATACCTGAAGGCACCCTATCCGGAGAAACTTTTGCCTCCAGTTTTAGTGAAGTAACAGGCAATACAGAAATACCATCTTCATCAATTAAAAAAGGATACTCGTTGGTGCCATGTAAGGAACCACGGTATTTTATGATGCGTAAGCGGCGTGTAGATATCTGGTTGATAACACGGTGATCTAACAGGATAACACAATCAGATACATACTCTTCCAGTCCCTCACGGGTAAGCATACCATTTCCTTTTTCTCCAGTGATGATGGCAGTAACTTTTTTTTCTTTCAGCCATTGAAACAAGCGGCGAAGTTCTGCTCTTAATATTGCCTGGTTGTTTAATCCTGCAAAAAGATTCTCAATTGTATCGAGCACTATACGTTTGGCGCCAATACTATCTATTGCGTGGCCAAGCCTGATGAACAATCCATCAAGATCGTACTCTCCTGTCTCTTCAATTTCGCTGCGTTCAATATGTACATAATCTATTTTAAGCTTGTTTTGTTTAATGAGTTTTTTAAGATCGAACCCTAAAGAAGCAACATTTGCAGTAAGTTCTTCTGCTTTTTCTTCAAATGCTACAAATACACCTGGCTCATTAAATTCCATGGCACCTCTTACAATAAATTCTATTGAGAACAATGTCTTACCGCTTCCTGCCTCTCCGCATACAAGCGTAGGCCTGCCACTGGGTAATCCTCCCATGGTAATTTCATCGAAGCCGTTGATGCCCGTTAATGTTTTTTGTAATGCTAATAATGGTTTAGGTTCAATGATTGTTTTGGTTGTTTTAGCCATAAAAAGTTTAAGGGTTTAATGCTAAGTGTAATGTATGGATATAAATAGCAAATACAATGCAAACGTTTTTTTATATATAAAATTAAAGAAATTGGGGATTTTTTTCTACAGGTTTTTATAAAAATCATTGAAAGATTTTGTAGTAAAATAAAACAATCTTATTTAGAGAATATTGTAAAGATGATCTATAAATCGGATCTAAAATTGTGTAAGACTATTATAATATAATAACACTTAACTTACAGAAACTATGAATGAAAAGAAATATGTTTATCTAAGTATCGGAGTAGTGGCGTTTGTCGTACTGTCTATATTTTATTGTCTCTACAAAATTATTTAATGCAAATAATTCTCTCATCCGAGATCCAACAAGGTTAAGGCCGTATATGAAATCAACGCATTGAGGTGCAAGGAATACTTATCCTAAAATGAGTACCTATGCTTTTTTCAGAAGCAACCGTTATCTTTCCTCCTTTTGTTTCTATAATATTTTTTACAGTGGCTAAGCCTATACCGGTACCTTTATTACCGTATCTGTCTATAACATCAAGTGTTTGTCTTTCTTTAAAAATTTTATTTAGATGCTTTTTTTCTATCCCTACTCCATTATCTGCAACATTGAAATAATGAAAAGTATCATCCGTTTGTGAAGTGATCGTGATCATCCCTTTCTTTTTATCATTGTATTTTATAGCATTGGTAATTAAATTTTGAAATACCTGTTGCAAAGAAGTTTTATCAATCGGGACTTTTGGGAAATTGCCTGAGACTTTTATTTCAATATCATCCGGCGGAGCTACAAGCGTAATGACCTTATTGATCACTGCAAAAGAATCAGTCTTTTTTGAAGTACCATTGTCTTCTGAAATTTTCTCTGACCTCACTAAAATATCATCAATAAAAACTAGTAACTCTTTTGCACTGTTAATGACAAGGTTTAAAAACTCACTTCCTTCATTGTCAAAACTTTTTTGATACCTGGTTTGGAATGATCGTGTGAGTAACATAATATTTGCTAACGGAGTTTTCATATCATGAGAAACGATACGTGCAAAACTTTTTAAATTTTTGTTGGCGGTCTTTAACTTTTGTTGTGTATGCTTTAATGCTTTTACATTTTTACGTAACTCTAATTTTGTTACTACCTGGTCAGCAAGCGCTTTTAATGCAGCTTTCTGATCTTCAGATAAATTATTGACCTTGGCATCCAATACACAGATAGATCCTAATACGAACCCATCAGGCGTAACAAGTGGAGCCCCTGCATAAAATACTGCATGTGGTTCTCCTGCCACTAAAGGATTTTGTGCAAATCGTTCATCAACCCTGAGATCAGGAACTACCAACACATTATCGGCATCCATTATTGTATAGTTACAAAATGAAAATTCACGAGGGGTTCCATCAATTTCTATCCCCAGATGTGATTTGAACCATTGCCTGTCCTTGTCTAGAAAAGTGATCAATGACACAGGAACATTACATATCTGTGCAGCGATCTTTGTTATAGCATCATATTCTTTTTCTGTAATGGTATCAAGAATTTCATAATCATGCAAGGCTTTAAGACGGCGAGACTCATTACGGGGCGTTGGGTAAGCAGTAAGTATTTTCATAGAAAGGGTTATGTTCAGTAAATAATAACTAACGAATTATTAAGGGAAAAATTGCTTTTCAGTATATAAGCATAGACAAGTAACAATAATTATGTAAGCTATTGCTTTTAAATACAACGGATATTAATTTTACTTACCTTATTAAATAGCTATGATCCAGAATAGATTTAACATAAAGAGATTTGTCTACCTGATTATCGTAATTCTGATCCTTTGTGGGAATAGCCCTCATGTATTGTATCGGCAGTATAGTTTAATGCAATGTAGTTTAGTAGGTTAACGACATAACAGAATCTTAAGGTTACATTACACTTCTATGAATGAAAAGAAGTTCTTTTGGATTATGATTATTGTTCTTTTTTTGGTTGGACTTGGAATTATGTACTCCGTTTACAGGTTAGTGTAACTTGTATTTTTAAGATACTTATTGACCTTTAATAAGAGTTATTATTACAGTAACTCTATTTTATTATTATAAGTAGGTTTTAATGGGAATTATGTAAGCCTTTATATCAAAGTGATAATTTAATTTTACATAAGAACGATAATAAACATACCAGGTCGGCTTACTTTTTAAGTGAGCCTTTTTTATTGCATCTATTTGCAGACAAATTTTAATCGTAGTTAACAGTAATTATGTAATACTAAGTCTATTGGAGAATTTATTTTTAGATATTTTCTTTTACATAATTTTCATTGAACATTTCACTTCTTAAACCTACTCTGAAGGAGTAGGTTTTTTGTTTAATGATATGATCTATATGCTGGTAAATGCTGTGAAAGAACTTGCAAAGAAAAATGAAAAACTTGAGGAGGCTATTGAGAAATTGAAGAGATAATTTCGTGACCTTGTCGATGGTGAAAATATTTATACAAGAACTTGTTCTCCTACAAGATAAGTTTTATATGTTAAGCGGTATTCTTAAAGTAAAACGAGTTTCTTCAACAGTTGAATTGTAAGACAAGAAACCGTTATGGGCTTTTGCAATTTCATTCGAAATATAAAGACCAAGTCCTAAACCATTTTGACTTGGCTGATTTTTTTCCCTGGTAAATGGAGTAAAAATATTCTCTTTCAATTCGGGGGAAATAGGCGCTCCATTATTGGTCACTGAAATTTCTAAAATTCCATCTGTATCTCTTGCGGCAATACGCACTGGTGTTTGTGCAGCACCATGTGTAATAGCATTGGCAATTAAGTTTGATAATAGCTGGGATATCCTATTCGGATCACAGCTTGTAACTCCATTTAGATCAAACTCAGTAATGAAATGTTTATTAGGATAGACAAGATTTAATTCATTTATTACCTGTCTAATAAAAGGTTCTAAGCGTATATCCTGTTTTTCAATTACAATTCCATCCCCTAAACGTGTTCTTGCAAAATCCATTATGTTGTTCACAATCTCAGAAATACGATCAATACTTCGTTTTAATGTGGGCAATAGGTAATCAATCTGTTTATCATCAACACTCATTAAATCGACGGCCATCATAATTGCACTTAATGGATTTCGTAGATCATGCCCTAATACTGCAATTAACTGCTCACGTAAAGTAACAATTTCTGTTTGTTCCAGAAGGTCAGTTTCCGCCTTGCTTTTTGCAAGAGCCAGATCTTTTTCAAATAACAGCCGATCAGTTGCTTTTAAAATAGTAAAGTGTATTCTTTCTGCCTTACCATTTATATCTCTTGTTTCAATAGCATTGACTAATACAGGCAATTTTTCTCCTTGTGCATTTTTTAATTCAAGAACAACTTCATCAAAAAATCCCTGCATACGAAGTAATGGCCATAAGTGCGTTTCATAATAAATTTTACCACCGATGGTAAATAGTTCAGTGAAACGTTTTCCTGGTAATTCATTTGCCGGCACTTTAAGCCAGGAAGCAATTTTATTATTTCCTTTTTGAATAACTCCTTGTGAGTCTGCAATCAAAAACCCACAGACAGAATTTTCAAAAAAGTCATTTAACCAACTTTCATTATCAATATTTTTAGGCAAGGTCATTATGATAAAAATTCAATTATTGCTGCAGTTGTTTCCTCCGGCGCACTTAGATTGGGACAATGTCCCGTTGCATTCATCACAACAAGAGTACTGCCAGGAATTTGCTGGTGTATATATTCTCCAACTTCAATCGGTGCAATTACATCATTTGAACATTGCAATATAAGTGTTGGAATTTTTACTATTGAAAGCAGATCACGTTTGTCTGAAAGAAACGTAGTACGAGCAAATTGCTTTGCAATGGCAGGATCTGTTTTACAAAAACTATTAGCTAGTTCATCACTTAATTCTTTTCGATCTGGATTACCCATAATTACAGGCGCCATGTTCATAGACCATCCTAAATGATTATTGTCTAAAGCATCCAACAATTCATCAATTTGTGGTCTTGTGAAGCCACCAATATAATCACCTTCATTAATATAAGAAGGCGAAGGGCCCACCAGCACAAGGGAATTAAACAATTCCGGATCTTTTTTATAAGCTAAAATTCCAATGATAGAACTCACCGAATGCCCCACAAAAATAACTTCCTGTAATTTTAATTCATGGATGATCTGCAAAACATCTTCGGCATAACCTTCAAGGACACTATATTTATCAGGTGAGTACGCAGTTAGATCAGAATTTCCGCTGCCGACATGATCAAACAATATAATTTTATAATTGTCTTCAAAAGAAGGTGTTACATATCGCCACATATTTTGATCGCAGCCAAAGCCATGGGCAAACATGATTACCTGGGAACCTTTACCCTTTACTTTAATATTATTTCTGGAAATTAAATTCATAAGTTGTTAAGGTTCGGTCTTAAAGATAGACTAAAAAGTTGCATAATGTTCAACCCAAATATACTTTTTATTAAAATTTCTTTATTGTAAAGGCTTTCTTGCTTTCAATTAAGAAGCCCGCTTGAAAAAGCAGGCCGAAAATTTTACGTAATAAAATTTAATATCTGGCGACAAGATATATTAACAATTCTGAAAGCTGCCTTACATAATTCCTGTTAAGTAGTTGCCTGCTCCAAAAGTATTAAATTTCATAGATTCTTGGACCAACGAGGAGCATGGCAACATGAAATTATTTTGAATATTAGCAAACACAATAGGTTGTTAGTGGTATACCATTGGGAGCTATCATCAAAGGGAATGGTTTGTGAAGTCACGAACCAAGGCGAAGATATTCTTACCTCTGGAAAAATAAAATAGATGCCACAAATTTACAAATAGGGTTACTTGCACAAGAACTGCAAAAGATCTTTCCTGAGCTGGTATAAGAAAATGATATGGAGAATTAAGTATTAATTATACGTGCTACAAAATAATAGCTGCTTTAAAATTTTTGTAGACAAATAAACCAACCTGCATAAAATAAAGGAATAGTTAGATCATACGATATATACAGTAAAGTATAAGAAAGCCAGCCAGTACTAAGGCTGCTGCAATCAGGTAGAAGTATTTTTTTTCGTTCATGATCTTTAAGGTGCTGTAAGATATAAATTATTGGATCATAATACTCTTACAGAATTATTGTATGGGAAGAAAAAAGAAAGGGCTGTCGTTTGAACAGCCCTCACATGCTACAACATATAAACGTATACATAATTTGAGACTAACGTCATCTCAAATCGAAACCAAAAACTTATACTAATTTAAAAAATCTTTTTTGAATTTTGGTAGCCTTATTAGCCATCATTTCATAACTTTTCAAATGATGCAAAACACTAACAGACGTCTTCGACAAACTCAGATTGACTGCCTTTTTTTTGTTAGAAATAAGAACCAGCAATTTGAAATACTTTACAAATTAAATACACTCAACCTCACCTATACTAATATTGTTAGTCTGAGCCCGTCGAAGACGGTCCGCAAAAAGCATTTTACACAATAGGATGATGCAGATTTTTGCACTACCTTGTAGTGCTATTCTGCAAATTATCTCTCTTCTTTAAACCTTAAACTTTAGTATGCTTTATAATATCCCACTTACCCTTTTGTTTTCTATACTTTTCTCCAACAGTTATTGCCAGATTACAACTCCGGCAGAATGGGAAAGCCGAAGGGCTGCAAGGGAAGCACAAGAAGCAAAGAACAGGCAGAGTCAACAGGGACAGTTTTATGACTATAATAAAAAATACAAAGAGAAGAACGGTTACAATGGCACCAATGATGAGCCCGTGGCTAAGAAAACTGTACCAGTAAAGATCGGAAAACCATATAACGCTGCCGACTACTCGTTCTCTAATGTATTGAATCCTGTAAGTGATATGGGCAAATGGGGGTATGCAAATCTGAAAGGAGAAATTGTTGTTCCATTCAAATACTCTCATGCATCTTATTTAGATGATGGCTTTGCAAAAGTTAAACTGTATGGGGTTTACGGTTTGGTAGATATCAATGGTAAAGAGATCATACCGCCTATGTATGAAGAAATATACAGCTTCTTTGAAGATAGAGCGCTGGTTAAAGTAAATAATCGTTTTGGTTATTATGACCGACAAGGAAATAATGTGATACCCGTTAGATATTACAAAGCAGTCAATTTTAAAGAAGGATTGGCTGCAGTAAAAAATATTTTTGAAGATGGCGGGTCTAAGGCGGGCTTCATTGATAAAGATGGAAATACAGTGATCGATTTTGATTACAGGAATGCAAAAAGTTTTTCTGAAGGATTAGCTGCTGTGCAGGAGATCGGTGGCAATGATGCAAAATTTGGTTTCATTGATAAAACGGGCAAGCTTGTCATCCCCTATATTTTTGATGATGCAAAACAATTTGTGAATGATGTTGCTATTGTAAAATTCAATGGTATGTGGGGACTGTCGGATAAAGAAGGCGGAATGGTATGTGCAGCAAAATATCTTTCTATAAATGATTTTGAATATGGCTACGCAAGTGTTGTTATAAAAGATAAATATGGGTTTATAGATCTTAATGGAAAAGAGATCTGCGAATTAAAATATGATTATGCAGATGAATTCAAGAATGGTCTCGGTAAAGTGGAAATAGATGATAAATGGGGTCTGATAGATTATACTGGCAAAGAGATCGTTGCTCCTGTTTACGAAAGTATATGGCCTTTAGAAAATGGCTTATGGGTTGTAAAAAAATATATTTCGGGAGAAGGAACTAAAACCGGTTATATTAATAAGCAAGGTGTTGAGATCATTCCTGCGATATACAATGGCATATCAAAAGAATTTGAAAATGGTTTTGTCACCATGATCAAAGATGGTAAAACTTTTACTTTCGATAGAAATGGTACAGCAGTTGGACCTGAATATATTGCGCCGAAGAATATTGCTGAGAATAATGTTCGTATTTCAAAAGTAGAAAGAGTTGCATCAAATCAAAAAATTATAAGAGAAAAATTCAAAAAAGAATTTGGTATTAAAGAAACTCCAAAAGATGTAAAGGGTGCTGATGGTTTGCAAAACAGCGGTACAAAAAAAGCGCTTACAGCTATTTCCTTTACCAATGCTAATGTTGGTACTGTTGTGGGCAGTTCAGGTATAATTCTACGTACTACTAACGCTGGCTCTACATGGACAGAACAAAACAGCGGCACAACAGTAATGTTACATGGTGTATCATTTACCAATGAACTTACCGGTACCGCTGTAGGTGATGAGGGAGTTGTACTACGTACAACAGATGGTGGCACTACCTGGATAAAACAAAACAGTGGAACAACTAGTAATTTATACGCTGTATCATTTGCAGATGCTAATACCGGTACAATTGCAGGTGTACTATCCGGAAATATTCTGCAAACTACTGATGGTGGCATCACTTGGGTGCAAAATAAAATTGGAGCCTCAAATCTTTATAGTGTTTCTTTTTCTGATGGTAAAAACGGAATGATTGTAGGCGGCTCCACTTATGAAGAAATTCTTCTTACAAATAATAGCGGTAAAACCTGGACACCTGTAACAAAAAGCCAAACTACACCTTTATATGGTGTTTCGTTAACAGATGAAAACAACGGTACTGCCGTAGGTGGCGGGGGTACGATCCTTCATACCACTGATGGAGGAAAGTCATGGAAAGCAAAAGGAATAAACGGAACAAATGTATATAGAGGTGTTTCTTTTTTTGATCCTAACAATGGCGTTGTGGTTGGTAAAGCGGGAACTATAATTTATACTACCAATGGTGGTGAGTCATGGAATGCGATCAGTAATCCTGTAATTCGTTATTACTATGCAGTGAGTTTTATTGATAAAAATACGATCATTGCTATTGGTGAAGAGGGAGTGATTTTTCGAAAATCCTTATTGTAGTGATATTCCGCCCTACCCTAATTAATCAATACTATGTAAGGATCTACAAATTGTAACTGGTCTTTGAACACTTGCAATAGGCAACATTTATCCCCCATAACTCCTCATAGAGATAGCAAATTTGAACTTCTATCATTATATTCAACTATATACATGTTTTTTTTATTTGTTTTTATTACACAGAAAATCAATTACTTACGTAACGGAAATTTGTTTTTTTATTAATATTATTTATAGTCATGTTATATAAAGTACCTAACTCCCATTTCTTAATACCTTTATAAAAAATTAAACTCCCATAAACTCCAGAATTCTAATTTTGACTTGCTCGTTATGAATAATATTCTACTAAAGTTCTCAATCATTTTCCTTTTCTTAATAAACAGTTCTGTAAATGTATTTGCACAGCGTGGCTATTACGACGCCCCTTATAAAAGATATGAAGCGGATGGTGGTGTTTTATCAAATGGAGCTGTTGCTATGGCTAAATCATTCTCACAAATAGATCTTCAATCAGAAGCATCTGACCAGGTTTGCGTAAATATGACTGCTGCAAATGCTGCTGTGGAATGGACAATGATAGAAGCGGCGGATGGACTTGTAATAAGGTACTCTATTCCTAATGGAGAAACAGATGTTATTGGCGTGTACGTTGACAATGTACGTATAACAGGGATCACATTAACGACGACATGGTCGTGGGAATCTCTTTGGAATAACGCCAATCCGAATAATGGCGGCGTTTCAAATAAAAACCCTAAGATGAGGTTTGACGAAGTACGTTATAAGCTGCCAAATAAAATTGCTGTGGGTGGTAAATTGAAACTGGTAAGAGAGAGTGGTAATGTGTATATTGATTTTGCTGAACTGGAACCTGTGCCGGCAGCAATAACGGCACCTGTGGGTGCTGCAGTTTATTCTGGTAACGGAAGTGATCTGCAAAGTTTTATTAATAGTAATGGGGGTAAAACTATTTATTTGCCAACAGGCGTTTATAACATCAATAATTTAATTCAGTTCACTACGGCTCACACAAAATTACAGGGTGCCGGTATGTGGTACACCCAAATGAATTTTACCAATGGCACCACTAATAATGGCGGGCTTTGGGGATACGCTTCTAACATTAGTTATGACGGGCTTTATTTAACCACAACAAATGCATCAAGAAGTAATTCTTACAAAGGATTAAATGGTGTGTATACTTCGGGCTCAACTATTACAAATGTATGGGCCGAACATTTTGAATGTGGTGCATGGATCGCTAATTACACTGGTATGGGCCCATCGGTTGCAGATGGATTTACACTTTCCAATTGTCGCTTCCGTAATAATTATGCTGATGGTATCAACCTTTGCAAAGGCACATTAAATTCAATTGTTGAGCATTGTAATTTTCGTAATAACGGTGATGATGATATGGCGATATGGTCTGCTAACGGTCAAGAGTGTATTAATAATACTTTTCGTTATAACACATCTGAAAACTGCTGGCGTGCCTCAGGTGTAGCCATTTACGGTGGTAAAAATAACCAGGCTTATAATATCATCGTTAAAGATAATTTGGAAGCTGGTCTTAGAGCGAACAATACTTTTCCTGGAGTTACTTTTAATGCTACGGGCCAGCATGTGTTTCATGATATTACCTTAATTGCCTGTGGCACTTTTAATGATCTGTATAATAATCCTGTGGGAGCTATCGATCTTTTGTGTACAAATAGAAGTGGCACACAAGTGAAGAATATTAAGTTTTATAACATCGATATCATTGATTCAAAAAATGATGGTATCTATTTTAATAAAACATCCGGTGATGGTTTTTACAATTTAATTTTTGAAAATATTACGATCGCAGGAACAGCAAAAGAATATCCGTATAATAATACAAATGGTTCTAGTGCAAAGAGAGGAATGTTCATTCGCTTTGTGGGTGCACCAAATGGTAATGGAACTTATTGCGGAATGAATTATTCCGGTCGTGGTGGTAATGCAACTGTAGATGAAGATTTAAGTGGTAAAGGTGCTTTTGCATGGACGGCTTCAACGAGCTGTCCTCCGGCTATTAAATCATTTACGCCTACAAATGCAATTACGGGTTCTATCATAACTATTAAAGGATCGAGTTTAATGGGAACTACTGCTGTTAGCTTTGGTGCAACAGCGGCTGCTTCATTTACAGTTGTTTCAGACTCTGTCATAACCGCTGTGGTTGGCAACGGCACATTTGGAGACGTATCAGTAACAACAGCTAACGGAACAATAACAAAAACAGGATTTAATTATATGCTTTGCCCTGGTGGTATCAACACTTCATTAGTGTCTGATATTTCGGGCAGCAATTATTTATGGCAGGTAAATACAGGCAGTAGTTTTAATAACTTAACAGATGGAATAAATTATAGCGGAGCCACGTCTTCTGTGCTTTTATTAAATAATATTCCTTCGTCATGGTACGGATACCAATACAGGTGTTTTGTAAATAACAATACATACAGTAACACATTTACTTTAAAATTTACTGATACATGGACTGGTGCAGGTGGCACATCCGCATGGGAAAATCCGGCTAACTGGAGTTGTGGTGTGGTACCAGATGCTAACACTGATGTCATCATTAATACCGGTACTGTTATTTTAAATTCTACTACTTCCTGTAGGAGTATTTCAGTTTCTAATGCGGCGAATTTTACTATTAATACGGGGCATAAGCTTAATTTGTATTAATAGTCATCCTATTTAAACCATATTAAAGATCTTTTAATTTTACACCCAGGCAATCACACAATCTCAACAACACGAGGTATCCTATATTTACTTTACCACTTTCAATTTTTGATATGGTTGACTTTTCCATGTCGCAATTATTGGCAAGTGCATTTTGTGTTATTCCTTTTTGTTTACGTAATTCTTTTATCCTCCCTCCTAATGCCACTAATTTAATAGTGGAATCAGGAATTACCTTTATCAGCATGTATGTAAAGTACACCACTTTAGTGGAGTATACGAATGTTATATTAGTGCTTATGTAAAAGCTAATCAATCAGTATGCTCTGAAGAGAGAAGATCAATTAATTTATTTTGATTTTAAGTTACCGCATGTATCTTCTATTATTTTGATACACAAATAGGTGATCTGATGTGCTAATTTCCCAAACTCCCTGTTTTTGTCAGAAACAAATTCAACTGTACCATCTACTTTCAAGCCTGTTTCTCTAATGCTTAAATATTTCTCACACCATTCAACAACTGCTTGCAAATTTTCAATGGAAACATCTTCTTTATCTAAAGAAGACACTTCATTAAAGGTGTTTCTTATTCTTGTTTCAATATCATCTTCTGTTGTTAACTGCACAAGCGCTTCAGTGCATTTTTTAATAGCGAAATTATATTCCATTGCTTTCTAATTCTGGAGTTATTTTATTGGGAAATATTGTTTCTACAATTGCGTCAATAATATCTTTTTTTGCATTGTACGGTATAAATACTATCGTATCTTTTTTTATAACTTTAATGATGAATTCAACTGGTTCATGAATGCATAATACACCATGATAATATAAATTTTACGCTGGGATACACACTCAAATCTTAGTTGACAGCTTTCTCCAAAAAACATTATATGAAATAACCCTGATTTGCATTTTTAAACAAAACAAATTATATACTTTATTTTAAATAAAAGATGTTCGATTAGCCAACCTGTTGAATTTTATTTTTTATTTTTTATAAAATTATTCTTTTAGAATTTAAAATATTTCATGCATAGAGACCTCAAGTGCCTTGCATATTCTGTATAACGTAACGTAAGAAATATTTACTTTTCCGTTCTCGATCTTTGAAAGTGTAGATTTATCCATGTGGCATCTAACCACTAAAACATTTTGTGTCAGGCCTTTTGTCTGACGGATATTTTTTATTCGCTGTCCTAATGTAAACAGCAATTCTTTTTCGCCTATTACCATAAATAATAATAAAAATTAGATAATCTAAAATAAAAAATAAAAAAAAAGATTTCCAAATATTTTTATTAAAAATTCTAAAAGAAGGCGGCTACGGCTACCAAAATTTTGAAAATATTTTTTAAATTAGTGGTGGTTTGAGGTAGGCGGAATCTCTGTTTTGGTTAATATGTTGTAGCATTTAGGGCTGTATATTTACAGCCCTTTTATTTTGGCCTTATAAAATATTAATAGAAATTATATAAGTAAAAATTGGCTTAGCGGTCAACCAAAAATTAAAATCAAATTTTTAATTTAGCAATGAGATAAAGCGGAATCTATCTCAGTTTTTGGTTTAAGATTTATACGTTTGATTTAAGCAATCAGGGCTGCAGTAGTGCAGCCTTATTTTTATATACCAGAATTGTCAGCTTTAAATAAAACAAAATCCCAATGTGGTGTTATCGGTCAACAAAAATTTAAATGAAAATTTATAATTTGCCTCAATGACTTTAATCACACCAATACACCAATACACCAATATACCAATACACCTATACACCTATACACCAATACAATCAATGACATTAATTACATCCGATAAAGAACTACTTAATGATATAGGGCAACGAATAAAATCAATTCGTATACGAAAACGAATGACGCAAAATGCTCTTGCTTTAAACTGCGACATGGACAAGTCTACAATCTCAAAAATTGAATCGGGCAGGGTAAATCTTTCTTACCTGACATTATGGAGGCTTAGCAAATGCCTTGAGGTAGATCTTGGGGAGATACTCTCTTAGAGTTAATATTTTTGAAGAGTTATAATTAATAATGAATTATTTTCATTTTGTAATTTTGTAACTCTTATCCAGACAATAATTATTATGAGAACATTTCTTACGGTTATGTTATTCTGTTTTCTTTCTACAGCGGATGCCCAGGAACAACTTTTTTGGTATTTAGAAGGAACAAAAGCAGGTTTCAAAGATGGCAAAGGCGATGTTGTCATTAAACCAACATTTGTATTTGCCGATAAATTTTCAGAAGGGCTTGCGGGAGCAGGCAAAGGAGAAGATATGTTCTCTGCACTGTATGGTTTTATTAATACAAAAGGTGACTGGGTGATACAGCCCCAATTTAATGCAGTTGGTCAGTTTACTGATGGGTTGGCACGTGTATCAAAAGATGGCAACTGGGGGTATATAGATAAGAATGGTAAAATTGCGATCACCCCTATTTATGATCTGTGTTATGAGTTTGAAAATGGTTATGCACAAGCACAGAAAAAAGGAAAATGGGGTATCATCAATAAAAAAGGCGAATGGATAATTGCTCCAACATATTATGATCTAACCAATGTTAGTAAAGACAAAATATTGGCGACTAAAAAAGATCTATACACTACACCTTGGGAGATCATGGATCTAAAAGAGAAAAAATTGTCTGACAGTACTTTTGACAGGGTAAAAGATTTTAATGAAGGCCTTGCTCCTGCCAGAGATAAAAATGACAAATATGGGTTTATTAATAGTAAAGGACAATGGATCATACAACCACAATTCACAAATGCAGAGCCGTTTGCTGAAGGGCTTGCTGCTGTAGAGATCGATTATGGAAATTGGGGATTTATAGATGCTTCAGGAAAAGTAGTTATAGAACCGAAATATGATCGCAGTGCAAGTTTTATAAATGGGTTTGCTTTTGTTGAGCGAATTGGCAAACATATGTATATTAATAAAGAGGGAGAGATAGTTTTGGCGCTGGATTGAGCAGTTTTTTTTACTACTTCCATTTAATAAATAAATTTAGTAAATTAGATATGCTTAAACTAATAGCCATGTCTACAAACTATTTTACATTAAACGAATTTCGTGATCTGCATACAGCGGAAGGTTTCAATACATTGATGGGGCTCATGGATGAAATAAAAAATGATAAAGAGCAGCATGAAAAATTCTTTGTAAAGGATGGTGACCTATTAAAACAAATAAAATACAGCAGTGAAACGGATTCACTATACTTAAGTGAGCCCGGCGCTGAAATAAAGTGATAGCGCCAAATTGTTTGGTATATTGTGCTACTGTCCATTATGAAAATACATACATCTCTACATCTCTCAAATAATAAATACTGTATCGTTTCAATGATACTGATATCTTTATTTTTTTCAAATACTATATATGCTTTTAGCACTAAGGGCCATGTAGCAATAGAAAAAGTGGCTTTAAAACTTTTAAGACAATCACCCAATGGTGGAGCTATCACTGACTCATTGATATCTTGGGGATTTTTAAAAGATGATGGCAGGCCACATAGCCAGTACACGGATTTTTCTTTTGAAAGACAGTTCTCACAAAACAGACAGATGTTTCATTTCATGTCATCTAATGATGCAGTGATGAATGCAATACGGGCAAAGCCTGCAAATATTCAACAGGCTGTACTCATAAATACTTTGGAAGGATGTTTACAAATGATGTACTTTTTTTTCAGGGAGATCATTGAATGCCCAGCAGGCGCAAGTCAATCCGGACGTGGCACCTACGTACTAATGCACATCATTTCAGATTCCTATTCTGAAGAACATACCATCAGGGATTCGGCCACAATGGACCTTATAACAATTAAAGGATGGAAACCATCCAGGCTGTGGTGGCCTGCTGTTGCAAAACAAAAAGAAGAAGGCAAAGAAAGTTTGTTATTGTTGCACAAAGGTTTTTTTGCGGCTAAAGGTGATAGTGATTGGAAAGGTGATAAGGAAGGCTTATCTCCTCTTGCAATGCAGGCAGCAATTGCAATAAAAGATATGCTGTTGTTATTATACAATGCCAATGGCAAATCATCACAGGCTGATGCTTTGATAAGGATATTTTTTGAATATCATTACCGTCCTTTTCAAGCTGTTGCTACAAGTACTGAATTTATTTTGCCGGGATCGGCAGGAAAGATCCCCTACTCTTTTTTAAAAGAATATGGTAATGATTCTTCAAGAAATGACATATTATTTCAGTACGATCGCTATCCTCGTTTAGTATATATGTTCACTACTCAAATGGGTTTCAGCCACAAGCAGTTTTTCAATGGGTATGGATTGGAGATGAGCACTTATCGGTCACCGGGAGCTGCAGATAATTCACGTGCATTGTTCACTTTACTTCCTTTAGGCATAGGAGGATCATTATCAAAAATGATCATCAAGGATGATAACCGATCTTATTTTTCTTCAGTAAGATTGAAAGGTTTTACCGGAGCATTGATTGCTTTGCCACTCATCAATGCTTCTTTAAATCCATATGGTGGTGTTGCAGCTTTTCCTTTTTCTAATACTACTTCTCTCTCTGCTTTGTATGGTGTTGATATTACCTGGAATTTTGCCAATAACTGGGGCAGATCAGGAAGAAATACAAAAACATTTCGATTATCATTGGGATATGAACATGATAATTGGGGACAATCTTTTTTACATACTTATAAGATCAAAGTAGGATTCAATACATGGCAAGGAAGAAGAACAACCTGTCCTAAAAGAAAAAGCAGCAGAATAAAAACTGATCCTGAAAAGAAACAGGCTACATCTGTGAAACAGGAAAATTAATGCATAACAGGTAAACTAAAATAAAAAGTACTTCCTTTACCTTCACTACTCTCTGCCCAGATATTACCTCCATGCTGCTTTATTATTTGTGAAGAAATATACAGTCCTACCCCAAGACCAGTTACCTTTACATTTGTTTCATCAACACGATAGAAACGATCAAATATTTTTGCAATTTTTTCTGTGGGGATGCCAATGCCGTTATCTGTAAATGACACAATAATATCATTGTCTTTATTAAAAGCGTTGACTGTTATTTTTTTATTGTCAGGTGAATATTTAACCGCATTACTGATTATATTAGAGATTACCTGTTCTAATCTTAATGTATCCACGTCCACTTTTGCGGTTTCATTTTTTTCTAAAATAATTTTATGATCAGGAGTTATCTGCTGCATTGAATCCAACACTCCCTGAAGAAAAGAAGCCATATCAGTAGTGGTTTTAGCAATAGTCAGCTTACCTCCGTGTATCCTTGATACATCCAGTAATTCGCTTACCAGCAAATTCAGTTTGCCTGCATATTCATCTATTTTTAGAAGGCATTGTTGCACTTGGTTCCGATCATTATCCTTAGAAATATCAAGTGCTAATTGTGCATAACCTTTTATAGTAGTTAGAGGAGTTTTAAACTCATGACTTGCAATAGAAATGAATTCATCTTTTTTATCTTCCATCAATTTTGCCTGCAATAATTCGGCCTCTTTGTATATCAGGCTTTCTTCTGTTTTTTTTCTTTCACTGATATCCGAAAGAAATGCAATAAAAAACCATTTACCCTCCAGCTTTACATTAGATATACTGAGGTTGACATAGAACTCATGCCCGTTTTTATGCAATGCTGTTATTTCAATTGTTTTATTTAATACCGGACCTTCGCCAGTTTGAAGAAAATGTGCCATCCCCCGGTTATGAGCTTCCCTGTATTGATGTGGTATGATGGTTTGGGATAAAGTGGTACCCATAGCTTCTGCTGAAGTATACCCAAAGATCGTTTCTGCCTTTGGGTTCCATTCCAATATTTTTTGATTTTGATTGATTACGATCACCGCATCAGGAGCACTTTGAAAGAAGGTTTGTAATCTTTTTGCACTGTTTTCTATATCCTTATCCGCAATTTTTTTGGCTGTAATATTTTTGAATACCCCTCGTGTGTAAAGAGGCTCATCATTTGTAAAGAAGCATCCTATCTGGCCTTCTAATACTACCTCTTTACCATCCTTAGAAATGAATGTGGTCACCAGTTCAATACTTTGCTTTGTTGTGATAGCAGTTTCTCGGGCTTCCCGATACTCATTTACACATGGAGGATGAATAAAATCAAAGATCACCTTTCCCTCCACCTCCTCTGCTTCATAACCAAGCGTTTTAAGCCATGTTGGATTTACCAGTTCTATATTCCCTTCAATTGAAAGAAAATAGATCAGGTCGCTTGTATTATCAAACAGGTCCTTAAAATGAATATCAAAATTTATTTTGGGCATGCAGAGGCGTTATAGAATATGATTCACTCTAAAGATAACGTTTTGTTCTTTAATTTTCTGCACCCGGCGAGGACAAGAAAAACTATGTAAGAAGTAGTATTATTTGCGTTTAGAAGTTTTTTGCTCCAATGCTAATATCCGCTCATTTAAAATACGGATCTGTTCTTTTAATAAAACAATTTCTTCAGCAGCAGTAACTGTTTCTGTATTAACAACCGGACGATTAGCGATGGTCCCTGAACTGATCTTAATATTACCACTATCATCAACAACTAAGTAATTACCTCCTGTAGATGCTTCAGGTAAATTCTGGAACCTAACGGTACCATTCACATGTAAATTAGCAGAAGGTTTTTGAGGTGCTACCGGTTGTCCAGTGGTCAAATTTATGCCTACACGTCCTTGCCTATCCATCACTAAAATATTTGAATAGCTGGTAGCAGCTACATAATTCCCCGCAGTATTTCTGCTTAGTGCATTAAATCTTAAAATATAGCCAGAATTGCTCCATATTCCATATTGCATTTCAAATCCGGAGTATTGATTATTCTGATCTAAATAATTGCTAAAGCCTAAAGCAACGGCTGAAGTTTTATAATCAACGGGGTATGTAGAAGTACTGTAGATCCCCAGTTTGCTATCTTCCGTTTTTTCTATTACGGCAGCTTCATATGGAAATCCCATATTGCCGGATAATCCATCAACTATGTGTAAATATGTTTTAGGATTTGTTGTACCTAATCCAAACCTATTTGTTTGTGCATAAATAGCAGTTGAAAAAAGACATATAAGTGCAGCTACAAATATGACTTTTAAAGTTGATGGTGTTTGTGGCATATTTTTTTTGAACAAATATAGGTGTTTGCTACATATAACAATAATAATGCAACTCACTGCCTTATTACTATAAAAGCTAAAATACCTATTGCAAAAGCCAACAGTTTTTTCTATTTTACTATGTCATATATATTGCCTTATCTAAAAACGATTGTTATGAGAATATTCAATTCAACTGCAGCCATGCTTGTGCTCATTGTTGTATCAGCGATTTTGATTTCACGTTGTAATGAAAATAAGCCAACTGTTCAGGAGCCTGTTTCCGAACAACCGGCTTTCGGTGGTTTTGAAAGTAAAATAAAATGGGGAGAACATCTTGTTACTATCGGAGCCTGCCATGATTGCCATACCCCAAAGAAAATGACTGCAATGGGTCCAGTACTTGATAGTAGTTTATTACTATCCGGCCATCCGGAAAAACAACCTATACCAGACACTGACCGTAAACATGCTGAATCAAAAGGTAATGTTGTAACCAATACCCTGACTTCCTGGATTGGTCCATGGGGCGTTTCATTTACGGCAAATATTACTTCTGATTCTACAACAGGAATCGGTGCATGGAAATTAGAAAATTTTATGACTGCCATCCGCAAGGGTAAAAAAAGCGGTGTTCCGGGTGGACGCATGCTATTACCTCCAATGCCATGGGAAATGTATCAACACATGACCGATGGAGAATTGGATGCAATCTTCACATATTTGCTATACACAAAACCTATTCACAATGTTGTGCCTGCACCATTACCTCCGGTGTCAGCACATTAATATTATTTAAAATATTATTCATCCTGCATAGTTTTAAATTTATGTAGGATGAATTTTTTATTTTCATTCCATACGAATAATCCAGGGTATAAAACTTTTATTTTATCGTTATTTATTGGCTGCTTTTGTAGTAGAATCTCTAAAAAAACTACCCAATACAATTTTTAACAAACTGTTTCGTTACTTCGTAATAGATAGCACCCTTATCATGCTATTAAAACCTAAGATCCTATACACACATGGTCATTCAACAAAAAAAGTATTCCATAGCCAATGGCTGGGAACTTGTAAGAAACAATGAATTCAATCCAACACTGGCCAACCTGGTCATTGTATTTGGCAGCACCGAATTACTTTCCAAAGAATGCATTTTTTCCGCAATTAAAAACATTTATCCCAATGCAGTGATACTTATAAATTCTACTGCAGGAGAAATAATAGATACGCAAGTAAATGATGAGACGATCTCATTGACCGCTATTCAATTAGAGAAAACAGTTATTAAAACTGGCATTACTCAGATTGATAATGCAAACGAAAGTTTTATAGCAGGTAAAGTTCTTGCAGAACAACTTGATCCAATTGGTTTGAAAAATATATTGGTGATTGCTGATGGACAAAAAGTAAATGGCAGCGATCTTGTACTGGGTTTACAAAGAACTTTATCTCCGGAAGTCATCATTACGGGTGGCTTAGCAGGTGATGGTGCAAGGTTTGCAAAAACTTTGATAGGCTTAAATGAAATTCCACAAGAAGGACAAATTGCTGCGATCGGTTTTTATGGAGAAGATTTCACTATCAGTTATGGCAGTATTGGCGGATGGGATTCTTTTGGTCATGAAAGATTGATCACACGTTCCGAAAAAAATGTTTTATACGAGCTGGATAATAAACCGGCGTTAGATATTTATAAACGTTACCTGGGTGACTATGCAAATGAGTTACCATTGTCAGGATTATTATTCCCTTTATCTATCAGAGCAAATAATTACAGTAGTTCTTTGGTAAGAACAATTCTTGCTGTGAATGAAGAAGAAAAAAGCCTCACATTTGCAGGCAATATGCCAGAAGGCTCCTATGCACGTTTAATGACTGCTAATTTTGACAGGCTTATAGAAGGCGCTTCCGAAGCAGCACAACAATCTATAAGCAATGATGTAAAAGAACCAGATCTTGCATTACTGATTAGTTGTGTAGGAAGAAAATTAGTTTTAAACCAACGTGTAGAAGAGGAAGTTGAAGTGGTAAGAGCTATGTATGGAGATAAAACTGCTATCGCAGGATTTTATTCTTATGGAGAAATATGCCCTTCTGCAAAACAACAACATTTCTCCGAATTACATAATCAGACAATGACCATTACAACTTTTACAGAGCAATAATGGAAAACTTTAATAAACTCATAGCACGCCAAGCACAGAAGTACCTAGGAGGACTTGATAAAGTCCCTGAGAACTATCATGCGTTTATTAAAGCCATTAGTGAATCTTACGATCATTATGAAAAAGATCATCGTTTACTTGAACGTTCTATTGAAATAAGTTCAAGCGAAATGATAGAGTTAAATGAACAATTAAGAAAAGAGACAGAGCAATTAAAAAAAGCACATGAACAATTGCGTACTGCAGAAAAACTTCGTCTAGAAAAAAGACTTGATGAAGAAAAAATAAAAAAATTACATGAGATAACAGATGCAGTTATTGAAGCACAGGAACGGGAACGCTCTTTTCTTTCAGCAGAATTGCATGATAATGTTAACCAGATATTAGCCACCTGCAGACTTTTTATTGATACGGCTTATCACAATGAAGGATCACGTTTGCAACTTATAAAAGACAGCAAAGGCTTTATTGACAAGGCTGTACAGGAGATCAGGTTGTTATGCAAATCTTTAGTGCCGCCATTATTAGACCAAACCACATTGACTCATGCTTTAGAAGATATGATCCGGAACATTAGGCAAACAGGCCAGTTGCAAATCAATACTGATTGGGAGAATATTGATGAAGGGCAAATGTGTGAAAAAATGAAGCTGGCGATCTTCCGAATAACACAGGAGCAAATGAATAATATTTTCAAACATGCACATGCTTCTACTATTACTATCAAAATTGTTCAAGAAGATGGGAAATTATTATTGAGCATTAAAGATGATGGTGTAGGGTTTGATACTACTAAAAAAAGAAATGGCATCGGATTGCAAAATATTGCCAGCAGGATCAATCAATTTAAAGGTGAAGTAATGATCAATTCTCAACCGGGTGTTGGTTGCGAATTAATTGTTGTTTTTCACAAGCCTGATGAATCCATTGTGCATAAAATAGCCAGCTAACGCTTCCCTGGTTTTCTTTTCTATAAACTAAATCGCCATTGATCATAAATATATTTGTATTTCGGCTAAATTGCTGTAATTTATAACCCTAAACTACTGCCATTATAAATATGACTGACAAAAAAAAGGCATCAAAAAAGCCAGTAAAAAAAACTAAAGAAAACAGCATCACAGATCAGTTGACAACTGCTTTGGCTATGTACAAAGATCTTTTAAGTGAAAAAAGGTTTGTGCATATTGTTAAAAAGACTAGCAAACAGATAGAAGATGGAATTGCAAAAGCTGAGAAGAAAAAGAAAAAAAACAAGGTTGTAGAAAAGAAGCCTGTTGTAAAAAAGAAATCTGTTCCTAAAAAAAATACAGTAAAAAAAACTACTCCAAAAAAGATCAAGACCAAATAGTAAATATTATATTTCATTTTTATGACATCATAAAAAAAGTCCCGTTTAAAAAACGGGACTTTTTAATTAAGAATTATTTCTACTTACAATCCTTTCAATGCTGCAGTGGCAGTAATAAAACCACTACCTGATAGATCAGCACCTTCAGCCATTGAAACAGCTGCTGACTCTAATTTTGTTTCAGCTTGTGCTGCTGTTAATGATGGTTTCTTCTGGGCCATCAATGCTACAATACCTGCCACATGAGGACTTGACATTGATGTACCAGAAAGATAATAGTAAGCTAATTGGCCACTATTAACTTGGTAAGGCCCTACTATATTAGCACCTGGCGCAGTAACATCAAGATCCTGCCCTGTTTTTCTTACAGCAGAAAAATCAGCAATATAATATTCGTCTGTTTTGGTTTGTTCCGGTACATCTAATGAATACCACCATGTTGGTACTTTAAATTCAGATTTCCAACCTGCAGCTGCCACACTGATCACAGGTTGATAAGCACCAGGATACCCCATTCCTGCAGCACCATTATTTCCTGCTGATGCTACTATGATGATACCTTTGCTGATAGCATAATCTATTGCAGCTTTTTCAATTCCATCTAATTGTGAACCGCCCAAACTCATATTGATCACAACAGGCGAATTACTTAAAGCTCCTGCTTTTAATGATGCCATGTATAAAATACCTTCAGCAATAACTGATGACCATCCTGATCCGGTTTGATTCAATACCTTAACAGGTATAACAGTTGCTTTAGGTGCTACGCCATTTATATAAGTTGTGCCAAGTTGATATCCTATGATCGTACTGGTTACGTGGCCCCCGTGAGAGTTTTGATCATGCTCCCATTTATTAGTGGGTTCTGATACATTACCATTATCACCTCCCCCACCATTAAAAGCTTTTGCATATTGTGTTGCAATTCTTTCCTGTGGAAAATAAGAACGCCATGAATCAGGCAATCCAGAATCAAGTACACCTACATATACTCCCGTACCATCCTGTGCTATTGTACGTCCGGCACCAAAGTCAGTAACATTTATTGCATCATTATCCCATGTGCTTATACCACCAGAAAAATCTGCAACAGAAACTGCATCGATCGGTGCTCCTTTTCTTTCTGCATCAGGACCTGCAAAACTTACATAAGTAAGTTTTTTTATTGCATTAAGATTTTGAGTTGGTATCAACATTGTTACGGCTTTAATTTCATTAAAAACTTTTCCAACATTACCGTAAGTTCTTAATTGATCTAAAATAGCAGTAGTAATAGAAGTTTTAAGTACTACATTAATTCCAATGTTCCCACTTTCACTTGTAGGTCGCTGTGCTGTTGAAATTGATGAACTATTTGTTTGTTCTTTTTTGCAAGACAGCATAAAGAGACAAGAGCATACTAAAAGAAAAGATAGCTGTTTGCCAAATTGATTTTTTTGAGGATTGCTTTGAAATACAAAAGCAAAAATTTGTTTGGTACGAATTTGCATTTTTATAAAATTTATGATGAAAGGAAGAAATCTATAGTCTAACAATTTATGAATTTTAATGGGAAAAATAACCATTAAACATGATTTTTTTCAGCAAGTAGTGTTAAATAACTACTTCTCTTGAAATTATATAAATGATTATATAAACCATTGGTAATTAAGCCATAAAATTTTACTAACACAACTGAATAAATAAAGGCGACCGCTCATATAATTTGATTTAGGGCTTTATCTATATTTACACCTAATAAATTCAATACAATAAATGAAAAACAAATATTTTGCTTTTTTGGCGCTACCGTTTTTGATGATGGCATGCAGTACTCCTAAAACTTATTTTACTACCAGCATACGTAACGCTGTTGAAAGCAATCATCAACCTTTAGAAAAAATACAATTTTATGCTGACCGTGATATTATTTTAAAACGAGAATTGAATATTGGTGAAACAAAAGTTACTTCCGGAAAAGTAAAAATTGAGAATGGGCATTATGTACAGATCATTAAGCTAAAGAAAAACACACCGGGAGTTTGTACAGTCGTCAAAAATAATATTGTAGGTATCTCATTTGAGAATGGGCCAAATAAATTCCTGACTTTCAGTAAACCGAAAAACGCAAAAGCAGAAGAACCATATAGATTACAGATAGCAGATTGGATGAACAATATGGGTATAGTGGAATATGAAGGCAAAAAATTCCAAATGCAAGCTGATGGTGCCAATGCAGGTATTATGATAAGAACAAGTGTATTAAAAACGAATAAAACAGAGCACCGGCAGATGAGTGGCAGAACGATCAATTAGTCGTTGACATACAAGTTAATCACATTCGTGGAAAATTATTGTTTTGTGATTCATTTTCAAATAACGAAATTCAATAAAAAAAATACTTGCTGGAAAACAAAGAAATATCAGCCTTATTTCATTTAATCGATGATCCTGATGAAGAAGTTTATAACACTGTAAGTGATAGGCTTATTTCATTTGGCAAGGATATTATTCCCAACCTTGAAGATCTTTGGGAAAATACAAATAATGAGGATATTCAGGAACGTATTGAATCGCTGATACACCGCTTACATTTTAAAGACCTTACAGAAGACTTTGTTAACTGGAAGAACGGTGATGGCAATTTACTCGATGGGGCTATTCTTGTTGCCCGTTATCATTATCCTGATATGCAATCTACACAGGTATTGCAGGAAATTGAAAAACTCCGCCGCAATATTTGGCTGGAGTTGAACAGATACCTTACACCACTTGAACAGATCACTGTATTTACAAGCATTTTTTATAATTATTATAAACAGCAAGGTGTAGAAATAGCTTATACTTCTCCTGAAGATTTTTTGATCAATAAAACATTGGAATCAAAAAAAGGGAATGTGATCAGTAACGGTATCGTATATCTGATCTTATGTGAGTTATTGGATATTCCTGTAAAGGCAATTAATATTCCAAGACAATTTATACTGGCGCATTTTGATCCTCAGTTTGAGATCATGCATCCAATGCCACATAATTCAGAAAAAATATTATTTTATATAGATCCTTTGAACGGCCAAATATATTCTCACAAAGATGTTGAGAATTATTTTAAAAGAATATCAGTTCCTCCTACTACTTCCTATTTCCGTCCATTGAATAACAAAAAAGTGATACAGTTCTTACTGGAAGAATTGAGTAAATGTTTTGACAATGACCGCAACCGGTATAAGATGAATGAATTACTTTCGCTTGTAAATTTATTAGAAGAATGATCTATCACGTTGTTACTGCAGAGAATTGGGAAAAAGCCCTTGCACAAGGATATTATGAAGCTCCGTCTTTAGCAAAAGAAGGTTTTATTCATGCAAGTGAAGAAGGCCAGGTAAAAGGTGTATTGGAAAGATTTTACAAAGGCATGAGCAACCTTTTAATGTTGCATATTGATGAAACAAAATTATCTGCTGAATTAAAATATGAATTGGCTCCTTCTATCAACGAGAACTTTCCTCATATTTATGGGCCATTGAATATTGATGCTGTAGTTAAAACAACACCTATATAATATTCTAAGACTGGCTGAATTTTTCAAGAAAGAAACTCAGGCGTTTAAAGTTTTCTTTATTCAACGAAATGATCTGGTTACGACCTTTTTTCTGACAATCGATCAGGGAACTTTCTACCAATAATTTAATGTGATGAGAACAGGTTGGTTGCGATAAACCTGTAAGGCTTTGCACATCGCCACAGCATATCTCTCCTTTAATGTGAATTTCTTCTAAGATGGAAAGCCTGCATGGGTCGGCTATAGCATTCATTGCTTTTTCTATAAATTTCATATCTTTTTTGGGGGATGCCATTCAGAATTGTAAAGAAATTGTTTTTTATTCAATCAGTCAAATTAATATCAGTAAATTTATTTTTTACAAATGGAAATAAGTACCGCATATTACCGATCACCTATAGGAATCATTGAGTTAAGATCAAATGGCACCTCCATTACTGCTGCACTTTTTATTAATTCTCAAAAAGGAACACAGGTTTATGAATCAACGATCGTATTTGATAACGAGATTCATCCTTTAATAAAAAAATGCATTGAGGAATTGGACGATTATTTCTCCGGGAAAAGAAAAATTTTTACATTGCCATTATCACAAAACGGCACGGATTTTCAACAAACAGTGTGGACAGCATTAACCAATATTCCATACGGAAGAACCATAAGCTATCTTGAATTAAGTAAACGAATTGGTAACCATAAAGCCATACGTGCTGTCGGCACTACCAATGGGAAAAATGCTTTGTGCATTTTAGTTCCCTGTCACAGGGTTATTGGAAGCAACGGCGATCTTGTTGGCTACGGTGGTGACCTCTGGAGAAAAAAATGGTTACTGGAACATGAAAGCAAATTTGAAAGCGGTGTTCAAACTTTATTTTAGATCATCTCCACTAAATGATAGCGGCAATAATTGATTGGCCTGTTCAACAATAAAAACTTTTCCTGTCATTCCACTCAGGATCAATCTCATCGGGCTCTTTGTTCTATTTTCATATTCTACCAACGCTTGTCTGCACATGCCACATGGAGAAACAGGTTTATCACTTTCTCCATTCAAATTATGATAAGCAATTGCCATTGTATCAATTGCCGTATTTGGAAACAATGTTCCTAATGCAGATAACAAAGCTCTTTCAGCACAAATACCAACGGGATATGATGCGTTTTCCTGGTTTGTTCCTGTTACGGTTTCACCATTTGCCAATTTTGCAACTGCACTAACTTGAAAGTTTGAATACGGTGCATAAGCAACTTTAGTTATATCTCTTGCTCTTTCCAATAAAGCAGCGTCAGTCGGTGATAAGTCTGTATGGGAAGTATATTCTTCAAATACAAATTGATTTATTTTTTTTTCCATGAAAAATTTATTTAGATAAAAAATCCTCCCAACATTTCTATTGAGAGGACACATCCATATTTTAAAGTTACTGAATTATGAATAAAGGGCAAATTAATTTATCCATCTGAAAATTCTTTTCCAACGTGGCCCTTTTTCCCAGCTAAACCATATCAATGATGCTTTACCAACAACATGATCCTCAGGAACAAAACCCCAATAACGGCTATCCAATGAATTGTGCCTATTATCACCCATCAGCCAGTAATAATCCATTTTAAAGGTATAAGATGTTGCCTCTTTTCCATTTATGAGTATTTTACCGTTTGCCGTTTCCATCTTATTATTTTCGTAAGTAACGATACACCTTTGATACCTTATAATATTATCAGGTGTCAAAGCAATGGTTGCTCCTTTTTTAGGAACCCATAAAGGCCCAAAATTATCTATTGACCAATGCACAGCTGTATCATAATAAGGATATAACTCAGGGCTAACTTCATTGATCTCATTATCTACTTTTACAACATTTTTCATTGCGGCTACTTTTTGTCTTTCGCCTTCGGTCATATTGATCTTGTAAAGACGTTCATTCATTTGCTGGTATTCTCCTAATTCAGCATCTGTATGAATACCAATTGAGATCAACTCATCTTCCATCAATGGCGTGCCATTCGTCTGTACTATATAATATCTTTCACTTTGTGCAGGAAAAGGTTGTGCCATACCATTAATATATATTACGGTATTGCGTATCTCTAATGTATCTCCTGCTACTGCTACGCAACGTTTAATAAAGTTCTCACGCTTATCTACCGGTCTGGTTATGATCAGACCATCAAATTGATTTTGCACTGCTTCTCTCGCCTGGTGTTCCGTAAGATTTTCCTGGCGCATTTTTGCCCTTAATATCTGGTAATAAGTAATTCTTGAGCCATATTCGACTTCGTCATTTATAAGGGTATCATTTGCAGGAAAATTAAATACTACAGCATCGTTACGATTTACAGGACTTGCAAACCAACGAGTATAAGGTATGTGAACCCACTCGAGATAAGCCTTGCTATTTGTTATCGGTAATGTATGATGTACAAAAGGCATTGCTATCGGTGTATTTGGAATTCTTGGTCCATAAGCAGATTTACTTACAAACAAAAAGTCATTTACCAACAAAGATTTCTCCATTGAAGGTGTAGGAATAGTATATGCTTCAAAAATAAAAGTTCTTATCAAGGTAGCAGCCACTACAGCAAAAGCTGCAGCATCTATCCATTCCCGTGCGGTTGATTTTTTATAATTCTTCATCACTATCTCTCCTGCATATTTTTCATTTTTTGAAAAACCCATGTAAGGAAAATAGATAAAGGGAATTAAAACAGTTGCGGCATGATGCCAAAAATTAAATCTGCCAAAATGCTCAACAAATTTTATTGTTATCCAGATAGTAATGAATTGTCCGGCAATAGGGATGAATTGCAGAAAAAACCAAACTTTAGGAAGCTTTATTTTTTCAACAATACACCATGTATTATAAAACGGAACAAATGCCTTCCATCCTTCAATACCGGCTTTTTTAAACATACCATACAATCCAATATGCCAGCCTAAGGTTGCAATAATAAAAATGATCCAGCCTATACTCATATTTTAAATTTAATGTGCCAAAAGTACCATATTAAATGGTAAGCTTAATTAAGTAAGCAAAATTGTTTAAAAATGTTGATTCTTGCTTACCGTTTATAAAAAAATCCCGACCGCACAAGGAATGCAATCGGGATAAACAAAAACCCTGAAAACCTATTTAGTTAAATATTAGTTGATAACAATTTTTCTTGTTACAACTCCTATACTATTTTGTTCAGTTAACCGGATGAAATAAACCCCTTTTTGAAGGCCTTTGATATCAAGCTGGTTACCTGTAAGATTTGAATAAGTTTTAATAGTTCTTCCTGAAATATCGCTAATGTTGATATTTGTTGAAGAAGTGATATCGCTAACAATTATTTTAGTTGCGCCATTACTTGGGTTAGGATAAACTGAAAAATCTGCAGCTACGCCAAACCCTTTAACTGTTCTGATATCACTGTAACGAACAGCACCACCATTGTCAACAGTTTTAATACGATATTCTGTCACACCTGTTGAACTGTTAGCATCTGTGTAGGTATAAGCGTTTCCGTTAGAAGCATTGATTGCTTTTACAAAACCTATAGTTACAAACTGGGTCCCAATTTTTTTCTCAATTTCAAAATGATCAACATTTGTTTCTGAAGCTGTCTTCCAATTTAAAACAACATTATTATTCTTACGTAAAGAATTAAAATCAGAAAGAATTACAGGCAAAATACCACAACCATTTTCTAATTTAGCAATTGTTGTGTTTGATAAGCCTACGGTAGAAGCTACAACAAATAAAGCTTGTAAAGCTGTTGGATTTGAATTGTTACCAGCATATAATTGAGGTCCTGATTGATAAGGAGTTGTACTTGTTGCACTCCATGGAACATCAGTTGCTACTATTGCATCAATTAAAGGATCAAGCATACCATCACCATTATCCCTGTAAACATTATATGTTCCACTAACACCGCCTGTAACAGTAGTGATAATTACACTATATTTTCTTGGGTTTTGACAAAGAATAGAACCTACTACTTTAGGGTCATTTGCAATAAAAGTAAATCCTTTTGATACGCAATGCACTACGTTATCAGGATCAGCTTGTGAAGACCAAACATCTCCCGTAAAAGATTGTGCAATTGAACAGCCACTTGCAACCAACAAAGAAACATTGGTTATAGTGTACCTATCATATGTAACTCCTTCAATACGTGTAATTGTAACACCAGAATATTGAACAGGAACTGTTCCATCAGGCAAATATGTGTTGCTGATAGCTACCGTTGGGATCGCTCTTTGATCAATAATGATATTAGCGGCAGCATCTGCAAGATCAGCAGATTTTGGTGCTTTTTTGTATGTAAGATCTGGGTAAGAAGCTGTTGGCCAAATATGTATATTCACCCATTTATTTCCATTATTGTGAGATAATTCAAAACTAAGGTCGATATTAATTAAACACCCACCACCAACTTGTGTTTGTGAAGAGTTTAGCTTAATACCCGGGTTTTGAAAAGTACACTGAGCGTTTACGTTAGTTAAAGACAAGACAAAAAAGCTTGCCAAAAGTAAAAAATAAGTTTTCATTTTTTTTGAGTTTAAATTGGGTAACAGGGGTAACATGTGATCATAAGTCGGTGATACCGGCTTTGATAAAAAGTCAAATTTTGTTTTCATTACAGAGGTTTGTTTAATTGTTTAAAATAGAGGTACAGAGGATAGAGAATTAAACATGCCCTGGGTGAACGAACCTTGGGAGTAGAAATTACAAAGGATGGAGGGATTATTAAGGTCTAAGCATTTTTATAAAAACGCTAAAAAAAATAAAGTGCAAATTTACGATCTTAATTAATACAATAAAAATAATTGCATTAATAAAGTTATTTTATTGTTTAATTATCTTGATGTCTTTAACATCAGACAAAGTAAATATCTGAATTGTGTACATTCCTTTCGCAACACGATCACCTAACTCAATGTTTTCAACTCTTGTGCCACCGGAATGCATGATCGCTTTATTATACATCGTTTGACCACTACCGTTCACAATACGAATATCATATTTACCGGCTGGTTGATTGTTGAATTGCAATACTACTCTTCCATCATTGATAACTGTGCTACTAACTGTAATGGATGCAGCTTTTTGTGACATTTCAACTTTAACAATAGAACTGTATAAAATTTGGCCATTAGCATTTATACTTCTCACACGATAATAATTTATAGTATTCGCCGCTTCTTTATCTAATGAAGTATAAGCTCCTTGTTTTGTTGCAGTAACAGTACTTATTTTACTGAAATGAATGCCATCAATAGAGCGTTCAACTTCATAATATTTAATATCAAGTTCATTGTCTACTTTCCAATTTAAAACTACATTTTTATTATTTTCTAAATGAGCTTCTATACTTTTAAATTTGATAGGTAATACACCACCACTAATTGTTTTAAAGATCAATTTAAATCTACTCACGTTTGCAGAAGGAGTATTGCCAGTAACCTGGAAGGTATAGCTTGTTGTATCTTGTGCTCCAAGTTTTACTGGATACAAATTCCCTGTAAGACTATCTACTAAAAATGCCTGAATAGATGGATCAAAATTTTGAGCAATAAATTTAAATTTATATTTTTTGTTATCAAGATTTCTTATTTGCAAATAAGTAGTATCAGTACCATCTATTTTTACTCTTTTTTCTATTGCTAAAAGATTAGTATCTCTGATTATTGAAATAGTTTCTTTGGAATTAAATGAGATCAACTTAGAAGCATCTTCTAAATTTACTTCATTTGAATATTCAGAATAGTATGTACTTGCTATACCGTCAGACAATTCTTCTTGTCCATTATCATTTACAGAATACATATTTGTATACAACTTAGATAATCCAGATAAGCCAGATGGTCTTTGAGCAGCAGTAGGACGACTTGCTATACCAATTGTTTTGCTTGTATTGATCTTATCAGTTTCATGAAATACCATTGTGTTAGGACCGCCGGCAGAGTTAATAACGATAGCCGTACCAGATTCTATGGTACCATCATTTAAACCACTCACATTTGCTGTTACAGTGTAACTTGATGGAGAACCAACTCCATCGTTAGCAACAGTAATAAATCTACCTACATTATATGATCCTGAAGTTTTAGGATCCCAATAATAGAAAGAATGCCCAGCATCATTAGGTGTAGTACCATTTATTAAAACATTATCAAAACTTATAGCAGATGCATATGGATTACCGATCACTTGTTTACCTGTTAGAAGTGTTTTAGTAACATCCCCAGTATGCAAGCTACCTTTTACAGATAATGTTGCAGGTTTTGCAGAAACAAATTGATTACTGATAACAATACTTCTATCTCCTCTTACAAATATCATGTAACCTTCCCTGTCTGAAATACTACCTGTATTAGTTGTACCAGGTACAACCCAATTAGCTGCAGGCCCGGGATTCAAATAATAAATTGATGGACTTGTTGTTGATCCCATATCAAATCCTTTAGTAACTGCAGTTGCAGTATTACCGTTAGTGATCTGTGTACCATATCCAGGTCTTGGGTTAACAGGTGAAGCAACACTTGCATTTGATACCCCTTCCTGCCATGCCTGATTGATAGTTGGTGCACCTGTTGATTGTATAGGTGTAGCAAGTAAACGCCATCTACGTGAAGCTGATGTATTTGTCATTGGTAAAAAACGTTCAACGATAACTTTACCATTGATAGAGTTCGCTATATTACCGCCATTGTTAGTAAGGTCATTTATACGTGCAGTAGCCGTAGCCGTTGATTTCAAAGCAAGATTATCATTAGTATTTAATGTTGTGGCATTTACGTTTCCAAAAGAAACAAAATCTAAAATATTAAGCGTATCATTTACAGTAGCAGAAATATTTACACCATTATAATTAGAAATGATCAAACCTTTTACTGATCTGTTTACAAAAGCGCTTCCACTGATTGTTTGAGATACTGCCAGTGCATTTAATTCAATAACTCCGTCTTGTACATTAAATGTACCACTGTTATTTATTGTTCCGGAAATTTGCAGTTTAGCATTATTTGATATTACAACTGCTGCACTGATTGAAATAACTATATTACGAGCTGAAGCAGTTCCCGAATTTAATGCAGGATAATTTGCAACACCGGCAGGAATTATCGCATCGCTGCTAGATGTAGGGACACCTCCACACCAGTTAATAGGATCATACCAATCAGTATTTATTCCAAACCATGTACCAATGCTATAAACTGATAAAGTAATATTCTGAGTAAAAATTGCAGGACATGAACCTTGAGTTATTCCTGTTATTTGTAAGATCTGTCCATTGTTTGCTGATGTTAAAACTGGTGTTGAGAAGCTTGCATTTCCTGAAGCTTCGGCAGTAATACCGGTAATTGGCGTTTGCGCCACACCGTTAATAGTATAATTGATCGTACTATTAGTGCTATTAGGCTCTAAACCTGTCATATTAATAGTAGCAGATGAACCTGTACAAATTGGTGCCGATTGTGTAGCATTGGTTAATGTTTGGCTTGGGTTTACTGTTATTGAACCAATGGCTGAAGCTGTACCACAACTTCCACCTGTTGTGGTAACTGTATAAGAAAAAGAACCTGATGCAGATGGGCTACCACTGATAGTGAAAACTCCAGCGTTATAACTACCTGTTAGTCCTGCGGGTAAGCCTGTTACACCTGCACCTGTAGCAGTACCTCCAATTGAATAAGTAATTGTAGTTATTGGATTAGTTCTACAAACTGTTTGAGCATTTGTTCCTGCTGCTGACGTAAGACTGATTGCGGGTGCATTTACAGTTATTGTACCTGTAGCTATACCGATACAAGTTGCTCCGGTTGTATTAACAGTATAATTGTACACTCCTGCGATAGTAGGTGTTCCACTAATAGTGTAAACTCCTGCATTATAATTTCCTGTAACCCCTGCCGGTAAACCTGTTACGGTAGCCCCGGTGGCTGAGACATCTATAGAATAAGTGATCGGAGATATTCCGGCGTTTATACATGGTGTTTGATTATCGCTACCGGCGGCAGACGTCAAGGCTACTATTGGCAAATTATTCACAACTGTTAGGTTAGCTGTTTTTATTGCAATGTTATCACCGTTGCCATCTTTTACTGTACATGTAATAGTGTATGCTTGCGCAACTATCGGTGCGATAGTGGTAGAACTTGCACCGGTTGAGGATGCAGTTACAGGTGAAAATGTACCCGAAACCGGTGTAATGGACCAGTTATAATGAAATACAAAAGAACTTGTAAGACTTGGAGTAACTGTGAAAGTTATCGGTGTTCCAAAACAAACAGGAGCATTTGATGTAATTGTGAATTGAGGCAGGCCACCTAAAGTATTAAATTCAGCAAATGAAAAAGCTGCATTATTACTATTATCATTAGATACGGCAATTGTGATACCACCGATTATCAATCTTTTAGATGCATTACCACCGGTTGGCTGTAAACCTTTTGCAGAAGCATTTACAGCAAATGTAGTACCAGTAGAGAAACTAAGATCGCTGTTGTTTTGCCAAAAAATTTCACCATTAGGTGCATTAATAATAACACTTGTAAAATTTGCAAGTGACACGTTACTATTTACTAATAGTCTACCATTGATGGTAAGTACACCGCTTTGTCCTGTTATAGTGGAAGCATTAATGGTAGATCCATTTGCAATTGTATAATCTGCAAAAACTGTAGTAGTTGAAAATAACATGAAAGCTAAAGCCATGCTTATTCTCCAGTTCTTTTGGGGAACAAATAGTGACAGTATGTTTTGGCTATTAAATAGCGCTACTTTGGGTAAATTTGTTTTCATTTTCTGAGGTTTTAACGGTAACCAAGTCGTCGGTACAAGGGTGTGTACGAGATATATCAGAGGTATTGGAAAACAAAAAATGCCTTATAGCATTAGAAGGTGGCTTATTTTATGGGATATGGGGATTACGGAATATTAAGGGTGTCTTATTACGAAGTTAAATAACAATATCAAAAAAAGCAAGTAAATGCTGCAATAATATTATATATGACATCCAGATATAAGAAACGTAGTTATTTTATCTTTATTGTACAACTACCCTATTTATTTTTAAAATTTTATCATTTTTTATTTTTATTAGATAAACTCCCTTGCCGTACCTCGCCAGCTCAACAGAAATGAATTGCCCTATAACCATGCTGTTTAATGTCTTTTTATAAAGTAATCTTCCAATTGCATCATATACATTCAATTGTGTATCATCTGAATTTACATTACTCTTAATAGTTATGTTTCCTGAAGTTGGGTTTGGATATATTAACCAGGGTTCAGTTTCACTTTTAAACATTACAATTACGGTATCAGAGACTATTTGGTTTGCATTTATTGCAATTTGTTTAATTCTATAATAATTATTTCCATTTAAAGGTGTGGTATCATTATATGTATACTGTTGTGAAGTGCCGGAAATATTATTTGCCGGTATATTGCCAATTTGAGTAAAATTTATTCCGTCACTGCTCCTTTCTATTTCATACAGTGAAGTATTTTGTTCATTTACAACCCAGGTTAGCTTAATAAGATCATTTAATTTTTCTCCCGTAAAATCGATCCATGTTACCGGAGTATTCTGTACAACACGGAAATTATTTTTTGATATTGTGTAAAAAATATTGCCAACAGGTATAATTCTTATTCTTGCCGTGGTGGTACTTAGATTTGGAACTATGATCGCTTCGGACCCATCATTATTAGTTCCTGATACTAACGTTATTGGATAGGTGTAACCTCCATCAATTGATAATTGAATATTAACAGTGTTAGCATTTATTGGTGCAATATCTGTATTCGAAACATCCCAGGTAACGGTTCTATTCTCATTTCCTGTCCAACTTACTCCTGCTAGTGTTGGATAACTGAGCGTAAAAGGCCCATTAGACGTTACCGTTACTAATACATCATCAGAATTAACTCCACCATTGCCGGCATGGTTATCCCTTGCCGTTAGCCTGAAGTTCAAAGGCCTTGTAATTGTAGGTAATATTTCTCCTTTGGTAGTTGTATTGTTTATTACATCTGTAAGTTTTGGAAAATATCTTATACTTGTATCAACAGGAGGAAAACTTCTAAATAAAGGTGCATGAATACCAATTGGTGCATCCCAAGGTGATGGCTGTGCTCCTATATCAATTTGTTCCCAGGAATAAGTTAAATGATCTGTAACATCTATATCTGTAGCAGTACCATTTAAAAAGAAAGGTGTTGATCTAGGAATTGAATAATCTGCACCGGCATTTACTGCAGGAATATTATTACCTGTTGAAATTTTTGTTGCACATGCATTGGCGGGACCATTTACATAACCAATTATCTCATTAAAACTAATTGCATGGAATTGCGGATCACTGTTATTCTGTAAATTATCTGTGCCACAAATGGCGGGATTAGCAGAATACCCCATAATAGTAGAGCCGCTACCAGGCTCAGCATTCGATGAAGGACTATGCTGACCAGGATCACCACAAAAATCTTCTTGTGAATTAAAAATATGTTTAGCACTGAATTGATGCCCGATCTCATGACATACATAATCAATTACAAAAGGATCTCCAACAGGATCTTCTGTTCCGGTAACACCTTCTGCTTTTTGACTATTATTACATACGCAACCGATAGTTGCTAACCCTCCTGCCCCAGTGCTGAATGTATGTCCAATATCATAATTAGCGCTGCCAATATTTGCGTTGATCACAGTTTGGCTTTCATCAATAAGTATTTCAGGATCGTCATTACCGTTAAATGGATCACTTCCTGCTGTAACAAAAATAATATTGCTTTCTCCTGCTACAAGGTCAAAATGAACAGACAGTTCATTTTCATATACCTGGTTCATTCTGTTGACTGCTGTTACAATTGCACCTAATGTAAGCGCTAAAGTTGGCGTCATTGGAGCACACACAGCAGTTGCATATTCATGCGTACATGCAATAGCAAGGTCATATTTAAAAAGTTGAGTTCCTACTGCTGCTAAAATACCCTGCTCACTTACTGGTCTTTGCCCTGTATTGTTTGTTGGTTTTCTTTGGGGGAATTCTTTGAACCTCCCTTTTTTTTTAAAGTCTTTTTTAAAATATGAAATATAATCTGTCAGATTACCATTTGAATATGGATCAATAAAAATGCTACCGGTTACAGCACTTAAGATCATTGCATGAAAGCCTAGTAGTGTCCAGTCAATTTTTATGGTTGCTGTTTTATCATCAACTCCCTGTCCGGTATACGTTTTTATTTCTGGAAATTTTGCAGCCAGCTCAGGAGCCATTACCGTGCTTTCCCAAATATAAAATGCAGCTGTTTTGCCATCCGGCATCGGAATATTGATAATCGGTGCTTTCTCTTTATTGGCTAAATTTTGTTCTAACGGTATATCCTTTAAAAAGAATTTAAATGCAGTTGTATCTAAAGACACAGTACGATAACGTGAAGGTTTTACTATCGGTTTATAAGGTTTCTTTTTAAACTCTTTTTCTGCCCGGTCACTAAAAAAATTATTTTGGCCCTTTGCATTGATCAACAATCCAGATAAAAAAAGTATAAAGAAAGAAGTTGTAATTTTTTTTATCATATAGTCTAATTAAAAGCCAACTACTTTATATGAAGCTGGATAAGGTGTTATTGCTGCTTCTTAGGCAAAACATAATTTTCTACATCAGGAAGCGTAATTGTTTTTGCAGATAAGATCACTAATCTTTCCACCACATTTCTTAACTCACGGATATTACCAGTCCAATTATATTCTGACAATAATTTCATTGCATCCGTATCGATATTCTTTTTCGGCTGTCCGTACTCTCCGGCAATTATCTCAAGATAATATTCAACCAATGAAGGAACATCTTCTCTACGTTCGTTCAATGAAGGCACATGAATGATGATCACCCCTAAACGATGGTACAGATCAAGACGGAAATTCTTTTCATCCACTTCTTTCAAAAGATCTTTATTAGTAGCTGCTATAACTCTTACATCTACATTGATATCTTTATCTGCACCTACTCTTGTGATCTTTCCTTCCTGTAATGCTCTCAATACTTTTGCCTGTGCATTCAAACTCATGTCACCAATCTCATCTAAAAATAAAGTACCTCCATTAGCCTGTTCAAATTTTCCTATACGTTGTTTTATTGCAGAAGTAAACGATCCTTTCTCATGACCGAACAATTCACTTTCTATTAATTCACTTGGAATAGCAGCACAGTTCACTTCAATGATCGGGCCTTTGTTACGGCTACTTTTTTCGTGTATCCATCTTGCTACTAATTCTTTTCCTACACCGTTGTCACCGGTTATTAATACTCTTGCATCTGTAGGACCAACTTTTTCGATAGTATCTTTTATTTTTTCAATTGCATTACTGCTTCCGACCATTTCCTGTACTTTTCCAAACCTGCGTTTTAAAACTTTTGTTTCAGAAACAAGTGTTTGTTTTTCCAATGCATTACGCAGTGTTATAAGCAACCTGTTAAGATCCGGGGGCTTGCTGATATAATCAAATGCACCTTTCTTTACTGCTTCTACTGCAGTTTCAATGTTTCCATGGCCACTTATTATAATGATAGGTACATCAGGATTGATCTGCCTGGCTTTATCCAGGAATTCGATACCATCCATTTTAGGCATCTTTACATCACACAACACTACATCGTAAGCTGCACTACTGAATTTTTTTAACCCTTCATCGCCATCAGCAGCCTCATCTATTTTGTACCCTTCGTAGCTAAGTATTTCGGCTAAGGTTTTCCGTATGGCTTTTTCGTCATCAATGATTAAAATATTAGGCATAAGTATTTAACGATCTTTTTTTATGGAATAAATATATTTTCCATTCTTTCAAATATGTAACCAAAAATAACGAATTATGATTTCTAAACCATTGATTCTTTTTGCTGCATTTGGGAGTATTTCCTGCACACAAAAACAGCCTTCCCTCGCTCTTTCCAAACCATCTCCTGAAAATTATGTAAATAAATCTATTAATCCGTACAAGTCTATCGCTCAAATTCCTCTTCCTGATGGATTCGAAAGAACGAAGTATGATACTAACTCTTTCTCAAACTGGATAAGAAATATTGCATTGAAAGAAAACAAAACTGTTTATTTATATAACGGCAATAAAAAATTTAATCAATCTGCACAATATGCTATAATGGATATCTCAGTTGGTAAAAAAGATCTTCAACAATGTGCAGATGCAGTGATGCGATTGAGAGGGGAATATTTATTTAGTGAGAAAAAATTTGAGTCCATCTTTTTTAAAGATAATGCGAATAGTGCTTACCAATTTTTTCAACCGTATACAAGAGAAAATTTCAATAAATATTTAGACAGAGTTTTTGGCATGTGTGGTTCTGCATCTTTATCAAAGCAACTTAAAACTATTTCTATGAAGGAATTGGAGGTAGGTGATGTATTTATTCGTGGTGGATTTCCGGGGCATGCAGTTTTAGTTGTTGATGTTGCAGAAAATAAAGAAAGACAAAAAATTTATTTATTGGCGCAGAGTTATATGCCAGCACAGGATATTCATATTTTGGTAAACCCAGTTGATGAAAAATTATCTCCCTGGTATATGGTAAATGATGATGATGATATTATTACTCCTGAATATTATTTTAAGAGAAATGAGTTAAAAACATGGCAATAAAAAAGCCTTCCAATCGGAAGGCTTTTACAAATTTTATTTAGCAAATTATTTTTTCAAATACATCACTTCTTTTACCACTTTAACCGTTTTAGGTATACTTGGTAAATAAGCTGCAACCAAATTAGGTGCATAGTGCATTGGTGCATCCGCACTTACTACACGGCGAATTGGCGCATCTAAATAATCAAATCCTTCTTTTTGTATGCGGTAAGCAATTTCAGAAGATACAGAAGCGAATGGCCATTGCTCTTCTACAATTACTAAACGGTTTGTTTTTTTAACGCTTTCTAAAATTGTAAACCAATCTAACGGACGGATGGTAGCAAGATCGATCACTTCTGCTTCGATGCCTTCTTTTGCTAATTCTTCAGCAGCACCTAAAGCAATCTTCATCATTTTATTAAAAGAAACGATGGTTACATCTTTACCTTCTCTTTTGATGAATGCTTTACCGATTGGTAATACATATTCTTCTTCAGGCACTTCGCCTTTATCGCCATAACCAACTTCACACTCCATGAACATTACAGGATCATCATCACGAATGGCTGCTTTTAATAAACCTTTTGCTTCGTAAGGCGTAGCAACGCTGATCACTTTTAAGCCGGGGATATTTGCATACATCGATTCAAAAGCTGTAGAGTGCTGAGCGCCTAACTGGCCTGCAGAACCATTTGGCCCTCTAAAAACGATCGGACAACCAACTTGTCCGCCGCTCATTGCCAACATTTTAGAAGCGGTATTTAAAATTTGATCTAAAGGTAAAACAGCAAAGTTCCAGGTCATGAATTCTACTATCGGACGAAGTCCGTTTTGAGCCGCACCTACCGCTATACCGGCAAAACCAAGTTCAGCGATCGGTGTATCAATGATCCTTTTTTCGCCAAATTCATCCAACATACCCTGGCTAACTTTATAAGCTCCATTGTATTCAGCTACTTCTTCCCCCATTAAAAATACTCTTTCATCCTTCCTCATTTCTTCCTGCATGGCTTCTCTAAGTGCTTCTCTTAACGCAATCTGACGCATAATTTCTTTTGTTTTTAATTGAATTTGGTGTGCAAATTTATTCCTTAGAAGCCATACAAACAAATCAATTGCTTGTACATTTTTGGTAACGATTGCGTTATTATTTATTATTAGAAAGGTCAGACTTCAAATATAGTTAGTGCCTGTAAGTTGTTGTTCTTTTTTGCTTGTCCAAAAAAGAACCAAAAAAAGACCCCGACAAACGATTACATCCCGTTTGTCGTTTGCAGCATTGTGCATCTTCAGTGCATGGTGATCTGAACTTTTAATTCTTTGTTGTACGTTTAGTAGAGTTAATGAAATTAAAAAGTTCTAATCCTGTAAATCTTTAAATCCTATAAATCCTGATTCAGACAATTTTATACATTTTCAATTACGATCGCACTAGCACCGCCACCTCCATTACAAATAGCAGCGGCTCCATATTTAGCTTTGTTTTGTTTTAATACGTTAATTAGCGTTACAATTATTCTTGCTCCACTACAGCCTAATGGATGCCCCAAGCTCACTGCACCACCGTGAACATTTACTTTATCAGGACTTAAGTTCATTTTTTGCATGTTAGCAATACCCACCACACTAAAAGCTTCATTCAATTCTACAAAATCAATGTCACTCATTTGCAGGCCCGCTTTTGCTACTGCTTTTGGTAAAGCTAATGCTGGAGTTGTAGTAAACCATTCAGGAGCTTGTTCGGCATCTGCATAAGAAATGATCTTTGCAATAGGCTTTAATCCTAATGCAGTTGCTTTTTCTTTACTCATTAAAACAAGAGCGGCAGCTCCATCATTCATAGTACTTGCATTGGCAGCAGTTACAGTTCCATCTTTTACAAATGCACCTTTTAATTCCGGTATCTTTTCAAACTTAACATTGAATGGCTCTTCATCTTTTGAAAATAAAATTGGTTCTCCTTTTTTTTGAGGAATGGAGACAGGTACAATTTCATTGGCAAACTTTCCTTCATTTACAGCCGCCTGGCTTCTTTTATAACTTTCAATTGCGAATTCATCTTGCTCTCCCCGGCTGATGTTACATTCTTTTGCACACAACTCAGCAGCATTCCCCATTGCATAATTATTGTACACATCCACCAACCCATCTTTTGCAAGACCATCTTCGAAAGCAACATTTCCATATTTATTACCCCAACGCATATTCGAAGAATAGAATGGAACATTGCTCATGCTTTCCATTCCTCCTGCAACAACTACATCTGCATCTCCTAATAATATGCTTTGAGTAGCTTGTATAATTGCTTTCATGCCACTGGCGCAAACTTTATTTACGGTTGTGCAATTTACATTGTCTGGTAAGCCGGCAAATTTAGACGACTGCCTTGCAGGCGCCTGTCCTAGCCCTGCTTGTATTACACAACCCATTAAAACATCCTGCACATCTTCAGGTTTTATGCCAGCCTTTTCAACAGCTCCTTTAATTGCAGTTGCTCCCAATTGTGTTGCAGAGATATCTTTCAATGATCCGCCAAAACTACCGATGGGTGTACGGACTGCGGAAATTATATAAACTTCTTTTACTTCTTTCATATGGGAACATTATTTAGTCTATAAAGGTAATTTTTTGTTAGCATTATAAGTTCAATTTAGAAAGTCAATTGTAGTATTTTTGATGTTTTAACATGGATAAAAGTTTAAATAAATATATCAGTGAAACTGGGTTTTGTTCCCGGAGAGAGGCTGATAAATATATTGAGCAAGGCAGGGTAACTATTAATGACAATATTGCTAATAAAGGTAACCGTGTTATGCCGGGTGATGTTGTTGAAGTGGATGGCGAATCTTTAAAAAAGAAAGACAAAACAGTTTACATCGCTTTCAATAAACCTGTTGGGGTGACTTGTACAACTGACCTGAAAGACAAGACCAATATCATTTCATATATAAATTACAAAAGCAGGATATTCCCTATCGGGAGATTGGACAAGCCATCTGAAGGATTGATCTTTTTGACCAATGATGGTGATATAGTCAACAAAATTTTAAGGGCAGGCAACAATCATGAGAAAGAATATATCATTACTGTTGACAAACCAATTACTGGTGAATTTATTAGCAAAATGGCAAATGGGGTAAAGATACTGGGTACTGTCACCAAAAAATGCTTTGTAAAACAGGAAGGCAAGAACCGTTTCAGGATCATTTTGGTTCAGGGACTTAACCGCCAGATAAGAAGAATGTGTGAGGCTTTGGGATATAGTGTTGTTACTTTGAAAAGGGTAAGGATTATGAATATCACTTTATCAGGCATACAGCCGGGTAAATGGCGATACTTTACACCTGATGAAATTAAGCATCTGGATAGTTTGATCGCAAAATCAAGTAAAACAGAAGAAGCTTCTTTTTTGGATGACGAATGAGCTAAAAATGATAATTTGTATGTAAAACGAACTAAAAATTACATTTTATACAGAAATTATCTTCATTTTATTCACTTTTTTTAATGCAGAACATTAAGCTATCAATTGATTACTTAACTTAGTAAATTAAACCAGAACAAATTATAATCATTTGTCCGAAAATTCGAAGAAGACTATTTATCCTTTTTAATGAAGAAATTTCTTTTATTATATATATTACTTGCTCTTAGTTGCACTTATGTAGCTGCACAAACTTTTACTGGAACATTCACTGGTACAGCAGCTAATCTTGGCGCTACCAGTACACAAAAATGTTTTCCTGTTACTGTAAGTGGTATCGGCAGCATTAATTCTACTATAGGTCTTTCTTCTGTTTGTATAAATTTAACTCACCCCGAGTTAAGTGAGGTAGAAGTTGTTTTGAGAGCGCCAGATGGAACTATTGTTCCACTATCAATTGAAAATGGAGGTTCTGGTGCTAATTATCAAGGCACATGTTTTTCCGCTACTGCTACAACTTCAGTAAAATTTGGCAGTGCTCCTTTTTCGGGTTCATATTTACCGCAAGGATATTTGGGAGAGGTTAATAATGGACAAAATGCGAATGGTACTTGGAACATATGTGTATTAGATAGAAGAAATGGGGGAAACACTGGTAAACTAAACAATTTTACCCTCACTTTTAGTACAAGCCCTGCTCCACAACCACCTGCAAAGCCAGCTTGTGCGATGACTATTCCTTCTAATTCCTCTTGTAATGCGGCTACAGCTGTTTGTGATTTTAATGGTATTTGTGGGAGTACTGCACCTGGGGTAAAACAAGATTGGACTGGTTCAGGATTAGATGGGCCTTGTTTTAATTTGCAAAATAACACGTTTTTAAAATTCGTTGCTTCAAGTACTGTAGTAAGCTTTTCTGTTTGGGTAAATTCTTCAACCAGTGGGTATCCGGGAGGAGGCATACAAATGCTTTTCTTTCAAGGAACATGTGGTTCAAGTACGGGGGTTACTACATTAGCTTGTTATGAACATATCTTACCTAATAGTACTGCTTCTAAACCAACATTAACAGTAATTACTGCCAATGGAATGACCCCGGGTAATACTTATTATTTAATGATTGATGGTTTTAGCAATGATAATTGCAGTTATACAATTGCTGCCAATTCTGGTGTAAACGTTTTAAATATTGATCCCACTGCTGCTACAATTTGTAAGGGAGATAATGTTAATCTAACTGCTTCAGGAGGAAATGGTGTATATGCCTGGACCCCTATTTTAGGTTTAAATACAGCTACAGGAGCTACCGTAAATGCTTCTCCTGCTACTACTACTACCTATACTGTTACAAGTGTAACAGCAAGTGGTTGCCCCTTAACAGATACAGTAAAAGTTACAGTAAACAACCTTCCTGTTATCACTACTCAACCTTCAACAACACCACAAGATGTTTGTAAAGATGGTACTGTTTCCCCTTTGAATATAACAGCCACGCCGGGAAGTGGGTCTATCAGCGGATACCAATGGTATAGTAATACAGTTGCTTCAAATACAGGTGGAACATTAATTACAAATGCAACAGGAGCTTCCTATACACCATTATCAACTTCAATCGGAACAACCTATTATTATGTTATTGTAAATAATTCAAATGGATGTGCAGATACAAGTAATGTTTCCGGAGCAATAAATATTGTTGATGGGCCTGCACAACCATTGCTTGATAAAACAGATCCTACTTGTACTGTTACCACTGGATCTATACAGGTTAACCCGCTGATACCCGGGTTAACTTACAGCAGTGATGGAGTTAATTACACCAATACTACAGGAACTTTCACAGATATTGCTCCAGGTGCTTCGTATAGTATAACAGCTAAGAATGCAACAGGATGTAAATCTATTGCAGCAACAGGTACAATGGGTACAGCTCCAGGAGCACCGGCTCAACCAAATGTAACTCCAACAAACCCTACCTGTGCTACAGGTACAGGTACACTAACGGTGACGAGCAGTACAACTGGTTTAACTTTTAGCAGCGATGGAATTAACTATACTAATACTACCGGAGTATTCAATAATATTGCAGCAGGCGCAGCTTATAACATTACTGCTAAAAATGCTGCTGGCTGTACTTCTCCTGCTGCGACAGGTACTATGGGAACAGCTCCAGGAGCACCGGCTCAACCTATTGTGTCTCCAACAAATCCCACTTGTGCAACCCCTACAGGGACACTAACGGTAACGAGCACAACTACTGACTTAAATTTTAGCAGTGATGGAATCGATTATACAAATACTACAGGAATATTTACGAATATAGCAGCTGGAAGCACTTATAGTATCACTGCTAAAAACGCGGCAGGTTGTACTTCCAGTGCTGCAACAGGAACAATGGGAACAGCTCCAGGAGCACCAAGTCAACCTATTGTATCCCCCACCAACCCTACATGTGCTACAAGTACAGGTACGCTAACGGTAACAAGTACAATAACAGGGTTAACTTTTAGCAGCGATGGGATCAATTATACCAACACCACCGGGGTATTCAATAATATTGCTTCTGGTGCAGCTTACAGTATCACTGCTAAAAACGCTGCAGGTTGCACTTCTACAGCTGCAACGGGAACAATGGGAACGGCTCCATCAACTCCGACTCAGCCCGTTGTAACACCAACAAATCCTACCTGTGCTACGAGTACAGGTACACTAACGGTAACGAGTAGTACCACAGGTTTAACTTTTAGCAGTGATGGTATCGATTATACAAATACTACAGGAATATTTACCAATATAACAGCAGGAAGCTCTTATAGCATTACTGCAAAAAATGCTGCAGGCTGCACTTCTAGTGCTGCTACAGGAACCATGGGTATAGCTCCGGGAGCACCAGTTCAGCCTATTGTATCGCCAACAAACCCTACTTGTACGACAAGTACAGGTACACTAACGGTAACGAGCAGTACTAGTGGTTTAACTTTTAGTAGTGACGGAATTAATTATACCAATACCACGGGGGTATTTAACAATATTGCATCTGGTGCCACATACAGTATCACTGCTAAAAATGCAGCAGGTTGTACTTCTGCTGCGGCAACAGGCACAATGGGAATTGCGCCTTCAATTCCAACGCAACCTACTGTAACTCCTACTGATCCTACATGTACTACTGCAACAGGAACGCTAACTGTAACGAGTACAACAGCAGGCTTAACTTTTAGCAATGATGGAATCAATTATACAAACACTACAGGAATATTTAACAATATTGCATCTGGCGCCGCTTATAGTATTACTGCAAAAAATGGTGCAGGTTGTATTTCTGCTGCTGCAACAGGCACAATGGGAATTGCGCCTTCAACTCCAACCCAACCTACTGTAAATCCTACTAATCCAACATGCACGAACCCTACGGGAACACTAACGGTAACCAGTACAACAACGGGATTAACATTTAGCAGCGATGAGATCAACTATACAAATAGTACAGGGATATTCAATAATATAGCAGGTGGAAGTAGTTACAGTATTACTGCTAAAAATACAGCAGGTTGCATTTCTATTGCTGCAACAGGAACAATGGGTACTGCTCCGCCAGTACCAGCTCAACCTATTGTAACTCCTACTAACCCTACATGTACAAATGCTACAGGCACACTCACGGTAACGAGTAACACTACAGGTTTAACTTTTAGCAATGATGGCATTAACTATACAAATACCACAGGTGTATTCAATAATATAGCCGGAGGAAGTACTTACAGCATTACAGCTAAAAATTCAGCAGGATGTGTTTCTATTCCTGCAACAGGAACAATGGGTAATTCGCCTTCAACACCCCTTAGCCCTATTGTAACTATCACTACACCAACATGTGCGGTTGTTACTGGTTCAATACAGGTTGCCCCTCTGGTTGCCGGTTTATCATACAGCAACAATGGCGGAAATTATAATACAACAGGTACTTTTTCCAATATAGCTCCCGGTGCTGCTTATAGTATTGTTGCTAAAAATGCCGCAGGCTGTATTTCTAATGCTACTATCGGAACAATGGCAGCAGTGCCATCTATTCCCTCTGCACCACTATTAACTGTCGTAAATAACTGCGGTTCTTCAACCGTTACAGCTTCTAATTTTACAGGCGCACTTATTTGGAATGATGGTGGTTCAGGCAGTTCAAGAACATTTAATACTGCTGTAAGTAATTTAACTGCTACGCAGATAGTTAATTCATGTGTAAGTCAGATTAGTAATATTGTATCTACTACTCCTGCTGTAGCTTTAACTCCTGATCTAGGCAATGATGTATTCCTTTGCCCGAGCGAAAGAGTTATTTTAAACCCAGGCAATTTTGATCAATACACATGGCAGGATAACAGCGGAGCTAAGACTTTTACTGTAACACAAAGCGGCACATATTCAGTGAGTGTAAAAAACAATAACAATCCTTGTATAGCTAAGGACTCAGTTAAAGTAACTTATTTTGTGGTTTGCAATGATATCTATTTCCCTACTGCCTTTACTCCAAATGGAGATGGCAGCAATGATAAATTTGGGCCATCAGGTAATCTTAACCAAGTTACAGCGTATAAGCTTAACATCTACAATCGTTTGGGTGAGCTTGTATTCCGCAGTACAAACCCTTTTGTAAAATGGGATGGATATTATCTCGGAAGTATCTCTTCAGGAAATTATGTTTGGCAATCTGATTTCTTATTTAATGGGAAAGCAAGAACACACAAGGGCAATCTTGTAGTTATTAAATAACTGAACGTTGTTTCATTGCTTCATATAAACAAATACCTGTAGCTACAGAAACATTTAGTGATTCAAAATCTCCTGTCATCGGTATTTGAAATTGTTCGTCGCATATTTTCATTACGGCTGGATATACCCCATGCTCTTCACCACCCATTACAATTGCACAAGGTTCACTTAAAGTTATATCGTAGATCTTTTTTTCAGCAGTCATTTCGCTGGCAAAAACTTTGATGCCGTTCAAATGCAATTCATCAATTGCTTTCATAAGACTGTTAACTCTGCAAACAGGTATTTGTTCTAATGCTCCTGCAGAAGTCAGGATGGCATCTTCATTTAATGCACCTACACCTTTTTCAGGAATAATAATAGCGTTTACTCCGAAGCAAAAAGCACTACGTGCTATCCCTCCTATGTTTCTTATATCTGTGATACCATCTAACATTAAGAACAAAGGCACATCTCCTTTTTCAACTACAAAAGAAATTACATCCTGCAAATTCTGATATTGCACTTTGCTTATAACAGCGATACAACCTTCGTGATTGCTGATGTTGAAACTATTAAGTTTTTCCACCGGCACCTTACTGATGGGAACCAGATTTTTTTCAGCTAGCTTTTTTATTTCGTCAATTACTTCTCCATGTACAGTTCCCTGCAAATAGATACGCTCTAATTGTTTACCTGTAGACATAGCATTAATAACGGCGGTGCGTCCGATCACTAACGTATTTTTTTTAGGTCTTTGTTGTTGCTGACGAAATTTTTTCACAGATCAAATTTAGTTGTATTCAGAATAATAAAAAACCATAAGTATTGACTTATGGTTTTTCAATTTATCTATCTAAGATATTATTATTTTAATCCAAAAGCCTTTTTAACTTTTGGCACGTAGTCTAATTTTTCCCAGGTAAACAATTCTACTTTTATTTTTTTCTCTTTACCATATGGATCTTTAAATACTTTTTCTACAATTTCATTCTTACGGCCCATGTGTCCATAAGCTGCAGTTTCGCTGTAGATAGGTGTACGTAATTTCAAACGTTGTTCAATGAAGTAAGGACGCATATCAAAAACGCTTTCAACGATCTTGCTGATCTGCCCGTCATTCAATCCAACTTTTGCAGTACCATAAGTATTTACGTTGATCGAAGTGGGTTGAGCAACACCGATCGCATAAGAAACCTGAACCAATATTTCATCAGCAACACCAGCAGCTACTAAATTTTTAGCGATGTGACGTGTTGCGTAAGCAGCACTTCTATCTACTTTACTTGGATCTTTACCACTGAATGCACCACCACCGTGAGCGCCTTTACCACCGTATGTATCAACGATGATCTTACGACCGGTTAATCCTGTATCACCATGAGGTCCGCCAATTACGAATTTACCTGTAGGGTTGATATGGTATTTAATATTAGCATTGAAAAGCTTAGCATATTTTTTATACTTTGCTTTTACTCTTGGGATCAATATTTCAATCATATCTTTTTTGATCTTAGCTAACATTTTTGCTTCAGTATCAAAATCATCATGCTGTGTAGAAACTACGATCGCATCGATACGAACCGGTTGATTGTTATCATCATATTCTAACGTAACCTGGCTTTTTGCATCAGGACGTAAATATTTAATTTGTTTATTCTCTCTGCGTAATGCAGCTAATTCGATCAAAACTTTATGAGCAAGATCCAAAGCCAATGGCATGTAATCATCTGTTTCATTAGTTGCATAACCAAACATCATACCTTGGTCACCAGCACCTTGTTCTTCTTTTTTCTTTCTATCAACACCTTGATTGATATCTGCAGATTGTTCATGAATTGCAGAAAGAATACCGCATGAATTTGCTTCAAACATGTATTCACTTTTGGTGTATCCAATTTTTTTGATCACACCACGTGCTATTTCCTGCACATCTAAATATGCTTTACTTTTTACCTCACCAGCAAGTACAACCTGTCCTGTAGTTACTAAAGTTTCACAAGCAACTTTACTTTGTGGGTCAAACGCTAGAAAATTGTCAATTAAAGCATCGCTGATCTGGTCAGCTACTTTATCCGGGTGTCCTTCACTTACGGACTCAGAAGTAAATAAATAAGGCATGAAAATTAATTTTTTGAGGTGCAAAGATAAGATTACAAAAGTATTTTAAATATAAACTCCCGAAATATTTCGGGAGTTTATAATGATTTGATCAATTTATATTTTGGAATAGATGATACGCATCCTCAATTTGTAGTCAGGATTATTACCTGCCCCTACTTTTACCCTACCATAAGCAAGACTATTGCTGAATGGATAAGCGTATCCATAATAATCTGTATAGATAGGCGCTGACAATCTTAAGCTATAATTTTGAGTACCTTTTGTAATGGTATTCTGTACATATCTTGAAAGATTGAAATTGTAATACGATATCTTATTGCCGAAATTATCCAATTTTGTTCTGGCATAGCCGCCAAAATAATTAAAGTCAATACCGTTTACCGGTAAGAAATACCCTTGTGCACTGTTATCAGGATCATAAGAAGTTGTTGGACTTAGATCATAATAAATAGGCTTAAAACCTGTACCTGTAGATGGATCGATCAATTCAAGGTATAAATAATTAGGAGAAATAAATATATTATCCAATCCACCTGGTGTTGGAATCTGTTCAATTATAACTTCTGCCCTATGAATGATGCTGTTTGGGAAAGTAGATAATTCTGGAATTGCAAGATTAGCATAAGTACCGGGTGTTGTTTGAATATACAAAGCATTTGCATCAGGCGAAGTAAATTCAGATCCTGATCTATCTCTTTGTACATAATTTGCATGAGCACCATCCGCTGCTAAAGGGAACGAAGCAAAAGTAGTATCTACATTATTGTTTTTACGTTTACGAAAATGAACTTCCAAACGTGTGTTTGCATTTAAAAGATTTACATACAACAATGCGTTACCACCTGCTGCATTTGCTCTTACTTCAAATCCTTTATAGAATGTTTTGAAAATAGAATCTGAACGGAAAGCATTATTCAATGTATTTCCTGAAGTTGAATCTCTGCCAAACAATTCATTTTTAAAAGCATCGCTTAATTTAATGCGTATTTGGTTTTTTGCAGAATCCAGTCCATTAGAAAAATAAGTATAGTTTCTTAAATAACGAGGATCAATAGTAGCCTGGCCTAATAACTTAGTGGGCTCAACATTTGGCTGATAATTTAATTTATAAGAAGAATCTTTAAAATTTGTAGTTCCATTGTCCATTTGGTAAACGCTGAAAGTTTGGGGAATGGTACTATCGCCATATAAACCTTCGTAAGACAAACAAAGTACTACCGAATCTACTCCCACATCACTGCTACCAGTAACGGTATCACCTTTACTACCAAAATAAAAGGGAAAAGTTGACGGTTTTAATTCTAGAAAAAGATTTGCTAAGGTCTTACCAAAAAGAGGATCGTTACTAATACTCCCTATTACATGATTCATAGACCTTGTAACCCTTGTTGAATCATTTAAAAATTCTCCCTGAGTAGTATTGATGGTTAAAAGCGTATCAAATGTGTGAACATTATCTACTGCGGGGATCAGATCGCTGCCCAAATTAGTGGTATCCACTTTGGTACATCCAAGATTAACGATCGATAAAAGAAATATTGAGGATATAAAAAGCGCTAAAAAATTTCTTTGCACAAAAACTATATTTAAAAAAATGTGGTTGGTAATATACTATTTAGCAAGGTCGCTATATAATTGCAAATAGTCTGTTAAATCACTTTCAGCATTAAATGGTAAAGTTTTTTTACCTTTTATCTTGCTAAACTCTTCTACTAACTTTTTATCTGTTTTTGCAGCGCCAAATGTTACCGCATCAGCAAAGGCAGCGCCTCCTCTGAAAAGAGCAACATTATTATTGTCTTTGAAAAACTCTAATTCTTTTTTGCCAACATTGTCATTAATAGCTGCCAGTTTTAAGAAATCAGGACCCATTTTTTCTTTGAAAGTATTCTCACCGATAGTATAGATCACTTTACAATTATTAAAAACAGGTTCTTTTTTATAAGCTGTTTTAATGAACATTGGGATCAAACCTGCCATCCATCCGCTACAATGAATGATATCCGGAGGCCATCCGAATTTTTTTACTGTTTCTAAAGCCCCTTTACAAAACAACACAGTTCTTAATCCATTGTCATCAAACCATTTTTCATTTTCATCATGAAAAACAGTCTTACGTTTGAAATAATCTTCATTATCTAAAAAATAAACCTGTAACCTGGCATTGGGTAGAGATGCCACTTTGATAACCAATGGATAGTCGTCTCCGCCAACTGTTACATTGATACCGGATAACCGAACCACTTCATGCAAGCGATGGCGTCTTTCATTGATAACACCGAAACGAGGCATAATACACCTGATCTCCATGCCACTATCATTTGCTTTTACAGCTAGTTTATTGATTATTTCTGCAAATTCTGTTAGCTCTAAGTAAGGCGACATTTCATTTGCAATAAATAAAATTCTTTTCTTTGTTGACATTTGTACTTGGTTAAATGGTTCCTTTGTACTTGTAAGGGTGTGCAAAATTATGAAAAAAAATCGGGAAATTGAGAAACCATCAGTATTTCGACAGTAATAGGCTTAAAAAATGATCATATTAAAAAAGGTTAGCGATATCAGGGAATTCCTTCATAAAAAGAAAAATGAGGGTATTCACACGGCTTTTGTTCCTACAATGGGAGCTCTTCATCCGGGGCATATTTCGTTGCTGGAAGCGGCAAAAAGGGAAAATGCTTTTACAATTTGCAGCATTTTCATCAATCCTACCCAATTCAATAATATTCAGGATTTTACAAAATATCCAACTACCATTGACAAGGATATTTATTTATTGGAGAAAAATGGCTGCGATGTTCTTTTTCTGCCATCCGTAGAAGAAATGTATCCAAATGGACAGAAATCAACTGTTCCTTATGAAATTGGATTTCTTGAAACCATTTTGGAAGGTAAATTTAGACCCGGACATTTTCAAGGTGTTTGCCAGGTTGTAGATCGGTTACTTAATATAGTACAACCTCACTCCCTCTATCTTGGACAAAAAGATTATCAGCAATGTATGGTCATACAAAAGTTGATAGAATTAAAACAGTTTGATATACAATTAGAGATCTGTCCAACACAAAGAGAAACTTCAGGGCTTGCAATGAGTAGCAGGAATATGCGATTATCTGATGCAGAAAAAAAGCAAGCAACAAAAATTTATGAAACGCTGCAATTGATAAAAAAAGATATCAGGCCCGGTGAATTGAATTCATTAAAAGAAAAAGCCATCGACATTTTATTGCAACATGGCTTTAAGATAGATTACATAGAAATAGCAGATAGTAAAACTTTAAAGACGGTTGAAAACTGGGATGGCACTCGATCTTTGGTTGCTTTGGCCGCAGTTTATTTAAATGATGTAAGGTTAATTGACAACTTATTAATTACAAATTGATTACTTTGTAACCTCTATGAAGAGAAAGATCATTTCTATATTACAATACTTTTTATTTTTTGCAATAGGTGTTTTTCTAGTTTGGTGGAGCATTCACAAAATGGATGAAACACAATGGGAGAATTGTAAAGCTGCACTCCGATCTGCAAGATATATCCTTTTTATTCCTGTTTTTTTGATTCTTGCCATTAGCCATATAAGCCGTGCTATTCGCTGGAAAATATTGATGAAGCCCATGGGGTACGAACCTAAATTACGCAATACTTTTTTTGCTGTAATGATAGGTTATTTAGCCAACCTTGCCATTCCTCGTTTAGGAGAAGTATTAAAATGTACCATCCTTGGAAAATATGAAAAAGTGCCCCCTGATAAATTAGTTGGTACCATTGTAATTGAAAGAGCTGTTGATGTTGTTTCACTAGGAATCGTTTTTATTATTGCGGTCGTTTCTCAGGCCTCCATAATTGGTGTTTATGCCAAAGAAACAATAACAAAATATTTTTTATCCGGCAGTACTCAGGTAATTGTTATTAAAATTTTTTTACTGCTTGTATTCCTTGCAGGAGCTTATTTTTTATTAAAATTTATTTTTAGAAAATACGGTCACCATAAATTTATCAATAAACTTAAAAATATTTTTAAAGGTGTAGCCATTGGATTAGCATCAGTAAAAAATATGAAAAATAAAAAAGGATTTATTTTTCACAGCATATTAATTTGGCTTTGTTATGTGGGTGGTACCTACCTTGGTTTTTTTGCAACTTTAGGAACAGAAAACCTGCCATTTGCAGCAGCTTTTCCTGTGTTGGCTTTTGCAAGTATTGGTATGATCATCACACCGGGTGGTATAGGCCTGTATCCATTGTTGATAATGGAAGTAATGAAATTATATAATATTAGCGAAGGAGATGGAACCGCAAATGGTTACCTTCAATGGAGTGCACAATTTCTGATCATTTTGGTAGTAGGATTTACATCCCTGATATTACTACCCTATTACAATAAAAAAACAACCCATGCGTAACGCAAATTCTATAACACAAAAAATTTTATCCCGTGATGATGTAAAGTATTATGTAAATCGGTGGAAACTGTTGGGTAAAAAAATTGTTTTCACTAACGGGGTTTTTGATATTTTGCATGAAGGGCATATTTTTTCTTTGTGCAATGCTGCATCTTTTGGTGACATATTAATTGTTGGGGTAAATGCAGATACATCCGTAAAAAGATTAAAAGGCGACAGCAGGCCCGTGAATAATGAAAATGCAAGGGCTTTATTATTAGCGTCTTTATTGATCACAGACTATATTATTTTGTTTGAAGAAGACACTCCTCTTGAACTCATCAAAACCATTATGCCTGACGTATTGGTAAAAGGTGGTGATTATACCATTGATCAGATTGTGGGTGCCAAAGAAGTGATTACTAACGGAGGTGAAGTAAAAATAGTTCCCCTGATTGACGGTATTTCAACAACAGCTATTATAGAAAAAATAGCTTCTTCATAAAAACTTAACATTCGAAAAAGTTTTTTTAATTCATCTTTACCTGTAAAATTTTTACAGGTTTATTTTATGCATCGAACAATCATTGCCAGGGATATCAGCTGGCTCTCTTTTAACGGACGAGTTTTGCAGGAGGCTGCGGATGAAACTATGCCCTTAAGAGAACGCATCCGTTTCCTTGCAATTTTTTCCAACAATCTTGATGAGTTCTTCAGAGTAAGGGTTGCCACTTTAAATCGAATGATAGCGGTAGGCAAAAAAGGGAATATGCATCTTGAAAATAATCCCTCAAAAATTTTAGAAGAAATACAGGATATAGTTTTAGAGCAACAAAAAGAATTTGATAGAATATGGAATGAAATATTAAGAGAATTAAAAAAGCATAAAACTTATTTAATTACAGAAAATAAACTCAACAGAAATCAGCAAAAATTTGTAATTAATTATTTTAATGAAGAGGTTCGGAACAGTATTGTTCCCTTAATGATAGAAAGCTTGCAAACCTTTCCTATTCTAAATGACAAATCAATTTATTTGGCTTGTACGCTTTCGAAATCAAATAATAGTATAGCCCAAAGATTTGCATTGATCGCTGTACCGTCAAGGCGTTTACAAAGATTTATAATTCTTCCATCAAAGCAAAATGAAACCCATATTATTCTATTGGAAGATATTATCAGGTTTTGTTTGCCACAAATATTTTCATTTTTCGGTTATGATATTTTTTCCGCTCATATAATAAAGGTGACAAGAGATGCTGAGATCGATATTGACAATGACATCTCAACATCATTAATACAAAAAATTGAGAAAGGATTAAAGAGCAGAAAGAAAGGAAAAACAGTACGTTTTGTTTTTGACAAAGACATATCTCCTTCTCTATTGACATATCTTGTAAAAAGACTTGGCTTATCACAAAAAGACAATCTTATTGCAGGTGGCAGAATTCATAATTTTAAAGAGTTCATTAATTTTCCGGAATTACCGAATGTTCCAAAAAGCCACCGCAAAAAGAATTTCTTACACCCTTTATTGCAAAATGTTGATCATGTAACTAAAGCAGTTCTTAAAAAAGATATTCTATTAAATTTTCCATACCACTCTTTCAACAGCGTAATTGATCTTTTAAGAGAAGCTGCCATCGATCCTGATGTAAAAAGTATTAAACTCACTGCTTATCGTCTAGCCGAACGTTCTAAAATAATAAATGCCTTGATCAATGCTGTACGGAACGGTAAATCTGTAACAGTAGTTTTAGAATTAAGGGCCCGTTTTGATGAAGAAGCTAACCTTGAATGGAAAACCGAACTGGAAGAAGCCGGCGTCAAAGTTCTTATAGGTGTACCAAATTTAAAGGTTCATGCAAAATTATGTTTGATCAGAAAAATAACGAATGGTCACACAATGGATTATGGCTTTGTAAGTACCGGTAACTTAAATGAACAAACCGCTAAAATTTATGGTGATCATTGTTTGCTTACTGCCGATAAAAACATCATGGCAGATGTTAGCAGGATATTTTATTATTTAGAAGAGCCAAAAACAAGAATAGCGGTTTTAAACAATTGCAAAACTTTATTAGTTAGTCCTGTTAGTATGCGCAAGCAATTAATTAGTTTTATTGATAAGGAAATTAAAAATGCAAAAGCAAAAAAGCCTGCGAAGATCATTTTAAAATTAAATTCTTTAAGTGACGAATCTTTGATCAATAAATTATACGATGCAGCAAAAGCGGGTGTGGAAATAAGCATGACAGTACGAGGCATTTGTTGTATGTTGACCGAAAATAAAAAGCATCCTGTTCAGGTAATCAGTATCGTTGATGAATACCTCGAGCATGCAAGGGTGATGGTATTTCACAATGACGGTAAAGAAAAAGTATTTATATCTTCTGCAGATTGGATGCTTAGAAATATTGATCATCGTATAGAAGTTGCATGCCCGATAAATGACAAGGAAATTCAACATGAAATAACAGATATTCTCCGTATACAATTATCAGATAATATCAAGGCACGGAAACTGGACAATGCTTTAAGCAACCAGTACATCAATCCAAGAAATACCAAGAAGATCCGCAGCCAGATCGAGATATATAATTATCTATTCCGGAAATTATCCACATAAAAAAAATATCATTGACAAATAGTGATTGACAACTACATTTGCTTACATGAAGTTAGCTGCAATCGATATAGGCAGTAACGCTGCCCGGCTTCTGATCACTGAAGTAGTTACAGACAATAATAATGTTACTCATTTCAATAAATTGAATTTGATACGAGTACCATTACGGTTGGGTTTTGATGTTTTTGAAAGCACATCTATTTCAAAAACAAAACTGGTAATGTTAATGCAAACCATGAAAGCATTTAAGCATCTCTGTAATGCTTATGAAGTTGACCATATAAAGGCATGTGCAACCAGCGCCATGAGAGATGCAAAAAACTCCAATGACATTATCCGCAAAGTAAAGTTAGAAACTGATATCGAGATCGAAGTGATCAGCGGCGATTACGAAGCAGGTTTGATCTATGAGAATCACATTGCAGAAAATATGGATAAAGACCATAGCTATTTATACATTGATGTAGGTGGCGGTAGTACAGAACTTACTTTTTTCAGTAATGGAATTTTGATCTATAAAAAATCTTTTAATATTGGCACTATTCGATTACTAAAAAACCTTGTTGAAGAAAAACAATGGGATGAAATGAAAGAAGTATTAAGAGCAATAACAAAAGGACATAAAGAAGTTGTTGCGATTGGTAGTGGTGGTAATATCAACAAGGTTTTCAGCATGAGCAAAAGAAAGGATGGCAAATCTTTACCGATCGAACTTTTAAGAGACTATTATAAAGAATTAAGTGCTGTAACCGTCGCAGACCGTATTGATGTATATGGGTTGAGAGCAGACAGAGCTGATGTGATCGTGCCGGCATTACAGATCTATATCAGTGTTATGCGCTGGGCAGGTGCTGAGGAAATTTATGTTCCCAAAATAGGCTTGGCAGATGGATTGATCCATCATTTATATGAAGAGGTAAATAATAAATAATCTTTACATTTACACCGGCATTCTTAGGGATTTGTTTTATTCTAACGCAGAACCAACTCCACGCCAATTAAAAACAGATCCTTTTATCTTAAATAAAGATATCATGAGCCCCGAAAAAGAATTAAAAAAAGTAACTACCAATACGATCCAAAAAATGAAGGTCAATGGAGAAAAGATCTCCATGCTAACGGCATATGATTATTCATTTGCAAAATTATTTGATGAAGCTGGTATTGATATTATTTTAGTTGGCGACAGTGCAAGTAATGTTATGGCAGGTCATGCCACTACCCTTCCAATTACTTTAGATCAAATGATCTATCATGCTCAGAGTGTTGTCAGAGCAAGGGAAAGATGCCTTGTTGTGGTAGATATTCCATTTGGATATTATCAATCCAATTCTGAAATAGCATTGGCCTCTGCCATTAAAATAATGAAAGAAAGTGGTGGTCATACAGTTAAGCTAGAAGGTGGTGAAGAAATTATTGAATCTGTAAAAAAGATCGTTAGCGCAGGTATTCCTGTAATGGGTCATTTAGGTTTAACACCTCAATCAATCAACAAGTTTGGTACTTATGTAGTAAGGGCTACTGAAGAAGCTGAAGCTGATAAGTTGAGAAAGGATGCTTTATTGTTACAGCAGGCAGGTTGCTTTGCCATTGTTTTGGAAAAAATTCCGGCAGCATTGGCAAAAGAAGTTAGTCAAAGCCTTACTATCCCTACCATCGGTATAGGTGCCGGTGGCGATTGCGACGGGCAGGTATTGGTAATGCATGATATGCTGGGTATCAATACAGATTTTAAACCTAGGTTTTTGCGTCGTTATTTAAATTTAGATGAACAGATCAAAGGAGCTGTTCAGCAATATGTTTCCGACGTTAAAAGCAAGGATTTCCCTAATAAAGATGAGCAATATTAATTGTCGTTTAAAGGTTTAAGTCATTTAACGTTAAACGACTTAAACCTTTAAACGATTGTATATTTTAACCGAATGGTACTAAACTTTTATATTTGCAAAAAATACTAATTTCATAAAATGGAAATTACTACTAGAAACAACTGGACCTTAGCCGAAATAAAAGATATTTACTACAAGCCGTTACTCGACCTCATTTTTGAAGCGGCAACCATCCACCGTCAAAATAAAGCGTATGCTGAAGTACAGGTAAGCAGCCTTATCTCCATTAAAACCGGAGGTTGTAAAGAGGATTGTGCTTATTGTCCTCAGGCAGCCCGTTATCAAACAGATATAGAAGTTGAACCTTTAATGACAGTTGAAAAAGTAAAAGCAAGAGCTGAGATCGCTAAAGCAAATGGCGCTTCAAGACTTTGCATGGGTGCAGCGTGGAGAGAAGTAAGAGACAATCGTGATTTTGACCGTGTGCTTGAAATGGTTTCTGAAGTGAATGAGATGGGACTTGAAGTTTGCTGTACACTTGGTATGCTTACTTACGAACAGGCTGAAAGACTAAAAGAAGCTGGCTGTTTTGCTTACAATCATAATATTGATACAAGTAGTGATAAATATGGTGACATTATTACAACAAGAACTTTTGATGACCGTATCAACACATTGAACAATGTACGTAAAGCAAAGCTGAGTGTATGTTGTGGCGGTATAGTTGGCTTGGGTGAAACTGATGATGACCGTGTAAAAATGTTGCATACATTATCTACTATGGAAGTGCATCCTGATTCTGTGCCTATCAACCGTTTGGTTCCTGTAGAAGGAACTCCCCTACAAGATAATCAGATCGTACCCATCAATGAAATATTAAGAATGATCGCAACTGCAAGGATCATTATGCCAAAGAGTGTTGTTCGTTTATCTGCCGGCAGAAATGAAATGAGTGTATCAGACCAGGCCCTATGTTTTATGGCTGGTGCTAATTCAATTTTTGCAGGAGAAAAACTATTAACTACTGCTAACCCTGATTTTGATACAGATATGCAGATGTTTAAAATGCTAGGACTAACTGCACGTAAACCTTTCAAAGAAGCTGTTACAGAATGTAATTAATTCATTATTGTGAATGCAAATCAACAGTTTGATACCATCTTACAGCAACGGTTAGACGAAAAAGAGTCTGAAGGTTTGTTGCGTAAATTGGTTGACACAAGCGGCTATATTGATTTTTGCTCCAATGATTATCTGGGTTTTTCCAAAAAGATACTACACAATGTTAACCCGTTGCCTTCCGGGGCTACAGGTAGCCGTTTGGTTACAGGCAACTCCGCTTTAGCAGAAGCGACAGAAAAGATCATTGCTAATTTCCATCATGCGGAAGCAGCATTGATCTTCAATGCTGGCTATATGGCCAATGTTGGATTGTTCTCCTGCATTGCATCTAAAAATGATACGATCATCTCCGATGAATACATTCATGCCAGCATCATTGATGGCATTAGACTAAGTTACGCTATCCGCTATAAATTCAAACACAACAATATTGAAGATCTGGAGAAAAAATTGCAACTGGCAACAGGACGAATTTTTGTCGCAGTTGAATCAATTTATTCAATGGATGGTGATGAAGCACCGCTAGAAGCCATCGTCGAATTATGTAAAAAATATTCAGCATTAATGATCGTTGATGAAGCTCATGCCATTGGTGTATTTGGAAATAAAGGCGAAGGATTGGTTTGCAAGTATAATTTACAAAATGATGTGTACGCTTGTGTTTATACATTTGGGAAAGCGTTGGGCTTGCATGGCGCTGTTGTTACTGGCAGTAAAATTTTACGAGATCATCTGATCAACAATGCCCGTTCATTTATTTATGCAACAGCATTACCTCCGCATACATATTTACAGATTCAAGAGGCATATACTTTATTGCCATTGGCAGATAGGAATGCATTATACGAGCTGATCAATTATTTCAGAGATGCTATTCAAAATATCAAAGATGCAAAATTCAGCGATAGCAACTCTCCTATACAAGCTATTATTATTGGTGATAATTTTAAAGCAAAAGCCTTAGCAGAAAAATTGGCGGCTAAAAATATTTATTCAAAAGCAATTTTATCTCCTACTGTTCCTGTTGGTACAGAAAGATTGAGGATATGTTTACATTCATTCAATACAAGAGGGCAAATTGATACATTACTAAAAGAAATAAAATTGTATGGCAATAGAAGCTATTTGGGGTAATCCCAAAATAAGAAAGCCGCTAATGACCATATTGTTTTATGTGGCGGCTTATTTTTTGATTGAAACCTTTCATAAGATTCATCCAGGAGGTTATGGCGATCAAAGCTTAGGAACATTTGTATTTCATATTTTAATACCACTATCAATAATCTTGTTCATGTTCAATTTTATTAAAACTATACGAGGCGATAAAACAAATTTGATTCCGACAATTATACATTTCCTTTTAATATCACTATTTGTAGTTATTTTTTTTAACGGCAACTAAAATTTTATGAGCATAATCATAGCAGGCATACATACAAATATTGGCAAAACAATTTGCTCTGCAGTAATATGCCAGGCTTTAGGCTATGATTATTGGAAACCTGTGCAAGCAGGTGATCTGGAGAATTCGGATAGTGTTTTTATTAAAAGAGTTGTAGGCAATCCTTTATGTAAAATTCATGATGAAGCTTATCAGTTAAGTATCCCTGCATCACCGCATTATGCAGCTGAAGTAGATGGAGTAACAATAACTAAAGCTGATATAAACTTACCAAGATCAGATAACCATATTGTTGTAGAAACAGCCGGTGGCATCATGAGTCCATTGGCTTATAATTATTTAAATATTGATCTGATAGAACAACTTAATTTACCGGTAATACTTGTTTCAAATAATTATTTAGGAAGTATCAATCATACTCTCTTAAGTATCGCCGCATTAAAACAAAGAAACATACACTTAAAAGGAATTGTTTTTTCAGGAGAAAGTAATCCTCCAACAGAAAATTTTATCAAACAATATACCGGCATGCCGGTTATATTTTCCATTCCTAAATTGGCTGAAGTAAATGCAACATCAATCGATAACTTTGTAAAGCAAGCCTCTATAAAAGTTTAATATGCCGAAAGATGACAATGCAATATGGTATCCCTTCACACAGATGAAAACGGCTGACGCTCCGATTCATATTGAAAGAGCGAAGAATTGTACTTTATATACTAAAGATGGAAAGGAATATATTGACGCTATTTCTTCCTGGTGGGTAAACATACATGGACATAGCAATCCCATCATCGCAAAGGCAATTGCAGAGCAAGCCAAAAAATTAGAGCATGTAATATTTGCAGGCTTTACACATACTCCTGCGATCGATCTTTCTAAAAATTTACTCAGTATTTTACCAGGCCATTTTAGTAAAATATTCTTTTCAGATAATGGTTCCACTGCTGTTGAAGTTGCTTTGAAAATGGCTTTGCAATTTTGGCACAATCAAAAAATAAAAAACAAGATCAACATCATTGCGTTCGAAGGTGCCTACCATGGCGATACTTTTGGAGCTATGAGCATTGCTGAAAGAAATGAATTCAATGCAGCTTTCAGCAAACATTTATTTAAAGTTTCGCATATCCCTGTTCCAACAAAAGAAAACATTCAGGAAGTAACAGAAAAATTTACCGGCTTAATTGACAAAGGAAATGTAGCTGCATTTATTTTTGAGCCACTGGTTCAAGGTACAGCCGGAATGAAAATGTACAGCCCTAAGCATTTAGATATACTATTATCCATTGCTAAGAAGAAAAATATTCTCACAATTGCAGATGAAGTAATGACAGGCTTTGGACGAACAGGAAAAAATTTCGCAATAGAATATGTAAAGAACAAGCCTGATATTATTTGTTTGTCAAAAGGAATAACAGGCGGGTTTATGCCTTTAGGCGTTACTGCATGTAACAAAAAAATATTCGATGCATTTTATGCGAATGATAAAACAAAAACTTTTTATCACGGGCATTCTTACACAGGAAATCCTTTATCATGTGCGGCGGCAAATGCAAGTATTGAATTGTTGAAAAGTAAAAAATGCCAGGATCAGATCAAAATGATCAGTGAACAACATAGCAAATTTGCAAATGCCATTTCTGGCCATGATTTTGTAAAAGAAGTTCGTTACCAAGGTACTATCATTGCAGTGGAACTGAACACAGGTCAAGACACATCTTACTTTAACAGTATCAGAGACCGGGCATATAAACACTATTTGTCAAAAGGGGTCTTATTGCGTCCTCTCGGCAATATCGTTTATATCATGCCCCCATACTGCATTACAAAGAAAGAGATGAATAAAATTTATACTTCGATTGAGCATTCTTTTACTCCCTTAAGCGGTCTTTAAACGTATTTCGTACCTTAGCCTAATAATTATGGAAAATATTTTTCAAACAGTAGTGAAAGACAATAAACTCCATGCAAAGTGGCTGAATACGCTTTCAATGATGGAGAATGCCGGTGCTAAAAAGATCAAGAAATGTGAGCATCCGATTTTAGCAACAGAAATAATATTAAAGCATTCTGCAGAAGAAGCAAGGCATGCTTATTATTTAAAAAAGCAAATTCAGAAAATAAATAAAGGCAGTTGCCCTACTTATGAAAGTCAATATTTATTAGCTCCCAAAAGCAGTTTCTATTACATCCATGAGCTTGATATAAAAGTGAGCCGTTTTTTAAAAGATACTTTCGGATATAAAGGGAATGATTTAAAATATGCAGCATACTTATTGGTTACATATGCTATTGAAGTAAGAGCCGATGAATTGTATCCACAATACCAGGATGTTTTAACCGAAACAAAAAGCCCGGTGAATGTAAAAAGTATTATTGCAGAAGAGATCAATCATCTTGCAGAAATGAAACACCAGCTGAAAGAATTTTCACCGGAATGGGAAAAGCTTTGTAGTACTGTAGTTGAAATAGAAGAAAAATTATTTCAGCAGTGGATCGTTGCTGTTAGCAAGGAAATTACTTTGAATTGATATTAACTGATCAATGACATTGATCAACTTAAAACGAATGCCATGAAATTTCTTCAACCTCTTCAGATAAAAAAAAATAATCCCGGAGTATCAACAGGTACTCAATGGATCAAATCCAAAGGTGAAACATATCGTTCCTTCTCTCCAGTTGATGGCAATTTAGTTGCCGATGTTGTAAGTGCTGACAGAAAAAGTTACGATGCAGTTATCCTTAAAGCCGAAGCTGCTTTCAAAGAATGGCGTTTATGGCCTGCTCCAAAGCGTGGTGAAATTGTACGTCAATTCAGCGATGAATTAAGGGCTCAAAAATCTTCACTTGGCCAGTTAGTTAGCTATGAAATGGGAAAAAGTTTACAAGAAGGATTAGGTGAAGTACAGGAGATGATAGATATCTGTGATTTTGCTGTAGGCTTATCAAGACAATTGCATGGATTGACCATGCACAGCGAAAGGCCCGGCCACAGGATGTATGAACAATATCATCCATTAGGCGTTGTCGGAATTATTTCAGCTTTTAATTTCCCTGTAGCGGTATGGTGCTGGAATAGTGCATTGGCATGGATATGTGGTGATGTATGCGTTTGGAAGCCAAGCGAAAAAACACCTGTAACAGCAATTGCCTGCATGAATATTGCTGCAAAGGTTTTTAAAAAGAACAATGTTCCTGAAGGCGTAAATAATTTAATTGTTGGCGGAAGAGAAGTTGGCGAATGGATGAGCAATGATACTTCTATAGCTTTGATATCTGCAACAGGCAGTACAAGAATGGGTAAAGCTGTTGCATCGTCCGTTGCAGCAAGATTAGGCAGAAGCTTAATGGAACTTGGCGGTAACAATGCCATCATCATTACGCAAGAAGCAGATCTTGATATGGCTTTGATAGGTGCCGTATTTGGCGCTGTGGGCACGGCAGGACAAAGGTGCACTTCTACACGTCGTCTTATCATTCACGAAAAAGTATACAACAAGTTCAAAGAAAAATTAGTCAATGCTTACAAGCAGCTGAAGATCGGTAATCCATTGAATGAAAAAAATCATGTTGGCCCGTTGATCGATAAAGCTGCCGTTGATATGTATTCTTCTGCCATTGAAAAATGCAAAAATGAGGGAGGAAATTTTATTGTAGAAGGTGGTGTATTAAAAGGCAAAGGATATGAAAGTGGTTGCTACGTACGGCCATGCATAGCCGAAGTAAAAAATGATTTCAGCATTGTACAACATGAAACCTTCGCTCCGATCTTGTACATCATGAAATACAAAACCCTCAATGATGCTATTGCTATGCAAAATGGAGTGCCACAAGGTTTATCGTCTGCTATCATGACCAGCAATTTAAGAGAGGCAGAAAAATTTCTTTCACATGCAGGCAGTGATTGTGGTATTGCCAATGTCAACATCGGCACTAGTGGCGCAGAAATAGGCGGCGCTTTTGGTGGTGAAAAAGAAACAGGCGGTGGCAGGGAAAGTGGCAGCGATGCTTGGAAAGTATATATGCGTCGCCAAACAAATACAATTAATTATACTGATAAATTACCACTGGCGCAGGGTATTCGATTTGACCTGTAAATAAATAGATTAAACCATTGATCTACACGTATATACAATACTGGATCTTTCGAGCTATCATAAAAATTCTACACGGTTTTACAGTTTTTAATTACAACCTATCTTCTATTTTACAACGATCTTTGTATTCAATTATCCAATCATCCAAATAACACAGTAAATCTACCTATGAAAAATACAGGCATGTATTAATACATAGCTGACACAACCCTTTTTCTATATATAAACCTTCTTAACAGAAGGTTTTTTTTATTTTAGTACACCTCACTATATCATAAAGATTCTACAAAGATTTAATTCTTTCAATGACAAAAAATTTATTTGTATTGAAGCATCTTTGTACTGTAATCCAATCAAGATCCGACTATGAAAATCAAGGCTTATAGGCCTGGCTTAACCCTATCTTACTATGAAAAACCTTCAGATCTGAAGGTTTTTTTATTTTTTACTCTTTCACCATTTTTGAAAAATCTCCGTAAATAGCTTCAAAAGTTATCTTTCCTCCTTTATTGAACCAATCAAATTGAACGAAGTAAATTTCAAGCTTCTCCCCTGTTTTTTTTGATCTTCCATTCCAGATCCACCAAGACTGTACAATTTGCGAATCATCTTTTATATAGCTTAAATAGTCAGGATATCCATTGGGTTTAACAATTACGCTATCATAATAATCAAAATCAGAGTTCCACATTTTAATTGCTTCCTTTATACTGACTGGTTTATCTAACCCCGATACCCAATATTTACAGGTATCAGAATAAATTTTCATAATTGCAGCATTATCTTTTTTAAGATATGCATCCATCCCGGCATTTACAGCTTCTATATAAGGGTGGTTAATATAGATAACTCCATTCTTTTTTACTTGTTGAGTAAAACAAGTAGCAGCGGAAAGAAACAGGCATACCAATAGAATAATTTTTTTCATAAAAAAAGTTTAAGGTAAAAAGATAATAAGGACGGAGTAGTGAAATCAAAGGGTGAGAAAGCTCTATTGAAAATACATTTAATTAATAACAAATGCAATAGGTATAATAAAAAAACTGCTATTCAATTAATCTCTTGTTACCCTTTTCCTAAAAGAAACATTCAATAAATTAAATAACAGTTTTGATACCTCCTAAGAAGTATTAATTTTTATCGGCTTCCTGCTTAGCCTCTTCTTTCATTTTTTCGTTTGCAGTAATCACAAACTGTACACGACGATTAAGTGCTCTGTTTGCATCAGTTGTATTCTCAATAATTGGCTGAGTCTCTCCAAACCATTTGATGGTTAACCTTGCAGCATCAATACCTGAAGCTTTCAAAGCGGCTCCTACAGCCTCGGCTCTTTTTTGAGACAATGTGAGGTTATATGCTTCTGTTCCTACGTCATCTGTATGGCCGGTTACAAGAATATCTGTTTGAGGATATTCCGTAAATACCTTTTTCAATTTATCAATCGCTAATTGTGAATTAGAAGTAATGTTATATTTATTTGTTGCAAAATAAACACCTGCTTTAGTTCCATCAGGATTATTCTCATCAAAAGTTACCACTATACCTTCTTCTACTCTTTCAACCTTTGCACCTGGGATTTCTGTTTTGATCTTTTCCGCTTGCTTATCCATTTTATTGCCGATGATACCACCTGCAACACCACCTATTACGCTACCTATCAACACACCAAGTGCTGCATTATTTTTATTACCAACATTGTTACCGATAACACCACCAATAATGCCACCTCCAACTGCACCTACAGCTACACCTTTATCTTGATTTGTAGGTTTCTTTGTTGTTGAACAACCACTTGTGATTAACGCAATAGATGCGATCCCAAGTAGTGTTTTTGAAAATACTTGTTTCATTAATATTTGTTTTTAGTTTTTTACAAAATTGTAAACGAATGCAGCAGGTTTATTTTCAAAGCTGATCTCTGATCTTAACTGCATTGTTTTGCTATCGAGTTGCACAATGGTTAAACGAAAACCGTCTCCATTATCCATATCTTTTAAATTATCTGTCAACCTTTTAAATTGAAGCAATTTAGGATCACTTGATGTTGCTTCATAAATTGTCCAGCGAAAATTTCTTTTTATGCCAACACATTCGCCATCATTCATAATACTGTATGTACCCAAACTTCTCCTGGTATCAAATGTCCATGTGCTTCCAACAAAACATTGAAAGTCGGCTTCGTTGAAAAGATCAACTTTTACTTTACCTTTTATTCCTTCTGAGGAAACGGTTTTTAATATCCAACTACCATCAACGGTCTTATCATAAGTACGGGCTTGTTTAGATGTACTACATGATAGTAAAGTAAAAATGGAGATGATCAGACTGTAAAAAATATAATGTGCTTTTTTCATAATGATATAATTTTCAATTATAATGCCAAACAAATAGCGGTTTAACTATTAATCATTTAATTGTCAATGGGGAATAAAATCTACACTTACAGAAACAATAAATTCTGTAAGGGAAACATTAAGACGAAATGTTTACTGAATTGGTTGCAAGCAAAATTTAAAATTATTGGAAGAAGATCACAATTCACTCAATAGATCGTCGATATCTAATCGGGCAGAGATCATATCAAGATTTCCTTTATCATCTATTGGCCATTCGTTTTTAGGTTTATCCCAATATAATTCTACTCCATTGCCATCAGGATCATTTAAATAAATAGCTTCTGATACACCATGATCAGCAGCACCTGTTAATGGATATTTTATTTCCATCAATCTTTGAACAATAGCAGCAAGATCTTTTCTAGTAGGATATAATATTGCAGTATGATACAAACCAACACCATCAATAGTTGCTGGCCCTGCATTTTTACTATGCCATGTATTCAACCCTATATGATGATGATAGCCTCCAGCACTTATGAATACAGCGCTATCGCCATAATGCTGCGTAATTGTAAAACCAAGGATGTCTACGTAAAATGCTAGAGCTTTTTCAAGACTGGACACTTTTAAATGTACGTGTCCGATCTGAGTATCGGCGGGGACTGTATATTTCATCCCTTAAAAGTAGAATATCTGCTTGATTTTATCAATTACAAATAAAATATTATCTTGCATCAAATTAAAAGCTATCCAAAGCAATATTACCATATCAATTTTCTTACAGGCCAATCTAGATCTGCTCAATCATCGAAGATAATTTGATATGCTCTGCCTCAGGCGGAGAGATTCTTTCGTTTCTCTTATTTTATTTATTTCAAATACTTAGATCATGCAACACACTGTAGCAGTTTCTGCTAACTCACAAAAATATATTGACCTTGAAGATAAATATGGTGCACATAATTATCACCCATTGCCTGTAGTACTTAATAAAGGCGAAGGTGTTTTTGTATTTGATGTGGAGGGTAATCGCTATTATGATTTCTTAAGTGGCTACTCTGCTGTTAATCAGGGTCATTGCCATCCAAAGATCATTGCATCGTTAATCGAGCAAGCTTCAAAACTAACGTTAACGAGTAGAGCTTTTCACAGCGACTTGTTGGGAGAATATGAAAAATACATTACCGAATTTTTTGGTTACGATAAAGTATTACCAATGAATACGGGAGTTGAAGCCGTGGAAACTGCTTTAAAATTGAGTCGTAAATGGGGTTATGAAGTTAAAGGTGTGGCTGAAGATAAAGCAGTGATCGTTGTATGCGAAGGAAATTTTCATGGACGTACAACAGGTGTAATTGCTTTCAGCAGCGACCCTTCTGCAAAAAATAATTTCGGGCCTTATGCTCCGGGATATGTAATAATTCCACACAACGATCTTGTTTCTTTGGAAAAAGTATTGCAGGATAAAAATGTTGTTGCATTTTTATTTGAACCTATACAGGGTGAAGCCGGTGTTGTTGTTCCGAATGAAGGATATTTTACAGGCATTAGAAATCTGTGTTCAGAATACAACGTATTGATGGTGGCTGATGAGATACAAACAGGCCTTGCACGTACAGGCAAAATGATCGCATGCGATCATGAAAATGTTCGTCCGGATATTTTAATATTAGGAAAAGCTTTGAGTGGTGGTACATTACCAGTTAGTGCAGTGTTGGCTGATGATGAAGTAATGCTTACCATAAAACCAGGAGAACATGGTAGCACTTACGGTGGTAATCCTTTGGCATGTGCGGTAGCAATAACCGCTTTGCAGGTTTTGAAAGATGAAAATATGACGGAGAATGCAGAAAAACTTGGAGAACTATTACGTAGTGAGCTCAAAAAACTGAACTCCCCTTTTATCGATATTGTAAGAGGTAAAGGTTTGTTGAATGCGATCGTTATTAAACACAGTAATCCCGATGCCGCATGGGAATTATGTTTGGCATTGAAAGAAAATGGTTTACTTGCAAAACCAACACATGGAGATAAGATCCGTTTTGCTCCGCCATTGGTGATCACAAAAGAGCAAATACTTGACTGCGTTTCAATAATTGATAAAAGTTTACAAACCTTAGCTTAAATATTTATATGGATACTATCCCCCGTCAAGATCATACCGAGTCGCATTTAAAAAGTTCAGCAGCATTAAGAGATATTGTAATTGGTATGAGTGATGGGCTAACTGTACCATTTGCCTTAGCAGCCGGATTGAGTGGCGCAGTACTTACCAGCAATATCATTGTTATTGCCGGTATTGCGGAGATCGCCGCAGGAAGCATTGCAATGGGGCTGGGCGGATACTTATCCGGTAAAACAGAAAATGACCATTATAAAAGTGAAGTAAGAAGAGAATATGATGAAATAGAAAATCTTCGTCATAAAGAAATAGAAGAGACAAAAGAATTCTTTGCAAATATTGGACTTAGCTCTTCCCTACAGGAACAGGCTACAGAAGAAATTGCACAGGACAAAGATCGTTGGGTTAATTTTATGATGAAGTATGAATTAGGTCTCGAAAAGCCAGACCCTAAACGTGCTACTAAGAGCGCTTTGAATATTGGCCTCTCTTATGTGGTTGGTGGCATCATTCCACTGAGCCCCTACTTCTTTATTTCCGAACCTATGCAGGCGTTAAAAATATCTGCTATAGCTACACTTATTTGTCTTTTTGTTTTCGGATATTTTAAAAGTAGGATCACAGGCATAAATCCATGGCTGGGTGCCATAAGGGTTACAATGATCGGCGCTATGGCCGCTGCTGCTGCATTTGGTGTGGCAAAATTATTTGAATAAAATTAGGTGGCATAATGTCTATATTCTTAACACAATTAATATATCTCCACAAAGGACAAGAGGATAGTTTTCATCAATTTGAAGAGATTGCTATTCCTATTATTGCAAAATACAATGGCAAACTTTTGCTCAGAGTAAGGCCTAATGGAAAAGAGATTATAAAAAGCAATATTGAAGAGCCTTATGAGATCCATCTTGTAGAATTTGAATCAGATAAAGACCTTGAAAGTTTTTCTAAAGATGAAGAACGTAATAAAGCTTTGTATTTAAAAGAAAAAGCGATCAGGTCAATAATATTGATAAAAGGAAACAAGGTTTAATCAAGCCTGTGCTTACTATCATTGATCACATTCTCAACTGTCCATTCTATTTTTTTCTGAAAAGGATGCTGACGTACATGGCAATTTTGCTTGGTACAAATTGGACAACTGAAAGGCATACAACCGTCTGTATGAACAAACAACTCCATTGAATTGTCGAATTCTTTTCTTACCAGATCTGATAGAATATCTATCTGAGCATGCGCTTCATTCATATTAAAATACCAGGGTACTGTTAAGTGGCAATCCAAATGCAAGGTAGGACCGTTCTTAATGATACGCAGATTGTGACAATCCATCCAATCCTCTTTCCTGTTCTCATTTAAAAGCGCTACCATTTTAGCGATCAGTCCTGTATCTGCTTCGTCCATGATACCGGCCACGGATGTACGCACTATTTTATATCCCGTAAAAATGATGATAAATGCAAAGATCATTGCCACTGCACTATCTATCCACCAGAATTTAAAAACATACAATAATATCAACCCTGCCACAATACCAAGCGTACTGTAAGTATCGCTTTGCAAATGCTTACCGCTAGATATTAACTGCAATGAATTATTTTTTCTTCCGGTGTTAACACAAATAGCGCCAACGATATAATTTATCACTGCTGTAGCTGCAACTAAAATTATCCCCCAATCGAGTTTTTGAATTTTATGCGGATGAATAAAATTATTGATGGCCTCATAGATAATAATGACACCTGCGACAGTGATCAAAGTACCTTCAACTGCTGCTGAAATAAATTCTGCTTTGCCATGCCCATATGGATGATCATGATCTTTAGGTTTGGCACTGATATATAGGCTATAAATACCTATCAGTCCCGCTGTAATATTCACAATGCTTTCCAAGGCATCCGTCAATATTGCCACGGAATGTGTAATATACCAGGCTGCCAGCTTAACTATAAAGAGTACGATGGCAATAATGGTGACGATCTTTTGGAGCCGTAAATTTTCCAGTTTTCCTTGCAAAATGAAGATTTAGTCAACAAATATATAGGCAATTTGGTAAGATAACTACTGTTTCTAAATGACCCTTAATTCGTACATTTGCACACAATAAAATGGCTTTGTAAAACATCATTAAAGTTGCACAATGGTATGCCGTATCCCGATAATTATCGGGAAGTGACAAAGGATGTTAAATAGAATTAATAAAGTTGATAACAAAATAATATAAAACATAATCTTCGATACACCCCTTTAGGGGACGGGGGCAAAAGAAAACATGGAACTTAGTAAAAATTATATTCCTACCGAAGCAGAAGCAAAATGGTACCAGCACTGGATGGACAAAGGTTATTTTTTCAGCACACCTGATGAAAGAGAACCTTACACGATCGTTATGCCCCCACCGAACGTTACGGGTGTGTTGCATATGGGGCATTGCCTTAACAATACCATACAGGATATATTGATACGCCGTGCCAGAGCAGAAGGTAAAAATGCTTGCTGGGTACCAGGAACTGATCATGCCAGTATTGCTACTGAAGCAAAAGTGGTGCAGATGCTGAGAGAAAGAGGTATCACGAAATCTTCTTTGAGCAGGGATGAATTTTTAAAATATGCGTGGGAATGGAAAGAAAAATATGGCGGCATTATTTTGCAGCAATTAAAGAAGCTGGGTTGCAGTCTTGATTGGAACAGAACTTCTTTTACAATGGATGAAGATTATTACACCAGCGTAATAAAAGTATTCATTGAATTGCATAAGAAGGGAGTTATTTACCGTGGTAAAAGAATGATCAATTGGGATGTAAAAGCTAAGACGGCCTTGAGTGATGAAGAGGTTATTCATAAAGAGATACAAAGCAAATTATACTACATCAATTATTTGATAGATGATGACCGTGAGCATGAAGATAGCATGGCTATGGCAGATCATATCACAGTTGCTACTGTTAGACCTGAAACTATTTTAGGTGATTCTGCTATCTGTGTAAATCCTAACGATAAGCGTTATACGCACTTACATGGCAAGTTTGCATTTGTACCATTGATCAACAGAAGAATACCTATCATTACTGATGAATATGTTACATTGGATTTTGGTACAGGTGCGTTGAAGGTTACGCCGGCGCACGATAAAAATGATGATGAATTAGGGAGAAAACATAATCTTAAAGTGATCAACACTTTAGATAATGAAGGGAAATTTACTGCTGTTGAATTAGCGGATGAGAATCCGAGTGAGCTCATTGTTAAGTATAACGGTATTGACAGAGATGAATTAAGAAAAATAATTATTGAGGATATTGCTGTATTAAACCAAGTTGAAAAAATTGAAGATTATAACGGAACTGTTGCCACCAGTGAAAGAACGGGTGTGGTAGTAGAACCGTTGTTATCATTGCAATGGTTTTTGGATATGAAAAAGATCATTTCTGAAAACCCTGAAACTGTTAGCGCCGTTACCTCCGATGCAATTACCTTTCATCCATTAAAGCTTAAGAATACTTATAGTTACTGGATGGACAATATTAAGGACTGGTGCATATCAAGACAATTATGGTGGGGACAAAGAATACCGGCATGGTACGATGCTGAAGGTAAATATGTAGTGGCTGCGACTGAAGCGGAGGCAAAGGAAATGTTCAATGCTCAATATTCAATTAGCAATGCTCAATTGAAACAGGATGAAGATTGTCTCGACACATGGTTCTCATCATGGCTTTGGCCTATTGAAGTGTTTAAAGGAATTAGCAAACCCGATAATAAAGAAATTGATTATTACTACCCTACTACTACATTGGTAACAGGACAAGATATCATCTTCTTTTGGGTAGCCCGTATGGTAATGGCTGGTTATATCTTTAAGAAAGAACTCCCTTTTAAAGATGTTTATTTCACCGGCATGGTAAGAGATAAGCAAGGCAGAAAAATGAGTAAACAATTAGGCAACTCTCCTGATCTTTTAGGATTGATCGATCAGTATGGTGCTGATGCTGTAAGGTTTGGTATCATGATATCTTCTCCTGCAGGCAATGATCTTTTGTTTGACGAAAGTAGTCTTGAACAGGGAAGAAATTTCAATAATAAATTATGGAATGCTTTGAAGTTGTTGAAGATGTGGGAAGGAAGGCAATCTGCAACAGGCAATGAGCAATTGACAATAGAGAATTTTGCAATTAATTGGTTTGAGAATAGATTGAACCAGGTTAAAACTGAAGTGGATGGATTGATGAAACAATTCCGTTTAAGCGAAGCGTTGAAAAATATTTATTCGTTGGTATGGGATGATTTCTGTAGCTGGTATCTTGAATGGGTGAAGCCTGGCTTTGAACAACCGATCGAAAAAGCGGTGTATGAAAAAACAGTTGGTTTCTTTGAAGAGCTAGTGCAATTGTTGCATCCTTTCATGCCATTCATTTCAGAAGAAATTTATCATTTGGTTGGAGATAAAAAGGATGACCTGTGTGTGAAATTGACAATAGCCAACAGACCAATGACAACCGAAATATTGGCGCAAGGAGAATTATTGAAACAGGTTATTTCTACATTAAGAGATGCAAGAAATAAAAATCAGTTGAAGCCAAAAGAGGCAATTCAATTGCATATACAAACTGCATCACCACAGTCTTATATTGCTATTGAAAATATTGTGGCCAAGCAGGTAAATGCTGCATCGGTAAACTATGTAAATGAAAGTGTTGCCAACACCATTGTTGTAGCAATAGAAAAAGATAAATTCTACATTGAAAGTGAAAAACAACTTGACAGCGCTACATTAAAAGCTGATCTTTTAAAAGATCTTGAACACCAAAAAGGATTTTTACAATCTGTTAGCAAAAAACTAAGCAACGAACGTTTTGTACAAAATGCTAAACCTGAAGTAATTGCTTTGGAAAGAAAGAAAATGGAAGATGCTGAAAACAGGATCAAGACTATTGAAGAGAGTTTAAAAGGATTAAATTAACATTTGTTCTCAGGAAATTTTGTGTAATTTGTAGGAACCTATTTGCAAAATATGAAAGCAACAATACCTTTTTTACGTTTACTTGCCCTCGTTTTATTTGTATCATCAGTTACTACAGCATCTGCACAGGTAACTAAACCTAAAACGACTAAAGACAAAGCTAAAGTAAAGGATGATAAAGTAAAATTTAATCCTTCTACAATTAAAACCTATTTGGGAAAATTTACCGGTAAAATAAATGTGGCTACTGTTGAAGAAGCAAAACAAGTATTAGCCTTACCGTTACGGCTAACCGATAATAAAAATAACAGCTACAAAATTTCTTCTTACCAGTTTGCCTATAAAAAATGGGGATCTGTAGAAGATGAAATTACCAAAGAAGTAAGGCAGCAGAGTACTTTATCTGCTGACAGGTTCACTACCACTCCACTCCCAGAGATATGGCTTACAAATATCAATGAAGGTTTACATCCGGGTGAGGAATTATTTTTCTACGATATCATTGCATTTGACAAAGAAGGGAGACGCTTTTTTGCTCCTGAGCTAAAAATTGTAATTCAATAGCTTTTCATGGTGAGTATTAAAAAAGCAGGTATCGATGCTGTCCCTGTTATACATGCGCTTGCAAAAGACATCTGGCCAATTGCATATAAAGATGTCATATCCGCTGACCAGATAGAATTTATGCTTGAACTGATGTACAGCGAAAAGTCTTTGCTTGATCAGATGCAAAAACATGATCACCAGTTCATTTTAGCTATTGATGATGAAAAAGTTCTGGGTTATGCATCTTATTCGCCTAAAATAATGAACAATATTGCTTCTGAAAAGGTTTATCGCTTACATAAATTGTATGTTTCAATTCCCTCACATTATAAAGGCGTTGGACGTGCCCTTGTAGATCATATCATCAACGAAATTAAACCACTGGGTGCCACACAATTAGAGTTGAATGTCAACCGCAAGAACAACGCTGTAAGTTTCTACCAAAAGCTTGGATTTATAATACTCAGAGAAGAATTATTGGACCTTGGACAAGATTATTATATGGATGATTATATTATGACCGTAGATCTTTAATCTTCCGCCCCTCTCTCTTCAAAATTTTTCATTTTTTACCATTTGTCATTTTTCTAGACCATCTATACAAAATAATGTACTATGTTTTACAAAGTACCTACTTTTGTTCTGTACTTTAAATAACACACAACAATGAAAAAGATATTTTTAACTTCAATCGCAATTATGATTTTTGGCTACATATCATTGATGGCCAACACATTATCTGGAAACACTGTTGCCGGCAAGGTAACAGATGTTCAAAGCAAACCAATACAGTCTGCTACCGTTTCTTTATTAAATGCCTTAGACAGCAGTCTAGTAAAAGTGGAAATAACTGACCTAAATGGAGATTTCAAGTTTCCTACCTCCCAACCAGGAGAATATTTATTGTCTATTACATCCTCAGGGTTTGAAAAACAGTATTCATCAAAATTCACTTTATCTGAAGGAAATGAAGTGGTTTTACCTGTAGTTAAATTGACAAGCATTAGTAAGAGCCTCCAGGAAGTTGTAGTGGCTGCTAAAAAACCGCTGGTAGAGATCAAAGCAGACAAAACCATTTTTAATGTAGAAGCAAGTATTACTGCTACAGGTAGTACAGCTCTTGAAATGTTGAAAAAAAGCCCGGGGGTTCAGGTAGATAATGATGATAAGATAAGCATGAACGGAAAGAACGGTGTAAAGATCTACATTGATGGTAAGATGTTACAGATGGACGAAAAAAGTGTATCAGAATATTTGAAGACCATCACCAGCAATGATATGGAAGCAATTGAAATGATCACCAATCCAAGTGCTAAATATGACGCAGCAGGAAATGCAGGTATCATCAATATCAGGTTAAAGAAAAATAAAAAGTTTGGTACTAACGGTAACGCAAACTTTGGATGGACACAGGGTATAACTCCTAAAGTGAACAGCGCTGTTTCTTTAAACTACAGAGATAAAAAAATCAACGTATTCAGTAACGTTAGTGCAAATGTTGGAGATAGAATCAATAATATGGATCTTAACAGAACTCAATCTGATTCAGTATTTGATATGACAAGTTCTCAGATATCAAAAAACCAGAGTGTAAATGGTAAAGCTGGGTTTGATTACTTTATTGATAAGAACAATACATTCGGATTCATGGCAAATGCAAGTATCCGCCAAAACGATTGGTCAAGCAACAGTAATACAAATATTTATTATGAACCAACAATGACATTTGTAAAAAAATTGTATGCACAAAATTCAGTTCCGCAAAGAAACACTAATGCTAATTTCAATGCTAACTATCGTCATACTGATTCTACAGGTAAAGAAATAAATGTAGATGCGGATTATGGCTTATTCAGAAGCAGGAGCAATAGCTATCAGCCAAATACTTATTATGATGTAAACAATGCTATTCTTTCCCAGGCAATTTATAAAAATAATACTCCGGTGAACATTGATATTTATTCTTTAAAAGCTGATGTTGAACAAAAATTAGGTAAAAAAGGGAAGATCGGTTACGGTGCAAAAGGATCTTATGTTGTTACTAAAAATGCTTTTGATTTTTATAATGTAGACAATGGTACTGATACAAAAGTTCCAGAGAAAAGTAACAGCTTTACATTCAAAGAAAATATCAATGCAGGATATGTGAATTATAATACTTCGCTTAATTCAAAATTTGATCTTCAAACAGGTTTACGTGTTGAACAAACAAACAGCACAGGAACATTGACAAGAGCTGATGGTATTTATCAAAGTGATAACAATGTAAAAAGAAGTTACACTGATCTTTTCCCAAGTGCAGCATTGAGTTACAAAATGAATGAAAAGAATATGTTCAGTCTTTCTTACAGCAGAAGAATTGACAGGCCAAGTTACCAGGATCTAAATCCATTTGAAAATAAATTAGATGAATTGACCTATCAAAAAGGTAATGCGTTCTTACGTCCGCAGTACACTAATAATGTTCAGATCAAACATATATTTGGCGGTAAATTATCTACTGATTTTTCTTACAGTCATGTAAAAGATTATGCATCAGAAATAGTTGATACGACTAACAAAAACTCAACGTATGTACAGGTTCAAAATCTTGCTACGCAACAAATCTTAAGCTGGCATATTTCTTCACCATTACAAATTAAAAAATGGTGGAATGGTTATCTTGAATTCTGGCACAACACTTACATCTTTGATGGTAAAATAAATGGTAAAAATGTTCACCAGTCTGTACCACATCTTGGAATGTACACTACACAAAGCTTTAACTTAGGTAAGAATTATTCTGCAGAAATGAGTGGATGGTGGAGCAGCAAAACCAACTGGGGCGCTACAGGAATTGCATCTGCACAGGCTAATGTAGACTTCGGTGTTCAAAAAACATTCTTACAAAAAAAGGCTACAATAAAATTAACGGCTACAGATATTTTTGCAACACAATCACCATGGAGGATCACCAGCAACTTTGGAGGGTTAAGAATTAAAGGACACGGCACATACGAAAGTCAAACTTTACGCCTAAACTTTACTTACCGCTTTGGTAGTTCACAAATTAAAAGCTCACGTCAAAGACAGACGGGACTTGATGCAGAAAAAGGAAGGATAAAAGGGTAATGATTTGAAGATTTGGAAATTTGAAGATTTGGAAATGAAAGCAGCTTCTATACTTGAAACTTCAAGCATAGAAGCTGCTTCGTTTTTTTATAATAAAGTAACGACCTAACCATTTTCAAATCTCCAAATCTTCAAATCTTCAAATTTCCAAATCAGAATTCTACCAAATTAAAGCATGCGTCTGCTTTATCACTCCCATCACAAACACACTTTGCAGGTGGCCAATGTTTTCTGACTGACTTAATTTATTTACATGAAAATCATAATAGGCATCCATACTTTCTGCAACAACCTTTAACATAAAATCAAATTCACCGGAGATGTTATAACATTCTATCACTTCATTTAAGCCGTTGATGTGTTTGATAAATTTTGCACCGGCATTTTTATTATGTTCTTTCAATGACACATAACAGATTACGGTCATCCCCTTCTTTACTTTTGCCGCATCTATCAATGTAGCATATTGCTTTATCACACCACTCTCTTCCATGCGTTTGATACGCTCATGAACAGGTGTAGTACTCAGGTGTATCTGGTCTGCAATTTCCTTAACGGTGGCCCTTGCATTTACCTGCAATAATTTCAAAATTGCCAGGTCTTTATCATCCAGTAAAAATGGCGTAGTGCTTTTTTCTTTTTGGGTGGTCTTTTGCATGCGAAACAACTATTTTATTCTACAATATTGTAAATTTATACTATTTTATCCTGTTTTTTGAATAAATTACCTAATAAAATACTATTGTCGTAGCTTTGCGTTTCAAAAAATTAATTATGTCAACAATAACTAAATCCGATATCGATTTTAGCCTTAAAAATAAGGTTGCAGATATCAGCCTTGCAGAATGGGGCCGTAAAGAAATCATGTTAGCCGAAGCAGAAATGCCGGGCTTAATGTCTATCCGTAAAGAATACGGTGCAAGCCAACCATTGAAAGGTGCAAGAATTGCAGGTTGTTTACACATGACCATCCAAACAGCTGTATTGATCGAAACGTTAGTAGCGTTAGGTGCAGAAGTTAAATGGAGCTCATGTAATATTTTCTCTACGCAAGATCAGGCTGCTGCTGCTATCGCTGCTGCAGGTATTGGTGTATTTGCATGGAAAGGACAAACACAAGCGGAAGCTGACTGGTGTATCGAACAAACTTTATGGTTTGGTGGTGCTGACCGTCCTTTGAATATGATCCTGGATGATGGTGGTGATCTAACCAACATGGTTTTTGATACTTACCCTGAATTGATCCAACACGTTAAAGGTTTATCTGAAGAAACAACTACAGGTGTTCACCGTTTATACGAAAGAATGACTGCAGGTACTTTACCTATTCCTGCTATCAATGTAAATGATAGTGTTACTAAATCTAAATTCGATAACAAATACGGTTGTAAAGAATCATTGGTAGATGCAATCCGTCGTGCTACTGATGTGATGATGGCTGGTAAAGTTGCAGTGGTTGGTTCTTACGGTGACGTAGGTAAAGGTTCTGCTGCTTCATTACAAGGTGCTGGTTGCCGTGTTATTGTTACTGAGATCGATCCTATCTGTGCATTACAAGCTGCAATGGATGGTTTTGAAGTTAAGCCAATGATCGATGCAGTTAAAGAAGCTGATATCATCGTTACTGCATCAGGTTGTAGAGACTTGATCACTGAAAAACATTTCCGTAACATGAAAGACAAAGCGATCGTTTGTAACATCGGTCACTTTGATATTGAAATTGACATGGCATGGTTAAACGCTAATTACGGTTCTACTAAAAATACCATCAAACCTCAGGTTGATCTTTATACGATCGAAGGTAAAGATGTGATCGTTTTAGCTGAAGGCCGTTTAGTGAACTTAGGTTGTGCAACTGGTCACCCATCATTTGTGATGAGTAACTCATTCACTAACCAAACATTGGCTCAGATTGAATTGTGGACCAAAGGTGCTGAGTACAAAAACGAAGTATACGTTCTTCCAAAACATTTGGATGAAAAAGTTGCCCGTTTACACCTTGCAAAAATTGGTGTTGTATTAGATGAGTTAACGCCAGATCAAAGTGCGTACTTAGGAATTCCAAAAGAAGGCCCGTACAAAACTGATGCTTACCGTTATTAATATTCGCAAAAGTTTTATATCACAGACCCACTTCGTAAGAAGTGGGTTTTGTATTTTTTAAGGCCTTCTTTATTGAAAAAATTATTAATACAATTGTATGATCCGCAAAGGAATAAAAAGAGGTATCCGATATTCAAAGTATGTTATATATAAAGAAACCTTAATCAATTCTAAGGAACACATGTGGTCTTTCATCGGTGCATTTATAGGCATCGGACTCATTGCATTTATCCATTCTACCTTTCTGCCGTATGTAGAAAATATTTTTCTCATCGGTTCTTTCGGTGCATCCAGTGTATTGATCTATGGAGAGATACAAAGTCCGTTGGCACAACCACGTAACCTTATTGGCGGACATGTTATTTCTGCACTCGTTGGTGTCACCATTGCTAAGTTCATACCTGCAGAATATCCCTGGCTGGCATCCTCATTGGCTGTAGCACTCTCTATTGTAGGTATGCAGATCACCAAGACCATGCACCCTCCCGGTGGCGCTACTGCACTTATCGCCATAATCGGCACAGCTAAAATAAAATCTTTAGGGTATTGGTACGTGTTAACTCCTGTCCTATCCGGCTCACTCATTCTCTTACTTGTTGCGCTGATATTTAATAATATGACCCCCGAAAGAAAATACCCTACTAACGGTAGGCTTACACGATTTTAGGTTTTCGAGAAGTAAATGATGCTGCTTGTCTGCACTGTGATTTTTAAAATGATTGAATGAAGGCTATGATTTATTAGAAACGAAAAAATCATAGTTAATCAAATAATCATTAAAATCATAGTTCCAATTTTATGTAACGAGCATTTGTACTTCGTGGCGGCATCGTTGTGTCACTCACTTGTACGGTATAACATTATTGGGCTTTATCTAAGCGTAGGGCTATTTTGTTATAGTGTATTAAGTTCGGGCACAAGCAGATGCTTGCGCCAAGTGTGGGGATTAAACTGAACGTTACAGGAAATGCATATATTTTGAATAATACAATATTATTTTAAAACTTATTATTATATTTAAACAATTAACCTTACTAGCAAATATGAATCAACAAAAATCTTTAATAAGGATAGCGGAATTACTTTCACGTTTTAAAATTGAAACAACTATTTTAAATGCCAATGCTCAATTAGATATTAATATTGTAGCAGAGGATGTTTTAATCCCAATTTTAAATTTAGCATTTAATTGTAACCTACAAAATGCAAAATATACTGAAAATGACACAAAATTTCCTGCCCTAGATTTATTGGATAAAACGAATAGAATAGCTTTTCAAATCACTTCAACAAATACAATTAAAAAGGTAAGAGAAACAATTGAAAAAATTATAAAGAATAATTTCTATTCACAATTTGATAGTTTTTATATTTATATTATAACACAAAAGCAAGAAAAATATGACAAAACTGTTCTAGATACCGCGACTGAAAATAGATTTGTATTTACAGAAAAGAATATTTTAGATGAAAAAGACTTGTTTAAAAAAATTGCTTCGTTGCAATATCTTGATATAGAAAAGATTGAAAAATTGCTAGAAGTACAGTTTTCAGATATTCTCAAACAAGAGAATCAAATCCAAGAAAGCATTGGCAAAATAATTGAAAGAATTAAAATACAAAACACCGAAATATCAAAACTTTCTGAACTGGAAGGAGCATATAAAGCAAGGCAAGCTTGGTTAGATAAAAAAATATTTTTAGAAAACAAGTTACCCTCAGTCTCCGATATTAATCAACAATTTTCTATTTATAATACCATTTCTGAAACAAACGAAAAGATAGATTTTTATAATACCGAAATCTCCAGCTTACTAATTTAAATGCCATAATAGATATGACGACAGAACAGCATACCGAAGAATTAAATAATCTTCAAAATATTAGACATGAATGGACAAAAAAAAGAGATGCTCTCCGGTTGGAAGAAGCGAAACAATCGGATATAAATAATTTACATGCAATACAATCAAAACTTAAAGATATAGGTATAAAAATAGATGAAATAGATACCGAAATTTTAAGTTTAGAAAACAAATTATCGACTTTAGAACAAACCCCTAAAAATGAATCTTTAATACAAAACGAAATTTCTGAGAACGATAATATTGCTAAAGCGATAGAAGTATTAAAACAAGAGGGCCAAAGTTTAAATTTTAATTCAACAAAAAAAGACTATGAAAAAATACATGATTTAAAATCCAAAATATTTGATGAAATATTTAAAGATCTAAATAAGCAATTAGATTTTGTTTCATCAAAAAAAGAATTAATGTATTCTTCAGTTTTATTTGACAAAATTTATACTGCCGAAATTTTAGATTCTCTTACAGAACAGACTGTACAACAGTTTCGCCACGATACTGAAACTTACAAATGGTACGACAGAAGTATTATTGTTAGCGCATTATCTTTAAGTTTGATTAATCACAAATTTGATAATAAAAAAGCCAATCTTTTATTAGATTTTGTAACAGATTTTGAAGTAAATGTTTATGAAAGGGCCCTTACAGGATTAATTATTGCAATTATTTATCAAAAAAATAGAAGCTGGTTAAGAGCCACTAGCTTCATAACTCGATTAGAATCTCTTAAAAATAATGAAAAAATACAAGAGGGCGTAAAAATCATTGATTTGATTTTAAAACATGAGGTATATAAGGACAATATTTTCAATCCAAACCTTTTTAAATTGGATTTATTTAATAACCCAATGAATTGTTTCTTGCCCTTTTACGAAAACAACGAAGTATTAAAATCTGCTTTAGATAATGCCGATAAAGATTTTGATATTGAAGGTTTCCAAAAATTCTTAGATTTTCCATTAATGGATTCTTATAAATACGCACTTTGTATCGCCCTATCAGATGGAAAATTGGAAAAAGTAATATTAAAAAAAAGAAAAGCAATACAACAAATAAACAGTCTTCTACTTTCTGATTATTTAAGCCCTTTTCAAAATATCATAAGTGAATATTATTTTTTCTTCAACAATTATCCAAAAAAATTAAAAGACGATGTTTTTAAAACACAACTATTATTATCAAAAACGGAATTAAGAAAACATGTTTTAAATAAAGTAATGCAACTTTTACTAGAGGCCAACACTTTATATGATGAAAAATTTTATTCGGAGGCTATAAATAAATATTTAGATATACTAAAAATTGACAATACCCATGAAGATACACTTTGGCAATTAGGCGATTGTTACTCAGATAATAAAAACGAAAAAGAAGCACTTAATACTTTTTTGAAATTGGAAGATGTTTTAGGGAATCAAGTTAGCATAAAAGTATTGTTAAGAATCGCAAGTTGTTTGAATTCACTAAAAGATTTCGTTAAGTCTAATGAATATTGTAATAAAATAGAACAAAAAAATAAAGACTTAAGTTGTGAGATTCTTTGTCTAAAAGCCGACAATTATAATGAATTACATGACATTAGTAATGTTGAGAAATGTGCCAGAAAAGCTGAGGAAAAAATTTTAGATGAAGACGACATGTTTGATATCAGTTCTATTTATTATTTAATTGAAAAAAATGACGACGCTATAAGAATTATAAAAAGAGCATTACAAACTAAACCAAAAAATGAAAGATATTTAATACAACTTGGAAGTATTTATGAAAATATTTTCGAATGGGAATTAGCTATTTCAACTTTGAAAGAAGCAGGTGAATTGAACAAGAAAGACGATTATATAAATATTGTAATTGGAAGATGCTATCTATTTTCAGGAATGGATATAAATGAATCAAAAAAATTATTGGAAAAAGGGCTTAAACATAAAAATGATCTTGCTCCTTTAATTTTTGGAAATCTAGGACATTTTTATTTTATCCAATCACAACAAAAAGAAGCATTAGAACATTATATAAAATGTATGCAGCTACTTAAAGATAAAAAAGACTTCGAAAAAAGAATGAATATGGATTTAAAATTCATGAGAAACATCGGCATAGAAGAAAAGGATTACAATGAAATGATTTCTAAAGTATTAGAGCATCCTCATCACTAATGATCCCAATTCTTGGCGCAAGCATTTGCTTGTGCCAGAATTTAAAAGTTAAACTAATGTAGAAGCCCAGCTATCCGTAGTGTTCAACAAAGTATTCAACAAATTTAAAAGCTGCGCTGTCCTGAGTTTCCAAACTCAGGACTTTTCATTTTACAAAATCTTATTATATTTATTAATTGTCCGTAGTCGGAGACATACGGACAGCGGCTCTTTTCTAACCGATAAAAACTACAGATAGCGGTGGGACAAAACCTTTATTTAGCGTCAAGTGCTTGCGAAAACCCTACTCTTTCTTCCGAGCAACGTCTCTCTCCTAGCCTAAGCAGAGCCGAGGACGTTGCGCTCTATTAACTAATACTACCTCTTTTTTAATTGTCGCAACGTGCCGTGCCGGAGACGTTGCTCGGAAGAAAGAATAAAAAATTACGATTGGCCGCTGCGGAAAAAACTGTTGCAAAACTGAAAGAGGATAAGGATCTGAATGAATGATAACCATTTAATAAATTAAAATGCTATTTCAATCTCAGCCCTCACTGGCGCAGATAAGCAGTTAAGTCATAGCATTAGCGTATCTGTGCCAAGTAAGTGTTTACAAATCCAAAGCATTAAAGTTTTATTATTGTAGTGTATTCGAGGTACAGATACGTTAATGCCTAAAATCCATGCTGCATTTCTGCGCCAGATGAGGGAATATTTATCAGCTTTTGTTCTTAACTTCATGAACATATTTTCAATCTGCAGCGGTTATTGGCAGACGGAATACTAATTCCCAACCTGCATAAAGCCCTGCTCGTTGTGCGTCATGCGATCGAACACTCTAATAATTTAATCAAATGGCAGTAAACACTGATGAAAAACCTTTAGATAATTTACCTAAGACTCAATCCGAGAAACCTTCTGAGGAGATTATCCCTATTAAAGAGACAGAGACTATTAACCCAAATCAAGAAATTGAAAATATGGAAGTACACCATCATGCCCATAACCCTGCAACTCCTCATCATAAAAAAAACTGGAAATCGTATTTCTGGGAGTTTTTAATGTTATTCCTTGCAGTGTTTTGCGGCTTCCAGGCAGAAAGCTACCATACTCACTTAATCAACAAGGATATTGAAAAGCGAAACATTGAAAGTTTTATTATGAACGTTCAAAAAGATAGTATCAATTTAGTAAATAGTATAAAACAAAATCAAGATAGAATTGAGTTGATAAATTTATTAGCTAAAATACCAGGAGAATTTACTGACACTTCATTTCAAAGACAGTTTTTTTATTACCAGCTGCAACTACTCTATTCTGATGGATATCTACCAGACGAATCTGCATTTTTACAAATGCAGTCATCAGGAACATTGAGATTAATTAACAAACAAAATATAACAGATAGTATATTAAAATATCAAAGTTATAATCACGTAATCAAAGTACAACAAGAAAATATAAATACGAGTTTACAGTTATCAATAGAGAATATCATTCAAGTCATCGATTTGAGAGCACTTGTTAACCAAACACCACTTAAGTTCAATGGCAATTATCAACAGGTGCAGAACTATATTAATCATCAAGTTGGATTAAGTCTTCAGGCAAGATACTATATAGAGATTTTAGAAAACCAGCTTTTTAATATTAAAAGTCTGTTACCCTTTTTAAAAAAGGAATACAATATTAAAGAATAGCACGAACGCACAACAAAAGTATTGGCAAAAGCTGGCCGGGCGGAGGCTGTGTTTCAGCAATTCCCCACTGGCGCAGATATGCAGCCGAGCAATAGTGTTGGCGTATCTGTGCCAAATAATTATTTTCAAATTGAAAACATTAAAATTTTATAACCATAGAGTATTCAAGGCACAGATACGCTAATGCACAAAAGCCATCCTGCATGTCTGCGCCAGAGAGGAAAAAAATAGCTTCAATCTTCTCTATTGATTTTGATTTCCCCGACTGGGGCAGATATGCAGCTAAGCCATAGCGTTGGCGTATCTGTGCCAAGTAAGTGTTTACAAATCCAAAGCATTAAAGTTTTTAATGGCAGAGTATTAGAGGCACAGATATGCTAATGCACAAAGCCATGCTGCATATGCGCCAGGCAGAGCATAGGATTAAAATTATTTTTTGACGATGGATTTTGTGCTATTTTTCTTATGTTTGAAAAAAGTATATAATATGGCGAGTTGGAAGGATATTCATCCTGCAATTAAAGACGAATGTAGAGATAAATATGACAACGATCATTATGCTGCTGCAGTTTCATTTGCAATTATAGAATTGAATGACACTATAAAAAAGTATATAAAGAATATATATGAAATAGAAATGGATGGTGCTGAATTATTCCGGCGAGTATTCTCACCTCAAAAATCAATTCTTAGATTTAGAAAAGAAGATGATCAAACATCTAAGAGTTTGCAAGAAGGTTATATGCAGATTTTTACAGGTGTTTGGATAGGAATAAGAAATCCGAATGCACACAAAAATTTAGGAATTGATTCTATAGAAGCGTATGAAATAATTACAATTTGCAGTCATTTATTCAGAATATTTGATAAAGCAAAAAAAAATAATCTTTTAAGATTAGATGAGATTGATACCGATATTTTAAAAAATCTTCAAAAGAAAGATTTTTTATTTTTTAATAATAAAAAGGATCCAAGAAGATGGATCAATATAAAAGGTACATTACATCACATTCATGATGGAAATACTTATGGAAGTATTGTAAAACTAAATATGCATTTAAACCATCCTACACTAATTACTTCAGAATATCTCCGCACACTTAATCCCGGTCCAGAGATTATAAGTAAATAAATATTCCCACTTCCCAGCTATCCGTAGTCTTCAACAAATTGTCCCACTGGCGCAGATATGCAGCCGAGCCATAACGTTGGCGTATCTGTGCCAAGTAAGTGTTTACAAATTGAAAGCATTTAAGTTTTATTATTGAAGAGTATTAGAGGCACAGATACGCTAACGCACAAAAGCCATGCTGCATATCTGCGCCAGGCACGAGTACATTACCCGACTGGCGCAGATATGCAGCTAAGCCATAGCGTTGGCGTATCTGTGCCAAGTAAGTGTTTACAAATCCAAAGCATTAAAGTTTTTAATGGTAGAGTATTCGAGGCACAGATATGCTAATGCACAAAGCCATGCTGCATATGCTCCCACTGGCGCAGATATGCAGCCGAGCCATAACGTTGGCGTATCTGTGCCAAGTAAGTGTTTACAAATTGAAAGCATTTAAGTTTTATTATTGAAGAGTATTAGAGGCACAGATACGCTAACGCACAAAAGCCATGCTGCATATCTGCGCCAGGCACGAGTACATTATTATAAAAGTAATTTAATATTCCCGGGTTTTACTGATCCTGAAATAAGACAATTAAGTAAGCATGCAAAATTTTCATTTGGCACTCATATTTTATATGATAACAATACTGACATGATGAATTCTTATAACGCTACACTAAAAAATATAGAGAACTGTATTGCTGCCAATCACAAAAAATCAGTTTCAAGAGAAAACGCCGATCATGATAAAATATGGTGGGACTACAAAAAAGTTACTATCGCATTGCATTATTATATTTCAGGAGGATTTATGTGGTAGACCTGGCTTTTGAACCAATTGATTAATTTATATAGAAACTACCCCTTTGGCACAAGTCTCCGTTAGGATGATTTGATATAAACAAAATCATTCTCTCCCAATGATTTTGCATCAATACAAAATCATTTTGCATCAATACACTGCAATCTTGTAGCAATACAAAATCATCTTGCATCAATACACTGTGATCTTGCAGCAGTACAAAATCATCTTGTATCAATACACTATGATCTTGCAGCAATACAAAATCATCTTGCATCAATACACTGTGATCTTGCAGTAGTACAAAATCATCTTGCATCAATACACTGTGATCTTGTAGCAGTACAAAATCATCTTGTATCAATACACTGTAATCTTGTAGCAGTACAAAATCATCTTGTACCAATATACAATCTATCTCCCCACTGGCGCAAGTATGCAATAAAATTAATGCGCTTGGCGCAAGCATCCGCTTGTGCCCAAATTTAAAACACAAACAATCTTATGAATAAAATATAATTATCTATAACCTCTGTAACCATTATTATTAACTCCATTACGGCGCATTTCACGGGAACCATTACAAGAAGAAAAAAGAGAAGCAGATACAAGGGTTACTAATAAAATTTTGTAAAAATTGTTTTTCATATCGTGGGGTTTAATGTGAAGAAATATGCTACAGATCTTATAATAAAAACGTTTATGAAAGGGTTTTATTGCAAAATTTTTCTACGGTAGGTTAACTACGTACCGACTTAGGTTAAGTACGTATTGTCGATAGGGTAAGTACGTATCCTCTATAGGTTAGTAATACCTCTCCCAGCTATCCGTAGTGTTCAACAAATTTAAGAGCTGCGCTGTCCTAGTTTCCAAACTCAGGACTTTTATTTTTACCCAGCAGTTCCCTCCTTACGTCGGGATGACAACTTTGTTCATCATTTATATTTTACCTCATCAATTTATAAATGTTCAGCAAAGAACCAATGCACAAGTTTCCTGTCATCCCGAGGAACGAGGGAACTGCTGAAAAATATTCAAATGCAACCACATAAATGATTATTAAGTCTATGTTATATGAAAATAAGTGGCAACTATTATATCTATATCGTAACTAATAAAAATAAAACTGTCTTATACACTGGGGTCACCAATAATTTAGAAGGCAGGCTTTTTGAACATTATATCAATTCCAAACCATTTTGCCACAGTTCGTTTGCCGGAAGATATAATGCATACTATTTACTTTACTGTGAACATTTCACTCAAATTGAATCTGCGATAAAAAGAGAAAAAGAAATTAAAGCATGGCGAAGAAGTAAAAAGGAAGCACTTATTAATTCATTTAATCCAAATTGGGATTTTTTAAATATTAAAATATAAATACCCATATTGCGTAAGAAGCTAACAAGTTTAATTCTCTTGGCGCAAGCATTTGCTTGTCCCGAATTTAAAAATTAAACTAGTTTAATATAAAAGCCTCGGTAGAAACCGGGGGCTTTACTTGTAACCAAATTTCAAATTATAAATACCTATTTAGATACCTGCTGTAACCAGTGATTGGTATTCTGCTGAGTTGGTACCGTACTGACTTTTGTGTAGGACTTTATTCTTTTAAATCTTTCTTCTAAATCTTTATAATTTTTTGTGCGATTGCTGCGCCTGATACGCATATCCTGCAGGTTGGAGGCTACATCATTGTTGGCCTTGTGCTCTATCTGCACAATTAAATAGTTACTGTAGACTTAAAAGCCTACATTTAAGGTCCAATATTCTAATGTATTGCTCTTTTTACAATGACCTTCATCTTTCTTTTCTTAATACTGCATTGGTATTTCTCTCTTTTCATGCAAACTTTTCTTCATCACAGGTATGCCTCACACAGAGCTTTTACAATGAGTAGGTTTTGGGAACGCTTCTTTTATCTTACTGCTTACATTACACAAGGCTCATCCTATATCAGTCCGAGAGTATACGCTATTATGCACCGTATGCACCATGCGTATACAGATACAGATAAAGATCCACACTCTCCGGTAAACGATAGCAACATCTTTGTTATGATGTGGAATGCACGGCAGGTGACAAATAATATTTACAAAAAAAAGATGATCGTTGAAGAACGTTTTTTAAAAAATTTACCAAATTGGCATGCATTGGATATGATAGCTCACTCTAACATATCGAGGGTATGCTGGATAGTTGTGTATGTGTTGATCTATTGCATTTTTTCACCTTCGGCCTGGTTATTTTTATTACTTCCGATACATATTTTGATGGTGCCTATTCAGGGTGTTATCATTAATTGGTTTGCTCATAAATACGGCTCCACAAATTTTAAATTGAAAAATACTTCTACCAATCTTTTTAAAGTAGACTTGTTGATGATGGGTGAAGCTTATCACAATAATCATCATAAAAATCCGGCAAAAGCTAATTTTGGTTTTAAATGGTTTGAGCTGGATCCTACTTATCTATTCATGCGTTTGTTCAATTGGGCAAAGATCATACGGATACGTAACGAGCCTGTTGCTTAATACCAAGTTTCCTAGCTAACTGTTGTGTTCTTTGAGTAAGCTTTGGTTTATATTGTTCATTCCCTGCTTGCGGTACGGTTATTGGTTCAATAGTATTACAATAAAATAAAAACATGAACAATCAAAAACAATTTGGCGTATGGATGGATAATCATAACGCAACAGTAGTAAGTAATGAAAATGAAGAAAGTGCTTTTACTTTACTTGCACACGTAAAAGGGGAACTTATTTCCCCAAATTCTAATGAAAAGAATTCGAACAACCATGAAAAAACTGTTCAGTCAAAATTCTTTAAAGAAATAGCTTCGCATATGGTTAATGCCACTCATGCACATATAACTGGTACGGGGCAGGCACAGGAACAATTTATTCACTATTTATTGGCAACACCACAATTTAAAAATATCACAACGGCAGAATCTACTGCCAATAAAATGAGTGATGAAAAATTGGTAGAATATATTACTAATAAATTTTAGTGCACAACTTTATTGTTAGTGTTCAACAAATTTAAAAAATGCGCTGTCCTGAGTTTGGAAACTCAGGACTTTTTTTACGAAGCAGTTCCCTCCTAACGTCGGGATGACAGCTTTGTTCATCAGTTATATTTACTTCATCAATTTATCAATGTTGACCAAAGGAGCAATACACAAGTTTCCTGTCATTCCGAGGAAGAGGAAACTATTGAAAAATGATAAACCCTAAATCTTCACTGTCAACAGTTGTCCAACAGCTCTTTTCTAATTGATATACTAAAGATAACGACACCACAAACCAAGGTGCAATTACCCGCCATTGGGTATTCATAAACAGGTAAAAATTTCTCATATTTGTTTAATGAAGTCAATAAAATTACTGCATAGCCTAACATCAATAATTATTAAGCGTTGTGCACTGATGCTCCTACTGAGTTTATCTATTGGTATATTGAAAGCCCAATACCAGCGTGCTGAACAATTGCCCTCAGTTTATGGAGAACTTTTTACAGGCGGCTCAGAACGTATAGCACTTGATTCGAACGAGAATATGTATTTCCGTTATAAGATGGTGAATTTTCAAAACAAATCGGTGTACACAAAACCGGAGTTCTACAACAGCGGGCAAAGTGGCAGGGAATCCCGGGAGATCTATTCACCCAACCACCGCTATAAAGTGATAACCTATTATAACGCCTGGGATTATTCCAAAAAAGGCGGCAGGAAACTACCAAAAGCGGATTGGCTCACTTATACCATGGCCATTGATTGGGAGAAAAACAGTTCAAACGGCCAGCCTTTCACTTACATGACTCATGAATACTATGATGAGAATTTTACGTTGGCTATTACATCCGAAGGTAAACTGATAACCACAGATCCCGGAAAGATCACAGAATGGAGAGGATTTCTAAATGCTCCAAGCATTAAACATATTAACGGACTTTATCTTTTTGATCCGCATGATGGGAGCAGGAAAACAATTACTACTGATAAGATCGATGCCAGAGATGCTTTTATCCGATATGACTTCCTTAGTGATGATGAATCATCTATCGTTCTTGTATTAAATAACAGGCGTTCTTCTGGTAAGGCTTCAGAGGTGGTTAGTTATAATATTAGTACCGGTGCAAAAACCCGTTTCACCAGCTCTGAAAGTTTTTTGGCGGTAATGGCCGGTAATAGTATCCTGGTTAATCATGATTTTAGCAAAAAACCGGGATTTAGTTATGAGCTTACCATCCTTCGGCTAAATGATGGCAAATCATTAGCATCGATGGACGTGGTAAACTCAGAGGATCTGCTGAGGTATGATCTGCGTGGTGATACACTTTTCTATTACAATCCGGATAATTATACCATTGCTACATTTATTCCCGGAAAAGAAGATATGCAATTGCATTCCTTAATACCCGTGGATACCACCAACCTTGGCTTTGCACCTGTACCTTATAACCTTACTGTACTTAAAGATAAGTTTGCCCTTATGCCCGCCAAAATGCCCGATCAGCATTGGGAAAGAAGGGAATATTCAGGATATGCGATACTGTTTGACAGGAAAAATGCAATGCCGCTGTTTGCAGTGAAGCCATTCTTTGTGGACCCCAAAACCGCTATTGCAGCCAGAAATGCAGCCAACCAACAGTATCATAAAAATTGTGAAGAGCTGAAACGCAAAACACCTTATGTATACGGAACCATCTTGCGTCCGAAGACTGGCTCTTTGGGGCAAGCAGTGATATTCATGGGTGCCGATTGCCGCACCGACAACTATCTTATCAGGACACCGGGGGGCACGAGCTTAGGTGGTTTGTATGATTATCAGTTGAAGGAGCGTTATGATGCATTGGGCCCAGAGTACAAGATCTGTGGGGCCTGCAGCGGCGCCGGCACAATAACCGAATCCTTTACTGTTGCTGATGATAAATGGGAACAGGTGAACTTTAATATATATGTACGGAATAAAAATGCTACCAAAACAGAAACGATAACCAGCAAATGCAAAAAATGTGCAGGTCAGGGTTTTTATAAAAATTGATCTTTACTAATTGCTTATGACGTGTTCTTCTTAGCTGTGCGTAGTTCAACAAATTTAAAAAATGCGCTGTCCTGAGTTTGGAAACTCAGGACTTTTTTTACGAAGCAGTTCCCTCCTAACGTCGGGATGACAGCTTTGTTGAGCATTTATATTTAAAAAATATTTGCAGTAAACGTAGGCTTTTTTATTTATTCTATACTGCTAAAAAATATTGAACTTTACCCGATGTACACAAGGCCCATTACAACAAGATCATTTCTATCGCTGCTTGCCGGTTGTTTCATTCCTTCATTTACTTTACTACGGAAAAATGACCCTATGCGAATGGCTGGGGCCACAGCTTTTTTTACCACATTTGCATTACCTCCTATTATATTCTTAATTGCTCAATTGTTCGGTCTTATTTTCACCGCTAAGGAAATAGGCCGTGGCCTTATAAATAACCTTGCAAATAATCTTGGCTCCGAAGGAGCAGAACAAGTACGTGGCATTATACGCAGCATACGAAGTTTTAGTAATAGCTGGTATGTGTTACTGTTAGGTAGCGTGTTCTTATTTTTTGTAGCTACTACATTATTTACTGTTATTAAAAATTCTATCAATCAAATATGGAAGATAGAGCAACAAGGTTTTAAAATAATGGGCACTATCCTAAGCCGCTTGCGTTCATTTGCAATCATCTTAGTAGTGGGTGTATTATTTTTAGCCGATCTTACGTTTAAAAGTGTTGAAACAGTGAGTGGTAAATACCTGGAAGCGTATTTGACTGGCAGCAGCTTTTATTTCAAACTCATTTTTAGTGAACTAACTAGTATACTAATTGTATCTGCATGGTTCATCACATTGTTTCGTTTCATTACCGACGGAAGGCCACGTTGGAAAGCATCTATTATTGGAGGAGTGCTTACAGGGATCTTATTCGTTTTAGGCAGTTTTATTTTACGCCTGGTATTGATCGATGGGAATATAGGCGATTTATATGGAACATCAGGCTCTTTTGTACTTATTCTTCTCTTTGTATTCTACACTTCTTTCATTATGTATTACGGTGCTTGTTATATGCAGGTCTTCTCTGAAAAAATGGGATGGAAGATGGTGATGGAAAACAAAAAATGAAAATTTACAAACTTTAATATTGTGAAATGGCAAAGAAAAAATCGTCTCCAGAAAAACCAGGTATCCAACTTAAGAAATTAAATTTTCTTATTGGTAAATGGCATACTCAAGGAAAAATTTTACAAGGTTCTTCTGCTTCCTCAAAAGACATTAGAGGAATAGATTCATATGAATTGGTTTCAGGAGGAGCTTTCATACTTCATCGTGTGGATGTTTTTATGGGAGATAAAAGAACAGAAGCTATTGAGATAATTGGTTACGACGAAAGTAGAAAATCATATTTTATGAAATCTTTCGATGATCAAGGTGCATCCATTACGATGTATGCTACTTTGGAAAAATCAGGAATTTTAAAATTTGGAGATAATAAGATGAGAGCTGTTCTTACCGCTAACAAAAAAGGCAATTCGATGAGTGCAAAATGGGAGTTATCAGAAAATGGAAAAACATGGAAACACTGGATGGACATCCAATTAGATAAATAAACCTAGCTGCATAAGTTTGCAATTCAGGACTTCTCCACAATCATACCCTTGAATAAAAACTCGATAGCGTTAGGCCATCGAAAAAAATTTGTATTCTTCCATTCAATTATATTTGTATTAAAATACAATTTTTTCAATGAAAAAATTCCTTAATAAACTAACGCTAACATATACACTGTTTATAATATTTAGCATTACCGCTATGTCGACTTTTGGACAAACTTCATTATCAGTTGGTGATATTGCTTTTACGGGTTACGTATCATCCGATCCTGGAATGAGTGATCGTTTTTCTTTTGTATTACTTAAACATACGTAGTTTTCAACAAATTTAAAAGCTCTGCTGTCATTGGTTAAATTCTACCTCCAAGTATTGTCACATTGAAAAACAAATGTTGAGGGGATGCCGGATTGAGCGAAAAAGCCCGGAGCGTAGCGAGGACTTGCAGCGAAAGCCGGAACTACTGCTGATGATTGTTTACTGTTGACAGCCCCACTTAGTTTTGTTTTCTCATAATTTTTATTACATTTATTATCTAAAACAAACAATTATGCCAACAGTAATAGTTCGTCACAAAGTAGGTGATTATAATACATGGCTAAATGGCCATGAAGACAGAAAAAATATATTTGCTCCTGCTGTATCCAGCTTTAGAACATTCCAGGACATGGAAGATCCAAATGCTGTGGTCCTGGTATTAGAAGTAACAGATATGGAAAAGCTGGGTGCTATTATGACAGACCCCAAAGTTCAGGAGGCAAAAGATAGGCATACAGTAAAAGATCCTATCATTCTTTCTATGGAAGTGGCTGTATAAAGTAGTTTTCAAAAAAAAACTTTACTGTCCTGAGTTTCTAAACTCAGGACTTTTTGTTAGCTTATGTAATCATCCTTTCCAATGCATCTGGCTAAGGAACAGGGCTATTATTAAAATCACTAATTTTATTCTCATGAGATCATGCCTTACCATACTATTGTTTACGATTTTGTCATCTGCCAATGCACAAAATGAAAACGATTCTACCAATAGTTCTTCTTATTTATCAAAAGTAATAATGATAGATCCGCAGAAGTTTTTAGGTACTTGGGAAAGCGTGGATTCTTCAAAACATCAAATAGAGTTCTACTTTTATAACAAAATATTTTTTTTAGCACCGAGATCTGATACGGGGATACATAGGTCGTTTGCTTTTCAATTTTTCAGACAGGATTCATCTTCTATGGTATCAAATTCTGCAATGATCATAAAATGGCCTCCCGATGGATGTTATATAAATCCAATAAATAAAGACAATATTGAAATAAAATATGGCTATTTTGGCTCACGTGCATTTTCAATTAACTATAGGCGTATTCAAAAGAAAGTGGCGTGGTAACACCATCCCCCTGCTAAATCTCAAATAAATCTTGATAACGTATCGTCGTTAGGTCTGGGACGTGTCTTCGTCTGAAAGCATTAAGTTTTAATTTCAAGATCTTCCAAGTCATGAATTCAGGACTTTTACCATTCATCAAATTCCCCCATTTTATTCTGAGCAAATAACTATTTTGTACAAAACACTGCTCATGAAAAAAATAATGATCTTATCCATATTTGTTGGTTGCTGTTTTATTGCAAATGCACAAAATAGTTCGTGTAGCGATACAACTTATCGCAAGTTTGATTTTTGGTTAGGTGAATGGGATGTTTTTGGCCCTAAAGGTAAAAAGGCCGGTGACAGTAAAATTAGTGCTATCCTTGATAGCTGTGTCATCTTAGAAGAATGGACAAGTACGGGTACAACTAACGGTGTACAGTTTCAGGGAAAAAGTTTCAACACGTATAATGCGGCTACCAAACAATGGCAGCAAACCTGGGTAGATAATATTGGTGGCAGCAATGAATATTTATTGGGCCAAGCTGATCATAAAAAAATTGTTTTTACTACTACCCCTTTCCAATTTGCCAAAGATACAATGGCAGTAAGACGGCTTTCATTTTTTGATCTTGATAAAAACAAAGTAAGACAACTTGGAGAGATATCGAAAGACAGTCAATCTACCTGGACGATTGAATACGATCTCGAATATAGAAGAAAGATCAAATGATAATAAACGAATTTTGTAATTAAAAAAGCCAATGGTTAGTGAGAACACAACCATTGGCTAAATATATTTTTAACATTTAATCCATCGGAATAAGAGAAGCATTTTCTTTCAACCATGTATCAAATGATTTGAGTTCAGGACTTAGTTCCTTTGCAAACTAAATGTTTTATCTATTCAGCTAAAATACCCATCAGTAGGTATTGCCACCTTATAGAATATCAATACATTTATAAATATAATTTATTTATGAAAAGATATTTCAAGCCGTTCCTTACAATTATTATCTGCTTATTTTTCAAAATTTCATTCTCACAAAACACTAATGAAACATGGCACCCTATTATTAAAAATGGCAAAGTAGGCTACATTAATAAGAAAGGTAAAATTGTAGAAACACCTACCTATACAAGGCTCAACAGCTATGAGTTACAAAATGCCACAGGAGATTTTTTTATTGCTTCGCTTGACCATGGCGAAATGATCTTTACCAAAAAAGACAAAAAATTATTGATCAATGATGTGTATGACAAAATAAAAATAGATGAACAGCATAAATTGATCAAAGTAACAAATTATGGAAACAGAGATGAAATTTTTGCCCAGGACACTTATGGGTTCTACGATTTCAATGGTAAGAATGTTATCCCTGTTAAATTAAAGACCGGACTATTTTCTTTTTCCTATTCTGATAATTTTCATGAAGGCCTTATTTCTTTTGAAGATGAAAAAACTAACCGCAATGGGTATATGGACGTTAACGGGAATATTGTGATAAAGCCACAATATAATTCTGCAAATAGTTTTCACAATGGTTTAGCTGCTGTTTTAAAAAACGAGCTCTATGGCTATATTAACAAACATGGTAAAGAGGTGATCGATTTTAAATATGAAAGGATAACCGATTTTAACGAGAATGGTTATGCGCTTGTAAAATTAAAAGCAAAAGGCCCGTCAATGATAATTGATAAGAATGGTAACATAGTAAAGGCGAAATTACCTTATCAGCCAGCTACCGAATACACAAATTTTCATAATGGACTTTGTTTGGTATATGATAGTACAATAAAAAAGTACGGATATATTAATGAACGTGGTGATCTAGTAGTTGATCTGAAATACAGTCATGCAAAAGATTTTGAAAATGGTTATGCTGTAGTGGATATGTACAGTTCTTCATCTGCTCTTGGCTTATGGACTGTAATTGACCCAACAGGAAAAGAAATGTTTACACCTATTGCTGCAGAATACATGGGTGGATACAATGATGGTTTGATAGATATTAGACAGAATAAATTATATGGCTTCATTGATATAAAAGGAAAAACGATCATAGCTCCTACATGGACAAATAACCCTCATTTTCAAGATGGCCTTGCAATGATCACAGAAGAATCTACAGAGAAAGGTGAACCGTTTTATGGGATGGAAACTTATATGCAAAAAATAGGCTACATCGATAAAACCGGTAAAATTATCTGGCCTATTAGTGAATAATATTTACCAATTTAAAACTTCATCGTCCCGGGTTAAAACTCAGGACTTTTATTTTCACAAAACCTTACCTCCTATCGTTAAGCGTTTCCAACACTATGTTCAGCTTATATATAGATTGAATTTCAACAACTAATTTTCCGCTATTTTTGTATCAACACTTTCTGCATGATCAAATTATTAACTGCTTTCAAATTTTTTATTCTATTTACTCTTTTCTGTTTTTGTAAGATCGCAGCAAAGACACAGGACCTGAAAGATTTAGGAACATTAAGCCCACTTGGTATCCCTCCGGAGATCACAAATTATACTCCAATGTCACAATATGCCGGAGGTACAGTGACCATCTATTATAATCCTTATGGTGTTCCATTATCAGTATCTGCTGTAAGCTTTGGCGGTACCTCAGCCATTTCATTTATCCATGATGCAGTTAATAAAAAAATTACAGCCTTTGTTGGTGCAGGTTCATCGTCCGGTAATGTTTCTGTAACAACGAACCTGGGAATTATGGCCCGCCCATATTTTGTTTTTGTAAGCGGTGATGCGCCAAACTATGTAAATATTCCCGATACTAATTTCAGATCATTTTTAAAAGCTCAATACCCTGCATGCTTTAACGGATTTGATATGATGGATACTACTTGTACGCCTATTTTATCTGAGCAATCTCTTGTTTGCTCCGGATTAAATATTAGTGATCTTCAAGGTATTCAATATTTTAAAAAACTAGAAATGCTCGAGTGTAGTAATAATAAACTAAATCATTTACCGGCATTAACCGATTCATTATATACATTGTTCTGCATAAATAATCAATTAACAGACCTTCCGAAACTACCGGCCAGGATAGCTGAATTACAATGTTCAAAAAATCAATTAACCCGCCTGCCAGCATTGCCGGAAAGTTTAAGTGTTTTATACTGCGATTTTAATTTGATAGATATTTTACCAGCATTACCAGAACAGATGACCTATCTCAATTGCGGAAGTAATAACCTAACAAGTTTACCGGCATTACCGAATATACTTTGGAAATTATTTTGTCCTAAAAACAAATTGACGGCTTTACCTGCGTTACCCGATTCGTTAAGTGAATTAGGATGCTCTTTTAATAAACTAACATCTCTGCCTTCTTTACCTAACAAATTGTTCGCTTTATATTGCGATAGTAATCAATTAAGCAGTCTGCCCCCATTGCCGGATGAGTTAGGTGAACTAATGTGTGGCAGTAATCATAATTTACGCTGCTTACCTAAGCTACCCTATTTTACTACATTATATGTAGATTCAGGAACTAAGCTCCAATGCTTACCTAATTCGATACAATACACGCCTACCCAATATTATTATTCCGGCGCATACAAGTATATACCATCCAATTTGAGTTTAGGGTTGGGAGCAGATCGATTAAATTACGGAGATCTCACTGCTCTATATTTACCTGTATGTAATGAGATCGGCAATGCTTATTCATGTCCAATATATCAAAGTATTCAAAATATCGATCTTTGTCCGTCTACGATCAATACAACTATTACCTCGTCACTTATTGGCAACACTTACAAATGGCAGATAGATACATGTAGCGATACTGGAGGAGTTTGTTTTCAAAACCTGAATGACAACGGCAGCATAATTACAGGTACAAATACCGCTTCATTGAATCTTTCAAACATGAAGGTGTATGGTCATAAATATCAGTTCAGGTGTATGGTTGACAATAACTATAACGATATTTACCGCATAAATTTTTTAGATGCCTGGACAGGAGGAACCAGCAGTGCATGGGAAAACAATTCAAACTGGAGTTGTGGTAAAGTACCTGATATAAACACTGATGTGATCGTTAATAGTGGTACTATTATAATAACCGCATCCAATGTTGTTTGCCGTAGTCTAACGGTAAGTCCTAACGCAACTGTTACTGTAGCTACGGGTGGTAAACTTACTGTTGTTCATTAAATATCTTATTACTCATATTGGAATAAATTCAACCAATTATTATTGCATTTATGTATTCAAAAGATCAGGCATCGAAACTAAAAATGCAATTCTGGACAAACTTCGGGCAGTACATGAAACCGATCCCGGGAGCATCAGCTATGCCCGTGAACTGGATCAATTATAAAACAGGTATCCGACACATTCATTTTAAAATGGATGCAGATAATACAAAAGCTATTATTTCCATTGAAGTATCACATCCGCAGGAAGATGAGAGATTGCGTTATTACGAACAATTACTATCTCTAAAAAAATTATTAGAGTCAACCACAACTTTCAAATGGCAATGGAATGAAACAGTGCAGACCGACCACCAAACGATCAGCAGCATATCACAACAACTGAATAATGTAAACATATTGAACCAATCTGACTGGCCCGCCATAATTAGTTTTTTAAAGCCACGTATTGTTGCGCTGGACCAATTCTGGGAACTGGTGAAAGATGGGTTTTAATAACCCCCCTTTCCTTTCATCCTTACTTAAGACCTTAAAAAAAGCCAGTAACGTTGCCGGAATAAATTTGCTCAAAAACCTTGCATTTGACTGAGCTGTTCATTACTTTTAAGTAGCCCATTAGCAAAACAATTGTTTACTGATTAAATTTAATGAAATGGAAACATTTATGGCAAATAAAGCAGCAACAGCTTTGAGTAATCTTGAGGCATATTTAAAAAATCACGATACAAAGTTTTTGACAGAAGATGCTGTTTTTAAAAACATGTCAACCGATGAAGATATTGTTGGTCGTGAAGCAATTGGAGAGATGCTTAATTACATGTACCATATTGCTTTTGATGCAAAAGCCGTTATAAAGAATACAGCAGCTACAGATAATAATGCTTTGCTTGAAGCTATGTTTGTGGGTAAACATATTGGAGATTTTGCCGGAATACCTCCTACCGGTAAAAATATTAGTGTTCCACTTTGTGTTACATATGATCTTAATGATGAAGGATTAATTGAAAGAGCAAGAATTTATATGATGACAGATATTTTGATCAGGCAGCTAACAATCGATTGACATGATTTCATTGACGATGAAACTGCGGATAATTATACCAACTATTTTTTTTGTAACGCTTTTGAGTTGTGACAATAAGAAAAATTCAATCAGACACAATTCACCCCAAATGACAGTAACGATAGATACGCTAAAGCAAGTACTCGATGCATTTAATAGACATGACTTAGATGCCATCATGCAATATTTCTCTGACGATTGTACATTCGACTTTCCGAGAGGTGCTGAGCCTTTCGGTCAACGTTTTATTGGCAAGGCACAAGTTCGTGAAGGGCTAGCCGGTCGTTTTAAAGGTATACCCGATGTTCATTATGATGATGATGAACATTGGATCTCCGCTGATGGAATGAAAGGAACATCGGAATGGACACTAACAGGAACAACTACTTCAGGAGTTAAATTGAATGTACGAGGTTGTGATCTTTGGGAATTTAGTGATGGTAAGATCTCCCGGAAAAATTCTTATTGGAAAATAGTAGAATAAAAGCCAATTTATTACCTGTATATAATAAGAATAACAATAAAACGTTGTATAAATACCCTATGCAACAACCAATTCTACCTTTTTTGAATGGTATTGAAAAATGCACCTCAGATAAAAAAGCTGATCAATTGATCAGTATCGGCAACCTGATACGTACGAATCAATATAAAGATGAACAGATCACTATACTAGTTCAACAATTAATAGATATGTTGCCAAATGAGGATGAACTGGTTATAAGAGAATTAATTTTCAGGAATATCTCTCTCATTTACTCTAAAAAAACTGACCTGCATTCTGTTAAGCTAACACATATTCTAAATATACTTGATGAAAGTGGACCGTTCTTTATATGTAACACTTTAACGTTACTCTCACAAACCAATAATAAAAAATACTTCCCGGTTATTTCAAGATACGTTTACTATACAGATGAAAATGTACGGGAAGTCGCTATCAGAGCATTGACATTTTTACAACACTGTGCTTAGCATTCCTTGCCAATATTATGCTAAATAAATTTTAGGAGTATATGATATTAAAACATCTTCACTACATTACTTTGATTTTAACCTAAACCAGAAACCTTGCTAAGAAGCTTATTTATCTTAATCACTGTTTTACATTTTGCAGATGTAAAAGCTCAGAAATATTATGACGCATTTATAGACAGCGTAATTCAAAGAGACAAATTCACAGATAAAGACTGGGCAATTGGTATAACTATGGCTTACAATGCTCCAGGTATGCTAATATTTGATTCTCTTGGAAATGAAATAATAGACCCAGAATTGAACAGTACTATTGTTATTAGTAAAATCAATAACTCGTTTTACTTACAGAAATTTAAAGACTCTTGTTATTTTGAACCAAATTGCTTTTCTGCAACTAAAAGGATCAGTCTGCCCAAAACATTTTTTCTTAACTACACTGTTGATAGCATACACCAGGCAGAAGAAGAATATGTAAACGAGTATATTTATAAGGATAGCAATAATGTATACTATTACCAATCCCCCAGCAGCCATCCTACAGAATATTTTATGTATTTTAAAACTAAAAAACAGGATGCAATAAAATATTTTAATGAAGATTGGCTGAAAAAGAAATTAGGCTTTCTCAGTTATGAAAACCTGAATTTTAATTCTACTTCAAAAACATTTATTTACAGATCATTTGTAGAACTCAAACGTTTATTTAAAGTACATAAAGGAGTGCTTCTTATCAACTGATCTTTCACATTAAAAACTAATGTTTAAGCATTAAAAAATTATACCTTCGAATTACAAATACAATTGTATGAGGTATTTTATTTCCATTTTATTTCAATTGCTTATTTTAAGCGCATCTGCACAATTGGACACTATCCCATCCGGTGTTTTTCATTGGAATGAATTACCTGTAAAAAAAGAAAAAGGAAGAGAAACACGTACGATCGCAAAAGGGACTACCAATGAGTTTAGTTATTTTGAACTCCACGCTACTACACAGCAAAAAGGAGCAACGCCTAAACCAGCGCATCAACAAACAGATATTGAAGAATTGATAATCATTAAGGAAGGTAAAGTGAAAGCTACTATTGGTGACACTGTTGCCGTGCTTAATGCAGGAAGCATCATGCTGATCCCTCCAAAGGAAATGCAAACATTTGAAAATATCGGCGATGGCACTCTTACTTATTATGTATTACAATTCCGCTCAAAAAAAGAGTTGAATATGGAGAGAAGTAAAATAGCCGGCGGCGCTTTATTATTAAATGCGGATTCATTGCCATTTAAAGCAACTGCAAAAGGTGCTACTAAAAAATATTTTGACAGACCAACCGCTACTTGCGATAATTATGAAATGCATATCACACAATTGGATCACAAAGGCCCTGGCCATGCGGCACACACTCATCTTGATACAGAAATAATTTTAGTAATTGATGGTAACGTTGAAATGTTTATTGATGGAAAAAATTATTCAGGAACTAATGGAGACCTGTTTTTAATACAAACAGGAAAACTTCATGGCGTAAGTAACGCATCTGATAAGCCCTGCAAATATTTTGCATTTAAATGGAGATAGTAGTTTGATTCGAAGATTTGGAGATTTAGTAGACCCTTTGCATTTTCTCATCATCAAATTATCAAATCAACTAATTATCAAATTAACTCACGTTTTACTTCCTTTCATCAGAAATTATTTCTACATTGATCTTTATTGCTGAAATCTTCCGTTTTCGGTAACCGTTACGCTTAGTTGCATCCAACCTTTTGAACACAAATCAGCTTCGTTTAGTAAGATCTATTTTCCTATTCAATTTCATTTATGGGAGTATGCCGAAAACCCAAACAAAGAGTAGGCGATCAAAAAACTAAATTTATGAAAAGAAATTTTTTGCTTTCAGCAATTGCTATGGGCTTATTGGTAATGTGTATGTCTTTTTCAACAAAGGCTCAAACTAACCATGTATTTCATGTTGCAACATTTTACATGGCGGGCAATATGGATAGTGCAGCCAGAGCCGAAAGTGTGGCAACATTTAAAGAGTATATGACCAAAGTAACTATGAAGAACCAGTATATTGTTCACCAAACCAATATGGTGCATTTTTTTACGGAAGATAGCCGTGAGTTTGTCATTGTTACAGAATATGCCAATTGGGGTGATATTGAAAAATCTTTTGACCTTGATAATGAATTAGAAAAACAAGCATGGCCAGACGCAGCTAAACGTGCTGCCTTTATGAAAAAAATGAGCAGCTATTTTACGCATCATAAAGATGCTATTTTCAGTGGGCTGCCAGGCTTGACGAAATAAAACATAAAAGGGCTGAAGATTTTCAGCCCTTTTATTATGTAAAATTTTTTTTGCGCTAATTAGTGCATAAGGTGCCATTGGTTTTCCACAACTCCCTACCTTCAGCAACAGTGATCGCTGCAAAATATACATTATCATTAAAATAAACGAAGTCAGCAGGTATAGAACTAGCCACACCGGTATTTATATCCTTGACAAGAGTAGTACTGCCGGGTGTATCATCTGTAACATAAATTTCTGTACCGGTGGCAGCAGTCCACCCCTCAAAAATTAATTTACCTGACACCACTAATATAAAGGCCCCAGTAAAGAAAGAGATATTACATAACCCAGGAAATTTTATAAAAAAAATTACAGTTTCTCTTTTGCATACATGATAATTGTAATTTTACCCTTCGTCTCAAGCATTAATGTCAAACTAATTAAATCATTATACTTATAGTCTATTGATCGTGATGTGACTTTTGTGTATTTCAACTCTACTTCTTTGCCCGCTTTCAAAAACTTGCATTTTGATAGCAGACTTTTTATTGTCTCATACTTATTGTTAAGAGTAGTAATATTAGTTTCATCTAAAAGATATTCCAAAGCACATTCATTATCATCACTTATAAAATTATCACTTGCCTTCATAAAGTAGAGATACCTAAAACCTTCTATTCCGCCAAAATTTTTATCAATCCAATTATCATCTTCTAATTCAGTAAATTTTTTATTCTTTAAAAGTTTAATAAAAAAATCAACTCCTTCACAAAGATCTAATCTATTATTTAGGTCTCCTAATATCTTTTTCCCCCCTTTATAATATTTTTTTGAAGAGACAGTACCATCATAGTAATATTCAGTAACGTAACCCTCATATTTTCCATCTATATTCAAAGATTCATTTTTAATATTACCATTTGCATAATAAGTTTTTAGCCAGCCATTGAATTTATCATCTTTATAAATACTTTTCTGTTGAATTTTACCGGTTTTAAAATAACACTCGTATTCTCCATTCTTTTTACCGTTTTTATAATCAACAATAGAAAACAACTCTCCAGTGTCGTAATATTCTTTCTCTTTTCCTTCAATTTTTCCGTTTATTAGCGGTGACTCTTTTTTTAGCTTCCCATTTCCATAATACTCTTTCTTACTATTTGTATCATCGATCTTTTTTCCTTTTACATAGGTAACATTCTTAACCAGAGCACCACTTTCGTTGTATACAGTCACTATCCCATCTGCTTCGTTGTTTACATATGTTCCCTTTTCGCTTACTTTCCCATTTGCAAAATAACATTCATAAGCTCCTTCCCTTTTCCCTTTTATAAAAGTTGAAGTACAAGACAATTCTCCGGTTTGGTAATAACTCTTATATACCCCGCTTAATAATCCATTTTCATATTGTCCAACCGTTTTCATATTCCCATTTTCATAATAAAATACCACTTTCCCTTCTTTGATACCATTAATATATGTTTCAATAGCGCTTATTTTCCCATTTTCAAAATACGCAGTGTTTGCACCTTCTAATTTTCCATTAACATAAGGTGTTTCATTTTTTATATTGCCATTATCATAATAGGCTTTGGAAACTGTTACCTGTGCAAACAAAATATTAGCAGTCATTAAAAGGATAGATAAGATGAGTGTTTTCATAGAATGATAAAATTGATTTATTGAAAATCTAAAGAAAAAATAAATTTAAAAAACGGATTTATTGAAGGTAGAATATTTTGGTTTAAAAAATAAAAAAATTAATCAATGAACAAAAACTTTAATATCTAAGCTATAATTGCTTGCTTGATCAATAAATAAAAAAGATGAAGTCATATATCAATTATGCGTAACCGATAGTTTATAGATCACCACTTCCCCATAGGCATCGCAAGACTCTCCCGTTACTTTCTTTGTTCCTTTACATGACGATTGCACATAAGATCCGGCTTTAAAATAAGCACCTGAAAAACTGATGGGGTATGTTTCTTTTAATACATCATTATAGTAGCTGTACACATTATTATTTGATACAAGCATTTTCACTTTAAATCTTGTTCCTAAAACATAGTTATTGTCCAGCACTACTCCATCATCTCCATTATGATCCATGAACAACTTTGTACCTTCTAACCTGAAGACGATCACATCATCCTCAGCATCATGTATCTGCCCTACAACAATATGTTTCTTTACATCAGGCAAATGCATAACAGCCTGTTCTATCTCCATAGTATGTGTACCTGATGAAGATGACCAACTGGCATTAACCATACCGTTACTTGTCATCTCTCTTAATTCGGATCTTGGATAACCAGAGCCACTGGTTGTAGCACCTCCAGTATTAGCCATGAATACAACCCCGGTATTATCATTGTTGTTATGATAATATAAAGCGTTTGTAAAAGTATCAAGCAATACTTGTTTGATCTCAACAGAAGTTCCTGTTTGTGTACCGTTTGCATCTATCGGTAAATTCAATTTCCAGTTTGTAAGATCGAGCACATCAGCAGGATAAAGTGTACCCGGACCGTTAGTAAACATAAATTTATCAGATGGAGAAACTGTAAGAATGGCTCCCGGTTGTACATATAGTGTCCTGTTAAAAACACATTGACCACCTGCAGAAGGGTCAATGATCACTTCTGTTCCATCAGGAATTTTAGTAGGTGCTATCAAATTATTTTGCCAGTTATTTCCATTATTCCAGTTACCATTACCTGTAAAAACATAAGTTTTTGTTGCAAGCTGACCAAAAGTATTAAGAATTGAATTGAGGTATTCTTCCAGATTCGTGTACCCATCACTGTCACTATCACTATTCCTATCTGCTGCATTGTTAGGACCAGTACCATGAGCGTTTTCCCAAAGATCTGGCATTCCATCCTGATCAGTATCCCAGGTATTTGATCTGCTTACAACTGCAATATTCGGCCAGCCTCCTACTTGTTCAGGCCAGTTGATTATTTTTCCTGTACCACTCCTTACCTCAGAAGTAACTCTTAGATCTGCTGCATCCCTGTTCCACCACATTGCTCCGGCACTATCCAAAACTTTTACCAATGCAATATCGGGTGAAGTTGTATTGACTAACGGTACCGTATAAGGTGATAATGCTTTTGTATAAATTCCCGTGATCATATTCCAACCTGTATTTATACCATCAAAAACAGCATTACGATTATTATCGATCTTATTATTTTCCTGGTAAATAAAATTTGTAGTTGCCATTCCTTCAAAAGCCTCATTTACAGAACTGCTTTTGGTAGTTGGCCCAGCAATCAGATAGTTACCTACATAGTTTATAAAAATACTCCTATCTGTTTCCTCTGTGCTATAACCCGCCTTGGTACCCCAGTTATAAATAACATTGTTACGAAAATCAAAATACAGGTTCACCCCGGCTCCGCCTGTAGTTGGTTTAGGATTTCGTGTACGATTACTTGCATACAAATTATGATGCACACTAAATTTTGCATTATTGGTTAGTGTAGAGAACAATGAACCCATGGAATGATCAAGTAATATCCCATTCTCGTAATGATAAGAAGTATCCAACCCTTCGTAAATATATGACCACTGAACACTGATATTATAAACATCAGCCGCTTCTGTACTCATCACTTCGTCTGATGACCAGGATGCAGAACAATGATCTACAATGATATCATGTCCGTTGATATTAACAGCATCCCCATTACCTGTTTGTTCATGCGGCCTGAAATGCAAATGACGAAGTATAATATTATTTCCTTGTATTAATGTTCGCCCTTTTATACAGATACCTTGTCCCGGTGCAGTTTGCCCGGCAATAGTTAAATTGTTCTTATCTATTTTTAATCTGTTGACCAAAGAAATTGTTCCAGATATATCAAATACAATGGTACGTCCATTTGATGGTGCAGTTGCGATCGCATCACGTAAAGAACCTGCTCCATCATCATTTAGATTGATAACGTGATATACATCTCCACCACGGCCACCGGTAGCTAAAGCTCCTGCTCCTTCCGCTCCGGGAAAGGCTGTTATTTGAGCAAAAGAAACGTATGGCAATAAAATAATTGCAATAAAATATACACGTAAATAAATACGATGAGTGGACATGACAGTTTTTTATATGGCTGTCGCAAGATACTGATAATTTATATGCCCTATATTCAACAATGAACCTTTTGTAACTTTGGAAAAAGATAACACATATTAAAAAAAATAATGAAAGAGATCATAGCACTTTCTGAAAAAACAATTACGCTGAACAGGAACGAATATCTCAAGGTAAAAGGAAGCGTTGATACAAATATTTATTTTGTAGAAAGCGGCAGTTTAAAAATTTTTGTTTTAGATGATTATGAAGAACAGATCATACGCTTTGGTTATAAAGACAATTTAATCGTTTCATTAGATTCTTTTTTAACCAACAAGCCATCCGTATTTTTTATACAAGCCATTAAAAAAACAGTTTTAAAAGTTATAACCAAGGAACAGTTTGATGAATATTTAAAAAATGATACTCACAGAATTTTATGGTCATCAATGCTGGAAAGCCTTGTGCTGCAACAGATAGAACGTGAAATAGATATTTTAACAAGCTCACCGAAAGAAAGATATAAAAGGGTCTTACAGAGAAGCCCTCAACTGTTTCAGGAAATACCAAATAGGTATATTGCCAATTATTTAAGGATGAGCCCAGAAACTTTATCACGTTTAAAAAGTGTTGACCTCAATCAAGAATAAAGAAAATAAGTTTTATGAATTTTGTATAAAAATAAGAAATATGAAATCGGAAAACTTAATTCAGGCATCGATTGAGCAAACAAGGCAGACAATAAATGAAATAGAAAAATTAAAAAATAAAGACCTGCGTTCACTCATCTGGAAACAAGCCCCTACCTCTTGGAGTGTTTTAGAGTGTATAGAACATTTAAATTTATATGGAGATCATTACCTCCCGGAAATTGAAAAAACAATAAAAAATAGCAAAACGGAAGTTGAAACTGAATTTAAAAGTGGTTTTTTAGGTAATTATTTTGCCAAGAGCATGCTACCCAAAGAGAAACTGAATAAGATGAAAACATTTAAGGATAAAAACCCTCTGAATGCAAATCTTGATATAACAGCCATTGACAGGTTCATTGTACAGCAAATCAAACTAATAGATCTTTTAGACCGGGCAAGAACAGTTAATCTAAATAAACTTAAAATTAAAACTTCTATTTCCCCATTATTAAAATTCAGACTGGGAGATACATTTCAATTTTTCATCAATCACATAATAAGGCATCTTAAACAAATTGAAAGGATACAGGCAACCTACAGTTAAAATTAAATACCCATTGGAAGGTATCTGTGAAAGATTTAAAAAATGTAGTTTTATTCTATCCCTTTTATTTACTAAATATGAAAAAAATTTCATTCATACTGTTTCTTTGTTTACAAATACTTATAACAAAGGCACAATCCCCTTATTTGTCTGTTCATTTATCAATGGATTCTGCTGAATCAAAATACACCAATTACAAAATTGTAATGAAATTTTGTGACCTAAAGAAAGAATCAGTTATTGATAATTGGTTTACCCATGACAGTTCTACTATTACATTTAATAAATTGCTTCCGGCTGATCTCAATTGTAAAGATTATATAGAACCTGATGGTAGTAAAGAAGATCCTTCAAGAAGTAAATCAACATTCAATAAGTATGATTTCGGCAACCAGGTTTTTGCCTTTGAAAAAGTACTGGTATTTAAAATTTCGAATTATTCATCAAGAGGGCTGATGCCCGACATGTATGTAGTACTACCGGTGAAGTACAAATCATTCGTTACATCTATTGAATTAACCAATGTATCTTTTCAATCAGGAAAAGTTATTTATATAGAAAAAGCTCTTCCAATACAAGACAGCGCAAAGCTGATCATTTCTTTATCTTTAAAGGATGTAGTAGGGACTGAAGAAAATGACTTCTTTTTGAAGGAGATCTTATAACATCTTCTGAAACTCAGTCAAATACAGACGTTTATGGCTTTGTAGAAAGAATACTGCATATATTACCCTTAAATTGACTATTTTTGCCGCCTTAAAAACACCAAAATCATGTTCTTACAGAAGATCAAAAGGAAGGATTCGGGAATCTTATTATATGGCATTACACCTCCTAAGGCTGAAACTGCCCCTGAAAAGATATCTGCTATTGCTGAGAGAACTTTGGCCCGTCTTTACCCTTTAGATATTGATGCCCTTGTGGTATATGATGTTCAGGATGAATCTGCTAGAACAGCCGAAGAAAGGCCTTTCCCCTTTTCTAATGCACTTGATCCATTTCAATTTGCAAGCGAACATTTACAATCTTTAGAAGTTCCAAAGATCATTTACCGTCCTGCCGGGAAATTTAGTAAAGAAGAATTGACCGTATGGCTTCAAGGTTTAGTTGATAATACTTTTTACCCTGTATTTGTAGGATTACCTACACCGGATTATATAGTAAAAACTACTCTTGCCGAAGCGTATGAGATATGGAGCAGGCATAAAGAACATTCTGTTATTGGTGCTGTTACCATTCCTGAAAGACATGCTACATTAATGGATGAGGATAAAAGGATTCTTGACAAAATGAATTCAGGTGTTTCTTATTTTATTTCTCAATGCATATTTAATATTGAGTATGCAAGAAAAACCATGGAAGATCTTGCGGCTTCATGTCAAAGCAGGAATTGTGAAATGCCGACATTGATCTTTACATTAACAGTTTGTGGTTCTGTCAAAACACTCAATTTCATGGAGTGGCTTGGTATACATATTCCCGATAATTTAAAAGAAGACCTTACTAATGCAGAAAATACAGTTGATAAATCTGTAAAAATTGCATTAGATATCGCTGAAGAACTAATTGAATTCTGCTCAAGTAATTCCATTCCATTTGGCTTTAATATTGAAAGTGTAGCTATAAGAAAAGAAGAGATCGAAGCATCGATATTTTTGGTGACCCGTATAGGAGAAATGTTGAGAGAGAAAGGTTTGAGAAATCAACCGGCAAAAATAGAAGTGATCGACAGAAGTCTTATTGCATAATAATATTCCCCCCGGTAAAAAATATCTTCATTACCATTTTATTATAGAGTTCAGGCTAAGAAAATATTAAGGATTATACCTTTCCAGGAAATCTTCAATATTTTTTCTTTCAGGTCCTTTTTCAATAATTGTTTCCCTGATCACTTTTTCACTTATCCAAGGATATTTGCTATGCAAGTATTCTATTTCAGTTGCATCTTTTGGATCTACAAAATGGTGATCAACTACATTCGTATGCTCTTTTGTCTCTGCCATAAAAAGAAATTTTCTTATCAAATCTTCCACAAAATTCATTCCGAAGAAGCAGTATTTTCTGTCTTATTTTACTTGCATTTAGGTCAAAGTATTTGTAGATTTATTTGTTAAATCTTCCATTATGAAATACAAATATTTATGCATGACCATAATGCTATTTATCTGCATGCATGCTTTTGCACAAACATCTGATTATAAAGTAGTTTTTGATATTACCAGCAAAGATTCTGTCAATCAACAAGCGGTAGTACGCCAGGCTGAACTTATCAAAACAGCAAACCCTGATGCAAAATTGGAAGTAGTGGTATATGGCCAGGGAATTAGTCTTGTAGTAAAGGATCAGTCAAAACAAATAAATGAAATACAAAAGTTAATGGCTAAAAAAGATATCTCGTTTAAAATTTGTGCAGTTACAATGAAACGTTATAATATCACAGCAGAGCAATTGATTCCAAATGTTCTAATAGTGCCCGATGGCATTTATGAGATCATTACTAAACAACGTGAAGGTTGGGGGTATATAAAAGTAGCGAATTGAATGTTTTTAATAACGTAATAATGAAAACGAGTAAACTTCAAAATGGCATAATAATAACTTGCCTGGTATTAATTATAATATCGGCTTTATTCCATTATTGTTTTTCAATGCGGCATAAGGAAAAAGAAAAGACAGCTCAATGGTCTGTACCAGATTTCAACCTTTTGCCAAGCACAAAAGAAAATGAAATCATTCGTTACGGACGGGATCTAATTATTAATACCTCCACTTATCTTGGACCAAAAGGGATTGTAGCTGCTATCAGCAATGGAATGAATTGCCAGAACTGCCATCTTGATGCAGGAACAAGATTGGATGCCAATCCTTTTGCATTGGTAGCATCAAGTTATCCTAAATATCGTGACAGAAGCGGAAGAATTGAATCGATTGAATTTCGTGTAAATGAATGCATGCAAAGAAGCATGAATGGAAAAACGATCGACAGCTTGAGCAAAGAAATGATAGCAATTGTAACTTATTTAAAATGGGTGGGACATACTGTCCCAAAGGAAACTCCTCCTCTACCCGGAACTGCTTTTAAAGCCTTACCATTTTTGAACAGGGCTGCAGATACTGTACAGGGAAAAATGATCTATCAAATGAAATGTATCAGTTGTCATGGGAGAAATGGAGAAGGTTTGGTAAAAGGTGATTCAAGCGGATTTTATTATCCCCCACTTTGGGGTGATCACAGTTATAATGTTAGTGCAGGTATGTACCGCATCAGTAAACTTGCTGCTTTTGTAAAAAACAATATGCCTTTCAAACAAAATGCTTCAGAAGTTGTTTCGGAATTAACAAACGAAGAAGCATGGGATGTATCAGCCTATATTCTTTCAAAGCACCGGCCTGTTATTTTCTTTGATTATGATTGGCCAAAATTATCTACCAAGCCTGTTGACCATCCGTTTGGCCCATACGTTGATGCTTTTAGTGAGCAACAACATAAATATGGGCCATTTAAAGAAATGGCCAAAAAAAAGTAAGCCGTCATATAACATAACGGCTTAGAATAAACGAAAAATTTATTGTACTGCTATATAACCACAGCCATGTTCCTGTGCCCTACCAAGTGCCCACACACCAGATGGCACTACTTTAATTTTAGGAAGTAAAGAAGCAAGCCATTCTTTTTTTACATCAGCAGCAGCCATTCCCATCCCTTGAGCTGCTACTGCACTATATACAGTTATTGCAGCATCACAAACACAAAACATAACGCCACTATCCTGTAATTCGTTAATACCAATAGCCACTTCGCCTAAACCAGGAACTACAAAGTCTCCCTTTTTAGGTTTCCAGAAAGGATTGCGTACAGAGGCTTCCTTAGTAGCAGGATCATTTGCTTTAAACATTTCGCCAAATTTATATTTTGTCCAAAGCTCATCTTTAAATGCATATGGAATGGCTGCATGTCTCAATACAACGACTACCCCACAATCTTTGGACGGAGATCCTGTTGCTGCATTTGTTTTTAAAAATACCCTTGGCCATGCAAAAGGATAAACTTCGTATGGTTCGGTAACATCAAAAACTATACGATGCTTTCCTTTTATTTTATTGAACCAGGCATCCGGATCCTCCGGTAGATCATCATCAGTCAGAGGATTAAGTTCTGCATTGGCTTTAAAAGGTGATACAAAAGAAGTAAATGATAATGCAGCAATCCCTGCGGCAATCTTACCTAAAAAATCACGGCGTTGTGCTGGCAGATCTGCGTTGTGCTTTTTCATTGTAATAAAGTTTAAATTAACAAAGAGGGTAACTAAATTACAATTTCAAAATGGCAGATGCAAGCACTTTTTTGGAAGAATATTTTTTGAAAAGAACTAACGGAAGGGAACTCAAATCATTTTATAATAAAGATCCACGGCGCAATGCGGTGGATCTTTATGTTTGCTTTATCTGCTGTTATCTTCATACGAAGTATTTGTTCCTTCGTTGGATAAACCATGGCCATGTCTTTTACTTGCCCTGGTATTTTTTGTTGCACTGTTATTATTACCTGTTGATTTTCCCCGGTTAGTGCCTGTAGATGAGCTTTTACCATTATTGCCCATTTTTGAAGAAGCACTTCCTTTACTTGAATTGGTTTTCATAATAAATTTTTTAAATGAAAAATAATATGATAAAACCACCAACTGCATGCCATTCTTATTAAAAGTGGATAAAAAATATATTAAACAAAAATGAAATGTTCCTATAATTTTCCCCAGATATCTTTTCCAAAATATTCAAGACTTGGATCTCTTGCTCCCATTAATAACAATACGCAATCCCCACTTAAATGCGAACGCACTGCGTTCATAAAATCATTCCTATCATCAATAAAAAAAGCATTTTTGCCTAATTGTTTAATATCATTTATAAGATCGTTAGATGATATATCTTTTACAGCTGTGCCACCTGCGTAGAAAATTTCACTCATCCATATTTCGTCCTGTTCTCTCAACACATGGGCAATTTCTTTCACGAAATCATTCCTCAAAAATCTTGTGGGTCCATATCCGTGAGGCTGAAACCATGCAATCACTTTCGGCGCTATGTATTGGCATGCGGCAATAGAAGCTGCACATTTGGCGGGGTTATGGGCATAGTCATCAATTAACCATATCCCATTTTTTTTCCCTAGTACCTGATGCCTTCTGTATATGCCCTCATATTGTTTTAATGCAGCCGAACATGTTTCCAGACTTATGCCCAATTGATTTGCAACAGTAGCAGCAGCTACCGCATTTTCCATGTTATGCTTACCAACAGAATTGAGCATAAAATCGGTATCCATTATTTTAAATGTTATGCTTAATCCTTTCTGATCAAAATCTGTGGCCACATATTTTGCATCAGTATTTTTATCAGTAGAAAAATCATTCTCATTATTTGCAGATAATTGTTTTGCAAGGATATTTGATTGATTCACTACAAATAAATTGGTGGTATTATTTTTAAATATGCCAAATATTTCCATGAGTTCATCTATCTCCTGGTGATCTTTATCGACATTTAATAACAACCCTACTTCAGGTTTGTATTGCACTATACTTCCATCACTTTCGTCTGCTTCTATTACAAGCCACTTCCCTGCACCAACTTTAGCATTCCCAATCTTCCCTTCTTTAATGATGCTCACAAGGCCTGCTCCACTAATAATACTTGGTTCCATTTCAGCAAACTGCAGGATATCAAATAGCATAGCACTTGTTGTACTTTTCCCGGAAGTACCTCCCACTGCAATTGTCCTTTTACTTTTTGCGATCAGCGCAAGCAATTCACTTCTTTTCAAAATAGGAATATTCAATTGCTTTGTTTTTTGCACTTCCATCACCGTATCTTCAATAGCTGTTGACACTACTACAAGATCAGTTTGATCAGTGATGCCTTCTCCATTTTGCAAAAAACATTGTATACCTTCCGCTATTAATTTTTCTTTGGTATCATTAAAAGTATCGGGTGTAAAATACCTGTCACTTCCACTTACATTTTTTCCAATGCCTGATAAATATTGTGCAATTGCACTCATACCGGTGCCGGCTACACCAATAAAAAAAACGTTCTTAAAATCATCAATGGTTTTGATCATTTAAATTTTATTTGAAAAACAAAGATGCTTCATTTTGAGAACTCTATTCAAAAAAAAAAGAGCTCATTGCTGAACTCTTTTTAAAAACGAAACCAATTTTATTGTTTTTGCATTTTATTATAAATAGCGCCTATTATTCCTCCCACAATCCCTACCATTACTACAGATGCAGCCACATCTACAATTACAGCTTTTAAATTCATAAGTGTAGTTAATGAGTACATCATAAAGTCAAAACTTCCGGTCATTAATAAGGCAACTGTTCCTGCTACTGTAATACCAGAACCAACAGTACTAATATTGGCTTTGATAAAAATATATGCTATTAAAAAACCTGCCAGAAGATTTCCTATGATCAAATACAGCCATAAGGGCATAGGCCTGTTTACCCCCATGGGCTCAGGCAAAGAATGATTCTTAGACATGAAATCCATCAACAGGTTTCCATAAATAAACCACCCAAGAAAAAAGAAGGCAATACCACCGACTATCCCACCGATCAATAATTTTTTTGTGCTCATGTTATTAGTTTTTGGTAAAAGATTTGATAACTTAAACAAAGTAATCATTAGTTCTTCAAATTGCAACCCACCCATGATCCACTTAAAAGAGTTTCTTAAGCTAATATTAACATTTGTGGAAAACCTTCTTTATTAGTATAACGTATTTTAATAAAATAATACTCAAATGAAATCACTTATTGCCACATTAATTATTTTGATAAGTTTTATTTCATGTGCTCAGACACAAACAAATAATGACAATAATAATTCTGTCACAAAAGAAAATGTTCTCTCTCCTTCTAAAAAAGAATCCGTTGCAACATTTGCAGAAGGTTGTTTCTGGCATGCCGAAATTGTTTTCCAAAGTTTGAAAGGAGTTCGAGATGCGGTTTCGGGATATGCAGGTGGTCATGCCAAAAATCCTGATTATGAAAAAGTGAGCAGTGGTTCTACAGGTCATGCAGAGGCAGTACAGATATATTATGATTCTTCTAAGATAAGTTTCGAAACATTGGTTGCGGCTTTTTTTGCAAGCGTAGATCCTACACAACTTAACCGCCAGGGAAATGATGTGGGAACAGAATACCGTTCAATAGCTTTTTACCGCAATGAAAAAGAAAAAGCCATAATAGATGCTGCGATCAAAAAAATAAAGGATTCTAAAAAATATTCGAATAAGATCGTTACTGAAGTGGTATCATTTACAAAATTCTATCCAGCTGAAGATTATCACCAGGAATATGTCAGCTTACATCCTGATGAACCCTATGTCAAAAATGTTTCTATTCCGGAGTTTTTAAAATTCAAGGCTGAATTCAAAGGGAATTTCAAATAAACTGTGGATAATCATATAAAATTTTTTTAATAGATACGGGTTACCTTTGCAAAAAATCAGTATTAAAGGTCAGAAATGTTCGTCTTTTTTATAAAAGACATGTTCATAATCAGAAATTTATCAATTAAAATAAATATGGTACAAAAAACTTATTTCAAAACAAAAGATTATTGCAAAGTGAAATTCACTTTTAGCCTAGAAAATGCAGAAACAGTAGAAATCCTTGGTTTAAACAGTGATTGGGAAAACTCAATCATTTTGAGCAAGAAAAAAGATGGCAGCTTTACAGCTGATGTTTCTTTGCCTAAAGACACTCAACATGAGTTTAAGTACTTAGTAAACAAGACTGAATGGTTAAATGAAACTGAAGCAGACGGACAAAATCCAAATGCATTTGGTGGAACGAACAGCCTTTTGGTTCTTTAATAAATTTTGAGGCCGGTATCTTTACCGGCCTTTCTTTTTCCTTCCTTCTTTGTTAGTTTTAGAAAGGTTTATATTTGTGCGTACTTCAAATATTATTTTTACCTTTTTAATGCTGAAAAACAACTATTTATATAAGCTTTACGCTAAGAGCAAGCTTTGGTTTGCTTTTTTTTGTTTTTTTATCTTAGTTAGCATCTTTACGCATAAAACCGGGGTAGAAACAACCCCATTTTTCGTTTGGGGAATGTATAGTGATATTGATACTGTAAGATCTTCTTATAATATTCTGGAAGTTACTATCAATAACAAAGAGAAATTACGGCTCGACCAGACTTTTGCTGAGCCTTACAGGATGATGATCTATACAAGTTTTGACAAATACGCCCAATATGTAAAAGCCGGTAATGTAGATTCCCTTATGTATTACAGGCAAGGTGAAACAAAACCTATAAGGCGTATACAGCATTTTTTTGCATCCCATGTTGCCAACACAAAAGATGATATCCTGCAATATCCTATCTGGCTAAAAAAATATATTTCCCAAGCTATTAGTAAAAAAGTAGAAACAATACGTGTAGACAAAGTGATGTTTACCTATAACGCTGACGGCTATCCTGAGGTTATTAATAAAATTAATTTATTGAACCAATGATAACAGCGCAGGAAAATAATAAGAGTAGGATCATACTAATCAGGATAGTTTTTGGCTTCATCTTATTATCAATCATATTCAGGTATTTAAACAACAGCTTGTTGAGTAATATGCAGGCTCCCGTATTAAAATACCCATCGATAGATTATACTTATTGGCTAATTCATTATACGGGTTTACCTGATCTGATCAGCTCAAGTGTTTATCTATCTTCATTATTTGACATTAGTTTAATAGCTATTGTTATACTGATCTTAGCCTTTCCGGTACAAAGAATATTTGCTATAATATTTACATTTCTATACTTCTTTTATTTTATTTGTTATAATAGTTATGCAATGCACCATGCCCATCCAATGGCGGGCATACTATTGATCTCATTTGCTTTTTGGCCAAAGAAAGATGCAACTTTTAAAATTGTTTGGGAAGGGGTGAGATATATTCTCTTGTTTATTTATGCAGATGCATTTATATTAAAATTATTAAGTGGAGCTGTTTTTAATCCGTCACAAGGTGTTGCTAATATTAAAGAAAATATTGGATGGATAATGCTTGGAACGGATGCATTTGTTTTTAATAAAGATTTTTATGCTTTCTTTTTACGTAACCCCATATTGATACAAATAGGATACGTAACAACCGTTTTATGCGAAGGTGCATTGATAGTAGGCTTTTTTACAAAACGGTTTGATAAATATTTATTTTACTTCCCTATTTTTATTCATATGATCAACTATATTTTTATTGATGTATGTTTTTTAGAAATGTTGGTTGTATGTACCGTATTTTTAAACCCTGAAAAAGTACAGGAAAGGTTAAGCCATTCTTTTCTTTACAGGAAAAAGATCAATTCCAGACTTTCAGTAAATATATAAGATATGTTGAAACCTTTTTTGCAGGAAATATTAAATAATCCTTCTTCATTTGATATAATTGATAATGTGCCTGTTTTGCTAAATAAAAACACGGGGATTGCTGATAATACTAACAGCCCATTGCACAATGAATTGGAAAGCAATTTTAATTATGCCGATCATTATGAAAAAGATGCTGTAGCCTACGATTATTTTGGCGGAGACGTATCACCGGTTACCAGGCTTGAAAGAAAGTATTCACGACAAACAGTTAGTTTAAAAATACCTGCCACAGCAAAGCTTTTGTTGGATGTAGGATGTGGCGACGGATGGGTGGCAAAAACTTTTTTACCAAAAAATAAAAAAGTGATATCGATGGATATCTCAACTGCTAACCCAATAAGGGTTTTAAAAGAGAATCCATCCGAAAATCATGCAGCAGTAGTTGCCGATGTATTTCATCTTCCATTTAAACAAAATACTTTTGATGCGATCATTGCATCAGAAGTGATTGAACATGTTTATGACCCTAAGCTTTTTATCGAAAAATTAGTGAGCGTATTAAAACCTGGTGGCACATTGATAATGGCTACACGATACAATGAAACGATCATTTATCATTTGTGTGTACATTGTAATAAACCCACTCCTGCCAATGCACATTTGCATTCATTCAATGAAAAAAATATAGGACAATATTTCCCTCAAACAGGTATTACATGGAACTCCGAAAAACTGATCAATAATTATGCATTAAAATTACGTATCTATAATTTACTTAAATTTCTTCCCTACCCATTGTGGAAGTTGTTAGATAAGATTTTTAATAAAATAAGCAGCAAGCCCAGGCTATTTGTCTTAACTCTCAACAAAATATCATAGGTTTACTGCTTTATCATTTATAAATAAATTATTTTTTATTTTGAAAAAAGAAGTGGCTTCAAGAGCTTTTTTCTTATTGCTTAGTAAGTTAGTGCCGCTGATAGTGCAATTGCTTATTATATTTATTTTTTCAAGACGTTTATCATATGATGACTATGGAAAGTATCAATCAATCTGGTTGTACATGAATGTATTGAGTGCTATTGGTTTGTTTGGATTACCTGCCCTTTTACTTTCAACTTCATTTACAAATATTATTTATTGGATGAAAGAAAATAAAAGAACCGTTGTTCCTATTTTTCTTTTGCTAAATTTATTACCGATAGTTTATATTTTTACTATTGCACAATACCTGGGAGGTATTACCAGTTTTTTATTATTAGCAACCATCATTGCACAAAATATTTCCATTATTACAGAAGCACTTGCTGTTAAAAATGAACGTGAAAAAAATGTAGTAGCAGCAAATGTAATTTTTGCAGTTTTATTTTTAGCACTGCATTTATTTGTATTGGATAATGGCTATTCCTTAATAAAATTATTACCCGGATTAATGGCAATATATCTTCTAAAAGCGCTATTATTATTCAACATAAAGCATTTCCAAACCGGCAATGCTGCTTCCTTAAAATTTATAAATAATACTGGTAAACAATGGTTTTATCTTGGTATTAATGACATTGTTGGAATGCTTTTTAAATGGCTTGACAAATGGGTTATCCTTTTGCTCCTCACCTCGGCCCAGTTTGCTATATACTTTAACGGAGCTTATGAGGTCCCCGTATTTGGATTAATGATAAGTGCAGCAGGAAGTATTATGCTTGTTGAATTATCGAAAGACAATACTACTATTGCTGAACAAGCCACACAAATTTTCAAGAGCACTTCACTCCTGCTTGCTTCAATAGTTTTTCCTTCATTTTGTTTTTTATTGTTTTATAACCAGGAATTTTTTCTACTTTTTTTTGGGGCAAAATATGAAGCCTCTATCCCTATCTTTTTGGTGAGCATTTTTATTTTGCCTGTACGCATAATTAACTATACTGCAGTATTACAAGTATTACATAGAAATGATCTTGTAGTGAAAGGTGCATTGATAGATATTGTAGCTGCTATTCTTTTAATGCTTATTTTATATCCGCTGTTACAAGAAAGAGGTATTGCACTTGCTTTTGTGATCTCTACTTATGTACAAGTTGGATATTATTTATTTCAGACAGGCAAATTAATAAATAAAAAATTGTTTGATTTTTTTCCAATAAAACAATTGCTGTTAATTATGCTTTTTAGTATTGTTATAATGCTAGCCAGCAAATATGCATTGATCTTATTATCTTCTACCTATAAATTAATGGCAGGCATTTTAATATGTATTGTGGCTATATTGTTATTGATATTATATCATTTAAAAATGGCTAAAAAAAATTACTGAGTTTTTAGCATCAATTTTTAAAAATCATAGAAAGATCTTGTGCGGTTAATTTTCAGATCTCTTAACATCCCGGATTTGGGACTTATATTAATGCTAAAGAATCTATATCTACCAACAGGAGAAACGCTTATACCCATTTGCCAGCAATGCATCTCTCTTGATAATGACAATGACATTGTTCCAAGGTCATGATCAGTAATATTATAAAAGCCATTAAAACCTACCTGCCATTTTGGAGATAGACCCAAAGTTCCGTTCCAATTTATATCTTGAAATGTTCTTGTGTCGAAACCGCTATAATCCGGTTTAATAATTCTTGAAAATCTTAATGAATAAGAAAAATTAATGGACCAAGGGATACTGAAATCTGCAAACTCTGCAGGATTATTACTTATGTAAGCCGCTTCTGTTTGATATTGATCCAAAGGCATACCAGTATTGGGATCATACAAAGCTCCTTGTTGCAGCGGTGTTGTAGTATTTTTCTTGGCACCTTTTTTCTCACCTCCTCTAAATCCACTTGAGAGAGAAATATTTCCACTGGTAAAGCGCCCTAACGTTCCCCATTTACGTTTCCACAAAAGCTGATTTATCCTTTCTCCTCTTGCATTAACATCATAGGGATCGATAGTTGCATAAGCTGTAATATTGATCTTATCAAATAAGCTTGTTCTTGCACCGACACTAAATACTTCAAATTGTAATGAATCTTTAAGAAAATTATATGCTCCAGATAAACTTAATCCATCGATCAATGTAATTTTTTTTGTTGCATCTGCGGAAGTATCTTTTTTATTCCGCACTTTCATCTGAATATTGTTATCGATACTAAAATTTAAACCTCCAAATTTACCTTCACCAAAGGGGCCAAATAAAGTTCCTTCATAAACAGATAATCTTCTAACATTTCCAAAAGTATCAATTTGGGTATTGTAAAAAGAATAGCCATTCATATCAGGCTTATAACTAATAGCCACAGTGGGACGTATCTCATGTCGTATAGCTTGGATCTTAGACTTTTTATTAAATCCAAACATTCCGAAGATCCTTGTTGATGTACTAAGAGAAAAAGACATATCCCTTGCAGTAAACAACCCATTCTTTTGAAGGGTGTCTAACTTCTTATTTGTTTCATCCCAACTTAATATTATTTTTTTTTGATACCATCTTTCTATATAGCCTATACCAGGAGAAAGTTGTAAAGGTCCCATAGGAGGCAACGACAAAGTAATAGGAATATTATGATTTGCACCCCATTGTAAATTATTAGATATCTGACTAAAGATGGGCAGGCTGTTCAACGTTTTATCATCTGTAAAAGAGCTAAGGCTTTTTGCATTTGTATTTAATGCAAGTCCAATATTTTCATACCATTTTAAAGTACCAATAGCCTCTTTTCTTCTGAAAGGATATTGCGTATTCAGGTTAAAAGAAACATCCGGCAAGGTTACATTTATAATCCTTGTAATGGTGTTTTGATTATGATTCGCATTTATGGAAATATTGTAAGGTTTATCCTTCCAAACCTTTGCATATTGAATGGTAGAATAAAGGGTATTGGTGAAATTAATAATAGGGTTATTAGGCACTAAAATATTATGCTTACTGCTTCCTGCATTTACATTGGCACTAAATGAAACTCCGGGCCTTGCTTTACTATCAGCAGAGTGGCTCCACAGGATCTTGAAGGTTTTTGCAACAGAATAATCAGGATCTCCTTTAAAATTGAATTTGATCTTTTGGTAATCTAAATTAAAATTACCTCGGAATCGATATATTTTATAATAACGGGGGCTAAGAGAGGCTGTCCACCCTCCATAGGAATATAAGGTACCTCTAACCGTTACATCCCAGTTATCGCTTAACACTTTATAATAGCCTAATCCCTCAAGTGCTAGCCCCATTTGGTCGTTGGCCGTAAAAGTCGGCGCCAGCATACCTGAATGTCTTCCTTGTGAAAGTGGATAAATCCCAAACGGTAAATATACTGGCAATGGTATACCTTCTATTTCAGGATGTACCGGCCCCGTTATGGCCATTTTTTTATTAATGAATTTTATCTTTTTACTTACGAACGCAAAATGTGGTGTATCCAGATTACAGGTAGTAAACCTTCCGTTCTTTGCAAAGAAAACACTTTCATTCACTTTTTTTATTCTCTCCCCATATACATACATTTCCCCCTGCTGGGTATACGTTCCTTTCGTTAACCCCTTTCCCGATTTCATATTAAATTGTATGGAATCACTGATGGATTTAAAATCAGCCTGGTTAAAGGTGGGATATGAAATTACTTTTCCCAGGCTATCTTTTTTAATGGATGCTGTAACAAGATTTGTTGATTGATCAAATTCTATCAACGGAGCTGTTAGCTCATTTTCTTTATAAGTGGTTGAAGACTTTTTGCCGTACAGGTATATTTTTTTTCCCGGAACATCCATTACCATAGAATCATCTGCATGGTATGCAACAGGTGCATCTAAAGAATCTTTGGAAGTTTTTACTGAAAAAGTATCGACGTCTATAGTTGTAATAATTGTAGCAGTGTCAATAACAGGTATACTATCAATATTCTTTTTTCTAACAATATTTCTTTCAGTTTTAGGAGGAATGGTGTCTGCTAAGAGCGTTAAATTTTTGCAAATTTGATTTTCATAAACTCCGGTTTCCCTGCTTATTGACGTTATTGCAATAAGTAGCAACATCACAGTAGATGCTAATATGTATTTTGCCTTACCTTTGTAAAAGTTGTTCATTGCAGTAGTAGCAAAATTAATCATATTAGTTACAACATGTTGTGAATAAACTCATAATTACTAACCCATTTAAAACCGCCTATAATATGTTTAAGTCCAAGCTAATTATTTCGGCCATATTAACTATACCTTTCTTTTCAACCAATTTATTTGCTCAAACCCCAAAAAAATTAAAAACGATCATTGTTGATGCCGGACATGGCGGCCATGACGGTGGTGCACATGGTGGTTATGAAGGTGGATTGAACAGTTCTGAAAAGAATGTAACACTTGCTATCAGTAATAAATTGGTAGCAGAATTAAAGAAACAATTACCTGATCTAAAGGTCGTTCCTACAAGGACCACAGATATTTACCAATCCCCTCGTGAAAAAGCTGACATTGCCAATAGTAATAAAGGCGATCTTTTTATTTGTATACATGCAGATGCAGCCGCATTGAAAACAGGCAGCAGGATAACAGGTTATAAAACTGTAACGGTATACGATTCAAAAGTAGAATGGGTAAAAAAAGGTAAGAAGAAAGTAAAAAAAGTAACCAAAGTTCCTCGACAGGTAGAAAAACCGATCATTCAATATTATAAGATCCCTACTCAAAGAAGCGGTACAAGTGTATGGTTATTTGGTGCCCATAAAACCGATGACAAGTTTAAAGCAATCATGCAAAATGAGGAGATAAATATTGAAACCAGTTCCGATACGGCTTATAACCAGATCGATTTCAGTAAAACAACGGATAGAGAAGCAAAAATATTGGCTGATATCTATGTAAAACGTTACCAGGAAAAAAGTATTAAAGTAGCCACTTTTATAAATGAAGAGGTGGACAAAACGGGCAGAGAAGCCTTGGGTATAAACCAACGCCAGGTGGGTATATGGGTCTTACAAGCTACAAATATGCCGGCAATATTGGTTGAGACAGGATTTATCACTAATTATAATGATGAACGTTACCTCAACAGTGAAAAAGGCCAGCAGGAAATGGCTGAAGCTATAACCAATGCGGTTAAACGCTATAAGGAGATGATCGAAAACCCGAAAGCGACTGCTACAGCTGCCGATTCATTGAATACCAATAAATAATATAACATAGTTTTATAAAGATTTAATTTAAACCGCAGGAGTTTTACTATTTTTGATATAAATAATGCTGTTTAAATGACAATTTCTAACGAGACAAAAGTCGGCGCCCTAACTACTATCGCAATTGTGCTATTAATACTTGGTTTTAATTTTTTAAAAGGGAAAAGCCTTGGCGGGAAAAAAATTAAGTACTTCGCTGTTTTTGAAAACATACAAGGACTGGCAAACAGTAATCCTGTAATGATCAATGGTAAACAAGTAGGTGCTGTTTATAATACTGACGGCGGCACGGATATGAAAAAGATCATTGTGGAAATGCACATGTCTATGCCTGTTAATATTCCTACTAATTCATATACTGCAATAAAAAGTTCTCTTTTAGGTTCTACTTCTTTAGAAATAAAACTAGGCAGTGCTACAACATATTTAAAAGATGGAGATACAATCAGCTCCTTACCTACCCCGGGAATGCTGGATGGCACTTTAGAAAAAGTTGATCCGGTTCTATTACAGGCAAGAATTGCTTTAGTAACATTAGACTCTGTTTTAAATGCAGTAAATAGCGTGTTTGATGCATCAACAAAAAATAATATCAAGGCTATGATGCAGAACCTTAACCAAACTACTGCAAGTCTTGCGGTATCTTCTGCATCGTTACAAACATTATTAAATCCGCAAACAGGAATATTACCAAAAACATTGAATAATGTAAATTCTTTTACGGAAACTTTAGCGAGGAATAATGAAAAGGTAGATGGTATCATGACCAATGTACAAACCACCACTCAGAATTTTGCAAATCTTGATGTACAAAAAACCATGAATGAATTGAATGCTACTGTAACAGAATTAAAAAATACAGTCAGCAGATTAAATAGCAGTGATGGCACTTTAGGCTTATTAATGAATGATAAAAAGGTTTATAATAATCTTACTGCCAGTACTAATAAATTAAATCTTCTATTAGACGATATACGCCTTCATCCAAAACGTTATATCAATATTTCTGTTTTTGGGAAAAAAGACAAATCAGAACCATTAATGATCCCTTTACCGGATACAGTTAATGCTCCTTATTTAAATCAATAAACAATGAATGATAAGAAATTGTTCATTATTGATCATTGGCATTTTATCAGGATTTCTTTATCAGGTAAGTATGTATTGATTTTTGCATTTTGTTTTTTCAAAATAGATCTTTTTGCCCAGGTTCCCAAACCATCTGCAGATGACACATCCAGGATAATACAAATAGTTCAAGGCAATAGTTTACGTGAAAAAACAATTGATTCAACTACTATACAAACTATAGCAGGGAACGTTATCTTAAAAGAAGCTTTTACTACTTTCATATGCGACAGCGCTTCTATTAACAGGCAAACAAATGTTATGGAAGCCTTCGGAAATATCCATATTAATCAAAGTGATAGTATCCATACTTATGCTCAGTATTTAAAATACAAAGGGCAGGAAAGAATAGCTTATTTGAACAGAGACGTAAGAATGACTGATAAAAAAGGTACACTTTATACAAATGACCTTGAGTACAATCTTGCAACAGGTATAGCAACTTATACAAACGGCGGAAGAGTGGTAAATGGTAAAACAATTTTGACAAGCAATGATGGGATTTACTATTCAAGTACAAAAGATGTTTATTTTAAGAACAATGTCCATTTGGTTGATCCAAAATATGATATAAAAACCGATAGCCTACTCTATAATACACAAACACAAATAGCAAACTTCATTACTGAAACTTATATCAAAAGTAAGAACGGGGGAGATATTTATACAAGAGAAGGCACTTACGATCTAAAGAATGGAAAAGCTTTTTTTGGAAGCAGGTCTATCATAAAAGATAGCACCAGAACATATGTTGCAGACAACAGCGCATATGATGAGAGCAGCGGTATTGCTCAACTTGAAGGCAATGCAGTTATCAAAGACAGCGTAAATGGATATACGATTTTAGGCAACCAGATATATTTGAATAAAAAGACCAATTCTTTTTTAGCAACACGAAAACCCGTATTGATCTTTAAGGGTGAAGGTAAAGACAGTACTTTTATTGCGGCCGACACTTTGTTCTCTGGTGTAGAAAAACGTGACAGTTTGCAATTAGCAAATTCGCTTGTAACAGATACTTTAAAAAACACCACAACTATTAATGGATCTTCGGATACTGCTATACGTTACTTTCAGGCATTTCATCGTGTACGTATCTTTAATGACTCTATGCAGGCAGTTTGTGATAGCTTATACTACTCTTCTCTTGATTCTGTGTTTCGTTTATTTGACGATCCATTATTGTTCAGCAGTAATTCTCAAATATCAGGAGACACAATTTATCTTTTTATTAAGAACAGAAAAACCGAAAGGCTTTATGCATTTTATGATGCCATGATCATCAATAAAAGCAATGAACAAATGTTTAACCAGATCAGCGGAAGAACATTGAACGGTTATTTTAAAGAAGGTGTACTTGATTATGTAAGATCAAAGGGCTCCCCTGCTGAAAGTATTTTTTATCCGCAGGATAAAGACAGTGCTTATATTGGCATGAACCGCAGTAAAGGAGATGTTATAGATATTTATTTTGTTAAACGGGAGATCAATAAAGTAAAGTTTATCAATGATGTTGATGGAATGCTTTATCCTTTAAGACAAATACCACCAGATCAGAAATTACTGAAAGGCTTTGACTGGCAAGATAAACGCAGGCCTAAGAACAGATTTGAATTGTTTGAATAATTTTTATTGAACAAATAATTTTTGAACTTTCTTTATTATGCCATTCATGATCTCCAATTGATAAATATTTTTAGGTAACTTATTTTGAAGTTTCAACGAATATGTTTCAGTACCTACTTCAGCAGTAAGAGAAGTTTTATAAACCTCTTGCCCTGCCTGATTTAATATCCTTACTTGATATTCTCCTTTTGGCTGGTTTACAAACTGAAGATTGATAGTATTATTTTTTACAGGATTAGGAAATACATTTATGCTTTCAATTGCTTTTCCAACATTCACTTTTATTATAGGACTGTATTTAACTGAACCATTCAAATCATATATCTTAATTCTATAGAAATTATTTCCTTGCAAAATATTTTGATCTATCCAACTATAAGCATTTGTAGCAACACTATTTATAACAGCTGGCTTTGTGCCTACTAATATGAAATTATTACCGTCAGCCGATCTTTCAATTTCATATTTGGAAATATTCGTTTCATTTTCTGCCTTCCACTCTACTACAATATCATTGTTATTTTGCAAGCCTGCTTTTACAGAATTAATTGTAACTGGTAAAATAACAGGGCGTGCTTTGAATACGATCATAAATCTATCAGCAGCATTCGAAAGTGGATCAGTTGTAACCTCAAAATCGTAAATTGATACATCACTATTGTTTTTTAGAATCAATGTTTCAGTAGATAAATATTTATCAATTAAAAATGCATTAGCTTTAATATCAAAATCAAATGCACTTAATACTAATTGGTGTTTAACTTTTTTTAACTGTGATAAATTCAAGAAAATAGTATCAGTAGATGAAATACTTTGCTCTTTACTTATTGATAATTGTTTACCACTTTTTAGAATTCGGATGGCGCCTGTTGTTGAATTGGTGATAGATGCAACAGCATCTTCATAAGGATCAACATCTGTGTTATAGTTACGATTATATAAATTCAGCGTTCCATCCACATTGATAAAGTTTGCAACTGAATCATCATAATAAGCAAGGTTAGTACGTAAAATTGTAACCTTATCTGCAGGGTCAGGTACAGTAGGACGGCTTTGAATCCCGTTCAATGAACTCGTTCCACTCACTTTATCTGATTCATGAAACACTACACTTGTGGTGGCTGGTGTTGCAAAAAATGCAGCACCTGATTCAACTACACCTGGTATTGGTGTACCTGAAGCCCATGAAACCGGAGCATTAGAAGCTATATAGTTTGTTCCGCTTATCCATGTGAACGTTATGTATTTTCCCGTAGCAGTGTAATTTGTAAATGCTTTTGGATCCCATAATTTGAATTGTTGACGAATGGCACCACCTATGCTAACGTTAGTCATATTTATCTCACAAGCATAAGGATTCCCTATCAGGTTTGTTTTTCCTGCAGCAACAGTTCTGGTTACATCTCCTAAGATTATTTTTCCTTTAGGTTCAAGTGTAGTATTTGCTGAAGGCTTGTATTGATCTCCAATAACAAAGCTTCTATCTCCTCTTACAAATAAACCCCAAGCCGATTGACTCATTAACCTTGTTGCATTTGTATTAGCAGGATACATCCATTTAGTAGTTGCACCACTGTTATCAAAATATTCTATTGAATAACCGTTGTTTGAAATATTTTTATCAAAGCCTAAGGCCGGATTGTATGTGCCTGAAGGACCTGTAATATGTGTTCCAAATCCAGTCCATGGATTAGTAGTGTTAGGTGTTGAAATATTTGTATTGGTCTTACCTTCCTGCCATGCTTCACTAATGGTCAATGGATCATTAGGATCCAATGGAGCCGTTAAGAATCTCCAGGTACGTATGGTACTTGTATTTTTAATGAAACGTTGAATAATAAATCTTCCTGTTGAAGAATAATTTATACTTGCATTGCTTGTATTTACAGCAGCGATATCAGCAGTAGCAGAAACGTTTGATGGTAATAATACATCTGATGTATCAAGATCTAATGTTCCTTTCGTTAAGGTTAAAGTTTTTGTTACTGTAACATTTGAAAGAATTTTTAAGCTTGCAGTAGTAGTGCCTTTATTGATAGTTAAGAAAGAAAATGTTTCTCCCCCAAAACCTCCGTTAGCATCTTTTGTTATGATCTCTGGTGCTCTTACGGTTGCATTTGCAGAACCATTAAAATGTACTACTCTTCCATTTGGATTAAAAGTAGCACCGCTTGAACGTGTCCAGTTGCCACCTACATATAAGTTACCACTGGTAGCATTCATATTCAATGTGCCATTTGTAATTTCTAAATTGCCCGCTATTCCTCTATCTGTAGTTGGTAAAGTAACAGTTGTATTATTTTTTATAAGAACATGTTGAGGAACACCTAAACCACTAGTAGAGCCATTGTTTGTCCACTCATTCCCTAAAGCATGAGATCCTGTTTGATTAAATATCAATGTTGAATTGCTATTATAAGTTGGAGCTGCAGAAATAGAACCACCGGCATTTAATTGCAATGCCCCATTTACATATAAATTCCCAGAGTTAGTAATTCCATAAGCTGTAATCAATGTATCAGTTGAACTGATAGTACATGAGGCTCCTGCACCAATACTCAATGCTTTTGTTAAAGTAACTGTTCCGCCGGTTGCAAGCGTTAGAGCTCCACCGTTAGTTAAATTAGGCAATGCATCGCCAAGTTTTTGATTGGATGGTCCGTCATAAATATATTTAGCTCCACTACTGAAATTTACTGTATTGTGGCCTGGTATAATTTGTATGCTACCTTTATTTCCATCAGAAGCTAAGCCTTCAGGGTTTTGTGTTTCGAGTATTGCAGTGCTGCTTAAAGTAAAATCAGCTGCAACTCCAAGGCCATTTGAGAATTGTGAAATATAATTATTCCCTCTAAACCTTACTGTACCATTTATTATTACGTTTGCTTTTTTTTGTAAATAAATAATTGCATTTACGATCAATTCTCCATCGATCTGAAAAGCACCTGATCCAATATCTTTTGTATTTGCAACATCAAAAGTTATAATATGCCCTGTTCTTATAGTAATAGTGGAAGTAGCGGCTACCATTCCTGGACATCCTTGCACTGCTGTAGGTGTTACCCATGCAGAGCCATTATATCTTTGCCAACTTGAAAGTGAACTCCAGTTACCTGTACCAGCAGATTGGTAATCTCCTGAACCAGCTGCGTAAGAAGTAATATTAATAGAGAGGAGCACTATCAATAAAATTGATAAATGCTTTATTTTGTAAGTAATTGTGCTTAGGTATTGGATTAATTTCATAGTGTTCCCTTTTTTAAATTGATTTAAAAGTGGGTTTCACATCATAAAACGACGAAATAGTATAATTATTACATAGTGTGGAAAACAACTATATAAAAACAATTTCATTTCTCTGCTTATTAGCTGATAATTAGTGCCATATACACATAAATTAGTAAAGTAATTAAATATAAATATCCGTTACACAGTATGTTGTTTTATTCAATAATTAATTTTTGAAATGTTTTTTGGTTACTAATATTAACAATTTCTAGATGATAAATACCAGCCGATAATGAACAAGTAGGTTTTAAAACCTGGTTACTATTACCTTTTGAGACATTTATTTCTTTTTTATATATTGACCTACCATCATTATTTATTAGTCGCACATGATAAAGACCTCCCGACTGGTTATTCAACTGTAAATTTATCATGTTGTTTTTTATAGTATTAGGGTAAATATTTATACTGCTTATTTGTGATCCATCTAAGGCCACTTTTACAATTTGACTATACTTAAATTGTCCGGAAGCATCTATACTTTTTACTCTGTAATAATTATTACCTTCTATAGGTGCTACATCTAATAAATTGTAAACATTGCTTGTATTATTTGAGCCTATAACATTTCTTATATCTATTGTTTTAAATGAAAAACCATCAATAGATCTTTCAACTTCGTATTTAATTATATTGATCTCATTTTCTACTTTCCACTTTACCAAAATATCATTGTTATTCTGCAAGCCAGCTTTTACTGAACTAATAGTAACAGGTAAAATAACAGGACGAGCTTTGAATACGATCATAAACCTATCTGCAGCATTTGAAAGCGGGTCAGTAGTTACATCAAAATCATAAAAAGATGTATCAGCACTCCTCTTTAATATCGGTGTTTCTGTAGATAAATATTTATCAATTAAAAATGCATTGGCTTTAATATCAAAATCAAATGCACTTAATACTAACTGGTGTTTAACTTTTTTTAACTGCGATAAATTCAGGAAGATAGTATCAGTAGATGCAATACTTTGTTCTTTACTTATTGACAGTTGTTTACCACCTTTTAGAATTCTGATAGCTCCAGTTGTTGAACTTGTAATAGGTGCTACCGCATCTTCATACGCATCCACCTCTGTGTTATAGTTACGGTTATATAAATTCAATGTCCCGTCTACATTGACAAAGTTTGAAACTGAATCATCATAGAAAGCAAGATTGGTACGCAGAATAGCAACTTTATCGGCAGGATCACGTGCCATTGGACGACTTTGAATTCCGTTCAATGAACTGGTCCCACTCACTTTATCAGATTCATGAAACACAACACTTGAAGTAGCTGGTGTTGCAAAAAAAGCCGCACTCGATTCGACAACTCCAGGTATGGGAGTACCTGAAGCCCATGATACTGGTGCATTTGAAGCAATATAATTTGTTCCGCTTATCCATGTGAACGTTACATATTTTCCAGTGGCGGTATAATTTGTAAATGCTTTCGGATCCCATAATTTATATTGTTGACGTACAGCACCGCCTATGCTAACATTTGTCATATTAATTTCGCAAGCATAAGGATTTCCAACAAGATTTGTTTTTCCGGCAACAACAGTCCGTGTTACATCTCCGATAATAATTTTGCCTTTAGGTTCCAGTGTAGTACTTGCAGAGGGCTTATATTGATCCCCGATAACAAAACTTCTATCGCCTCTTATGAATAAACCCCATGCAGATTGACTCATTAACCTGGTGGAATTTGTATTAGCAGGATACAACCATTTATTTGTTGCGCCACTATTATCAAAGTATTCAATTGAATAACCATTATTTGAAACACTCTTATCAAAACCTAACGAAGCATTATATGTATTTGGAGAGCCTGTAATATGTGTTCCAAATCCAGTCCATGGATTAGTAGTATTAGGTGTTGAAACATTTGTATTGGTCATACCTTCCTGCCATGCATTGCTAATGGTCAATGGATCAGTGGGATCTAACGGTGCCGTTAAAAATCTCCATGTACGTATTGTACTGGTATTTTTAATAAAACGTTGAATTATAAATCTTCCTGTTGAAGAATAATTAATGTTGGCATTAGTGGTATTTACAGCAGCTATATCAGCAGTAACTGTAGTATTTGATGGTAACAATACATCTGAAGTATCCAGATCTAATGTTCCTCTTGTTAAGGTTAAAGTTCTTGTTACTGTTATATTAGAAAGAATTTTTAAGCTTGTTGCTAAAGCACCTTTGTTGAGAGTTAGATAAGCAAATGTTTCGCCACCAAAACTACCGTTCGAATTTCTTGTTGTGTTTTCCGGCGCTCTTACAGTTGTGTTAGAAGAACCATTGAAATGTACCACTCTTCCATTTGGATTAAAAGTACCGCTACTTGAACGTGTCCAGTTACCACCAACATAAAGATTACCGCTGGTTACATTCAAAGTCAATGTACCGCTTGTTATATCTAAGTTTCCGGCTATGCCTCTATCCGTTGTTGGTAAAGTAAGCGTTGTACTATTTTTTATAACAACATTCTGAGGAATTCCTACACCACTTGTAGTTCCGTTTCCTGTCCACTCAGATCCAAAAGTTGGTGAACCTGTTTGATTGTATATAAGTGTTGAACTACTGCCATAAGTTGGTGCTGCAGAAACAGAGCCTCCTGAATTTAATTGGAATGCTCCATTAATATTAAAGCTTCCGGTTTTTGTAATAGCATATGCTGTTGCCAATGTATCAGCGGCACTAACAGTTAAGGTTGCCCCTGTACCAATGGTAAATGCTTGTGATAAAGAAACTACTCCACCTGTATTAGAAATCGTCAAAGAACCTCCGGATGTTAAATTGGGCAAATAACTACCAGTAACTTGCGTTGTAGTACCGTCATATATATATTGTGCTGCACTACTAAATGTTACTGTATTATGACCAGGTATTATCTGAATACTACCGGTTGTTCCACTCGCTGCAAGTCCAGCTGGATTTTGCGTTTGGATAGTTGCAGTGCTGTTCACAGTAAAGTCTGCAGCAACACCTAATCCATTTGAAAATTGAGATATATAATTATTGCCTGTAAATCTTAAGGTACCATTTATAACTACAGCAGCTTTCTTTTGTAAATTAAGAATGGCGCTAACTATCAATGTTCCATCTACCTGAAACAAAGTAGAGCCCATATCTTTTGTATTTGCAACATCAAATGTTATTACATGTCCTGTTACAATAAGGATGTTACTTGTAGCTGCCACAATGCCTGGGCATCCTTGGGCTGCAGTAGGAATAACCCATGTAGCACCATTATATCTTTGCCATGTGGCAAGTGTACTCCAATTGCCTGTTGCAGCAGATCTATAATCTCCGGAAGCCGCTGCAAATGAACTTGAATTAAGGAAAAAAAGAATGATAAGTAAAGCGCATAAACGCTTTATCGTGTGAGTAGGTTTTTTAAGGAATAGAAACATTTTAGTTTGGATTTTAACTGGTTAAGGGCAGTTAGGTTATATCTAAAACGAATCTGTAGTAGAATTATTACATAAATGAAAAATGATTTATATAACAAAATCACAATTTATCATATTAAACGCATGATTTTCAATTAATTGTGACGTATTTAAGGAAAAAATAAAATATTAAATTTTTTACAATTTTGTAGGGTTTATTCTACAATTAGCTTTTGAAGGGTCTTTTGTTTATCGGTATTGATGATTTCCAATTGATAAACTCCTGATGACAATGAAGAAATAGGTTTTAAAACCTGGTTGCTATTCCCTTTTGAGACAGTCATTTCTTTTTTAAAAATCAATCTACCATCACTATTTATCAGGCGTACATTATAAAGGCCTCCCATCTGATTGTTTAACTGTAAATTGATCATGTTATTTTTAATAGTATTGGGATAAATATTTATGCTACTTATTTGAGAACCATCCAAGGCAACTTTTACGATCTGGCTATATTTAAATTGTCCATTTGCATCTATACTTTTTATTCTGTAATAATTATTACCTTCTATGGGAGCTACATCTAACAAATTATAAATACTACTTGTACTATTTAAGCCTACAACATTTTTTATATCAATTGTTTTAAATGAAATACCATCAACAGATCTTTCAACTTCATATTTAATAATATTGATCTCATTTTCTACTTTCCATTCAATTGTAACATGTTTAGTATTTAGCATCGTTGCTTTGATACTACTTATTGTTACAGGTAAAGGAATTGCCAATGGTCGGAAAACAATTTTAAACCTGCCTTCGGCAGATGATGCGGCATCACTATTCACATTAAAATCTATACTGGTTTTAGAAGACAAGCTAACGGGAACGGATGTCTTAAGATAACTGTCTTCCATGAATCCCTGTAATCCTGTTTGCGTTAGGTATGAAGGAATAAATTCAAGTCTGTATTTTTTTTGTCCGAACCTGAATATTTTAAAAAACACTGTATCCTTATCCGTTAGCATCGGCCTTCTTTCCATAGAAAACCCAAGTCCGTTTCTAAGCAAAGTTAAATTCTCATTTGAATTGCTGATCTTAGATGCATCCTCTAAAGTTGTTTTTGCAGAAAACATATTATTGAATTCGGTTAGCACACCATCGGTAATATAAGCTGTGTCAGCATCTGTAATATATAAGTTACTACGTAACGAACTTATTTTTAAAGGAGCGGCAGGCCTTCCCATAACAGTATTATTTGCTATCGAAGATTTATGCGTTTCCTCAAAAGTAACAGATGCCGAAGCTACGTTACCGTTGGTTATAACAAAAAAAGCTTGACCAGATTGAATATACTGGTTCATGGCACTTGTTCCAATTGATTTTGTAAATGTCCCATCACCATCTATATCATCTATGATCACCCATGACCCTGCTGTTCCTAATGTGGGATCAAATACAAAAAATCTTTTTACAACATTATTCCTTGTAAGGGCATTAAAATCTATCGGTGATGCATAGGGGTTTCCTAACATTGTATATTTTGCTGAATCTTTAGAAACATTAAAAGTTTGGGTATGCGTTTGCAATTGCCCCATACTGGTAAGTACAGTAGTATTACATGCACCTGTAGAATAATTAAAATTATCAGTCAACCTGTCCCCTCTTACGAACATAAAGTATCCATCATTGTCAGCATTACCGCTATTGCCAGATGAAATAGCAATTTTTGTGTTAGTTACATTTGTAAATGCCTGTGTTAAATAATTAAATTTTTTCATCGAAACATTATTCTGAGGGCTTTCATCTAAACCATTAGCTGTACTTGGACTAGCCCCAGTTACAAAAGTCCCTTTTCCGGCTTCATACACTTTACCATTTTGCCATGTATTTAATATAGTGTTGGAATTTGTTACAGGAGCAGTCATTAAACGCCATGCTCTTCTTCCTGGAATAAATCTTTGCACCATTGCTTTTCCATAAATATTTGAACCAGATGGAATCACATCCACCCTTGCTGTAAGATCAGCGTCTGATAATAAAGTAAGATTACTGTCGCAGTATAAATGCCCTGCACTAACATTCAATACATTTCTAACTTTTGCCATCGATTTTAAAGCAATGCCATAAGCAGTTTTATTGCTGGTTAAATTATAAAATGTAGTTGAAGAAGTACCTCCTAAATATGTTGTTGTTGTATCTGCATATCCCGTGAATTTCACTGTACCTTTTCCTTCGCTAAAACTTCCGTTGTTAATGAAAGCTGCATCTTTAGTTACCAGTGAAGAAGTCCCATTCATCACTAAAAAACTCCTTGCCCCAATGGTTAAACTTTGAGAGAAAACAGCAGTTGGAATAAAGAATATTATAGAGAATAAAATAATAGAATTGTTTACAAGAGCCTTGTATAAAATATGCTTTTGTGTAGAGATGTGTGCCATGTGTTGGATATTAGATCTTTAGTAAGGATACTTTAGGTTCAAATTTTGTCACTGTCGAAAAACATCTACATGTAAAACGAAAAAATTCTATCTGTATTGCATATATTAAATTATTATGTATAATCTATTGATAATTTGTTTTATGTATATATAAAAAACAAAAGCCAGGTAAATACCTGGCTTTAAAATTTTGAAATTAATCTTATTTAAATCTAATATTATAAGTTGCGGCAATACCTACAGCTTGAACATCGATATTATTGTCTTTTCCGAATATATGATTATAAAAGCCATAAATATTCCAATCATAATTATGATATCCTAGTTGAGGTTTGATATACATTCCTCCTGTATTATTACCAGAAGTAAAGAAAGTATAACCTGCATCAGTTCCGGCAAAAAAACCTTCGGCTTTAGGATAATACCTTAATAAAAGCCCAACAGGTACCGTTCCAAAACCATCTATATTATTTTTTCCAAAATAATGTGTATAGCCGGAAGCTAAACCAATACCAAAATTCCTCGTTGCCATTAATTGGCCATTAAGATCTACCCCTGCTGCAAATGAACTGAAATTTGAAACATCTCCTACAGGTAAACTGATAGCAGGACCAATTTTCAGCCATGAATTTTTGTGATTTACTACATCTTTGTCTTGAGCAAAGGATTGACTAACAATAAATAGGGTAACTAGACCGGTCAGTAATTTTTTCATAAATTTTATAAATTTGGTTGATTACCATAAGCCAAATGCCATGCCATCAGATTTTTAGAATAAAAACACAAGAAATTTACTTTAATATCTTTCGAATCCGGGAAATATATTCCCCATATACCCCTCAAAAATCGACCTAATCATGTAAAAAGCACACAATTACGCAATCGTTGCCAATTATGTGGGCAATTTGTCGATTTTTCATATCAATTCCCCTATTTTTGCCGTCCTAAAAAAAATGTACAAATAATATTATGGATAAGTTGATTTATGTAATTCCGGCAATGGGAATAGTTGGTTTGTTATACACTTTTGTAAAATATGCATGGGTTGCTAAGCAAGATGCAGGAAATGAACGCATGAAAGAGATCAGTAATTATATTGCTGAAGGTGCAATGGCATTCTTAAAAGCTGAATATAAGATCCTTACTTATTTCGTAATATTAGCTGCTTTGTTATTGGGTGTTTTAGGATTTAGTAATGAAAATAGTCATTGGAGTATTGCAGTGGCCTTTGTTATAGGTGCTTTTTTTAGTGCTTTAGCTGGTTTCATAGGTATGAAAGTAGCTACAAAAGCAAACGTACGTACTGCACAAGCTGCACGTACAAGCTTAAGTAAAGCATTAAATGTTTCTTTTACAGGCGGAAGTGTGATGGGGTTAGGTGTAGCTGGTTTGGCTGTGTTAGGTTTAGGTGGATTATTTATTATTTTGAAAATGATCTTTGCTCCGGAAGCGGCTGTAAGCAGCCATGAGATGGAAAAGACCATTGAAATATTAACTGGTTTTTCTTTAGGTGCAGAATCTATTGCACTTTTTGCACGTGTTGGTGGTGGTATTTATACAAAAGCTGCCGATGTGGGTGCTGACCTTGTAGGTAAAGTGGAAGCTGGTATCCCTGAAGATGATCCTCGTAATCCGGCAACAATTGCTGATAATGTAGGTGATAATGTAGGTGACGTCGCTGGTATGGGTGCCGATCTTTTCGGTTCTTATGTTGCAACAGTATTGGCTACAATGGTTTTAGGAAGAGAAACAACTGCAATTGATGCATTTGGCGGAATGAGCCCTATCCTATTACCAATGCTGATCGCTTCAATGGGAATCTTATTTTCTATTATTGGAACTTTCTTCGTTCGTATTTCAGAATCAGTTGGTAACAGCACTATTGCTGTACAAAAAGCATTGAACATGGGTAACTGGGGTTCAATTGTTTTGACTGCAATAGCTTCATACTTTTTAGTGAATTGGCTAATGCCGGATACAATGACATTACGTGGTCATGAATTTACAAAGATGGGAATTTTTGGTGCTATCATGGTGGGATTAGCGGTTGGTACTTTGATGAGTATCATTACAGAATATTTCACGGCAATGGGTAAACGCCCTGTTTTAAGCATTGTTCGTCAATCAGGAACTGGTCATGCTACAAATATTATTGGGGGCCTTGCAATTGGCATGGAAAGTACTTTATTACCAATCCTTGTTTTAGCAGCCGGTATTTATGGTTCTTATGCATGTGCTGGATTATATGGTGTAGCAATTGCTGCCGCAGGTATGATGGCAACTACTGCTATGCAATTGGCTATTGATGCATTTGGCCCGATAGCAGATAATGCCGGTGGTATTGCTGAAATGAGTGAATTACCAAAAGAAGTTCGTGAAAAAACAGATATTTTAGATGCAGTTGGAAATACTACAGCTGCAACAGGTAAAGGTTTTGCAATTGCTTCCGCTGCATTGACAGCGCTTGCTTTATTTGCAGCTTTTGTGGGTATTGCCGGTATTGATGGAATTGATATTTATCATGCTGATGTATTAGCAGGTTTATTTGTAGGTGCTATGATCCCATTCATCTTCTCTTCTCTTGCTATACGTGCTGTGGGTGAAGCTGCAATGGCAATGGTGGAAGAGGTACGCCGCCAGTTCCGTACCATTCCAGGAATTATGGAAGGTACAGGAAAACCTGAGTATGATAAATGTGTGGCTATCTCTACACAAGCATCTTTGAAAAAAATGATGTTACCTGGTGCTATTGCAATTTTATCACCATTGATCATGGGTTTTATTTTTGGACCAGAAGTTTTAGGCGGATTTCTTGCAGGCGCTACCGTTAGTGGTGTATTGATGGGTATGTTCCAAAACAATGCAGGTGGTGCATGGGATAATGCAAAAAAATCTTTTGAATCAGGTGTTGACATCAATGGTACTACACATAAAAAAGGTAGCGAACCTCATAAAGCTGCGGTTACAGGTGATACAGTTGGTGATCCATTTAAAGATACTTCAGGACCTTCAATGAATATCCTTATAAAATTAATGAGCATTGTTTCTTTAGTAATTGCACCAACACTTGCAAAAATCCATCATGACAAAATTTCTGCAAACAGAAATGCTCAGAAAGAAATATTAATAAGGATGTCTGAAAAAACTGCTGCGGATGATAATACAATAGAACTGCACAAATAAAATATTTTGCGTTTTTTAAAAAAGCTTGCAACCTTTTTTAAAAGATTTACGACTAAGAGGTAAGCAAAAAATATTTGCTGAAAATTAGTCTAATCAGAACCATTTATACCAAGAAGTCCGGTTGTTTCTACAACGGGGCTTTTTTTATTTTACATATACCTGTAAATGTTCTGGCAAAGGAATTTCCTTACTTAATTCATCTGCAATAGGTGCAAGCCGCTTACTTGGTATTGGTATCAATCCACTCCATATTGGCAAATGATTGTCTTCATCTTCATCAACAGGCATTCCTTGTCTAACTTTTGCTCCCCCATCTTTAATATCAAATTTTATCAGCATGGTCTTATTCACTTCGCTATCGAGCATTGGCCTCAAATAATCCCAACTGCCTGGCACAATTTTATCAGTTAACTTTTTAAAGAAATCTTTTTTCATTTCAAAATCCTGCACTGATTCACTTTCTGAAAAAATAATTACAGACCTATAATTAATAGAATGATTAAACGCAGATTTTGCAACTACAATATCATCTGTCAACATCACTGAGATGCATACTTTGGTAGGCTCAACCAACTGACGCAAAAAATGGCTGCCAACAGAACCATGTATATATAATTTATCTCCTTCTCTTACAAATGCTGTAGGAATTGAAAATGGCTGACCATCGTTCACATAACTTATCGTACAAAATAACGCCTCGTCCAAAATAGGATATACTATTTCTTCAGAATAATGCATCCGCTGATTAGCATACCTACTTGGAATAGTTTTAGAAGTTTTTTCCATATCAATTTTTTTAGTTTGATAAATGGAAAGATAATTATAAAAAATAAAAAATACAGGCTGTTATTACATTGTATTTAAGAAAATAAAAGCCCGATCATTTTAAAATGATCAGGCTTTCTAATGCAAATTGGAAATAGAATATTATTGTATCAGAATTTTTTTAACAACCTTTTCGTTCGCAGGAGTAATTATTTCCAGGTCATACACTCCTTTTGATAAATCTGAATTTACCGGAAAGGATTCTACCCAACTACCAATACCTTTAATTTCTTTGCTATCGATCGTTTGACCTAAATAATTATATAGTCTTATTTTATAAGCACCTGATTGTTGGTTAACAAATTGAAGATTAATTGTATTATTAATTATAGGATTATTTTGTAATTCAATTCCACTCTTTGCGTTTCCAGTTTTCACTTTTACTATTTGACTATAAGTAATAGCGCCTGAAAAATCGACAAGACGAATCCTGTAATAATTATCTTGCATAAATGGTTTAACATCTACCCAATTGTAAACTGTTGCATTGGTTGCAGTGACAGTATTAACGTTGGTAAAGTTTATTCCATCTGCAGATCTTTCCACTTCGTATGAATGGGTATTTACTATTGTTTCTACTTTCCAGTCTATTGCAATACTAGTTTGTTGCTCTGTTGCTTTCACCACACTAAATTTAACCGGAGTCGTCGTTAATGGCTTGAATACTATCATAAACCTATCGCTCCTGTTAGATTGAGCATCAGCTGTAATTTCAAAATCATAAAAAGTTGTATCTCCCGTTGTTGTTGAAACTGCAGTAGTAGCATTTTTATATCTATCAATTAATATGGCCGTTGAATTTGGAACAAAATTTTCTGCCAATAAAGCAAGACGATGTTTTAATAATTTTAATGCAGATATATTTAAATAAAGCGTATCGTCGCTACTGATCGTTTGTTCTTTACTAATAGATAATTGATAACCATCTTTCGCAATTCGTATAGCACCTGTTGTAGTTCCTGACATGGCAGATATTACGTCTTCGCTGCTGGTCACAGATGTATTATAAGAATCATTGAACAGGTTTAAAGTTCCATCTATATAATGTAATTCAGCAGTAGTTCCATCAAAATATCCAAGATAAGTACGGAAAATAGAGATGATAGCTACATTAGAACGCTGTTGTACAGGCCGGCTTTGAATACCATTTAACGTACTAGTTCCCGTTACTTTATCCGTTTCATGAAAAACAACATTCGTTGTAGCTGATCTAGCTAGAAAAGCTTCACCTGATTCTACTGTACCCGGGTAAACCCATGTAGTTACTGGTGAATTTGAAGAAGTATATGTTGTGCCGCTAACATACGTAAATGGAATAAATTTACCCGTATTACTGTAATTAGTAAATGCCTTAGGATCCCAAAGTGAATAATTAGCATGCGTACTTCCTCCTATGGATACATTGGTCATATTTATCTGACATGGATAGGGATTACCTATTACGTTAAATAATGTGCCCCCTCCTGTAACTGTTGAAGTAACTTCTCCAATATTTATTTTTCCCTTTGGTTCCAGCGTTGTATTACCTGATGCCGTATACTGATCTCCAAAAACATAACTTCTATCTCCTCTTACAAAAATGGCCCAGCCTAACTGACTCATTAAAGTTGTGCTTTTAGTATTGGCTGGAAAACTATAATGTGATACACCTCCGGCATTATCAAAATATTTGATAGAGTTTCCATTGCTGCCGGCAGTTCCCTGATCAAAACCTTTTACACCATCATAAATACCACCAGTACCTGTAATGTGTGTACCAAAACCAGGATATGGGTTGGTTGCATTAGGAGTTAAATAATTTGCATTTACTTGTCCCTCCTGCCAAGCTTCGTTAATCGTTAATGGATCAGATGCCTGTAAGGGAGCTGTCAAATATCTCCAGGTACGAATTGTACTTGTGTTGCCAATGTAGCGTTGTGGAATAAATCTTCCTGTGGATGAATAAAGAATTTCTGCATCTGTAGTATTGACTACTCCAATATCTGCTGTACGGGTTACATTAGATACAAGAACTACATCAGAAGTATCTATATCCAAACTACCTTTTGTAATTGACAATGTTTTAGTGATACAGATATTGGATAATAGTTTAACACTATTAGTTTTCGCATTTTTATTGATTATTAAATATGGGAAAGTTTCACCACCAAAAGAACCATTAGCATCTTTAAATAAACTTTCAGGGGCTTTGATAGTCGCTGCTGTAGCACTGTTGAAAAACACTTTCCGATCATTTGCAGTAAACGTACCAGATGAGGTACGATTCCAGCTACCACCAATATACAGATCACCCGATGTTACATTTAAAACTAAACTACCACTATTGATATTTAAATTTCCTGCTACGCCTCTATCGGCAGTAGGCATATTTACAGTTGTAGTATTTTGAATTGTAACATTATTAGGAACACCAGCACCCGGAGTGGTACTATTGCCCGTCCATTCAAACCCAAACGTAGGTGTACCAGTTTGATTATATATAAGCGTTGATGCGGAACCGTAAGTAATGGTATTTGTTGAAACAGAACCACCAAAACTTAATTTCAAAATTCCCTTTACTGTTGTCAGTGAAGATCCAGGATTGAATGATGCAGTAATATCTGCTGTAATATTATTATCAAACAACAATGTACCTGCGGATACACTTGTTACCGTCTTAGCTCCTGAAATATTTACAGTAGCAACCGATGAAGATGTAATACTTCTTTGACTTGCACCTGTTACTTTAATATTACCACCGCTTCCTGTAAGAGAAAGTGTTTGTCCGTTGATATCTAAATTACCATTTGTCAATTGTAATACGTCTCCTGATAATGCAGATATAATTAATAAAGTACCGCTTGCCAATTGAACATTCCCACTTGTTTTATTTATAATTAAATATGGGAAAGTTTCTGTACCGCCACCTGTTTTAGTTATAACACTCCCAAGGTTTGAATTAAAAGCTACTGCTCTGTTATTGTAATTGATCGTTGAACCGGATGATGCATGTGTGAAATTACCACCAATTGTAAGGTCTCCACCAGCTGCAAATCCAAGTGATAAATTCCCATTGATCGTAATATCTTTCCCAACGGTCAATGCAGAACTTCCAGTACTTCCATAATCCATATATAAAGAAGAGCCAGCTGTAATGATTAGATTACCACAAATAGCAGCGTTACCAATATTTCCATTTACAGTAGTATTATTAGCTATTTCTACATTACCTAATGTTGCGGTGGCTGACCATTCATTACCTCTTACCTGCGGATTAGCTCCTGTACCATATCTAAATGTTGATGTACAACCATACACTGGTAATCCTGATCCACAACTTGTACCAAAACTACCTCCGCTTTGTAAAGCTGTTACTCCATTTAAAGTAAAATTACAATAGTTGGTGATGGCTGCGGCAACGCTAAATGTATCACTAATGGTACGTGTGATACTTCCAAAATTCACAGTACCTACAGTAACAAAAACTTTTGTTGGTCCGTTAGTAGCTGGAAAATACACATGCGTATTAGCCACAGTGTACGCTGCATTAAATTTCAATTTTCCTGTTGCACCATAAGTCCAGGTGCCACTTTGAGCAAAACCACTTGGGTTTAATTGAAAATCTCCATTGATAATTGCACCCCCCGTTGTAGTAAGTGTAGCTCCTGCAATTAATAAACTGCCTGCACTAACTGTTGTAAGCCCTGTAATTGTAATGGCACTGGTAGCTGAAAGTGTACCTGCGCTAACAGTTAAACTTCCTAATGTAACAGTTGTACCCAAGATCAACGTGCCAATACCTACTTTAGTAAGACCAGGTGTACCTGTAACATTCCCTATAGTAATGTTACCAATAGTGCCGATACTACTTGCACTTGCAAGTGTAATAGTACCCGAATAATTCACTGCCGTAGCAGAACTATTTATCAATGCCCCAGTATTAGAAATACCTGTTCCATTTAATGCAATTGGTTCTGCAGTTGCTAAAGTAAAACCATTCAGATCAAGAGTAGCACCATTTGCTACTGTAGTACCACCTGTAATTTTTCCTAACGGACCATTGGGTGATACTCCTGCACTTCCCAATTTGATTATACCATTGTTAATAAAAGTTGTACCTGTATAAATGTTAGTGCCTTTCATAAGAAAAGTACCTACACCAGTTTTTGTAATTGTTCCACTTCCAATATCAATAACACCACTCGTTTGCCCATCATTTGCACCACCACTTGTTACAGTAGTTGTAGTAATATCTATTACGATCGTACCATCATCACCATCAGGAGCAGCATCACCTATGCCTCCATTCGCTGTTATATTTCCTGTAAGGTTTACACCTGATGCAGCAGTGAAAGAAAAAGCACCACCATTTCCAGTGACAAGATTTCCATGATTATTTCCTCCATCTGAAGTAATATTTGCAGCAATTACGATTCCTGATGGTGCAGTGAAAGTAACATTACCTCCATTGCCACCTACCCTGTTACTACTTGCATCTGTTGCTGCATTTGCTCCATTCAATGTTAAAGCAGCATTCACAGCAATTGTAGTTCCGGCAGTAAAAGTTATATTACCGGCAGCGCCGCCACCAATATTATTTCTCCTGTTACCATTGGTTGAAATGGTAGCACCAATTGTGATAGAACCCCCTGCTGTAAAAACTACATTCTTTCCTACTCTTCTTGTATCGTCTATTCCACCAGTACTGGACGCAGTAAAATTAATTGCACTCGATTGTGTAATATTTCCATTTGCAATAATTGTAAAAGTGTAATACGTCTCATCAATATTACCTGCAGAAAGTGTGGCATTAACTGCAACATTGCCTACTTGCGAACCTCCTCCTCCTGAAGTAACAATAGAAACATTGTTTGAACTATATGCACCTGTTCCAAGAAAACGATTTACGATCGCAGTATCAGCAACATTTGCATTATCTGCATTTGGAGTAAATGTGTAAGGCCCGGTTGTGCCTCCACTCCATGTTCCGCCTGATGTTGGAGATGTAGTGATATTAATATTTCGTTGCCCAAAAGCAACACTCATTAAAAGTAAATTCGAAACAAAAATAACAGTTACTTTTTTTAAATAATTGGCACTTGTCTGCCTCCATAACATAACACTAAAAAATTTCATTCCACATTTTTTTAATAATAAATACTAATGTGGTTGATCAAAAAGGGAAGGTTGATATAATTGACTATTTCCGATTGTATTTACAATCGGAAATAGTCAAAGTTGTTAATTCTATAGAAGATGATGAATTGGGATTAATTTCTCTTTACAAGTTTAAATTGAGTTGTTCCTTTACTTGTATTTACATTGATCACATATAATCCTACAGACAATTTACTCAGTTGATCAATATTGATCAAGTTAATTCCTGCACTACCAGCGATGGTATTTTTATAAATTGTTTTACCCACTGCATCTACAATATTGATAAATATTGGAGCCGCTTTTTCCTGATCAATATTTATATCTACATGATCAATAAAAGGATTGGGTCTTACTGATATATTCGCAATAATTTTATTCCCCACTCTTACTGTTATTATCTTGCTATATTGAATTGCACCGCTTTTATCGGTCATCTTTAAACGATAATAATTAGATCCGTTAGCAGGGTTAATATCTAAAGATTGATAAGTGTTGAAACTACTGTATGATTTTGTTGTTATTTTATTAATTACAATAAAATCAATTCCATTAGTGCTTTTTTCTATCTCATAATATTTGCCGTCTATTTCATTACTAACCGTCCATGATAACGCTATTTTGTCTTGCATTTGGCCTGCTGCAAATGAAATAAGTCTAACAGGTAGATCTGGTTGGGGTTTCATGACAATTTTATAATCTTCCACTTCTCCGCCCCTTGCACCACCAAAACTTCTTTCATCAACAGCACTGCTAATATCATCAGTTAGATCATCAAATGTTAGTCTAAGGCGCATATAAGAAGTGCCGATTATACCACAGTCTATCGGAACTACAATGCCTGACCAATTTAAAACAATAATTTGTTGCGTTGGGCTACTTGGAACTGTGACTGTTTGTACCTCGCCTGTTTCAAATTCACCATTTTGATTGAAATCAACCCAGGCATATAAATTTGCAGAAGAACCTGTATTATTTAATAAGGACACTGTTGTAGAATAGTTTGAAGTTGCACAATCAAATAAAGCTACTGAAGCTACACCATCATCACTATCTGAATTAGCAGCAGGAGTTGCATTACCTGTTGGTTCAAAATTAACTCCTGAGCCTAATGTCAATGTAGAGTTTTGTCCTTCAGGTATATAATTATAAATTTCATGACTTGCACCATTATTAACTTTAGTAGTATGGTAAGTATCCGGACCATCTCCGAAATCAGTATATAAAGAAAATACTAACGGAGAAACACCTGAGTTTTGTTCTGCACTTGCCCCAGTACCTACTACGCCATAAATTCCCCAAAGAAAAAATATATTATCAACCGGTGCATTGAAATCAAAAAGACCTTGATTTCCGGTATCATCCGGATCAGCATTATTATGACTTGATGATATACGAGGAAATGTCATTGAAGTAATAGGATCAGCTCCTGGGATTTTACTATCTGTCAATAAAGACCAGTTTGCATTTACGGCATGACTACCACTAACCAGATCCGTAGTAGGCGCTAATGTAATTGCACTAGGTGTTACAAGGGTTGTATTATTGTATCCAAAACAAGAGAACCATTCACCATTGGTTGCTGTTGGATTTTGTCCGTTACCATCACAATCCATCATTAAAAATTGCTCTACATTAATTGGTTTACTAAACCATATTCTGAAACCAACTGCATTTCCAAATTTTGATCCCGTACCATTATCAATCGTATTAGGTATAGCTGAAATTCTTGTAAAATCTCCAATTCTTTTAGACCCATTATATTCAGTTATAGTCAATGCAGAATCATCAACAGTTCCTGTATTATCATTCACATTGTTAACACCATTTAGTAACCCACCCATTTGCATGGTATTATAACTACCATGATTTGCAGTATATACATTGCTGGAATTCAATGTGATTATTTCAGCATGTGCAACAGTTCCATCTGCCAATACTATTCCTGCTGGGCCTGCCGCTAACATTTCACCAATACTATAACTGATAGAAGATTGAGCTGCTGTTTTTTGAAGCATCCCAAATAAACCTAAAACCATTAAGATTGTTTTGAAGCCTATTTTAACCTGCGTAAATTTTAAGTAAAGTTTTTTCATACTGATTTTTTTATGTTAATAAATGTTTGGATGAAGGCCCCTGTATGAGATCTTCATTATTTTTATTGAGCCAAAAAGTGGTAATTTTTTAATAAAGGCGTTTTACTGCCTCACATTTTTATATTATAACTTTTGATTCGGGTATTTTACGGATCGCTATCAGGGCAAATAGCAAACCATAGACGACAAACATCAATAAAATGGTTGCAAGTGGGGAAATCAATTTTTGTGAACCTTTTGTAAAAATTTTAGTTTTTATTATGAAATAATTTTTTACCTTCACTTACGAAACATATCGTACTATGAGTAACAATAAAAATTTTAAGCCTACTGAGGGGGAACTGGAGATACTCCAGGTATTGTGGGAAAAGGATACAGCTTCTGTAAGGGAAGTGCATGAAGAGTTGCTTAAGGGCAAAGATGCAGGCTATACCACAACCCTTAAATTAATGCAGATCATGTTTGAAAAAGGATTGGTATCTCGTGATAGCAGTAACAAAACACATGTTTATAAACCTGTTGTGACGAAAGAAAAAACGCAATCCTTGTTCTTAAATAAGATGATAGATTCTTTATTTGCAGGATCATCTGCTCAGCTAGTGATGCAGGCATTGGGTAACCATAAAGCATCAAAAGAAGAATTGAACGAGATACAGAATTTTCTCAACAGCATAAAATAATAACTATGCCTGCTGCTTTTTTAGAGAATGGATATTTTTTTCAATCACTCGGTTGGGCAATAGCCAATAGCTTTTGGCAAGCAGGATTATTGTGGCTTCTATATAAAATCATCACAGGATTAAATATAAAAGCTTCTTCAATATTCAAACATAACCTCGGTCTGTTATTATTATTTACTTCAACAATATGGTTTATTTATACGACCGTTCAAACTTATTATTCTCCAAAGGTTCTGGGTGCATTTTTATTTACAACAAATGAAAACATATCTGATAAAATAAAAACAACGCTTCCCTACTTTGCAATTATTTATTTTTTCTTCTTATTGTTGTATGGGTTCAGATTTGTACAGAATTTCATTACGACAGTAAAATTAAAAACTACTGATCTGATCAAACCCGGCATTGATATAAGATTTTTTGTTAAACAAACTTCTTTACATCTTGGTATAAAAAAGAAAATAAAGGTCTGGATATCTGAAAACATTCATGTGCCTTCAGTAATAGGATTTTTTAAACCGGTAATATTATTACCTGCAGCAGCTATAGCTAATTTAAGTACGCAACAATTAGAAGCAATTTTATTGCATGAGCTTGCTCACATTAAAAGACACGATTTCTTTTTAAATCTTCTTCAAACTATTGCTAAGCTGATTTTGTTTTTCAATCCTTTTGCTGCATTGTTGAACAGGTACATTGACACCGAAAGAGAGAATTGCTGTGACGATTGGGTACTTAATTATAAGTATGATAAAGAAAATTATGCTACTGCATTATTACAAATTGAAATGCAGCGTCAACAGAAAATGACCTTTGTATTGGCTGCAACAAACGGTAAAAAACAATTGCTTGGCAGGATTAAAAGATTATTTACCATTCAGCCCAATACTATATTAACCAGGATACAAAAAATCCAAATCGCATCTCTTGCTTTAGTTTTAGGTTTTGCCATTGCTTTTGCAGTTCCTTTAAAAACAAATGAAAAAACTGTTCTGTCAACGGTGAGTTTAGTAAACGTTCAAAAGGCAGACTTGTCTCCTATTACTTTGACCCAGGAAAAAGAAAAAGCCATTACAGTTTCTGCAAAAAGTAAAAAGAAGATATTTAATAAAAAAAATGATGCTCCCGCTGTAACATCCGATATCAATAAAAGTGAGCCCTATTCTATTGCAGTTATTAATGAAGAATTATTGAATGATCAGAAAGAGAAAGATTTTGAAATAACTGCTGTTTCTAATCCTGATCAGGTGGATAATCCCAAATTTTTGATAAAGATTGAAGAAGAAAAATCAGGTGTTGAAAATAACAGCGTTTATTATTTTCAATTATCACAAGATAGTGGTAAAGCAGCTATGAAGCCATTGATATTCCTAAACAAACCTGCAAAAAATAAATCTGAAACAAAAAAATTGCCCGACACATCGAATATGCCGGGCAAGAAAATTACTAGTTAATTTTATTTGATCTTATTGATACGTTGCGTAACTGTTACGCCATTCTGATCTACAAACCTGATATATAATATTCCTGCATTGTATTTGGAAACATTGAAATTAAATTTATTGTTCCCAACATTCAATTTCACATCGGTGATCGCAAGCTTTCTACCAATACCATCTACAATAATGAATTTGCCAGCTCCTTTTTCGCTATTGTTGATCGACACTGTAATATCATCTTTTGCAGGATTAGGTGCAATCACAAAACTGAATGCAGCAGCATTATTGCTTACTTTTCTCACTTCACTATATTCATATGTACCATCTTTATTGATCATTTTTATTTTGTAAAAATTAAGACCATTTGCTGGTGAATTGTCATTGAAAGTATAAGACTGGCCATTCCTTGTATTAGCAGCACTCAACATTCCAAGAGATGAATAAGTAATACCATCTGTACTGTGTAATAATTCGAACTGTGCAGTATTTTGTTCATTCAATGTTGTCCATTTTAAAACATTGGTATTATTTGTTCTCAATACTTCAAAACTTCCTATAGTTACCGGTAGCACTCCTATACCACGGAAAAGCATGTTCCAGTTACAGGTTTCATCTGTACAATCAATTTGATCCACCACTACATAATAATCTGTATTCAACGCTAATCCATCAAAGGTTATATTTCCTGTTGGTTCTGTTATTGTTTGACAACTTGATGGAGTAACATTCGCAGGTGTATTGCAATCTGTAAGTACACTTATACGTACACCATTCGGACAAAAATCATCAACATAACCAATGTTACCACCATTGATATCTATGCTCAGGAATTTTTCAATAGCAACATCAACAGTGTGTATCTTATAAAAAACTGAACGGCATGCAGCTGATCCACAATAACTGGCTTCTCCTATTCCATTGCCAGTACAGTTATTTGTATATCCTGATGCAGTACCTGCGTTTTTATTAGCACTCAATGGCAATCCAACAGCACAAGTATTGTTTGCAGGCGCAGCATCCGGTGCTGTATAATTTGCACAAAGCTTACAACCTGAATTAGCAGAAAAACTTGCAGTAAATGTATGGAAAGCTCCATCCGCAGTTAATCCTGTTATCGTACCTGTTTTCGGAGAAGTAAAAGGTGCATTTAAAGTAGCTGTGTGTCCAGCACCATCTGTAATTGTCAATGTTCCAGTTGATGGAGGATTGTTGAAACTCACTTCATAATCCACACTGTAAACATTATTATTACAATCTGCATTAGGGAAAATATTCAATTCACTCACCAGGCAAGGACATTCAACTCCGGCAGTATTTCCAGCCCGGGTTGTAATATTTATTGTTGATGGCGTATTCTCATAATTAGTAACCAGAATTAGATAATATTGTCCGGCTATTGCAGAATTTATATTAATAGGTCCTCCATTATCTTCGGTATAGTCGCATTCAATAGGTATTCCTAATCCTGATCCGCAAGGAAAGCCCACTCCACTTCCGGCATTTATACCGCAAGAAGGTGTGGTAGTAGTTAATCCTGTGAAAGGTCCCCATACAGCATAATCAACATCCTGATCAGGATTACTTGTAACCGTCCAACGAATATTACCCGGTGAAGTTATTTTCACCCAATGGTATTCAGGGTTTGGTGCAGACAATAAACAATCATAATCAGCATCGGGCCCTCCACCATCATCAGGTTGATCTACGCCTGCAGAAAATGAGAAAGGAGCACAAATTTGTGTAGCAGTAGCACATGTAGAAGCTGGTGGTGCTGCTGGTGTTTTAAATGTAAATTTATTTAAACAAGTATTATTTGTAACGCCGCTCTCATTCGACGGAACAGTATACCATTCATAAGTAGTTGAGTAACTCAAGCCACCGCCCAAACTAACGCTTGTACCTGCTACGGCACCAAGGTTTTGGAAACTTCCTCCATTGGTGACATCTCTTAGATAAATATAATAACCAGCTGCTCCAGATACACTTGTCCAGGTTAGGGTTGTTGGGAAACCACCGATGGTACTGTTATTTGCAGGTGCTATAGGAAATGAACATTCTGTTGGCGGAGGGCCAGCTTCGTTCACACATATTTCATATCCATCTTCAAAATCCTGATCCTCGAGTGCTTCTACCCACATTCTTATATAAACAACTCTTCCTGGTGTGAGTGGACCAACACCGGTAATGTCCAATGTGGCTCCATCTGAAGGAATGCATTGATTGCTAAAAGGGATCTCTGTAAATACTGATCCAGCGCAAGTGGTAGAAGAAGCTGTATACATTGTCCAGTCGAAATAGGTACCAAAAGTATTTTCTGTAAGGCCTAAAGAAAAATAGCCTGAAGCAGGTACAGTTATTTTATACCACCAATCGTTGGTTGTTGAGTTAAAAAAATTGCAGTCAACCGCCGGTAAGGTTACTCCTGCTGAAGCAGATGTTGAATTAGTGAAAACTGTTCCTGAGCCACTATTTATGGTTGCAGATGTAACAAGGGCGCATTCCGATTCCATAGGATTAACTGTTATGGTTGGCGCATTACAAGGCTCATTTGATCCATTTTGTGCAAATCCCGTCATTGAACAGATAAAAAACGACAATAATAAAGTGTAAAATTTCAATTTATACATAAAATATTTTTTAAATAATGTTGATTTATAAGCCTTTAGCTGTTAATTCAGCATCTGTGAAACGAAACTCCTTTTTAAGAATTTCTCTGATGGCAGTTGTTGGGGCCTTTAGTTTGATCGTACGGGTGCTTCTATTGTAGCTAAATGCTGAAATATTGGGCATCTTTTTATAGGTCATATTGATCTGTTCCGGTGACTTTTTAAGCATTGCCCTGGATAAACGGTGGTTGGTAAAACTAACAGAAGTCCATTCTGCGGTCTTTGATTGTACCACTAAAGTCCGGGTATTTTTTACAGAACGGGCTTTAAAATATTTAGCTGGAATCTTTTGGGCTGAAACATAATTAAAAACACAAAAAGCTATAAATAGCAATAAAATACATTTTTTATACATATTGTAAAATTTAAAAATATTTAAAAAATTCGTTCTATTTCTAAAATACGCATTTTCCTTAAAGGGATAAAAAATGGATATACCTATTTATGCACATTCAAAAAATACAAAAAATTAAAATCAAAAAATGAAGATCTTGTGCATCAATTTAAAACTGACAGGTTAGCACTTTTTCTTAAAATTTCTATATTTTCGAAATAAACTTCATAAACCTTTTGTCGAGGTATTTCTATTCCTCCAAGAAAATCGTACAAAATCGAGAAAACATATTTAATATTTTATATATTGTTTTATTTTGATAAAATTTAATTGTAAATAATAATTATAATTAATTACTTATCAATAATTTAAATTAAATATATAAATGCAAATAAGGGCTGATTTTTAAATTGAGAATAGTTCAAATAATTCGATAAAATAGATTATTATTTATATTATTTTATTGTAAATAAAATTATTAATAAATTGGTTACCAATTTATTAATATAAAAAATGATTACTAATTTTTTAAGCATTGAATGTTTATCAAAATTTTATGTCTTGAATAATGATTACTAAAATAATTAGGTTAATTTTGTATAGCTTAAATTGATTTAAAAAGAGTCACCATTTCCCTTCATCCAAAAATTGCATTATGAGTTTGTTTAAAGCTACCTTGATCGTATTTTGCCTTACCCTGACAAACTTGCTGCTCTCCTGCTCCGCTCCTAAGGAACTTGAATACCGGGATTTTAAAAATTTTACTGTCGACCAACTGGGATTTACCTCCTCTACTGTTAAAATGGATCTGGTATACTATAACCCTAATAACTTCGGATTACAACTTCAAAGAACAGATTTAGACATATATATAGATTCTACATATTTAGGGCACACTACCCAGGAGTTTCAAATCACCATTCCGGGTAGGCGTGAATTCACCCTTCCGATCAAAGTGGATGTCGATATGAAGAACGTTTTAAAAAATGCAATGAAGACTGCTTTTAATCAGGAGGTGACGATCAAGGTCCTGGGAACTGTCAAGGTTGGAAAGATGAATGTTTACAAAAGTTTTCCTGTCAATTATGAAGGGAAGCAAACCCTGAGTCTTTTTTAATTTCCCCAAGCTGATGGATTTTTACTCCACTCCATTAATGTATTTTGTTGCTCAGCAGACACTATCCCCTTTTCAATAGCCAATTCTATTAAAACCGGGTAATTTGTTAATGAGTTATATACTACTGAAGCGTTTTTAAAGGCGTTATCTGCGACCTCAAAGCCATAATTAAAGATAGAGACCATTCCTACGACCTCTACGCCGGCTTTACGAAGCACTTCTACCACCTCAAGACTGCTTTTACCTGTTGAGATCAGGTCTTCTACAACCACAACCTTCTGCCCTTTTTCATAAAACCCTTCTATTTGGTTAGCAAGGCCATGTTCTTTAGGTTTGGGACGAACATAGATATATGGAAGTTTTAACTGATCAGCCGCCATAGCTCCCCACGCAATCCCGGCAGTAGCAACTCCTGCTAACAGATCTGCATCAGGAAATTTTTGAAAAATGACGTTACACATTTCACTTTTTATAAAATCACGAATAAATGGAAATGACAGCACCTTACGGTTATCGCAATAGATGGGACTTTTCCATCCACTCGCCCAGGTAAATGGTACTTGCGGACTTAATTTTATTGCATTAATTTGTAACAGCTTTTCGGCTACAGCTTTTTCGTTGGTCATGACTGCAAATTAAAATAAAGCAGCTTGCAATACTCGCTGGTGGAAAGTTTGTTTAAATAAATACGTTACACTATGTACATGAAAATATATTTTGGAGATAAACCACTCTATCTTACAAATGAAATAACTGAGGAATTACAGGAAATATTACACCACCCGGATGCTGTTTTGGTAGATGAGATATCATCCAATGCCATCAATGCTATGCTGCATGAGATCAAAAAAGAAGAGTTTCATGCCGGGGTATTAGTGCATGACGATCTAAAAGCATTAAAAAAATCATTGTTTAAGCATTTCACTTTAATTGAAGCTGCAGGTGGCATAGTAAAAAATGAAGAAGGAGCCATTCTTTTTATTTATCGTTTAAATAAATGGGACCTCCCTAAAGGTAAAATAGAAGACAATGAAAAAGAGGATGAATGTGCATTAAGAGAAGTTGAGGAGGAAACAGGAGTAAAAAAGCTTTCTTTAAAGGAAAAAATAGGAGAAACATATCATACTTATGATGCTTTCGGAAAGCATTTTTTAAAAACTACTCATTGGTTTTCGATGTCCTGCCCATCTGACCAAAAATTAAAAGCACAGGTAGAAGAACATATCACTGAAATAAAATGGGTACTGCCAGATGATGTTTTTAAAGCATTAAAAAACACTTATCCTTCTATTAGTGATATCCTGGATATTTATCTTGACAAAGAATAAAATATTACTTTAAAAAGCTTTCTTAAGAACGGCAATAGTAAGTCTGCTGATACAAATTAACTTATCGCTTTCATCAGAGATCTTTATATCCCATACATGTGTATTGGTACCCAGGTGTAACGGTGTAGCAATTGCTGTTACAAAGCCCTGTCTTGCACTGCGTATATGATTGGCATTGATCTCTAATCCTACGCAACTGAATTTATTAGCATCAACAACAAGATGTGCTGCTATGCTGCCGACAGTTTCTGATAATGAACAGCTGGCACCACCATGCAATAACCCATAAGGTTGTTTTGTTCTTGCATCAACAGGCATTTTCATTTTCAGGAAATCATTTCCTATTTCTACAAACTCCATACTCAAATGCTCAGCCATTGTATCTTTTAATATCAAAGACAGATCTTCTATTCTTAAATGTTTATTGAACCAGATAGACATAACTAATTATTTTTTGATAGATAGATTCACTACATCGGGTAAGAACTGTGACACATCGCCACCATTTTTATAAACATCACGGACAAGCGTAGATGCAACTGAAGTAAACTGTGGTAAACAGGTAAGAAAGATCGTTTCAATATGGCCATCAATACTCCTGTTCATATCTGCAATGGCTTTTTCGTATTCGAAATCATTTACGTAACGGATACCTCTTAAAATAAAATTAGCTCCTACACTTTTGCAACAATTCACAGTTAACCCGTCATATAATACCGCATCAACTTTGGGTTGATCTTTGTAAATATCTTTCACCCATTGCAACCGTAGTTCTTCGCTAAACATGGGAGTTTTATTAACGTTCCTTCCTATACCGATCACCAGTTTATCAAACAAAGGCAAAGCCCTGTTGATGATATCGATGTGCCCGAGTGTTACAGGATCGAATGTACCGGGGAATAAACAAACTCTTTCCATATTGCTGATTTGGAGATTTGGAAATTTGATGATTTGGAGATGTTCTTATTTGAAGAAGTCATCTTATCTCCAAATTTCCAAATCTTCAAATCTCCAAATCAATTTTTAATTATTGTTTCCTGCAAGCAGATACAACACCGCCATTCTCACCGCTACCCCATTTTCTACCTGTTGTAAAATTATTGACTGATGGCTGTCTGCTACATCACTATCTATTTCTACTCCACGGTTGATAGGCCCCGGATGCATAATTACAATTTCTTTATTTAATCCGTCTAATAATTTTTTACTTACGCCGTAAGCTAAATTATATTCTCTGAGTGAAGAAAACAATACCTGATTCTGACGCTCCAATTGAATACGCAATACATTTGCTACATCACACCATTCAAGTGCTTTCTTTAAATTATATTCAACTCTTACATTTAATGCTTCGCTGATATATTTCGGGATCAAAGTTGGTGGGCCAGCTACCATCACTTCGGCTCCCATCTTTTTTAATAAATAAATATTACTTAGTGCTACTCTTGAGTGCATGATATCTCCTATCAAAACAACTTTCTTCCCTTCGAGTGTACCTAATTTTTCCTGTATTGAAAATGCATCCAGTAAAGCTTGGGTTGGATGTTCGTTGATACCATCTCCAGCGTTTACAATTGCCGCAGGAATATGCTTAGCTAAAAAATGAGGAGCTCCGCTGGCACTATGGCGCATCACAACCATATCTACTTTCATAGATAAAATATTGTTGACAGTATCAAGCAATGTTTCTCCTTTTGCAGCAGATGAACTTGATGCAGCAAAGTTGATAGTATCAGCGCTTAAACGCTTTTCCGCTAATTCAAAAGATATCCTTGTCCGAGTGCTGTTCTCATAAAATAAATTTACGATCGTCACTTCCCTGAGTGAAGGAACTTTCTTTACAGGACGTTGTAATACTTCCTTGAATTGCACAGCCGTCGATAAAATAAGAGAAATGTCTTGAGGAGTAAGGTCTTTAATGCCTAAGAGATGTTTAGTAGATAGTTGCATTAAAAGGCGAAGTTATAGTAAAAGTTTTAGTTTATCAGCACAACATTTTTATTACCACTATTGTCTTTTTGTAATTTTATTTTATCAGTTTTTTTAGTTTTTACTTCTATTCCTGCAAAATCTGCTTGTATTGGAAATTGACGATGTTCTTTACGATCAATCAACACACACAATTGTATCTTTTCCGGTCTACCCAGATCTATCAAAGCATCTAATGCAGCTTTGATGGTTCTCCCGGTAAAAAGTACATCATCAATTAGGATAACCGTTCTGTTCTCAATGGAAAATGGAATATGCATAACATCGGGTGCTAATATTTCATTGCGGATATCATCCCTATAAAAAGTAATATCTAATTGTCCGTAATTAATTACTTCATCAGGAAATTGTTTTTGCAATAATTCCACAATTTCTTCTGCCACAGCTACACCACCCTGCTGTATACCAATAAAAACAATTTCAGATAATGAGCTATGAGCATCACTGATCTGTTTGGTTAAATTTTTTATTTCTGAATGTAAGGCGCTATTGCTTAGGATCTCTTTCATGTTTTATTTTTCTTGCAAAAATGGATACCTGTAATCTGTAACAGGAGTTAGTACTTCTTTTACTGTTCTGGCACTTAACCACCGATACAAATTTACGATACTTCCTGATTTATCATTGGTGCCACTTCCTCTTGCTCCGCCAAATGGCTGCTGGCCAACTATCGCACCTGTTGGTTTATCATTGATGTAGAAATTACCGGCACTGTTACGTAATTTATTTGTAGCTAACTCCACCGCATACCTGTCTTGTGCAATGATAGCACCAGTTAGAGCATAGGCAGATGTACTGTCCACTATTTTTAAGATTTCATCAAATTTATTTTCATCATACACATACACTGTTAGTACAGGTCCGAATATCTCTTCACACATTGTTACATAATATGGATCAGTAGTTTCTAATACAGTAGGTTCGATAAAATAACCCTCTGAATTATCGCACTTACCTCCTACTAAAACCTTTACGCCACTTTCTTTTTTTCTTGCGCCTTTAATATAGCCTTGTATCTTATTAAAACTATTCTCATCGATCACTGCATTGACAAAATTTGTAAAATCTTCCACAGATCCCATCTTCATTGTTTTGATCTCAGCTACCAACCTTTTCTTTATTTCGGCAGCAAGATTAGAAGGGAGATATGCCCTTGATGCAGCACTACATTTTTGTCCCTGGTATTCAAATGCTCCTCTTGCCAAAGCCGCAACTGCTACATCAATATCTGCAGACTTATGGACCAATACAAAATCTTTACCACCTGTTTCACCAACGATACGTGGATATGATTTGTATTTATTTACTTTTTCACCAACCGTTTTCCAGATATGATTAAATACACCTGTACTACCGGTAAAGTGTACCCCAGCAAAATCAGGATGATTAAAACATTCGTCACCTAACACAGGTCCATCTACATAAATTAAATTGATAACACCTGCAGGTAACCCTGCTTCTTTTAAGATACGCATGAATAATTGTGCAGAATAAACCTGTGTATGTGCAGGTTTCCACACTACTACATTCCCACACATAGCAGCACTGGTTGGCAGATTACCGCCGATGGCTGTAAAGTTGAATGGAGATATAGCTAAAACAAATCCTTCCAACGGACGATACTCTAACCTATTTTGTACACCATTTACACTGATCGGTTGTTGACGATATATCTCACTTAAAAAATGAACATTAAAACGTAAAAAATCTATCAACTCACAAGCTGAATCTATCTCTGCCTGGTAAGCATTTTTACTTTGTCCAAGCATGGTAGAAGCCACCATATAAGGACGATATTTTGTTGCTAAAAGATCCGCAGCTTTTAAAAATATATTTGCTCTGTTCTCCCAACTAAGACTTACCCATTTATCTTTCGCCTTTAAGGCCGCATTGATCGCTTTTTTGACATGCCCTGCATCGCCTTCACTATAACTCCCCAACACATGTTTGTGCTGATGGGGTGGATGCATGGTTATTTTATTTGCAGTATGCACTTCGTCTCCACCGATATACATTGGTACATCTCTTTTCTCTGCCTTTAATTCTTTGATTGCTGACTTAAGCGCTGCTTTTTCTTTGCTTCCGGGGGCATAATTCATTACTGGCTCATTAGCCGGCAATGGAAAGTAAAAATCTCCAAATTGCATAAAAACTTATTTGACTTAAAGTTATTAATTATTATCGGTATCTTTTTCACTCATTAAATAGGCCTTAATAAACCCATCCAGCTCACCGTCCATCACAGGCCCAACGTTACCAACTTCATAATCAGTACGATGATCCTTGATCATTTTATATGGATGGAAAACATAAGAACGTATCTGGCTTCCCCACTCTATCTTTTTCTTTTTGCTATTGCTGGCGTCTTTTATTTCATTGCGTTTTTGCAATTCTATTTCATACAAACGGCTCTTCAACATCTGCATAGCCAATTCACGGTTACCAAGTTGACTTCTATCCTGCTGACAAACCACAACAATACCTGTAGGAATATGTGTTAACTGAACTTTCGTTTCTACCTTGTTTACATTCTGTCCGCCGGCACCACCACTTCGTGAGGTTTCCATTTTTACATCTGCAGGATTGATATCAATTGTAATTGTATCATCCACTAACGGATAAACATTTACTGAAACAAAAGAAGTATGCCTTCTTGCATTACTATCGAACGGGGATATACGCACCAAGCGATGCACACCTGTTTCTGATTTTAAAAAACCATATGCAAATGGCCCTTCAAATTTATAAGTACATGTTTTGATACCTGCACCATCGCCCCATTGCCAATCCATTTCTGTAACTGACCAGCCTTGCTTTTCACCGTACATTCTAAACATACGTGCAAGCATTTCTGCCCAATCCTGGCTCTCAGTTCCACCTGCACCACTGTTTATCTCCATGATAGCAGTCAACTCATCTTCAGGCTCGTTAAGGGTACTTTTGAATTCAGCTTCTTCTACTTTTAGAATTGCATCATTATACGCTTCCCTTGCATCTTCTTCAGTAGCCTCGCTTTCTTTCCAGAATTCAAAGAGTACAGCAAAATCCTCCACGGCTGTATCTACAGCATGGAACATATCTACCCAATACTCATTAACTTTTGTTTCCTTTAAGATGGAAGTAGCCCTGGCATTATCATCCCAAAAGCCCGGCGAAAGTGAAAGTTGTTTGTCGTTGTCTATTTTAGCTTGTCGATTATCGACGTCAAAGAAACCTCCTCAAAACCAAAACACGGTCTCTTATATCCTTTAATTGTTCTGTTGTCATGCGGCAAAGATAATGGTTGATTTGGAGATTTGGAGATTTGGAGATTTGGAGATTTGGAGATTTGGAGATTTGG
>JAZKCS010000010.1:0-42282 GCA_040387955.1 Bacteroidota bacterium | reverse complement strand
AACCATCTGCAACTGCTGTTGCTGTATTGGCTGTGATACGGGTACCATAACCAGGGTGAGGATCTTCTGTATAAGAAGTAGCACCTTCCTGCCATGACTGACGGATCGTTTGACTGCCGGCTGCTACAGGTACCGCCATTAATCTCCAGCCTCTATATGTATTCTGACGGATATAGCGTTCTGCGGTAACGTTAGTAGCGCCAGATAAAGTACCTGCGATCGTTCCGATGGAACCAGTTCCGGCAAAACTAGATCTGATAAGAACCGGATGACCATTGAAATTAATAGTACCTGAACCACTGGCTTGTAATCTAATACCGGGAGCAATGATCAAAGTATCTCCAGCAGCTCCGCCATTGTATACGAACGAGCCATCTTTTACATCATAATTTGTATTTAAGGTTACTTTCCCTGTGCCTGAGTTAATAACTACTCCAGCACTTGATCCAGAACCCGGTGCTACTCCACAAGACCAGTTTGCGTTATTACCAAAGTCAGAGTTAGTACCTGTATAAGTATTACCACTGCACCATTGTGCATATAATGTAACATCAGTTGTAATGGAGAATGTTGCACCAGCAGCATAAGCTGTACCACTACCATTTGCGATTGTATTCCAACCTGTGAATGTAGAACCTGTTTTTATAAGGGTACTATTTGCAAGCACTGTCACAGTTGAATTGTGTGTGTAAGGGCTGCTGCCATCTGTTGGTGCCGTGCCTGCCGTATTACCATTACCATCATATGATACTGTATGAGTAGATACAGGAGTAACTTCTGACCAGGTTGAACCTAATCTGATCTCATCAATATCTGCTTTTGGAGTGGCAGATGCATTACGAATACAAATTGCAGTAGCCGCAGAATTGTAACTTGCTAAATTAGCAGAACCTGGACCCGTAACGCCACCTGAAGCTTCTGCTCCTCCTAAAGAAGATGGATTCACCCACATGGTAGCTAAATCATTTCCTGCAGTATTATTGTATACGTATTTAACTACTACAAGATAACTAGTTCCAAAATTCAAATCGCCTGTGGCCTCAGTTGGTATGTTACCTGTTTCTGATATACCAAGTCTGAATTTAGTTGCTGAACTTGAAGACCTGATATGAACTTTAGCAGAGAAACTTCCCGGACTAGTACCAGATGAAGCACTCAGGTGAACAAAGTATCCATTACCTCCTGTTCCAAATGTAGTAGCTAATTGTGTAGCATCAGTAACATTTAAAAGGAAAGAATAATAAGTTGTATTCTGAGATGCCAATAAACCTGCACCTCTGTTTATATCTCTTGAAACAGTTCCATTCGCACCAGGAATGTTTATTTTATTACCGGTTGATGCTTTTAAACCTGTATATGAAAGTGATCCTGCAGTTACATTGATAGTTCCTGCAAGTGAAGTGCTATGAGTAGTCCAGTTATTACCTGTACAAGTACTGCTGGCACAATTTCCTCCAACATTACCTCCTGCTGTATAAGCGAAGCCTTCATAAAGAGACGCAGCCCATTTCGCATATAGTACTACGTTAGCTCCACCTAAGTTAAATGTACCACCAGGAGTACGATCTGTACCTGTACCATCAGTTGCAGTATTCCAACCTACAAAAGTGTATCCTGTTTTTACAAGACTACCACTATTAGTTAATACCGTTACTGTTGATCCAAAAGTATAAGGGCTACTGCCATCTACCGGAGCTGTGCCACCCGTGTTACCGTTACCGTTATATGTTACAGTGTAACTGTTGATAGACCATTGAGCATATAATGTAATATTTGCTGCAATGCTGGTAATTGTTGAACTTGGAGCATAGGAAGTACCACTACCATCTGCTGCAGTATTCCAATCTGTAAATGAGTATCCGGTTTTAACCAATGTACCCACGCCTAACACAGTTACATTAGAACCGATAGCATAAGGGCTGCTACCATCCACCGGAGCTGTGCCTCCTGTATTCGTATTACCATCATAAGTTACAGTGTATGTAATAATTGACCATTGAGCATACAAGGTAATATTTGATGTGATATTAGATATTGTTGCAGCAGGAGCATATGAAGTTCCACTTCCGTTTGCTGCAGTATTCCAACCTGTAAAATTGTAATTTGTTTTAACAAGAGAACCTGCACCTAACACTGTAACATTTGAACCGTAATTATAAGGACTGCTACCATCTACAGGAGCTGTGCCACCTGTATTGGTGTTACCATTATAAGTTACAGTATAAGTATGTATAGTCCATTGTGCATATAAAATTGTATTTGCAGCAATGGCAGTTATTGTACTTCCGATCGCATATGCTGTACCGCTACCATTTGCTGCAGTGTTCCAACCATTAAAATAGTAACCTGTTTTTACCAAAGTAGCAGAATCCAATACAGTTACATTAGAACCGCCTGTGTAAGGACTGTTATTATCTACAGGAGCTGTACCGCTAGTGTTGGTATTGCCATTGTATGTTACAGTATAAACATTATCAAGAGCCCATTGAGCATACAATGTAATGTTAGCAGCTATAGCTGATATAGTTGCACCTGCAGCATACGAAGTTCCTGAACCGTTGGCAGCAGTATTCCAGTTTACAAAAGAGTAACCGGTTTTTACTAATGAACCAGCGCCTAATACTGTAACATTAGAACCAAAGTTGTAAGGGCTGCTGCCATCTACAGGTGCAGTACCAGCGGTATTTGTATTACCATCATAAGTGACTGTATATGTATTGATCGTCCATTGTGCGTATAGTGTAGTTGTTGCAGCAATAGAAGATATAGTTGCACCAGCTGCATAAGGAGTTCCACTACCATTGGCAATAGTATTCCAGCCTGTGAATGTATAACCTGTTTTAACTAAAGTACCAACACCTAAAACTGTTACATTTGAACCAGCAAGATATGGGCTGCTGCCATCAACCGGAGCAGTTCCGCCGGTGTTTGTATTTCCATTATAGGTAACCGCATAATATGAAGCAGTAGTTCCTTTAAGTTCAACATTTACAACATTTGAGCCTATATCAAAACCACCTGTTCCTCCTGTTGCTGTAGCACCATATCCATAAACACGGAAGGTAGTAGCGGTGGTTAAAGGTCCCAAACCAGTAATAGTAATTGTATTTGAAGTTCCTATAGATGCTGTTGGAACCACAGTTCCCAGATTTGATGCATAACCATCAGCTGATGATCTTAAGGCCACATTTTGAGGTCCACTTGCAGATTTATCCCAGTTAAAAATAAAGCTTGTAGGAGTAAACCCAATGCCTGCATTTGGGGTAACAATAAATTGAATGTAATCGTTTCCTGCAACGGCTTCTGCAATAGTATTACCGGCAACTGTATTTCCTGTATTCCACCAACCGGAGCCACCAAAACGATTTGCATTTCCGGCAGCTGTAATAGTACCTTGTGTAAGATTCGTTGCTGATATATTTGCATCATTGAAAATGCTTGGCTCTGTAGTTTCTGTTCCGGCATTTCCAAATGTATTCCATTGTAAAAGTGTTGGAACAAACCATTGAGCATATAAAGTAATATTAGCTGCTATTGCAGAAATTGTAGCACCCGCTGCGTATGAAGTACCACTACCATTTGCAACTGTATTCCAGCCTGTGAAAACCGAACCAGTTTTTACTAATGTGCCTACTCCAAGTACAGTAACATTTGACCCATAATTATAAGGGCTGCTGCCATCTACAGGGGCTGTACCACCTGTGCTACTGTTTCCATTATATGTTACAGTATAAGTATTAATAGTCCATTGTGCATATAAGGTTGTATTACCCGTAATTGTAAAAGTAGCTGCTGCTGCATATGCAGTTCCGCTACCATTCGCAGCTGTGTTCCAGCCACTAAATGTATATCCTGTTTTTACAAGAGAACCTGCTCCAAGTACGGTTACAGTTGATCCTGTTGCATAAGGACTGCTACCATCTACAGGAGCTGTACCACCAGTATTGGTATTACCATTATAAGTAACGGTATATGTAATTATAGACCACTGAGCATATAGTGTAACATCTGCTGAAATAGCAAATGTTGCCGCAGGAGCATATGAAGTACCACTACCATTTGCTGCTGTATTCCAACCTGTAAAATTGTAATTTGTCTTAGTTAAAGAACCTTGTCCAAGAACAGTTACAGTGGTATTATAAATATAAGGACTGCTGCCATCAATTGGAGCTGAACCGCCATCATTGGTATTACCATCATAAGTTACAGTATAACTATTGATCGTCCATTGAGCATATAAAATTGTATTAGCTGCAATACTGAATGTAGCTGCAGGAGCATAAGAAGTACCACTACCATTTGCTGCTGTATTCCAACCTGTAAATGAATATCCTGTTTTCACAAGAGAACCTGCTCCAAGTACTGTAACTGTTGACCCTATTGCATAAGGACTGCTGCCATCTACAGGAGCTGTACCACCAGTATTAGTATTACCATCATAAGTTACAGTATATGTAATGATAGACCATTGAGCATATAATGTAACATTTGCAGTAATATTTGATATTGTTGCTGCTGGAGCATAAGAAGTGCCACTACCATTTGCAGCGGTATTCCAACCTGTAAAATTGTAATTTGTTTTAACAAGAGAACCCGCCCCTAATACTGTTACATTTGAACCATAATCATAAGGGCTGCTACCATCAACCGGGGCTGAGCCGCCAGTGTTAGTATTTCCATTATAGGTTACTGTGTAAGTATTAATAGCCCATTGAGCATATAAAATTACACTTGCAGAAATATTACTTATTTCATCATTCGTTGCATAAGCAGTACCCGAACCATCGGGAGCTGTATTCCAACCTGCAAAAGTATAATTTGTTTTAACCAGGTCACCTTCATCAAGAACAGTGACATTATCTCCGCCTAAATATGGGCTACTACCATCTACTGGAGCAGAGCCACCTGTATTACCATTACCATTGTAAAGAACGGTGTATGTATCAGCTAATGTCCATTGAGCATATAAAATTGTATTTGCAGCAATACCTGAAATAGTACCGCCTGCTATATATGCAGTTCCCGAACCATTCGCTGCAGTATTCCAACCATTGAATGTATAGCCATCTTTTGTAAGATCGCCTTCGCTTAAAACAGTAACATTTGATCCATAATTATAAGGACTGCTGCCATCTACCGGAGCCGTACCAAAGTCATTGGTATTACCATCATAAGTTACAGTATAAGAATTAATGTTCCATTTTGCATAAAGCGTAGTATTTGTAGCAGGCATAGAATAATTTGCACCAACTGCATAATTTGTTCCTGTACCATTTGCTAATGTATTCCAGCCACCAAAAGTATAGCCTGTTTTAAGAAGGCTGCCTTGAGAAGGAAGGACTACATTTTGTTGATAAATATAACTTCCTGAACTTGGAGCTGTACCACTTGTTTGGGTATTACCATCATAAGTTAATGTATAATTTACAGTAGACCATTTTGCGTATAAAGTTGCATTAGCAGCAGGCATAGAATAATTTGCTCCCGCTGCATAATCTGTTCCCGTTCCATTTGCTAGTGTATTCCAACCAACAAAAGTATAACCAGTTTTTGTAAGTGTTCCTTGATTTGGCAAGGTCACATTTTGAAGATAAGTATGTGTTCCTGCTGATGGGGCTGTTCCTCCACTATTTGTGTTTCCATCATAAGTCAATGTATAATTGATTGCTGTCCATTGAGCATATAAAGTTGTATTAGCTCCAATACTAAATGTAGCTGCAGGTGCATAAGAAGTACCACTACCATTAGCGATAGTATTCCAACCACTGAATGTATAACCTGTTTTTGTAAGTGAACCAGCACCAAGTACTGTTACAGTTGATGCAGATGCGTAAGGGCTGCTACCATCTACAGGAGCAGTTCCTCCATCATTTGTATTACCATTATAAGTTACTGTATAATTTGTAACTAGTGATGCAGTTGATCCGTTGAGCTGAACATTTACTACGTTAGTTCCAATATCAAAACCTCCGGTTCCTGTTGTAGCAGTTGCTCCATATCCATATAAACGAAAAGTTGTTGCCGTCGTTAAAGCAGTTAAACCGGTTATTGTTATTGTATTTGCCGTTGCAATTGCAGCTGTTGGAACAACTGTTCCTAAATCAGCTGCATATCCGTCAAATGAAGAACGTAAAGCTACGTTTTGTGGACCTGTACCAGATTTATCCCAGTTAAACACAAAACTTGTAGGTGTAAAACTAAATCCGCTATTAGGTGTAACGATAAATTGGATATAATCATTTCCTGCAATCGCATTTGCTAAGGTACTTGGATTGGTATTGCCTGTATTAAACCAATTTGAACCACCAAAACGATTGGTATTAGCCGCTGCAGTTATAGTTCCTTGTGTTAAGTTAGCTGCAGATATGTTAGCATTGTTAGATACACTTGGCTCGGTAGTTTCTGTTCCAGCATTTCCGAATGTATTCCATTGTAGCAATTGCCCAAATCCTATGCTACTCATCGAAACAAGTGCAACAAATAGGAAACTAAATCTTAAAAAGCTTTTTCTTAAAAGAGAGGAGAGTAAATTATTATTCATAAAAAATTAAATTTTGTATTTATCGAAATCCAAAGAAAATGTTTGTATATAAATTAAATGTTACTAAATCTTAAAGTTTAAGATACCGTTATGCGCCAGGGTTGTGGTATTGGCTAAATGTTAGTGGAGGTCGTAAACGAAAGTTTTTCGAAATAGAATTATTCCTTAACATAGAAACGTTTTTATTTTTTATTAAAAATTATTTTCCCCTGCCGTCAGGTGAATTATTACTGTTTAGATCATAAGCAGGCAAAAACAATCTTTAAAAACTTTTCTATATTATATTGGATGGTTATTCAACATCATTTGGAAATGATGATTGATTTGTGAAAGTACAATAAAAAGTTAAATAATAAGTAAAAATCATAAAAAAGTGCATAATTTTTATTTTATGGGAGTAAAATTAACTGTTTTTGTATTTTTTAAAAATATATAATTTTATTTTTTAATATCTAAAGTCTTAAATATTATTAGATTCAACGTTTAAACATTAAGTTGTATTCTAATACATGCTCACTTTATTTAAAAAAATTTGGAGAAAAAACCGCAAGAAAAATTTTTGCTTAATAATATTTTTAAATACAGCATATTTTTTTATCTAATTTTGCATTCGTAAATATTACTTTCTAAATAATTTTTACGAACGTTTGTAGATAAATTTCAGCATAAGCCATAAACCTTTCCAAATAAATGAAAAACTTTCTAGTAGTTTTTATACTATTTCTTTCCAATAATTGCTATTCCCAATACAATTTTTATTTCGGTAACATTCATTCTCATTCTGCTTATTCAGATGGGAATAAGGATAGCACTGCTACGGGTTATAATACACCGGGAGAAAATTTTTCTTTCGCAAAAGGAAGTTATCATATGGATTTTTTGGGCATAGCAGAGCACAATCATTTTTCCAGTATCAATAATCCGGGAATGCATGTTGCGGATTATGCAAAAGGTTTATATCAAGCGGATACAGCCAATAAAGAAGGAACTTTTGTTTGCATGTATGGGATGGAATGGGGAGTGATAGACAACGGTGGGCATTTAGTTACTTACGGTATACCTGGTTTAGTAGGTTGGGAAACAGGGAGTGGTGGCTGGGGGCCTACTAATAACTATAATATTTTTTGTGCAAAAACTGATTACTCAAAATTCTGGAGAATAGTAAATACCTATCCAAAGGCATTTACCACATTAGCACATCCACAAGATAATGATTACAATAATTTAATCGAAGGAACATTAAATACTTCTGCAGATAGCGCTATCGTTGGTGTTGCAGTAAGAAGTGGTGCTGCGTTTTCAACAACTACAGATTATTCTGATCCTGCTCCTTCTGCTTATTACTATCCTGTTTATTATGCAGCTTTAGCTAAAGGTTTTCATGTTGGCCCTACTTGTGACCAGGATAATCACTATACAAATTTTGGAAGGACAAATCAAATGAGGACTGTCGTGCTTGCCAAAAGCCTTAAGAGAGACAGCATCATGGCCGCATACAAAGCAATGCGTTTTTATGCAACAGATGATTGGAATATACAGGTAAATTTTACAGTGAACGGATCGTACATGGGAACTGATACAACTAGTTCATCCAATTCAGTTATCAATGTTTCTGTAGTTGATCCTGATGTAAGTGATAACGTAAGCAGGATCGATATTTACTATGGTGTACCGGGAAGTGGCAGCAACCCTACGCAATTGAAATCTATAACAAACAACAGTATTTTAAACTACACCCATACGACCACGTTAGGAAACAAATTTTATTATTTTGTAAGAGTAACACAAGCTGATGGAAATGTGATTTATACTTCCCCTATCTGGGTTCACAGAAACTTAACCACAACCCCCGTAACACTCATTGATTTTTCGGGTAAACAACAAGATAACGCTATTAATCTCTCATGGATAAATGCAACTCAAAACATTCAAAACTTTTTTGAAATAGAAAGAAGTGTTAATGGAGTGAATTTTTATTTGTTGGATAGTTTATCATCAAACACAGATCACTTTATTGATGCACAACCTGAGAATGGTTTGAATTTTTACAGGTTAAAACAAATAAATATTGATGGCAGCTTTACATACTCTCCCATCACTACAGTAAACTTCAATAACCCTGCTGTAAAGATCATTCAGATCAATCCTAATCCCGTTACATCGCAGTTAAATATTTTTGTAACATCAAAAAAATCAGAAAATATTACTTGCAAAATTTATTCTGCAGAAGGAAGAGAAGTAAAAAACATAACAGCAGCACTTATTGAAGGAAAAAATAAAATAAATGCTGACGTATCAACCTTATCCACAGGAAAATATTTTATTGTGATCAGTAAACCTGATCTAAGAATCACCGAATCTACTTTTATAAAATTATAATAAATTTAAACGATTTGGAGATTTGAAAATTTGGAGATTTGAAGATTGATAACAACTCTTCGAATTAAACATTTCCAAATTTTCAAATCTCCAAATCTTCAAATCACTTTATCACCTCAGTAATTGCTTTCCCCACACATCCACTTGGCATTTGTATCTTAAGCATTGCAGCAAGTGTAGCAGAAATATCTGTCATGTACACTTCCCTGTTAGTCTTACCCGGATTTACACCCCAACCATAAAATAATAAAGGGATATGTGCATCATAAGGATTCCATACACCATGTGTTGTACCCGTACCCCACCCATCAAAATAACCGGTACGTAATGTAAATTGTATATCTCCACTGCGTTTAGGATTATAACCATTTATCGTCATTGACCTTTGAGGTTCTGATAATGTAACGGAAGAAATTTTCTCCAATTCAAAAGCTTCAACGATATATACTTTTTGTTTTAGTGCTTTAATGATCCGTTTTTTTATTGCATCTATATCTTTCCCTTGCTTTTCTATTTCTATATTATTTAAATACACTTGAAAATTTTGCTGATCAACAATTGCATTCTTTACACCAAAATCTTTTTCTATGATCGCATTTAATTCTCTTTCCAGTACTCCATTATCAAACATACCTGCCGGTATCTGGTGTTGCGCTAAAAAGCCCGGAGAATGCGCTGCCCCGTGATCTGCAGTTAAGAACATTAAATAATTTCCCTTCCCGATATTTTTATCTAAGTAATTTAAAAAATCTTCTATGTCTTTATCAAGGCGCAAATAAGTATCTTCCATTTCAATGGAATTAGGTGCAAATGCATGCCCCACATAATCTGTAGGTGAAATACTTACTGCTAAAAAATCTGTTCCGTTATGAAACCCCAGGTCTTCATTTTCAATTGCTGCTTTGGCAAAATCAAGAGTGTAGGTGATGCCAAAAGGAGTTCTTTTAAATGCTTCGAATTTTGTAGTTGTAAGTGTAGATAATTTATGTGGAAAGGCCTGAGTAGTCAACCCTTCAATATTACCTTCATATCGTTGATCATCTTCACTACTCAAGTCATATTTTTCAATGGGCAATAATGTATTCCAATCCTTACTCATGTATTTGCTTACAAGATCTTTATTATTAAAAGTATCGACCCATGCAGGCAATTGTTTCATGTAATAAGTACTGGTCATAAATTTACCAATGGTGCCATCATACCAGTATGCTGCATTAGCACTATGCCCTCCAGGCAAAATAGAACCACGGTTTTTCATAGCAATGCTGATCACCTTGGTCTTAAAATTATTGCTCAAACGCAATTCATCGGTAATTGTAGTGGTCCACATATTAACCGGACTCATTTTACCTTCAAAGGAATTTGTACCTACACCCACAACAGTTGAATCTGATGTGCAATACATATTCCGCCCCGTTGTTCTGTCATACCAATCATTGCCAACAATACCATGGACGGCAGGAATACTCCCTGTGTAAATACAAGTATGGCCCGGAGCTGTTTTAGTTGGCAGATAAGGTATCAAAGTATTTTCAGCACTAAACCCTTCTTTTAGCAATCGATTAAAACCGTTTTTACCATAGAGCTCATTGTATCGATACAAATAATCCCAACGCATCTGATCAATAACCAAACCCACTACCAACTTTGGTTTATTTGTCTGGGCCTGAACGGAATAAGAAATAAGGAATAGCAAGCAAGAAATGAGAAAGTATATACGACGCATTATCAATTATTTATTGGTGAACAAATATAAAATTATGACACTTGTCTCACATAAACTTACTGTTAACTCAATGTTATGCATTTTGGCCTCAAAACCCTAATTTTGCACATCGTCAGAATCAGGATTTAGAAGATTAAAAGATTCACAAGATTGCATCCTGATAATCCGGGAATCCTGTAAATCCTGATTCAGACAAATGAGAAAATCGTAAATCGTAAATCAAAAATCGTAACTACGCATGGCAGATGTTTTTGAAAAGTTAGTGAAAGATGGTGGCCCTATCGGTCAGCACATGGATAGAGCTCATGGTTATTTTGCTTTCCCAAAATTAGAAGGCGAATTAAAACCAAGAATGAAATTCCGCGGTAAAGAAATGATCGTTTGGAGTTTGAATAACTACTTAGGTCTTGTAAACCATCCTGATGTAAGAAAAGCAGATACAGAAGCTGCAGCAAAATACGGTATGGGGAACCCGATGGGTGCAAGGATGATGAGTGGTAATACTGATAAACACGAAGCATTAGAAAATATCATCAGCGAATTTGTTAGCAGAGAAGATACTATGTTATTAAACTTCGGTTACCAGGGTATCATGAGTTGTATCGATGCATTGGTAAACAGAAGAGATGTGATCGTGTATGATGCAGAGGCACATGCATGTATCGTTGATGGTATCCGTTTACACATGGGTTACACATACGCTTTCAAACACAATGACATTGAAGATTTTGAAAAGCAAATGCAACGTGCCGAAAAGATGGCAGAAAAACAAGGCGGTGGTATTTTAGTGATCACCGAAGGTGTTTTCGGAATGGATGGTGAGCAAGGCATCTTAAAAGAAATTGTTGCATGTAAAAAGAAATTCGATTTCAGAATATTAATTGATGATGCTCACGGTTTCGGTTACATGGGACCAACAGGTGCAGGTGCAGATGAAGCACAAGGTTGCCAGGATGGTATCGATCTTTACTTCAGCACATTTGTAAAAAGCATGGGAAGCATTGGCGCTTTCATCAGCGGACCAAAAGCTGTTATCAAATATTTACGTTACAACACACGTAGCCAGATCTTCGCAAAAAGTTTACCATTGATCATTGTTGATGGTATGTTGAAGCGTATGGAAATGGTTACTACTATGCCTGAGCTAAGAGAAAAACTTTGGGCAAATGTTGAGCGTTTACAATCAGGTTTAAAAGAAAGAGGTTTTGATATCGGTGATACCAACTCTCCTGTTACACCGATCTACATGAAAGGTGATGTACCCGAAGCAACATCAATGGTGATGGACCTTAGAGAAAATTATCACATCTTCTGTTCAATAGTTGTTTACCCGGTGATTCCAAAAGGTGATATCATTTATCGTCTTATCCCTACTGCTGCACATAGCTTTGATGATATCGATGAAACATTAAAAGCATTTGAAGCAACTAAGAAAAAATTAGATGCAGGTGCTTACAAAGCTGTTGATATCCCTGACATGGCTGAGAAAGCATAATAGATTCAATAAATATTTTTATTCGGTCCCACTTTTATTAAGGTGGGATTTTTTTTGTATCCAGCATTTGTCTTTCATGGCATCATCGTTGTGTCACTCACTTGTGCGGTATACCATTCTTCAACTTTTATGGAAAAATATAGCACTAGCATCTATGTAATATGCATAAATATATTCTGAGTATCATTTCATTTCTAATTGCATCTCTTGCTAATGGTCAAAGTAATGTAAAGCAAACCAAATTTGAATGCTCATCCACAGTCCGTTTTCCAAAAGAAGCCGCTGATAATAATATTTCAGGAACAGTAATTGTTATATTCGATATCGATAGCACCTGCAATAAAGTAAATATAAGAATTGAAAAGAGCCTTGGCTATGGTTGTGATGAAGAAGCATTAAGAGCAATTTCTAAATGCAAGAACTATATCCATAATCTAAAATGTATTCCACGTATAGGTGTAAGACAATCATTTAATTTTATTAACCCAGACGAAGAATAATTCAATTTTACATCTAAATACACTCTCTAATAATTTAAAAAACGTCATCAGTCTGACTTGTTGAATACGATCCGAAAAATATATTCTTTCCAATCCTAAGAGTAAAGAACTAAAGTCGAAGCCACAGTAGTACAACTGATGCACATAGCTGCAACCTACAAACGTGTTGAATATCGTTTGTCAGGGTTCTTTCGTTGGTACTTTTTTGGACAAGCAAAAAAGAACACACATAAAATCCATTTTGGATAAATTCTTGTGGTATATCAATAAAAAACTTTGATCATGAACACACAACCCATCATACTAAAACACACATTTGATACACCAGTTTCAAAAGTCTGGTCAGCCCTCACCAATAGAGACGAAATGGAAAAATGGTATTTCAACCTAAAAGAATTCAAAGCAGAGCCAGGTTTTAAATTCGACTTCATAGGCGGCCCTCCAGATGGCATTCAGTACAAGCATCTTTGTGAAGTAACCGAGGCAGTAAAAGAAAAGAAACTCACCTACACTTGGCGCTATGATGGTTACGAAGGAATATCATATCTAACTTTCGAATTATCTGCCGAAGGCAATAGAGCAACATTAAAACTCACCCATTCCGGACTCGAAACTTTCCCTGCCAACAACAAAGACTTTGCAAAAGAAAATTTTGAAGCAGGGTGGAATGATATTATCAATAACAGTTTAAAAAAATATTTAGAAACAAATTAATTATTTAAACTTTAAATTCATTGATACAATATCAGAGCTCAATGTATTGCTTCTCTTATAATGACCATATCGCAATTCGATCATGGTCCAATGCTTGTTTCCTAATATTCCTCTTGGAGGATCAATTTTTAAACCAGCTCCAAAAAAATGGCTATCGAATGAAGAGAGATCATAGTTGCTCGAAAAAAATCTATCTGTAAGCGCATGTGATCTGTAAGGAGAAAAATAATCAATGCCTTGCTGAGTATAAAATCTATAAAATGGAGAAAACGAAAAGAACGGAGTAATTTTTACAGGTATCTCCAATTCCATCGTATGTGCTTTTAATCCCCAATCATCTTTATAAAAACGGTAAAAAGAGCGAAGTAAAATTTTATTTCCTAAAAAATAATTTGCCCTGAGACTCACTGGTAGCTTAAATCTTGTTGATGGTAACATTTCAGCCTTCAAAGTGCTATCCATAAAATATACCCGATGAAAAGGCAAACCTAAAAATCCTTTTTGATAAGCAACATCAATCATCATCATCATTTGCAGTCGTTGATTAATGATCTGAGAGTAGGACAACGTTGCACCAAATGTATTCCTCGGAGTCTTATCATAATCATGAAAATCTCTTGTACCGTCTCGTAATTCTATAGGCAGCACCAATTTAACTCTATCAAGATACACTTGCCCTTTGATACCAAACTCACCATTTTTATCCGCAGTCTTTTTTGAGAAATTACCACTGAACCCAAAAGACAAATAATCAGATTCTATCGATGATGAAATATTTGTGCCGACGGTTGTTCCTTTCTCTTCATTTTCAATACTCCAGCTAACGTTTGGATACACACGAAGATCTTCACAGGATGCAGATGAATTTGCCTGCAGGTCAATTTTATCTGATGATGCGGAAGTATAGTAATCTACTCCAACATATATATCCAGGTTTCGCTTGCGGTTCAGCTTATCATATTTAACAAGCTTAACATCAAATGTATTTGAATAATCTGAAAGCTTCTCTGTGCCAATACCACCTGTTACCGCAGAGTTATTTCCTTCCTGGTGATAATAGCTACTCACAAAATTGATCTCCTCAACTTTTAATTTTCTGTTTTTGTAAGGCAACGAATCAACAGCCTGGGCAAAGGCTCCCAGCATATTGATGTAAATTCCTACAAGCACTAAACAGATCTTTCTCATAAACTTTTTAAAAATTAATTACAACCGCAGCCTCCACCTGCTTTACCACCATTTGCACCTGCTGCCCCTTCCCTATATGATTGAAAACTAGCTTCGGCCTTTTGTATTTTTCTGATTGACAACTCCATCTCACTATCATTCAATCTTGTTTTTTGATAAGGCTTAACTGTAGTACATGAATGCATTACAATTGAGATCACCACAAAAGATATGTATTGCTTTAGTTTCATAAGAGATTGATATTTTTTGAAGTGTAAACTTTATCGTTCTCATCAACAATGATACAAGCAACCCCTTTCATTTGATCGATCATATCAATTCCTACTTTTATTCCCATTACCATTACAGGAGTAGCCATCGCATCAGCAATTTCTGCATTCGGACAAATTACTGTTACACATTTAATACCTGTGACAGGTAATCCTGTTTTAGGATCGATTGTATGTGAATATTTCTTACCATCGATCATTATGAATTTTTCATAATTACCAGAAGTAGCAACAGACATATTTGTAATGTCAAGATGAGAAAATGGCAGATTGATATTGTTTGGATCTGCTATACCTATCGTCCATGGTTTACCATTAGGTTGTTTACCCCAAACTGTAAGGTCTCCGGCGGCATTCACTATTCCGCTTTCTACACCATTTTGTTTTAAAACCTGTTTGGCTTTTTCAGCAGCATAGCCTTTTCCAATACCTCCAAAACCAATCCTCATTCCTTTCTCCTTTAAGAAAATAGAAGAGTTTTGCTCATCTAAAATAATATTGCGATAATTAATAAGGCCGACAGATTTTTTGGCCAGTTGAGCATCAGGCAAAGCCGTCATATTCTTATCAAAATTCCATAGTCTTTTATGAATAGAACCGTAAGAAATATCAAAAGCGCCTTGCGTAAGAGAAGATATTTTTAAAGATCGTTGTATCAATCTAAAAACTTCTTCATCGACGACCACAGGAGTTATACCAGCATTACTATTTATCTGATTAGCCTGACTTGATTCATCGTAGGTAGTTAATAATTTCTCTATACGCCTGATCTCTTCAACAGCAATATCTATTTTTTCATTTGCCAAAAAATCATCTTCTCCCACTACACTTATTTCAAAACGATTACCCATCAAACGGAGTACTCTTTTATAGATCTGACTAGATTGTCGTGTGAGTACATTAATTGGCATCGATCTTTGCTTTTATTTGTTCAATGAAATTATCTGGAGTCATGTTAGGATAACCGTTCCAGATTTTTATCACTTCGCCATCTTCATTAAGCAATAAGGTATAAGGAAATACTCCTTTAGGGTTATACTTAGCAGCAAGTGCCTCATTTTTTTTGAGCTGTAGTGTTTTTAATTTATTTTTTTTATACCTCGGGAAATCAGCATTAACCAAAACGAGATTGGAATCAGCAAATTGAATAAACGCTTCGCTCTTAAATATTTCTTTATGTAAACGAATACAAGTACCACACCAGTCAGAGCCGGAAAAATTTAATAGAATAAATTGATGCTTTTCCTTTGCAATTTTTTTTGCACTATCAAAATCAGTCAGCCATCCCTGCGACGCAGAAGATATTAATATAGAAAGCAATAAAACGGATAAAATTTTCATAGACTCCAAATAAAAAAGAAATATAAAGACCTAACAAAGTTATTGAAAAAAAATGCTGTAATATTTCATTTTAATTAGCAAGAAATTCTATAAAAGATTTACTGGCCGATAAATTACATTTGCTTTATAATAATCATCAAATTAACTATTGATCATGAATAAAGTATGGTTCATCACAGGTTGCTCAACTGGCTTTGGAAGGGAATTAGCACAACAAACATTAGCATTAGGATATAAGGTGGCGGTAGCATCGAGGAATACCGATGATGTAAAAGATATTGTATCTGCATATCCCGAAACAGCACTTGCTGTAAAATTAGATGTGACAAAAACAGCCGACATCGCTTCTTCAGTTAAACTGGTAAAAGAAAAATTTGGTAGCATAGATGTATTGGTAAACAATGCCGGCATTGGTTACTTTGGCGCAGCAGAAGAAAGTGAAGACGAGGAAATACGAAAAATGTTTGAAGTAAACTTTTTTGGATTGGTAAACATTACTCAAAAAGTTTTGCCGATAATGCGGAAACAAAAAAGTGGGCACATCGTTAACATCGCATCCATCGCAGGATTTTTTGCATTCCCTGCTTTGAGTTTTTATAACGCAACAAAATTTGCAGTTGTTGGCTATTCTGAATCTCTTGCAAAAGAAACAACACACCTGGGCATAAAAGTTACGATCATAGCTCCAAGTGGTTTCCGCACAGATTGGGCAGGGCGTTCTGCAAACGAGAGCAAAATTGTTATTGAAGATTATGCCCCAACAGCTGGAGCTAATAGAGCTAACCTGAGAAAGATGAGCGGACATCAACCCGGAGATCCTGTAAAAGGAGTTCAGGCGATCATAAAAGCTGTGGAATCTGAAAACCCTCCATTGCATTTATTATTGGGAGCTGCTGCATTAAAAAATGCACGTATCAAACTGAATGAACTTAAAAATGATTTCGATAGCTGGGAAGAAACAACTGTAGGGGCAGATTCACCGCTTTAGTAAATTTAATTTTTACCGATCAATTCTATTTCATCTTCCACATCATATTTAGCCTCGCCTTTATAAGGCCATTGGTTTCTATATTTTGCAAGTATGAAATACACGATCAACCCACTACCAAATACAATTAAAAAGGAAACAATGATCGTTAAGCCTGTGGCGTAAAAAATAAATAACCACATGGCAATTGCCAATATCACCGGCAAAGGATATAACGGCATTTTATACGGCAGTTCCGATTTCCTTTTTCGTTTACGCAACAGCGTTACACCTACAGCCTGCCCTATAAATTGCACCATGATACGCATGGCTAGAATTCCATCTATTACATGTTTCATTTTAAACAATAAACTAAACAGAAAGGCAAATCCTGCCAGCACTAACAATGACACATATGGAAAATGTTTTGTTGGATGCAGCTTTGCAAATACTTTAAAGAATGCTCCATCAACAGCTGCGGCATAAGGCACTCTTGAATATCCCAGCATTACTGCAAATAAGGATGCCAACGCTACCCATAGTATCATAACAGTGGCTACATTAGCTGCACTATGTCCATATAATCTTTCTATAAATGTGCTTACTACAAAATTATTAAGGCCCGATTTCTGCCATTGCTGTATCTCTTGCCATGATATTACACTGCTGACACTTACGTTCATTGACAGATATAGAATAGCAATACCGATCACAGAAATGAACATACTTCTCGGAATATTTTTGGCTGGATTTTTTATCTCTCCCCCCAAATGGCAAACATTGTAATAACCTAAATAACTGTAGATCGTTTTTACACATGCTTGTCCAAATACAAATGAAACAAGTTGCCCCCAACTAAAATCAGTATTGATATCTTTTAATGGTTGTAAAAAATTTCCATGTGCTATTCCTCCAATAATGATCCAACCCAAGGTCAATAAAACACCACTCCATAACAATACGCCTATCTTCCCAATACTATCAATTTTTCTATATAACAAAAAAGTAACTGCTACTATAACGGTGGCGGATACCATTTTTTGTTGCCACACATCAAGATGTACTAGGTATCCGAGATATTGAGCAAATCCTATTGCTGCAGAAGCCGCTACCAAAGGTGCTTGTATAACTGTTTGCCATACATATAAGAAGCTCATCATTTTGCCTGGGCCATTTTTCCCATAGGCCTCTTTCAAAAAATTATAACTACCTCCCGCCAATGGATAAGCTGCTCCCAATTCACTCCATATCATTGCATCGACCAAAGAAAGTATCGCTCCAGCTATCCATGCGTATAGAAACATACCTCCCATCAAACCCATAACAATTGGCAATGTCACAAATGGACCAATGCCGACCATATCGATCATATTTAATACGGTAGAGTGAAACAGTCCTAATGACCTCTCTAATTTCGGATTTGATGTTGCCATTTTTTTAATGCAGATTATTTTACGCACCACGCCAATACCATCTGGCTAAGAAATTTAACTGAAATATTCAGATCAATATTTTTATGTTTAGATAATTCGCAACTTGCGTTTGCATTTATTTCATCGTAAAAATCAAATGCTTTTATCTGCATATGTTCTCTGAAATCTAATTCACCTTCGCCTTCCCATTTAAAAATTGTTTCCTTAATACTCCAGGCTGCAGTTAATAAATGTATGTGAGATAATGTATCTGATGACTTATTATTTTCTAATTTTACTTGTTCTTCATCTCTTAAAAATTTCTCTTTAACCCTTTCTACTTTATCAGTATATAGTTCGATATCAATGCCTACCCTATTCTCTTTACTAACAATTGCAGCTGCAAAATCACCACAATGTGAAATTGAAAAGTGATACAAATCATCTATCAAAAAAGGTTTACGGGTGTCCGCTATTTTTATAAGGCTATATGGGAAATCCGGAAACAACTCTTTTAATAAAAATCTGCCAGCCAAATGTTGTAAACGTTTATGAGGATGTGTGATCGTTCGCTGCAAAGGCACTTCCTTCAAGAAAAAATCTTCGGGCTCAGTAATGTGCCAAATGGCCATTTTACTGGTTTCGTTGATATTTTGTTGATAAACCAAAGGCATAGAGAACAGTGAAAAATGAAAAATGAAAAATGAAAAAATTACTTTTACAAATTAACGAATAACCTCTAATAAATAACAAACACAAATGATACTTAGCGACACACGTATACTGGAAGAAATTGAAAAAGGAACAATCAAAGTTGTACCTTATGACAGGGAATGCCTTGGGAGCAACAGTTATGATGTGCATTTAGGAAAACATCTTGCTATGTATTCCAGCCATGAATTAGATGCAAAAGCCCATAATACTATTGAACATTTTGAAATTCCTGATGAGGGAATTGTTTTACAACCACATGAATTTTATTTAGGAGTAACCGAAGAATATACTGAAACACATGCCCATGTCCCTTTTCTTGAAGGTAAATCTTCTACGGGCCGCTTGGGTATTGATATTCATGCTACCGCCGGTAAAGGCGATGTTGGTTTTTGCGGCAACTGGACCTTAGAGATATCGGTAAAAAAACCAGTAAGGGTTTACAAAGGGATGCCTATCGGGCAATTGATATATTTCCCTGTTGATGGAGAGATCGAGATCAAATACAATCAAAAGAAGAATGCGAAATACAGCGGCCAGCATAATAAGCCTGTAGAGAGTATGATGTGGAAGAACAAGTTCTAATTTACAATTTTCGATATACGATTTACGATGTAAGTGAAATCCTTTAAATTAAAGGACGTCGTACTTCACACATCGCAAATCGTACATTAAATAGATCCATACTTTTTATAATAAGCTATCAACAAAGCTGTCACTTCATCATAAGATAAAATACCTTTCGGCTGTGCATTGTTCTCTAAAAATTTTCCATACATCCATCTTACTCTCGGCTCTATAGGATTTTGATGATCCATTGCAAATTTTTTCCATTCAGCAAGATCTGTTTTAACAGCAGGTAATATTTGTTTTGCAAAATTTTTAGCAGAAATGCTATCGACCCTTGCTAAACTCCTATTTGCATAAATGAATAGATCGAGGTAAACAGAATATTTAAACAAACTATCTTTTGATGATGATGCTGCCAGATAGCCAACAAAATTAGCTTCGTTCTCCTTTGCATATCCAAGCTGGTGAGCTATTTCATGACATGTTGTATAAGGCTGTAAAAAAATTGGTACAGTGGTATTGACCTGCGCCTCTCCGGTAAACGGATTGTAATAACCTGTGAACCCGATATAATTCCCTAACCATCCCCACAAAGAACTTTTAACGGACCTAAAATTATATTGTATAAATGAATGTTCCTTGTTTACTTCCTTATATGCATCCACCGATCCATTAAAAATATCTTTTGAAGATATTACAATAGGGGGTTTTTGAACGATAGCATATTTACATTCATTTACTTTGATCAACAGCAACGAATCAATATTCCTTAATTCATTGACGGAGTATTTTGTCGATCCTAAACCTAACTGATCAGCAATCCCTTTTCGATCATAATTTATGCCCCATAAAAAATTAAATAAACAATAAATAAAAAGTAATTGCACCGATATCTTATAGAAAAATATTTTTACTGCAGCAACACTTATCTTTTTATTAATAACCGCTTTTGAAAATTTGTAGCCCTTTTTTAAGATCCAGACAACACCAATTGTATAAAGTATATCTCCTATGCTAAAAGGTATCCATCCGAAGATCATTCTCAAAAAACCACTTATATAATTATAAAATGAAAGTGAATACGCATTTTCAACCCAAGAGGGGCTGGCAGATATAAAATGAATAATTAATGCTATAAAAAACAATACTAGCAGTAAGATCCATTGTTTTTTAGAGATCATAGACACTAAAAATACTAAAAAACGCCTTCTCAGGCTTTTTTTAGTAAAAAACTTTGATAGTTATAGCTGAAACCTCAAACCTTTTTAGTACCTTTGCCGTCCTTTAAACCAGCGGTAATGGGAAAAAAGAAGGCATTTGAGATAGCATTTGTGGGTTTAAAGCCTGGTATTCACGAGTTTACATACGAAGTGAATGACGAGTTCTTTGCTGAAATTGAAAACAGGGAGTTTACAAATTGCGTAGCTAAAATTAAAGTTCAGTTAGATAAAAAGTCAAGTTTTTTTCTGCTGAAGTTCGAAATAGGCGGTAAGGCTGATGTGATCTGCGATAAATGCGGAAACACACTAACCAAAGACCTATGGGACGAGTTTAACATGCTCGTAAAAATGGTAGACAATCCTGAAGAGATGAATGAACAAGAGGAAGATCCTGATGTTCATTATATTTCAAAGACAGAAAGCCATTTAACCCTGAATGATTGGATATTTGAATTTGTAAGTTTAAGTGTTCCTTATCAGAAAATGTGCAGCGAAGAAGAATTTGGAGGTGATAAATGTAATAAAGAAGTGTTGGCCAAGCTTAAAGAAATGGAAGCAAAGTTTCAGCAGGACAATAATGCCGGCAGCATCTGGAAAGGATTAGATCAGTTTAAAGAAAATAAAAATTAAATAATAAAATAAAATAAAACGTTATGCCAAATCCGAAACGACGCCATTCGCAGCAACGCAGTGCAAAGAGAAGGACGCATTATAAAGCATCAGAAACTACATTGACTGTAGATAAAACTACCGGAGAAACGCATGTACGCCACCGTGCTCATGTTAGTGAAGGTAAACTTTACTACAAAGGACAAGTTGTTGCTGAAAAAGCTCCGCTAAAAGCCTAGTATTTCTTAAAAAATATTAATTCGAAATTCTAAATGCTGAACTTATAATAGTTTAGGGTTTAGAATTTTTTTATTTGTTACTTTTATCACATGAATATAGGTATTGATATGATGGGTGGAGACTATGCCCCCCTCGAAGCCGTAAAAGGTATAGCGTTATTTTTTCAGGATAAAGAGCAATCGATCCATCTTACATTAATAGGTGATGAAGCTAAAGTGAATGAGCTTTTGTCTCAGCACAATATTTCATTCAACAACATTACTGTTGTTCATGCTTCGCAGGTAATAGAAATGCAGGAGCACCCTACTAAGGCGCTTAAAGAAAAACAACAATCTTCTATAGCCATAGGGTTTCATTTATTAGCTTCTGATAAAATAGATGCTTTCATCAGTGCAGGCAATACAGGTGCAATGATGGTAGGTTCATTATTCAGTATCAAAGCAATCGAAGGTGTAAGCAGGCCAACCATCGGTGCATATATGCCAAGAGAAGATGGAAGTTTAGGAATATTACTCGATGCCGGTATCAATGCAGATTGCAAACCGGAAAACCTGAATCAATTCGCCATACTCGGTTCTCTATTTGCAGAACATATTCTAGAGATCAAAAACCCTAAAGTTGGTTTGATCAACCTTGGTGAGGAAGAAGGAAAAGGGAACATACTTGCGCAGGCTACTTATCCATTATTAAAAGAAAATACACAGATAAATTTTGTTGGAAACATTGAAGGTCGTGACATCCTATTAAACAAAGCAGACGTAATGGTTTGCGAAGGTTTTACAGGAAATGTTGTTTTAAAAATGGCTGAAAGTGTTTTTGATATTGTAAAACGCAGAAACATCCAGGATGAGCATTTTGAACGTTTTAATTTTGAAATGTATGGCGGTGTTCCTGTATTAGGTGTAAACAAACCTGTGATCATTGGCCACGGCATTTCTCATGCAACAGCATTTAAAAGCATGATACAGACTGCTCAAAGAATGTTGGAAAAAGAATTAATGGAAAAAATGAGATCTGCTTTCAAAGCATAAATAAGAAAACTATTATAATAAAAAAAGCATCTTCAAATGAAGATGCTTTTTTTATATCTTATCTAAATTAAATTAGAAGTTGTAAGCTGCTCTTAAAGCAAGTTGTGACGAAGTCACGCCATCTTTTGATGCAGCTTGATATTTTAATAATAAGTCAAAATTTGGACTTACATAATATCCTATTCCAGGAGCATATGTAAATACAGAAGTTGATGAACCTCCACCAGTAAAAATTGTTACACCCGCTTGAGCACTAGCATAAACTTTTCTATCAGAAAAATAATAACGGATACCACCTAAAACAGGAATAGAACTTGATGATCCACCACCTTTAGCCATAAAAGAGGTATAACCAGCACTTAAAGTGATTCCTAATTCTGGAGACGCTGCGTATTCACCTTGTACATCACCACCGATGTAAAATCCTTTTACACCACTAGTTGTTGGGATACCAGCATCAACACCTACGCTGAAAGTTAGATCTTTCATTGTTTGAGCATCTTTGTCTTGTGCATTTGCAGAGAAAGTTGCCGCTGCAACGATCACTAAACTTAAAATTACTTTTTTCATGTTACTTGTTTTTGATTTTTTAATGTGTGCAAAAATATCGCTATAGAATTGATAACCAAATTTTTATTTAGTTTTCATTTATAACAATACGCAAAGATTAGTATTATTTAAATCATATTTATACCCTCACTTGGGTATTTGTCGTAGTTTTCAACAGAAAATAGCCACTTGTTGAAAACTTACATACAAAAAACAAAGTATATTTTAAAAAACAAATATGTGAAGTAACTCTTTAGGGTAAACGCACTTGACTCAATTTTTTCTATTCGTTCATTCAACTGCTAAATTGTATTTTCGCTGCATGGAAAAATATCTTGAGGACATTTTTAATGGCCAGACCTACAACAAGGAAAATTTCTTTCTGATAGCAGGCCCATGTGTGGTTGAAGATGAAAATATTGTATCAGAAATTGCAGAGAAGGTTTCGGGTATTTGTAAAAAATTAGAAATCCCCTATGTATTTAAAGCTTCATACAGAAAAGCTAACCGTACAAGTGGATCTTCATTTACAGGTATAGGAGATGAAAAAGCGCTTGAATTAATAAAGGCTACAGGTCAAAGATTTTCTTTACCAACTACAACAGATATTCACAGCGCCGCAGAAGCTGCACTTGCTGCTAAATATGTAGACATACTTCAGATACCGGCTTTTCTTTGCAGACAAACAGATCTTTTGATCGCTGCTGCAGCAACAGGAAAGATCGTTAATGTAAAAAAAGGGCAATTCGTGAATGGCCCATCCATGAAATTTGCAGCGGATAAGATCCGAAAATCAGGAAACGAAAAGATAATTCTTACAGAAAGAGGTAATACATTCGGTTATCAGGACCTGGTAGTTGATTACAGAAATATTCCCTGGATGAAAGCACATAATGTCCCTGTGGTAATGGACTGTACACATAGTTTACAACAGCCTAACCAAACAACAGGTGTAACAGGAGGAAATCCTCAATTAATAGAAACTATTGCCAAGGCAGCTATTGCTACCGGGGCCGATGGATTGTTTATTGAAACACATCCTAATCCTGCTATTGCCAAAAGCGATGGTGCAAATATGCTTGCCCTGCATTTGTTAGAACCATTGTTAGAGAAGCTTATTAAGATAAGAAAGGCTGTAAAATAAATTGTCCTACAATACTGCAGGACAATCATTAAAATCAAAACCATCAATAATCAAAAACTTTTTGGATCTCATATATTGAAAAGAAAAGCGGAATCTTCAGGTATGCGATTAATATGTGTGCAAGTTACACTAAGCCTTATAAAACTTATATTCAAATCCGACAGTTCTATAATTGAAAACGATAAAATTTGCGGCTATTTTTTTAGTTCTTCCTGAAGATTACTTGGAAGAATTCCAAATTCTTTTTTAAATGCAATAGTGAAATTGCTGAGATTTTTAAAATTCAGCATCATTCCCACCTCTTTTACAGAATATTTACGTGATTCCAACAGATATCTGGCTCTTATCATCCTATTCTTTTGATAATACTCATATATACTTGATCCATATACCTTTTTAAAAAGTGTTTTGAGCTTTGTTTCACTCATCACAGCCTTTTTAGCCAATTGGGGAATAGTTGGCGGTGCCAGAGAAAAATCTTTTACCAGTTTTGCTTCAGTATTCATTAAACGTTGAATTTCTTCATCGCTTAGAGTTTTTCGGAAGATTTTAGTTTCCATTTTTTTATACAACCGTGTAAAGAATCTTTCTATCAATAACATTATCCGGTTCTGTATGATCACAGTTTTTAATGGGTTGTCCTTTTTCTCTTCTTCCAATATTGTATTAAACAATTGCCGATATTGTGTATCAAAAGGCTCCAAATTAATACTTGCAGTTTTTAAAGCCAGGTATTTTTGAATTACTTTATCATTTGAACTGATCCCTAAATATTTTGCCAGCCATTCTTTGGTCATCAATACATTTATTCCTTTTACAACACTTCCTTTTTTCAAAATAAAACCATAATCAAAAAGTGAGCTTGTAAGCATAACTGCAGAACGGCTATTTTCAGATTTATGAATATGCTCTTTATCAAATTTGATGGTCATTTTTTCATTGATGTGAAATTCATCAAATCTTAATGCATAAAATTCATCAGCCGATTTATTCCTGGTGATACAAAAATCATCATTAAGAACTGCGTCAATAATAATTGCTTGTAATCCATTGGGAAGTGTTAATACCTTATTATATCCTTTGGCAAAATTTGGTGGAAAATCAAAGCTACCTTCTGTTGTCAATGTAGTACCTACGGATTTAGCAAAATCTGCTAAAAAACTATAATAATCTGTATGAGTATAACTGAGGTAAAGCATTGTATTGTTTAACTGATGCCAGCCAGATCGCCGGGCAAAATTTTGAAATGTCTTTTAAATGCAACAATAAAATTAGATGGATTGTGATAGCCGATCGCTTCTGCTGTTTCTTTTACATTGCATTTACCTGTTGCTAAAAGTTCTTTTGCTTTTTGAAGGCGTTGTTTCTGATAATATGCATAAATGCTATCCCCAAACATATCTTTAAATTTTCTTTTAAGCGTAGTAGCACTCATTGAAACTAATTTAGAAAGCTTGGTTATTGTTGGAGGTTGCTCACTAAAATCGTTTACCAGTATTTGTTTGGCCTTCACCAATCTTTGTACATCCTCTTCATTAATAACAAACTTCCCTTCTAATAAGTTCATCTTTTCAAATAATCTGGAGAAGAACCTTTCTACCAATAAAGAAACCCTATTTTGCAAATAAATATTTTTTAAAGGATTCTCTTTTTCAATTTCCCAAAGATCATTTAAAAGATGATGATATGCAGCATCTAATTTTTCAATATCAATACTTTCGGTTTTTAAGGAAAGATATTTTTGCAAAACTGCTTCATTGCTATCTAATCCTAAATATTTTTTAAGCCATTTACTATTGAATAAAACTTTTACAGCTTTCACATGAACTCCCGGGGGGATTTCTTCTTTATTGGTGAACATATTACTGGTAAGCCTCGCTACAGAATGATGCATATTTGTTTTTTGCAGCATTTCGTCTTCAACAGTAAACTTTAAAGTCTCTGTAATTTTAAAATCATCGAAATGAAGAATGTAATATTGATCATCTGATTTTTTTCTTGTTGTCAATATTCTTTCATTAAATACTGCGTCAATTAAAAAAACCTGCAACTCATCAAACAGACTAAATACTTTAATGATCCCTTTCCCAACAGTTTCAGGTAAAATAAGATAATCGGTATCGTTATAGGGTATACCTAAAGTAACAGCAAAGTCTTTTAATAACTTTTGATAGTTCTTATGATCTATGTTGAATACAATCATAGTAAGAATTGAAAGGTTTGAAAAGTCAGAAGGTAATGATCAAAAAATTATAAATACCGAAGTGGATTTCTTCTTGCATTAAGGATATATTGCTTTATGTTCATCCAAAATGCTATAAAAAGGTAAATGATTAGGGGGGAACCCATTGTCATAAAAGATATATATATAAAATACTTCCTAATAGTTGAAGTCGCAATACCGATTTTTTCTCCAATTGCTGAACATACCCCAAAAACATGCCACTCGATAAAAAGTTTAAATCGATTCATATGCTAATTTAAAAAAATATTCTTGAATAACCTACAAAAAGGATGCTAGAGCTTGGCTGATTTGTTGTAATTTTGCAAAATGAAAAAGGACCTCCACTTTTTTTCATTCAAAATCTTAATCAATAAATCCCAAAAATCGTAATTCACTATGGCTTTTGACGTTGAAATGATCAAAAAGGTCTATGCCAATTTTGGCGGCCGCATTGAAGCTGCCCGTAAAGTTACCGGCAAGCCTTTAACACTTACAGAAAAAATATTATATGCACATTTAACCGAAGGAGATGCAAGTAAAGCATATGGCCGTGGGGCTGATTATGTAGATTTTGCGCCTGACCGTGTTGCAATGCAGGATGCTACAGCTCAAATGGCATTATTGCAATTCATGCAAAGCGGACGTACCAAAGTAGCTGTGCCTAGTACAGTGCATTGTGATCATTTGATCGAAGCAAAAGTTAATAGTAAAACGGATCTTGATAGAGCTGTGCATGAAAGCAGTGAAGTTTACGATTTCCTTGCAAGTGTAAGTAATAAATACGGAATTGGATTTTGGAAACCGGGTGCAGGTATCATTCACCAGGTGGTTTTGGAAAACTATGCATTTCCTGGTGGTATGATGATCGGAACTGATAGCCATACTGTTAATGCAGGTGGTTTAGGTATGATCGCAATTGGAGTTGGTGGAGCTGATGCTTGTGATGTGATGGCAGGTTTACCTTGGGAATTGAAAATGCCGAAATTGATCGGTGTTAAATTGACTGGTAAATTAAATGGATGGACCGCTCCTAAAGATGTTATATTAAAAGTAGCTGGTATCTTAACTGTAAAAGGTGGTACCGGTGCTGTTGTTGAATATTTTGGCGAAGGTGCAACTAGCATGAGTTGTACAGGTAAAGGCACTATTTGTAATATGGGTGCTGAAATTGGTGCTACTACTTCTACATTTGGTTATGATGAAAGCATGAGCCGCTATTTAAAAGCTACAGGCAGAGAAGCAATTGCTACTGCAGCTGATGCTATCAAACAACACTTAACAGGTGATCCTGAAGTATATGCTAACCCTGAGCAATATTTTGATCAGGTAATTGAAATTGATCTATCAACTTTAGAACCTCATTTAAACGGACCATTTACTCCGGATCTTGCTACGCCTATTTCTAAAATGAAAGAAGCTGCTGCTGCAAACGGATGGCCTACAAAAATTGAAGTTGGTTTAATAGGAAGCTGTACAAACTCTTCTTATGAAGATATCAGCCGTGCAGTTAGTTTAGCACAACAAGTAAGTGCTAAAGGTTTAAAATTAAATGCTGAATTTAATATTACTCCTGGTAGCGAATTGGTTCGTTATACAATTGAAAGAGATGGTTTCTTAGGAGTGTTTGATAAAATTGGTGCTAATGTTTTTGCTAATGCATGCGGACCATGTATCGGTATGTGGGCAAGGGTTGGTGCTGAGAAAGCAGAAAAAAATACCATCGTACATTCTTTCAACAGAAACTTTGCTAAACGTGCTGACGGTAACCCAAATACGTTTGCATTTGTTGGTAGCCCTGAGTTGGTAACCGCTTTAGCTATTGCTGGTGATCTATCTTTTAATCCACTTACAGATACACTTACTAACGATAAAGGTGAGCAAGTAAAATTAGACGCACCTACTGGTTATGAATTACCAATAAAAGGTTTTGATGTTGAAGATGCCGGATATCAGCAACCTGCTGAAGATGGTAGCGGAGTACAGGTAATAGTTTCTCCTGATAGCAAACGTTTACAATTACTTGATCCATTTGCAGCATGGGAAGGTGTTGATCTTAAAGGATTGAAATTGTTGATCAAAGCAAAAGGAAAATGTACAACGGATCATATCAGTATGGCAGGGCCATGGTTAAAATTCCGTGGACACTTAGATAATATCAGCAACAATATGTTGATCGGTGCTGTAAACTATTTCAATGAAAAAACTGATACTGTAAAAAATCAGTTGACAAGTGAATATGGTACAGTTCCAAATACTCAAAGAGCATATAAAGCAGCAGGAATAGGCACTTTGGTTGTAGGTGACGAAAACTATGGTGAAGGAAGTTCAAGAGAACATGCGGCAATGGAGCCTCGTCATTTAGGTGTTAGAGCTGTATTGGTAAAATCTTTTGCAAGGATCCATGAAACCAATTTGAAAAAACAAGGTATGCTTGCTTTGACATTTGCTAACAAAGAAGATTATGATAAGATCCAGGAAGATGATATCATCGATATAGAAGGATTGTTATCATTTGCTCCGGGCAGATCTTTACAATTGATCTTAAATCATGCCGATGGCACAAATGAAACCATTCTTGTAAATCATACTTACAACGAACAACAAATTGAATGGTTCAAAGCCGGTGGAGCTTTAAATATTATCAGAAGAGAATTTGCAGCATCATTATAATGCAACTGCACAAATTTTTCAAAGGCGAAACAATAAAATGTTTCGCCTTTTTTCTTAAGTATTGAAAAAAAATATTTACTTACATTTCAAATATCATTTTATGCCCATCAAAACCGCTCTTTTATCTTATGGCATGTCAGGTAAAGTTTTTCATGCTCCCTTCATAGAATTGCATCCAGGTTTTACGATGGCGGGATCATGGGAAAGGAATAAAAAAACGATCCAGGAGCGTTATCATGCCGCAAAAGCTTATCCTTCACTTGAAAGTGTTTTAGCTGATGATACAATAGGATTAGTAATAGTAAATACGCCAACCTATACTCATTTTGATTATGCAAAACAAGCTTTGCTTGCTGGCAAAAATATTGTAGTTGAAAAAGCATTTACCACAACCGTTGAAGAAGCAAAAGAATTAAAAATTCTTGCAGAAAAACAAAATAAAAAAATTGCAGTATTTCAAAACAGGCGCTGGGACAGCGATTTTAAAACAGTACAAAAAGTTTTAAAGGATGGATTATTAGGTAAGTTGAATGAAGGCGAAATACATTTTGATAGATATAACCTTGCATTAAGTCCAAAGCAACATAAAGAAGTTCCGGGGCCGGGGGCAGGTATATTAAAAGATCTGGGGCCACATTTAATTGACCAGGCTTTATGCTTGTTTGGTATGCCACAATCATTATTTGCAGACATCCGCATTACAAGAGAAAGTTCTTCTGTGGATGATTGGTTTGATATTTTATTGCAATACCCACATTTCAGGATCAGATTAAAAGCCGGGTATATTGTTAGAGAACCACTCCCCTCTTATATTTTCCATGGCACAAAAGGTTCATTTTTAAAAAGCCGTGCAGATATACAGGAGCCTGAATTACTAGCAGGCAAAATTCCCAACACTACTGATTGGGGTGCAGAGCCAGAAAACGAACAAGGATTATTACATACCTCAATAGATGGCGTTTCAACTAAGATCAACATTCCCACACTTAATGGGAATTATTTTGATTTCTACGATGGCGTTTTTAAAGCATTGACCTCAGACAATCCAATGCCGGTAACCGTTGATGATGGAATCAACGTAATGAAGATCATTGAAACAGCCATTAAAAGCAATGAACAAAAAACCGTAATTGCCTTGTAAACAGGCTGCTAATATATCATTAGGTAAACCTTTTGTTAAAGAAAAAATATTTTCTTACAAAAATCAATGTTTAAACATTGATTTTTGTACCTTGCATGAAAATAAACATCATGGCAACAAAAAAATGGGTCATAGACCCCACACACAGCGAAGTGAAATTTAAAATAAAACACCTTATGATCACCAACGTAAGTGGTAGTTTTAATATTTTCGATGCACAAGTAGAAACGGATAATGAAGATTTTACTAAAGCAAGCATCAGTTTTTCAGCAGATACAGATTCTATCGACACAGGTGTAGAACAAAGAGATGCACATTTGAAAAGTGCTGACTTCTTTGACGCAGCTACTTATCCAAAATTAAAATTTGTAGCGACAAAATATGAGAATATCGATAATGATGGTTCATATGATATATATGGAGATCTTACCATCAAAGAAGTGACAAAAAACATTAAATTAAGTGTTGAGTTTGGAGGTGTTGTAAAAGACGCTTATAACAATACTAAGGCCGGCTTCACAATTAATGGAAAGATCAACCGTAAAGATTTTGGCCTTACCTGGAATGCTGTAACTGAAGCAGGTGGCGTAGTAGTGAGTGATGAAGTACGCATCAATGCTGAGATCCAGCTGATAGAACAACAATAAATTCTATGATAAATATCTTAAAGCGAAGCTAATAGCTTCGCTTTTTTTTTGAAAAATAGAATTAAGGCATAACATTTACTTAAAGGATAATAAAGTAAATTTGCACCTCTTAAGTGTAATATCATTCATGTCTTTAGAAGTAGATGAAATATCGATCCAGGAAAAATTCGAAGAGATAATTGCAAGTGAAGATAAATTGCAGATCAAAGAATTTTTAAATCACCAGAATATCAGTGATGTGGCGGAGCTTATCTATGAAAATGAAGATTATGAGACACAGATCATCAGCCATCTTTCTTTGCATAGAGCTGCTAGTGTTTTTAAAATATTAGAACTCTCCTATCAAAAAAGAATAATCAAAGATCTTCCTGCTTTTACAACTGCGGAATTACTAAATGCTCTACCTCCTGATGACCGTACAGCTTTTTTAAGTGAATTACCCAGCAGTGCTGTAAGAGAATTGGTTAAAGCATTAAATCCTGATGAAAGAAAGATCACTTTATCTCTCCTGGGATATCCTGAAGGAAGTGTAGGTAGGCTAATGACACCTGACTATGTGTATGTTTATGAAAACAATACTGTTGAGGATGTTTTAAATACTATCCGTAAGTATGCAAAGAATAGTGAGACAATTGATGTGATCTATGTGATCAACGAACATGGAGAATTTTTAGATGATATCCGTATCAAAGATTTTATCATGGCTACACCTGATAAAAAAGTAACTGAGTTGATGGATGGCAGGTTCATTACTTTATATGCCGAAGACGATCAGGAAGTTGCCAATGAAGCTTTTAAAATGAATAACAGGGTAGCCTTACCCGTTGTTAGTAAAACGAATAAATTATTGGGTATTGTTACCATTGATGATGTATTGTGGGTAGCCAATGAGGAATTTAGTGAAGACATTCAAAAGATCGGTGGTACTGAAGCATTGGATGAACCCTACCTGGAAATGCCTTTGTTGAAACTTTTCAAAAAACGTATTGGCTGGCTGGTAGTATTATTTTTGGGAGAAATGCTAACAGCCACTGCGATGGGCTTTTTTGAAGATGAAATAAGTAAAGCTGTTGTATTAGCACTATTTATTCCTTTAATTATTTCAAGTGGAGGCAATACAGGATCGCAGGCATCTACGTTGATCATTCAGGCAATGGCAGTTGGAGAGATAAGCATTGCAAATTGGTGGAAAGTAATGAGAAGAGAGATCATACAAGGAATTTTATTGGGTACAGTATTAGGAGCAATTGGTTTTATAAGGGTGGTGATTTGGGGAAGTATATTACCGAATGTATATGGAGATCATGAGGTATTGATTGGCTTTACAGTAGGATTTTCGTTATTAGGCGTAGTACTTTGGGGTACATTAACAGGCTCGATGTTACCTATTATTTTAAAAAGATTAGGTGCCGATCCTGCGGTTTCATCAGCCCCATTTGTAGCTACTTTAGTAGATGTGACGGGACTCGTCATATATTTTTCTTTTGCATATGCTTTTTTAAAAGGTGTATTGCTTTAAGTTGACTCAATTTTTCTTATTTTGCAAGATTATTTTCAACCTATAAGCTAGGAAGTTTTTTCGTTGAATGATGATCATTAAAACAGGCTCAAAAAATATTTTATATGTGTGGAATTGTTGGATATACGGGACCGAGAGAAGCGTACCCGATTGTTATAAATGGATTAAAAAGATTGGAATACCGTGGTTATGATAGCACCGGTGTTGCTTTATTGAACGGCGGATTAAAAGTTTATAAAAAGAAAGGAAGAGTAGCTGACTTAGAAGAATTTGTTTTAGGCCAGGATCTCCATTCTCATATAGGCATAGGCCATACTCGTTGGGCTACTCATGGAGAACCTAATGATAGAAATGCTCATCCTCATTATTCAGCTAGTGGAAAATTAGCAATGATACATAATGGCATCATTGAAAATTATGCTCAGATAAAAACTGAATTACTTAGCAAAGGCTATAGCTTTAAAAGCGATACCGATTCAGAGGTACTGTTGAATTTTATTGAAGACATTCAACAGAACAATGATTGTAGTCTTGAAGAAGCTTTACGGATTGCCTTAAAAAGGGTAACAGGTGCATATTGCATTTTATTGATCGATGAAAATGATCCGGAAACTATTCTTGCTGCAAGAAAAGGAAGCCCTCTTGTTATTGGAGTGGGTAAAGGTGAACATTTTTTAGGCAGTGATGCTACTCCTATGCTTGAATACACTAAAGAAGTGGTTTATGTAAATGATTATGAATTAGCTGTGGTAAAACCTGATTCTCTAGTATTAAGAAATCTAGGCAATGAAAAGATCACTCCATTTATAACTAAGCTTGATATGGAGTTAGCCGCTATTGAAAAAGGTGGATATGATCATTTCATGTTAAAGGAAATTTTTGAACAACCAAGTACCATACATGATTGCTTACGTGGACGATTAGACGCACAGGCTGGCACAATTACAATGAGTGGTATTCAAAAGAACATGGAGGCTTTTAAAGAAGCTAAGCGTATCATCATTTTAGCTTGTGGAACTAGTTGGCACGCAGGCCTTGTTGCTGAATATGTAATCGAAGAACTATGCAGAATTCCTGTGGAAGTTGAATACGCTTCTGAATTCAGGTATAGAAACCCGATCATTAACAATGGAGATATCATTATTGCCATTTCCCAAAGCGGTGAAACTGCAGACACATTGGTTGCTATTGAAAATGCAAAACAAAAAGGTGCCATTATTTTCGGAATAGTAAATGTAGTTGGTTCATCCATTGCACGTATCAGTGATGGTGGCGCTTATACGCATGCCGGCCCGGAAATTGGTGTTGCTTCTACTAAAGCATTTACTGGTCAATTAGCGGTAATAATAATGATGGCTTTAAAAATTGCAAAAGAAAAAAATACCATCTCGAACGAACGATATACCAATTTACTTTTTGAAATGGAATCAATTCCTGAAAAAGTTGAAGCCCTTTTAAAAAGCGCTGAATTAATAAAAGATATTGCCATAAAATATCAAAAAGCCAACAGTGCTTTATTTTTAGGCAGGGGATATAATTTCCCAATAGCTTTAGAAGGCGCATTAAAACTAAAAGAGATCAGCTACATACATGCAGAAGGTTACCCTGCTGCTGAAATGAAACATGGGCCAATTGCATTGGTAGATGAAGATCTCCCTGTAATATTTGTTGCTACTAAAGATAGCTATCATGAAAAAATTGTAAGTAATATCCAGGAAATAAAAGCCCGTAAAGGGAAAGTGATTGCAATTATTACTGAAGGTGATGAAGTAATTCCGGGATTAGCAGATGATGTATTTTTTGTGCCTCCTGCTGATGAACTGGTTGCTCCCTTATTAAGTTGTATTCCACTACAGTTACTTTCTTATTATGTGGGTATTGCTAAAGGAGTTGACGTTGATAAACCTAGAAACTTAGCCAAAAGTGTTACCGTAGAATAAAGATTAAATTTTGACAAAAAAGGCTGATACAAAATATCAGCTTTTTTATTATAATTTTTAGTCCCCAATTCCCCCATAACCTTTTATCAAGAAATACCTCTGTTAAATTAATTTGTGTTATTTTAGTTGATTATTATCTCAAGCAATGAACATTATTAAGAAGAGCCGTATAGAAGATCTTGGCTATAATTTTATTGATGCTGAATTTATTCCGAAAGGAAAAGATGAGTACCACCTGCGGAATTTACAAAATACGAAATCAGTCAAATATCGAAAATTAACAGCACTTGAAATTGAAGTGTTGGTTAGAAATAGAAATACATCAGACGATTGGAATAAAATATGCGTATCTGAAAAATTTAATCCTGAATTAGTAAAAAATTGTCAATTCTACGGTTTGATCCGTATTGGTAAACTCGAATCATTGTACCTGGAGTTTCATAATCTACGTATGCCTGTAGGCTTATACAATAGTACAATCATAAGTTCGGATTTTGGAGATAACGTATGCATTAACAATGTCAACTGTCTTAGCCGTTATATAATTGGTAATGAGGTAATGATTGCCAATGTAAATGAATTAGCTACAACTGATAAAGCAAAATTTGGTAATGGAATTTTAAATGATGGAGAGGATGAGAAATTAAGAGTTTGGATGGAACTATGCAATGAGAATGGTGGTAGAAAAGTGATCTTATTTGATGGCATGTTAACGGGGGATGCTTATTTATGGAGTCGGTACAGAGAGGATGAAGTGTTGATGTCGAAATTCAAAGATTTTACAGATAAAAAATTTGACACAAAAAGAGGATATTATGGAAAGATCAATGACAGAACAGTAATAAAGAATTGTAAGATCATTAAGGATGTCAATATAGGCTCTGATGCATATTTGAAAGGTGCTAATAAATTAAAAAATCTTACTATCAATAGTGATGCAGATCGTACAACTCAAATTGGTGAAGGCTGTGAAGTTGTGAATGGAATTGTTGGATATGGCTGCAGGATTTTTTATGGTGTTAAAGCTGTTCGTTTTGTAATGGCTTCGCATTCGCAGTTAAAATATGGAGCAAGATTATTGAACTCTTATCTTGGAAATAACGCAACTATTTCTTGTTGTGAAGTATTGAATTCTTTGATCTTTCCGGCACACGAACAACATCATAACAATTCTTTTTTGTGTGCGTCTTTGATAATGGGACAAAGCAATATTGCTGCAGGTGCAACAATTGGGAGTAACCACAACAGCCGTGCAGCAGATGGCGAAATTATTGCTGGACGTGGCTTTTGGCCGGGCTTGTGTGTGAGTCTAAAACACAATTCTAAATTCGCTTCTTTTACAATTTTAGCAAAAGGAGATTTCCCTGCAGAAATAAATATCCCTATTCCATTTAGTCTTGTAAGTAACGATGTATCAAATAATAATTTAGTTGTTATTCCTGGTTACTGGTTCCTATACAATATGTATGCGCTTGTGCGTAATTCAAAAAAATATATTGACAGAGATAGACGGACTGAAAAAATTCAAACCATAGAATATGATTTTTTAGCTCCTGACACAGTCAATGAAATCTTTGAAAGTTTAAAATTACTCCAGCATTTAACTCCGGATAATAATGGCACGGCGGAAATGAGTGGATGGGAAAATACCGACAGGAAAACACTGATCTTAAAAGTCCCAAAAGCAATAGAAGTTTTTACCGCATTAATAGAATATTATGGAGTTGAGGTAATATTCAATCACATTGAAACAAATAAGATCAAAACTTTTGAAGAACTTAAAAAAACTTTATCAGCTAAAATCCAAAGAAGTGAATGGATCAACGTGGGTGGACAATTGATTCAAAAGTCAGTAGTAGAAACTTTGAAAGTTAACATCAGGAAAGACAAAATTAAGAGTTGGGATGATATACATAATTTTTACAGAAAGGAAGGTGCTGCTTATCGTCAGGATAAATTAAACCATGCATACACTTCGTTATTGGAAATATTGAGTATAACTCCTAAACAATTTACCCCAGAATTGTTTAAGCAATTACTGTCAAAATTTTTGGTTACAAAAGAAGGCATGTGTAAAGGCATCTATAATAGCCGTGCAAAAGATTACAGTAACCCATTTCGAAAAATGGTATATGAGACGAATGAAGAGATGAATACTGTAATTGGCAAATTGGAAGACAATACTTTCATACAAGAAGAAATGGCGGAGCTTGATGAGATGAAAACCAAAATTAAATCGTTGATCAAAAAATTTAAATTATAATATTTTGAAAAGAATGCTGCTGTTGTTTATTTTTTCTCTCATTAATAATATTCTTTTTAGTCAAAATATTGCTGCTATAAAAAAGGAATTAGAAGGTACAGACAATCCACTCGGTTACGTAAAATACAAGCTCAAGAAGAAATATAAAATTGACACTGTCACTATATTGACAACCAATAACTTTTTGGGTATTGCTGACAGCATTGCTTATACTGGTAAACTCAATAAAGTATATGGTCCATTTAAAAAGAACAATTACTTATTAAAAGTATTAGCAAAACTCCCAAACACATTTTATCATGTAAGCCATATCCTATTAGACACGGCAGTGTTTAGAGCAAAATTTGCAGATTCGCTGGCAGATACTATCATAAATAAAATAAAAGTGAAGAACGCCAGTTTTGAAAATATGGCAATGACTTACAGTGCTGATAATTATTCAGCTGTAAAAGGGGGTGACTTAGGTTGGTTTGTAAGAGGCATAATGTTACCTCAACTGGATGAAGCTATAGAAAAACATAAAAAGGGAGATATTTTTAAAGTATGGACCAGCTCCGGTTTACATATTATTAAGATTACTGATAATCCAAAAAAAGACAATGGGTTTGCGTTATTACTTCGTGTATTATTATAACTATCTACCCAATTTTTCTTTTTCATCTTTTTGCTTATGCAACATTTCTGCAAAATTTAATTTTTGAGATAAGGCTGAAATGGTCATTGCTATTCTTTTGATCTTTGTGGGTTCTGTCTTTGCAGAGTCTATCCATTTACTGAAATAATTTTGCATAGACTTCGTTTGTCTTTTAAAAAAAGATACTGCTTCAGGATCATCTTCCAGGCATTCCATAAATTCTTTGTTCAATTCATATTGAGTTTTGTCTTCAGTTAATTGAACAGATAATGTAGCACCTTTTCTCTTGCCGATTTCTTTACGGATCGTAGCATTTAACGGCATAATAAAATCGCCTCCCCCCATTGGTAATAGCGAAATACCATCAATACTATATGTATCAAGTTTACCTTTTACCCGAAAACCTTTTTTGTTGTCAGGAACTATTTTTTGGGCAATATCAGCCGGAATGGAAATATATGTCCAGCCGGTCTTGTCCCCTTGTTTTGCAAACTGCAAAATAGTAGTGGTAAATTTTACCATAATCATAATATCTTGAAATAATACTAAAAAAACAAAGCTATATCTTTGTACCCTCAAAAAATTGATATGGCAAAAGTAAATATTGCTTTAGTACAAATGAGTTGTGTTACAGATAAGCAAACCAATTTAAATAAAGCGATCGCAAAGATAAAAGAAGCAGCGAAAAAAGGGGCTCAGATCGTTTGTCTCCAGGAACTTTTTACCTCACTCTATTTTTGCGATACTGAAGATTATGAACATTTTAAATTAGCAGAACCAATACCTGGTCCATCTACAGATGCTTTATGTGCTGTTGCTGCAGAAACAGGTGTAGTGGTTATTGCTTCTTTATTTGAAAAAAGAACACAGGGGCTTTATCATAATACGACAGCAGTTATAGATGCTGATGGGAAATATTTAGGCAAATATAGAAAGATGCACATTCCTGATGATCCTGCATTTTATGAGAAATTTTATTTTACTCCCGGTGATCTTGGATTCAAAATATTTAAAACAAAATTTGCAACATTCGGTGTACTTATTTGTTGGGATCAGTGGTATCCGGAAGCAGCAAGAATTACTGCATTGATGGGTGCTGAAATTTTATTTTACCCTACTGCAATTGGGTGGGCTACTTCTCAGGATGAAGCAACAAATACTGAACAATACAATGCATGGCAAACCATTCAACGTAGTCACGCGGTAGCAAATGGAGTACATGTGGTAAGCGTTAACCGTGTGGGATTTGAACAAGATGGCGCAATGAAATTCTGGGGCGGTTCATTTGTAAGTAACCCTTTTGGTACTTTATTATACAAAGCTTCGCATGAGGATGAAGAAGTTGCAATAGTAGAAATTGACACTGCAAAAACTGATAGCTATAGAACACATTGGCCTTTTTTAAGAGACCGCAGAATTGAAAGTTATCAGCCCATTACAAAAAGATTTATAGATGAAGATTAAGACTCCTAAAGAACTTGGTTATTTTTTCCCTGCAGAGTTTGCTGCACATGAAGCAATGTGGTTAAGCTGGCCTCATAAGGAAGCTTCATGGCCTGGAAAGATCGATGAAATATATCCATACTATTGTGAATTCATAAAAGAGGTAAGTAAGAGTGAGATAGTTCGTATAAATGTAGCGGATGAAGCAATGAAAAAATTTGCTACAGATCATTTAAAAAAAGTATCTCCTGATCTTTCTAAAATTGAATTCTATTTTCACCCAACGAATGATGCATGGTGCAGAGATCATGGTCCGGCATTTTTGATCAACCCTACTTCAAAAACAAAAGTTATAGTAGATTGGAATTATAATGCCTGGGGAAACAAATATCCTCCTTACGATCTGGATGATGTGGTGCCAACATTAATTGGAAATCATTTTAAATTACCGGTATTTAATCCGGGCATTGTAATGGAAGGCGGCTCAGTAGAATTTAATGGTAAAGGAACAATACTTACTTCAAAAGCTTGTCTCTTAAATAAAAATCGTAACCCTCATCTCAATCAAGAGGAAATAGAAAAATATTTGTACGACTATTATGGTACAGAACAAATTTTATGGATAGACGAAGGCATTGTAGGAGATGATACGGATGGACATATTGATGATACTGTACGTTTTGTAAATGAAGACACTGTACTTACTGTGATCGAATCAGATAAACAAGATGAGAACTATGAATTATTGCAGGATAATTTACATCAGCTAAAAAAGATGCGGCTATTGGATGGCAAGCAATTAAATATTGTAGAGTTACCAATGCCTGATGCCGTTATTTATGAAAACCAGCGCCTGCCAGCATCTTACGCCAATTTTTACATTGCCAATCATGCTGTGATCGTTCCAACTTTCCGTTGCAAAAAAGATGATGAAGCATTGCAGATCATACAATCCTGTTTTACTGATAGGACTGTAGTAGGCATTGATTCAACAGAGATCATTTGGGGATTAGGAAGCTTTCATTGCTTGAGTCAGCAAGAGCCAATGGTATAACATTCTATTATAATAGTTTGATAAATTATTAACTTTTCTAATTGTATTTTTATACATGAAAAATTTTTCAAAACTTTTAGTATCCCTTTTGCTATTGACTTCATCTGTCACAGCATTTTCTCAAAAAAATAGTTTATCTAATGTAGATGAATATGTACAAACATTAGGCTCGTTCGATACATTAAATATGGGGACGATCAGTGCTATTGTTACAAGAAAATTTTCTACTAACCTCGAAAAATCGAGAGCTATCTTTTGTTGGATTGCCAACAATATTACCTTCGATCTAAAAGCCGCAAAAAATAATAACAACGAAAAAAGTACTTCCGATATTATTTTAAAAACACGTAAAGCTAACTCCATGGGTTATGCAACACTCTTCCAGGATATGTGTAGTGTTGCAAAGATCAGATGCCTTACAGTGGACGGTTATGTAAAAAATAATATAGAAGAGATCATTGAAAAGCCTGATGAATTCAATCATACCTGGGCGGTTATTCAATTAGGGCAAAGTCCTGATACATGGTTTTATGTAGACCCTACCTGGGGCAGTGGTTATACAGATGAAAAAATGAAAACTTACACAAAAAAATATAACCCTAACTATTTTTTTTCAGATAAAACTATTTTCAATTTCCAACATTTCCCTGATAACATAAGTTGGCAATTAGGCCTTGGAGCAAAAGATCTAAAGAACTTTACTTCAATGCCCATGGTAAAAAGTGAAGCTTTAGCAGTAGGTCTTAGTAGCTTTACTCCTGCTAACGGAATTTTAAAAACCAAATTGAATAAGCCAGTACAATTCTCCATAAAGATTGCAGATACCGTTACTGTAGAAATTGTCTCTCTAACAATTGGAAATGAAAAAAAGAAAAAGACCAAAACCGTAGACTATAAGATCGATAACGGTAAAATTTCTTTCAGTTACAAATTTGAAGAAGAAGATGAATGCCCTGTAACTGTCCTAATAAATAACCAACCGGTAATTTGCTATTATGCAGAGATCACTGAATAGCAATTGATTTAACAATACTTTATTACACAAGCTGTATTATTTCATACTTACATTTGGTTTAAATAAAAATAAACTAAAATGAAAGACAGCACATTCCTTTTAAAATCTCTGATCATTGGTATTGCAATTATTTTCACTGCGGTTATCTTAGGCAAAGCCTTCAAGAACCGGAATGCAAATGATGATTCAATATCTGTAACTGGCCTTGGTACTAAGGATTTCGAATCAGATGAAATATACTGGTCCGGCAGCTTTAATACTAAAGCAATGGAAGCAAAAGATGCTTACAATCTTATCAATACCGATAAGGAAAAAGTAAAAGCATTTTTTATTAGCAAAGGATTTAAACAAGGTGAATTTACATTCGGTGGAGTAAATTTTGAAAAATCTTACCGCACCATCACTATTGAAAAAAACGAATACAATACAAAAACAGAACAGGTGTTTGATGGTTACACTGCCACCCAAACAATTGCATTCAGCAGCAAAAAAAATCCTGAGCTGATGAAAAAAATAGAAAATGTAATTGATCAAACTGCAGAACTCATCAATTCAGGAATTCAATTCAATGCAAATAGTGTTCAATATACTTATTCAGATCTTCCCAGTTTGAAACATAATCTTATTGAAAATGGATCAAAGGATGCAAGAGAAAGAGCTGAAAAAATTGTAAAAACCGGTAAGGGTAGTTTGGGAAAATTAAAAGATGCCAGTATGGGAGTTTTTCAAATTACGGGTAAAGGTTCGGTAGAAGAAGATAGTTACGGAGGAAACAATGATACCTACAGCAAAGAAAAAACTGCACGTATTACCGTTAGACTTACTTATGAATTAGAATAATTTTTTATAATACCAGCGATAGTTTTCCATAGCATCATCGTTGCGTCGCAATCACTTCATCTATAAACCAATGGGCATCTTTATAGACCATTTACTTTATCATTAAGAAATAGGAAAGTAGTAAAAACAAAAAAGCCTCTCAGAAATAAATCTGAAAGGCTTTTTTAAATGAATATGGCAGCTACCTACTCTCCCAGTTGGAATACTAGTACCATCGGCCATAAGGGGCTTAACTTCTCTGTTCGGTATGGGAAGAGGTGAACACCCTTGGCAAAACCACCATAAG
>JAZKCS010000009.1:0-207325 GCA_040387955.1 Bacteroidota bacterium | reverse complement strand
TAACAGTAAACTACGGTACTCATAATGTTGAAACAGAAACAGCATGTGAATCATTCACATGGCATGGCACAGCTTATGCAACGAGCGGTACATATACTTATGCTTATAACAATGCATTGAACTGCCCGTCAGTAGATACATTACATTTAACAGTAAACTACGGTACTCATAATGTTGAAACAGAAACAGCATGTGAATCATTCACATGGCATGGCACAGCTTATGCAACGAGCGGTACATATACTTATGCTTATAACAATGCATTGAACTGCCCGTCAGTAGATACATTACATCTTACTGTAAACTACGGTACTCATAATGTTGAAACAGAAACTGCATGTGAATCATTCACATGGCATGGTACTGCTTATGCAACCAGCGGTACATATACTTATGCTTATAACAATGCATTAAGCTGTCCGTCTGTAGATACTTTACATCTTACTGTAAATAAAGGTTCACATTATATACTTACACAAACTTCTTGTGAAGAATATAATTGGCATGGAACAGTTTATGCAAACAGTGGTACCTATACTTATGCATACAATAGTAATGAGGGTTGTGCATCGGTAGATACGCTACATTTAACAATTAGTAAAGGCACCCATAATACTGCAACAGAAGTTGCTTGCGATCAGTTTGTCTGGCATGGCACAATGTATACAACCGGTGGTACATATACTTATGCATATAGTAATGAAAACAATTGTCCATCAGTAGATACTTTGCATCTTACAGTAAATCACGGAACGCATAACGTAACGACTGAAGCAATTTGCCAAACCTTTACATGGAATGGATCAACTTATGGTGCAAGTGGTACTTATACATTCTCTTACACTAACGCTAACGGATGTGCGTCTGTAGACACGTTGCATCTAACAATAACTGAAGGTAGTCATCATTTTGAAGTAATGACAGTAACTGAACCATATACATGGCATGATGTAGTGTATGATAAGAGCGGATTTTTTACTTATGATTATTTTAATAGTAATAATTGCCCTTCAACGGATACACTTGCTTTAACCATACTTAAAAATGTAACGCTGCTTCCTGTTAAGATTTTGAAATTTAATGTTACAGAATTGAAACATGAGGTTAAAATAGATTGGTCAGTTGCTGAAGAAATGAATGTTGCCTATTACGAAGTAGAATTTAGTGGTGATGGTAAAAAGTTTGAAAGTGCTAGTCAGATCCTTCCGGGACAAACTATGTACTCGTTCGTTCACGTATCTCCATTAGGAGGGAATAGCATTTACAGGGTGAAGATCGTAAACTTCGATGGTAGCTTCTCATATACTGAACTTCGAAATGTTTACTTTAAGAACCTGGTGGATATAAATGTATATCCTAACCCTACAATATCACATTTGAATATTGCAATGCCTGAAAAATATCTAAATCAGGAGATAAAGGTTCAATTATTCAATGATATAGGGCAATTAGTATTGCAAAAGGTTTACAAAAAAGCCCAATCTGTTGAGGTATTGAGTAATCTTAATTTGCCATCAGGTGTATATACTTTGAATATGATCCTGCCTGGTCCTTTCCAGCAATCGAAGAAGATAAGGGTAGTTAGAAATTAAAATGTTTTGATCTTGAAATATAGAAAAGCTCACTAAATAAAATTTAGTGAGCTTTTCCTTTTGTCTTTAATTGGGTTTTCAAATTTTTTTCTATTTACAGCAAGACCAAATACCGTAAATTCAATAAAAAAATTGCCATGCCACAATCAAAATCAAGGCCTCATCCGCATCACCAACAACATCACGGTGCAGGAAATAATCCTGCTAATAAAAAATTTAATAAAGTAGTTAAACTTGCTATTCTATTTTTTGCAGTGATAGGTTTATTCACCAGTCTGTTCATTACGGGTCCAGATGTTTTATCGCAAATAATTGGTGTGATCGCAGGAGGTATTGTAGGATATTTTTTTGGACAACAGATGCATAAGACACTGTATAAAAAATAAAATGATATGAAGATTTGGAAATTTTAAAATGATGCATGCATCATCATCATCTTACCAAAACAAGATTACCTTTTTGCAATCTTCGCTTAGTGCGATTAAGTGTATAGGTGGAGTACCATACATAATTATAATTTGCGGTAAGTGTTCCTTTGTAAATTCCATTCCATCGTTTGTAAGGGTCATTAGTTTCAAATACTAATTCCCCGTACCTGTTATAAATTCTTAACAAATAATCACTAACACCTAACAGTTCACCCAGTGCCCCGAAACCATCATTTAACCCATCTCCATTTGGTGAAATTGCAGTAGGGAAGAAGATATCGCCACATTCTTCGAGAACGATCACATTGACCGTTGAGGTGCTTGAACATACACCGCCATTACTCACAGTCACTGAATATGTTCCGGTTTTTGTAGCGGTATAGGTGGGATTTGTTGAGCCATCCTGCCATAAATAAGTATCATATTTTCCCGGGTATAGAATGACAGTGTCGTCGGGACAGATCCTTCTATCATTGCCCAACGATGCAGGTGTAATAGAGCTGGTTGTCAAAATTAAAGTTGCTATAGAATCGCATCCTACTGCACTGGTAAGTGTTACAGGATATGTGCCTGCTACATTAAAAGATTGCCCATTCCAGGAAAATGGCAAAACGTTATCGCATACCGTTATTTGTGTTGTGCTGGTGCTGGTGCCATTAACGGTCAGTACTAAAGTGGCTGTTGAATCGCAGCCTGCAGCATTTAATAAATGTATAGTATATGTTCCCGAGGTGTTATAATTATTCCCATTCCATACAAATGGCAATTGTGTTGTACAGGTTTTTGCAAATTGTGTACCCGAACTTTTCTTTAATACTGCGAGGATTAAAATAGCTGTTGAGTCACAGCCTGCTGCATTGGTGAATTTTAATGTATACATACCTCCTGTAGTATAATCATCGCCATTCCATTTGTATGGAAGCTCATCTTCGCAAATACTGATAGGTGTTGTACTACTACTGGTTGCCTTTACCGTTAGTTTCAATGTTGCCAGAGAATCGCAACCTGCAGCATTGGTCAATTTTACAAGATGCGTTCCTGCGTTATTAAATATTGTATTGTTCCAGGTATAAGGTAGGGCAGAAGGACAAATGCTGATGGGTGTTGTACTAGAAGTGTTGCTTTTTAAAATTATAGTTAATGAAGCTGTTGAATCGCAACCGACACTGTTAAGTAAATGTGCAGTTTGAGTACCGGCAGCGGTAAATGTTAATCCGTTCCATATATATGGTAATTCAGACGGACAAATATTTACAGATGAAGAAGAAGTTGTTGGTTTATTAATAGTAAGATGTAAAGTTACTATACTGTCACATCCTGCAGCGTTAGTAAACATATGTGTAGGAGTAATACTGCTATTATATGTATTTCCATACCATGTAAATGAACTGCATGCAACAGCGGTTGTATCACCTGCTGATGCGTTATTGATGGTGAGTTGTAATGTTACCGTGCTATCGCATCCTGTAGCGTTAGTCAATATATGCGTAGCAATAGTGCTGCTGTTGTATGTTTTGCCATACCATGTAAATGAACCGCATGCAATAGCAATTGTATCACCGGTAGTTGGATCATTGATTGTGAGATGCAATGTTACAGTACTGTCGCAACCGGCAGCATTTGTGAATAAATGTGTAGCAGTAGTGCTGCTATTATAAGTATTGCCATACCATGTGAACGAACCACATGCAATAGCGGTTGTATCTCCTATAGTGGGGTTACTAATGGTAAGATGTAGTGTTACTGTACTATCACATCCTGCGGCGTTAGTGAATAAATGTGTAGCAGTAGTGCTGCTGTTATATGTATTTCCATACCATGTAAAAGAACTGCATGCTATTGCAGTTGTGTCTCCTGTGGTTGGATCGTTTATTGTAAGATGTAACGTTACTATGCTATCGCAACCAACAGCATTTGTAAAAATATGAGTAGGCGTAGCACTTGATGTATATGTATTGCCATACCATGTAAATAAACTACATGCGATAGCTGTTGTATCTCCGGTTGATGGATTATTAATTGTGAGATGTAGTGTTACTGTACTATCACATCCTGCAGCATTAGTGAATAAATGCGTAGCAGTAGTGCTGTTATTATATGTATTACCATACCATGTAAAAGAACCGCATGCGACGGCTGTTGTATCACCAGTAGATGAATTGTTTATAGTAAGATGTAAGGTTACTGTACTGTCACACCCGGCAGCGTTAGTGAATAAATGCGTAGCAATAGTGCTGCTGTTATACGTATTGCCATACCATGAAAAAGAACTGCAAGCTATAACGGTTGTGTCTCCTGTTGAAGGGTTATCAATGGTAAGATGTAAAGTTACAACGCTATCACACCCTGCAGCATTAGTAAATAAATGCGTAGCAGTAGTGCTGCTGTTATATGTATTCCCATACCATACAAATGAACCGCATGCCAAAGCAGTTGTGTCTCCTGTGGTTGGGTTATTAATGGTAAGATTCAATGTTACTGTACTGTCGCAGCCTGCAGCGTTAGTGAATATATGTGTAGGCTTAGCACTTGATGTATATGTATTTCCATACCATGTGAATGAACTACATGCAACAGCAATTGTATCTCCTGTAGTTGGGGTATTTATGGTGAGATATAATGTTACGGTACTATCGCAACCTCCAGCATTAGTGAAAATATGTGTAGGCGTAGCACTTGATGTATATGTATTACCATACCATGTAAATGAAGAGCATGCAACAGCGGTTGTATCTCCGGTTGATGGATTATTAATAGTTAATTGTAGGGTTACCGTACTATCACATCCGGCAGCGTTAGTAAAAATATGCGTTGCAGTGGTACTGCTGTTATATGTATTTCCGTACCATGTGAATGAAGAACATGCAACTGCAGTTGTATCTCCTGTAGTTGGATCATTTATGGTAAGATGTAAAGTTACTGTACTGTCGCATCCTGCAGCATTAGTGAATAAATGTGTTGCAGTAGTACTGCTGTTGTAGATGTTGCCATACCATGTAAATGAAGAACATGCTATAGCAATAGTATCTCCGGTAGTTGGATTGTTTATAGTAAGATGTAATGTTACAGTACTGTCGCATCCGGCGGCATTAGTGAATAAATGTGTAGCCGTAGTACTGTTGTTATATGTATTTCCATACCATGTAAATGAACTGCATGCTATAGCCGTTGTGTCTCCGGCTGTTGGGTTATTAATGGTGAGATGTAATGTTACGATGCTATCACAACCAACTGCGTTTTTGAAAATATGAGTAGGAGAAGCACTCGCTGTATAAATATTCCCATACCATGTGAAGGAACTGCAGGCGATAGCAGTTGTATCACCTGTTGATAATTGATTTACAATTAGATTAAGTATCTCAGTACTATCACATCCTGCAACATTGGTAAATTTGATTGTATCTATCGAATTTGCAGAATACGATCGGCCATTCCATGTGTAAGGGATTTCTGAAGCACAAAGTGTAACATTAGTTGTATGTATACTTGTATCTGTTACATTAAGGATAAGTGTTGCTGCAGAATCACAGCCAACCGAATTTAAAGTATGATAAATATATGTGCCACGATCGGGATACAAATTCCCATTCCAAGAATAGGGGAGTTCGGAAGCACAGATCGAAAAATTGGTAGTGCTTATACTGGTATCTCTTATAGATAAATTAAGTGTCGCTACGGAATCTATGCCCGATGCATTTGTTGTGTCAAATGTATATGTACCACTGTCAGTATATTGCTTCCCATTCCAGGTGTAGGGTAATTCTGAAGAACAAATGGAAGTATTGGTTGTACTGGAAAGATGTAAAGACAAACAAGAATTAGTGCCCGGAAAAAGTGTGATATAGGATAACCTTACAATACAATTTTGATTTACAGAAGTTTTGACAATGTAAGTACCAGTATCTGCTAAACTTAAATTGGGCAATTGATAAAGATGGCCTGAATCTAAAAAAACACTATCAGTAGGATTGTATGTCCTCTTATACCATGCATAGGTTGCATTGGCCAAAGAGTCTACAGATAATTCTGATGTATTATTGAAACAAATATTGGATATACTTATTGCAGGTACAGCGAGTGATACAAAACCCACATCATTGATAGATGCATTAAAACAGGCATCTAATACTCTTAGTCTGATCAGCGAGTATGAGGTGCCGTTATTAATGTTAAATACCGGGCTGGTTTGTAACGGAGTATTAATATTAGGCGAAGCAGGAATACTTCCAAAGATCTGGTATTGGTAAGGAGCCACTCCATTGATCGCAGAAAAACTGATATTCTGAGAATTGTTATCACAATAATATCCTGTAGAGTTTGATAATCCAGGATAAATATAATTTGGTACTACAAGCGTATCATATAAATGTAGATTGCAGGAAGCAGTATAGGTATCAAAAATATAAGTTGCTGGTAAAAGGTTTGCAAAAGTATAGGTATGTTTATTTGTTGTATTGATGGTGTTGGAAGGGTTTTGATTGACAACCAATCCATCTTTTTTAAAAACAACTAAAGAGAAAGGACCCCCTCTGTTTTCGTTCACGACAAAGGTTATATCATTTGCACCATTAGGTGAGGAACCGGTAGGGCATTTTTGACTTAAGGTAAAACTTCTTGTAATATAGTAAGATGTTGTTGCTATAGTTGCAGAATCTACATCGCCACATAATCCTTGCGCTATTACTTTATACAATTGCCCTGTTGGTAAAACAGGCATATCACTAAAAGTATAACCGCTACCTGTAGAACTGCCGGTTCTTAATGGAGTACGATCAGGGGAATAAATTGTAAATGTAAATGGTGAAGTTCCTCCGTTAAAATTTACATTGATATTGGATTTTCCTAAACAACCTCCTTGTTCGGTCAAAGAAATTTTTAGCTTCTGTCGGGCTGCACCAAAGCATCTTAAAATAGTTGTATCATAACAAGTGGCATCGTTCAATACCCGAACACAATAATTACCATATGCTAAGGAATTAAAAACCGGGCTTGACTGGTTTGGACGTATCTGTGTATTGTTTCCACTATTAAATAATTTATAAATTGGATTCGTAAGATTTTCCTGGCCGGTTAAAGTCGCCCTAAATGTTGTGCATGTGGTGTTACTTATACTTACAGCAGAGTTTATGGAAATGGTTGGTCTCGATTTAACAAAACACCTTGTAATAATTGTGTCAATACATGCGGACACACTATGCAATTCTATACAATATGAAGTATCATACATTAGATGCGTAAACTTGCCCGTTGTATTACAGGCCTCTGCTATTGGATTTCCATTTCTATAAAGACAATAACTGGAATTGGAGGTATCTATTTGTCCCTGTACAGTAGCCGTATAGTCTTCACATATATATGCAAACTCAAGATTGTCACTAGCGGAAGGAATAGGTATAGATGCACTGAAATTGTAGTTGATCGTTGTATCATAACAACTTTCTTTGATCCTCATTGTATAAGCTCCTAGCGGTAAATTAGTAAAGACTGGAGATAATTGACATGGGCTTACTACAACTGTATTAGTTTGATCGTATAAACAATACTGTGTAGAATCGGGGTTCATATTTTGCTGCCCCGATACAGTTGCTGTAAAAGTGGTACATGTTTTATCTGATATGCCAATACTTGTTACTGTGGGTCTTGGTTTTATCCATTGAAATGACCGAACATTACCGCAAACATCCTTTACAACAATATCTACACTTGCACTTGAGCCAATATTATATGTGAATGTACTTGTTGAAAACCACGTTGTATCACCGGCAGAAGAAGATACTCCATATTGGAAACCGTTATATATTGTATTTGGTGAATTGATCCCATTAATATCTGTTAGAAAGATGGTAGCAGTGATGTCATTTTCACAGGTTGTAGTAACCGTAGACATAGGCTGTATAGACCAAGTGTAATCTGTTACCGCCTGTGTCCTTGTTTGAATTCCACCACAAGAATCAGTCAATTGAATATAATACAGTCCGGCTTTCAATCCTGTGAAAGATCCATCAACCGATGTAGCCCCAACATTGAACGGAGAAGGAGAAATAAGCTGGTAACTAAAGGGTTGCCTGCCACCGGTCTGATTTGTTACAAATATAGTTCCATCACTTCCGTTCATACAACTTGGAGGAGTACTATTATACAATATGCCTGGTGAAATATAATTACCTGATACAATAATATTACTTCTCGTAATAGTACAATTTGCTCTAAGATCTTTTATTACAACTGTATAATTACCCGGTGGTAAACCGCTGAAAGTGTTAACCAAGCTAAATGATGCTGTCACAGGTCCGGCAGATATACTATATTGATAAGTTGGAGGAGCAACTCCACCCGAAGCATTTATTGTGATTTCACCTGTTGCAGCACATCTTGATTCTTTTGTTGTAACCACGGCAGATAGGGAACCACATTGTGCTGATGCACTACGTGGAACAAGGAGAAGGAGCATGCTAAAGGTTATCACATGCAAGGATAAAATACGATGTATTCGCATACGTTTTTCATAACATGATTACAATCAACATTGTATAAAATTAATGTTACTGAACCAAGTTTCAAGGATATGTTTTCGGAGATTTGCGAACTGCTGATTGCCAGAACTATGCCAAACTTGGTTTATAGCCTTGTTTATCAAGAAAAAATATCTTAGTTTATTGATGATTAATAGGAGGTGCTTTTCTTATCTAAAATTATATAAATGTTAGATTCCATACACATGTTTGGCGTTGCCTAAATCTTTTGGGATAAACGATTTAACTTCAACCTATAACATGTGTTGTTAAAAGGCATAACAATTTATCTTTCAGCAATTTGTGTAGTAATGGGGAAGATGCTTTCGATCAGGGAAAGTTCTTTTAAAAAAATATGGATAAACTTACCCTTGCAAAAAAAGGAGTGCCGGGGGTGAAGTGAATTTCTGAAACAGGTTCTGGTTCATTTTTAAGCCTGCTTTCTGTATCAAACTGAGTTTCTTTCCATTTTACGTTGAATAAATTTTGAATAGCTAAACCAGCTTCCCATTTCTTTTTGGTGTAGTTAATTGCAGCGTCGGTAACAAAGTAACCTTTTGCTATTACCGAATAAGTTTCATTTGCAGCCCTGTCTGCCATATACCTGTAACGCAAACTGCCATTGAAGCCTGTTTCTTTTCTGTAAGTTAATCCACCTATGCTTGTAAAGAGGGGAGCTAAGGGCAAAAAACGCTCTGCCTTATTAATGCCTAATGCTCTTGGGTTGGTTAAATTTATATCTGCATCTGCAAAAAGATTTTTCAATAATTCATACCTCACAGAAAGATCGAAGCCAACTCTTCTTGTCTGGCCTCCGGCTTCCACAACCCCTTCATCACCCACATAAACAAATTCCTGATCAAGCCATAGATACCAGAATGCGGATTGTAGAATAACTTTTTTGCCAATTTTAAATATGCCACCAATATCAGAGCCGTAGGCGGGAGGCAAAACTTTTTTGCCATCTTCTTGCACTGCCACTCTTGTATCATTACTATGAAAGCCTCTGCCATTGTACAGGTATAATTGTACATTATTATTTACTCGATAATTAATATTGAGTTTAGGACTTACAATAGTTGAATTAGTTTTTAATATTGTTGAATTTAATTTGTCATTATACCTATTTGTAAATCGATCTGCTCTTATTGCACTTGTAACATCAAGATCTTTTGAAAAAGAAAAAATTTGTGACCAATAAGCACCAATATTCAATTCGTTGATATTCCCAAACTTTATTGGTGTAATATTTATTTTTCTGTCTTTTGTTCGAGTCAATTCAATGTCATCAACATCATCATACCTAACCTGAATACCGGCTTTTGTTTCGGTTTTGATATTAAATAAAAAAAACTTTTTTTGATATGAGCTATTGTAACCGTAAATACTTCTATTTTCTTTTTGTCGGATTTGATCGCCATTAATTGAGTCTTCTTTATAAAAAGTAAAATTTGAATATAATTCAAATTTATACCTGCTGTAAAAAAATTGATTGCGGATGATGCTATTATTAAGATTGGTTACTAATTCAGCGTAGGCATTATAACGAGATGTTTTGCCGCCTTCAGTATTATCAATAGCACCGTAGAAATCAACCATGCCGTTCTCAACAGCCCGGTTGGGTATCTGTCCTGACGCATTCCATTTGCTTGAGAATCCGGTAAGCATGGCCGTTAGTGTATGTGTGTTGGAAATGTTATTATGATATTTTATTGTTCCATTATAGCGGTTGAAATTTTGCGGACTTTCAAAATAACCTTTTGTATATGATCCTTCTCCCGCAAAATATAAGCTCTGTTTTCTTCTGTCATCTTTTGGTTTGATAAGATTAATACCTGCGATACCACGATAAGTACCAAACTGTCCGCCTTCGATCTTAATGAAATTATTTTCTAAAAAATCTTTTGTTTTAAACTCTACAAAACCTGCAGTGGTAAAGTTTCCTTTATCTGCAAAGTAAGGGCCTTTATTAAAATTTACTTTTTCAATTAATTCCGGAATAACAAAATGTAGATCTGCATATCCTTGTCCATGGGCATGGCTCACCATATTTACAGGCATACCATCAACAGAAATGTTTATGTCAGTGCCATGGTCAATATCAAAGCCTCTTAAAAATATTTGTTCTGCTTTACCGCCACCTGCATGTTGTCCAATAAACAAACCGGGCACCATTCTCAATACTTCCTGTGAATTGTTGATTGGCCGTAAATGAATATCAAGGTCACTGATAGTTTTGAAAATGCCTTTATTAGAAGATGCCCGTACAGTAACTTCTGATAAACTGGAAATTTTTGGATCAAGATAAATTATTGTAGCAGCATTGCTACCAGTAAGATCTGCTATCATAATATCCTTTGATTGAAATCCTATGCATGATAACCTCAGCTTACCATTAGTGGTGGGTAAATTTTTTATATCAATAAATCCATTGTCATCTGCAAGTGAACTAAAAGTAAGCTCCTCATTTTGTAAAACAGCTTCTGATATAGGTATTTTGGATAAGGCATTTATAACATGCAAACCTTTGGAATTATTTTGTGCCTTTAGAGAAAGGAATACTGGCCCCATTAATACAAAAGTTATGAATAAAGCTATAAAAGATCGCATGTAAAGGAGTCGCATGTTTATTAGTTAAGTATATATATTAGATGTACGGAAATAACATTTAGATGGTTTTGGAGATTGCAATCACATTGGCACGGATTTTTGTTCATCATTTCTAATAAATATTTTAAAAATGGACACTAATAAAAATGATATAAACCCAAATGACCTGCCCCAGCAGAATTTTGAAAAGAAAGAAATATACCAGCACCCCCAACCTCCGGGCCACGGTAAGCCATTGAATCCTAGAAACAAAAGTTCTATTTTATCTCATAATAATAAAGAATCAGAAAGAACTGTAAAACAAGAAGGCTTAAATGAGGAAAATTATAATGGTTATGTTGAAGAGTAAACCAATGTGCTGAAAGCCAATCTATAATTCTATAATATATTCTTTCATGGTTCGCATATATGGCTTATTCTTTGATACGATTAGTGTATGCCACATAATGAAGGGATTAATATTTGTAAACAGGTAGTCGAAATTTTGTTGTCTGAAAAAGATCTGGAGGATAAGGCTGAAGAGGGATTTATGAAAATAGCTCACCTCGGAATTTTTGATGCTTCTTATGATCATTTTAAAGAAGTAATAATGTGGTGTGAAAAGTACAGAAAGTATAAGAAATTTGAGTTGAAACTGGATGGGAATTTTGACGCTAAAGACATTGAATTAAAAGTGATGGCCACTGAATTAAAAAATATATGCGATAATATCATTAAAAATAATATCTAAAATCTGTAATTAATTTCTTCTGACAACTCTCCTTAAATTTATCCATCATTATCTTAAAAATTTATCGGAGTTGGGGTAACTATTCCCCAAATTTGTTTTTTATAATTGTTTTTTAGGCATTCCTACTCATAAAAAATACCCCAAAGTAAAGGGCTTTTCCAAATTTGTATCGTTTTATTCCCTCAAAATCAATGGCATAGACTTTGATTTATTGTAAGCATCAGCAAAAGTTGTTTAATATTTTTTAAACCGCTATAACAAAATACTTTCCTTTTAAAACCTGTTTACAACAATAAGAATTTATGACACTTAACAAATTAATCGTTTATATTCTTTTTTTTTCATGTGCACTTTTTTCGTGTAAAACTAAAACAACAACGAAAGAAGATAAATTTAAAAATCCTACAAGATATGATGTTCACAATCCTGCAATCATGAAATTGCCGGATATGATGGCTGAAATTTCAGGTATTGTATATTATCCAAAAGATAGTACGCTGTTTGGAATCATAGATGAAGACGGTCTTTTTTATAAGATACCATTCGATCAAAAAGGAGAAATAAAAAGGTGGCGATTTAATAAAGGGCATGATTATGAAGATCTTGTTTTATTAGATAGCGTTTTTTATGTATTAGTGAGTAATGGGAAAATTGAAACATTGAAATTTGTTGGAGATAGTATTGAAAGTACTAAATCTGAATTTCCAAATGCAGGTAAAAAGACAAATGAATTTGAATCACTTTATTATGACGACAGCCTGAAACAATTTGTACTGCTTTGCAAGGATTGTGAATTGGATAATGATGATATTCTTACTGCATGGGGTTACGATACTGCAACTAAAGAGTATAAACCATCTATTTATACTATTAATGTAAAAGAAATTGCACAAAAACTGGGAGTGGAAAAACTAAAATTAAAACCATCTGGTGCAAGTATAAATCCTGTAACAAATGATCTATATATAATTTCTGCGATCAATAATTTGATTGTGATCACAGACAGGGCAGGAAAGTTTAAAGACCTTTATCAATTAGATCCTGCGATATACAAACAACCAGAAGGAATTACGTTTACCCCTTCGGGTGATATGATCATTTCTAATGAATCTAACCAGACGGGACTGGCTAATATTTTATTTATCAAAGATAAAAAGACAGGTATATGAAAAAAGGGGCAATTCTAATTATAATGATATTGTTATCCAGTCAATGTATTGTTGCACAGGACAGTATTCAAGCCAGAATTATTTTGATAGGAGATGCCGGACAACTTACTAACGGTCTTCATCCTGTAGTTTCTGCAGTTAAACGTACTATACCAATGGATGAAAAAACCACTGTAGTATTTCTTGGAGATAATTTATATAAAACAGGTTTACCTGATAATAGTTTGCCTACTTACGATATTGCAAAAGCTCCGTTAGATTCTCAGATACATATTGCAGGAACAACTAAGACCAAAGTTTATTTCGTTCCAGGTAATCATGATTGGGCAAACGGAGGTCCAAACGGATACGAATCTATTTTAAGGGTTCAGGATTATATTGATTATTTAGGGAACAAAAATGTAAGCATGCTCCCACGGGATGGATGCCCGGGTCCTGTTGAGGCTAAAATAACTGATGATATTACGTTGGTTATGATGGATAGTCAGTGGTGGTTGCATGAAAATGATAAACCAGGAATAGAATCAGATTGTCCATATAAAACAAAAGCAGAAGTATTGGTTCAACTGGAAGATATACTTTCTAAAAATTCCAAGAAGCTTGTAATACTTGCGCTGCATCATACTTTCAGAAGCAATAGTCCACATGGAGGATATTTTACGCTTAAGCAACATATATTTCCATTTACAGATGCAATAAAAAGTCTTTATATCCCATTACCGATAGTCGGTTCAATCTATCCATTAACAAGAGCTGTATTTGGTACTACGCAGGATCTTAAGCATCCATTGTACCAGGCAATGATCAATGATATTGAACCGGTAGTAAAAGAATTTCCTAATGTTGTTTATGCAGCCGGGCATGATCACTCTTTGCAATTGATACAGGATAGTGGCTTTAATTATATTGTAAGCGGATCGGGCAGTAAAAATGCAAGGGTTTCAAAAAGTAAAAAAAGTCCGTACATATCTTCTAAATCAGGATTTGTAACATTGGATGTTTCCAAATCAAAAAATGTTGACATTAATTTTTACGTGATCGAAGGTGATTCGGTTAAACTTGATTTCAAAAGTCATATATGGGATACTTCAAAAATTCCTATACCTGCAGCAGATACAACAAGACAAGTGGAATATAAGTTTAGAGATAGTGTTGTGATCTCCGCCAGTGACAGGTACAAGGCAAACTTTGGATTACGGCGCACATTTTTAGGAGAAAATTACAGGAAGACCTGGAGTACGCCTATAACAATGCAGGAATTTAATATCAACAAAGAAAAAGGAGGCTTAAAAGTAATGAGCCTTGGTGGAGGTAAGCAAACTAAATCTTTAAGACTTGAAGATAAGGAAGGTAATGAGTGGACATTGAGAACTGTAGATAAAGATCCTGAAAAAGCATTGCCGGCAAATTTAAGGGGTACTTTAGCACAACGGATTGTGCAGGATATGATATCTGCTGCCTATCCTTATGCCCCTCTAGTAATACCTGATCTTTCAAGAGCAGTAGGGGTGATCACTCCCGATCCTGAATTCTTTTTTGTGCCCGACGATCCTGCGTTTGGGGAATACCGTAAGTTATTTGCAAATACTGTAGTAATGTTGGAAGACAGAGATCCGGGAAGCGATTTTACTGACACTAAAAGTACTAATAAGGTTATCAATGCTTTACTTGAGGATAATGAACATCGTATCAACCAGGAAAAAGTTTTGAATGCAAGATTGTTGGATATGCTTATAGCTGATTATGACAGACATGCAGACCAATGGAAATGGGGAACTTCTGATACTGGTGTAGGTAAACTTTATTTTCCTATTCCAAAAGATAGGGATCAGGGCTTTTTTAATTCTGATGGTTTATTATTGAAATATTTAGCAAGAAATCAAATGCCTTTTTTACAAGGTTTTAAAAAGGATTTTAAAACCATCAAAGGATTAAATTTTGTAGCAAAAGATTTTGACAGATTTTTCCTGAATAATCTTAATGAAGAAGATTGGAAAACGATCACCACTAATTTTCAAACCCAACTTACCAATGAGGTGATAGATAATGCTGTAAATAAGCTTCCTCCTGCAGTGGCAGTATTTGATGCAAAACCTATTGCTGATAAATTAAAGAGCAGAAGAGATGTGCTTTTATCCAATGCAATGAAATATTATAAATTCATTTCGAGAGAAGTATCTGTTGCAGGTAGTAACAAATCGGAGTATTTTCATCTGAAAAATCATCCTGATGGGTTACACCTTGTGATATACAAAAAGATCGGTAGTACAGACTCTGCTTCCGTTATGTATGACAGGGTCTTTAATAGTAAGGTTACAAAAGAATTGCGTTTGTATGGTTTGAATGGAGATGATAAATTTGAGATCGATCCTGATGTGTCTTCACGTATCAAACTTCGTATAATAGGAGGTAAAGGAAATGATACATTTGATCTGAAAGGTAATGTTCGTAATTTTTTATATGATCTTTCTACTGAAAAAAATGCCGGAATAAATTTAAGAAGGACCAACAAGGAATTTTCAGCAGATCCATTGGTCAATGAATATAAAAGTACAGGGTTTCAACAACCGCAAACAAGATTCCCATTACTTAATTTAGGTTATAATGTTGAAGACAAATTTTTAGTAGGTATTGGATTTTCCCGTAGAACTTTTGGATTTAGAAAAGATCCATATGCTACTGATCAAAAGCTCACGACCTTATATGCACCACACGAGGGAGCTTACCAGGCAAAATATCTGGGGATATTTAATAAAATAATTTCCAAACAAGATCTTATTGTGAAGATGGAATTGGTTAACCCAACATTGAATAACTTTTTTGGATTTGGAAATGAAACAGTTTACGATAAAAGTAATGAGTTATACTATTACAGGGTTCGTTACAAATATTTTGAGACCGATCTTTTGATCAGAAAAAGATACAATGATATTTTTCAATTTTCTATTGGGCCTACTTTTTACCGTTATTGGAGCAGGTATGCAGATAATGATAAACGCATCTTAGGTGATCCTACATCTATTGGTAGTGATTCAGCAAGTATATATGGTATCAAACAATATATAGGTGGAAAAGCTAAGCTTGATATTTCATATATAAATAATGAATTATTTCCAACACGTGGAATAACATGGTTCACTGAATTCTCTTCATTGCGTGGCTTCAATGACAATACACATGCACTTACAAAACTAACTTCCGATATGGTCATTTATGCAAGCATTAAAGATCCGGGAAAAGTGGGGGCAGTGTTACGTTTTGGAGGGGGACATATTTTTAGTAAAAACTATGAATATTTTCAGGCATTGGATCTTGGGGCTAACAATGTTTTACGTGGTTATCGTAAAAACAGATTTGTAGGGTCCGGTAGTGCTTATGGAAGCGCTGAACTAAGAGTGAAATTATTTAAATCGCAATCTTATATTCTTCCTGGTGATGTTGGAATCATGGGATTCTATGACATAGGAAGAGTATGGCAAAGAGGAGAGGCTTCAACTAAATGGCACGATGCGTATGGAGGTGGATTGTATTATGTGCCTTATAGCTTAGTAATGCTGTCTGCTACAATGGCTTTTTCTCCGGAAGATCGTCTTTTCAATTTCACCCTTGGTACAAAATTTAAACTTACTTTTTAACCTTTATGGATTCTAATAATTTATATAAAAAAACAGAAAATTACGTCACTACACTTTTCAATGATAATGAAAAGCCCAACCTTATATTTCATAATCTAGATCATACAAGATCGGTTGTTGAAAGAACAAAGGAAATAGCAGGACATTATTATTTGAGTGAAGATGATATGCTGGTTGTGTTTGTTGCTGCATGGTTTCATGATACCGGCTATATGTTCGCTGATCCAGAGCATCATGAAGAAAAAAGTGTAGAATTAATGAAAGCCTTCATGAAAATGCATACAGAAGACGAAGAGCTTTTAGAGAAGATCGAAGATTGCATTCTGGCTACTCGTCCCCCTAGAGAACATGATAATTTACGCAAGCAAATTATTTGCGATGCGGATACTTATCATCTGGGGACAAAAGAATTTAAAGCTACTAACAAAAAAGTATGGCAGGAGTTTAATGCAAGCGGTACTGTAATGAATGAAAAGGATTGGGCCTTGAAAACAATCGAATTACTGGAAGATCACCAGTTTTATACAAAATATTGTAAAGATCATTTAGATGACAAAAAACAAAAAAATATGAAAAAGATGAAGAAAAGGTATGATGAGATAGATAAAACGGAAGAAGAAACATTTAGTCTGTCTGAAATGAAAAAAGATAAGACAGGGTTGATGTCGAAAGGTATTCAAACCATGCTCCGGCTTACCTCTGAAAATCATTTGCGCTTAAGTGATATGGCCGACAGCAAAGCGAATATTTTGATCTCTGTAAATGCGATCATAATATCCGTTATTTTGAGTGTGCTTTTAAGAAAGCTTGAGGAAGTACCTTATCTCACCATCCCAACCCTGATTTTTTTATTCATAGCAGTAGTTACAATTGTGATCTCAATTATAGCTACCCGACCTAAGATCAACCAGGGAACATTTACGAGCCAGGATGTTGCTGAAAAAAAGATCAATCTTTTATTCTTCGGGAATTTTCATAAAGCATCTTATGAACAATATAATGAAGCAATGAGAGAGATGATGAAAGACACAGATTATTTATATGGGTCACTAATAAAAGATATTTATACACTTGGGATCGTATTAGGTAGAAAGTATAAACTTCTACGTATAGCATATAATGTTTTTATGGTGGGGATCATTGTCTCCGTATTGGCTTTTGGGATTGCTGAATTCTTTTTTCATTCTACTACTACCGGTACTGTAAAAACAGCAACCGGTTCACCCTTTTAATTTAGTTTATGTTATTCAATAGAGATCTAAGTTGGTTAGGTTTTAATTTAAGAGTGCTGCAAGAGGCGGCTGATGAGAATGTAGCCCTATATGAAAGAATGAAATTTCTTGGAATATTTTCCAGCAATCTCGATGAATTTTTCCGGGTTAGATATCCTTCCATCATTGCACTTTCTACATTGAATGAAAAAACAAAAATGAAAGCCAGTATTGAATTGACAGAAGATATTGCTGAGAAAATTCAAAATGAGATCAATACCCAACTTGATCTTTTTGGTGCAATTCTTACAAAAAAAATTATTCCTGCTTTAAAAAAGAACGGTATCGTTTTTTATTATAATAATTCAATAAAACGGGAGCATATTAGAGAAATAAAAGAGATTTTTTTAAGTAATGTTTTGGCTTTTATACAACCTATTTTTATTGATTCAAAAAGCAGCAAAACATTTATGCCGGAAAATAACCAGCTTTATTTTGTGGTAACATTAAAAGACAATCAGGGCACGCTTACTCATGCTATTGTAAATATTCCGTCTAATAAGTTGAAGCGTTTTTTTGCATTGTCACAAATAGAAGGATTAGATCATGTGATATTTATTGATGATGTTATCAGGGAAAACCTGGAATACATTTTCCCCAAATTTGAGATCATAAGTGTGTACAGTATTAAATTTAACAGGAATGCTGAATTAAACTTATCTGATGAATACAGTGGAGACCTACTTAATAAAATTGAGAAACAATTAAAGAAAAGAGATGTAGGCTTGCCTTCACGTTTTTTATATGAGCAAGGTATGCCACGTAATTTGCAGCTTTTTTTAGCAGCCGCATTTTCTGTAAAATATGAAGATATGTTTGCAGGTGGAAGGTATCATCATCTTAGTGATCTGTCTTCTTTCCCTGAATTTAATAAAGATCTTCATTTTGAAAAATTCAAACCACTTCCGGCATCGCAAGTATTTGATGGTGATATTTTTGAATTGCTTAAAAAGGAAGATGTGCTATTGCATTTGCCCTATCAATCTTATAATCCCGTATTGTCTTTTTTTAACCAGGCAGCAGTTGATGGTGATGTAACAGATATTTATATAACACTCTACAGGCTTGCTACTGAATCACACATTGTGAATGCATTGATCAGTGCTGCAAAAAATGGAAAAAATGTGGTGGTTTTTATTGAGTTGAAAGCAAGGTTTGATGAAGCGAATAATATCAAATGGAGCAGGATAATGAAAGAAGCAGGAATCAAACTGGTATATAGTCTTCCACAAATTAAGATACATTCAAAAATAGCACTGGTAAAGAAAAAAACAGGTAATAAAGATACTGCTTATGCGATCTTAAGTACCGGCAACTTCAATGAGGTTACTGCACAGTTCTATACCGATCATGTAATGATGACATCTAAAAAGGATATCATTAAAGACCTTATTATTTTATTTGATTTTTTACAAAAAGGCCATCCCGAAATTGGTGATTCAAAAATAAAATTCAACGAGTTATTGGTTTCTCAGTTTAACCTGGTTGATGTGTTAAAAGAAAATATCAATAAAGAGATAAAGAAAGCCAGGGGAGGTCAAGCTGCAAGAATAAGGATCAAAGTGAATAATCTTGAAGAACCACATATGATCAACCAATTGTATAAAGCAAGCAAAGCTGGAGTAAAAGTTGAATTGATAGTGAGGAGTGTTTGCTGTATTGTTACCGGTACAGATCCAATGAACAGAAATATTTCAGTACGTCGTATAGTAGATCGGTTTCTTGAGCACACACGTTTATTTATTTTTGGAGAAGATGATGATTGTGTTGTATATATGGGTTCATCCGATTTGATGACAAGAAATTTGTATCATAGAATAGAAGTTTGTATGGACGTTAAAAATCCATCTTGTAAACAGGAATTGCTTGACTATTTTGAAATTCAATGGAATGATAACAGTAAAGCAGTAGAACTCTTACCCGACAATACATTTTCTACCGTTCCTAAATTGAATGGGCAAGTAATTAATGCACAGGAAAATATTTACCATTATTTGAAAAATCGGGTATGAAATCTCTAGCAACTACATATTCCCCATTTTCAGGCGTGGGTAAATACCGTATTCGTACAATTTTGTACATAGCTGTATTCTGGACATCTATAGATATTGCTGTGTATTTACTTACAAAAGAAAGCGACTCTCATAGTCCCTTCAAATCATTGCTTTATAGAGAGATAGTTATATTCATAATGAGTTGCCTGATGGGGTATCTATTTGTTTTTACTTTCAAAAACGCACTTCGTAATAAATCCGCATTGACTAATTTTTTATTTAAAAGCCTGGTATTGTTGATAGCAGCTTTTTTAATGAATTTTTTAATGTATGTGGCAGATGGCTTTTTTATTTTGGGCAAAGGATTGCCGTATGCTTTTAATTCTTTTATGCATGAGATATCACAAATAAGATTATTGATACAAAAAATATTGTATTGGCTGGTGCTTTTTACCATCACACAATTATATATTGATATAAATGAAAAATATTCTCCGGGAGTTTTTCTTGATATTATAATGGGGAAATATATTCAGCCAAAAGTTGAAAAAAGGATCATCGTTTTTATTGATCTTAAAGATTCAACCCCTATTGCTGAGAAACTTGGCCATGCAGAAAATTTCAAATTTATTCGTGATTTTATCTTTCATGTTTCAATGGCATTAATAGAACATGGAGGTAGAATATATCAATATGTTGGAGACGAAATAGTAGTATCATGGCTCTTTGAAAAACGTAATATTTCAAAATCGATGGCGGCAATAATTGAGGCAAGGAAAAACCTGCAAAAGAACGGCAATCAATTCAGGCGGAGGTATGGAATAGTACCCGAATTCAGAGTAGGCATGCATCTTGGAGATGTAACGGTAGGAGAGATAGGTGTAATTAAAAAAGATCTGGCAATGAGTGGGGATACAATGAATACAGCAGCAAGGATACGTAGCGCTTGTGCTGAATACAATCAAAAATTCATTATGTCGAAAGATTTTATGGAACATACAGATCTAAAAAAATGGCAAGGAGAAAGTCTTGGAATAGTAGATCTAAAAGGTAAAACCAACAGTATTGAATTATTTTCACTGAAGATCTAAAATGATATCATGGAGGATAAAGAAAACATAAGAAAAAATAAATGGGTATACATTTTTGAACTTCTTACACCCAAGATATTGTTTATATTTTTTATTTCTTTCATATCACTAACATCATTAGTTATCTTAATAAAGGCAATATCTTACAAAGATGAACTTGCTTTTGATAACAAAGTATTTACCTACCTGGCTCAACATGTTTCTGATAGGAATAGCGATATCATGAAGTTCTTTACGCTTTTTGGTTCTCATAAATTTTTAATACCGGCATGGTTCGTTGTGTTTGCTTGGTATTTTTTTATCAGAAAGAACAAATGGTATTTTGTTAAAATGTTTATCATTGCTGCAAGTAATTTATTACTAATGTTTGGCTTAAAGTTTTTATTCAGCCGGCAACGTCCGCTCATTCCCTTATTTAATGAAGTATCTGGACTTAGTTTTCCAAGTGGCCATGCATTTATGAGTCTCGTTTTTTTTGGGCTGAATATTTATTATATATACAAGTATTCAAAAAACAGTTGGCTGAAACTTTTGTTAATAACATTTGGCGTAATAATGATCTTTATGATTGGATTGAGCAGGGTTTATTTAAGGCTGCATTATGTAACTGATGTGCTTGCTGGATATTGTTTTGGAATATTATCTTTAGTAATTCACTTGTGGATGTTGAAAAGAGTAGAAAAATTATATATCCCTTCCCGTGCTGAATATTTATCTTCTAACAAAGGCAATTAATTTTTTGAAATATTTATAATATTTACTGATATAAAATAGAAACGAATGAGCAATTATTTGCTAAATTGTTAAAGGATGTGAGGAAAAAATTCTACATCCGTTTATTATATTATGGAATGAAAATATCCACAATTTTATTGACTATTTCTCTTGAAAATGGTTTTCCCATGAAATAATCGGCACCTTCATCAAGAGCTTTTTCACGATCAGCCTGATTATCATGTGCTGTGATCATTATAATTTTACTTGCCGGATGTTCCTTCTTGATCTGTTTAATAAAATTTACACCAAGCCCATCTGGTAAACGATTATCAAGGAAAATAATAGCTGGATTTTTGCCTTTTAACGCTACTTTGGCTTCTTTTAATGTATTTGCATGTTCAGATGCAATTTGCTTCTTATTTAAAACGCTTCTTAATAAATAGCATATATCAGCTTCATCATCGATAATGAAGGCTTTGTTGATCTCTGGGTGGGTGGTTTTATTCACTTTAGTATGTTTTGCTATTAAATAAAACAATTATACTGCCAATTGTTGTTGATAAATATTAGGGTATTCCCATTTTTAGTAAGGCATATTTTTTGACTACATAGTGTATACGATATATTTTTCATTGTATTGAATATCACCAGTAATTTTTATAAACAAAAAAAAACTCACATGAAGAAAAGAATTTTAATTATCGATGATGATCTTGATATGTGCAATTTGCTAAATCGATTTCTTACAAGAAACGATTATGAAGTTGATCAGGCACATTCAGGAGCAAAAGGGATAGAGAAATTTAAACAAGGAGAATTTGATATTGTTATTTGCGATTACAGATTGGGTGATAAGGAAGGTAAAGAAGTTTTAGAAGAGATTCGTGTTGTAGACCCTAATGCTATAGTGTTGATCATAACTGGATATTCTGATATTAAAACTGCTGTTGAAGTTATAAAATCTGGGGCATACGACTATATTACAAAACCTTTAGTGCCTGATGAAGTATTGGGGATTTTAAACAACATTAGTAAAGATAATGCTGCAAAAACAACTGCTGCGCCTGCAAAAAAAGTAAATAAATCTTATGATAATGTTTCTTTTTTGCAAGGTCATTCAAAACAATCAAAAGAATTATATCACCAGGTGGAAATTGTTGCTAATACAGATTACAGCGTTATACTATATGGTGAGAGTGGTACAGGTAAGGAAGTTATAGCTAAGACAATCCATAACATGAGTAAAAGAAGAGACAAGCCATTTATTGCAATGGATTGTGGAACGCTTTCTAAAGAATTGTCGGGAAGTGAATTATTTGGCCACATGAAAGGAGCATTCACCGGAGCATTAGGGGATAAGGAAGGCCATTTTGAATTGGCGAATGGTGGGACTTTATTTCTCGATGAAGTTTCAAATTTATCTTATGACATACAAGCATCTTTATTACGTGTTATTCAGGAAAGAAGATTTAAAAGAGTGGGGGGTACGAAAGAAATGCTGTTAGACGTAAGAATTATTGTTGCTTCAAATGAAAATTTGCAGGACGCTTATAAAAAAGGAAAATTCAGAGAAGATCTTTATCATCGTTTTAATGAATTCTCTATCAATCTCCCGAGATTAAGTAATAGAAAAGATGATATTCCTTTATTTGCAGATTTCTTCCTTCAAAAAACAAAAAGTGAATTAGGTAAAAATATTATCGGATTTGATGAGGAAGTGATGGAATTGTTCATCAATTATTCATGGCCCGGAAATTTAAGAGAAATGCGAAATATTATCAGACGTGCTGCACTGCTCACAAACACTGATAAAATTTCAATTCAATCTTTACCCTTTGAAATTGTTGCCGATAATGGCAGATCAGATATGCGAAATGAAACAAAAACTCAAATTGCAACTGATACAACTGAAATAAAAAAAGAGATACATTTAAAAGATACAGCAGCTAAAGCGGAATATGAAGCTATATTAAGTGCTTTAGAAAAAGTAAATTTCAACAAATCAAAAGCAGCGGAATTATTGAATATTGACAGAAAGACCTTGTATAATAAAATAAGAAATTATGAAGGTAACCTGGCAAGTTCAGGATCCTCTGTTGAATAAGAGTATTCATTTTAAAAATTTAGTTATGAGTGTTACAACAGGAGAAATGACAACTTTGAGTACAGTACTCGAAAAATTAAGGATCAAAAAACGTGATAGTGAATTTAGGATGTTACCGGGTGGATTTGGAATTGGAAATGGTAAGTTTTATAATCCGCAAGATTTGAAAATAATTAAAACGTATCGTTTTGAAGGTACATCCGATCCCGCTGATTCTTCCATACTTTATGTAATTGAAGCTAATGATGGTTTAATAGGATATAGTTTGGATGCATATGGAGTTTACAGTAATCATGATAATGATGGGTATGACGATTTTATTCGCCAGATACCAACGCATGAAACTGATGAACATCATATATTCGAATGATTAATTGACCCATCTATATTCCATAATATCTACAGGTATATTTATAAAACCTGTAGATATTTTTTTATTCAGTTGTGGTTGTAGAAGCAGCTTTCTTTTCAGCGATAATTTTTTTTCTGTATCGGCTAAACCATATTTCTCCCTTATGCCTGGTAGGTATCTCGTCACCTAATAATTTTCCCCATGGCTTGAGATCGGGTATCTTATCAAATATAGTTTTTAACACTCCAATGAATGGGATGGATAAAAACATTCCGGGTATTCCCCATAATAAATTTCCGAGTAAAACAAAAATTATAGATATCATCGCATTTATCCGCACCTTGGAAGACACTATAACTGGTATAAGAAAATGATTGTCGATAAATTGAATGATCGCATATGCAGCAATAATTCCTATTTGTGTATCAAATCCCACTTTGGTTATTGTGGCTACAATAATAGGTAAGGCTATTGCAATGATACCTCCCAGATAAGGGATAAGGTTTAAAAGCGCTCCAATAACCCCCAATAGTAAAGCATATTGTACGCCCAATAGTGAAAGTGCCAGCCAGTTCATAGTGGCTACTATCAAAGCTTCTATCAATAATCCTTGCATGTAGTTCTGAATAGCATTTTTAGTTTCCTGCAAAGTATTACCTACTTCTTTAGAATCTTTTTCAGCGAATATCTCAAAAAGAAAATTGAGAATAAGTGTTTTATAATATAGAAAAAGTGCAGTATACACCGGTAACAAAACTGTAAGTGCGATCGTTCCTGCAACACTGCCGATAGTTTGCCCTACAATCGGTTTTAATTTTGTTTTTGCATCAACGATAAGCTGTTCCTGTCGTTGAAAATCGATTTTCAGGTTATCATATAGCCATATTCTGAATTCAGTAAAAAGTATATTGAATTTTTGTTTGAGTATGGGTAACTGTTCTCCAAAATGCATCATCTGTGACGATAGAAAATATACAACTGCAAAGATGATACTCATAGCAATCAACAAGCATAACATAATGGACCAAATCTGTTTTATCTTTTTTCTTTGAAACCAGTTATGTAACGGGTTTAACATTATTGCCAGCAACAACGCAAAAGATAATGGTACCAATACATCCCTTAATTTGAAAAGAGCATATACGAATAGTGTAAGACCAAAAAGAACAATAGTGGCCTTATGAAAGAAGGGATATTTTTTTAACATTACCTGAAGGGTTTTGGTTTTTAGTGACGATGTTTATTTTGATATGATGGGTATTTCCATCATTTACCAGTAAAATAAATTCACTGTTATTTTGTGGATGCCCATCTGATATTATTTGCTGTTGTAAATTTTGAGATGATTGTATCAATTCAATTTTATAAAAAGTATCAAGATATTTATATTGAATTTTTACTGATGGCCATTCTTCCGGAATACAAGGTGTAAAATATAATTTATCTGCATTTCGTTTTAATCCGATGAAAGTATCAATTAATAGTTGATACATCCATCCTGCAGACCCAGTATACCATGTCCATCCACCACGGCCTTTATGCAATGGTTCGGCATATACATCCGCTGCAATTACATATGGCTCTACTTTATAGATGTTCATTGTTTCAGCATCTTTGCCATGATTCAAAGGATTTATTATCTGCAATAATTCCCAGGTACGTTTACTATCACCTAACATTGCAAATCCCATGATCAGCCATATCGCTGCATGTGTATACTGTCCACCGTTTTCTCTTACACCAGGTACATAACCTTTAATGTAGCCAGGATTCATTGATGATCTGTCAAAAGGTGGATCAAATAATTGCAAAATACCATCTTGTTTTTTTACTAAATATTTTTCTGCCGAATCCATTGCTGTTTTTTGTCTATCCGGTTCCCCTGCTCCAGAAATAACAGACCAGCTTTGAGCAATAGAATCAATTTTACATTCTTCATTAATGCTACTTCCTAGCGGTGTACCATCATCAAAATAAGCTCTTCTATACCATTCTCCATCCCATGCATTTTTGTTGATGTTAATTTTTAAAAGTTCAGTTGCATCTTTACATTTTTTGATCAATGCTGTATCCTTTTTCATCGATGCTATTTCACTGAATTTTATTAATATCTCATGAAGGAAAAATGCAAGCCATACACTTTCTCCTTTTCCATGATGTCCCACTTTATCCATTCCATCGTTCCAATCTCCCGAACCGATAAATGGTAATCCATGTTCACCAAACACCAATCCATGATCAATAGCTCTTACACAATGTTCATACAATGAGGCTTGGGTGTCAGATTTTATTGGAAGATCATAATATGATTCTTCTCCTGTGTTCAATAATCTTCCTTCAAGGAAATGAATAGGCTCATCAAGAATTGTTTGATCACCTGTTGTAGTCACATATTTTGCAGTAACATAGGGTAACCACAAGAAATCATCAGAACATGTTGTACGCACACCTCTACCAACGGGTGGATGCCACCAGTGTTGCACATCACCTTCTTTGAATTGTCTTGATGCACATAAAAGAATTTGTTCTTTCATCAGATCAGGTTTGCTATGCACAAGTGACAATACATCCTGCAATTGATCTCTGAATCCAAAGGCGCCACCTGATTGGTAGAATCCACTTCTTGCCCATATACGACAGGCAAGCGTTTGATAATTGAGCCAACCATTAGTAAGTATATTAATTGTATTATCAGGCGTTTCTACCTGTAATGGACTAAGTGTTTCCTGCCAGTAATCATTTACTCTTTTTAATGCGTTTTCTGCTGCTGCTGTGCCTTCAAATTTCTTAATGATAGTTAATGTGTCTTCAATATTCTTACCTGCACCTAATCTAAAGATCACTTGTTTTTCCTGGTCTTCAGCCAAGTCAAACATAACTTGTATCACAGCGCAGGGGTCAAGCGCTGCACCCACTCTTCCTGAAAGCCTAGCCCTGTTTAATCCATCAGGATTACTTAATATGCCATTTCGGCCTAGAAATTCTGTACGGTCTGTTGTGATCGTTTTATTTATTTCATCTACGTCAAAAAAAGCTACTCTGTTATCAAATTCAGTATTATAGGCATTTCTTGCAAGTATAGCTCCGCTTCGTGTGTCCACTTCCGTTATAACATGCATTTGCGTCCTTGCTTTTAAGTCTCCTAATATCCATTCTATATAGCCGGTGGCAGATATTTTTCTTGCCCTATGAGATTTATTATGCAGTTTAATAACAACAAACTTCACAGGCGATTCAATATCAGTATATACACACATAGATGTATCAATGCCATCTTCACTATGTTCAAACACGCTGTAACCAAAACCATGTCGTGTAACATAAGGTGAAGTACTTCTGCATGGAAGTGGAGCAGGAGACCAGAATTTACCGCTTTCTTCATCCCTTAAATAATATGCCTCACCTTTAAGGTCTGTTACAGGATCATTGTTCCAAGGTGTAAGGCGGAATTCATGTGCATTATCGATCCATGTATAGGATTGTCCACTTTCTGTGATCACAGTTCCAAAATCAGGATTAGCCAACACATTACACCATGGTGCAGGAGTAGTTTGTGTTGGATCTGTTACAATCACATATTCTTTTCCGTCAGGAGAAAAACCTCCTAAACCATTAAAGAATTGCAGGCCGGTTGGTTTTTCAATTGTTGTAAAATTAGAAGGATAAAATTTAGTCGGACTGAAATATGGGGTAGCTATTTTTAATTTATTGCGTCTTGTTATTTGTTCTTCTAATGTACCCAATCTGTCAGAAATAACAACCCTTGCTACAGTTTGAAATAGAATTCTATCTTCATTAGATATCTGATCTGAAGAACGTATAAAGATTCCTCCTGGCTGGTCTTTTACATCTGCAGCTAATACAGGATTTAAAAGACTTAATATTTGATTTTGTAAAACCTGGCGGTAACCTCCATGATCTTCATTCCAGATAATAAGGTCCACCAGCAAGCCTTTCATGCGCCAATAGGCATGAGCTTGTATCATTTGTTTTACCAATTCAATATTGGAAGAATCTTCTATTTGCAATAAGACTATTGGTAAGTCACCTGAAATTGAATATCCCCAAAGCCCTGATTGACCTCGTTGATTTTTTATAATTACTGCAGCATCCGTACGTAAAGAATCGTTTGCAAAAATAATAGATCCTGCAAGTCTTGCATATAATTGTGCGTCCCACTCTGAAGCATTTATTTGTCTTAAAATTACCTGGCTATGTGTCCAAGCTAATTCAAGCACACGATTTGTTAAATGGAAATCCTGGTATTTTGCGATCAATCCATTGCATTGTTCTTTTGTATCGGCAATACCAATGATCACATCAATTGTTGCTGCAGCATGTGGTTCAATAACTATGCGATACCGCATTGAAATGATGGGGTCAAGAACTGCGCCTTTACTACCTGACAATGGGGTGTCCCCGATCATTGCTTTTGGTTTTTGCAACGTGTTACCACGGCCAATGAATTGGCTTCGGTTTGTTTCGTAAGAAATATCCTGAACTTCTGCATCATTTACTTTCATCAAATGAAACATCCATGGTACCTGCTCTTCAGCAGTACGTGGACGACGGGTGCAAATAATAGCATGGCTTGCTTCATCAATTGCGGTTTCAACAAAAAGATTACTGAAAGCAGGATGCATTTCTTCAGCCAAAGGGGGTACAAGTACTACTTCGGCATAACTTGTTATTTCAATTATTCTTTTTTTACGGGAACGGTTAGTGATATGTATCCTTCTTAATTCTATATCATCTTCGGGTGAAACAACTATTTCAGAGTGGGTCTCAAGTGAATAATCATTGCGTCTGAATTCAGCTCTTCCTTGGGAGAAGACTGCTTCATAATTGCTGCCTTGTTCTAATGTTGGCTGGTAGGCTGCTGACCAGAAGAAATCATTTTCAATATCTCTGATATAACAGAAAGTGCCCCAATTGTCACAAGTGGCATCCTCACGCCAACGGGTAATCGCAATATTTTTCCAACGGCTGTAACCTCCACCGGAGTTAGTTACCATTACATGATATCTTCCGTTTGATAACAATTGAACTTCAGGTATAGCTGTATTTGGTGTATTGATCACTCTCATAGAAGTGTCAATACCTGTGGTGATGCTTGTGTCGGAGGCATGTAATGCAGGAGAATAGAAAGTGCTGATCCTTGGTATCCTTTCCTGTAATAGAAGCAACGCAGATTTTATCTGTATGTTTGATACAAATCTTTGTTGCATGGGTTTATTCATCAACAGGTATGCAATGGATAATAATCCCATGCCCTGGTGATGGGCCATAAATGATTTAATAATAGTATGCGTTTGTTTTCTTTGCAAACGTGAAGCTGTGTAATCGATGGCTTCATAAAATCCGTATTTACCTGCGAATTTTTTTTCTTTCATCAATTTTAAATTATCATACGCACTCTCAGGATCAACCATCAATCCCATCATAGTGGCATAAGGAGCAATTACAAGATCTTCTCCCAGACCACGTTTGAAGCCCGTACCAGGCACACCAAAAGCTTTGTATTGATAATTTAGATTTGCATCTACCATATTATATCCAGATTCAGAAATACCCCATGGGATATCTCTCTTTCTACCATAATCAATTTGTTTTTGAATAATAGCCTTATATGTTTGATGTAATAAAGTGTTTTCATAAGTAGGCATTACCAGCAAAGGCATCAGGTACTCAAACATGGATCCGCTCCATGACAATAAAATTGGAGATGCACCTACATTTGTTAATTGACGGCCTAATGCAAACCAACTTTCCTGTGGTAATTTTCCCTGAGCAATTGCAATGAAAGTTGTAAGCCTTGCTTCAGACGCAAGCAGATCATAATAGCCACTATCTTTTCTATGGTCATCAACATTATAACCAATGGTAAGCAAATGTTGTGATCTATAGTAAAGGAAATCATAATCTATGTTTGCCAGGTCATCACATTTCACAGCAAGTTGTTCAATGATTATGATTATCTCTTTTGCTCTGCGGCCTGAGGCAGTAATGATATCCCTGAAATCATTGAGCCATTCTTTTTCTTGTTGAGTGTTTTCGGGAGAATCATAACCTATTATTTTATGCAATAAAATTTCTTCTATTCTAGATACCTGCTTTATAGTAGGTATTGCAGGAAGAGAAGGGATCAATTCAGCAAATTTTGATGGAGCGTCAGGTAATGTAAGCCATGGACATAAAGAAATAAGCTCATTCTTTTTTGCTGTGATCTGTTTTTTTGCACTTTCAGTCCACGAAAATTCTTCACTCTCAGGAGTAAAATTGCATTTTTCTGCTAATGTAGAAAAAGACGTTTCTAAAGTTTCAATATAATTTTTTGCCGAAGCAAGGCTTGATATAACATCAGAATAATTTCCCTTTACTTCCTTTACATATTTTTTAAATAGTTCTTCAGCAGGCGATTCTTTTGTTCTTTCAATTAAAATATTTAGTACATCAATAAGCCCTTCAAAGAAATTCTTTTCTAAAATTTTTGTTCCCGACAAAGAAACAAGCCCTTGTTTTAATGTGATTAAATGCCCGGCTAAATTGCCGCTATCAACACTTGAAATATATTTTGGTGCTAAGGGAACAAGCGATACTGTATCATACCAATTATATAAATGACCACGATATTTTTCCATCTTTTGCATTGTTTGCAAAGTATTGGAAGTACGTTCTATCAATTGACTGGAAGTAATATAACCAAAATCAAATGCTGTGAGATTAGACAAAAGGGCCATACCTATATTAGTAGGTGAAGTACGGTGTGCTATTCTTTCAACAGGCTGTTCCTGGTAGTTATCAGGGGGTAACCAATTGTCACGTTCAGTCACAAAAGTTTCAAAAAATGCCCAGATCCTTCTTGCAAGTTTGCGAAGAAATATTTGTTGTTCATTACTCAATTCCTTTTGTTTACTAACAGATGGTTTACTTATCAGCCACATAATAAATGGAGATAATATCCAGCCTGCTAATAAGGGCAAAGAAAAGATCAATAAAAAAGGAGAGTAATAAAAAATATATGCAAGGATTGCTGCTGCTATCAAAGGCGCTGATAACATTCTTGCATAAAATTGAAAAATGCTTTTATGTTTATTCGATCCGCTATATGGATTCCATTGTAATAAATTTTTACCTGAAATAGCCATACGCCATAATGTTCGGAGTATAGCATCTGTATATAAATATGCTTCATATGGTAATGAAACAATTCTTATTATGAGTTGAATGAAATGATCTTTTGCATTCCTGAGTACATAGGTCAAATGAGGAGAGAAGTCAACATCTTTGGGCTTTGTACATAAACTCCATATAAGGTTTATGATCGATGGAATAGCCATTATCAGAATAATAGCTGTTGTCCAAAAAGCTGGAGAAGGAGAGAATCTCCATCCAAATATTATTAATAAAAAGAAAGCTAATGGCACTAAACTTCTTCTGAGATTATCAAAGATCTTCCATTTTGAAAGAAAGGAAATTTGATTTCTTCGAAATTTTTTATTGTATCCTCTTACAAAGGGAAATATCCAGCTGGCAATTTGCCAATCTCCTCTGATCCAACGGTGCCTCCGTTGCATATCTGTAATATATTGCAAAGGATAATCTTCATATAATTGTACATCACTGATCAATCCTGAACGGGCATAACATCCTTCTACAAGATCATGGCTAAGTATTCGATTGTCGGGGAATTTATCATCTAATGTTTTCTCAAAGGCTTCTATATGATAAATACCTTTTCCTATAAAAGATCCTTCACCAAATAGATCCTGGTAAACGTCTGAAACTGCACGTGTGTAGGGATCTGTGCCAGGTTCGTTGCCATGAATTTTGGCATAAATAGAACTGTCTTCTCCTGGTAAACTATTTGAAACCCTCGGTTGTAAAATGGCATATCCCTCTGTAACTCTTTGTCTTTTTTCAGAAAAAACTGCAACATTTAAAGGATGTGCCAATGTTGCCACCATTTTCCATGCAGCATCCCGTGGCAATTGGGTATCAGTATCTAAAGTAATGATATATTTTACGGTACTATATATATGTTTTTCTCCTATGATTGATAAAAAATCATGTCCCTCACGGTTAAGGATAAGTTTATTTAATTCTCCCAGTTTGCCCCGTTTTCTTTCATGCCCCATCCATACATTTTCTTTTTTATTCCATTTACGTGGACGGTGAAAAAGAAAAAATGTATCATTACCGGGACGGTCATATTTTTTATTCAGTTCTATTATTTTATTTTGAACAGACTGCAGTAATACTTTGTCATCTTCCGAAAATTCATGACCGGCATCTTTAAAATCAGTTAACAATGCAAAACATAAATTGGCATCTCTGTTTGCCAAAAATCTCACTTCAAGATTTTCGATAAGATCATTGATCCCTGCAACCGTTGATAACATTGTAGGAATTACAACCATGGCCCGATGTTCATCGGGTATTCCTTTTGAAAAATCCATTTTAGGAAGTAAAGATGGATTTGATAGAATTGTTGCAAGCCAATTAAAAATTGCGATAGCTAATTCACTTGTAGCAATTAAACTAACAACACTTAATGCAATTATTTTCCAGTCGTGTAAACCATCGCTATAAGCTTTATAAATTAGTATCCATGAGAACAATGCTGTTAATAAAAAAATGCTTGCTGTATATATGCTCATTGGAAATTGGTGCATGATCGTTCGGCACGTTTCCATTTTAGATGGTTTTATTTTAACCATCTTTTGAAATTTCAACACACCTTTTCCAATAAGATAATAGCCCACATGCGATTTTCGTTGATCATTGTCGTCACGTGCAATTGCAGCCATTTCAATTGCCTTTGCTGCTACATCTTTTTCAGAGTGGGTACTGTATTTTGCAATTTTTTCAACAGAGTGCCGGTAAAGATCTCTGGTGTAAAAATTCATGTCGCCGTATACGCCATCAATATCGGTTCTCAAAATTTCTTCAATGATACTTGTACTTTCAACAAACTCTCTCCAATCTGTGCTCCCCAAAAAACGAAGACTGCTGATACTATTACTTATGGATACCTGGTCAGCTGCTTGTTTCTGATTTTCCAGTTGGATCAATTCGTCACTGGTAAGCCCATGTTCAGATAATTGCTGTTCGATCCATTTTATAGGTAAGGAAAGATTACTTCCTTTTTCCTGAAGCCTTCTTGTAAGTTCTGCAACAAATGAACTAACCATTGGTGGTTCAGACCTTGCCATATCTGCGATGATCAGGATCAGGTTTTTAGGATCATTTTCGGCAGTATCAATTAGTTTATCGGCCCACATGTCTGCAAGCGTCTTGTTGGTTATGTCAACTGAAATTTGAATAGATAGTCTGCGGAGATTTTCAATCAACGCCAAACGGAGCATAATAGGAAATGCCCACAATTCACCAATTTTTAAAAAGGTGGTTGTTTGATAAGAAGTTATAAAACCGGTAAGGTTATTTAGGTCGATATGACCATCACTATGGGAAATAATTTCCACAGCTATATCATAAACTCTGGGTAATCCGGCGGATTCTCCCTTCGCTAATTGTGGCAATCCTTTGCTATAACCCTTAGGTAAATGTTTCTTGCCAATATATATTTGTTCTTCAATTAAGTAAAAATTATCAAGTAGCCATTCTGCTGCAGGAACTATTCTTTCGTTGTTGTTTACAACATTTGTAAGAATAGTATGCACCTCCATCAATATTTTTTCATTTTCAGCAAGACGTTTCAAAAGTAACTCTGACGGATGTCCTGAAATGAGTGTATGTTTTTTGGAAATGGCTTTGGCATGCTGTTTCAGCTGTTCTTCTGTAAAAAGTTCAGACCGTAATGGAGGACGTTCATCATTGTATTTTCCATTTTTGTTTTCTCCAAAAAAGGGTTCGATCATATTTCTTTTAAATACTGCGATAGCATCAGGGAGTATTTCAAAAAGATCTTTATCACGGTTTTTCCTTCTATAAACGGTCATGGTAAAAAGAGATTATTTGATATAAAATATTGTGTGCCAACAATAAGTCTTCTTTTATTTATGCTAATACCATGCCTTTATAAAAAGAATAGCATAACTTTTGCGATTGGTTAAAGCATATTTTAAAAAAGCGTAAAGGAGACTCTAACTGCAAAAAAGTTATTAAATTTATATATCAAGAAACAAACATGCTCGATCCTCATACGCCACCCTATTTATCCAAAAAAAGATCATTACTTTCTGCCCGAGGGGAGATGAGTGAACTTATGGCCTCAAAGGATTGGAGTAAAACGCTTTTAGGTGATATTGATCTTTGGCCACAAAGCTTATTAACAGCTACAAGTATTATTCTTAATTCTAAATTCCCCATGTTTATTTTTTGGGGACGGGAACAAATTTGCCTGTATAACGACGCATATCGTCCCAGCCTCGGTATTAATGGAAAGCATCCAAATATTTTAGGAATGCCGGGAGAAAAAGCATGGCCTGATATCTGGCATATTATAAAACCCATGTTAGATGGCGTAATGGCTGGAGGAGAAGCAACCTGGAATGAAGACCAGTTAATACCTATTTACAGAAATGGAGAATTGGAAGATGTTTACTGGACATTTAGCTATAGCCCGATAAATGATGAATCGGGTAAGCCCGGTGGAGTATTTGTTACATGTATGGAAACTACGGAAAAAGTTTTCATGCTGCATAACAAGGATGAAAAAGAAAATGAGTTAAATACATTGATCCGTAAACTTGAAAAAAGTGAAGAGAAATTTCGCAATACAGTAAAACAGGCTCCAACCGGAATTGCTTTTTTTAGAGGTAAAGATTTTGTACTGGAAATGGCGAATAAGAATTATTTACAATTAATAGATAAAGAAGAAAGTGCGGTTGTAGGTAAGCCAATGTTTGAATTTGTTCCTGAAGTTGAAGAAATTGTAAGGCCCTTAATAGAGAATGTTTTATTAACCGGTATACCATATACTGATGATGAGCTTAAAGTAGTGTTGAACAGGTATGGTAAAGCAGAAGAAGCTTATTTCAATTTGGTGTATCAACCTTTTTTTGAAGCTGATGGAAGAGTTAGCGGGGTAATGGTTGTCGCAAATGAAGTAACTGCTTCTGTTAAAAGCAAACTTGGTTTAAAAGTAAATGAAGAAAAACTACGGTTGGCAATTGAAGGAACAAGCTTAGGAACTTTTGAAATAGATCTATTAACAAATGCAATTGAATATTCAGATAGATATTTGGAAATATACGGATTTCAACCTCATGAACAGCCTACAAGACAAGAAGTGATTGACAGGTTATATGAAGAAGATAAAGTTATCAGGTTGCATTCTTTTGAAGAAGCCCTTGTAAGTGGAATGCTTGAATATGAGGCTCGGGTAATTTCTACAGACACCATAACTAAATGGATTAGAGTAAGAGGAAAGATCATTTATGATAATGATAATAAGCCTATAAAAGTTTTAGGAACTGTTATTGATATTACAAAAGAAAAAAATACACTTCGTTTAATAGAAGAAAGTGAAGTGAGGTTGCGTCTTGCTCTCGAAGGAACAAGATTGGCAACATGGGATCTTGATCTTCAGACAAGAAATATTCTTTATTCTCCAAGATTGCTAGAAATTTTTGGCCACGATAAAACAAAAATTTTGACGCACCAGGAGATGCGTAATCAAGTACATCCTGATGATATACATGCTGTAGTAGAAAAAGCATTTGCAGAGGCTGAAGAAACTGGAATGTATTATTATGAGGCCCGTATTATTAAACCTGATAAGACAATCAGTTGGATAAAAACTCATGGTAATATGATCTTCGATAATAACAAAGTGCCTGTTAGGATGATAGGTACATTATCAGATATTACAGAATCGAAGACCATTGAAGAGAGTATGGCTAAGATGGCTGCTATTGTTCAATCTTCTGGAGATGCAATTATTGGGAAAACAACGCAGGGTATCATTACAAGTTGGAATGATGCAGCAGAAAACATTTTTGGGTATGCAGCCGAAGAAATGATAGGGCAGTCCATCTATAAACTTATTCCTGAGGATAGGGTAGACGAAGAACTTTTGATCATGGGGAAAATAAAAAGTGGAGAAAGGTTAAAACATTTTGAAACAAAACGCTTAAGGAAAGATAAAACATTGATAGATCTTTCAATAACAGTATCTCCAATAAAAGACAGTAATAATAATATTATAGGAGCTTCTAAAATAGCGAGGGATATTACTTCACAGAAAAAGACCGAAAAACTCATTACAGAAAATCAATACAGGTTAAACACTGCCATTGAAGCTGCAGAAATGGGAACATGGGAACTTGATATGGTCACTGATGAAGTGCAATATTCACAGAGGTATTTGGAGATATTAGAGCTCGATCCTTCAAGACATCCAACACACGATGAAATTATAACAGTTATTTATCCTGATGATCTCCCACTTCGAAATAAGATGATAAAAGAAGCAATGGAAAAAGGTACGCTCGAAATGGAATTGCGGATAATAACAATGCAGACCAAATCGATAAAGTGGGTAAAGTCACGAGCAAAAGTTTTTTATGATACAAATGGTAAACCATTAAAAATGATGGGTATCATTCTTGATATCACAGCCGAAAAAATGAAAGCTGAAGAATTGAGAACAAGAGAAGAAAAGTTCAGATTATTAGCCAACTCAATGCCACAGCTTGTATGGACAAGTGATACAGAAGGTAACTTGAATTATTTCAATCAATCAGTTTATAGTTATTCCGGCATAACAAAAAAACAAATGGAAGAAAAAGGATGGATACAGATTGTTCATCCGGAAGACAGAGATGAGAATATAAAAAAATGGATGCAATCTGTAAAAACAGGAAAGGATTTTCTTTTTGAACATAGATTTAGAAAACACAATGGTGAATTCAGGTGGCAATTGAGCCGTGCAATACCACAAAAAGATCCCAATGGTAATATCCAAATGTGGGTGGGTACCAGTACAGATATTCATGAGATAAAAGAAAGTGAACAACAGAAAGATCTTTTTATCAGTATGGCAAGCCACGAATTAAAGACACCTATCACTTCAATAAAAGGGTATGTGCAAATATTGTTAAGCATGCATAATGATAGCAATGATACCTTTTTGAAAAATTCTCTTTTTACAGTAAATAAACAAATTGGTGTACTCACAAATCTGATCGGAGATTTGTTAGACATGTCCAAAATAAAATCAGGTAGTTTGCAGTTGAATAGAGAGGCATTTAACTTAAATAGTATGGTGAAAGAGATCATTACTGATATGGAACATACTGAGCCAAAACATGATTTTATATTCAATGCAGGTAAAGATGTGGAATTGAGTGGTGATAAGGAACGTATAGGACAGGTGCTGATAAATTTTCTTACCAATGCGATTAAATATTCTCCCAATTCAAATATTATAAATATTAACAGTACTATTGAAGATGATTATGCGATAGTATCTGTAGCTGATAAAGGAATTGGCATCAACAAAGCAGATCAACAAAAAATATTTGACCGGTTTTACAGAGTTGAAGGCAAGGATGAAAAAACATTTCCAGGTTTTGGGATAGGCCTCTTTATAGCCTCCGAGATCATACAAAGACATAAAGGAAAAATAAAGGTAGAAAGTGAACCGGGCAAAGGATCAATATTTTCATTTTTATTACCACTAGAAAAATAATATATGAACAACCAAAATGTGCACGTTTTGATCATCGATGATAATGAGGATATTCTTTTTATGTTAAGATCAATGTTTCAATTTAAAGGATACCAAGTAACGGTAAAAGAGAACGCTGATGATATCGAGAATTTTATTATGGGGTTATCGCCAGATATAATATTGATGGATATGTTATTGTCGGGTGCGAATGGATCTGAATTGTGTAAACAAATAAAATCAAATATGGATATCGCTTCTATTCCGGTAGTGATGATATCGGCCATGCCACATGCAGATAAAATTTGTCTTGAAGCCGGTGCAGATTATTTTGTAAGCAAGCCTTTTGAAATGGATAAAATGATCAGTACTGTTGCCGGAGCAGTTGAAAATAGAAACCCGGTAATTTAAAAGTCAAATAACGGGGATAGGGATGCTAGTCAAATATCTGTCAAGCACTTCTGAATTTATATCAAATGATTTTATTGAAAATAAAACATTTGTTTTACTATAACTGGTGATCTGTACATAAAAATCATATACCTGGAAAAGTTCAAGAACATAAGAATGATCTTCCAGTTCAGCAACCTTATCACCTATTTCGTAAATAACTTCAAGTTGTGCAACTTTATCCAGTCGCTTAAATGCAGATATACCCATAGCAATCGAAATTTTTGGATAAACAAAATAATAAAAAAAATGGGTACTTCCTTTATATAGTTTTAAGATTATATAATTTTAGCCTGTAACGGGATCACTTTCCAGTAGCTCTTTCAACCCATTTAATACAGTTTTCCAATTCTCTTCAGAATGTTCTTTCATTTTTTCATCGGGAATGTTATCCTGAGTTATTTGCAACAAAGTCCCGTTGGCAATTTCAGAAAGTTTATATGTAATATTCACATAATTTTCTTCTTTATCCTCAGTCCCAGACATTGAGCTCCAATATTTATAGCGAAATAATTTTTCAGGTTCCGAATTTAATATAACACCTTTATCCTCATATTCTTTCCCTTGCCAGATGCCCTTAAAGATCAATGGGCTACCTTCTTTCCAGTCAGAAATGGCATCTGTTCCAAAAAAATATTCTTTGATCAATTCTGGTGTAGTAAGGGCTTCCCAAACCTTAGAAGTAGGTGCATTGATTATAATACTAGCTTGGCCGGTGATATTACTTTTCATAGCGTTAATTTGTTTGCATAATGATACTTAAAGACATTAAAGCAGCAATAATTGTGCATTTCTCATCAATTTTTTACTGATTTGGCAATTAATTTGCCCTTGTATTAAAAAAAGAGATGGTGAAAATTTCATGGAGGGGTATTAGACATATATTCAGTAACGCTTTCAAAGGGTTTTCTGAAGATAAAATAACTAAGTTAAGTGGGTCGTTGGCCTATAGCACTATTTTTTCTATGGGGCCTTTATTGATCGTTATCATTTCTTTATGTAGTATTTTTTTGGGAAGAGAAGCGATAGAAGGGAAAATATATGCCCAGCTTGCAGAATTCGTGGGAACGGATACTGCTGCCCAATTGCAGGAGATAATAAAAAATGCATCACTCCAGGGAAAAGGAAATGTTGCTTTCATAATTGGTTTAGTTATATTATTAATAGGGGCTACAGCGATTTTTGGAGAAATACAGGATTCAATCAATACTATCTGGGGATTAAAACCAAAACCAAAAAAAGGGTGGGTAAAAATGTTACAGAACAGATTTCTTTCTTTTTCAGTAATCATCAGTCTTGGTTTTTTATTGTTGGTTTCTTTAGGCATCAGTTCTCTGATAGATGGATTTAGCGATCAACTTAAAGAGCGTTATCCTGAAGTAACTGTAGTAGTGTTTTATATTATCAATTCCCTCATTACATTAATTGTTACCACAACTATTTTCGGAGTTATTTTCAGGGTATTGCCGGATGCTGCAATAAAATGGAAAGATGTTTTTATAGGAGCTTTATCAACTGCTATCTTTTTTATGTTGGGGAAATTTGCTATTTCTTTTTACATCAGTAAAAGTAATATAGGTAGTACTTTCGGCACTGCTGGATCATTGGTTGTATTATTATTGTGGGTGTATTATTCTTCGTTGATCTTATATTTTGGCGCAGAAATTACTAAGGCTTACGCATTAGAATACGGATCAGAAATTTATCCAAATCAATATGCCGTTACCACAAAAACTATTGAAGTTGAAACGGGTAATCAATCTGTACAGAACAAAGAAAATATGACAACGGGAATACAGGAAGAATTAAAGAAAGAAAGCAAACTCTGAACTATGTAAGTTGTTGGGAAAACCTCATTCCCGAAAGAAAGGATACATTGATATCTTTCTTTTGTATCAATACTTTAAATTTTTTGCCAATATCCATAAGGAGTGTATAAAGCATTGCTATATTACTTTCTATTACAGATAGATCTTTTTCTTTTGTTTCTATTTCTTTAAGATGGTTGACAAGTCCAAGCGAAAGTAAAAAATCTGTTTGTGTAGAATAACCGCAATTCTCAAAGCCCTTTTCTTGTCCGATCTGTGCCAGTGCAGAAAAATTTACATGTGCTGTAATGTCCTGTTGGCCTATGTTTTCATATGGACATTGATTGGTCGTATGTTTATGATAACAGATAAGTGTACCCTCTTTTCTTGTAATATTGTATAGTTCTAATGATCGATAACCATAATCAACTGTAAGTACAAATCCTCTTTTTAATATAGATGAAATTTCATTCATCCATTCCATGATGTCGAGGTTAACTTCTGTTCTAAATCCTTTAGGAAGTTTGATGCCCAATTTTTTAAAATAATTTTTTAGTGATTCAGCAGCAGGTTTCAATATCTCGATAAATTTTCCATTTTCAGTTGTTACAAAAACTTCCTTTAATTCATTTTCCATTACAACATTGTGAATGGGAAAGTTATCGATTAGTTCATTGGATAGCACACAGCCAGAAGTAATTGGAATATCTTTAGCCGAATCCACGATTATAACTTTATCACTGAGTTTTTTAGCAGCCTGTTTAATTAAGGGGCTTTTTTCAATGATATAATATGTCAACTGATCGTAGAGTGGGGGATTGTTTTTGAGGGACACTAAAATATCGGTGCATAAATTTCCATTGCCTCCGCCATATTCAATAATTGAAAAAGGTTGTTTATCTAAAATAAACCACATTTCCTCAATTTGTTTACCAAGCATTCTACCAAACAAATTTGTAAGGTAAGGTGAAGTATAATAATCCCCGTTTATTCCTAATTTATTTGTTGAAGAAGTATAATAACCTAACTCCGGATAATAAAGCGCCATTTCCATGAAATCATGGAAAGAAATAGGCCCACTATCATGAATTCTTTTTTTAATAATTTCAGAAAGCTCCACGTTTATTTTTCTGATCTGTTAGTAATTAATAAAAGTGAATTTCCTAATGCCTGAATGCTGTGAATAATGCCGGGATGAATAGTAATAACTTGTTGCTCGGTTAACCTGATAGTGTTAATGTCCAATTGACAATCTATTGTGCCGTCAATAACCTGGATGGTCATTAATCCTTCCACTATATTATCTTTTATCATGGCTCCATTATGCATTAAAGTCAATACCATTGTGAGTCCATCTGTTTTATAGACAGTAATACTATTGCGGTCATTTTTTTTGAAGCCTATTTCATCCTTAAGTTGGCGTGCATATTTTTTTAGATCAATAAATACAAATGGTGCATCAATGATCCTGTCTCCATCTGGCCGGTTTAACGTTGCCTCATTATATTTTGTTTCCATGATATTTGTTTTATTTCATGAATGTATGAGCCATTTATATGCCATATTTTTCCCACCAATCAAATGTGCAAAACTGGTATGTTTATTGGAAAACTTATCATATAAATCATCATTATGAGCCACAAAGAAGAATTAGAAGAAATGCACAGGCTTTCACAAGAAAAGTTTCAACATTATCTTGATCTGAAAAAAGAAATTTCCAAAGAGGATCATGAAAAGATCCATCAATTAAGAAGTGATTGGGATGTAGCCTGGAACAAATTAATGGAAACCTTACTGATGTTAGAACGACTTGAAATTTAAGTAGCTACATAGTCAATAAAAAGATAGCTGCATATTTTTATACTAAGGGTTAGTAATGAAATACACAGCTATGCAAGAAATAAAATGATTAATCTGCCATCATTTTTATGAAAAGATTATTTAACGGCGTTTTAAGTAATTGTTTCCTGAAGCCAAACAAAATAAGTGAAACAAGCGCATAAAATCCAGCTACTATAAAAAATCCATAATATAATTTACCCAGTTCATATCCTATCCACATAGCCACACCTATATTCAACATAAAAATGGCAAAAGCTATCAATAATACTATTAATAGTTTGGTAAGGATGTCAGACCCTACTTTGGACGACTTATTGATCGCTTTTAATTTTAGCAATTCTAATCTTGTTTCAAGATAATCACCGGTAGAGTCAAATATGGTTCCGATAGTGGTTTTTGTTGTTTCTTCTGTCATAGTTTTCGATTTTTGATCTTTATGGAACGTTTTTAAACACTGGCTTGTGTTCCCTCAGCCCAATCTTCAGAATCATCTTTCATGTTTTCGTATTGTCCTTCCAATTCATCCTCAAAATCTTTCACTTTACCTTTTATAGAATCTTTAAGATCCATTCCTTTTTTTCTTAATTTTTTTCTTGTTTTTGAACCTTTTTCAGGTGCAAACAAAACCCCTAGTAATGCTCCGGCTGCTACTCCTGCCAATATACCTACAACGATTTTTGACTTACTCATAATAAATTGTTTTTTATTTATCCTATAAAATGCTAAAACATTGCCAAACTATTGTAGTATATTATTTATAATCAATTCTTTAGTTTGCTATAAAAAGTGTGTATCTTTTTCCTCAAACGGGACTTTATTAACACATTTTTTTAAAAATAACGCCTTAGTGTCCAGGCTAATGTTTCGTGGTCTTCCATGATCTTAGTTAAAAAATCTGCAGTACCTCTGTCTTTATATTCTTCGTCACATTGATCAACATATTTTCTTAATTCCTGAATAATAGTTTCATGATCTTTCAAAAGTTCTTTCAACATTTCTTTAGAAGAAGGATATTTCCCCGGAGCCTCTTTTATAGCAGACATTGATAGAAATTCCTGCATAGTACCAATAGTGGGATTGCCGAGTTTATTTATTCTTTCGGCTATTTCATCTATCGAAGCTTCAAGCTGCGTATAATGTTGTTCAAATAATTTATGGAATTCCATAAAACTTTCTCCGGAAACATTCCAATGGAATTTTCGTGTTTTTGTATAAAGTACTACTGCATTTGAAAGAACATTCGATAACGTATTTCCTATTGCTTTTAGATTTTTTTCTGTAATGCCGATATTTGGTTTCATAACTTATTTTTTGATTATAATTTTTTGTAATGGACAAATACTTACGTAAATTGAATGACAAGTTACATGCCACTAAAAAAACATGGCTTGATTTTGCATACTTAAGTAGCTTGTAATAACCTTCTTATGACCAATTTATTAAAACAGTTAGGTATTGACTTTAGAATTAAGATCGGATACGGTACAGCTTTTATTTTACTCCTTATTTCTTATTCTTTAACCTGGGTTGCAAATAAGCAATTGGTTGAGCAATCCAAAAGAGTGATCAATAATAATGTTTTAATAAATCATATAGAAGGGCTCGTATCGAATATTAAAGATGCCGAAACAGGGTTAAGAGGATTTATGATCACCCATGATGAGGATTTTTTACACCCTTATACTACAAGTTGGAACAGGGTAGACAGTTTTTTTAAGCTTATTAAAAAAGAAACCCAGGATAATTCTTCTCAGCAAATAAGATTGTATACTTTAAAACGAATGATCGATGAGAAGTATGATATTATGACATTCAGTAAAGATCATTTTACTGCCAATAAAAATATTACCGATAGTATCATGCAAGCCACTTATCAAGGCAAGTATATAATGGATAGTATCAGATCGGAAATAATTTTGATGAAATCGAGTGAACAGCAATTGCTTAAAGAAAGAAATGAAACATTAAGCTCCAGGTATATAACAATGAATATTATCATTGTAACATCATTGGTTTTAGCTTTTCTTTTCGTTGTTTTTGGATTTATAACTTACATACGTGAAAATAATGCACGTAAAATGGCCGATAAAAAAGTTCAGGAATATCACGATCAATTACAGGAACGTATTAAAGAATTGGATACCGCAAATAAAGAACTCATAGAAATGCGAAGAAGTGAAAAATTTGCTGCCACAGGAAGGATTGCCCGGAATATTGCACATGAGGTGCGTAATCCACTTACAAATATTGACCTTGCAATTGGACAATTGAAAACAGAGATTAATGACCCTGATGAAGGAATGACAATGTTATTTGATATGATCAACAGGAACAGTAAACGTATCAATCAGTTAATCACGGAATTATTAAATGCAACAAGATTTGCAGAACTGAATTATCAATTGAGAACATTGAATGAGCTGACTGAGGAAGCGCTAGATCTGGCACAAGACAGGCTTGAGTTAAAAGGAATTGTTATCGAGAAAAATTTTGCTGAAAAAATGTGTGATATATTAGTTGATTCTGAAAAAATAAAGATCGCCTTACTAAATATCATAGTTAATGCGGCAGAGTCTATCGAACATGATCACGGAGTTTTAAAAATAAACACCTTTTCTGAAGATAATAAATGTGTAATTGAAATTTCAGATAATGGAGTAGGCATGAATGAAGAGGCGGTAGGTAAATTATTTGAACCTTATTTTACAACAAAACCAAAAGGAAATGGTTTGGGATTGACCAATACACAAAATATAATTTTAAATCATAAAGGGACTATAAATGTAGAAAGCAAGGTTGGTGTTGGAACCAAATTTATTCTCAAATTTGAGAATGCGCCCGGTCAAAAAAATTAATGGTGTTTTATTTTTTCATCCCTTGTTGGTATGATAAACAAGGGGATCATAGTATTATGAAGAACTTTTTCTGCCAGGCTTCCCATCAATAATTTTTCTAATCCTTTTCTACAATGTGATCCCATCACTATAAAGGATGCTCCAATATTATTAGCAGTTTTTAAAATGCAATCGGCAGAGTCACCTTCTCCTACAATTATTTTTATCGAGTTGTCATTCAAATGTTCTCTGGAACTCTCTAAAAAATCTTCCGCTTCACTGGTTATTTTATTAGCACTTAATAATTCTGTCATTTCAGTACTGCTCAAACCAGCGTACCCCATTATAGGAGTGTATTCAGAAGCATAGTAGTAAAGCGGCTCTGCCTTTACATGTAATAATGTTACAGAAGCATTCATTGCCTTAGCAAATTCATAACCTATTTCAGCTACTTTTTCTGCAGAAGGATTATAATCCAATGCAATTAATACTTCTTTCATTTTTATTATTTTAAAATGAAAAACTACAACTCAATAAAAGTAGTATTAATCTGCAGAACGTCCAATAACTTTTAATAAAACAGCAATTACAGCAATTACTAAAAGAATATGGATCAAGCCGCCTGCATGATATCCTAAAAAGCCTATTAACCAGGCAATGACTAATACTACTGCAATGATATACAATAAATTTCCCATGGTATTAATTTTTAAATGATTAATTAATAAATAATTAATAGAAGTAGATAGAAAACTCTGCCAATTATTTGAATAGCACTATTTATACTGAAATAAGTAAAATTTAACGTTTAGGGAATAAAATAATGGGAAAAATATCTACATATAGGGAAATTACTTCGGCACACTGAAATCTTCCACTATGCTGTTTATTATCTCTTTAGTGAATGGTTTGCCTATAAAAAAATCAACGCCTTTATTTAATGCAGTATACCTGTCAGAGGGCGTATCATATGCAGTGATCATGACTATTTTGGCGTCAGGCCTTATTTGTTTGATATAATTGATAAAATTAACTCCTAGTCCATCACCTAAATGGTTATCCAAGAAAATAAGGTCTATATCTTCTTGCTGAAGCATTCTAGTAGCATCAGATAAGTTGTTGACATACCTGGTAGAAAGTTTCTTTTGCTTTAAAATATTGCTTAATAGATAACAAATATCAATTTCATCATCAATTATGAGGCTTTTAAGCATAATATAGTGGGTAATAATGTTTTTATAGCTGCAACTATTTTGCCAAATAAGTTGACGTAAAGACCATCTTTTTATGTTAAATTTAGAAAGATATTCCCCAAAGTGTAGATGTTTATCCCTACGATTGAGATTTTTTACTCAGTTTCCCTAAATTTTTAAGTGTAAAATACTTTGGCAGGATTTTTACTTATTATTTAATGACTTTTTAATAAAAGTTATTAGGTTCCAGTTTTTGGTTTTTTAAGGGTGAATAGGTTTACGACAACATCGTAAGCCTATTTTTTTATGTTTAACTTTGCCTCTTAATTTTTATTAGAAAAAATAAATTAATTATCTTCATGCAAAACCTTACGAGACTAAAATATGAAACGAATATTGATAATAGATGACGATGCTGATATATGTGCTTTATTAAGTCGCTTTCTCACCCGAAACGGATATGAAGTAGATACTGCACATTCGGGTTCAAAAGGAATAGAAAAGTTTAAAGAGCAGCAATTTGATGTTGTATTATGCGATTTTCGCTTAGGCGATAAAAAAGATGGGAAAGATATTTTATTGGAAATTAAAAGTATTAATCCACAGGTGATCGTTCTGATCATTACAGCTTATTCAGATATTAAAACTGCAGTAGACGTAATCAAAGCAGGCGCTTATGATTATATCACCAAACCATTGATTCCCGATGAAGTATTGAATGTTTTAAATGCGGCTTTACAATCTGCAGCTTCAGGGAATAATTCTTCTCAGGTAAAAGAAAGTTCAAACGGTACAAGGTCAAATAAAAAGATCGTTACACCTGATGCTGAATTTCTTGTGGGTGAAGCTGATGCTACAAAGAAAATTTATAAACAGATTGAATTGGTGGCTCCAACAAATTATAGTGTTATCCTTCATGGAGAAAGTGGTACTGGCAAAGAAGTGATTGCAAAAACAATTCACTACATGAGCAATCGCAAGAACAAGCCTTTTGTGGCAATGGATTGCGGTACTTTATCTAAAGAATTATCTGGAAGCGAATTGTTTGGCCATGTGAAAGGTGCATTTACAGGCGCTATAACAGATAAGGAAGGGCATTTTGAAATGGCCAATGGGGGTACTTTGTTTTTAGATGAAGTAGGTAATTTATCTGCAGAGATACAAGCATCATTATTACGTGTAATACAGGAAAGAAAATATAAACGTATTGGTGGACTGAAAGAAATGGATGTTGATGTTCGTATAATAGTTGCAACAAATGAAAATTTGCAGGATGCTTACAGGACAGGAAAGTTCAGAGAAGATCTTTATCACCGCTTTAATGAATTTTCGATCAATCTCCCGCCTTTAAGGCAAAGGAAAGATGACATTCCTTTATTCGCTGATTTTTTCCTTCAGAATGTGAACAATGAATTGAATAAGAAGATAGAAGGTTTTGAAGATGATGTAATGAAAATGTTTGTCAATTATTCATGGCCTGGTAATTTAAGAGAATTCAGGAATGTAGTAAGGCGTTGTGTTTTATTGACAAATGAAGGAAAGATCAATGCAGGTACGTTGCCGGCAGAAATTTCCGGAGCTATAGAAACTACATCACATTCTAATAATCTTTTTGTTACTACCAGTAGTGCTCCTTTAGATTTAAAAGATACAGCCTCCAAAGCAGAATATGAAGCGATCATGAAAGTACTTAAAGAAGTTAACTTCAATAAGACAAAAGCTGCTGAGCTTTTAAAGATCGATCGTAAGACATTATACAATAAAATAAAAAGCTACGAGGAATCAATGAATAGTTGATCTCAAACAAATTTTTTAACTTAATAAAAAGGCTTCAATCTCTTGAAGCCTTTTTATTTGGTGGAGCCGTACGGCTTGCCATATATATAGAAATTGGTCGCTATTGATATAAAATATAATGAACGATCGTTTTTAGCACATTATTTTTTTGGATCGCTTCATAGATATTCGTTTCAGTTCTCTTCACAATATCCGCTATATGGACAACAGTAGCAGCTAATGTTTTTTGAAACATAAACGCTGCGGTGTGTGGAAATTCAGATAAATTCATGGGGTAACATTTTTCATTTCTGAAAATATTAATTCAAACCATGTACCATTTAGATTTCAAGTGTTTTTTTAGGAAATTCCACAACTTCTGTGGAACTATTTCAGCGGCAGCTGAAAATACCGTGTATAAAAATTCCTAATCTATTGAAATTAATAAGGGCATGAAAGTTTCTATATTATAGTAAACGTATTTATGGAAACTATCGATGAGCAAATAGCGGGACTAACAAAAAGAAAGATAAGGTCGATCACAAACAAGCCTGATAAAACTGCAGCGGCTGTTAATCTTGTATATGTACATGATTATGATCCCGGGATCACACGGAAAAGGAAAGGAAAATTATTTGAATATTATTTTAGGGATAAAAAAATTGTAGATGATAAAACACTTCAAAGAATAAAAAGCCTGGTTCTTCCCCCTGCCTGGGAAAATGTTTGGATCTGTTCAGTAGAGAATGGTCATTTGCAGGCAACAGGAGTAGATGTAAAAAAACGTAAGCAATATAAATATCATGCTTCATGGAATTCATTAAGAAACCACACAAAATATTATCGCTTACTGGAATTTGGAAAAGCTTTGCATGAAGTAAGAAAACAATTACAAAAAGATCTTTCATTGCCAGGGCTTCCTGTTGAAAAAGTTTTAGCGCTTATTGTAAGCCTTATGGAAAAAACAAGTATCCGTGTTGGAAATAATTTTTATGAAAAATTATACGGATCATTTGGACTTACTACTTTAAAAGATAAGCATGTTTCATTTAAAGGAGACGAAGTGCAATTTCTGTTTAAAGGAAAAAAAGGAGTGGAGCATAATATTACTTTGAAAAGTAAAAAACTTGCAATGCTCGTAAAAAAATGTCAGGACATTCCTGGTAAAGAACTTTTTCAATTTTATGATGAAAATAAAGTTAAAAAAACAATCGATTCAGGAATGGTGAATGAATATATAAAAAAAATAAGCAACACAGATTTTAGTGCAAAAGATTTTCGTACATGGTCAGGAACGGTTCAGGCATTTCTTTGTTTTAAAGAAATGAATATTACTGATGGAGAAATGGATAGTAAGAAAAAAATTGTTGCAGTTCTTGATACAGTTGCAAAACATTTAGGCAATACAAGAACTGTCTGTAAAAAATATTATGTGCATCCTGTTATTTTGAATCTGCATGAAAGCGGGCAGCTAGAAAAATATCTAAAACTTGGTGATGAACTTAAAACAAATAGTGATTCTTCCTTATCAAATGAAGAAGAAATATTACTAAAAATATTGGAAACCAATTGATTAAATGGGGAATAATTTCCCCTTTTTGTTTCTTTTGTCATATCTTATACATATAAAATGCAGGCGTAGTGTAGGTTTTAAAAGGGCATAATTTTTTAATACTCTACATACATCTGTAACAGTAAGTTAAGTAAGGTATGACCGGAAAACGTTTAATCAGAAAGGTAGTTAAAATAACAGCTTTAGTAATAGGCTGTGTGATTGCTTTAGTACTTGTCCTATTTATTTTTATCAATACTAATTACGGAAAAACAGTTGTTAAGAACAGAGTTGTTTCTTACATGCAGAATAAATTCAAAACTAAAGTTGTGATCGGCTCAATTGATTACAGCGTTCCTAAATGGTTAAAGTTAAAAGGTGTTTACATTGAAGATCGTCGTAAAGATACTTTGCTCTATGGAGAAGAAATGGCTATCGATCTTAACATGATAGGTTTGCTAAGAGGTGTTACTTACATTCGAAAAGTTGAATTGAAAAACATGTATGTGAACATGTATCGTTTGGAAAATGATACAACTTTTAATTTTGATTTTGTTGTAAACTCTTTCACCGGACAAAAAGTTGCAAATGCTGTTGTAGATACCAGTGCTTTAAAATTAACATTGAATGAATTATTTCTTGACAGGGTGCGTTTAAATTTTAAAGATGATTATGCAGGCAGTAGTTTTCAGGCAGTGATAAATAAATTAAATGCTACACTTAATAAATTTCAACCAGACAGATTGCAATTTGGAATTGATAAATTCGACGCAGACAGTGTAGATTTTTTAATGAATATTGTTAAGTTGCCAATTCCGGATACAACAAGCGGTACTGATGAAGGTATGTATCTTTCGTTGACATCGGGAGAATCGGATATAAGAAACTTAAACGTTGTGGTGAATGATAAGACAACAGGAATGTATTACGCCAATAATGTAAGGCACCTTTTACTAACTGACGGAAGCATTGATTTATTAAATCAAAAAATAAAAGGCGGCAAAGCTCAGTTAGATAGTTCGGTTATTGCATTTGTTGCACCAAAACCAATCGTTAAAGATCCGGCAGATACAACAGTTTCTCCTTTCTGGGACGTTAGATTGAATGATCTGCAGATGAAATATAATGTTTTCAAGTATGATGATAATACTATTGCTCCTCAAAAGGACGGATTAGATCCTGCTCATCTTGAATTGAGTGACATTTTTGCAAATGCAAAACAGATACATTATTCTCTTGATACAATGTCGGCATCTGTTCAACAATTGAAGTTCAAAGATAAAAGTGCTTTTAGGCTGGATAGTACACATGCTAATTTGTTGTATACTAAAAATGGAATAAGTGCTACAGAACTGTACGTTAAAACTCCTAATAGCCTCATTCAAAATACACTCGAAATTAAGTATGATGATGTGAATACATTAGCAACAGCTCCACAAAATAGTGATGTATCGATCAAGCTTGATAATAGTATAATAGCGATAAATGACATTTATGCTTTAATGCCATCAGTAAAGAAAATGTTGGATCCGTCAAAATTCAGTAATACCGTATTAAATCTTAATACAGAGATACAAGGCAACTTTCAACGTTTGAACATTCCTTTTTTACAATTGAGAACATCGGCTGGAAGTAATATAAATGCAAGAGCAATATTGTATAATGTTACAGATAATAAAAAAATGTCTTATGATATTTATGTATTTAATTCATCACTGCAAAAGTCAGATGTAGCTAAATTTTTGCCTGATGAGCAAAAAACGCAATTTCAGAAATTTCCGAATACGCTTAATTTAACAGCTCATTTAAAAGGAGATATGAAACAAACTACTACAAGCCTCGATGTTTCAGGTGGCGATTTTCGTTTTGCAGGACAGGGTAGTGTACAAAATTTTGATAATCCGGCAGCACTTAAATATGATGTCAATATTAAGCAAGGAAGAGTAACAAAAAGTTTCATCAATAGCTTACTTCCTCCCAATACGTTTCCAGAAGCAATTCGATTACCTGATCTGATCTTAATGTCGGGTACAGCAAAAGGGGATATGAATAATATCCAGACCAACATGAAATTGGATGGAAGTTATGGCGTAGCCACAATAAATGGTACCATCAATAATTTTAAAGATCCTGAAACAGCGAAATATGATGTTCAGCTTTCAGGTAATGAATTTGAGTTAGGGAAATTAATGAACAATGATAGTATGATTGGTAAGATCAGTTTTTCGGGATCAGCAACAGGTCGTGGGTTTAATTATAAAACCATGAGTGCGGATATTTCCTCTAAAATTCAAAGTATCACTTTGCAAAAATATACATACAGAGATCTTGATATTCATGCAACTTTCAATAATGGAAATGTAAAGTCTGAAGGTACAATTAATGATCCTGCTATCAGATTGCAATATGATGTTGCGGCAAATTTGAAAACTAAATATCCTTCAGGGATTGCTGCTACAATGCTGATTGATACATTATTACTGGGAAGGTTGAACCTTGTAAAAGATACGGTATCGTTTGCCGGTAAAGTATATATTGATGCTCCAGATCTTGATCCTAATCATTTGGATGGCTATGCAAGCATCGACAGTGTAAGATTGAATGTGAAAAACAAGAATTATTTTATTGACAGCATTCTTGCAAAAGCGAATACTACTCCTGATAGTGGTAATGTAATAAGTCTGGCTTCACCACTTGCTGATATTACAGCCAAAGGAAATTTTGAATATGACCAGGTCGGAAAATCTCTTATACAATATATAGATGCATACTATAATATTACAGATCAACCGGCTGAACAGGTTACTCCACAGCAAATCAGTTTTGAAGGGGACTTAAAAAAACATGAACTTATTCCTGATCTGATACCAGGATTACAATATGATAATATTCATTTCAATGGATCATATGCTTCTCAATATGGGGATAGCGCATTAAATCTTACTGCCACTGCTCCTTATTTTCAATACACTACCACAAAAATGAACAATGGAAGATTGGCGGTGTCTTCAAAAAATAATGCTATCGCAGGTGATCTTGATTTTGATAAAATTGAGATCGGGGAAAATATTTTATATGCTACCAATGTTCATGCAAGAGCATCCGAAGATAGTTTAAGTGTAGATGCATTAACAAAAGATATTCAGAATAGAGATCGTTTTGGGGCAGGTGTAATATTGCTTTCGCAAAAAGATAATACTTATGAATTCTCAATAAAAAATAATTTATTGATGGATTATAAAAAATGGGATGTAGCACCGGATAATAGGATCACTTACTCTGATAAAGGCGTATTGGTTAATAATTTTGTATTAAGTAATAACAATTCAAAGATCTCGGCAACCAGCCGTACAAATGTTTTAAATAGTCCCGTTGATGTAAAAATTGAAAACTTTGATATCCGGGATGTGACATCAATTTTTAATAATGATACTTTATTTGCTACGGGATTAGTAAATGGAACTTTTACATTGAATGAGTTTGATAAAGAGATACCGGCATTTACAGGTAATCTTGAATTATCTGATTTTCATTTCATGCAGCAGCCGATTGGAACCATAAAACTATTCGCTTCAAAAGAAGATAATAATACGATCAATACCAATCTTAGTTTATCAGGGAACGGAAATGAGATAACTGTTGAAGGGAATTATTATCTTAACAATACCCAAAATGAGTTTGATGTAGATGCCGATATAAAAAGTTTAAATGTTGCAACGCTTCAGGCTTTTTCAGAAGGAAATTTAATCCGGTCCAAAGGAACGATAACAGGAGGGTTAACATTAAATGGCAAATTTTCTGATCCTCGTTGGCAGGGGGTAATTGAATTTGATACAACACAATTTACAGTAACCAAATTTGGCGCTCAATATAAGCTGGATAAACAAAAGGTGATTTTGGATTATCCCAACATTTCGTTCAGGCAATTTACTATAAGAGATTCTCTATCTCATCCTTTAATGATAGATGGAAATATTAAATCTAACTCATTAATAGATTATGACCTGGCCCTTGAAATTGATGCAGATGATTTTATTCTCGTAAATGCACCCAAAGCTATCAATAATGAAATCTATGGATTTGCCGCAATCGATGCAGATGTTTCTCTTACGGGAAGTTCTGCTCGACCTAATATTGAGGGCAGCTTGTCTTTAAATGACAGAAGTGATATTACAATGGTATTACCTGAACAGAATATCAACAAAGACGCAGCAAGGTCTATTGTTCGTTTTATTGATAGAGATACTTTCGCCATTCCAGAAAAAGAATTTTCTCCTGCTATTGAACCTGCTTCTTCTTTTGCTCAGTTCTTAAATTATAATTTGAATATTGAGGTAAGTAAAAAAGCGGTGTTAACAGTGATAGTTGATCCATCTACCGGTGATGAATTAAAAGTACAGGGGGATGCACAATTGACTGCCGGGGTTGATCCTGGAGGCCATATCGTTTTAGTGGGTAATTATGAGTTGAATAATGGGTACTATATTTTAAATTATCAATTTATACAAAGGCAATTTTCTTTATTGCCCAGTAGTACTATAGTATTTAGTGGTGAGCCAATGGATGCACAGATCAATATTACGGCTGAATATATAGTCAATACTGCTTCTAAAGATCTTTTAGGAAATGAGGTGGGAGAAGTAGATCCTAAAGTTTCCAATACATTCAATCAAAAAATACCATTCCGTGTTTTATTGTATTTAAAAGGTGCAATGAAAAGACCGGATATCAGTTTTGATATTCAATTACCTGATGAGAATGTTGCAATCAATAGTCAACTAAGAACCACAATAGAAAATAAATTGACGCAGTTACGTGGTGATGTAACTGCTACAAACAAGCAAGTATTTTCTTTATTGTTGTTGAACAGGTTTGCAGGAGAACAAAGCACTGATTTCTTCAGAGGAAGTGGCGAAGGGTTTAACGATATTGCCCGTGAAAGCGTGAGCAAGTTTTTGTCTTCGGCATTGGATCAGATCGCAGGTGATATTTTTAAAGGAGTGGATATTGATCTGAATATAAACAGTTATAAAGATTATAGTTCAGGAGATATTCAACAAAAAACAGATTTTAATGTAGCAGTAAGTAAATCATTCCTTGATGATAGGCTAAGCATCAGTGTAGGAAAGAATTTTGGTATTGAAGGAGATGATGCAGTAAGTAAAAGTCAAAAATCTAATAGCTATTTACCTGACGTAACTGTAAATTACAAATTAAGTAAGGATGGAAAATATATGCTGAGGGCATATAAAAAAGATCAATACGAAGTGATATTGGATGGTTACGTAGTTGAAACAGGTGTTGCATTTATATTGACGCTGGATTATGATAAGTTTAGAGAATTATTTAGAAGAAAATAAACATGTTTGATTGATGATCAGAATTATTACATATTGTTTAATTATAATGATACTGGCTAATAGCTGTAGTGTAAAGAAATATATTCCTGACGGAGAAAGAATATATAGGGGCTCATCGATCAAAGTAAAGAAAGAGCCAGGTGTAACTGCATCAACAAGATCATTACGGAATCAACTAAAAGCCTCAACGAGGCCAAGAGCAAATAAATTTCTTTTAGGACATCCATATAAAGTGTGGTGGTGGTATGTGCTTGGTGAACCTAAACGCCCCAAAAGTTTAAAAGCATTCCTTAGAAATAAATTAGGAGAGCCTCCTGTATTCAGTAGTAGGGTAAATGCTCCGGTTACTGCAGAAAACATGGAAGCCTTTTTAGAGAATGTCGGTTATTTCCATTCAACTGTAACTGGTGATACGGTTAACAGAAGTTATTTTACAACAGCTGTTTATGATGCAGATATTTTTCCGCAATATAAAATTAAGAGTGTTACATGGGTCAGTGATAGTTCAGAATTATTAAAAGCATTGACACGGCGTCAAAGAAATACAATTTTAAAACCCGGCATGCCTTACCGCTTAGTTGATATTGAAGCAGAAAGAGATCGTTTAGATGTATCGTTGAAAAACAGAGGGTTTTATTACTTCAATCCTGATTATATAATGGCATATGCTGATAGTACCATCGGCAATCACCAGGTAGATCTTTATCTGAATGTAAAAAAAACTACGCCTGAAAATGCAAGGCATGCTTATAAGATCAACCAGGTGATGATCTTTCCAAATTATACACTTCTTAAACCACCTCCTGACACAAGCAAGATCGCTACTTTAAATATTGATGGATTATTATTGAGGGACACTGTATATAAATTCAAACCCGACCTTTTTAAAAGAACGATCATTTATAGGCCAGGTAGTATATATAGTAGTAGAAATCAAAATACCACTTTGAACCGCTTGATCAATTTAGGCACTTTTAAATTTGTGAAAAACCGGTTTGATCCGGTTAAAGATACAGTTGATCCTTATCGATTGAATGTTTATTATTATTTGACACCTGCAAAGAAAAAATCTATACAAGCAGAGTTAGATGGATTTTCTAAAGAGAACAGATATTTTGGAACGCAATTAAGTATAAATTGGAGGAACAGAAATACTTCCAAGCAAGCAGAATTATTAATTGTTAAAGGATATGTGGGAACTGAACTATCTCCAAATGATTCCCTCAAACGTAATAATAATTTTAGAATAGGAGGAGAAGCTTCAATTAATTTTCCCAGGTTCTTTATTCCATTCTATCGTATAAAAGAAACGAGTGCATTCCCTCCAAGAACAAGGGCATTGATAGGGTATGAATATTTTATTAAACAAAGTTTTTATGCAAAGAATGTTTTCCGTTTTCAATATGATCTAACCTGGAAAGAGAGCCGTAGTAAGGAACATACATTGGCACCTATATCTTTAACCTATTTAAGGGCATCAAATGTTAGTGATAGTTTTTACAAACAAGCGCTGATCGATCCTACAATTTTATTGAATGTGTATGATGAAGCTATTATTGGCTCTTATTATGCATACACTTATACAACACCTGGTGCATTTGCAAAAAGACAATCTTATTTTAATATCGGGATAGATCTTGCAGGTAATATATTGGGTGCGGTAACAGGTGCAAAGAAAACAAGAGAGAAAGAAATATTCGGAGCTCCATTTGCTCAATATGCAAAATTAGATTTTGATGTCAGGTATAAAATTTTACTTAAAAATAAATCAGAGTGGGCCAACAGATTGGTATTGGGATTAGGTTTTCCATATAAAAATTCAAATATTCTCCCTTTATCTAAGCAATATGCAATAGGTGGATCAAATTCAATGAGAGGCTTTCCTGTTAGAACTTTAGGTCCAGGCAGCTATGAGCCTACAAATGAAGACAAGAAATTTTTTCAGATAATAGGCGGAGATTATAAGTTTTTATTTAATTCAGAATATCGTTTTGTTTTATCCGGTCCTTTAAACGGAGCTTTTTTTGCAGACATTGGTAATATCTGGACAAAAGACACTATTACATTTGGTAAAGCGGGCCAGTTAAAAAAGGATTGGTTTAAAGAGATTGCTGTTGATGCTGGATTCGGATTAAGATATGATATTACATTATTGATCATCCGGCTAGATCTTGGTATTCCTTTGCGGAAACCATATTTACCCGATGGAGAACGGTGGGTGTTAGATGAGATTAAATTTGGAAGCAGGAAATGGTTGAGAGATAACTTGATCCTGAATATTGCAATAGGTTATCCTTTTTAAACCAAATAATATGAAAACTTTTGTTAAGGTACTTTTAGTCGTAATAATAGCTGCGGCTGTAGGAGGATTTATCTATTGGCAGAGTAATAAAAAAAATATTATAAAAGCATCTATACAGGATGCTGTTAATAAAGAGAGTGATAGTCTCTACTATCTGCGTTATGATAGTTCATATATTGATGAAATAAATGGGGTTGCTGCATTTTATAATATTTCACTGCAATCGGATTCAGCTCAAAAAGAATTGCTAAAGAGGACTGATGATTTACCGAATGTCCTTTTCAATATAACAGCAAAAGAAGTTAAGGCAAATGGAATTGATGTGGCGGGTTTATTGCAAAGCCAGAATGTTACAGCTAAGAAAATATTCATAAATAATCCTGTAGTTCGAATTACGAATACTGGTGTAGATAAGCCAAATGCATATAATTCTAAAGATACATTGGAATTGTATGAAAAAATACTTGGCAGATTTAAACACATACATGCTGATACAATTCAGATCAATAATGGAACTGTTATAGTATCTAATATGAAGGGAGAAGCATTGACCACTTTGGAAAATATAAATATTAGATTGAATAATTTCTTAGTTGACAGCACTCATAATTATGATAATATTGCCAGTTATTTTGTAAAAGATGTGCGTTTAACGATTGAAAATGTCCAGCTTCCCCCCAATGAAAATAATACAAGAGTAAATATTGAAAAGTTTGATTATGATGCAGTAAAACGAACGATAAAAGTTGAGAGTATCAGGCAATATAAGATCAATGATTTTGTTCCGGTGATGGATCTTAAAAATATTTTGCTTAGTGGGCTTAGTACGGATTCTTTTATACTCCGTCAAAAATTCAAAGCATCTTCGATCTCTTGTGATGGCGGGCTTATTACTATTTATAAAAGGAAAGATGCAGATAATATAGCAAAGGATGGTCCGGCAAGATTAACCTCCGATATCATTGATGAACTTCAGGTAGGGGCCTTAGATTTGGGAAATACTAAAGTGGTTATTGTAGATTTGGCTGATCCTAAAGCTGAACCTTTCGTTTTAAATGATGTAAAATTCAAGGTTACGAAAATTTTAAAAGTTAATGAAGGCAGCACAGTAAGTGACCTGGTTAATAATGCTGAATGGAAATTATCTTCATCTGGTTTTTCTTTTTTAACAAAAGATAAATTGTATAAACTCAATTTATCAACAATTAATGTTGATAATACAACTTCTTTACTGAATGTAAAAAATATTTCGCTTGTTCCGCAGTTAAGCGAAGAAGCATTTATGAAACAAAGAACCGTTCAGGGTGATAGGTATGATTTTTCTTTTAATAATGTTAAGATGCAAAATATTGATCTTAAAAAATTAATAAATGAAGGTAAAATTGAGGTTCAAACAGTTTCAATTCAACCTGATTTCAAAATTTATAATGACCGTACTTTAGCCTTTGATACTAAGAAAAAGGAATACCCTTATCAACATTTTTTGAAACTAGGTACACCCATCTTTGTAAATCAACTAAATATTAATAATGGTATTATCAACTACAAGGAAAAAGGCCGTGAGTCTGAATTTACAGGTAACGTTATTTTTAGTAATATAAATGCAACAATAAAAAATCTAACAAATATAGAGGACCGGATAAAAACGAATGCTAAATGTAATGTTGCAGCATCAACGTTATTCTCGGGTAGTAAATTAACAACTGAATGGCAATTGCCTCTTGCGAAAGGAGATAGTATTTTTACAGTGAAGGGGAAATTACAAGGGATGAATGCATTAGCACTTAATAAAATCACTGAGCCTTTAGGAATGACTTCTATAAAGAAAGGTACGATCAACGATCTGAGCTTTAATTTTTCGGGAGGAGAATATGTATCACTTGGTGAAATGCTTTTCTTATACAATGATCTTAAAATTGAAATGCTTAAGAAAAGGGATGGAGAATTAACCGGTAAAGGGGTTACAAGCTTCCTTGCTAATGCATTGATCAAAAACAGTAATCCCAAAAATGGGGAGACACGTTCCGGAACTATTCATTTTAATAGAGACATTACTAAATCTTTTTTCAACTTTCTTTGGAAAAGTGTATTAGACGGTATTACTAACACTACTACAGGAAAATAAAAATATTGAGATATCTATAATAAAAAAGAGAAGCTGGTGCTTCTCTTTTAATTTTCACTTGGGTTTGCTTTTTAATTGCCGGTTGTACAATTATTTTTTAAAAATATTTTTCCAGATAGCAGTGCCAACCGCTTTAATTGTATCGGCATTGCCAAAAACACTTTTTGTAACTACTCCCTGAACAACATCACCTGCTATCCTGCCTAAAAAAGTATCGGGTTTGCCGGTAATCAATTTTTTTGCTACCAGGCCGGTTCCAACACCCATAGAAATATTGACCAAAGTATCTTTCATTTGCTGGGCATAGGCATTCAAATTATACACAATGTCCATTTCCTTACTGATACGTTTTTGTTCAAGATCAGCTATCGCAACTCTAAGATCTTCTGCATTTCTGATGTTCATATAAGAGGTTTATTAGTGCTTTTTGAAAAATATTAGATAGCAGGTTGTTGCCTTCTATTTGTTGTTTCATCTTTCATGCTCTGAACTTTGTCCTTTCCTTTTTCAAGCAATTCCTGAGTATCACCTTTAATACTTTCGTATTTGTTGGTAATAGCTTCTGTCATAGATGTAAAACCATTTTTAATGGAATCGGTAAGATCTGTCCCTTTTTTAGAGATTTTTTTTCTTGTTTCAGTTCCTTTGTCCGGAGCAAATAAAATACCTAAGATTGCACCAGTTGCAGCACCTGCAAGTATTCCTGTAACTAATTTTGAAGTTGACATAACTTATAATTTTTTTTGGTGATAAAATGTTTCCAACATATAAATCCAAAATATTGCCAGTATTTTATTTTAAACCAATGTCTCTTGTAATTCAATACAGTAAAGGGTTTTGTCATTTTTTAAAAACGATAACATTTTCTTCTTTCGTATATTAAATGTGTATTCTTTTCCCCATATGAGGAATATCCCTCACGGCATTCTGATTATCAGCATGATATATACTTGTTACTTTATTGGCATGATTGTTCTTTATTATAATTTACAATCTAACGCTTAAAAGAGTTTTGAGCTTTTGGTGTGGGATAGTTTTCAAATAAGCCGGGGTTACACCTTGGCTTATTTTTAATGAATAGCGAATCTTTTGAATGGAGTAAAATTTATAAGATGAATTTAGTAGGGGGATATCCTTTTTGGCTTTTGAAAAGTGGCTTGCTTTATAATTATCCGGCATTGGAAAGATCCGTAAAAACAGATGTTGTAATTATTGGCGGTGGTATATCCGGAGCATTAACAGCTTATCACCTTATTAATGCAGGAGTGAAATGTATCATCGTGGATGCCCGTACTATTGGATTGGGAAGTACCTGTGCCAGCACTTCTTTATTACAATATGAACTTGATCTTCCTATTTGCAAATTAAAAAATAAAGTAGGATTACAAAATGCTGTTACTGCTTATAAACTCGGAGAAAAAGCGATTGTATCACTGATTGAAATTGATAAAGATATCAGATCAAATGAATTGCAACGTAAAAAAAGTCTGTATTATGCTGCTAATAAAAAACATACAGAAATTTTAAAAGAAGAAGTTATCTTAAGAAAACAAAATGGCTTTAAAGTAGATTATCTTAATAAGGATGAAGCAGCCAAACAATTTGATATAAATGTACCGGGAGCACTTCTTACAAAATATGCGGCTCAAACTGATGCATATAAATTTACACATTCATTACACCAGGCTTCTAAAAGGGAAGGCCTTGAAATTTATGATCGTACTTGTGTTATAAGCATTATTGAGGATAAGCGATCATTCATATTGACTACGGAAAATGGATGCAAGATCAAATCAAAAAGAGTAGTTTATGCAAATGGTTACGAAGCAACAACTCATCTGGATAAAAATATAGTAGATCTTTATTCCACCTATGCTACTGTATCTCAACAATTTCCTTCAACTTTTAATTTCTGGAAAGATGATGTATTAATATGGAATAGTGCCGATCCATATTTATATATGCGTACAACTAACGATAAAAGAATTATTGTTGGAGGAAGAGATGTCGAATTTATACAACCATTGAAAAGAGATGCATTATTGCGTAGGAAAACAATTCTATTAAAAAACGATTTTAGAAAATTATTCCCCGCTATTCCTTTTAAAGATGAGTTTAGCTGGACAGGTGTATTTGCTTCAACTAAAGACGGGCTTCCTTTTATTGGTGAAATAAAAGGTAAACCAAATCAATTTTTTGCTTTGGGCTTTGGGGGTAATGGCATTGTTTTTAGCCAGGTAGCAGCAAAAATAATAACAGATTTTATAACGAAGGGGAAAAGTAAACATGGTAAACTTTTTTCATTCGACAGAATATAATTTATAACCATTAAACTTTAATTATGAAACAGTCATTTTATTTATTATTAGGTTTTCTTTTAGTAACACTTAGCAGTTGTGAAGCAATTGCAGATATATTTAAAGCAGGCGTATGGTCTGGGATAATAATCGTAGTGATAATAGTTGGGTTGATATTCTGGCTTATAGGTAGAGCAAAAAAATAAGATAAATGGTGGGGTTGTAGAATCTTTTTGCATAAGGAGTCGAAAAAAAACTACACTACTTATAGAGGTATTTTTATTTCACTCTTCTTATGTGTATATTTTACAATATCAGGTATGGGTATACGTTACTTTTGCAGCCCAAACCAACCAAACCATGTTAAAACTATTAAATTCATGTTTAATTGTCATAACGCTGTTATGCACATTTACAAAAACCAATGCTCAAACTACCAGCTGGAAAGGAACTACAAGTACCTCTTGGAGAACAAGTAGTAACTGGACAAATGGTGTTCCTACTTCCTTAACAGATGTAATTATTGGGGATGCCAATTTTACAGGTGTTAATCAACCTACCTTAAGTTTTACATCTTATGCTAAGTCAATAACCATTGGAGGTACAAAAGCTTCAACCTTAACACAAAGTAAAAGTGTTACTGTTTCTGGTAACATAACGATACTTTCTAACGGTACGTTTACATCTTCAAACACAGTAAGTTTAACAGGTAACTGGAGTAATGCCGGTACTTATACAGGAAGCAGTAATAAAGCGACTGTTACTTTTGCAGGAACTGCACAAACCTTAGGAGGAACAGCTGTTACTACGTTTAGAAAATTGAAAATAAATGCTGGTACTGTTGTAACACTTGCAAGTAATGTAACTGTGAGCGGAGCAAGCAGTTTGTTAACAGTAGCAGGAACGATCAATCCTTCGGAATCTCCAACTTATACTGTTACATCTGCAAGTACCACAGTTTCTGCAAACGGTGTTTTAAAAGTGAATGCTTCTACGTTTGCTGGAAACTATAGTGGAACTCCTACATTAAGTGCAGGTAGTATTGTTGAATATTCTTCAACAACAACTAATCAGACAATTAGTAATTCATTCACCTATACTACATTAAAAATAAGTGGAGCAAGTACAATCAAAACACTTGGTGGCAATCTTACATCATTAAATTCAAGTACAACTGCTTACGGAAATATTTATGTATTATCAGGTACATTGGATCTTTCAACTTATACTGCAGCAAGAGGTACCACTACTACTGGAGGGACTTTTAGTGTTTCAAATGGTGCAACTTTAAAAATTGGTGGAACAAATACATTTCCTGTAAACTATAATACAAATACTTTAAGCTTAACCAGTACTGTTGAATATAACGGTGCTGCACAAACGGTATCTGCAAAAACGTATGGTAATCTTACTTTAAGCAGTTCATCCCTTTCTGTAACTAAAACAATGCCAGGTACTGCTTTTACTATAGCAGGAGACTTGGTTAGCGCAATAGGCTCGGGTACTGCTGTATCATACACTGCGGCGTCAAATATTACCATTAGTGGAAATATTACTATCGGAGCTTCAACTACCTTTAACGGTAGTACTTTTAGTCATAGCGTTGGAGGCAACTGGACAAATAGCGGAACTTTCACAGGTACCACCAGTACTATAACTATGGGAGGACCCGGAGCTACTATTTCAGGTTCAGGTACTCAAAATTTTAATAACCTTACTTTAGCTGCATCCAATATTACATCATCATCTACATTGGGTGTTTCTGGTAATTTAGCAACAACGGGTTCTGGTGCGTTCACACATAATTCAGGACTAACGCTTACGATGAGTGGCACAACTAAAACAGTTAGTGGGCTTAATATTACATTAGCTAATTTAACTGTTTCGGGAACTGTTACCAATACAAGTAGCATAATTGTTACAGGAAATATTTCTGTTGCAGGCAGCTTTACTTCAAGTGCTGGTAATATAACAATGAATGGCTCGTCTAAAACGATCAGTGGTGCTGGTGCAATAGGGTTTTATGGGTTATTGTTGCCGGGGTCTATTACTACAGCATCAAGTTTTTCTGTTTCCTCTGCATTGGATGTGAGTGGTAGTTTTTCTGCTTCAGCAGGTACAGCAACGTTTACAGGTTCGGCTACTTTAAATGGTACTGCCAATCTTTTTAGTGTAACCATGAATGGTACTTCATTGCTATTGTCAACAAGTTCTGTTTTGGGAATTGCAAATTTATTCACAATAACAGCAGGTACTTTAAACGTTACTTCTGCTATACCTAATACCGTTAGTTTTAATGGTACGGGTACACAAACAATTCCATCTGCAACTTATAATCAGTTGACCTTAACAAACGGAAGCACTAAAACGGCTGGTGGGGCTATCACGACAAATGGTTTATTTACTATTAATACAAGCACAACATTTAATGCTTCTTCTTATACTCATACACTTTATAGCAATCTTATAAATAATGGAACACTTACAGCATCTACAAGTACAGTGACTTTTGCTGGTACTACTGATGCTACAGTTACTGGGGGTACAACTTTTAATATTTTAACGATAAATAAAAATACTGCAGTAAATGGGGTTACTTTAAATAATGATGCAACTGCTGCTACAGTTAATATGACCACCGGTTTCTTAAAGACGGGAAGCAATATGCTAACTATAACGACTACACGAACAGGGAATGGTTATATTTATGGCAATATAAAACGTACCACCCTTACTTCTTTTTCTACGGGAATAGCATATGCATTTGAAGGTCCCGATAATACGATCACATTCTCTGCAGTTTCATCAGTAAACTCTATAACGGTTGCGGTTACACAAGGTAGTATCAGTGATTTTCCTTTTGGAAGTGCAATAAATAGGGTTTATGATATTACAATTCCGGCTGGTACTTACACAGCAACGCTTCGTTTACATTATGAAGATGATGAATTGAATGGTAATACTGAATCTTCAATGCAATTATGGAAATACAATGGCGCAACCTGGAATGCAGTTGGTAAAACGGCAAACAATACCACTTCTAATTTTATAGAACAAAGTGGCCTTACAAATATTACGAACCGCTGGGGTATTTCTGATAATGCCAGTGTTCTGGCATGGAATGGATCAGTTAGTTCTGTCTGGACAAACCCATCAAATTGGACAGCAATACAAGGTACTCCAGGTTCTATCCCAACAGCTAATGACATCGTTCAATTAGGTACAGTGTCTTTTACAAATAATCCTGCTATAACTTCTGCAGTTACATTAAAAAGTATAAGCTTTGGAAGTGTTGCAGCAACTACACTTACTTTAAGTTCAGGAGGTTCATTAACTGTGAATGGTAATATTACCGGAACATGGTCTGCAAATGCAGCGCATTCAATTATTGTTGGTGCACAAACTTTAACCGTTAGTGGTAATATGAGCCTTAGTGATGGAACTACTAATCATACAATTGCTCTTTCTGCTTCTACGGGTACAATAACTATCGGTGGTTCATTAACTGAATCGGGTGGTGCTAATATTACTTTTACAGGTGCCGCTTCTTTATATATTGGTAAAGATTTTACTTACACCAATGGTACATTTACAGCAGGAAGCAGTACCGTTTATTATAATGGCACGAATGCACAAAGTGTAGGTGCTGTTACATATAATAATATTGTTAGTGCAAAAGCTTCCGGCATTGCTTCAATTAATAACGCAACTACAGTATCTGGTAATCTTACTATCAGTAGCAGTGAGTTTGATATAAATGCAACTACAACTATCACGGGTGATCTAACGGTAAGTTCAGGTGCAACGATAAGAGGTAATACAGCAACGATCAATATTAGTGGTAATTTATTTAACAGCGGAACGTTCATTCCGGGTAATGGTACCATTACTTTCAATGGTACTAATAACCAATCTATTTCTCTTGCTACATTTAATAATATCGTTATCAATAAAGCATCTGGTAATACGAACTTTACAGGTAACGTAAGTGTGTATGGTGATTTTTCTATCTTGGCTGGAAATATTGACCTGGTAAGTTATTCTGCTAACAGAACATCTTTAGGAGGAACTTTTACACTTGCAGCTGGTACATCATTCACAGTAGGAGGGGCAGCGAATTTTCCATCAAGTTATTCTACTTATTCTATTGCTTCAAGCAGTACAGTTATTTATAATGGTACAGGAGCACAATCGATCAATGGAGTTATATACGGAAATCTTACATTTTCAAATGGAGGGAGTAATGAAAAAACACTTACTGGAACAACTAATGTTACTGGAGATATAACTATCAATAGTGGTGCTACTGTTAATGCAGGCGCATATACGATATCGTTAGATGGTAACTGGACCAATAATGGTACGTTTACCGCTGGTACAGGCGCTGTGTTATTAAATGGTACAAGTAAAACTGTTACCGGCACTACAACATTCAATAAATTAACCGTTTATGGAAGTTATACAGTAGCAGGTAGTAATATTACCTACAATGGCTGGCTTTATGTAACTACCGGAGCTACTTATGCTGCTGGATCTGGTACAGCCATTGTAAATGGAGATCTTACCAACAGTGGTATATTAACAAGTACCGGAACTACAACTTTTACCGGCACTACTATTCAGACAATACGTTTATTAAATGCTATATCTTCAACATCTACAGGTATAATTAATTTTAATGGAACAATTGCACCAGTACTTAATTCAACGAGTACACCAACATTTGCTACATTAAATATTAATAACACAGGTGGTATAAATCCAAGTGTGGGTTGGACGGTATTAGTAGCATTCAACATCGCCTCCGGCGCAACTTTTACTGGAGGTATTTCTACACATACTATTAGTCGTGCTTTTACAAATACAGGAACAGTTTCAAGTACCGGAACTTTATTATTTAATCCTACTACTTCAGTGACATTGGCACTTGGATCAAATTTTTCAAGTACGGGAACAGTGGAATTTGGAGGGACAGGACTAATAACCATGACAGGAACTCCATCTGCTTTACATGATGTAATTATCTCTAACACAAATGCCAGCGGAATTACTCCATCATCAAACTGGACAATGAATGGTAACTATACTTTAAACAGTAACTCAATTTTTAATGCAAGCAGTTATTCTTATACTGTTGCAGGAAATCTTGAAAGTAATGGAACACTTAATGGTGGTACATCAACTTTCACAATGAGTTCGGTAAATGGTGAATTATCAGGAAGTCCAACTACTACCTTTAATAATTTTACAATCACAGGAACTGTTTTTGCAAGTGCTGATTATAATGTATCAGGAAATTTTACAAATAACGGTGTTTACGATGTTGTTAACTCTGAGGGCACATTGATCATTACCGGTACTGGAGCTTCAACAATAGGTGGTACAACAAATCCTTCTACTATTGGTTTTATGACGATCAATAAAACCGGAGCAACGGCTACAATGGCAAGAGATATCTCTTCTATTTTAAGTTTGCAGATCACAGGTGGCACATTAGACGCATCTACATTCGCTTTGACACAAGATGTTGGTGGAGGAGAATTAAGTGTTTCTGATAATGCAACTTTAAAAATTGGCGGAACAAATAGTTTGCCTACATTCTCATCTTACACTTTAGATACTTTGAGCACTGTTGATTATTCGGGTTCAACTCAATCAATAAATTCTTCAGTTACATATGGTAATCTTACTGTTTCTGCATCTGGTACAAAAACACCTGCTGGAGCTTTAACAATGCTGAGCAATTTCTCATTAAGCAATGGGACATTTACAGGAGGGAGCTATACACACACTATTGCGGGTAACTGGACAATGAGCAGCGGTACTTTTACAAACACAGGTACAACTGTTTTATTGAATGGTATAGCTTCTCAAAGTGTAAGCTCAACCGGGAATTTCAGAAACCTGACAATTAATAAAGCTTCAGGTAGTGTAATACTTTCAACTGATGCGAATCTAGATGGAGTGCTTACTTTGACCAACGGAAATATCAATGCAGGATCTAATAAATTAATTTTATCGTCTACTGGATCTGTTTCACGAACAAGCGGGCATATTATCGGTAACATGCAAAAAAATGTAGCTACCGGTTCTAACGTTGCAAGAACTTTTGAGGTAGGGGATACTAACGGATATGCTCCGGTTACTGTAACTTTTGCAAGTGTATCAGTGGCTGGTAATTTGATAGCAAAAAATACATCCGGAGAGCATACTGATGTGGCTAACTCGGGTATCAATACTTCTCAAAATGTAAATAAATACTGGACGCTTACAAATTCGGGAATTACATTTACCAATTACAGTAGTGTATTTAATTTCCTTGCAGGAGATATTGATGGAGGTTCTAACACAGCTAATTTTATTGTGGCAAATAAAACAGGTGGTGTTTGGAGTTATCCTACAGTTGGTACTAAAACTTCTACAAGTACGCAAATAACAACTGTTACTATTTTTGGAGATTTCCTAATTGGGCAAAATGGAATTAAAACCTGGACAGGTGCTATTGGGAGTAACTGGAACGATGCAGGCAACTGGAGCCCTTCAGGTGTTCCTACCGGATCTGAGAATGTAACTGTTTCGACCGGCACAAGTATTATTGCAAATACAGCAGCAGCATGTAACAATCTTACATGTAACAGCGCAGGTATGATCATTTCTATCAGTTCTTCAAATTCATTGACTATTAATGGTGCTTGTACCTTAACGCAGGGAAAGATCGATATCAACGGACAGACATTAACTTTAAATGGCAGCTTTACAGGAAATTCTACCAATAATATTAAAGGATCCTTAGCATCTAATTTAACTATCGGTAGTACGTATTCAAATATCAGTGGCACTAATTTATATTTAGACCAAACGTCAGCAACATTCAATAATTACCTTAAGAATTTTACAGTTAATAATAGTGTAACGATGGCTAATGTAATTAACATTGCTGCCGGTTCGTCTTTTGGTACACTTACTATCGGTGCCGGGGCAACGCTAACTACCGCAGGAGTGCTTACATTTAAATCTGATGCAAATGGTACTGCAAGAGTTGCGGCTATTCCTACAGATGGCTTAGGCGTTGCTACAGGATTTATTTCAGGAAATGTAAATATTGAAAGATATATTACCGCCAGAAGAGCTTGGCGTTTAATGACAACTCCTTTGTCAAATTCAAATTCTATTTATGAGTCATGGCAAAATAATGGAGTATATGAAGTGGGTAAAGGTACTTTTGTAACAGGTGCAAATGCTGGTACTACAACAGGTATAGATGCAAGTACACAAAATACTGTTACTATGAAAGGTTACAATCCTGCAACGCAAGGATTTAGAAATGTTACGAATACAAAAACTGAAAAATTAGCTACCAATACGGGTAATGCCGATAATAACAGTTATTACATGTTCATACGTGGGGATAGAAATCCTACTAATTTAACAACAACTTCAACAAATACAACAACACTTACAAGCACAGGTACTTTACAAACTGGTAAGCATATTTTTACTGCATCAAGTAATTACAATACTTATACATTGATTGGTAATCCATATGCGTCACCTGTAAACTTTAATAATGTTGTTAGATCGCATATTTTAAAACGTTTTATCGTATGGGATCCAACTTTGAACAGGGTGGGTGGTTATGTAGTGATGGATGATGTTGATGGAGATGGCAACTATAGTAAATCTGTTGCAACCAGCAGTCAAGGAAGGGATATTCAATCAGGACAAGCTGTATTAGTACTGACAGATACAGCAGGTTCAGCAAGTCTTACTTTTTACGAAACCAGTAAAAGTGCAGTTAATAACAATACAGTGTTTCGTCCAACTGGTGTTAGTACAGAGTCATTTAATGTGGCTTTAAATCTTGTTGAGCCTGATAATTCTATCATTCCAGCCGACGGTGCTTTGGCAGAATTTAATAATAACTATAGTGCTGCTGTTAATTTGCAGGATGCAATTAAGCTTACAAATACAAATGAAACCTTAGGGTTTTATAGAGAGCTAAAAAATCTTGCTATAGAAAGAAGACCGATAATTATACAGAACGATACTTTGTTTTTTAATTTTACAAGATCTTCACAAAGAAATTATCAATTTGTATTCAATACAACTGATCTTGATCATGCTGGCATGACAGGTTATTTAGAAGATGCTTATACAGGCATAACAACACCCATCAATTTGAATGGAACTACAACACTTAATTTTTCGATCAATGCTGATGTTTTATCTCAGTCTGCAAATCGTTTCAGGGTGGTGTTTAATCCAAGTATTATTTTGCCGGTTGTTTATAGTGACATTAAAGCAGTAAAAAAATCCGATAATATTGAATTGACATGGAAAGTTGAAAATGAAGTGAACATAAAACTTTACCAGGTTGAAAGATCTGTTGATGGGATCACTTTTACAAAAGTGGCGACACAAACAGTCGGAAGTACTGCTGGTACTTATCATTGGACAGATGTGAATGGTACTACAGGAGATAATTATTATCGTATTGTAAATATTGATCAAAATGGATCAATGGCCTACAGTACAATAGTAAAAGTAAAAGTTGATGATCTTGCAAGTAGTATTTCAGTTTTTCCGAATCCAGTTACTGATGGAAGAATAAATCTTCAAATGACTAATATCAAAAAAGGAATGTATAAATTGAAGGTGATCAATCAATCAGGTCAGGAAATAATGAAACTGCATAAAAATATTACAGGAACAAATGTCAGGGACATTATCAATTTACCGAAAGGGTTGGCGAAAGGTATCTACGAATTAGAGATCACAAATCCTGAAAATAATAAGACAGTAATTAAAATATTGAATCAATAAGAAGGTAGGTTTGGTATAAAATAAAAAAGGTCAACAATATGTTGGCCTTTTTTTATTTATTTTAATCTTCATTTATTGCTTTTGAGCTGGTGTAGCAGGGGTAGCTTCTTTCTGTTTCTTTCGTATTGCACTCCAGGTTTTGAATTTTTCAGCACCCATGATCTGTTTTAGTTTATCATTTTTTGCACTGTTAACTTCTTCTTTCTTAGCAGCTTTTTCATCTTCAGTTAAAGCGTCATCAGTTTTTATTTCTTTGCTTTTATCTTCAGCTTCTTTCAAAGTTAATCTTACTAAATTTTGTTGATCTGCAGTTAAACCTGTTTCAGTTAAGGCGCTAACAAGATCAGCTTCTTTTTTTATTTTTTGAGCGGCTTTCTCTTCTTTAGTAAGTCCCGATTGGGCAAATGCACTTATTGCAAATGCACCAATAAATAATGTCGTCGTAATTAATTTTTTCATTTGGCTATTTATTTAAGACGTAAAAATAAATAACCTCTCTGACATATTTTAGCTATTAACAGATTGTTTACGTAAACGTTCCCGACGATGTTAGGTTATGGTTATTAGTAATCGTTATTGGTAGAAGGTGTTGATTTCGTTCCCTTTTTATTCTTTTCTTCTGGTTTTACAGCGGGCTGAACGTCTTTTTTCTCTTCAGCTTTTTTAGGACTTGATTTGCCTGTATCAACAGGTAGTAAAGGTTTATTCTCATTTAGGCCACCTGGCATAGGTTCATCTATGTATTCATTTGCATCACCATTTCCCCAATCTTCAGGAGTTTCAACACCATCTCCCTTTTTAGCAAGGTCTTCTACATAATTTACATCTGCGTAAATAGGCCCTTTGTCCATTTCTGCAGGTTTGTCAAATTCTTTTATTCTACCATAAGGAAGCCTTCTGTCATCATATACTTTTTTCATAAAGTACCCCCATTTAGGTAAAGCCATTTCATTACCACCACTAGTGCCGGAATAGATTCTTATAAATGGATCATCACAACCCACCCATGTACCTGCAAGCAATTCAGGTGTATACCCTATAAACCAACCATCTGTATTATCATTGGTTGTTCCCGTTTTGCCTGCTTTTTCTACATCTATACCGTAATTATTCAGTGATCTTGCGGTGCCTGATTTTACTACACCCTGCATCAGTGTGACCATAGTATATGCATCACCTTCATTGATCAACTGTTTGGTTTCTGTTCTGAACTCTTCCAACATGTTTCCATTTTTATCTTCAATTCTGCTAAGGAAAAGTGGTTCAGTATTATATCCCTTATTAGGGAACATCGTATAAGCTCTCAGCATTTGCAGCATTGGTATTTCTGCAGAACCCAATGCAATGGAAGGATAGGGAGGGATCTTTACCGTGATGCCTGCATTGTGTGCAAACTCTACAGTTTTGCTAACACCAATAATTTGCATTAACCTGTAAGCCGCAGCATTTTTTGATTGTGCTAAACAATAGGCCATATTCCCTGCACCACCAGTGATACATTTTCCGCCAAGGCAAATGGTACCGCCTGCTATCTGTGTTTGTGGAGTGTAACCTGCATCCTGAACAGCTAAAGTATATAATAACGGTTTAAAAGTAGAGCCTACTTGTCTTGATGTGGTAACGTGGTCAAATTTAAACCATCTGAAATCTATACCACCGACCCAACATTTTATTTCTCCTGTTAAAGGATCAACTGCAACAAAAGAAGTTTGCATTATTTGCTTATGATATTTTATGGAATCATAAGGCGTCATCACAGTGTCCATTTCCCTTTTTGCATTCCAAGCAAATACTTTCATTTTTACAGGAATATAAAATGTCTTCTTTATGTCTTCAGGTTTCAGTTCATCTTCTTTCAAATTTTTCCAGCGTTCTGAAATTTTCATTGCATCTTCAATAATACTTTCACGCCCTTTCCACATTCTGGCTCCATTTGTTTTCAGCAACCAGTTTAATTTTTTTTGTATAACAGGCATATGTTCCCCAACAGCATCTTCTGCATATTGTTGCATGGTTGAATTGATGGTAGTATAAATTTTCAATCCATCTCTATACAGGTCATAATTGTCACCAGTCTTAGTATTCTTATGTGTTTTGCACCATGCTTTGATCTTATCTGCCAACACTGCACGGAAGTAAGGAGCTATACCAACATTTTCTTCCGGTTTTTTATAATTGGTGATGAGTTCTTTTGCTTTTAATTTGGTTGCTTCTGCGTCAGTTAAATAAGATGCATTTTTCATTTGGTCCAACACCACATTTCTTCTTGCTTTGGATTTGTCAGGATGCCGGATAGGATCATAAATAAAACCTTTTAACATGCCTATCAACACAGCAGCTTCCTCAATATTTAATTCTGAAGGTTCTTTTTGATAATAAGTTTTAGATGCGTTACGAATACCATAATTGTTTCCCCATGAAGCTCTATTTAAATAAAGGGTAATGATCTCTTCTTTGGTAAAATTTCTTTCAAGTTTTACTGCAACGATCCATTCTTTTATTTTTTGAAAACTTCTGGTAACAATATTGCCTCTTCCCTGGTTCAGCATCATCTTTGCTAACTGCTGTGTAATAGTACTGCCACCACCTTGACTACCCAAGCTGAAAATAGCTCTTGCAAAGGCTCTTGCATCAATACCCGAATGATCTCTAAAGCGTTCGTCTTCCGTAGCGATCAATGCCTTGATCGCATTTGGAGATATCTCATGATACTTTACTTCACTTCTGTTCTCAGCATAATATTTACCCATCAACTTGCCATCACTGCTGTATACTTCACTTGCAAGATCCGCTTCAGGGTTTTCAAGATCATGCAAAGAAGGCATCTTACCAAACAAGCCGAAATTTGCACATACAAATATTAGTATCACAAATAACAACCCACCGAAAAAGACTCTCCATAAAATTTTTATAGAACGCTTCATATATAATTATGTATGTGTATTTTGAATGACTTAAAATTTACCGGGATATTGTTTGTTCAAAAGAGCTTTGTATCCCGGAATATCTTTATTGATCTTTAATTTCTGCAAATTTTCATCAGAACTTATAAAGAAAGAATATTTATTTGCCGGCAGCCATGATATTTCTGAAGGGGCTGCTCGTTTTAATTTTGTCATATAATCTAATGCAGCTTTAGCATTAGCAAAAGCCCCAAAAATAAAGATCGTCTTTTCATTATCAATGGCATCTTTTGTTAAAGTTAAAGCTCTGTCATTATATCCTTCAGACATATATCTGCTCATCGCATTTTTTGCTTCATTGATATAAGTGCCATCAACTTTATCTAATACCATTATTACATTATGTGGTGCCGCTTCATTAAATGAAAAAGGGCCGCTGGTAATTATGACAGGCGCAAACATTTTAACTGTGTCTAGTTTCGGAACAACAAGCGGAGTGTTAGGGATAGCAAAGGCAGTATCAGCAATAGCTTTTACTACAGAAGGTTTGCTAACAGGCGCATCATTAATTATCAGCAGATCATCTTCCTGGGCTCTGGTAACTTGCAAAGCCGTTAAGTAACTTTCAATTTCGGCTCTCCTGTTTAAAACATCAATCAGAGTTTCTGCTTTTCTTTTAAGAGGAGAGGTAGGGTATATTTGAATTATATTTTTCAAAACGCCTTTTGCAATGCTATCTTCTTTTTGTTTTACATGATAAATAGCTTCGATATACAATAATTGAGGACTCCAGTAATTTTTACCATACAAGCTATCGGCATTTTTCTTTTCAACCAATGCTGAATCAAATCGTCCTTCAATAAACAAATTATAAATGTCTTGATAACGTTTAGTAGCTACTGCATTTTTAAGTTCAGGTTTAGCAGATGCAGGATCAGTAAAAATTTTAGCAGCTGTTGTATTTGCAGATCTTGTTGTCAACAAGTTTTTGTAATAAGCAGCTTTTGCCGCATCATTCAATTTATTGTAATCATAATAGAGGCCTAAATAGATCTGCCCATCATGTAAAGAATCAGGAAAACGGGTGAGTGATTCATTATAAGTAAGAATCGATTGTTCATAATCTTCAAGATCATATTGATACAATTGCGCCAGCTTGAACATTGCTTCATAGATAGCAGCATTGCTTGCATTCATCTTTTCTTCATTAAGCGGAATGTTTGCTAACAAGCCATCATAACTTATATCATCTTCAATAGAAGCAATTGTTGTTGTATTTGGATTTATCTGCCCCGGGTCAATATCTACATCAGGATTAAATGATACCATATCATTAGCTGCATTCATAATAGCATCTACAGCAGCTTTTCTTCTCCAGTTATCCATATTAGCCCTATCACCCCATTTTCTTTTAAACTCATTATATCCTTTTGACTTTAGTGAACTATTATAAAAATACCATTCACCTTTTGCGTTAGTTGAAAAGAGATCGATCGGTTTTTCTTTATCATTGTCAAATCCAATAATAACACCGCCGGTACTAACTTCTTCTTTTAAACCTTTTTCTTTTCTTAATTTTTTAGATAATTTTTTTAAAAAGACATCTCTTTCAGCGGGAGTTAAAGCAGCTATTCTTTGAAGGCTATCTTCTCTTTCAATTATTTTTATTTGTGCTACGATTTTTGTTAGAGCGTCTTTTCGTTGATTGATCTTTTCGAGTTGATCATTTAATGAAGTATCTCCTGTTTCCAGACTATCGTAAGCTGCAGATGCAATTTTGTATTTCTTTTGATCAAAAGCGATCTCTGCTAATCTATTGAATGCTTTATTTTTATATTCAAGATTTGTTTGATTGACCTTTACACTTTTCTCAAGATATGTAATAGCTTCAGCCGTGTCTGGTTTTTGTAATGCAAGATCCGCAGCTGAATAATAAATAATGTCTCTATAAGTTTCAAATTTATCCTTTTTAGCCATGTGCAAAAGATTGGCTATGCCATTATTAAGGTCTTTGATGCTGGCACTACCACGGAACATTTTTGCTTCGTTTAAATTAGCATAAATATCCATTAAAGGACTTGTTGTATGCTTTGCAGCTCTTGCATAATAATCAGAAGCCAGGTCATATTTTCCGGATAGTTCGTATAATTGAGCCAATAAGAATTCAGAACGGGCATGGTCTTCTTTATTAGGTGCATTACTTAACCCTCTCTCTAAATATATAGCAGCGCTATCATAACTACCTTGCCTGTAAAACCAGTAGGCATATACTTCAGCAAGATCATTTTGAAGACGGCTTGGTAAATTAGGATCTGTCTGTAAAGTTTTAATAAGTCCTGCAGAACCGCCATACTCTTCTTGCTCGATCAGTGTACGGGTAAGCCATATCAGTGCATCATTACGGCTTGGTGGTTGAGCAACTATTTTTTGTAAAATATTTTGTTTCTCTTTATTGGCTATACTCAATGTATTGTTTGCAGCGCCATAGTTAGTTCCGATTATTCGGTCATCATCTTCATTTCTTTTTTTACGAGGATAAAGATTGTAGTTAATGAACTGAAAAGTAGCTATTGCTGAATCGTAATCTTTTCTAAAAAAATAAGCTTTACCCATTAATAGGTACATATTGTCTATCCAGTCATTTCTCAGATCATGCAATAATATACCTGCTGTAGCTTTATAAAGAACAGAATCCAATTCCGTTGCTTGGGTGGCCGTATTATCAAGTGAATAAGGATAAAAAGAAATCAGTTTGGAATAATTATCTGTCTGTGCAAGTTTGGCCCTTTCAATTACAGCTTTAATTTTATTATTGGCATTATAGTAATAATTATAATGCGTATAGCTATTTTGGAATAAATGGCGAACAGGAGTAAACTTTTTTTCTGCTAACCTTTCTGAACCTAATTTGCGATTTTCGAATTTCTCAGGTTTTTGTTGTTTCCCCAATAGATCGATCGTCCAGGCAGGTTGAGAAATTGCTTTATTAGCAAGGCCAAAGAGTACGGATAAAAATATAATAAATGATAATGTCTTTTTCAGCATGCAAAACTAATTGAAAATGCGGCTAAATATCGGATATTTTTGCCAATTATATAGTGATAATGCAGTTGGTTTTCTTAATTTTAACACTGAATAAAGAAATATGAGCAAGATAGAGGGCAACAGCACATTGAAAAGATTGCGAAATCATTACAGGTTGGTGGTAATGAATGAAGATACATATGAAGAAGTAGTGAAATTTAAATTAAGCAGGTTAAGTGTTTATATCATACTTAGTAGCATTTTTGTTTTACTTACTGTTATGACCGTTGCATTGATCGTATTTACTCCTATTAAATATTATTTGCCGGGTGTAGGGTATGGCGATGCAAAACAGGTAAAAGAATACAAACAACTAAAAATACGTACTGATTCTGTCGAGTCAATGTTGAAATTTCAACAGCAATACCTGGATGATCTTCATAAAGTATTAGAAGGCAAAGTTCCTAAATTGGATACCAATAAACTTGAATTACCGAAAGAAGAGATACTACAACATTAATTTTTAATTTAAAACTTGTTATATATGTTTAACCCCAAAACCAAAAATTTAAACGAAGAATCTTCCGGAACAGGTACAACCATTATTGGTGCAGGAACTATAATTACAGGAGACATTGAAAGTAATGGTGATATCAGAATTGATGGTAAATTGATCGGCAATGTTTTCTCAAAAGCAAAGATACTTATAGGTGTTGAGGGTGTTGTGCAAGGAGATCTTAATGGACAAAATGCAGATGTTTTAGGGAATATTGCCGGGAAAATTAAGATAACTGATCTCTTGCAATTACGTGATAAAGCATCGGTGAAAGGAGATATTTTTGCCGGTAAATTACAAATTGAACCCTCCGTCACTTTTAACGGACAATGTCACATGGGAGCAAATGTTGTTGAATTGAATTCAGAAATAGCAAGTGCTGTTAATGAATAGTTTTAATGTCTTTAAAAAAAAGAATGAATACCAATAAAAAATTATTGCTTCCGCTGATTCTTGTCTTTGTTATATTGAATGCATTTTTTATCAGTGGGAAACATTTATTAAGTAAATGGAATATTGATAACAATGTTTTGATCGTTGCAAATTGTCTTTTTCTGTTGATAGCTTTGGTTACTTTCAGCCTTCAAAAAAAAGCATTGCAAAATAAAAATCCCAATGTATTTATACGGAGTATAATGGGGTCGGTAATGATAAAAATGTTTGTAGTGCTTGTTGCTATTGGGATATACAGGTTTGCATTCCCTGCTCAATTTAGTAAAATATCTGTTTTTGTGGCTATGTTCATTTACCTTATTTATCTTGCAGTAGAAGTAAAAGTGATATTAAAATTGAATAAAAGTTCCAATGTCTAAATCAGAAGCTCCTTTGCATCAATTGCAGACGTATTTGCCTGAAGGAAGTTTTGAGGAAGTAGTAACGCATCTCCTGGTGCATAAAGTACAACTAACGATAACCCGTGAACGAAAAACAGTTTTAGGCGATTATAGAAATGCCCATTTCGGAGAAAATCACCGCATCAGTATCAATGGCAATCTTAATAAATATGCATTTCTGATCACTCTCTTACATGAACTTGCTCATCTTTTTACTTTTGAAAAATATAAAAATAAAGTTCCTCCTCACGGACAAGAGTGGAAGAATGAATACAGTAAGATATTAGCTCAATTCTTAATAAAAAAAGTGTTTCCTCCTGATATTCATAAAACATTATTGAAAACATTGCAAAACCCTGCTGCCAGTAGTTGTGCAGATACTTCTTTATTAAGAGTATTGCATCAGTATGATGAAAAAGAAGAAGGCATTCATTTAGTGGAAGCATTACCTCTTGGGTCAATATTTAAAATAAAAGGCGGAAGAGTTTTTAAAAAAGAAGAGAAGGTTAGAAAGCGTTTTAAATGTGTTGAAGTAAAAACTGGAAAAATATATTTATTCAGCCCGGTCTATGAAGTGATGGCGGTATAAAAATTTAGCTTCTGATTGCTTATTGAGAAATTAGTTTTACGAACTTATGACATTTCTAAACTTTTCTCCAGATATCTTGTTAATCATAAAAATTCTTTATATTCGATAACAGCGACGAAACAAACTTGGAACAAACTCAAAAATATAGCGAAACAGAATTAGTGCAATTACTGCAGAGGCAGGATCGGCAGGCTTTTTCGTACCTATATGATAATTACGCTGCAGCTTTAAATGGTGTTATTTTCCGGTTAGTTGAAGACAAAGAATTAGCAGAAGATATTTTACAAGAGGCTTTTCTTAAAATATGGAATAATTTTGCCCAATATGATAGTGCAAAGGGTCGTTTATTTACATGGATGATCAATTTAACAAGAAATCTTACAATTGATACCTTAAGGAGTAAAAGCTATAAAAAACAAGCGAAAATCTCAAAAGACGAGAATTCCGTAAGTAATATACACGACACCAACTATAACATAGACAGGTTTGATTCAATGGGGCTGCAGAAGCAATTAACCAACTTAAGGCCGGAACAAAAAACGATCATTGATATGGCCTATTTTAAAGGCTATACTCAAGACGAAATATCTAAACAGACTGGAATTCCGTTAGGAACGGTAAAGACCAGGATGAGGGCAGCTATTATTGAATTAAGAAAAATATTAGGATAAAAAGTGCAGGTAAACGACATCATATCATCAGGATTATTAGAGCTTTATGCTACTGACATTGCTTCTCCGGAAGAAGTGCAGCAGGTAGAACAATGGGTAGCTCAATATCCTGAAGTTGCAGCTGAATTAGAAAAGATTCAGGAGAGCATGGAATCGTATGCTTTAGCGCATGCTATACAACCTTCAGAAAATGTTAAAGAAAAAATATTTAAAAAATTATCCGGATCTGTAGAAGATAAAACTGTTCATGGTTCTGTAGCAAAAGTTGTAGGTATTGCTGCTCGTTGGAAATGGTTGGCTGCAGCATCATTCTTATTGTTGATAGGTAGCGGTATAATGAACGCTTTATTATTAAATAGAAATAGCATAGCTAATAAAGAACTGGAAGAATCACAATTGTTTGCAGATAATCTTAAACAGGAAAACGAAACCATAAAAAAAGATATGCAGGTGGTGCAAGATAAATACAGCATGCCTGTTGCATTAAAACCAATGCCGGGTAAAGATGCATCTGCTAAAATTTTCTGGATGACAAATACGGGAGACGTTTATATCGATCCAAGTAATTTACCTGACGCACCCTCGGGCAAACAATACCAATTATGGGCAATTGTAGATGGCAAACCTGTAGATGCTGGTATGATCGCAACTACTAAAAAAGGTGATAAATTCCGGATACAAAAAATGAAAACATTTGGCGTTGCCCAGGCATTTGCCATTACCTTAGAAAAAGAAGGCGGTAACCCAACTCCAACAATGGATGAAATGGTTGTAATGGGTAAAATGTAATACTGATCATTAATAATAGAAATGCCTGCTAAATTTTAGCAGGCATTTTTTTTACAAAAAAATAAATGTAAAAATAGATCCTCGAATAAAATCCAATCTTTTTCCTTCCTCGTACATCAATTGAATCATTAACCAAAAAATATAACAATGAAAAGATTATTCGTGATTGCAATAGCCGCAATTTTTACTAACGCTTCTTTTGCACAAAAAATGGAAAATAAATCCATGGGAAAAACTGTAATGGTAGGTGGTGCAGCAATGTACCCTACAAAAAATATTGTTGAGAATGCTGTTAACAGTAAAGACCATACAACATTAGTAGCTGCAGTAAAAGCTGCCGGTCTTGTTGAAACACTTGCAAGTGCAGGTCCCTTTACTGTATTTGCTCCGGTAAATGCAGCCTTTGATAAATTACCAGCCGGCACAGTAGATAATTTATTAAAACCTGAGAACAAAATGGCACTAACTGGTGTTTTAACCTATCATGTAGTGACAGGGAAATTCAGTGCTAAAGATCTAATGAAAATGATCAAAGACGGAAACGGCACAGCAATGTTGAAGACTGTAGCTGGAGGCTCATTATGGTTGATGAAAAAAGGTAATAAAATTGTAATAAAAGATGAGCAAGGTGGTATGGCTTTTGTGACGATTAAAGATGTAGATCAAAGCAACGGAGTAATACATGTAATAGATCATGTACTGTTGCCAAAATAAGTTCTGGTCATAGGTTTCATGTTAAGTGGTGCGGCTCCCTTCGTAGGGGGCCGCTTTTTTCTTTTAAGTCATTTTAAAATGGGCTAAATTTGCAACTCTTAATGCAAAGGATGTAACATGAAAGCTAAACTAACCCAGCTGGCCAAAGATTTAGAAGGCGATCTATTCACAGATAAGACCATACGGACCCTGTATGCAACGGATGCTTCCGCCTATAGGGAAATGCCTTTAGCTGTTGCAATCCCAAGATCTGTTGACGATATTAAAAAACTGATCCATTTTGCCAGGGCAGAAAAAACTTCCATTATTCCAAGAACAGCGGGTACATCTTTGGCGGGACAAGTGGTTGGCAATGGTATTATTGTCGATGTATCTAAATATTTTACAAAGATCATTGAGCTTAATAAAGAAGAGAATTGGGTTAGGGTACAGCCGGGAGTGATTCGTGATGAATTGAATATGTTCTTAAAACCGCATGGCCTTTTTTATGGTCCCGAAACATCTACTGCAAACAGGGCAATGATCGGGGGAATGGTGGGTAATAATTCTTGTGGTTCAAATTCTGTAGTGTATAGAAGTGCAAGGGAACATTTAATAGAAGTAAAAGCATTGTTAAGTGATGGAAGTGAAGCAAATTTTGGCGTACTAAATATTGATGAGTTTCATGCAAAATGTGAAGGAGAAACTTTAGAAGCAAATATTTATAAAAATGTTCGTAGCATTTTAAGTGATTATAATAACCAGGTAGAAATAAGAAAAGAATTTCCTAAAAAAACGATCGAGAGAAGAAACACTGGTTATGCTGTTGATGTATTATTAGATACAGCCCCATTTACTGCCGGCGAAGAAAATTTTAATTTTTGTAAGCTGATAGCAGGTAGTGAAGGTACATTGGCTTTTCTTACAGAGATAAAATTAAATGTGGTGCCGTTGCCGCCAAAGCAGGCAGGATTGCTTTGTATTCATTTTAATTCTATTGATGAAGCATTAAGAGCAAATTTGATAGCATTAAAATATAAACCTACGGCGAGTGAATTAATTGATCATTATATTTTAGAATGTACAAAAGATAATATTGAGCAAAGTAAAAATCGTTTTTTTGTTCAGGGAGATCCTGGTGCAATTTTGGTTGTTGAATATAGTGATGATGATATTGAAAAAGTAAAACAAATTGCTGTAGAAGTTGAAGCAGAAATGAGAAGCCATAACCTAGGTTATCATTTCCCATTATTGATGGGCAGCGATACAAAAAAAATATGGACGCTTCGTAAAGCCGGACTGGGCTTGCTTAGTAACCTTCCCGGAGATGAAAAAGCGGTGCCGGTAATTGAGGATACTGCTGTAGATGTAAATGACCTTCCGGATTTTATCAGGGACTTTAATGTGATCCTAAAAACACATAATCTATTTTGTGTACACTATGCTCATGCAGGAAGTGGAGAGATACATTTACGTCCTATTATTAATTTAAAAACAGAAGAAGGTAACAGGCTTTTCAGAACAATAGCTGAAGAAATAGCAACCCTTGTAAAAAAATACAACGGTTCATTAAGTGGTGAACATGGAGATGGAAGATTACGTGGAGAATTTATTAAGCAAATGATCGGTGAGAAAAACTATCAGTTGCTAAAGCAGATAAAATCTACATGGGATCCTGAAAATATTTTTAACCCAAATAAGATTGTTGATACACCATCAATGAATAGTATGCTCAGGTATACACCCGGGCAGAAAACTCCTGAGTTCAAAACTGTATTCCGTTATCACAACCAGGATGTATTGCAGCATGCAGAACAATGCAATGGGAGCGGAGATTGCAGAAAAACGGAGTTAAGTGGAGGAACAATGTGTCCTTCGTTTATGGCTACCCGTAATGAAAAAGATACTACAAGGGCAAGGGCTAATATTCTACGTGAATTTCTGACTAATTCAGATAAATTGAACAGGTTCGATCATAAAGAAATTTATGAGGTGATGGATCTTTGTTTGAGTTGCAAAGGGTGCAAATCTGAATGTCCAAGTAATGTTGACGTAGCAAAATTAAAAGCTGAATTTTTACAACATTATTATGATGCTAATGGAGTGCCGTTCAGGTCTAAATTAATTGCCAACTTCAGCACCTTTGGTAAATTGGGAGCAATAATGCCGGGTCTATACAATTTTGCAGTAACAAATGCACCATTCAGTACTTTGATCAAAAAGTTTGCAGGCTTTGCAACTAAGCGTTCAATGCCTACACTCTACAAAACCACATTGAGTGCATGGTATAAAAAACATCGTACATCAAACATCGTAGGTCGTACATCAAAACGAGTTTATTTGTTTTGTGATGAATTTACGAATTACAACGATACTGAAATTGGCATCAAAGCCATTTTGTTATTGGAGAAATTGGGCTATGAAGTTATCATTCCAAAGCATGAAGAAAGTGGCAGGGCTTCATTGTCAAAAGGATTGATAAGAGATGCAAAAAAAATAGCCAATAAAAATATAGCGTTATTAAAAGATGTGATCACTGCTGATATTCCTTTGATAGGTATTGAGCCAAGTGCTATTTTAACTTTCAGAGATGAATACATTGATCTGGCTGATGATAATAATTTTGCTGCCGCAAAAGCGTTGGCAAAAAATGTTTTTTTAATTGATGAATTCCTTGCAAATGAAATTGAAAAAGGAAACATCACTCAGCAACAATTTACTTCAGAGAAAAAATTTGTAAAACTGCATGGACATTGCCAGCAGAAATCATTGTCTTCTACAGTGCCATCTGTAAAGATCTTGTCTTTGCCTGAAAATTATTCTGTTGAAACAATACCATCAGGTTGTTGTGGTATGGCAGGTTCATTTGGTTTTGAGAAAGAACATTATGATCTTTCAATGCAGGTAGGTGAATTAGTGTTATTGCCTGCTGTGCGTAAACAATTAAGTGATACTATTATTGCGGCACCTGGTACAAGTTGCCGCCATCAGATACATGATGGAACCGGGAGAAAAGCATTGCATACAGTTGAAGTTTTGTATGATGCATTAGTATAAGAAATTAATAAAAACAAAAAAGCCGCCCCATAATTATCGGGACGGCTTTTTTGTTTAATAGAATTTTACAGAATTCATGAGGCTTTTAACCGCAGAAATATAAGGGTCTTTTCTTTCACCCTCTGCTGAATACGTTAGAATATAAGCTTTGCCTTTATTGAAAACAAAACGTTGATGCCAGGTTAGTGGAAATGATACTTCTGAAACTTTTCCTGTATAAGTTATTTCGAAGGCGGGTTTACCATTCCAGGTAAAATATTTGCTGCTTGTTTCTTTAAAATCCAAAATAGTTGAACCGTCTTTGATGCCTACTAAATTTTGTTCAACATATTCTTTAAATGAAACATCCGATTGTGAAATATCTTCTGAACTCATACTGATATTTTCTCTGAATTGATCATTTTCTTCTTCAGGTGCAAATATGTAAAATACTGCGTCAGTGATCGTATCAGTTAGTTCCCATGTTTTTGGATATTGCAATTTGATCTTATTTTCTTTATTGTCATAAGATAGGAGACTTGATGAAGCTACAGGTTTAACGGCAGTTTTAGCTTTGGTCTTTGTTTTTGAGTTTGTAGTTTGCCCGTAAGAAACTCCAAGGCATAAACATACTGTTAGCGTTAGAATGATCTTTTTCATGAGATAAGTTTAGAATAAGAGATTTTAAAATGATGCTTAAAGATACTAATTAAAGGTTATAAAATATTTACCCTAAATTGTATTAAAAATTAAACAGATGCGATTGCCGAAAATATTATTAGTGTTCCTGATCTTTTGTACTTCACTTACTTATGCTCAGAGTGAATTAATTACGCAACTAAATGGTAAATGGAAATTTACACAATACTCCCCCGATATTATAAAGCTAACCTTCACGCCAGACAATTATACCACTAATGAAAATATAAGTGATGCTGTTATTTTGAAGCCTATGGCCAAGGTGATTTCTACTGCTATCAAAAATAATTCTGCCATCGTTAAAAATAAAAAGTTAACAGTAAATATAACTCCGGCAAAAACTGACGGCTATTATGGGTTTGATATTTCATTAGCGAACGACGAAAAAATTTATGGAGGTGGCGAAAGAGCATTGCCGTTAAATAGAAGAGGATACAAATTCAATTTATACAATAGCCCACATTATGGTTATGGCGAAGGGGCAGAGAACCTGAATTATTCAGTTCCATTTTTTACTTCATCGAATGGTTACGGTATCTTTTTTGACAATGCTTCAAAAGGTTATGCTGATATTGGAAAAACAAATGCTGATATTTTTCAGGCTGGCTTTGTAAGTGGAGAATTAAATGTTTACCTCATTTTTGGAAATGATAATAAAGAGATATTAGCTAATTATTACAAGCTAACAGGCTCACAACCCTTGCCCCCACGCTGGGCAATGGGGAATTTAATGAGCAGATTTGGTTACACAAGCCAAAAAGAAGCAAATGAAATTGTTGCTAAAATGAGGGCCGAGAATATCCCTCTTGATGCAATTATTTTTGATCTGTTCTGGTTCGGAGATAGTATTCAAAATACATTAGGCAACCTTGCATGGGTGAATAAAACGAAATGGCCTGATCCTAAAAAAATGATCAGTGATTTTAAGAAAAAAAATATCAACACCATTTTAATTACTGAGCCCTTTATTGTAAAATCATCATTGAATTATAATAACACTATAAAGTATCAAGCGGTTGATAGCTCTGGAAAAAATCCATTCATGTTGACCAATTTCTATTTTGGCAAAGGAGGACTCTTAGACATTTATAGAACTGATGCACAAAAATGGTTTTGGAATAAACATAAGGAACAAATGAAGATCGGTGTTGAAGGATGGTGGGGAGATCTTGGTGAACCTGAAACACATCCTTCAGACATGTATCACAATTTAAAAGACCTTGGATACAAAAGATTATTTAAAGCAGACGAAGTGCATAATATTTACGGGCATACCTGGACAAAAATGTTGTTCACTCAATTTGCGAAAGAATACCCAACCAAAAGATTATTTAGTTTGAATAGAAGTGGTTTTGCTGGAAGCCAGCGTTATGGGATATTTCCATGGACAGGTGATGTAAGCAGAAGCTGGAGCGGACTTCGGGCACAGTTGCCCGTTATATTGGGCATGAGTATGAGTGGTGTACCTTATGTTCACAGTGACGCTGGAGGATTTGCAGGAGGCGAAGGGGATAACGAATTGTATGTTCGCTGGTTACAGTTTGCAACTTTTACACCGATCTTTCGTCCACATGGAACAGCTTTGGGAGATGTAGATAAAAATGCATTTAGTTTTCCAAGTGAAGCTGCTTTGATCGAAGAACCATACCGCCGTCATGCTCAGGTCACAATTGGGTTGAGGTATAATTTGCTGCCATATAATTATACATTGGCTTACAAGCAGGCGAAAAAAGGAGAGCCATTAATTGCTCCACTTTATTATCATTTTCCAAAAGATACTGCTGCGGTAAATGTTAGTGATGAATTTATGTGGGGGGAAAATATTTTGGTTGTGCCGGTTTTACAAAAAGGAGAGCAAACAAAAAATATTTATCTGCCTGCCGGTAAATGGTATTCTCTTACGGATACAAGTGTTCTGTATGGAGACAAATGGATAAAAAGAAAAATTACATTGGATAATATTCCCTTATTTGTAAAAGAAGGAAGTTTTATTCCTATGTGGCTGAGAGTGATCCCTATGATTACTTCAACAGCTGATTACAATATTGATAAGGACAGCAGCCTTCGAATCGTTTATTATCCTTCAGAAAAAAAATCTTCAGGTTTTTTATATAATGATGATGGGGTAACCAAAAATGCTGGTTCAGAGATAATTAATTTTGAAGGCATTACAATTGGTAATAAGGTTACTATTAAAATGAATACGAATAATAAGCTATTGTATAAAAATGGGCAGAAGAAAACCTTATTGGTAGGCATTCCATATTCGGTAAAATGTACTTTTGACCTTACCAATACCTGCCCCATGATAAAACTGAATAATAAACCAATTGATACCAGAGATATCGTAAAAACGAATTATGGCTTCAATCCATCAACCACATTTAATTACATTAAAGTTAGATTTGACGGCACACCATTAAAAGTAGAAATAGAAATACAACCATAAATGAACTATCTGCAATTTGATTTTGAAACAACCGATCAGGTACAAGCTGATCAATTGATCGCTTTATTGAGCGAACAAAATTTTGAAGGTTTTGAAGAAGAGGATAATAGCCTGAAAGCATTTATCCCTGAAAATTTATTTAGTGAAGATGAATTTGCAGAGACAGTTAAAATATTCCCTTCAATTGCTTACACAAAAACTTCTGTAGAAAATATTAATTGGAACCAGCAATGGGAGAGTGATTACCAACCTGTAATAGTAGATGATTTTGTTGGTGTGAGGGCTCACTTTCATCAGCCAATAGAAAATGTAGAACACCAGATCATCATCACGCCAAAAATGAGTTTTGGTACAGGACATCATGCAACTACACATTTGATGATGCAACAAATGCGTAAAATAGATTTTAAGAATAAGTCGGTTCTTGATTTTGGTACAGGTACCGGGGTATTAGCAATCCTTGCAGAAAAATTAGGAGCATCAAAAATATTTGCAATAGACAATGATGAATGGAGCATCACTAATACAATAGAAAATATTCAAAGAAATAATGCTTCAAAGATCATTGTAGAGCTTCATAACGAGATACCCGTAGACGAAAAGTATGATATCATTCTTGCTAATATTAACCTAAACGTTATTTCTGCGAATGTAGAAGCAATAAATAGAGTGAGTGACCTGAGAACAAACGTCCTGCTCAGTGGTTTTCTAAAAGAAAATGAAGCCGAGATAAGATCATCTTTTTTAACAAAAGACTTTGCTAACTTTTCCACCTTTCAAAAAGGAGATTGGATAGCTATATATGCTGAAAAACAATAAGTTACGTTTGTTTTTCGCTGATATGTTGATATCCTGCAGTTCAGGTTTGGCCATTTTGTGCTATATTTGTTTTCCTAACTTACTAAATCCATGAAAGAGTTTTTCTTAATTGTTTTAGCATATTTCATAGGGTCTATTCCCACCGCACTGATCATCAGCCGTCGTTTTTTTGGCGTGGATATACGTGACTACGGTAGTGGTAATATGGGAGCTACTAATACTTTCAGGGTTTTAGGTTCCAAATATGGCACCATCGTAATGGTTTTTGATATCCTTAAAGGAATGCTTGCAGTAGCATTATACAACTGTTTACCTTATTATATTCACAATGATTGGGATAAGACAAACCTTATGATAGGACTTGGACTTGCAGCCGTTTTAGGGCATATCTTCCCCATATTTGCCCAATTCAAAGGTGGTAAAGGGGTGGCTACCCTTTTCGGGATGATATTGACAGTTCAACCTGTTATTGCAGTTAGTTGTGTAGGTGTATTTTTAATCGTTTTATATCTTACGAGATACGTATCCCTTAGTTCTATCCTTGCTGGTTTAAGCTTGCCTATATGTGTATTATGGATATGGAATGACCATGTGACCATTTACCGCATATTTGCAATACTAGTAGCTGTACTGATCATATTGACCCACCAAAAGAATATCATCAAGATATTACGTGGCAGCGAAAGCCGGGTTCCTATTTTAAAATACAGGGACAGGCGTAGGTCTCGTAGAAAATTATAAGCTGCATACAACCATTTTTCCCTTTTCTTCATCTGGATTAACACATCAATGTTTAAAGTTGGTACGCCAATTGTATTTTACACCCTAAAGATTAAAAAAAATGAAGAAAATATTCATACTAGTAACAGCGTTGTCTGTTTTTGTAGCCTGCACAAGAAATGCAGTTACAGGTCGTAATCAGTTATCGCTTTTGCCTGAAAGCCAATTGCAACAAATGGCAGTACAGGAATACCAGCAATTTTTATCGCAAAATAAAGTGGTAAGTTCCACCTTAAGTAAAGATGCGGAAATGGTAAGAAGAGTGGGAACACGTATTGCAAATGCGATAACATCCTATTATGCTCAACAAGGTAATAAAGATCTTTTAAGCGGATATAAATGGGAATTTAACCTTGTAGATAACAAAGATGTGAATGCATGGTGTATGCCTGGTGGTAAAGTTGTTGTGTACACAGGTCTATTGCCTATAACTCAAAATGAGGCAGCATTGGCCGTTGTATTAGGGCATGAAATTACTCATGCTGTAGCCAATCACGGTAATGAAAGAATGAGCCAGGCAATGTTAGCACAGGGGATAGGTTTAGCAGGCGATATCTTGACAAGCAAAAATAGCCAGGTAAACAGCATCTTTAATAACACTTTCGGGATAGGTGCACAAGTAGGTGTGCTTTTACCAAATAGCCGTAAACAAGAGTATGAAGCGGATCATTACGGGTTGATATTTGCTGCAATGGCAGGATATAACCCAAGAGAAGCAGTACCTTTTTGGCAAAGAATGAGTCAGGCCGGGGGTAGCAACAAACCACCAGAATTCTTGGCGACTCACCCTTCAGACGACAACCGTATAGCGAAATTAAATGAGTATATGCCAGAGGCGTTAAAATATTACAAACCAGTTCAATAAGGTCTTTATCTAAAATAAAAGCTTCACTGATTACAGTGAAGCTTTTTTATTTCCATATAAGATTAAAAAGAAAATGAATGTATGTTGTTTAGTTAGTTTAAAATACATTTTTTGCTATTTAAGGGAATATTTATGAGCAAATATGAGGAAATGTCGCATTTTTTTGTTTAATTTTGCAACCTCTTAAAGCTTTTATATATGGAATTAGAAGTAATGTCTCCCTCTCTTACTGTATTAGAAAAATTACAGCTCAATGGCGAAAAAAATCTTTTAATTCAGGGACTTCCTTCTACGGTCGAAAAGCAGTTCAACAAATTATCTTTTGCTAAAAATGTAACGCCTTTATTAAAAGCAAGGAAAATTGATTTTGCGTTAATATTTGCTATCAGCCAAAAACAACTTACTGATATTTTGAAAGACGTATTCCCTGCTTTGCATAAAGATGCTAAGGTTTGGATCGCTTTTCCAAAAGTGAGTTCTAAGATCGTAAGTGACCTTTGCCGTGATTGCAAATGGGAGTTTATGACCGCAAATGGTTTTGAAGGCATCAGGTTAGTTGCATTAGACCATGCATGGGGTGCTATGCGTTTTGTAAAAGCAGGGCAGGTAAAAAAAGAAAGCATTAAGCCTATCATAGCTCCGGAAATTCTTTCAGAAATTGAAGGAGTAGATTTTGAAGATAGAGCAGTTACTACACCTTCAGATCTTGAACATCTTTTTACTAAACACAGAGGTGCTAAAGAGGTTTTTGACAAATTAGCTTTCTCTCATAAAAAAGAATACGTTGAGTGGATCACTGGTGCTAAAAAAGAAGAAACACGTTTAGCAAGATTAGAAAAAACTATAGAAAAATTAACCAGCGGAAAGAAAAATCCTTCTGAGAAATAATTAAATAATATTTAAAAAAAGTGCAGTTATCAAACTGCACTTTTTTTATGCCTGTTTTAAGATGCTGCAAGTAATTCATCAAGGTTACCCAGACCTGCTGTGAATCCTTCTTTGAAGCCCATTTCAATGATCTTCTCAAGATCTTCAAGCTTGTCATAGCTAACTTTAATATCAACGATTGTTGTAGTTCCTTTATCCGTAAATGAAACATCCCAAGACATGCGTGGAAAATCCATATTGATATTTCCGTTCTCATCACAAAAGGCATCTAAGCCTGTATAGCTTTTTAAAACATCTATGGTTTTATAATCAGCTCTGCACCAATGTTCAAAATCAGGCCCAACCATGGCGTATAACCATGTGCCACCAACTTTGAACTCCTGTGATTTGGTTACTGCCTTGAAAGGCTTTGGAGCCCACCACTGGTCCAGTATTTTGCTATCGGTCCATGCAGACCATACTTTTTGTACAGGTGCAGCAAATTCTCTTTTTACATGAATTTGTTTGTTTGCTTTGTCGACTGTAAAGTCGAAGATTAAATTACTGTTCATTTTTTTTAAATTAAACGTTAGATAAAATATTGTCGAGTTCGTTGAAGCGGTTTTCCCAGATCTTTCTGAACTGTTCCAACCAATGATCTACTTCTTTCATTTTTGAAATATTTAGTTGATAATAAATTTCCCTGCCGGATTGCTCTTGTTTTACTAACTGGCATTCGGTAAGTATCCGCAGGTGTTTTGAGACCGCTTGCCTGGTTGTATCAAACTTCTCTGCCAATGCATTCGGTGTCATTGCTTGTAAGGCTATTAAGCCTATAATAGCTCTCCTGGTGGGGTCTGCAATTGCCTGAAACACATCTCTTCTCATTTTTATAAATTTTAGTTACGCAACCATTCGATTGCAAATATATGTGCAACTTTTCGGTTTCGCAAATTTTTTTGAAACTTTTTTTAAAAAAAATTGAAGATCAATCAGCGACTATGAAAATACGACCACAACTTATTACAAATATTGAAGTTAGGAATGCAAGAATTAGGATAGCGAGGATGATGTTAAGGACCTATTTCTTCATTAAGTTAGTTTTAACTTATATCATTTTTATTAGCACTATACTTCCGCCATTTTTCAATAACTGCACTCATATCTTCCGGTAGTTCACTTTTAAAAAGTACAGGTTGCAGTGTGGTTGGATGTATGAAACCCAGTTCACGTGCATGTAAAGCCTGGCGTTGGCATAGCTCAAAGCAATTATCTACAAATTGTTTGTAACGTGTAAATACAGTTCCTTTTACAATTCTATCGCCGCCATAAAAATCATCGTTGAATAATGGATGGCCAATGTATTGCATGTGCACACGTATCTGGTGAGTACGGCCTGTTTCTAACCGACACTCAATGAGTGTTACATAATTGAAACGTTCGAGTACTGTATAGTGTGTGATGGCATCTTTTCCATATTCACCTTCGGGATAGGTGGTAAATAATTTTCTGAAACGTTGATGACGTCCTACATGGCCTGTGATGGTCCCACTTTCTTCATCAAAATTTCCCCATGCCAATGCAACATATCTTCTGTGTACGGTATGATCAAAAAATTGTCTTGCAAGATGCGACATGGCATGTTGATTTTTTGCGATCACTAAAAGCCCGGTAGTGTTCTTATCTATTCTATGAACGAGCCCCAAACGAGATAATGGAATATCTTTCATTTCATTCTGTTGCTTCTGCAAATAATAAGCAATACCATTCACCAATGTTCCTGAATAATTGCCACTGCCTGGATGCACTACCATGCCTGCAGGTTTATCGATGATGATAATATCATCGTCCTCAAAAACAATATTGAGTGGAATATTTTCAGGAATGATCTCTGTGGTCTCCGGGTTTTTATTATCAAACACCACAACTTTATCTCCCGGCTTTACTTTATAATTAGATTTTACAGGCTTTTCATTCACCAATACCATCTCATCATCAATGCCTTGCTGAATTTTATTACGGGTAGCACCTTCAATACGGGTCATCAGGAATTTATCGATACGCAAAGGTTCCTGGCCTTTGTCTATCTGAATTACCAGTTTTTCGTAAAGCTCTTCACTGTCTTGCTCTTGTATTTCTTCTTCTGTCATAACTTTTTCTGTGGTCAATAGTCTGTCGTCAAAAAATCTCAAACTGCATTAACTTTGCAAAATAAAAGAAATTAGATTGGATAAGCAGATAATACATTATAAAGATTTAGGGATCATTGAATATAAAGAAGCATGGGATCACCAGGAAACCTTGTTACAGGAGAATATTGCTATAAAAATAGCTGCAAGGAATAGAGCTGAGGTATCAAATGCTGATCTTCCAACAAAAAATTATTTACTGTTTTGTGAGCACCCGCCTGTTTATACTTTAGGTAAAAGTGGCAATGAAGAAAATATCTTGATAAATGATAATGAAATGCAGGAACAGGGGATACAATATTTTAGAACGAATAGAGGAGGCGACATTACATTTCATGGGTTACAACAGGTAGTAGGATATCCAATTCTGGATCTTGAAAAATTTTATACAGACATAGGCCGTTATCTAAGAGAACTTGAAGAAGTGATCATCTTAACCTTAGCTGACTACGGCGTTGAAGCAGGAAGAAACAAAGGCGAAACAGGTGTATGGATCGAGCCGGGTGTATTTGGAAAAGAAAGAAAGATATGCGCTATGGGTGTACGCTGCAGCAGGTGGGTAACAATGCATGGCTTTGCATTGAATGTAAATACTGATCTGAGTTATTTCAACAATATTATTCCCTGTGGAATACAAAACAAACAGGTTACTTCTTTACAAAAAGAATTAGGAAGAGAAGTAGATTATGCAGAAATAAAAGAACGGATCAAAAGAAATTTTGAAAAAGTGTTCAATGCTATTGTTGAAGATAAAAATTAACGCTAATTATTTTTCTTAGAATCTTTTGAAATATAAAATTGATATTTTTCTATAAGCTGATCATCTTCGAAGAGCTGAAAATTAAACCAGCCTGCATGTTTGAAATTTACTTTTTCCAGCGTGATATAAGGCTGAGGGATCTTCTTTAATTCAAACAAAAATTTATTGTTGAGGTCATAAAATTTTGCTGAATATTTTTTTGTTAGTGCATTTGGTAAATTAATGATCACGTTGTTGTCCTTGCCGGTGTATATATATTTACTAGCTACAAACCCCGTAGGCTGAGAAAAAATAGCATCAGGAAGGTTAGCGATAGATGTGCTTGTATCTACCGTAGGCATGTATGATCTTGTGAATAGATAATCTCCACCTTCAAAAGCAATAAAAACTCTGTAATACATTTTGTCATAAGGTGGCTTTGTATCAACAAAACCATTGTCCCTGTTCATTGGGTTTAATACTGAGCCAATAGTGGTAAACATTTTCGTACTGTCATATGAACGTTGGATATTAATGGTTTTAATATTTGCACCGTAATTATTTTTCCAACTGATGATGACCTTTGTTGAGACTTTCTTTACCGATAATCTTGGTAAAGTATCCTGGCCTAATGCCTGGTTTGCGAAACCTGAAATGACGATAAAAAAAAGAAAGAGGATGAGGCGCATATTGTCTAAAACGTAAAGCTATTTAGAATGTTTGAAGTGCAAATATACTCGGATGTTAATTCAATCAAAAAATTAAAGTACCGTCAGGTAAAGATAAGTTGCCTTGTAAACCACCGGTATGAATACACATAATATTACTGCCTGGTGGAAAATGATCGTTTTTGATCTGATCAAATATTCCATACATCATTTTTGCAGTGTACACAAAATCTGTAGGTAATTGATGAAGGTTATATAGGTCATTCATAAAATCAATTAATTCCTCTGTTTTTTTTGCATATCCACCAAAATGATAATCTGATAAAATATCAAGACTGTCAAAATTGACACCTGCATCCGTTAAAAAATTAATTCTGTCTTTGATATCATGCATATCCTTTAAAACAGGAATAGCAATGATCCTGCAATGCCGTTTTTTGTTCAATAATAATCCAGAGATGGTGGTAGCTGTACCCACAGCGCAACATATATGTGTAATATTTTGCGGTATAAGGTCCATTATCAATGATGCTCCTCTTGCACCAAGCGGCGAATATCCTCCTTCGGGAACAAATATGGCGTTGCCAAATTCCATCTTCAATGCTTCGATAAAATCGCTTGAATCTTTTTGGGAATATACATCTCTCGAAACAAATTTTAATTGCATTCCCTCATTGATGCATTGTTGCAAAGTGTGTGATAATTGTTTAGGTTCTTCTCCTCGTACAATTCCGATACAGCGAAGCTTTGAAAGCTTGCAGGCATAGGCTGTTGCGGCCAAGTGATTAGAATATGCTCCTCCAAAAGTTATGATCATTTTATGATTGGAAACTAATGCTTCGTCTAAAAAATAATGTAGTTTGAATAATTTATTGCCGGAAATAATAGGATGGATTTTGTCTGTTCTAAGTATAGAAAGACTGAGGTTCTTTTGTCCTATTATTTCATTGTAAATATTATCAATTTCTATATTTGAATAATCGACCGGCATTTTTTGGCATTAATTGTGTGATTGTGCTATTTTCGCAAACGCAATTTGCAATTTGTAATCAGTAATAGGAAATCTTATTTATGCAACCTACACTTTTAATATTAGCAGCAGGGATGGCAAGCCGCTACGGCAGTATGAAACAAACCCAATCGTTTGGTCCGGATGGAGAAACTATCATGGATTATTCGATCTATGATGCTATTCGTGCCGGTTTTGGTAAAGTTGTTTTTATTATCCGTAAAGATTTTGCTGATGATTTTAAAGCAATATTTGAACCTAAGCTAAAAGGTAAGATAGCAACAGAATACGTGTACCAGGAAAGAGATGCATTTTTTCCGGCAGGTGTTGAAATTCCCGAAGATCGTGTGAAGCCATGGGGAACAGGGCATGCAGTGCTTTGTGCAAAGGATGTAGTGAAAGAACCTTTTGCAGTTATTAATGCAGATGATTTTTATGGTAAAGATGCTTTTATAAAGGCTGCAGATTTTTTGAATAATGCTTGTAATGAAAAGACCTATTCTATCATTGGATATGAATTAGCAAAAACACTCAGTGAATTTGGAACAGTTAGCAGGGGAGTATGCCAGGTAGATGCAAATAATAACTTGGTAAGTATTAAAGAACGAACAAAGATTTACAGAGAAAATGGTAGCATTGTTTATGAAGAAGATGAACAAAAAAATTCAGTGCCTGATAATTCAAGTGTATCAATGAATTTCTGGTGTTTTCATCCTTCATTGTTTCCGGTAACAGAAGAATTATTTCATTCTTTTGTGAAAGAAAATATTTCAAATTTAAAGTCTGAATTTTTTATTCCTATCATTGCAGAAAATTTTATGCATGAATTGGGTGGAGAAATAAAAGTGATCCCAACATCAGCACAATGGTTTGGTGTAACCTATAAAGAAGATGCTCCAGGAGTAAAACAAAGTATTGATAATTTGGTGGCCTACGGCGAATATCCAGAGTCACTTTGGAAATAATAACAATAAAAAAGTCCTGAAATATTTCAGGACTTTTTTTATAGGGGGTTATTGCTTTTTATTAGTTACCTACAACCATGAAAACGAACTCTTCCATTTTCTTAATTTGTTGTTTTCTATCAAAGCCTCTTAAGGCTGTATTAGTAGGGACTTTTATATTTTGATATTTGCTATCATCTCTTTTTAATTTTTCAAGAAGACTATAAATATTTTTTGATTTTGCAGCATATACAACACCATCTGCTTTAGAATCTTTCGCAGTAATTATACCTATTATCTCACCGTTACGATTGATAACTGGTCCACCGCTGTTACCCGGGTTAGCCGACACCGTTAATTGATATGCCGTGGAATCTCCGTCATTACCTGATTTAGCACTTACATAACCTTCCCCATAAACAATAATATCACGAGGGTAACCTAAAGTAAAAAATTGATCACCAAGATCTGCATTGCTTTTATTAATGCTGTAAGGGAGATTGCTAATAGTTTTAAATGAAGAGTCCGCTATCTTTAAAATAGCAAGGTCACTATTGTTATCTCGGTAAACAGCTACCGCTGAGAAGAAATCCCCTTTATTGTTCTCAACATAGATATTCTTCATTTGGCTGATCACGTGAGCATTTGTAACCAAATATCCTTTACCATCAATTAAAAAACCCGTAGCTCTATAATCTACTTTAGGTTCATTTTTAGCAGAGGAAGAATTAAATTTATCTGATTTTAATTTATTTACCGCTCTTGTAGTTTCATTAAGCTGGCTGGTAGTTTCGTGTAATCTGCCAACCAACACCTGGTAATTTTCGGCGCTGTATTTTTTTGCATAATTAACAACCACACCTGTAGAACCTAAAGATACTATTCCTGCAATACCTGCAGCCACAGCAATACTACGTTTGTATCTACTCCATAATTGAACAACTCTTGCTTTCCCGGTTAATTTAGGTGCAGCAATAAAACCCTCCTCTAAGAGTTTAGTTTCAATTTCACCCAACGAATGCTTGAATTTTTTAGCCTCACCATATTTATTCATTTGTTGTAAAAAATAGATATGTTCAACAACCAGTTGGTCTGCTTCGGGATTACTTTTACGGAATTCTTCAAACATACTGATCTCATGCTGGGGCATTTCACCTTTCAGGTATCTTTCTGTAGCGTCTAATAATAATATTTCATCCATCACTGACTATTTTTATATTGAGCAAAAAATATTTTCTTCAATCTCATCAGACATTTGTACTTCTGAGTTTTAGCATTATCTGAATTAGTATAACCAAATTCTCCTGCTATTGTCTGCATATTCTTGTTTTGCAAGTAATATGCATCAAGCAAACTTTTACAAGGTTCCCCGATCTTACTCATGGCGGTTTCCATTAATATAAAATCGTTGTTCTTTTTCTCATGCTCTTCAACTTCTTCTTCAACCGGTACTGTTTCCTCAATGCTGTCGATCTGAGTGCTATATCGCTGGAGCTGTTGTAATTTCTTAAGCCACAATCTCCGGCATACAGAATAAACGTAGGTTTTTATCTTACAGTTCAGTTCAAATGTGTCACTCTTCGCTTTTTCGTAGAGTACCATCATTGTTTCCTGAAAAATATCCCTGGCATCGTCCACAGAACCGTTATTATTCAATATAAAAGACTGAACCATAGTATAGTTTTCACGATATATGGTCTCTATAGCCCCAGTCTCATTTTGAGCCAAACCTTTCAATAAGTCATTTTCTTCTTCTGGTGTATTCACTTTGGCTTGTGTTTATTAATACGTTTTCGGGTAAATAGTAACCCGTTTGGCAAAGAAAAATAATTTTTTTTAATAAACAGGGTTACCTTTTTTAAGTTTTGGTATAAATGGCCATATAACAGTTATATAAACCAATAAAAACAACAAAAAAAATGAAAAAAGTAATTTTTGCTATCGCAATCGTAACAGCTTTCGCAGCATGTAACAATTCAGCAACAGAAGAAACAACAACAGATTCAATTAAAGTTGATTCTCCTATCGTGAAAATTGATTCTCCAGTAGTTAAAATCGATTCTCCAGTAGTTAAAATCGATTCTCCTGTAGTTAAAGTTGATTCTCCAGCTAAAAAAATGTAATTATCAACCGGTAAGGTTGCTTGTTTAAAAAATACCGGTTCATTATAAAGATTTTCATATGGCAAGCAATCGTTAAAGTCGCCCCGTTTTTACGGGGCGTCTCTATTTTTAGGAACTCCCAACAAATAGTCGATAATTTTGAACCCAGCATTGCTTATTAATAGAACTTCAGTGGCGTTGCACTCTTGTACTTTTTCAACATTATTCAACCTTTCTTACGTTTTATTCAATTGAAACCGGTAAAAATTGGTTTATATCCAATCATTCCCTATTTTTGCTCCTCAATGATTTTACAAGCAAAAAATACCCGATTTTATTTTAGCTACTATTTTATAAATAGTAAGGGGATTTTTTGTTAAAATTTAAGCACAACGATTAAACTGAATTAACATAGAAAATCCCGACTAAATGGTCGGGATTTTTATTTAAAGCAATATGAATAAAAAAGTATCCATACAGGGATTTGAAGGTAGTTTCCACCAGATGGCGGCTCGTAACTTCTTTGGTAAAAATGTGGAAGTAGTATGCTGCTCTACTTTTAAAGACCTTATCAATATAGCTGAAGATAAAAAGGAGAGTGACGGAGGTATTATGGCTATTGAAAATTCTATTGCCGGAAGTATTTTACCCAATTACAATCTGCTCCAAAAAAGTAACCTTAAGATCGTTGGAGAAGTTTATTTACAGATCAAACAAAATTTACTGGTCAACCCAGGAGTAAAATTGGAAGATATTAAAGAAGTACATTCTCATCCAATGGCAATCCAACAATGTTTTGGCTTTTTAGATAAATACAATTGGAAATTAATTGAAACTGAGGATACAGCGTTGAGTGCAAAACATGTACATCAACATCGTAGCAAACACATAGCAGCCATTGCAAGTAAATTAGCTGCAGAATTATTTGAGTTGGAAATGATCGCTCCAAGCATTCAAACACTAAAAAATAATTATACAAGATTTTTAGTTTTACAAAGAGAGAATGAAGTAAAAGAAATTGAAGGGGCTAATAAGGCTTCTATCAATTTTCATACAGACCATTCTAAAGGAAGTTTAGCAAAAGTGTTGATGTTGATTGCAAATGTAGGCATCAATCTTAGTAAACTACAATCCTTTCCAATACCGGGTAGCAATTTTAAATATTCATTTCATGCAGATTTAGAATTCACAAGTAAAACGCAACTAGATAAAGTATTGGTGAGTTTAAAAAAGATAACAGAAAGTTTAAAAGTTTATGGTGTTTATAAAAATGGCAAATAAAAAAGCTTAATTAATGAAGACAGCAAAAAGACTAGAAGGCATTGGTGAATACTATTTTTCTCAAAAATTGAGAGAGATAGATGAAATGAATAAGCAAGGTAAAAATGTTATCAGTTTGGGAATTGGTAGCCCGGATCTGCCGCCACATCCTTCTGTTATAAAAGCTTTGCAGGAAGAAGCTGTAAAGCCCAATCAGCATGGCTATCAGAGTTACAAAGGCAGTCCGATATTTAGAACTGCTATTGCAAAATGGTATAACAAATGGTATAACGTAACACTGAATCCTGATACAGAAATTTTACCATTGATCGGTAGTAAAGAAGGTATCATGCATATTTGTATGACATACATCAATGAAGGTGATCTTGTTTTAATTCCAAATCCTGGTTACCCTACATACAGAAGTGCAGCAAAAATTGCCGGAGGTGTTTGTGTTGAATATAATTTAGAAAAAAAGAATAATTGGTTCCCGGATTTTCTTGAACTGCAACAAATAATCCGTGTGCATAAAAGCATGCAGGAAAAACAAGGGGGCGAAGGAAGAAACGTGTTGATGTTTGTAAATTATCCGCAAATGCCAACAGGACAATTACCATCAAAAGATCTATTTGAAAAACTAGTACATTTTGCTCAACGCAATAATATTATTCTTGTTCATGATAATCCTTACAGTTTTATTTTGAATGATAACCCAATGAGTATTCTAAGTATTGAAGGAGCAAAAGAAGTTGCATTAGAATTAAACTCATTGAGTAAAAGTCATAACATGGCAGGCTGGAGAGTTGGCATGTTGTGTGGCGCTCAGGATAAAATAAATGATGTGTTGCGTTTCAAAAGTAATATGGATAGCGGTATGTTTTTACCGGTTCAATTAGCGGCTGCAAAAGCATTGGAATTAGAACAGGACTGGCACGATGAAGTAAATAAAGTGTACACACAAAGAAGAAAAAAAGTATTCGAACTACTTCATTTATTAAACTGTGTATTTGATGAAAACCAAGCTGGGCTATTCGTTTGGGCATCTATACCTCCGCATTATAAAGATGGTTTTGAGTTAAGCGATGAAGTATTACACAAAAGCAATGTATTCATTACACCTGGAGGAATTTTCGGTAGCGCTGGAAATAACTATGTAAGAGTTAGTTTATGTAGTACAGAAGAAAAAATTGAAGAAGCGATCAAAAGAATTAAAAAGAACTAAAAGCTAAAAATGAAAAATGAAAAATCAGGACAACTCGTGATCTCTTAATTTTTCATTTTTCACTTTTCATTTTTCATTATTAGATTAATTAAAATGACAGTTACAGTAGTCGGTGTTGGTTTAATAAGCGGTTCCTTTGCATTAGCATTGAGGGAGAAAGGGTTTGCTAAAAAGATCATCGGTGTAAGTAGGACAGAAGCTTCTTTGAAAAAAGCATTGGAGTTAGGTATTATCGATGAGGCGTTACCGTTAGAAGAAGCGGTTAAACAAAGCGATCTGATTTATGTAGCTATTCCTGTTGATGTAACTATTCCCGTGATACAGCAGGTAATGGATCTGATAACAGATAAACAAATTGTTGCAGATGCAGGCTCTACAAAGTTTGCTTTATGTGATGCATTGAAAGATCACCCGATGCGTTCACGTTTTGTAGCCACACATCCAATGTGGGGTACAGAATATAGCGGTCCGGAAGCTGCGGTGCATGGAGCTTTCGAAGGAAGAGCTTGTGTGATCTGTGAAAAAGATAAAAGTGCTGAAGATGCTGCTACAACAATGGAAACTATTTACAAAGCATTGGGCATGCATTTGATCTATATGGAATCAGCTGCACATGATACCCATGCTGCGTATGTAAGTCATATTTCACACATCACATCTTTTGCATTGGCAAATACAGTGTTGGAAAAAGAAAGAGAAGAGAATACAATCTTTGAATTAGCAGGTGGTGGTTTTGAAAGCACGGTGCGTTTAGCAAAAAGTAGTCCGGCAATGTGGGCACCAATATTTATGCAAAACAGGGAGAATGTATTAGATGTATTAAATGAACACATTTCTCAATTGAGAAAATTTAAATCAAGTTTAGAGAAAGAGAATATTGAGTATTTGAAAGAGTTGATGGAGAATGCGAATAAGATAAGAGGGATAATTAAATAGTCTGAATCAGAATTCTCAGAATTAAAGAATAAACAGAATTACAGTCTTTATAATTGAAATTCTGTTTGTGTTAGATTGAAAGCATAATGATTGAAAAGAAAGAAATTTCAATCATCATAATCAAAATTCTGAAAATTATTTAATTCTGAGAATTCTGATTATGACAAAAAAAGTTCAATAACGGTATTCAGTACAAGTGAGTGACACAACGATGTTGAACAAAGCAAAAATGTTGGTAACAAAATAATAATAACAAAATACATATCAAATCAGCCCCCAATTAGGCTTTTAGGGCTAAAAAACGTAAATTTGCAGCAATGGAAACACAAACAAACACAATGAAAGAAATAATGCAGGCGAAATGGAAAAAACGCCCTTTAATTATCAGCGGTCCTTGCAGTGCCGAAACTGAAGAGCAAGTAATTGAAACAGCTACGAGATTAGCTAAAACAGGTAAAGTAGATGTGCTTCGTGCAGGTATCTGGAAACCACGTACCAAACCAGGATTATTTGAAGGGATCGGTGCAAAAGGTCTGCCATGGTTGGCGCAAGCTAAAAAAATTACAGGCTTACCTACAACTGTAGAAGTTGCCACAGCAAAACACGTTGAAGATGCATTGGCATTTGACGTTGATATGCTTTGGATAGGTGCTCGTACAACAGTAAATCCATTCAGCGTGCAGGAAGTTGCTGATGCCCTTCGTGGTGTTGACATTCCTGTGTTGATCAAAAATCCTATCAATCCTGATCTTGAATTGTGGAGTGGTGCGATGGAACGTGTACAAAAAGCTGGTGTTAAACAAATTGGTATGATCCACCGTGGTTTCAGTAACTATGGTAATACAGAATATCGTAACGCCCCAATGTGGCATTTGCCGATCGAAATGAAACGTCGTTTCCCTGAAATGCCGATCATTTGTGATCCTTCGCATATTTGCGGTAATCGCACTATGTTGCAACAGACTGCACAAAAAAGTATTGATCTTGATTTTGATGGTGTGATGATCGAAAGTCATATTGATCCTGATAATGCTTGGAGCGATGCTAAACAACAAATTACTCCTGAACGTTTGGGTGAAATGATCGATGCGTTAGTATGGCGTAATGAAACTTCTGATAAAGCAGAGTTCATAACGGCTTTGGCTACACTAAGAGAGCAGATCAATCATTTAGACGATGAGTTATTAACCATTTTAGGTCAGCGTATGAAAATTGCTGATAAAATTGGTGAATACAAAAAAGAAAATAATATCACAATCTTGCAAACCAATCGTTGGAACGAAATTTTACAAAAAGGAATTCAACGTGGTGCTAAAGCTGGTTTGAGCGAAGATTTTATCACTAAATATTTTGATGCTGTGCATTTAGAAAGCATTAACCATCAGAATAAAATAATGAATTCGTAAGATTTGATTTGTGATACCAGCGATAGTTTTTCATGGCATCATCGTTGCGTCGCAATCCTTTCATCGGCATACCATTATTGAACTTTTTTTGTCTGAATCAGAATTCTCAGAATTAAAGAATTTTCAGAATTTTGATTATGATGATTGAAATTTTCTTCATTTTTCAATCATTAGCTTTCAATAAGGATGAACAGAATTACAATTATAAAAGCTGTAATTCTGTTCATTCTTAAATTCTGAGAATTCTGATTCAGACATTATACTCCATATGCAAACAACCAACATCACCATCGGCAATAAACAGGTCAATTATTTTTTTGATGCAGATTTTTCTTATTTAGAAACGATCACACCAAAAAATAATACTGTACTCATTACCGATGATAATGTTTTTAAACATCAGCCATCAAGGTTTGAAGGTTGGAAAACAATTGTGATCAAAGCAGGCGAGGAGCATAAGCAACAATCGACTGTTGATTTCATCATCAACGAATTAATACAATTAGGGGCAGATAGAAAAACTTTCATCGTAGGCGTAGGTGGAGGCGTAGTGACTGATATCACAGGCTATGCAGCATCTGTGTACATGAGAGGATTGAAGTTTGGATTTGTCCCAACTACTATTCTTGCAATGGTAGATGCATCTATCGGCGGAAAGAACGGTGTAGATGTTGGTGTTTATAAAAACTTGGTTGGATTAATTAACCAACCTGATTTTTTATTATTTGATTACACATTATTGGAAACATTACCGGAAGATCAATGGATCAATGGTTTTGCAGAAGTGATCAAACACGCTTGTATAAAAGACGAGACATTGTTTACACTTCTTGAAAATTCAACATTAGATTATTTTCAAAAGGATAAAGTAGCATTAGCTGCTTTAATAGAAACCAATGTAAATATCAAAACAAAGGTTGTTGTTGAAGATGAATTTGAACAAGGCGATAGAAAGCTATTGAACTTTGGACATACGTTAGGACATGCAGTTGAAAATATTTATACATTATTACATGGACATGCCATTAGCATAGGAATGGTAGCGGCAGGCGGCATATCAGAAGAAATAAATAATTTCTATTCTACTGATCTTGAAAGAGTGAAAACTCTTTTAGTAAAATATCATCTTCCGATCCAAATGGACTATGATAAAGCAAAGATCTGGGAAGTTTTAAAACTCGATAAAAAGAAAGTAAGCAACGAAATGAATTTTGTGTTGCTGAATAAAATTGGAGATGCTACAGTTAAAGCAATACCAATGGATCAATTACAACAATTAATAAAATAAGTTTAGTTATAACAATGATCGTAACAGTAAAGCCATCAGCAATAAAAGGAAATATTACAGCGCCTACTTCTAAAAGCAGTATGCAGAGAGGATGTGCGGCGGCTTTATTACATGATGGAGAAACAACGATAGCGAATCCTGGTAAGAGTAATGATGATCTTGCGGCGATAGATGTTATTCAAAAATTAGGAGCAACGGTAGAAGTTAAGAATGATGAGTTAAGAATTAAAAGTTCTAATGCTGGATCAATAAGTGGTGAAATGAATTGTGGAGAGAGTGGGCTTGGTATTAGAATGTTCACTCCGTTAGCGGCTTTGAATGCACAAGCAATAACGATCAATGGTACAGGAAGTTTATTGACAAGGCCAATGGATTTCTTTGATGATATTTTTCCATTGTTGGGAATAGAAATAAAATCACTTGCAGGCAAATTGCCTTTGGAGATCAAAGGACCTTTGCAGCCTGCTGATATCACAATTGACGGTTCTCTTAGTTCACAATTTTTAACGGGCTTATTGATGGCTTATGGTAAAGCAGCAACCAAACCTGCAACTATCACTGTTAAAGATCTAAAGAGTAAACCATACATCGACCTTACATTACAGGTGATGAAACATTTTGGTTATGATGTAGTGAATAATAATTACGAATCATTTACTATCAATCCTAAAACTCTAAATACTGATCCTATCAGCTACACAGTTGAAGGCGATTGGAGTGGAGGTGCATTCCTAGTAGTAGCGGGAGCTATTGCAGGTGGCATTACTATTAAAGGATTAGATGTTCAATCAACGCAGGCAGATAAAAAAATATTGGAAGCAGTAAGAGATTGCGGCGCTATCTTATCTATCACTGATACACAAATAGAAGTTGCCCCACCATTAAGTTTAAAACCTTTTCAGTTTGATGCAACTGATTGCCCTGACTTATTCCCTCCGTTAGTAGCTCTTGCTTCTTATTGCAATGGAACTACCGTGATACAAGGGGTAACCAGGTTGGCGCACAAAGAAAGTAACCGTGGACTTACATTACAGGCTGAGTTTGGTAAAATGGGCATTGAAATAATTTTACAAGATGACCTTATGTTGGTGAAAGGTGGTACTGGTGTAAAAGGAGCAACAGTTCATTCTCGTCATGATCATAGAATTGCAATGGCATGTGCAACAGCAGCATTGAAAGCAAGTGGCGATACAACTATAGAAGAAGCAGAAGCGATCAATAAATCTTATCCTGAATTTTATGAGCATATAAAAAGTTTAGGAGCAACAGTAGAAGAATTAAGCAAACAAAAATTATAATCACACTTTACCATGAACAGTTTCGGACGTTTATTCAAATTGACAATCTTCGGCGAATCGCATGGCGAAAGTGTTGGTATTAATATAGATGGCTGTCCTGCTGGCTTGCCACTAACGGTAGAAGATTTTTTGCCGGATATTGAACGTAGAAAAGGGGGCACTCAAAAAGGTGCTACGCCAAGACAGGAAACTGATCTTCCAATTTTCAAAAGTGGCATCTTTAACGATATAACAACAGGTGCTCCAATCACAATTTTATTTGAAAATAATAATACCCGTAGCACTGATTATTCAAAACAACGCAGTCATCCTCGTCCGGGGCATGCAGATTTTGTTGCAAGCAAAAAATTTGGTGGTTATGAAGATTATAGAGGAGGCGGTCATTTCAGCGGAAGACTAACGGTAGCCATGGTTGCAGCCGGTGTTATCGCAAAAAAATTATTACAGAACATTGAAGTAAAAGCTACCATCACAGAAATCGGTGGCGATACAGATACAGAAAGAGGTTTACAAAAAGCCATCGAAGCAAAAGATTCTGTTGGCGGTATTGTTGAATGCCGTGTTACTGGTTTGCCTATTGGTTTAGGGGAACATTTTTTCGATTCAGTTGAATCATTATTAGCACATGCAGTTTTCGCAATTCCTGCTGTACGTGGCGTAGAATTCGGCACTGGCTTTGCTGCTGCAAAAATGTTTGGCAAAGATCATAACGATCCCATCGAAAATATGGAGGGAAAAACCACTACCAACCATGCTGGTGGAGTAGTAGGTGGTTATACAAATAGTAATGAACTTGTATACCGCATTGCCATCAAACCAACATCAAGTACTCCACAAGATCAATTTACGCTTAACTGGGAAACACAACAAATGGAAACTTTTGCTGTACGTGGTCGCCATGATCTATGCATTGCTCTTCGTGTACCCGTGGTCTTAGAAGCTGTTACTGCATTTGTTTTGGCTGACCTAATGATATTAGAACAAAGAATACCAAGAGTGCTTAACACTAAATAAGATTTCTCTTGACATTATAGCTATTAAAAATATCTATTTTTTGCAAAATCAATTTCCCGGGAAACCTGATTTTTAAACACCTAGTCAATCCTTATATTTTTAAAATTACCGCTAGTGATATTTAACACAGCCTGGTCGCTTGCCCGTGTCAATGTTGCGCTAAAAGTTCCATCGGCATAATCACCATGAATGGATGTGATCGTTATAGTTGCCGCATCTCCAATCTTAGAGGCCTTGTATAAATAAGCCTGATCGATTCCTATGGAGGGTGACACGGCAATATCATGGGGAGCATATAAATTATCTGCAATTGTATTAGCGTGTGTAAATGGTGTCCCGGTTACTAATGATGCTGTTTTAAATGTAAGAAAGACCTCTCTAAAAGGAATAGAATGAGAAGCAAATGCATTACTTATATTGAGATGATAGGTGTCTCCGCCTGAAGCATAGATCGAAGTACTCATGAAACTTTCTGAATCGTAATCATTATTTTCAGTCCAGCTATATGACGTACCGTTTGCAGAGAAACTAACAGTACCAACAAGAGTCGCTGGAGGGTCTTTTGTGCATGAGATAAATGATATCATGCTGATAAAAATGATAAGACGTAGTAACATGGTAGAAGGTTTAAGTGATAGATTGAGATAAGGTACTACTTATAAAATGAAATCGCAAACTTTATACAAAAGAAATAGTTGCAGTATATTTGATTGACTATGAACACATTTCTTAAGATAAATAGAGAAAAATTTAAGTTTATAATTAAATTTTCATTGAATATGACTTCAAAACAGATCTGATTCATACTCACAATAAATGGCTATTAACGCAGGAAATTAAAGTGGAAAAATAGATTCGTATCCGCTTATGATCTTCAGTGATAATGATCCTGCAAAAATATTGGAGATCATATAAGGTCATTAATTGCTTCTCTAAAAAGAAATGAAATAAATCCTCCGAAACAATACTTAGCTTGATCCATTTTTTTGATAAAGCATTTCGTCAATACGATCCTCTAATTTTTTATCATGAGCAAATTTATTTAGATAAAATACTTCTGTATAAGCTTTGATCAACGCAGTTAAAGGAGTAGCCAATAATACCCCCATAAATCCAAAAGCAGCACCCATTGCCATTACAACAAACAGAATCGACACAGGGTGTATCTTCATTACATTAGACCTTACTTTTGGCATTACAAAATCTGCCATGATCTCATCACTAGCCAGATAAAAAACCGCAACCCATGTAGCAGTATAACCATTGATAGATAAAGCAACTAAAATAGGAGGCAATGCTTTTATAAAGAAACCAACCCTCGGAATAAACTCTGTAAAAAATGCAAGTGCACCCCAAACAAATGCGCCGGGAATATTCATGATATTTAAAAAAATTGTTACCAGTACTGCATTTGTAAACCCTCCGATGAGATTTGATTTCATCCATGCTCTTATCATTACTGAAAATTTTGTATAAGCTTCTGTTGCTTTATCTCTTTGCAAGGGCGGAAATAATACAACATACAATTCAAGCAATGGACGTGGGGACGCTACTATGTAGATGACAATACTTATAAAAACTATAACTATAATAAAGGTAGTTAGAACAGAAAGTGAAAAATTTCCTACCTGCATTAATGTATTGGGTACTGATGGGAACCATTCCGAAACACTTGCATGATCTATCCGGATCTTCTCCTGAAGTTCAGGATATCCATCAAACCATGAACTTACTTTTTCTGATGCCTGAATAATATATGCCGGTAGATTTTGTACCAGTAAGGATACCTGTTCACTTATTTTTGGACCAACCAGAATTATAATGCCAGCAAATAGTATAAAGATTATAGCAAATACAATTGTTGTAGCCCATCCTCTTTTTATTTTCTTTTTTTCCAAACTGGTAACTGGGCCATTGATTGAAATTGCAAGAACAATTCCAAAAAGCAACAATAAGATAACACTGCTCGCCTTATAAATAAGCCATATCAGAATTACTAAAGATGCAGCTAAAAAAATAGCTTTTGAAAGTTGTTTGTATAAGTTGTTCGTCACAATGCTTTAGTTTAAAATTCCCGTCAAAGTTTGATAGCCAATTGCTTAACCAGTTATCTTGAAAGTTGCAATATTTATACCATCATAGTTGTCCTTAGTTGAGAAACAATTGGTCCGTTTTAAGTAATAGCTTTTATTCTTCAAGGATAAATAATTGAACATGTAGCAAATACCTCTCTTAGTGGGTATTTTAATCTACAGAAAGCCTGAGTATTTTCTTAAAACAGCTAGCTTAAAATGCGGTACAATTTTTCCCTCTATATTATCAAATTGAAAATGAATAATATGAAAAATTACTTTTTATTGTTTGCCACAATAGTTGCATTTGCAAGTTGTGTGCCTACAAGTAAGTTAAGAGAATCGAGAAATCAAACTTCCAGTTTACGTGCGGATAGTTTGAATTTTGCTAATCAAATAAGCAATTTGAATCAAAAAATTTCAGATCTTAATAGTAAGATAGCGCAGCTTAATAATCAAAACTCTCAACTTGGGCAGGTTACTGCAACACAACAGAATCAATTAGATGCTACGCAACAAACGTTGCAAAATCAACAACAAACTTTACAAAGCCAACAACAGCGTCTTCAACGTTTGCAGGATCTTTTGAATCAGCAAAGAACACAATCCGAACAATTGAAAAACAGAATGGCTGAAGCGTTAAAAGGTTTAAGTAGCAGTGATCTTACACTCACACAAAAGAACGGTAAAGTTTATGTTAGTCTTTCAGAAAATTTATTATTCCCATCAGGAAGTGCAGTAGTTAATCCAAAAGGTGTGGATGCATTAGCAAAACTTGCAGCAGTGTTGAACATTGATCCAACTGTAGCTGTAAATATTGAAGGCCATACTGATAGTATTCCTATTAAAGGGAAATATCAGGATAATTGGGATCTAGGTACTGCAAGGGCTAATTCAATAGTAAGGATATTAACGAATACTTACAGAGTAGATCCTGTAAGAGTGATTGCATCAGGACATAGTTTTTACGATCCGTTAGATACTAACGCTACCGCAGAGGGAAGGGCAAAAAACAGGCGCACAGAGATCATACTTTCTCCTAAGCTTGAAGAGATGTATAAATTATTGGAATAAATTTTTTTATAAAAAGATATTAAAAAAAATCCCTGTTATTAACGTAACAGGGATTTTTATATAATTCATAAAATTTTATTGATCTAACCAGTTAGACAAATGGCCTGATATTATTTTTGATTCAACCATAAATCCATCATGGCCATAATCAGAATCTATTTCGATCAATGTAGCAGCAGGAATATGGTCAGCTAAAAAATGCTGTTCAATAAGAGGACATAATATATCGCTACTGATACCAATGATCAATGTACGCTGATGAATATTTTTTAATACGGGCTCAATTTTTCCCCCACGTCCACGGGCAATATGATGGCTATCCATGCTTTTTGTAAGGAGCCAATAGCTTACTGCATTGAATCTTTTTACCAATTTATCGCCTTGGTAATTGATATAAGAGGATGCTTTATAATTATCTAATTTTTCAGGATCATCGTCTGTTTGCTGTTTCACCATGATGCCATAATTACGATAGGTAAGCATGCCTAATGCCCTAGCAGCTTTTAAGCCCTTTGCACCAGCTTCAGGCGAATTACTTTTCCATGTACTGTCTGCTTCAATAGCAAGACGCTGGGCTGTATGTGTAGCAATACCCCAGGCACTTTCTGTAGGAGAGGTAGCCAGTAAAAATAGATTTTGGATCACATCTTTTTCCATAATACACCATTCCATTGCCTGGTAACCTCCCATGCTTCCTCCCATGATCATAAAGATCTTTTCTATGTCTAAATGCTTCCTCAGTAAAATATGGGCATTTACCATGTCCCTGATGGTTACAGTAGGGAAATTGGCGTAATAAGGTTGTTTTGTTGCTGGATCTATGCTCAATGGACCACTGCTACCATAGCAGGAGCCCAGTATATTGGCACAAATAATAAAATATTTGGCAGGGTCTATAACATGATCTTCACCAACAACACCATTCCACCAGTCTGCCGCATCAGAATTTGCTGTAAGTGCATGACAAACCCATACTACATTACTCTTTTCAGCGTTTAAAGTACCATAAGTACTGTAAGCTATAGTAATTTCGGGCAGAGATTGTCCGTTCTCAAGTTGAAATCTTTGTTGATGATGAAAAAACTCCATTAATAGGTTTTCGATTGAAAATGCAAAGTAAAGGCTTGCAAGAATTATATTTGCAAAAATATTGAATAAATGATAGAAATAAATTTAAACCGTGTAAATGGAGATTATGGCTTTGATGCTGTAGATGCAAACGGCCATGTAGTACGTATTGATAGCAGTCCTGAAAGCGGCGGTAATGATCATGGCGTACGACCAATGCAGTTAATTTTGATGGGATTAGGGGGCTGTAGCGCTATTGATATTGTGATGATCCTTAAAAAACAACGCCAAACTGTTGATGGGTTTTCTATTAAGATCGAAGGGGAAAGAGAAAAAGGGAAAGAACCATCTTTATGGGAAAGCGTGAAGATCGTATTTGAACTTAGAGGCAACATCGATCCTGAAAAGGCTGCAAGAGCCTGTGAACTGTCAATGAACAAATATTGCTCTGTTGCGGAAACGCTTCGCCGTGGAGGAACTAACCTTACGTGGGGAGTGAGAGTCATCAATTAATTTGGTGATTTGAAAATTTGAAGATTTGGAGATGAAAGAAATTTAATTCGTGAACTCCAATTCTTAATTCTTAATTATTAATTTTTAATCATCTGATGCATCCAATTACAAAAGCGATAAGAATAAGAACTGATCAGACCAATGAAATGGAAAATTCATCTCCGTTATTTTTAACGAGCAGTTTTGCTTTTGATAATGCTGAGGACATGAGAGCGGCTTTCGCTGATGAAACGGATGATAACATTTATAGCAGGTTCACAAATCCTACTGTACAGGAATTTACTGATAGAATGATCGCATTGGAAGGAGCTGAAGCAGGCTACGCAACTGCATCAGGCATGAGTGCAATTTTTGCATCTATGATGGCTTTGCTGAAAAAAGGCGACCATCTTGTAGCATGCAGTTCTATTTTTGGAAGTACTGTTACAGTATTGAATAAATATTTACCTAATTATGGTATTGAGGTTAGTTATGTTTCTGCAGCAAATACAGATGAATGGGAAGCTGCCATAAAGTCCAATACTAAAATGATCTATTTAGAGACACCGACAAATCCTGCATTGGATATTATCGATCTTTCTGTAGTAGGAGCATTGGCAAAAAAACATAACCTTATTTTAAATGTTGACAATTGCTTTGCAACACCGGTAAGCCAGCGGCCAATTGATTTTGGTGCAGACTTGGTTGTGCATTCTGCTACAAAATGGTTGGATGGACAAGGAAGGGTATTAGGTGGCGTAGTTGTCGGTAAAAAAGAATTGATACAACAAATATATTTATTCTGTCGCAGTACAGGTCCTGCATTATCTCCATTCAATGCATGGGTATTGAGCAAAAGTTTAGAAACATTAGATGTACGCATGGAGCGTCATGCATCCAATGCTTTGGCAATTGCAAATGCGTTAGAAAAAAATGATAAGCTATCAAATATTAAATACCCTTTTTTAAAAAGCCATCCTCAATATGAGATCGCTGTAAAACAAATGAAAAATGGGGGAGGGCTTGTAGCTTTTGAATTAAAAGGCGGACTAGACAGCGGAAGGAAGTTTTTAGACAATCTTAAAATGCTTTCACTTACTGCAAACTTAGGCGATACAAAAACTATTGCATCTCATCCTGCAAGCACAACTCATGCTAAACTAACAGAAGCAGAAAGACTGGCCGTGAACATAACGCCGGGGCTTATACGCATTTCTGTAGGACTTGAGCACAAGGATGATATTCTTGCTGATATTGTACAGGCTTTAGATAAGTGCTGATTTGGAGATTTGGAAATTTGGAGATGTGTAACAGCTTTTCAAATTGAACCATCTCCAAATCTTCAAATTTCCAAATCTCCAAATTGGGTTAGATCAATTCAAAAGAAGTGCTCATTGTATATTCATTACCCGGTTGAACAGTAATGATATTAATATCTTTGTAAGCATTTACAGCTTCTACACAAATAAAAGTTTTATAACCGCTATCGCTGATATCAGGAATGTTTTTGGTAGTTTGTTCTCCTGGGTTCCATACAACAGTAACATTGCTGTTTGCTTTACTTACTAAAATCTTTCTTTCAAAGCCACTGTCATGAATGATGCAGTTCTTTGTATGGTTCACATAGCGTCTGTTCTCTTCTTTAGTGATCGCTAACAGTTCATCTTGCTGAGTAATGAGATCAGTGCTTGTACTGCTGTAATAAGTAGCATTGTGTAAACCTTCTATCAGTATATTTGATAGATCACTGATATTAAAATAACTGTGCAATGCATCAGTATAAGTAAGTTTTTCAGAGCCGGTATTTTTTACAGTTAATGCTATGGATAATTTCTTTCCAACGATCACTGTTATTATTGCAATAAAATCAAAAGGCCATAATTTTTTTGTTTCATCATTCGATTGTAATTCCAATTGTATTTGAAGAGAATTATCTGCCAATACACTTGTATCTTTTACATTCCACAATGACAATCTTGCAAAACCATGTTGAGGTTTTTGATTGTCTGATTCATGAGGACCAAACCAAGGAAAACACACAGGAACACCACCACGAATAGGTTTGCCTGTTTCAAAAGCAGATTGCTCACTCATCCACAAAATATTTTTTTGCTCTGTAGGTTGGTAGCTTATTACATGTGCTCCATAAAGAGAAATTACAGCGGCTGCATATTCGTTTGTAATAGTTACTTCAGGCAGGTTACCTTTTCCGTCAGAAAAAAAGATCTTTCCTTCAATTCCAAATTTTTGGTTTAATTGAGCAGTTGTCATGGTAGAGTTTTATTGATAAGGCTAAAGTTGAGATGCAATTTCATCCATAGAAATTGCTGTATGACTTTCGTCAAAAATGCATTCACCGTTTTTTATCAGTAATACCTGAGGAGATTCATGGTATACTGAAAAATCGTCGCTGATCTTTTGTGAGATATTCTTATGAGCAATCAAGTCCAGAAAATTAAAGTCGAGATTATCATCCCCAACACTTCTTTCTAAACGGCTTTTCGCAATGCTGCTTAATGAGCAACGGGTGCTATGTTTAAAAATAAGTTGGGGCTTGTTGAAAGAAAGTTCTTTAATTTCTTCTACTTGCGCTTCCCTGGTGATGGGCTTCCAAGTCATAAATTGTTCAACAGATTAATGAATAATTCCTTGTGCTCCCGGGCATCCCGTTCTGCGACTTGGATTACAACTGCTTACTAATAAGCCAATTGTGCAAATGGTAACAAGAATAAAAATTAATTTTTTCATCGGTATTTTTTATCTGAAGAATGATTTACAGCCACAAATGTACAAAATCTTTAGTTTTTATGAGCGGCTTGTTAAGTAATAGATTATTCCCTTATCTTGCTTTTTTATTATACTTGCCTGAATAACAAAAGAGTATATTGATAATTCTATATTTTTGCATTCAAATTAAAAATAAATTTAACAATGTCCTTACAACTTTCTCGTCCCATTGCCTTTATTGATCTTGAAACTACAGGTGTAAGCCTTACTGCAGATCGTATTGTAGAAATAGCTATTATTAAGATCTTAACGGATGGTACAAAACAGGTTAAACGTAAACTGATCAATCCACTAATTCCTATACCACAACAATCTTCGGACATACATGGTATCACAGATGAAATGGTGAAAGATGCACCTACATTTAAACAAGCAGGTAATGAATTGAAACAGTTCATGGAGAATTGTGATCTTGGTGGATATAACAGTAACCGTTTTGATATTCCTATGCTGATGGAAGAATTTTTAAGAGCCGGATTAGAAATGGATCTTACAACAAGAAGAATGATAGATGTACAGCATATTTTTTACACAATGGAACCACGTACTTTGACTGCGGCATATAAATTTTATTGTCAAAAAGATCTTATAGGGGCTCATGGTGCTGAGGCGGATGTATCAGCAACAATTGATGTGCTCATAGCTCAAATGGGAAAGTATCCGCAATTAGGTAATACTGTGGATTCAATATTGTCTTCTATTGGTGAAGAAAAGATCGTTGATTATGCCCGTCGTTTTATTTTTGATGATAAAAATGTAGAGGTATTCAATTTTGGTAAACATAAAGGAAGGCCTGTTACTGATGTGTTGAAAGCCGAGCCACAATATTATGATTGGATGATGAGAGGTGATTTCCCTTTGCATACCAAACAAAAGCTTACAGAGATATTGAACAAAACTTTGTTAAAGAGTAATTAATATATTGCTTTACAACCTGTTGAAAACATGTCGCAAACCTTTAGCAGAAATGTTGTAATTTTGCACTAATCATACATACGATTAGTGGAAAAACTTGTTATCATACCAACCTATAATGAAAAGGAAAACATCGAGAGCATTATTGCTGCGGTGATGAATTTGCATGCTGATTTTCATGTATTAATAATAGATGATGGTTCACCTGACGGAACTGCAGATATTGTAAGATCTCTTTTTGCAACTTATCCCGGTATCTTATTCATGGAAGAAAGAAGAGGGAAATTAGGGTTAGGTACTGCATACATTCATGGCTTTAAATGGGCTTTGGAAAGAGGCTATCAATTTATATTTGAAATGGATGCTGATTTTTCTCATAATCCAGCGGATCTTCCAAGACTATACGATGCTTGTAAGAAGGGTGGTGCTGGTGTAGCGGTTGGATCGAGGTATGTAAAAGGTGGAAATGTAAAGAACTGGCCGGCAGATAGAATTGCTTTATCTAAAGGCGCTTCTCTTTATACAAGAATAATTACATGGATGCCTGTTAAAGATCCTACTGCAGGTTTTGTTTGTTATAGCCGTGAATTTTTGGAAACACTTAATTTTTCTTCTATACATTTTGTTGGTTATGCCTTCCAGATAGAAATGAAATTTGCTGCCTGGAAACTTGGGTTTAAGATCATAGAAGTGCCTATCACTTTTATTGATAGAAAACTTGGTGACAGTAAAATGAATAAGGGTATTATTAAGGAAGGTGTTCTGGGGGTTTTGAAATTACGCTGGCTTAGCCTCTTCAATAATTATCGTAAGAAAGTTGCTAATAGAGACGATAATAAATCTTCATCCTTTAAGCAAACAGAAGTAGCTTTAGAAGGAAAATAATTCTCTTTATTATTTCTCAATTTATTTAAATGCAGGATGAAACTGCTGTAAAGTAGAACGTAAAAAATCCCTGTCAAGGTGTGTATAGATCTCTGTAGTTGTAATGCTTTCATGTCCAAGCATTTCCTGTACTGCACGTAGATCAGCACCACCTTCTACCAAATGTGTAGCAAAAGAATGCCTGAAGGTATGTGGCGAAATGTTTTTAGTGATCCCCGCCTTTTTTACTAATTCTTTTATGATCAAAAATATCATAACTCTTGTAAGCTTACTTCCACGACGGTTCAAGAATAGAAAATCTTCATTGCCATTTTTAACGGGGATGTGTACACGAATATCATTTCTGTAGATCTCAATAAATTTTATAGCATCGCTTCCGATGGGAACAAGTCTTTCTTTATCACCTTTCCCTGTTACTTTTATAAATCCAACATCAAGGTGTAAATTGCTGATGCGTAAATTAACAGCTTCACTCACCCTCAAACCGCAACTATACAATGTTTCAAGTATCGCTTTGTTACGTCCACCTTCAGGTTTACTGAGGTCTATCTGACCAATGATATTTTCAATTTCACCAAAACTTAATACATCTGGAAGCTTTCTTTTTAATTTGGGTGCTTCAAGTAAGGCAGTGGGATCTACGGTTACGATCTGTTCAAGCAAACAATATTTATAAAAATTTTTCAGTCCTGAAATGATCCTTGCCTGGGAACCGGCAGTCATGCCAAGTTCACTTATCCATTTAACAAAACTTTCCAGGTCATTCAATTTCACTTCATTAGGAGCTTTCGCATCATTTACTGCAAGCAAATAAGTTGTGAGTTTTTCTATATCATGCAGATAAGCCTCAACAGAATTATTGCTTAAAGATTTCTCTAATTGCAAATAGGCTTTAAATCCTTTTTTGTAGGCTTCCCACATTTATTTTTTGGTATTGATGTTTTATATAATCTTTGCAACTTAAAAAAGAAAAACTTAAGCGCTCAGCGCTTATGCAATATAATTAAAATGCAGCCTATTAACCTCCGTTTGTTCAAACAAAAAGTCAGTATCAATAAAAGAAGATTCAGGTCTTTCCTTACAAAGATTGAAAAGGATCCACCTAAACATTTGCATAAAGTAATTGATGCAATTGATAAACAGGTTTGGGCTGAAACCGATTGCCTTACTTGCGGTAACTGTTGTAAGTCAATGACACCTACATTTACTACGCAGGATATTAAAAGGATATCATCCCATTTCAAAATGACTCCTGTTGAGTTTAAAGATAAATGGCTGATGTACGAAAAACGTGATGGTGATTGGCAGAATAAAAAACAACCTTGCCAGTTTTTAAATCTAAAAGATAATAAGTGTTCTATTTATGCAATTCGTCCTGCAGACTGTGCAGGCTTCCCACACTTGACGAAGAAAAAGGTGACAGATTATATTCATGTGCATCAACAGAATATAGAATATTGTCCGGCTACTTATAAAATGGTAGAAGCTTTGAAGCTTGAATTGTCAAAGGTTAAGATCTAATTAAAGAGAAATATCTTCTATAAAGAAATATTCTACAGGATCCGTTTTAGTGATGGTTATTGCTAAAATATCAAACTGAATCATTTTCCATTCAGGATGAAGAAAAAGATATTCTTCAGCAGCATTGAGTAAATTTTGTATTTTTTTCTTACCTACTTTTTCTTCCGGGTTTCCAAAGTTTTTAGTTCTTCGTGTTTTGACTTCTACAAAATGAAGTTTGTTTGCCTTTGAAGCAATTATATCTACTTCCCAGCGTGAGTGTCGCCAATTGGTATGAAGTATCTCAAAATTATTTTTAGTAAAATAATCTACAGCTAATTTTTCGCCTAATTGCCCTGTAAGATTATGATGAGCCATTAATTGAAAATGATGGTTTTATTGTTGGCAACAAATACCCTGTCTTCCAATATTAATTTTAAAGCTTCTGCCAATACAGACTTTTCTATTTCATGTCCGGCTTCCACCATTTGTTTTACATTGTATTCATGGTTTACAGGAATGATCTTTTGTGTGATGATCGGCCCTTCATCTAATTGATTGTTTACAATATGGGCTGTAGCTCCAATTAATTTAACACCTCTTTCATAAGCCTGTTTATAAGGATTAGCGCCAACAAAGGCTGGTAAAAATGAATGATGGATGTTGATGATCTTGTTTTCAAATCTTGCAACAAATTCCGGAGATAATATTCTCATGAATTTAGCAAGTACAATATAATCAGGTTGATATTTATCTATGATCGAACAAATGTCAGCCTCAAATTTTTGTTTGGTAGTTTGTTCATGATCTACAAAATGAAAAGGAATGCCAAATTTTTGTGTGAATGGTTGTAAGGTTTCGTAATTACCAATTACTGCTTGCAATGTGGCATGCAGTTCATCAAAATGAAACCTTACTATAAGATCACTAAGACAATGATGTTCTTTAGTAACCAAAACAACGATCTTCTTTTTTTCTACAGGAGAGATGCTGATAACAGCTTTCTCATCAAATATCGATCTTAGTTGATCGGTTATGTCATCGATTGAAAGCTTGCCAGTTATTTCAGCACGGGCAAAAAATGAATTGGTTGCAGCATCAACAAATTCTTTCATTACAACAATATTTAAATTGTTTTTAAAAAGAAGCGCTGTTACCTGGGCAATGATCCCTTTTCTATCCGGGCAATTAATGAGTAAAATATGATGCGGTATAGTGGGCATAGTTAGTTTTAGGGTTTAAAAGTAAGGATTATGTTCAATAGCTTGTTCCTGTTCCAATTAAATGACTAAATTTTATCTCAAAATCCTTACTTTTGTAGCACAAATTTGAGTTATGAAAATCGATAGATCAGTTATAGTAAGTTTTATATTATTAGTAGTTATTGCTTCTTTGTATAGAGTAATGCCTACAAGGGAATGGGGATTTGCTCCTCAGATAGCAATGGCGTTATTTGCAGGTGCAGTTATTAAAGATAGAAAATTAAGCTTTTTATTGCCGTTGCTTTCTATGTTCATTTCTGATGTGATTTATGAAATTTTATTTATCAATCACATGACCCCTATATCAGGATTTTATAGCGGTCAGGCTTTGAATTATGCCTTGTTCGCAGTTATTACTGTTATTGGTTTCTTTGTAAAAAAAGAAAATGTTGTAAGCATTCTTGGTGGGGCACTTGCAGGAACAACTTTATATTTTATATTATCAAATTTTGGCGTATGGATAGGAGGTGGATTGGATCTAATGAATCAACCTTATCCAAAAACTCTTGAAGGTTTAACAAGATGTTTTGTAGGAGCAGTTCCTTTTTATAAAATGTCTTTGCTATCTACAATATTTTTTAGCGGTGTGTTTTTTGGAGGCTACTATCTTATTAATCGCTTTTGGATCAGCAAAACAGTTACGGCATAATTTTAAGCTTCTTCATAACCTGTATCAATGATACGGTCTTTTCCATCTGCTGCAGCTGTAGCTAGTTCATCGCAACGATTGTTATAAGGATTATCTGCATGGCCTTTGACCCATTTAAATTTTACATGGTGTTTTTGTGCAAGCGTATCATATAATTTCCAGAGGTCCTTATTTTTCTTACCACCCTTAAAATCAGTTCTCAACCAATTTTTTAACCAGCCTTTTTCTACGGAGTTCACAACATAGGCGCTATCAGAATGAACAAGTATCTCCAGGTTTTCTTTTTTTAATGCTTGTAATGCAGCTATCACAGCCATCAATTCCATCCTGTTATTGGTAGTGTGCTCATATCCTCCGGATATTTCTTTTCTTTTATCACCCCATATCAAAATTGCTCCATAACCTCCAGGTCCTGGATTACCTCTTGCAGCACCATCAGTGTAAACTATAATTTTATTTGACATAGTATATCAGACTTGAAAAACGCCTGTTTTAAACTCAGGGATATTTTTATTGTGATTTGCAGCAGCAATACCTTCTGAGATCAATTTTCTTGTTTCAGCTGGGTCAATGATATCATCTACCCAAAGTCTTGCTGCAGCATAATAAGGTGTAGTTTGTGCATTGTACCTGTCAATGATCTCATCCAATAATTTCTTTTCTTCTTCTGGAGAAACAACTTTGCCTTTTGCCTTCATAGAAGCAACCTGTATCTGCAATAATGTTTTGGCAGCCTGTTCACCACCCATCACAGCAATTTTTGCTGAAGGCCATGCATATATAAATCTAGGATTGTATGCCTTTCCGCACATGGCGTAATTTCCTGCACCATAACTGTTACCAATAACGATAGTAATTTTTGGAACTACAGAATTTGCAACAGCGTTCACTAATTTAGCGCCGTCTTTTATAATGCCGGTATGTTCACTCCGGCTTCCAACCATAAACCCTGTAACATCCTGTAAAAAGACCAAGGGTATTTTTTTCTGATTGCAATTCATGATAAAACGAGCTGCTTTATCAGCACTATCATTGTAAATAACACCACCCAATTGCATTTCACCTTTTTTATTTTTTACAATGAGGCGTTGATTGGCAACAATACCAACTGCCCATCCTTCAATGCGTCCGTAACCACATACAATTGTTTTACCATAGTCCTGTTTGAATTCATCAAAACTATCAGCATCAGTTATACATTCAATGATATTCAGCACATCATATGGTTTGGTATTTCCTTCACTAAGCACAGCATAAATATCATCTTGATTTTTTTTAGGAGCAACACTTTCTATTTTACTGAAGCCTGCATTTTCAGGTTCACCTAATTTGCTGATCGTTTTTTTTATATAATCCAAACATTCATGTTCGGTTTCAAATTTATAATCAGCGATGCCACTGATAGCAGTGTGTGTTTCAGCACCACCAAGCGTTTCATTGTCAATATCCTCTCCAATGGCCGCTTTCACAAGATATGAGCCAGCTAAAAAAATAGAGCCGTTCCCTTCAACCATTAATGTTTCATCACTCATGATAGGAAGGTATGCCCCACCTGCAACACATGCACCCATTACCGCAGCAATTTGGGTGATGCCCATTGCACTCATCCTTGCGTTGTTATAAAAAATGCGTCCAAAATGTTCTTTATCCGGAAATATTTCATCCTGCATTGGTAAATAAACACCTGCACTATCTACCAAATAAATAACAGGTAATTTATTTTCAATGGCAATTTCCTGCATGCGTAAATTCTTTTTGCCGGTTATGGGAAACCATGCACCAGCTTTTACAGTCTGATCATTTGCAATGATCACACATTGTCTTCCGCCAACATATCCTACACCACTAACCGTTCCCCCTGCAGGGCAGCCGCCTTCTCCTGCATACATTTCATATCCAGCAAAAGCACCTATCTCTACAAATGGTTTATCAGTATCACATAAATATTTGATACGTTCCCGGGCAGTGAGTTTATTTCTTTCTTTTTGCTTTTCGGTAGATTTTTTGCCTCCGCCTTCGTATATCTTTTCAAGCCGCTGCCTTACCTGGCTATAGGCAAGTTTCATAGCATCCTCATTCTTATTTAACTGTATACTCATTAGAAATGAATTTATTTATTCGGTAAACAATCATCAATATTCAAAGAAAAGCCTAACATTGGGATAAATTTTATCTTTATCAATAAAATTATTTTTGCTTCCTGTCCAAAAACAAATTTAGCATGAATGAAATAAATCGCATTGTAAAATTATTTACCGCCATGCACCACGGGGATTGCTGGGTGGGAACAAATTTTAAAATGGCCATGAGCAACATCAATGCGGAAGAGGCAGGGAGGCAGATAATACCGAATGTCAACAGCATATGGATGCTGATGCATCATGTGATCTATTGGCGTACGGTAGTGGTTAATCGTTTAACCGGAACCATAGATGCTCCTCCTTTTGAAGATTTTCATTTACCCGAAGAATTCTCTACTGAGAATTGGAAACAACTCTTAAAAGATTTTGAGCAAACTTATCATTTGCTGACAAATGCGATCAAACATTTTAATGAGAAAAAATTGCACGAACCATCTCCTAAACCGGAGCAAACATATTATGATCTTGTAATGGGTTGTTTACAGCATGATGCTTATCATTTAGGGCAAATAATGCTGCTGAAAAAATTATTGTGACCTCGGAGAGGCTCGAACTCTCGGCCCACTGATTAAGAGTCAGTTGCTCTACCAACTGAGCTACGAAGTCATAGCTGTAAATCTAGGGTATTTTGCCATAAAAGAACTAATCTGCTTGTAAATTGCTTGTAAATTTTACAATTACCTACATACTCCAAACAACTGAGTATGGAACTTTCATTCAAAATTGTCCAAGACAAAAGACATCAAAAATTAAACGAAACCTATCCTTTAAAACTGAGGGTATATCAAAACAGAACTTACAAAGAATGTACTTTAAACATTAATGTCCCTATCAAAGATTGGGATATCAATTTACAAACAGTACTTTCAAGTAATCCAAATTATTCTGTGTTAAACTCCAAATTAGCATCTACCAAAGCAAAAGTTCAAAAACTTATCATTTTAAATGAAGATTTAGAGGACTTACCAACACCAGAGGAGATTATTAAACTTTTAAAGAACAAACAGCAAAAGAAAATGCCAAACTCTAAAGCTTGTATCATCCAATATGGCAAAGAGCATATTGAAAAATTGAAAGTCTCAGGCAGGATAGGGAGTGCCATTACTTATTCGTGTGGGATTAATAAGCTAAAGGAATATGCTAAAACTGAGAAGCTCACTTTTGAAGAAGTGGATTATAAATTTATAGAGAATTTTAATACAGCTCTATTGAAGGAAGGAATAAAAATCAATAGCATTGGCAATTACTTTAGAAGCATCAGGGCTTTATTCAACAAAGCGATTAAGGAGAATGTTGTTGAAGCTAAATACTACCCATTTAAGAGCTTTAAAATTAAAACTGAGCGAACTATAAGTCGAGCTTTAACTAGTTCTGAAATTAGCAGTATTCTTGGACTAGAAGTAGAAATAGGGAGTTCAGCTTGGCATCATAGAAATCTATTTGCTTTGTCTTATTGCTTTATCGGAATTAATTTTTCTGATCTATTAACTCTCACTAAACAGAATTTTGTTGATGATCGTATAATCTTCAGGCGAAGTAAAACACATAAAATTTATAATATTAAAATACAGCCAAAAGCAAAAGAAATTCTTCACTGTTATTTTAATGAGTTACCAATTGATAACAGAGAGTTTGTCTTGCCCTTTATCAAAAATAAAAATAATCCAGAGACACTTAAAAAGGAAATTTTACAAAAGATCAGTCTAACAAATGATTATCTAAAAAAGATAGCTGAATTATGTGGCATTAATAAAAATGTTACCACGTATTATGCTAGATATACATGGGCTAATATAGCAAGGGAGCAAGGATATCCTAAGGATATGATTGCAGAAGCACTTGGTCATGAATACGGAAACAAAATGACAGGGATTTATTTAGATAATTACAACAATGAAATAATAGATAAGATGAATGAAAAGGTTATATGCTCGGTTTTTTGATTAAAAAGAGTAGGGGTTATAATGCCCCTACTTTATTTTTAACTAGCTCTTGTTGCCAGAATTCAATTGAAAATTGCGGTGCTATGCCAATGGCTTTAATTAATTCATCTTCCATAATTGATTTCACATAATCCTCATTTCCTAAAGTGGTTATTATGCTATCATGAATAGTAAATAATGGTAGCTCAGGTTTTTCTTTGTTTATTCTTTGGCAAATTCTTTCCAAGATCAAATAGCTTTCTATTCGTTGTAAGACAATAGCGAGATTTCTGTAATCCTCTTTTTTTATGTATTCAAAAATTCTTGAAATTGTAGGGAATTTTCTTTTGAATATTTGTGTGGCGGAATCATTTCTTCTGTTATAATTTTTATTGCTGTTATCAAATAAAAGGGTTAATACAATCTTTTTTACTTTATCTCTTTTTTTATCTAATGTTTTACAGGATTTAAGAACACCTTCTTTTTCAAAAATCGGAATCAGGTATTCATAAAAAGTGCCATTTACTACATTTTTAATAAATTCTTCTTTTTGAATGTCCCTGTGGACAAGGGTTTTAGAGGAATCTAGGAACTTAATGATATTATTTATTTCTGTCTTGTTTTCCATTCCTTTTATATATAAATCCTTGTATATCCTTTTTAAGGTTGGTTTTTGGGCTTTATCGACTGATTGCCAAAATTCCTTTTTTAGCAAAGTAATACTCATGTACGGTTGGCTATTTTTGATATCTATTGATACTAGATGTTGATCATCATAAGTGATAAATTTTCTTAGCCATTTAGGGATATTGGTCAAGTTGGTATGTAACCTTTTACCTGTATCATCAATATGACAGTAATAGTCTTTTGCGTTAATCCGGTTGACTAGAATTTTGAAATTTTTACAATTTTCATTTAGCTGATTCATCGCCTCAAGCTTTTGAATATTACTTAAAGAGCTTACATTGATTTCTGAAAGTTTCTTGATTTCGTATTCATTTATTTCTTTGTAAGCTTCAACTTCATCTATCATTAATTTTTTAGTTTCGATCCACTTAATTAAATGTGGCAATCCTTTTTTTGCTTCATCTCTTTTAGATTTTAGGTCAGCTTTAATCTTCTGACACAATTTGAAATCATTAATATTTACTTTCTTGAAGTCTTGATCTCTGTATAGATCGGTAAGCTTATAACCCATACTTACTTTTTCGGGTATATATTTTCCATCACATTCAATTATGCCAAGTTTTTCTAGATATTCTATATGTTTATGATACTGTGGAATTTTACTTTCTAAAATTTTTGAGTGTAATGGTACAAAACCCTCAGTTTTCCCTTTTTTCTTTAAATGATCGTCATTGATAGAAGCTCTTCTTACCATAATACAATGAATGATGAACAATAAAGAATCTTTTTTTAATCCTTTATTTTTTTCAAAAGGATTTGCTTCGATTACTACTTCTATTTCTAAATTTTCTGGACAGTATAAACTAATTCCCATAACATTTTGGTTTTACAAATTAATAAATGTGCTTTCTCTATCTCACTAGAGATGGTATAAATGCAGAAACACATTATTTAAAGCGTAGAACTCAAAATATCTACAAGTACAATACTTGGTCTCAATTATTTGTCGGGAATAACTGCCAGAAATTGGCATGAATTTCAAAAACTATCTTTTAACCTCTGTATCTCTTCTTTCACTATACTAACACAATCAAAGATACAAAAAATACAGGTCATTTCAAAGCTAAAATAGATATAAGTCAAAAATAATTTAACTTGTTTAAGTAATTAATTAATAATGAATTCTTCTACGTTACTAATCTTTTTTCAAGCTTATATGTCTATTAGTAATAATTAAACTATTTTTATTTTATTTTATACCTAAACTATATTGCAATGAACAAAATTGAACGAAAATTACGGGATTTAAATGTTGATCTATATTCAAAGCTTGAAGAAACTAAAGTTGTTGTAGACTCTCTATTGAAACAATACTCTGTAAATTTTCCTACATATACAGATCATTCTTTGAATCATACTACTCAAGTTTTTCGAATTGTTTCAGACGTTTTAAATGACAAAGAAATAAATAATTTAAATGATAAGGAATTATATATTTTAGGTATGGCTTCCTTGTTACATGATATAGGCATGTGCATTCCTGAGGATAAAATATCGGAAATAGAATCCGATAAACGTTACACAAACTATAAAGCTAAAAATCCAGATAAATCAAAAGAAGAATTAATTAGAGATATACATCATGAGTTAAGCTATGATTTTATAAAAAAAGAATCTATCCTTTTGAAAATTCCTAATGAAATTTATGCTGACGCCATCGCATTAGTCTCAAAAGCACATAGGAAAGTGGAATTAATGGATGCTGATACTTATAAACCTAAATATTTTATAGAAAATGGTCGTGATGAATTTGCATGTTTGCCATATTTGGGAGCTATCCTAAGATTATCGGATGAATTAGATATTACTAATGTTCGAACCCCTGACTTACTAACAAAATATTATTTGCCTGGGAATGAAATTAGTAGACTTGAATGGGAAAAACATATGGCAACTTTTCTTGTGAATATGGACTCAGATAAAATTCTTATTTCCGCTAAAACAAATGATCAAAATGTTTATCACGCTTTAGAAATCCAGTTCTCAAAGATTGATGAAGTTTTAGAATATTGTCAAAAAGTAATTAGAAATATTGGCAATACGGGCAAGAATTATAGTTTGGAGTTATCTAAAATTGATTCTAACATTATTACAAATATTTTAGACAAAAATATCAAATTTTCCATAGACGTAAGTAATGTTATAGAGACTTTAATGGGAAAGACATTATACAAAAATGAATTATCTTCTGTAAGAGAACTTATTCAAAATTCTTTGGATTCATGTTTATATAAGAAAACAATAGATCCCACTTATGAACCTTTGATTGAAGTGAATTTGTTTCCTGATAAACTGGAATGTATTGACAATGGTTTAGGTATGGATGATTATATAGTTGAAAAATATTTTTCAAAGCTTTCAAGTAGTTTTTATCAAAAAGAAAATTTAAAAAATGACTACAATCCAATAGGTAAGTTTGGAATTGGTGTGTTTTCATATTTTATGATCGCTGATTACATTGATGTTGAAACAAAAAAGGAAAATACACAAGAATTAAAATTTCGTGTCGATAAAAATCCTGATAATTATTTTTATTTTTACAATGACTATAATAAAACTTCAGTAGGCACGAAAATAACTTTGTATTTTAATTCGGTATTTAAGGAAAAGCCACAAAAGTTAATATTGGATTATATCCAAAAAACATTTCAACACATTGATGTCCCAGTTAATATCAATTTTGAAGAAGAGAATATTCCATTAAGAAAAAGAAAATATAGTGAATCTTTAACTGAATTTGCTCAAACTAACCATATACATAAACATTTTGTACCTCTTTTTGTGGATATGAAAAGTTTTCAAAGTGAATTTATTGATCAAAATGTAGAGGGGATAATCCAGTTTTGTCCGACATTTAAATATCATTCATTAGTAGATACCGAAATAATAGATGAAGGTTTTAGAGATTCCGGAACCAGATTCGAACCCATTAAAATTTATAATCAAGGTGTATTTGTTAGACAAATTGGAGGATATATGCTAACAAAAACTTACGGTAGAATTAACTTTAAAAAAGGTCTTCCAATAAGTTTAAATCGTAATGAATTTGATTATCTTAATCCCATAATTACTCAACTTTTTGAAGCCGAAATTAATTTGGCAAACCAATATTTAGAACAAAATTTAGAGAATGATCGGCTGAAATCATGGGAGCTTTTTTTGTCCCAAATAATGCATTATAATATCAAGCATGTTAGCGAAATAGCAAAAGACACAATTGTTAATGACATATTATATGATTTTGTTAAAAAAAATATGATTTTTAATGCAATTGATAATGGAAATCCGATTATAATTGATTATGAGACATTTGTTAAAAGAGATGGCGCTATAATAATAAAAGATATTGAACAGGCAAAGAATATTTCTTTAAAAAATAACATTCTTATTATATGCCCACAAATTAAGCTTATTTCTATTTTTCGCAAGACTTTAGTTAAGAGTGGGTATAAAATTGGGCTCAAATTAATTGATGGGAAACTTTTTGATTTTTGTTTTCGTGAAGATCCAAATGCAATAGACATTTCCTCTTTTTTTATGAAAGAAAGGGACGAACAGTATTTAAAAATTAATCTAAATAATAAAAAAAGGTTATGTGAATTTGTAAATGTCGTAAAATTTAAAAAGAATTTATATCATTCCAGAGTTATAATAAATCGAAGCTATCCCATTATTGATTTTTTACTAGAGATAAAAGAAAATAAAGAAATAAATAAAGATAAAGTGTCCTTCGCAAAAATTGCATTATCTAGAATTGAAAATGTTTGTTCTTATGGAACAGAGTCCTTCTTTTTAATTGAACCTCTTGCAATAGAGAAAATTGAGGAACTGATGAATGAAATTTTTGACGAAGTAAACAATTTTTTTTCGCAAAATTTTAAGTTCAAAGCTTCAGATTTGGGCCCCATTTTCCCCCAAATATTAAAGACCAAAAATTTCAAAGGTTTTATTCTTGAGGATTTTTAATTTATATATGTTTATTTACCATCTCCACCTCATATGCAACCCCCTATGGATTTACAGATGCAAATGGTGCCTCGGTGGTTTTTGTGCATAGGGCATAGGAGAGTAAATAAGCCTTAAATTTGGATGATATTTAAAAGAGTAATAAAATATGGGCATGAAGAGATGTGCTGTTTTAGAAGCTTTCTAAAGCTTTATTCTACAAAAGAGAAATTGCATTGCTATAATATTAATATAGCATAAGAATATAAATTTAAAACAATGATTTTTTAACCTTGTATGTAGGTTTTGCTTGTGAACTGCTTGCAAATTTCAATGCAAGATTAGTGAAAGTCTTATTGGTAAAGGGTTTGGTGGTATAGTTTAACTGATTAAGAGTCAGTTGCTCTACCAACTGAGCTACGAAGTCAATAAAGTAAAGCTATGATTTTTACTTTATAATTTTCGCCTGCTTCAATAAAGTATAAACATAGCATCCTGCACAAATTCCTAAAAAAGATTCAAGGAAAGTAAAAACAGCAAAAATCAGACTGAAAACAAATGCTGCTTTTTGTAAATGAAAAAACAACAAGGCTACTATTAATAATGATAAAGTAAATCCAATACCTGCAGCAAAGCGTTTAGGAGCCTGGTCTATTGGCTTGTTAGGGATATTCAATTGTTCAATGGTGTTTTGGCTTTGCCAATTCAATAAACTGTATTTCCCAAAATTAAAAGCACGTAAAAAAAAGTCAATGCTTAAAAATACATAGACATAGATCAAAGGATAAAATAATGTAAACACTACCAATATAAAGACCCACAAGGCATTTAACCTTACTTTATTTTCGTTTACCTGCACAAAATCTACCGGACAATCTTTTTCCATGATCTGTAAGTCTACTTTTTTAATAGACTATACAAATTTAGGAAAACTTGCTAAGGATTAAGTGGAAAAGAAGGATTTCTTCTGAAAGAATATGGTTTTAAATTTAAAGTGTTAGATTTACACAATAAATTGCTTTTCATGAAAAAAATAGTAATACCATTTATTGTCGGCTTATTTTTACTTGCCTGTAATAATAAATCGATAACTGTAAAAAAAACTACACCCGAAATGACATTTAAAAAAGCGGATTGGATACATAATACTGATGTGTATGAAGTTAACTTACGTCAATATACAAAAGAAGGAACCTTTAATGCATTTGGAAAAGAATTACCGAGATTAAAAGCAATGGGTGTATCTACTTTATGGTTTATGCCAATTACACCGATATCAAAAAAGGAAATGAAAGGATCGATGGGTAGTTATTATGCCTGTAGCGATTATACCGCCATCAATCCTGAATTCGGAACTATGGATGATTTTAAATCATTGGTAAAACAAGCGCACAGCATGGGTTTTAAAGTGATCATTGATTGGGTGGCCAATCATACCGGCTGGGATCATGTATGGACAAAATCGCATCCTGAATATTATGAAATGGATAGCGCTACAAATGATTTTAAGAGAGCAAGTGGCATGGATGATATTATAGAGTTGAATTTCAATAACAAAGATCTGAGAAAAGCGATGATCGATGCAATGCAGTTTTGGGTTAAAGAATGTGATATTGATGGATATCGTTGCGATCTTGCTTTTTGGGTTGAGTTGGATTTTTGGCTTGAAGCAAGGGCAGCATTAGAAAAAACAAAAACATTGTTCTGGTTGGCAGAAAATGACGGTATTGATAATCCTCATTACTATCAGGCTTTTGATGCATGCTATACCTGGAAATGGATGCATGATACAGAAGAGTTTTATAAAGGAAAGATCAACAAAAGATCTTTAGATACACTATTGAATCGTTACAATTCAATAGGAGGTTCTGATGCTATTAAATTATGGTTTACAACAAATCATGATGAAAATAGTTGGAATGGTACTGAATATGAAAAATATGGGGATGCTGCAAAAGCATTGGCAGTTTTCAGTTTTACTTGGGATGGTATTCCATTGATCTATAGCGGACAGGAATTGCCTAACAAAAAGCGATTGGATTTCTTTGATAAAGATGTGATCGCATGGACAGGAAAGTATGAACTGGAAGATTTTTATAAAACACTCTTACAACTTAGAAAAAGAAATAAATCTTTAGAAACCGGTAATATCGCTGCAACTACACATGTTTTGTTTACAACAGACAATGATAATGTTTTGGCATACCTGAGAAAAAATGGATCACAGGAAGTGTTGGTGCTTTTAAATTTAAGCAATCATAAGGTGGATTTTACTGTTAGCGATGCTCAGTTATCAGGCTCTTTCAATGATGTGTTTCATAACCTGGATTTTACTTTTAATAAAGACCAGCATTTTGCAATGCAGCCTTGGCAGTACCTTGTTTACGAGAAAAAGTAAGATTTGCTAAAAAGTAACATCTCATTATATCGGGCATATATGAAATTTGCATACCTTGTATAGTAAAATATATAAAAGGTGATAGTTAATTACCTTCATTATGAATCCTAATAAATCTTCTGTTACTGCATTCGCATTTTTATTTCTACTGATTTTTATTGCTGCATGCAATGACAATTCAACAGCTGTTTCAACAAAGGATGATATTGTCACTAACCCTGAAAAGATCGATGCCCGGGCAGGAAAAAATCTAAAAGAAATTCTTTTAAATGCCATGACAAATAATGGCAGGGTAGATGATTCAATTCGTTTACAATTAACGCCATTGGTAAATGCTTTTTATTCAGACAATCAATATTCAACTATCTGGAGTGAAAAAGAAAAATGGCATCCATTGACAGACTCGTTATTGGATTTTATCGAACATGCTGAATTGTATGGACTCTTTCCCAAAGATTATCATTTCAAGAATATCAGGTCATTGAAAAATATGCTTGATCAGGATTCTGTAAAAAGAATGAATGCAAAATTATGGACAAATGCAGACCTTTTATTTACTGATGCAATGTTCCATATTTTAAAAGACCTAAAAGTAGGACGCTTGCAACCTGACAGCATTTCTTTAAATGATGACACTACTTTTATAGCCAATGTTTACATCGCTGGTGTAAAAAAAGCTTTTTCTACTAATCAATTCACTCCCGTTCTAAATTCATTTGAACCACAACATGCAGGATATACTGCATTAAAAAGTGTAATAAAGAAATTTACCGATAGTATGGATAGGCGCCAATTTACTTACGTGGTTTATCCATATAAGGCAAAAAGTGAAAAAGATTCGATCAAGTTTATTGGGACAATTCAAAAAAGATTGAATGAGATCAATTGTATCAGCTTCCTAAATAAATTGCCTGATTCAACTGAATTAGGTGATGCGGTAAAAAAATATCAAAAATTAAAAGGCTTAAAACAAGATGGCATTATTTCATCTTCTCTTGTTAGATTAATGAATTCAAATGATGTTGAGAAATTTAAAAGAATAGCAATTACGCTTGACCGTTATAAACAGTTGCCCCCAAAAATGCCTGAAAAATATATATGGGTCAATTTACCGGGATATTACCTTGAAGTGTGGGATCATGATACTTTAGCACTAGAATCAAAAGTGATATGTGGCAAAACCAGCACACGTACGCCTTTGCTTAATAGTTATATTACCAATATGGTTACTTATCCTACATGGACGGTGCCTAACAGTATAATCGTAAAACAGTATTTACCTAAATTAAAAACTAATCCGGGTTACCTTGCAAAACTGGGTTTAAAATTGGTGAATTCTAAAGGAGTAACAATTAGTCCGTGGGATGTTAATTGGGCAAAGTATTCTAAAGGCATTCCGTATAAAGTAATGCAGAATAGTGGAGATAACAATGCCCTTGGTATATTTAAATTTAATTTTGATAATGAATATGCCGTTTACCTGCATGATACAAATCAACGTTATTTATTTAAGAATGCTTCCCGTGCATTAAGCCATGGATGTGTACGAGTACAGGAATGGGAAAAACTTGCTTATTACATTGCTGCAAATGATAGCCTTAATTTACCCGTAGGAGATTCATTACGTTATAATACCGATTCTATCAAGCAATGGATCGCTAACAAGCAACATAAATACATGAGTGTAAAAGACAAGGTCAATCTATATATCAGGTATTTTAGTTGTGAAGGAAAAAACGGTAATGTTAAATTTTATGATGATATTTATGGTGAGGATAGAGCCATGAGAGAAAAATATTTTTCTGATAAATAAGCATAATAATTTTTTATGAATAAAAACCGCAGTATAAATTTTAAGCTGCTGGTCAAAATTATTTTATCTCTCTTTGTTTGTTTTCTATCAAGTGATCAGGTTCTTGCACAAAAGAAAAAGAAAAATAAAAAACAAACAGTAGTTTATTCAGGGAGTAAAGTTTTATATGGCCAAGCAAGTTATTATGCAAATAAGTTTCACGGTAGAAAAACTGCAAGCGGAGAAATATTTAATCAAAATAAACTTACTTGTGCCTGCAATGCTTTACCATTAGGAACATGGATAAGGGTCACAAATCTTCGAAATAATCGTTCCGTTATACTAAAGGTAAACGACAGGATACATCCCAAAGTGCGTAGAGTGGCAGATCTAACCAGGTCGGCAGCACAAAAACTGGGTTATATCGATGCCGGTCTTACAAGAGTAAAAATTGAAGTATTGCCTAAAGGAAAATATTAATATTTCTCTTGCAGCTAATATATTGATTTAATGGTCATAATCTGTTGAAAAGTTTGCTCATCCCAAAGGGAAATAATTTTATCTTTTCAATTCAAGCTATTATTTTTGTCTCACAAAACTAACGTTACATATGAAAAAAATATTATTGTCATTAGCAACACTATTGTTATTGACTAACGCATTTGCTCAAAATGAGTATAAGAAACCACCATCTTTCGGTGTGCATTTTTTTTATAATGATTTTGTTACAGCCGCAGAAATACGCTCCACAAGTTTAAATAATGTATTAAGATCTAATGATTGGCGCAAAACCTCACGTATGTCACCAGGTTTAGCCGTAAGCTATTTGGAAGGTTTGAGTGATCATGCTGATCTTGCAGCTACTTTATCTGGATCATTTGTAGATTACCCTATTCCCGGTAAAAATGCTTTTTTTACTAAAAACATTTTATTAGAAGCTGCTGTTACAGCCAATTTAAAACTTACTTCAGATAAATATTGGGTATCTCCTTTTCTTACTTTAGGAGTAGGTGCATCTAAATACAAAGGGTATTATGGTGCGTTTGTGCCCGCAGGCGTAGGAATACAAGTTAATTTATGGGATGAGGCTTATTTGCTTATAAATTCACAATATCGCATGCCTGTAACAGAAAATGTTGCCTATCATTTTTATCACAGCTTTGGAGTAGCAGGCCCATTGAATTATACAAAGAAAAAAGTGAAAGCAAAACCTGTTCCTGTAATTCCTGTGGTAGAAGCACCTAAAGATGCCGATAGCGACGGAGTTTTAGATGTTGATGATAACTGTCCTGATGTTAAAGGCTTTGCTTCATTAAAAGGTTGTCCTGATGGTGATGGAGATGGCATTACTGATTCACTTGATAAATGCCCATCTGTTTTAGGATTGGCTAAATATGAAGGTTGCCCTGTTCCTGATACGGATAAAGATGGTATCAATGATGAAAATGATAAATGTTTGGATATTGCTGGGGTAGCCCGTTACAGCGGTTGCCCAGTCCCTGATACAGATAAAGATGGTATCAATGATGAAGAAGACAAATGTCCTACAGAAGCTGGAGCTGCAGCAAATTATGGTTGCCCAGAAATAGCAAAGGTTGTAGTTGATAAAATAAATGTTGCTGCAAATAATATTTTCTTTGAAACAGGTAGTGCAAAATTGTTACCTAAATCTTTTAAATCTCTAAACGAAGTGGTTAAGATCTTAAATGAAAATCCTTCATATAATTTAGATATAGATGGGTATACTGATAATACAGGCACTGTTGAGAAAAATCTAACGCTAAGTGAGAACAGGGCTAAATCAGTAGTTACTTATCTTACATCAAAAGGTATCACAGAGGATAGATTGGTAGCTACAGGTCATGGAATAGAAGATCCGATAGCCGACAACAAAACTGCTGTAGGAAGGGCTAAAAATCGCCGTGTAGAATTAAAAGCAAGAAATTACTAATCATCATTTCTTATATATACAAGGTCCCGCTTTTCGGCGGGACTTTTTTTTATTCCTTAATTCAAAATCATTTGGCTTTATTAATTATTACTTTTGCCAAAATAAGAGAAAACAGCTATGGCCAAAATTGCTATCAATATTGCGACAGGAAGTTTACAACAGGAAGAAATAATTGTGGGAATAGATCTTGGGACAACCAATAGCCTGGTTGCTATAATACATCCTGAAACCAAACAACCAATAGTTTTAAAAGAACATAATAGCAGTTCTTTAGTGCCATCAGTTGTGCATTTTGATGAAACAGGAAATATAACAGTAGGAGAAGAAGCAAAAAAGCATCTGATCACTGAACCGCAGAATACAATTTTTTCTGCTAAAAGATTAATGGGTAAGTCATACAGGGATATAAAAGATAACACCGCTTTTTTTTCTTATAAAGTAATTGATGATGGTACAGAAAATTTAGTGAAGGTTCAGGTCGGGAACAGATTTTATTCACCTATAGATCTTTCTTCATTTATTTTAAAAGAATTAAAACAACGAGCAGAACATATTTTAAAAACTCCTGTAAATAAAGCAGTGATAACTGTGCCTGCTTATTTTAATGATGCTCAAAGACAGGCAACAAGAGATGCAGGTAAATTAGCAGGGCTAGATGTTTTAAGAATAGTGAATGAACCTACGGCTGCAAGCCTTGCCTATGGATTAGGGATGAATAAAGATGAAGAAAAAACGATTGCAGTATATGATCTTGGTGGCGGCACATTTGATATTTCAATTTTAAGGATCAGCAATGGAGTATTCGAAGTATTGTCAACTAACGGTGATACATATCTTGGCGGAGATGATATTGACAATGCTATCGTTAAATTCTGGCTGAGCCAAATAGGTCTTAGTGAAGAAGAGCTTCATACAAATAAAGAATTAGCGCAAGCGATTAGACTTAAAGCAGAAGAAGCTAAGATTCACTTGTCAACTAATGACACGTTTGATGGAGAATTAAGCGGTGATTCATTGCTTATTACAAAAAAAGAATTTGAAGATATTATTGCTCCGTTGATCGATAAAACTGTTAGCTGTTGCAAAAATGCATTAAAAGACGCATCATTAAAAACTGGTGATATTGATGTGATTGTAATGGTAGGTGGTAGTACAAGAGTACCACTTGTGAAACATACCATCAGTGAATTCTTTGGTAAGCCTGTAAACGATACTGTCAACCCTGATGAAGTAGTTGCTTTAGGCGCTGCGATACAAGCTGATATTTTAGCAGGTAATAATAAAGATATTCTATTGCTTGATATTACTCCTTTAAGCCTTGGAATAGAAACAGCAGGTGGACTAATGGATGTTTTGATACCACGAAATTCCAAGATACCAAATAAGGTAAGTAGACAATATACAACGCAGGTAGATGGACAGGGGAGTATGCGTATCTCAGTTTTTCAGGGAGAAAGAGATCTTGTTCAGCATAATAGAAAATTAGCAGAATTTAGTTTGACAGGAATCCCTGGGATGCCTGCAGGTTTGCCTAAAGTTGAAGTGTCTTTTTTGATCAATGCCGATGGTATCCTTGTTGTGAAAGCAAAAGAATTGAGAAGTGGTGTAGAGCAGAGTATCGAGGTGAAGTCACAGTATGGGCTAACCGATGAAGATGTTGAAAAAATGCTGATGGATTCTATTACACATGCTAAAGATGATATTGCAGTACGAGCTTTGGTAGAATCAAGAACAGAAGCAGAGCAACTTTTACAGACTACAGAAAAATTCATTCAGAAAAATTCGGTTAATCTTACTAAAGATGAATTATTGCAGACAGCAGCGGCAATGCAAGCTTTGCAATTAGCAATAACAATGGAAGACAAAAACCTTATACATACCAAAATTGAAGAGCTGAATGATATATCAAGACCTTATGCAGAAAGAATGATGGACATCGCTGTTTCTTCTGCAATGAAAGGCAAAGCCATTTAATAAACTGTTATTTCAGCTAAAAATATTATTTTGTGCCAATCTATATGGGCACAAAAGTACATTTTTCAGGTCTCGACGGCTTAAGGTTTATCTCAATAACTTTTGTGGTGCTTCACCATTTTTTTACATTTAAATCATATTTTGGATTTGCTGCAATTGATCTGCCAATTTTGGGTACAATAGGATATTATGGTATACAGTTCTTTTTTGCAGGCAGTGGTTTTTTGATTACTTATTTATTATTAAAAGAATATAACAAGAACAATAAAATTTCTTTAAGATCTTTTTATATCAGAAGAATACTTCGGATATGGCCTGCCTATTATCTTTTGATAATTTTAGCACTGGTAGTTGTGCTTACAATTCCTTTTTTTGATATCCCCGATTTAACAGGAGCATACCTTGAAGCAGATCATAAGAAGGCAAACTTTTTTTATTTTTTATTTTTGCCTCATATAGTTCCGTTTATTTATCCAACAGCACCTTTTGTTCATCAAACCTATACAATTGGGATAGAAGAGCAGTTCTATTTTTTATGGGGAGCACTTTTTTTGTTTATTCCAAAAGCCTCCAAAAAATTATTTATTGGTTTGATATTATTAGTGGTGTTTATGAATGTAACCCATGATCTTTTCTATGATACTTTATTACAACAGCAACTATCAAAGTTTTTTTTGCAAGCGAGTACATATATTAAATATAGTCGTTTTTCAACATTTGCGATAGGGTCGCTTTTGGCTTTTGCATATTTTGAAAAAAAACAATGGATCAATGTTTTCAAGTCGCTGTACTTTCAGGCAGGGGTATATATACTATTAATAGTAAGTGTCTATTTTGATGTATATATTCCTTATTGCAGGGATGAATATATTACAGTATTGATGCTTTGTGTTTTTGGAATTGCTTCTTTCAAAGAAACTTCAATAATAAATTACAGCAACAGATTGCTTTCTTTTTTAGGGCGTGTATCTTATGGAATCTACCTGTTTCATATTTTTGCGATTGTATTTGCAATAAAACTTTGTACCGGAGTTTTTCAGTTAGACTTGAATAATTATGGACATTTATTGATAGCGCTGGTAATAACTATGTTCTTGGCTATCTTGTTTGGAATAATATCTTATTATACAGTTGAAAAATACTTTTTGAAATTGAAAAAAAGATTTGAAAAAGTCGAGCATGCTTAAATGAAAAATTCACTTCTCAATTTTTTGAAGAAAAAAGATTACTTGATTTTAATAGTAATGTGGATCATTTTTCAAATGATCTGGATCGCTATTTTTAAATTTGACTTCCAGGGAGAGTCAGATAAATACATCAGGGAAGCAAATTTATTTATAACTAATAATGGGTTTACGCAGCAGCGGTTTATTTTTTATGCTACTACCATTTTAATAATTGTATTTAGTACGCTTAGTAAAATAGGATTGTATGGTGCTATTGCTATTATAATGGTTATAAACCTTGCTTGCTATTTGTATTTTTTTAAAGCGTTGAAGACAGTTTTTGTAAAACCGGTCTATGCATATTTGGTTATTCTTTTTTTATTGACATTCTGGCCTTATCAAAGGTGGTCCATAACACTTTATTCTGAGGCGCTTTTTTATAGTTTTGTAATGTTACTATTTTCGATATTAATTCTTTATCGTTCGCTTTCTGCAAAATATTTGTTGACTCTTTTTACTATTTTAGGTTTATTGATATTGACGAGACCAATGGGGGTTTTATTTGTTATTCCTGTGTTGGCATTCATTTATTTTCATCTTCTTGGTAAACAAAAAATTTATTTTTTATTATCCTTGATCCTAGCTGCTTTCTTGCTTAATTATGTTGTACAGATAGTATTTACAACTACATCGGATTGGAGCATGACAGCAGCTTTGCAATCTGATATTATTGTTGCGGATAAAGAAGATATGCCGGTAAATAAGAATATAATCCTATCCAACAGTTCGAATCAGTTGTATCAATTGTTTTATTACATAACAAATAATTTTTTTCATTTTATAGGGTTGGCAGCAAAACGGTTGCAGGCTTTTTTCTTTCTTTTTAGGAGCTATTATTCTGTTGCCCATAATATATTTTTAATAGGACCCGTTATACTTATATATGTATTGATCTTCATTCGTTTTAATCGTATCAGTAAAGCACTTGGCAAGCCATTGTTATTTTTTATGATCTCATCAATATTGTTTTTTGCAATGGCAGTTGCTTTACAATTTGACGATTATCACAATAGATTTTTTTTGGTGCTTATGCCGATCTTTACAGTGATGGCTACTGTTGGTTTATTTTACAAAAATATTCGTTTAGCTAAGTAGTTTTTATATCCCCCAAATTTTTTATGCTTAAGTTGAATGCATGGTTTTTCAATTAAAAACCATGAGGCTAACGCAATTGGGATGGTAACCAGAATGGTTAAAAAGAATATAGTGTAAGAAGAAGAAGTGTATCCTAAAATTTTATAAATTATTTGTCCAATAGGGAATGCGAAAATGTATAGCCCGTATGAAATATCTGTATTGAAGCGAAGCTTTATTTTATCAAAAAAGCCTATTAAATATATTGGGAAAGCCAGTACTGGTAATAATAAAAATGCTGGATTGATGGGAGTTTTGATCGTTTTTAATATAATATAAGTGGTCGTAACAGTAAAAAATGAGAGCAGTACTTGTTTCTTATTTAGTTCTGATGATGCTACAAATGCACCTAGATAAAAAACAGCAGTTAAATTTAATGATATTACATATTGCTCTGTAGTTTTTAAGGCAAGTATTACAAAGATGCTAAGAACAATTATAAGAGTAGCAACAGTGAATATTTTTTTATTTTTTAGTATGATCAAAAGGCAAGCCAAAGAAACATATAAACATAATTCTAATGCTATTGTCCAGAGAGAAACATTGAAATTGTGAAGATGATAAGCAGCCTCATTGAACACTCCTGGAAGATCCATTCTTATTCTGAAACCGGAAATGGTGGTCAGGTATTTCCATGTATCCGCATGTAAAAAATATGTTTTAATTGAAAGTGTTGTGAGAGCAGGCCCTGCAATAAAAACACTTAATAGTACTACTATTATTAAGGCTGGATATATCCTTAAAATCCGTTTCTTTAAAAATGATAATATAGACGATGAATTAAATCCACTTTTTGTAACAAAGAATCCACTGATAAAAAAGAAAATGCATAAGCCAAATGCTGATCCTTCAAATTGTTTACGAGTTATTAAATTGATAGGCTCAAATATGTCTTGTCCTGTAATGTAAAAGGAATGGGAAAATATTACAAGTAAAGCTCCTAGTAATCTTAAAAAATTAAAATTATTGTTATGCAAGTTTTTATTTGTCTTTTAAGGTTAGGCTTCTCACAACATATTTACCTATCATGTCAAATTCAATATTCACTAAGTCTTTTTCTTTTAAATATTTCATATTAGTATGTTCAAAAGTGTAAGGGATTATTGCTACAGTGAATGTATTGTCAGTAACATTAAAAATTGTAAGACTTATACCATTGAGTGTAATTGATCCTTTTTCTATGATATAATGTGCAAATTTCTTATCAAATTCAAAAATGAATTCCCAACTTCCTTTTTTATCGGCTATAGATATACAGGTTGCTGTAGTATCCACATGGCCCTGTACAATATGTCCATCTAATCTACCGTTCATTACCAGGCAACGTTCTAAATTAACTATGGAGCCTGCATTCCAGTCATTCAGGTTCGTTTTGATCAGCGTTTCCTCAACTGCAGTTAATTGGTGTATATTTCCATTGATCTTTTCCACAGTGAGGCACACTCCGTTGTGCGCCACGCTCTGATCAATAGATAATTCACCTGATATATCAGATTCAATTAAAAAAGTTTTATTGGTGCCAAGCGTTGTAACTCCCTTTATAACACCTGTTTTTTCTATAATTCCCGTAAACATGCTGCAAGTAAATGAAAAATTGAAAATTAAGAAGCAAAATTTTCTGAAACTGAATAGATAGCAGTATTCATTTTGTCAATTTTCTATACATTTGAAGCACTTATTTTACTTTCTAAAATAATTATTATCAATACTTTATAACTTTTTTCATTTTTAATTTTTATTTTTTAATTTTTGCCTTACCTTCGCATCCTTAAAAAAAACTACCAAAGGAGGTATATACATGTTAATTATTGATTCTAAAGATTGCGAAAACATAGACAAAGCGCTTAAAAAATACAAAAAGAAATTTGAGAAAAGTCGTGTTTTGTTACAATTAAGAGAAAGACAAGCTTTTATTAAGCCGTCTATCAGACGTAGAACTCAAGTGTTGAAAGCTGTTTACAAGCAGAATATTGCAAGCGGTAAAATAGATATTTAAGTCTATTAGCCTTTTAAATATTTGAAACTGATAATCAAGTAACTTTGGTTATCAGTTTTTTTATGCCTTCAATCTACCAAAAAAGTATACAAGCATTTTTAGACTACCTTAAGTTTGAAAAGAGGTATTCCCAACATACCATTATATCCTATCAAACAGACCTCACAGCTTTTTTTGATTTTATTGAGATAGATTTTGCTACAACAGATATAACGGCAATAGCACCCGGTTTTATCCGTAGCTGGCTGGCACAACTGAAAAATGGCGGAATGGAATCTAAATCTATTAATAGAAAGATATCAGCCCTCAAATCTTTTTTCAAATACCAGTTAAAAAAAGGAGTATTACAAACTACTCCAATGACAACCATTATTTCACCCAAAGTAAAAAAACGGTTGCCACAGTTTGTTTCAGAAAAAGATACAGATACGTTATTTACTTATGTTGAATTTCCCGACACATGGGAGGGAAGAACACATAAACTTTTGCTTGAAATATTTTATAATACCGGTATGCGGCAGGCTGAGTTGGTCAACCTCAAAGAATCACAGATAGACAAAGGCAATAGCAGTATTAAAGTACTTGGAAAAGGAAACAAAGAAAGAGTATTGCCCGTAAGCAATGAATTGATGCAATCCGTATTGTCATATATGGCAGATAAGCGTAAACTCTTTGAAACCTTTGATAGCGTGGTTTTGCTAATAAATCTCAAAGGGAAAAAATTATATCCCAAATATGTATACAATGTGGTAAAAAAATATTTGAATGAAACCGATACCACTATTGATAAAAGAAGTCCTCACGTCTTACGCCACACTTTTGCTACACATTTGATGAATAATGGAGCTGATCTTAATGCTGTAAAAGAGTTGTTGGGTCATAGCAGCCTTGCCGCCACACAGGTTTATACACACAATACTATTGAAAAGTTAAAAGATGTATATAAAAAGGCACATCCAAAAGCCTAAAAATCAGGCCCCTTCACAATAAAATTTTATTTATTCTGTTTTAGAAAAAGAAAGATGTTATTTTTTTGGAAAATCCGGCCAGAAAAATTAACTTGTAGCAACAAAATCCCATCATATTACATCCTAAAAATTGCTTATGACATAAAAAAATTCTACTTAGTCATTAAAATTATTTTTTCACAGTTTTTAAAATTAAGATTGCTATGAACGTAAACATTCAAACAGTGCATTTCGATGCGGATTCAAAATTAGTATCCTATGTAGAAAAAAAACTTTCAAAACTATTTCAATTTCATGACAGGATCACAAAAGTAGATGTGTATTTAAAACTAGATAATGTAGTACACAACATTAAAGACAAGGTTGCAGAAATTAAAGTGCACATACCTAAGTATGATTTTTTTGTAAAACATTCTTCAAAATCATTTGAAGAAAGTTTTGACGAAGCGTTAAATTCAGTAATAACACAGATAAAACGAAAAAAAGAAAGGATGGCAGCTTAGAAATATTTGTCCCGCTTTTAGCGGGACTTTTTTTTGCTTTTTTCTTTAAAAAGTTAAGTTTTGGAAGCAGTAAAAAAAACACAGTTTTGAACCCTCTAACTGCTAACCTCAAACCTCCAACAAATGGCCTTATTCACATTTTTATTTTTTCGTGTAAAAAAATCTTTTACAAAGTTTTTCTATTAATCAAATATACTTACCTTTGCCTTCCCAAAAAATAAGGAGCATTTGTATGTCTTTTTTTGAGGGAGTTCTTTTAAATGTAAAAATGCCGAAATAGCTCAGTTGGTAGAGCAACTGATTTGTAATCAGTAGGTCGCTGGTTCGACTCCAGTTTTCGGCTCTTTTTAACCGTTTAAAGTTCAATGGATTTGAGCTTCAAACTTTTTTGGGTAGATGGCCGAGTGGTTAAAGGCGACAGACTGTAAATCTGTTCACGTAAGTGTACGTAGGTTCGAACCCTACTCTGCCCACAGTTCTTTGATAATTGAGCATTGTACATTGAATATTGAGCATTTAGTAATTTTCAATATTCAACTATCAATTTTCAATATTCAAGTTTATTAGCGGAAGTAGCTCATTTGGTAGAGCGGTAGCCTTCCAAGCTTCAGGTGGCCGGTTCGAGCCCGGTCTTCCGCTCATTATTAGTTCTTTGTGAAAAGGAGAGTTTTGAATTCGAGTAAAAACTTTTGAGCAAGCTGTTGTAGCTCAGGGGTAGAGCACTTCCTTGGTAAGGAAGAGGTCGTGAGTTCAATTCTCATCAACAGCTCTATTAAAGTTGAAGATCAAAAAATAAAAAAGTACTTCTTTTTTGAGTTTTGATTTTTTACTTTTGACTTTATTGTTGAATAGAGTTTAAAATGTATAAGAGTGCGACGCAACGATGCTTAATAGTAGCATTAAAGTTTAGTACAAAAAATAAAAGTCTATGGCTACAGACTTTAAATGAAAGCCAATTTCAAAACAAATACTAAAAATTAAACAATGGCAAAAGAATCTTTCAAAAGGGATAAACCCCATTTAAACGTTGGTACTATTGGTCACGTGGATCACGGTAAAACAACACTTACAGCCGCTATAACCGATGTTTTGTCAAAAAAAGGTTTGGCGGAGAAAAAAAATTACGATGATATTGATGGTGCTCCTGAAGAAAAAGAAAGGGGTATTACAATTAATACAGCTCACGTAGAGTACGCTACTACTGCTCGTCACTATGCTCACGTAGATTGTCCGGGTCACGCCGATTATGTTAAGAACATGATCACTGGTGCTGCTCAAATGGACGGTGCTATCTTGGTTGTTGCTGCGACTGATGGTCCAATGCCACAAACTAAAGAGCACATCTTGTTGGCTCGTCAGGTAGGTGTACCTCAAATCGTTGTTTTCATGAACAAAGTTGATTTGGTTGATGACGTTGAATTATTAGAATTAGTTGAAATGGAAATTCGTGAGTTATTAACTTCTTACGGTTTCGACGGCGATAATACTCCAATCATCCAAGGTTCTGCAACTGGCGCTCTTGCTGGTGAAGAAAAATGGATCGCTAAAATTGGTGAATTGATGGATGCAGTTGATAGCTACATTCCTCTTCCTCCAAGATTAGTTGATTTACCTTTCTTGATGAGTGTTGAGGATGTATTCTCAATCACTGGTCGTGGTACTGTTGCTACTGGTCGTATCGAAAGAGGCCGTATCAAAGTTGGTGAAGCAATGGAAATCGTTGGTTTAATGGAAAAACCATTAGCTACAACTTGTACAGGTGTTGAAATGTTCAAGAAATTGCTTGATGAAGGTGAAGCTGGAGATAACGCAGGTCTTTTATTACGTGGTATTGAAAAAACTCAGATCCGTCGTGGTATGGTTCTTTGCAAACCAGGTTCTATCACTCCGCACACTGAATTTAAAGGTGAAGTTTACGTATTAAGCAAAGAAGAAGGTGGACGTCATACTCCATTCTTCAACAAATACCGTCCTCAATTCTATTTCCGTACTACTGACGTAACTGGTGAAGTTACTTTGAATGCTGGTACTGAAATGGTTATGCCTGGTGATAACACTTCATTGAATGTTGTGTTGATTCAACCAATCGCAATGGAAAAAGGTTTGAAATTTGCGATCCGTGAAGGTGGCCGTACCGTAGGTGCTGGTCAGGTTACTGAAATCGTTAAATAAGCAAAAGGCGAAAGCTTTTAGCGCTTTAAGCAAATAATTTTATATATTTGCAACATATTCTAAAAGCTGTTTCGATACCCTCGGAATAGCTTTTAGCTTTTACGGGCATGGTGCAACGGCTAGCATACGGGTCTCCAACACCCTTGATCTGGGTTCGAATCCTAGTGCCCGTGCAAACAAATTGATTTGAAGATTTGGAAATTTGAAGATTTGGAAATGCTTTACAGCTTTTCATCTTCAAATCTTCAAATTTCCAAATCTCCAAATTGAAAAAAGAAAATGAACAAACTAACATCATATCTAAAAGACTCTTACAAAGAGCTTGTGGAAAAAGTGACCTGGCCTAATTGGGAGCAGTTGCAACAATCTACTATGATTGTATTGGGAGCTACTTTATTTATTACTGCTATTGTAGCATTAATGGATTTTGTTGCTAACGGATCTTTAAAATTTATTTACTCTTTACTTAAATAACAATGGAAGAAACAATTATATCTGATGCACCTGTTGCACCCGAAAAAGAGACCCGTTGGTATGTACTAAGGGTAGTGAGTGGTAAAGAACGTAAGATCAAAGAATACCTTGATAAGGATATTGTGCGTAATGGTTGGGTAGATATCATTAAACAGATCTTTTTACCGGTAGAAAAAGTATATAAAGTTCAGGCAGGTAAAAAAGTAATGAGAGAAAGAAATTTCTATCCTGGATATGTAATGATCGAAGTGTCTGCAGGTAAATTGAATGATGATATGGTTCAACATATCAGCAATATCAGCAACGTAATGCATTTCTTAACTGATGGAAAAGGAAGTAAAGGAAATATTATTTCTTTGCGTAAAGCAGAAGTTAATAAAATGCTTGGTAAAGTTGATGAGATGGGTGAAGTAGGTGGCGTTACCATGAGTGAACCATTCATAGTAGGAGAAACAATTAAGATCATTGACGGGCCTTTTAATGACTTTAATGGTGTGATTGAAGAAGTGAATGATGAGAAAAAGAAATTAAAAGTGCAGGTTAAGATATTTGGTAGAGCTACTCCGGTAGAACTAAATTACATGCAGGTTGAAAAATTAAGTTAATTCAAAATATTTCAATAAAAAAGATCCCGGCTATTTGGTCGGGATTTTTTATTATAAATAGTTAAATAAAATTATTCAGAGAATAACACTGTAATATGAACATCCAAAGCATTAGATATTTTGTACAAGGAACGAAGTGTAAGATTTGTTCGTCCAGATTCAATACGTGACATACTAGCTTTTTCAAATTCGCAGAGATTTGCAAATTGATTTTGAGTCAGTTTTTTTGCTGTTCTGAGCTTCTTTATTTTAAGGCCTAGTTGTAAAAATTCAGGTTCACCCATAATCTGCATGTGTTAAATGGAAGCAGTCTTTTAAAACACAAAGGTTGAAACAAATAAGTTCCAAATAAGTAGTTGATTACGGAAATGTGTTGTAGTTATTTTTCTACTGTTTCTTCAGAGAACAATTCTATGATATCAATATTGAGGGCATTGCATATTTTATACAATGTTCTAATGGTAGGATTTGCCTGGCCGGATTCAATACGTGACATGCTAGCTTTTTCAAAATCACATTCCATGGCTAATTCATTTTGGGTCATGTTCCGTTTTATTCTCAGTTGTTTAATTCTTTCTCCTAATTTGAACTGTATCTCTTGGTCCGCCATATATCGTTTATTCTTTACACAAAAGAAAAGAAGTTATATTGATAGATGGTTGTCATAAAGGACAACGATCTAAAACAGTTCAAACAATATATATAATATTCCTACTATTCATTTGATTCAAAAAATTCAGATCTGAAAAAAAAGTGTGTTTGAATGTGTTTTATTGCAACATTTACTATATTCACTGTACGAAAATAAACCGATCTTACTTTTTAACTCAGTTACCTGTCTAAATTCAAAATTCTTTTTTTGAATAATAAACTAATCTGCAATAACTTAAACAAATGCAATCTGAAATAGAAATATTATTAGTGGAGGATAATATGGATGATGCTGAATTGACCATACGTGCCATTAAAAAAAATAAGATAGCTAATAATATAATTCACCTTAAAGATGGCGCTGCCGCAATTGATTTTCTTTTTGGGCAAGGAGAATTTGATAACAGAGATATTTTGAACAAACCAAAAGTTATTTTGTTAGATCTTAAAATGCCTAAGATCGACGGAATGGAAGTGTTGGATAAAATAAAAACAAATGATCTTACCAAAGCAATACCTGTAGTAGTACTTACGTCATCAAAGGAAGGTCCGGATGTTGAAAAGGCTTATGCACTGGGCGCTAATAGTTATATTGTTAAGCCTGTAGACTTTGATGGTTTTATTAAAGCCATTTATGAAATAGGATTGTACTGGTTAATTTTAAATCAAAATCAGAAATAAATATTGAAAAATAAATTAAAAATATTGCATCTTGAAGATACTTCTTTCGACATGGAACTTGTAGAAAGAGAGTTGAAAAAAGGTGGACTTATTTTTGATAAAATTGTTGTTGATAATAAAATTGATTTTGAAAAAGGACTCACTGATTTTTTGCCAGACATTGTTTTATCAGATCATTCCCTTCCGTCATTTGATTCTTCAGGTGCTTTGGAATTAGTTAAAACTATATGCCCTGATGTTCCCTTTATACTGGTTACAGCTACCGTTTCAGAAGAATTTGCGGTAAATATATTGAAGCGTGGAGCAGCAGATTATATTTTAAAAACAAATATGAGCAGGCTTCCTTCTGCGGTGATCGGTGCAATTGAAAAAAGTAAGATCGTTAAAGAAAAAGAGATAGCAGAAGAAGAATTAAAAAATTCGTATACCCAACTACGTAACCTTGCTTCACATTTACAAGATATTAGAGAAGAAGAAAGAGCCTCAATGGCAAGAGAGATACATGACGAATTAGGCCAACAATTAACCGGGTTAAAATTAGATTGCTTGTGGCTTTCGTTAAAAATTCCGGATTCAAATGTGGAGGTAAAGGAAAAGGTAAAAGTAATGGAGTCTCTTTTGAACACTACATTATCTACAGTAAAAAAAATCGCAACAGAACTTCATCCGGCTTTATTAGAAAGACTTGGTTTTGTGGAAGCAATAAAATGGAAAGGGCATGAATTTGAAAAAAGAACCGGCATAAAAATAGATCTTACGCTACCTGTAAATGATATTGACATATCTCATAAAACTTCAATTGCGCTTTTTCGTATTTTTCAGGAGTCGCTAACAAATATCGCAAGGCATTCCGGTGCCAAAAATGTTCATTGTTCATTGCAAAATAAAGGGAATGAAATATTCCTGGATATAAAAGATGATGGCAAAGGCTTTGACGTATCTGCTATCCAGCAAATGAAATCGTTAGGACTACTTGGCATTAAGGAACGTACTTTGATGTTAGAAGGTACATACGAAATTGACAGTAAACCTGGAAAAGGCACTAAAATATCCGTAGTGCTTCCTTTTACTGAAAAGTAATTTTATATTTATACAAAAAACTAATTCCTTAAATATTTCTTTCTAAACCGAAGATCTATGAAACATAAGATTGGAGCCGATAAGATCTTAATTATTGGTATTGTTCTGCTTTTACTCTCCATTGCCTTAGTTATGGCATTCTCTATTTCAGAATCACGTAAGGTGAATACTACTGCAAAATTAGTAACGAATGCTCAGGAAGCCTTATTTAGATCAGAAAAATTATATACGATTATTTCAGGTATTGAAACAAGGTCACGAGGTTATTTACATACAGGGCAGAATGCATTTTTTGAAGGATATAATAAATACAAAAAAGATCTAGATCCTGCTTTTAGTGATTTAAAAAATCTGACTGACGAACATTTTATTCAGCAACGTCGAATAGATTCCTTACATACATTGATCACAGTACGTATTGCTTTTGCTGATAGTCTCATTAAAATAAAGAAAAATATTAGTGAAGAAGAACTTGATAAAGCTATCATTGCCGGTAATAGTACTGCTTTTTTGTACGAAATTAATAATATAATTACGAGGCTGCAAGACGAAGAAAAAAAAGTACTTGAACAAAGAGAAAAAACTAATAGGCGAGCAGAGGTAATGCAATATTATATTTTCTTAATATTGATATTTTTGGTGTTATTTCTTTTAATTATTTTTTTTGTAAGAGTAAAACAAATTGCTGCTACCGAAGAAAGAAAAAGATCGGAAGCAATGTTCAAAGGCTTATTGGAATCAGCTCCTGATGCTATTGTAATTGTAAATAGTAGTGCTGAAATAGTTTTAACCAATCGTCAGACAGAAAAATTATTTGGATACGATAAAAATGAACTTGTTGGGCAACCTTTTAAAATATTAATACCAGAAGGACATATTTTACAAGATGTAAATATTTTACTTGATCCTAAAGAGTGGACAAATATTGCCGGACATGAATTAAGTGCTGTTAAAAGTAATGGTGAAAGTTTTGTTGTTGAAATAAGTTTTGCCACTTTTGAAAATGATAAAACAAAATTGATCTCAGCCGCAATCAGAGATATTACAGAAAGAAAAAAAATACAAGAGCAATTAGAATTCTTATCATTACAGATCAATAGATCTAACGATGCAATTTATACAGTAGATGCTCATAGTAAGATCAAAAGTTGGAGCAGGGGGGCTGAACTCATGTATGGATATTCAGCTGAAGAAGCAATTGGTAAAAGATCGAATGATATTCTAAAAACTTCGCTTACTGATGAAGAAATAGATAAAGCATTAAAAGAAATATCACAAAAAGATTATTGGTCTGGAGAATTTAAGCGGAAAATAAAAAGTGGTGAAGAGATCTATGTTAGTTCATCTACATCTACAATACGAGATGATAAAGGAGTTATTACGGGATATGTGGCAGTAGGGTATGATATTACTGAACAAAAGAAACTCCGTGAACAGGTTAATCATTTGGCCAATATAGTTGAACAATCCACTGAAGCGATCATTTCTGTTGGCTTTGATCAACGTATCATTAGCTGGAATAGCGGAGCAGAAAAATTGTTTGGTTATACAAAAGATGAAGTAATTGGAAATATTGCAATAGGCATGGGATTAACGCCACTTTCTCCAACTGAAGAAACAATTATATTCGGAGAGATATTGGAAACTGGTGCATGGCAGCAGGAAATGAATTTTAGCAATAAGAATGGAGAACTTTTTTTTGCGGCAGCCTCAGCCAATGTAGTAAAAAATGAACAAGGAGAATTGAATTCAATTGTTTTAATTGTAAAAGATCTAAGCCTTCGTAAACAATTAGAAGAAGAACTTCGGAAATCAAATGAAGTGCTGGAAGAGCGTGTAAAGATCAGAACAGAAGAAGTATATAAAAATGAAAAACGATTTAGGGCATTATTAGAAAATACGAATGATGTGATTGCAGTTTTGGATGAAGATTTTCAAAGAATTTATGTAAGTCCTTCTTCAGAAAGGGTTACGGGTTGGGATAATGAGTATATGTTAAACACCCCGGGTGTGAATCATGTACATCCAGAAGATATTGCTGCAACAAAAGCGATTTATAATGAATTATTAAATAATCCCGGTAAACCTGTAGATACTTTGATACGTAGCATGCACAAAGATGGCCATTACATGTGGATCGAAGGAGTTGGGATAAATTTATTTCATGATGAAAATGTAAGGGGTATCGTATTCAACTTCAGGGATGTTACTGAACGTATAGAAAATCAAAAACGAATTATAGCAAGTGAAGAACAATTTAGACACTCACTTGACAGCATGCTTGAAGGAGTGCAGATCATAGATTTTGATTGGAGGTATATTTATATCAACGATTCTTTTACAAAGCATGCAAAATATACAAGAGAAGATCTGATCGGGTTTACAGTAATGGAAAAATTTCCTGGAATTGAGCAAACCGAAATTTATAAAGTTTATCAGCGCTGTTATAATGAAAGAATAGCCATACATCTTGAAAATGAATTTTTATTTCCTGATGGTAGTATGGGTTGGTTTGAATTAAGCTTTCAGCCTGTACCGGAAGGTATATTTATTTTATCGATCGATATTACAGAAAGGAAAAAAGCGCAGATAGAGATAGAAAAATTAAATGAAGATCTGGAACAAAAAGTCGTTCAGAGAACTGAGCAGTTGATAGCTGCGAATAATGATTTGGAAGCATTTTCTTATTCAGTATCTCATGATCTGAGAGCTCCATTAAGAGGTATACATGGATTTGCTTCAATATTAGATGAGGATTATGGCAGCAAGTTGGATGACGAAGCTAAAAGGCTTATTAGTGTGATACAAAATAATGCCTCAAAAATGGGACACTTGATAGATGACCTTTTAGCATTTTTAAGAATGGGGCGACATGAGATCTTAAAAACCAAAGTCGATTCTAATTTGATGGTATCTGAGATCATCAATGAATTAGATGTTAAAAATGAAAAGAACAAAGTTGAATTGATCATCCATCCATTACCATCCATTAAGGCAGATGCAAATACCATGAAGCAGGTATGGATAAATTTTATATCAAATGCTGTAAAATATTCCAGGAAGGCTGAACATCCTGTAATAGAGATCGGTTCGATTCCTGATGATAAAAATGATGTTTTTTATATAAAAGATAATGGTGTTGGCTTTGATAGCCAGTATAAGAATAAACTATTCAAAGTTTTTCAAAGGTTGCATAGCCTGAATGAATTTGAAGGCACAGGGGTGGGGTTAGCAATTGTAGAAAAAATTATATCAAAGCACAATGGTAAAGTTTGGGCAGAGGCAGAGCCAGATAAGGGTGCTACATTTTATTTTTCATTGCCTAAATAAAAAGTTGATTTATTTATAGGTTATAACTATTAGCCAGTTCTTTTAGCTCCAAAATATTTGTAACACCTAGTTTTTCAAATATCCTTGCTTTATGTGTACCTACAGTAGATACTTGCAGGTTTAAAGATTTTGAAATGTCACTAACCGTTTGTCCAGACAATAACAATGATACAATTTCAAATTCCCTTGGAGATAGTTTGTCAAAAATGTTAGCAGGGTTATCTGATATAGAATCATCAGCCAATGCAATTGCAAGTGAATCGCTGATATATTTTCTATTATTTAAAACAAGGTTGATCGCTTTTTTTATTTCTTCTAGTGGCGAATCTTTAGATAAAAATCCTTTTGCTCCGGCTTTTAAAAATCTTTTGGCATAAATATTTTCTGCACTCATAGAAAATATTAAAACTTTAGCCTCAGGATATTTGATATGAATATATTCCATCAGTCCCAAAGTATCAGTTTTAGGCATTTGTATATCCATCATTATCAGGTCATATACGTTTTGTTTTAATTTCTCTGTAGCTGTTTCGCCGTCGGCGGCTTCGTGTACTTCACAAGGCTTAAATATTTCAGAGATCAATCCATGGATACCTGATCTTACTACAACATGATCATCTACTAACAAGAATTTTTTCATAATCAGTTAAGGTTAATGGTGTTACTATGACTAAAGATAGAAAACTTTCTATACAAAATCCTTGTTTTTGACTATACTTTAAGATTATTATTAGGAAGATATTTGTGTCAGAATTAATAATTACCTGAATATTAGCAACGCAACGGTTCCGCTTTAAAATCAATATGTGTAAAGTCTTGTTCACCACGAGAAGAACATTCATCCATATTCCTGCCAAGCCAAAAGTTATGTGGCCTAATACCGGGTTACATAACTTTTTCAATTTTACGGAAAAGAATATATAATAAAATTTGTCTATAGCAATTTATGGAAACCCTAATGAAAGAATTTACCGGTCAGTTAAAGAGCAAGATCAATTTGAATTACTTTATGATTAGTTTTTCAATAATTGGTTTTTTATCAGCGTTATATACTACCACCTGGCTTGTTGGCTTAGGTATATTCGGTTCATTGCTCATAGTTTATTTTACATCAAAACTGGCATTTAAACAAGCAGAAAATGAATTGCGAAAATCTGATCATCGTTATGCCGAACAACATGCAGAGATAAAAAAATTAAAACAGATCATTGAGGAGAATAATGAATTTGTTGTAATGGCCAAAGATCTTAAAATGAGTAATGAGTTATTGCAAGAAGCCAATGATGAATTAGGAAACATTTTTAATAAGGTAGAAGAAGTATTGTTCTCAATGGATACCGTGAATTTCAGGATCATACAGGTATCTGCGGCTTGTATAAGAGTATATGGTTATACACCCATTGAATTTATTTCTGAAGATGATCTTTGGTTAAGAACCATTCATATTGATGACAAACAGATCATTGAAGAAAATTACAAAAAATTACATGATGGGAAAACACTGGTTAGTAAATACAGGATCATTCATAAAGATGGAAGTATTCGTTGGATAGAAGCAAAGGTGATTCCTACATTAGGAGATAATGGCGAAGTGATAAGGATAGATGGAATTTGTAATGATATAACGCAGAAAGTTCAATTAGAAATTAATTTACTGGAAGAAAAAAGAAAGAAACAACAACAAATTACAGCCGCTGTAATTACTGCCCAGGAAAATGAACGTTCTTTCCTTGGTGAAGAATTACATGATAATATCAATCCCATTTTAGCAACTGCTAAATTATATCTTGAATGTGCAACATCAGATGACCATAAAGAGAAACAGGGCGAATTGATCAAAGATAGCAGGCGTTTCATCTCTATGGCGATGGAGGAGATAAGGATACTTTCGAAAACATTAGTGCCGCCATCACTTGGAGAAATAGGGCTGGTAGAAGCCATCTCTGATCTGAGAGATAGCATAGAAAAAGTAAATAATATTAAGTTCATTACTGATTGGCAAAATTTTAATGAAAGCCTTTTGTCAGATAAATTTAAACTTACTATTTACAGGATCGTTCAAGAGCAATTGAATAATATTTTCAAACATGCTAAAGCAGAAACAATTCATATTTCTTTAAATCATACTGAGCATTCTTTGATATTAAGCATAAAAGATGATGGCGTTGGTTTTGATATAACACAAAAAAGAAATGGGGTGGGGATACAAAATATGATGAGCCGTACTGAATTATTTAATGGGAAAGTTTTTGTGAATACGGCACCGGGACAAGGGTGTGAGCTGAATGTAATTTTTAATGCACAATTAGAATTACCCTTTATGAAATAAATATAAGTTTTTGATTTTTTTCTTGTCAAGTACATGATGAGTACTTTGGTATCTCTTGTGAGGTTTACGCACATATGCAGCTACCGGATCATAAAGGCCTTCGTGGCCTTTATGTCATTTATGGATAAATCAAAAATACCCTTTAGACGGTATTTTACCACTGCTTTTTATGTTGTTTATTTACTTCAAAAAAAATGAAACCCTTCTTCTTATTTTCTTTACTAATACTAACGCTAACGGTTAATGCACAATTGTCTGAGAAGCAGTTAAAGGAAATGCATGATAATACTGCAAAGATCGAAAGCACTACGGTAAAAATTAACGAATCGATGAATGAAAGTATTCGTGTAATGGATTCCATAAATATGGAAAATTTTAATCGTCAGAATGAGCGTAACTTAAATGCATTCATGGCTGAAAGGAAAGAGCAGGAACGCAAGGCCCAAAAAGGAATGTATTTGCGTATCGGGTTTGGTGTTTTAATGCTTATAGTACTGATAATTGGTATAACTAGAAAAAGAAAACCCGTGGAAAATCCTAAAAGCTCGTAATTATTCTTTAAAAGCTAAACCAGCTTGCTTTAAAACATTTTTTAGTATAGGAATACTGCTTTTCCCGATTCCGTGAAATTGTAATACATCCTTTTCTGTATGCTTTGCAAGTTGTTGTAAAGTTGATATTTTATTGTTCTCCATTGCACGTCTTGCAGGAGCAGATAATAGCGACAGAAATCCATCTTTAGAAGCCCTCTCTTTTTCACATATTGGACAGGTAGGGCAATCGCTGCTTTTATAATAAGTGTGCCCCTTTTTACAAACTCGTTTAGTTTTTTCCATACTTGAAAATGAACTTAAATTTAAGGAAAATTGATTAACCTTCCGTTAGCATAAACAATCTTACATTTGATTATTAAAAGATCCAATAGTGAAAAAAATAACTTTCCTTCTGCTTTCAATAATAGCTATCTCTTCAGCTAATGCACAGATATTAAGCAAAATAAAAAAAGCTGTAACTAAAGATACTACTTCAAACATTTTGACATCAGCTCAAAAATCAATTAGCTCCGGTAAAACAACTGGCCTGAGTAATGAAGATATTATCAATGGATTAAAAGAAGCCCTTTCCATAGGGACAGACAGTGCCTCAAAAAGATTAAACAAAACAGATGGCTTTTTTGCAAATGCAGCTTTGAAAATATTAATGCCAGAAGAAGCTAAAAAAGTTGAGAAAACCTTGCGTAGCGCAGGACTTGGTTCTTTAGCAGATAAGGCTATTTTATCCATGAATAGGGCAGCTGAAGATGCAGCCGGTGGTATCTCAGCTATTTTTGTTGATGCTATCAAGCAAATGACCATTGCAGATGGGTTAAAAATATTACAAGGCGGAGATTTTGCTGCAACAGAATATTTAAAAGTAAATGCTACAACCAAACTTGTAGAAAAAATGCGTCCGATCATAGAAGCTTCCCTTGCTAAAGTAAATGCTACCAATTATTGGAAAGATGCTTTTAGTGCTTACAATAAATTGCCTTTTGCAAAGCCGGTTGATACAGATCTAGCTTCATATGTTACAGACAAGGCATTGGCTGGTATTTTTTATTCCATAGGGCAGGAGGAACAGAAGATCAGGAAAGATCCTGCAGCACAGGTTACTTCATTATTGAAAAAAGTTTTTGGTAAATAGTTTATTAATACCTGTTATATAAAAAGCCAGTTAATTTTAACTGGCTTTTTTAATTATTTTATCATTGATATTTATGCTGAATTTCTCCCGGCATTAATGATACCAAAAGAAGAACGCATCACCAACTTTTCATACGTAGCTTTAAAAGGAGAATTATTGACCTCTGCATCTTCAAGCAAGCGAATATTATTGATAGCATATTGCTGAATGGTGAGAATAGGTAAGATCATTCTTTCTCTCATAGCAATTGATAAACTATCTACAGGATAATTTCCCATCAATTCTTTTTTTCCTGATAATTTCAACACATATTTTTGTGTTAATGAATGTTCATTGTAGATAGTTGTCCATATCTCTCCATACTTTTCATCTTTTGATAAATAAGCGGTCAATGGGAAGAAACATTTTTTCATTGCCATCTCACAGTTATCCATCAGTGTTTTAAAGAACAAAGAGTTTTTATACAATTCTTTGAGGTCTGCAAATTTGCCATTCTTTTCCATAGCCTGTAATGCAGTGCCTACCCCAAAGTAACCAGTTACATTTTGTTTTAACTGTGCCCATGCTCCCACATAAGGAATGGCACGGAGATCTTTCAATGTAAGTTTTGCAGCGGCTGTACGCTTTGCAGGGCGGCTACCAATATTTGTTTCACTATAAAAACGCAGTGGACTAACCTGCGATAAATAATCTGCAAAGTTTGGATGTGTTTTTAAAGCAATATATTTTTTAAAACTTTCATCCGCAAGTTCCTGCAATAATTTTTCCTGTTTCTTTTCTAAAGTAATATGCCTGCTGTTAAATAATTCATTTGAGATACCCGCATGCAATAATTTTTCAATATTGTATTGAGCCGCATCAATGGTACCAAAGTTTGAACTGATCGTTTGTCCTTGTACTGTTAATTGAATTTCTTTGTTAGCGATATTATTACCCATCGACGCATAAAAATTATGCGTTTTACCACCACCTCTTGAAGGAGGGCCACCACGACCATCGAAGAATACAACATCAATATCATATTTTCTTGAAATAGCTGTCAATTCTTCTTTTGCTTTATAGATGCCCCAGTTAGCCATAAAGTAGCCACCATCTTTAGTGCCATCACTAAAGCCTAACATAATAGTTTGTCTATAGCCACGAAGCTTTAAATGTTTTGAATATGCTTTGTTAGAATACAATGTTTCCATTATGCCGGCAGCATTCTGCAGATCATCAACTGTTTCAAATAAAGGAATGATATCAACGCTCAATTCTTTTTTATCCCAGCAGCATAAAGTAAATAAGCCATACACTTCTATCACATTCAAAGCAGTATTTGTCTGGCTGATGATGTAACGGTTACAACCAAGTTCTCCGTTATTTTCCTGTATTTGTTTTACACCTTTAATGCTATCGATAGTATCTCTTACCAAAGGATTTTCAAATTGTACTTCATCAGGCACATGCTCTGTTATTGAAGTAAGTACTGATATCTTTTTTGCATCAGATAATTCAGCATAATTTTTTGGCAACACAGATCCTTTGGTTGCAGCAATTGCTTCCAGTACTGTATTGTGCACTGAACTTTCCTGGCGTATATCTAAAGAAGCAAAGTGCAAACCAAATACATTTACTTTATTGATAAGATGATCGATCAAATGAAGGAACAAACCTCCCGTTTCAATAATGATCGTTTCTCTTACACCTGTTAATTTTTCCAGTATAAATTCTTTGGTAATAGCTGTACGTTTACCGGGAATAAAAATGTTTTTATACAATTCGTTTTCCAGTGCCGTTAGTTGAGCTTCCACTCCTTTAAATGTAAGTCTGCGTTTAAGCCTGCGAATTTCCAGGTAATAACATTTAATGATGCCTCCACGTAAAGCATCAGCAACTTTTAATGTTGTAGGAGCGGTTACAAATGGATTTCCGTCCCTGTCGCCACCCGGCCAAAATCCCATATTAATGATCGGATGAGTGTCGTCGACTGCACCCGGAAATTGGCTCTTTAAAAAAGAAATGATCTTACCTGAAGCAGAATAAAAAACATTTTCTAAGAACCATATTAAGCTGATCGCCTCATCATATGGTGTAGGTTTTTGTTTTTTAAAGAAAGGGGTTTTACCCAATTGTTGCAGGTAAGTATTTACCAGTAATGTATCATTGTCTTTTAAAGCCTTTGCAAGGTCATTGATGATACCCAATACCGAATCCGGATAGAACTGAGTAGGGTGGGCAGTCAATACCAAACGTACCGCAAAGTCTTTTAATTTTTTTGTAAGCTCTTCTTCTTTGTTATGCTGAATGATCTCACTTTCAAGATGTTTTAAAGTTCCCACACCACCGGTATCATTTACGTCTTTATATGCGGCATCTTCCAATGCGTCAAACAATACGATCTGTCTTTCAGCAAATTGTATAAAGCGAAACAGCAGATCCAGCTTTTCTTTAGGGTCCGTAAACGTTGTGTGTTTATCAAAAAAATCCTCAATGATCTCTGCCGGGCTTTGTTTGTTGCCATAGCCGTCTTCACACATACTCAACAAAAGTGATAGGAGTATCCCCGTCTTTTCAATTTTATGAAAAGGCAATGAAGTAAACAAACTGTTATACAGCTGGAATTTAATGCCTACTGCATTTTTAAACTGCTGCAAACCACGCGATGACTCTACACTCATATTAAAAATTATTAAGGTATTTGAAATTTATGGGGAAAGGACCTTTTTCGGTGTGAAATTACTTTAAAAATCTCAAATTATTGTGATTACTTAATGGTTAAACCTTGATTTGTACACTAACTCTGGTTCTTTCTCAGCTTCATTCCCGCTTTACGCTGCTACTCCGGCGCAGGCCAACGCACCACATCCTCACCGGGGTATACGCTTCAATCGGGTGTAGGGCATCGGCTGACATTATTTTATTCAACATTTATGATACAAGCATCTTTTATAAAAATTGTAAAAACATCTACAAGCTGAAGCGGTTTTTCCACAGTTTTTATTTCACCAATACTAAAAGGAATGTTAATTTTTATGGCATATACTTTGAATTATTTTGTTGACCCTTGATCCAATGATTACTCAATAATTAAAAGATCATTTTATGAAAACAAATTTATATGCTACATCATTTTTAGCAGTAATTTTTACAGCGTTCAGTTTTACTGCTTCAGCTCAGAAACAAAAATATGTAAAACAACTCCCTGCAACACCGGTAGTCTACATGACAGAAGTAAATCAAAAAGGATATATCTTAATTGAAGATGATTGGGTACATACTGATAACGGTTATCAATATAACGGTTGTCGTTGGGTAAAAATGCGTAAAGGATATACCTGGAAACCCGGTTATTGGAAACAACATAACCGCCATGGTGTAAAATGGGTGAGTGGTCGATGGTTGTAAACTAAAATTTACTTCCAAACCATCTTTCTGCACGGCTCGATCCAAACTCTTCTTTGTCAGCAATAAGGTCAGACGAAGCCTCGATGTAATTTCCTGATGGCGAAGGCCCGGAAAAGAAATCTACATCTACTTTTCCAACCCGGCCACCGCCAAATTCAATATAACAAATTCCTTTACCTGTGTATGAAGCAGGTTGTTCTCCTTTTTCATGATCAGAGATGATAGATGCTGCTGCAACTTTGGCTGCCCCTTCTGCAAACACACCAGCTTTTGGTGTGCCTACACTGCTAACATCACCTATCGCATACACACCGGGATATTGGGTTTTAAGGTTTGCCCTGTCAACGGGTATCCATCCATTCACCGTCATGCCGCTTTGCTCTACAACATCAGGCACACAATGTTTAGGAACGCCAAGAAAAAGATCGAAAGGCATTTCTGTTCCATCTTCAAGTATAGCAACTTTACGAGTAGGGTCAATCGCATTTATTTTTTGCTTTGCAATGAACTTGATATTGCGTTCTGCAAATGCAGCAAGCAATGCTTTGGAGGTATCAGGGGATGGAGGAATTGGGAGTCCAAATGGCATCACGATACTTATCTCACAATCATTGCGAATGCCACGTTTTAATAAATAATCATGCATCAATAAGGCTGCTTCACTTGGAGCAGGCGGACATTTGAAAGGTGCTGAACATACCCCAACAATTATTTTTCCTTTTGAAAATGTTGTAAGTACTTCACGTAATTGTTCAGCTCCTTTTAAAGAATAAAATTCATTACCACCTTCAGCTAATCCTGGTGTAGCATTGATATCATAATCTGCTCCCAAAGCAATAACCAAAACATCAGCTTCATAACGGTCATTCGTTGTTGTTACAATTTTTGCTGTTGGATCTATTGCAGTAATATTATCCTGAACAAATTTTACACCCGGCTTTACAATATTTTTATAATAAAGTCTTATAGCTTCTGAAGTTTTATGGCCAAACATTACTTCGAACTTTGAATAGCCAAAAAAGAATGAATCGTTTTTGTCTATTAAAGTAAGATCGAGATCACTACCTAATTTTTCTGAAAGGATAGTACTGAGTTCAAGGCCGCCAAAACCGGCGCCGAGTACAACTACACGTAGTTTCATGATGAATGTATTATAAGGTTTATATTTTCACAAATGATCGTTGCCTCCCGATAAAGTTAAATATTTTAAAACAGAAGAATGGTATTAGTTTAGCTTCTGTTATTTTTTTACATAGAAATCTTTCGTACATGAGTTGTAACAATTTCTTCACTTTTGAAGTTTTACTTTAGGTTATCAATTCACCCATAAAATTTTTTAAAATGAAAAATGTACTGCTTCTGTCTTTACTAAGCCTCTTTTTTTTACAAACCAATAGTCAGTCTGCTTATAAAGCAAAGTTTGTAATACCAGCAAGCTATGCGACTGATATAATGAATAATGATGGGATCCTTGCGCTGGGAGATCAGCAAGGAGAGGGGGCTGGAAAAATGTCTGCTGCGGTTTTTAAAGCGCAGGATTATTGTCGTGCTGAATTAAAAGATTTTGAATTTGATGCCCGGTTTATTGTAGTTAGTGCAGATGTATATTTTTCCGGAGCCAATTTCAGAGGCGTAGAAACTGGTGCTATTACAAGTAGCAGCTTCAAACCTATCAAGAAACTTCAGGAACGTTGTACATCGGGTTCATTTGTTTTCTTTGATAATATAAAAGTTATTGGCCCTGATAAAAAACTGCGTACAATCGAAAGCGTTAGTTATAAATTATATTGATCCTTTTCAAATCCAAAAAAATGGCCGCAAGTATTTTTGCTTGTGGCCATTTTGTTACCCGACCTGGATTCGAACCAAGACAAGCAGAATCAGAATCTGCTGTACTACCATTATACTATCGGGCAATAAGAAATGTAATTTACACCTAAATTTCTTTTGGGGATAAGATTTTGCCGTTAGGATTTTTTTAATTTCTCTTTAAAAAAATCGATCGTCCTTTGCCATGCCAGATCTGCCGCAGCTTTGTCATAACGAGGAGTTGTATCGTTATTAAATCCATGGTTTACCTTCGGATAAATGTATACTGTATATTCTTTTTTGTTTTCTTTCAACGCCTTTTCATATGCCGGCCATCCTTCATTTACTTTTGTATCCAGTTCGGCATAATGCAGAAGGAGTGGGGCTTTTATTTTAGGAACATCTTCCATTGCAGGTTGACCGCCATAAAATGGCACTGCAGCACTTAGGTCTGGAATTTTTACGGCCATGGAATTAGCGATCCAACCACCAAAACAAAAACCTACTACACCAACTTTTCCATTACAATCTTTGTGTTCTCTAAGATAGTTGTATGCCGCTATAAAATCTTCAAGCATTTCATTCTTGTCTCTTTTGCTTTGTAATTCTTTACCAGCTTCGTCATTACCGGGATAGCCGCCCAAAGGTGTCAATGCATCAGGTGCAAGTGAAATAAACCCGGCCAAGGCAGCCCTTCTTGCAATATCTTCAATATGAGGATTCAATCCACGGTTTTCATGCACCACAATAATACCCCCAAGATTTCCTTTCCCATCTTCAGGCGATGATAATAAAGCTTTTATCTTTCCTCCGCCTTTTGGAGATTCATAGGTAATGTATTCGCATTTTAAACGAGGATCATCTTCTCTGATCTGTATTGCATTTATATAATCCGGCATTAAAAAACTCATAAGAGATGTAACTGTAATACCACCCACTGCATACAAGGAAAGTTTTTGGACAAATTCACGCCTGTTCATGCGGTCGTGAGCATAGTCATCGTAGAGGTCAAACACTTCTTGTTTGATATCTTCTTTTTTAATTTCTTTCATAATTATATGATTAAGATTCAATATAAATTTAAGCAATTTCTGCACCATATTTCTTATCTCGATCTTTTTGAAATGAAAATGCTTGCACATTTTAAAAAAATGTTTTATCTTTTTTCTCCATTAAAAATTATCTATTATGAAAAAATTATTTTTCCCGTTCATTGTTATCATTATCTGCGCCTCATGCAGTAATGAAGGCGGTATGTCGGCCACGGCAAAGAAAAACATTGAAGTAAATAATGCTGTCATGAAAGCATATGAATCTGGCGACTTCAGTAGAATGGGTGATTATATTGCAGCGGATGCTGTTGATCACGGTGGTGAGCATGGAGATGTGAAAGGACTTGATAGTATAGTTTCAGAAATGAAAAGATTTAGAGCACAAATGCCCGACATGAAAATGACTATGACCAGAAGCCTTGCAGATGATGAATATGTTTATGTGTGGTCAACAATGACCGGCACTATGATGGGTAAGCCAACTACAATGTCTGGAGTTGACATTGCAAAATTTAAAGATGGTAAAGCAGTTGAGCATTGGGTATTTATGGATCCTAAAGAAATGATGATGATGATGCAATCAATGCCGCCAGCTCATGCTGCCCCAGTTAAAGATTCGGTGATAGTTAAAGATTCTGTTGTTGTAAAAGATACTATTAAAAAGTAGCTTCAACTTTTGGTTGATAATTTTGTTAAGGTTCGTTGATCAAACGAACCTTTTTCTTTGGGCCTATGTATTAACTTTTTTCATTCATGTCCAACATGTCATTCTTATTGAATTTTGTCAATTCAATGATATGAGCATCATGACGTAAAAAAGGTGGAATGACTTTCATCGCATCTTCCTTATTGTCGAACTCACTAATGAACCATGATTTATGTACTCCATCTTTACAACCCCAATCGGCATTTGATAATAAATGTGAGCCCGATTCCTGGAATACTTTGATCACCTGTTTACATTCCGCCGTATTTGCGGAATGGGGAATTTCTATCAAATAATTTGGCATCGGTGTAGGTTTAAGTTATAGATAAGATTCAAAAATGCGCTTACAAGTTATGAGATTTTAATAAAAAATCAAACCAATAAGATACATTTCATTTAATTTTATGACTATCAACTTATACTATATGAAACAAGCCTTATCTTTTATTATTTCATTTTTTCTTTTAGCTACAACAGCATTTTCCCAAACTATAGAAGGGGATAAATTACTTGATCTTATTGGGAAGCCTATAACAGATCCTTTATTTCAACAATTAAAAACACAGGAAAAATTTTATACTGATGCCTGGGATGATAAACTTACTATTTATATTACCAGGTCAAAAGATATTATTACCGATATAGAATTACAAAATGGGAAGAAAAAATATTCTTCACAAGAACGTTATGGGTACTACACAAAGCTTTTACCATTGGAATTAAGTTGGAAAATGAACAGATCAGATCTCAATGCAAAATTGGGCAAACCAACATTGGTAAGTATTGCAATGAATTTTTCAGATTATATATACAACGGTAAGAAGATCAGGGTGTTTTTTGAAGAAGATAAACCTGTGTCAATCAATTATGCTTTGCTGAATACCAATACAATTCCAGAAACAACTGTTCCACCACCGATAAGTAAACCAGTACAGGCGCCTGTTGTTATTTCACCTACCAATAGTTGGATCATAAAATTAGATGCTTATAAAAATGCCACAGTGAATTGGGGGGCATTAAAACAACTCATTACTTCTACAAAAAATCTTCAACCGTTTATTGGCAAAGATTCTGTTGATTATATAGGGCAAGTATATTATTCCACGCCATATAAAATAGAAGGATTTGATAGATCAGCTGTTAAGCGCTACAAGAAAAAAGATAAATGGTATTATGAAGCATTTCTTAAACTTGGCAGTGATAGCGAAGTGGTAAGAAAAACATTTTTTTCTTTGTATGATGAATTGAAAAAGACATTTACTGAAAATACCGGAGAAGATTTTATTTTGGGTGCTTCAGCTGAAAAATCTATCAGTGTGGATCCAATGAATTGGTTGGCCCAATGGTCATTATATTCTAATTATAAAATATTACCTGTCGGATTACCAACAGTAAAAATTGCATTAATGCTTTCAGGTATGAAAAATGTATTTAAGAATAATGCTATGGAGTATGTGTTTAAAATATATGTATTTGACGGAGATCATAGTTTTGATTTCTTTACATGGAATACACCTTACTAAGACTATAAGTAAGACAGTAAGTCAGACGAATAACTGGGGGCTTAACATTAAATCGTAAGTGTTGCCTAATATTTTTTTTCGAGATGATCTACCAATATATATATTATTTTAAAAAGCTATGTTCAATGTTATACTATTAACTGCGTTTAGCTGTTGCAAATTACCATATTCGCAAGGAAGTATGTCTTTATCTGTATAGCGCTTAAATTTGAAAGAAAATTGCTGATAAAAGTTGAGTAGATCTTCACATGATAAATGCTCGCTATTTAAACGTCATTGCAAAATGCAATTCTGAGCCGTCAAAATAAAGTGCAGTTTTGACTTTGTTTTTTGGCTTATTTTTCAAAATTAATTTTTCTGCCAATGCCCCCGTAAGCATTGGAATAAAATATGCAGCATGGCTTTCGATAAGATTCCTTTTAAATCTTTTACTGTTACTATCATTATCTGCATGCAATAAATTGTAGGTGGCAATTCTTGTAAAACCATAGCTGACAGCAGCCATTGTAATAACATTTACTATTCTTTTCTTTTTAAAATTGCTGTCGGCTTTATGTTTTTTACTTGTTAAATAAAATGGGATATAGCCAAGCATTGAAACAGCACTGATGCCATATAAACCGCCTACAACTTTATCGCCATAAATATCGGGTTTTGATGCATAATAACTTGTTCCGAAAATAAAAGCTTCAGCAATAATAATATTTGGAATAATAGATCTTTTTTTATGGTTTACTGTATGTTTTGACTTTTCTGCGTATGCTGAATCAACCTGTGCAAACGTAACAGAAGAAAGAATGATGAGAAATATGGAGAATAAAGCTTTAAACATGTTTGATCATAATTCCACACAATATAGTATCATATTATCCGGTGCATAAAACGTGCCGAGATGATATTAAAAAAATAATTCGAAACGTAAAGCCGGCCAAATCTTTAATGACTTATAATATGAGAATGCTTCAGGTCGTTGCATGAAAAAACCGGCGTCAATTGTAATGCCATTACTTTTGTTTTTAAATAGTATATCCTTGCCTAAAGTAAAAGTTATTGCTAATCTTTGAGAATTTTCAGCTGCAGTAAAAATAGTTGCTCCCTGCCTAAAAAACCATACTTTTCTATTTATAGCTTCATTGGTTTTCCCTATATACAATCTATGTTCTAAATTGATAGTAGGCCATAACCCTCCCCATGTAGGGCCTGCGCCTGCATTTAAACCCACGAGACTACTATTGGAGATCCTGTAAGTAGCTCCCATGTGTAAAATTTCAGGAATAGAAAGCCCCAGAACAAATTTTGTTCTGCTGACCTTTTCGGTTTGAGAAAAAAGGTTTAATGAAAAAACTATCAGTGATATCGTAGCAAAAATATATTTCATAAGCACTGTAGGTGATCATGAAAGTAATACTAATAGTATGGAATTGCAAGTGGTTTTTTATCTGCCAATATCTCAACTAAGATCAATAATCCTTTAATGCAGTTTTAATTACAGAATCCTTTTGTCCCTGGGTTAATTTGTAATTGTATAGATAAAGACTGCTTTCCCAATCGCCATAATTTGGATTAGGGAAAATGATAAACCTCTTGCCAAAATCTGCAGCCGATATATCTGTATTCGTTTTTCTTTCTGCTTCACTTTTTCGGTCAAATAATTTACTAAAGTCGGCAAGATTATCACCCATTAATAATATTACTTCATGCGTTTGCATAATATTCAGCCTGCGTTCTTCTTTACTGCTCATATTTATTTTAGGAAAAAAATGAGCATCATCTGTATTGGGTAAACCAAACCTTTTCAGGTTATTCAATGTGCCTGTTCTTTCTTTTTCTTCCCTGTTACTTACATAAAATATTTCTACATTTTGCGAAGCTGCGAATTTTAATAGACTTGCTGCACCCGGCATTGTGTCTGCTGCAGACATGCCTGTCCACTCATACCAACTGGTTGATTCATATTCCTGACCTTTGTATGCCTGGTGTACTGCATAAGGACTATTGTCTAAAATTGTTTCATCAATATCTGTAATAATTGCTTTAGGCTTTTTAGTTATGGGCTTGTAATTTTGTATTCTAAATTTTGCAATATTATATGCTTGTAAACAAAGTGCCCTATATTCTGCAGAACGTTGCATATACAATGAACTAAAGAGTTTACCATTTAAGCTAACATTTTGAGGTAAAGTTATTTTAGTGGCTGTTATTTTTTGTGTGGTATTACAGGCGCAAAAAATAATGACAGGGATCAGCAATAATCTTTTCATTGAATTGTTATTTACTTGTACAGATTTTATATTGTAAGTTATTACAATTTAAAAATAGAACAAGTAATTTGTCCGATATAAATTTTCAAAATATTTTTTTGATAATAGGGGAGACAAAAATTAAAAATGATATAATAAAAGAACAGGAAATTATTCCTGCTCCTTTATTTTTTGAAGAAGAAAATTTTTTTAAACTAATTCTGAACTGCTGCCATGGCGGCTTGTGGTAGGCCCATTGCAGCTGCTTGGTTTACTTCATAACAAACATTTTTGCTTACATCGCCTACACTATTATCTATAAAGGTCTGAATGGCATCTACAGACGGTCCCTCCCAAAGACATGTACCGCTTTTCATATCTACAGAAGGAATAACACTATGCAACTTCAGGTGTGAAGGCATAGAATCGCCAAGAGCTTGCGCTGCTGACCAAAATTTATCAGGATCAGAAATAGAGTGTTGAGCGATAACTAACATAATAAATTAATTTAAGTTTATTAATAAATGGTGTGAAGGAGTAAAATAGTACTTAGTAATAACAAATGCAAGGAGAATATTCTGATTATAAAAAAAGTTTATTACTTAACGGACAAATCTGATAGCAGCGCTGGTTTGTTCTGTACTTTCAAGCCTTGCTTCATAACGTTTTTCATCTATATAACAAACCATATATGATGTATTTGGGGGAATGGAACCAAGGTTTTCAGCTACCATTACAAGGTCAGTTGTTTGTTGCAGGTCTGCTACTGCAAGTTTGATCACATAAGCTTTTTCAGTAAGCCTTATATGCTCATATATAAGATGTCCATTGAGGAATATAGAGATAGAGTCTCCATCTACTTCTGCATTATCATAAAAACGTAAGTCTATAGAATCGCCTGTTACCTTGATCTCTGTGGATACCACTTTCTTTCGTGCAGTGAATTTTTCTTCTATGCTTGGAAGCGGAATGACAGGTTCAACTTTAGAGGGTTCTTTTATTGAGATAATTTCAATTTCTTTTTTTACAGGAAGCTTTTCAATTGGTTTAGGAATTTCTGTCATAGCTACTTCGGGAACTATCACTTCTTTTATTTTTTCCCTTGGTCTTTCTTTCTGTACTACAGACACGGTTTTGGTAAATGCTATTTGAGAAACACTATCAATAATATATGGGTCATTTGCGCCAACAGTATAATTTTCAATTACATCATCCCATTCATCAGTGAAAATATGTGTGTCGTTTTTTTGCAGATCAACAGGGCCGGCCACCTCATCTTTATCTTTTTTAGAAGCCTCACCTTCTAAGAACATCTTTGGTCCACCGGGACAATTAAAATCTGCGACAGACATATATGAAACTAAGGCAGGATCGCCTAAAATTCTATTACCTTTTTTCTGTTCAATCAATTGATCATCCCACCATATCACGCTGTTATCCCTGCTATCAAAATATCCTTTGATACTGTATCTTCTGTAACTGTTAGCTGATTCATAATAATAGCTTGTTCCGGTAAGGCTATCACCATTCTTTATTATTTTGACTTCCACTTTTTTACCATCGATCTTTCCTTTCCAGAAACCGGTAATTTGTTGTGCATCTGTGTTTGTATAAGAAAACAGGCATGCAAGTAATAATAAAGATGAAAAGAAATTCAAATTGGGTAATGATCTTTTAAAAATGAGTATTCAAAAATACTGATTTCCAGAGGAGGCTGAGGTTTGAATATTTATAGAACTGTTAAAAACTGGCAGGGAATATCAATTATTGTGACTCATCATTGAATGAAAAGCCCTGGATATTTCATGCCTGATTTTAGGAGTTAAGTCGCTATTTGGTTTCCATTCCATATAGCAAATAGTATCATCTATAGTATATGTAATATGATTAGCAACATGGTCATTCCTGGATTCAAAGAAATCCTTATACTTTTGTTCGATCTTTGTAAGCATGTTTAAAAATGCTGTTTCTTCCTCTCTGTTTAATTGTCTTCCCATAAACAGTTATATAACAATTTGCAGGCCAAAATTTGATATAGCTTAGTGAAAACTTCGCAAGTATGGAGGGTGTATTATAGAATTTCTAAATTACCCAATATCCTAAAGTTTTTATCAGCCTTAATAATAATACTGCTGCCGTTATTAATAGTTTGCTCAACATTTAAAATGCATTCTCCGTCTATCACATGGTCAATTATAATTAGGTTGTTTCCCGATAAAATTGCAGGAGGTATCTCGTTGTTTATCCAGTTAGAAGGTTCGTTCCAATTACCATTGCCTGTGAACGTATAAGTTTTAGAGCTAACATCCAGACCAAGAATATAATACACAGCGTTTTCAATTAGCTGTGTGGCTGTAGATGTTAGGCTTAGCATAGAGAATTCGCTGATGCCAAGCATAATAAATCTATGTGTGGTAACAGTACTATTCATATTTGTACCTACAGGGATTTCTACTACGCTATTGGTGTCAGAGGTTGCTTTTGCATTACCCAAAACAGTAACAGCTGGAGTTGCTATCCATGTAGACTTTGCTATTCCCGTAACTGCATTTGTACTAACGGATGAAAATAGCTGCAGTTCATTATCATCTGCACCAGTAAAAGTTAATCCACTAAAAATAGGGTGTGTTTTATCGCTAATAGTAATCGTGGTTTGTTGCGTATTAATTGCTGTTGAGGCTGTGATCCAGTTCCAGACATTGTTTTTAAGTGTGAAAGGTTTTAATAATAATTTAGGTTTGTTCACTGCTTCTAATGGTGCAAATCCTAGAGAGGTTGAACCCGGTACAGAGCTTATCACTATTGCATCAAATGAAGTGTAATCTGTTGTAGTAAGTGTTGCATCAACAGGGATAATTAAAAAATCAGGATTGGCAGCAAGCTTTTTGAAAACCACTGAATCTGCTGCCAACATTGGAAGCGAAGTGAAATAAGCGATTCTTTTTGTTGAAGCCGAACTAACATATATGTTACCGTTAGTTACAATTGGATTGTCTGCTCCACCAACACTGGTAATAGTATATGAAAAAATTCCGGCGGTTGGGGGAGTGCCCTGCAGTGTCAATGTATTATTGGTATAATTAAATGTAGCAGTGATCCCCGGAGGTATATTGGCAGTATCCAAACCTGTTGCACCGCCGCTCCATGTAAAAGTAATATTAACAATAGGGTTTCCTAAAAGAATGGATTGTGTTGTATTTTGACTGGTAACGATAGGTGGAAATTTATCAATGACGCCATATTCATAATAACCCAGTTCAGGGAAATTTCCAGCGTATTCTACACCAACATAAATACCCGCATCTATAAGATCGCTGCCATTTACTAAATTCATAAATGTAGTAGTATAGCTACCATCTGCATTACGTAGTGTTAATATCAATGATGTATCAAGACTTACAAAATCACTACTATTCATTGTTATGCCGGCTTTATTCCAGCTATTGTTTGTATTGGTTACAAATTTAGCATTGAATGCATTGTTATTGGTAGAACTTAAAGACACACAATTTCTAATGATCAATGTTCCGCCTCCGTTATTACCAAATCCATAGTTATATCCATTCTGGTAGGAAGAACAGTTCGTAATTGTCATTGTGCCATAGTTATTATTCTGATCGAACCCTCTAACTCTGTTACCTACAGCCAGACATCTTATAGCAGTGACATTGTGTGTAGTAAAATCGCCTCCCAGTTTAAAGCCGTTACCGTTTCCATAATTCGGATAAGCGGCAAGGTTAGCAAACTGATCGAACCATGCTTTATCAGTAAGGTAACGGGGATGGTTAACCATATTATAGGTTACTGGTCCGTTGCGATAGCAAATACAATTCTTCATTACACTACTGCCTATCTTTTGAAAGAAATCCCAGCCATCATCAGAATTCCCCCAGGCACGGCAACCAATGTATGTATTTGGATTAACGTTTGAGTATTGCTTGTCTGCAAAACCATCAGCATTGCCACCATAATTAAGAGCTGCTCCTTCAACACTTTCATAATCAAAATTATCATGAGAGTCGCAGTTGATGATAAGGTTATTGCCACCAAATTTATGTTGCAGGCCTGTATCACAGTTGCCATAGAATTCACAGTTCTCTATAATAGTATTACTGCCGTTATTGATAATGCCATTATCTCCTGCATAGCGCACCACTAATCCTTTTATATGCATGTACGATGAAGTGGTGCTTAATGAAATACCAGGATTAGAACTGCTGTAAGGTTCCGTGCTGAAATCAAGAATGGGATGTTCGCCGGGGTAAGCCATAATGCAAATTCTTGCAGACGCTGTCCCTGATTTATTGATGGATACTTTAGCAGACAAATTGTATACACCATCTCTCATATACAATGTATCTCCGGCGGTTGTTAGCTTACTCAATCCGCTTGAGAAACTGCAAGGATCAGCTTTTGTACCTGTACCTCCACCAGATGGTGAAGCGTAGTAAGTATTTGCTAAAACTGCATTATGAATAAAAAAAATCAGAACAATAAAAAGGAGTGTAAATATTTTTTTCATATAAAATGTGTGCAACCGTTTAGACAAAGGTAGTACACAGTATAACTATCCTTCGTTAAAAGAGTGGCAACGATTGCGATGAAAAGGATTTACTCGCCTGTAATATTCAGTACACCAGATTGGAGGGTAACTTTATTTCTAATATAAAGCTTAGGTACATTTAATATTCCATTGATCAGCAGTGCATTAATTAGGCCACCTTCCAATGATAATATGCCATTTCCTGTAATGGTATTGTTAGAAGTATTTAATGCCAGTGAAACAACTAAGGTATCGGTACTATTTGATAAATGTATAGAAGCTCCTGAAGCCAGGTTCAATACGCCTGCATAAACAGTTCCATTAACAATCGGTGATATAGGAGTGGCACTATTTATAAAAACTGTGTCCGTAATGCCGGGAACCTGTGAACCAGACCAGTTAAGTGGATCATTCCAACTCCCTGAAGCTGCATTACCGGTGAATACAAATCCAGTATTGTTATTTGATGAACTAAGTTTAAGTAGTTTTGCGCCTGAACCATTATTTGCAAAAAAATACAAACTGTTACCAAGCGTAAATAAACCATAGGGATAGCTTTCTCCTGCTCCCGGATTTACATCAACATATTGAGAAGTATTAGCAGTAGCCCCATCACTTTTCCATAACTCCCTGCTACCTGCGGCACCTGAATTAAAATGTGCAGCATTATTATAGAGCACCATAAATATAGCATTCACCAGATCATTTCTTAACAAAGATGTTCCTGTAGGTGATCCGTCTGTTACATATAATTTTGAATTATCGTTTATCCAGAATGTGCGTTGATTGGATACTGCACAAAACCCTCCACCATTATTATTGTTTCCTGTATAAACGCCATCGGCTGTTAACTGAATTGTTCCGCTAACGGTTCCGTCTGTACGCCATAGAGCATTGCCGGCGCCATTTGCTGCTACAAAGAAAACATGTTGATCATTAAATCGAAGATGAATATTCTGTGCTGCAGCTGTAGTAGAACCTGTACTACCTGCGTAAACATCTTTCAATATAAATGTTCCTTCAACACTACCATCACTTACCCATGGCTCAGGGCCTGTAACATTATTATCATTACCAATAAATACAAGTTTATCATTGACTTTAGCAATAGTTGTTGACCATATTGTAAGAGCAGGAACAACAATTTCTACAGTGCCTGCTTCAGTACCGTTAGTACGCCATAGTGTAGCAGCCGTACCCACACTTGCTGCTCTGAAATATACATAGCCATTCATTTGTATATAGCCATCAGCATAACTTGGCGAAGCACCTGCTTTAATATTTTTAATAAGATGAGAGCCTTCTGTTGTTCCGTCTGTGATCCAGGGCTCAGCACCATTCGTAGCATCGTAGCCTGTAAAATACATTAGGTTGCCCGTCACAGAATAATTCCTGTCATTTTCCACATCTGTTCCTGCATCCGCTCCGGAGGTTGTGAAGGCATGAGCAGGTAATTCAACTACCAACGAAGTGCCTTCAGTTGTGCCATCACTTTTCCATATTTTTTCAACAATTCCGAATGAAGGGGAAAACACAGTTTCATTTGTGAAGAGGTAAATAAAATCTGCGGCAGGAATAAAAGTAATTATGTTGGAAGCACCCAGGTCAGCAATAACTTTTGTGCCTACATCTGTACCATCAGTCACAGCAAGCTTACAAGTACTTCCTTTTGCTCTGTAAAAAAGTTTACCGTTCCATTTGTTATTTTCCCATTCGTCCTGCGAACCGGTTTTCGGTTCTTCTGCTGCACCACCAACAGATTTTACAACAACGATATCTTGTGCATTGCCGAATATAAAAGTGAACAAGAGCAATAAGAGGAGGGTACAATACTTCATCAATTAAGTTTTGGCTAAAGTATACTTTTCTAAAAATTTGTTAGTACCCTATGCAGGGTATATTAATATCGAGATTTGGAGGTAGAATCGGATTTGTCTGCGATCATTCAATGAAGGGGACGGATATATTAGTTTATTTCGTTTCCAGCCGGAGTATCATAGATAACTATGATACTCCGTAATATTTTAAATGGGTGATAGGTGATTATGCACAACGTCTTCTGCTAAACATGGTTTTGCTCATGCTATGTCTTTGAATATTCCAAAGATCTGCAGCCGTAAAAGTCTTATTTGCTGTGTTAATTAAGTTGCCTTCAACAGTTACTTTTAATATTGTTGATTTGCTTACTATTTGTAGTTGGTTGTTGATTGATGTGTTCATTTTGTTTTGTTTTAAATTTTGATTATTGATTACTATGCACAACGTCTTCTGCTAAACATGGTTTTGCTCATGCTGTGTTTTTGAATATTCCAAAGGTCTGCAGCCGTAAAAGCCTTATTTGCTGTGTTAGTTAATTTGCCTTCAACAGTTACTTTTAAAGTTGTTGATTTGCTTACTAATTGTAGTTGGTTGTTGATTGAAGTGTTCATTTTGTTAATTTTTAAATTTTAAGTGATTTGTTACTTTGATAAAACAAAGATATAATCTTTTTAGTACTATGCAAAACAAAGTAGTAAGCAATGGTTAGTAATATTTAATATTTTATACCATAAAATATTGAATATTAATTACTTGATGTGGAAAAAATATTTTTTAGAATTTTTCAGCCTTTATATGAACGGTAATAGGGAAGGATAAATGGATAGGTGGTGAAGTGTTTATTGAAATTTTAGTATGCTTGGGGTAGATTAGGGCTTGATCAATGATCCTTTTTTCTTTTTGATTTTTAAATTCTCAGGAATTATGGCTTGGATATTGAATTTGACAGAAAGTTCCTTATAACTTTCTATTTCCCTGCCATTAACCATTCCAAGATTCCACTCTGTCATTTTTGAAACTGCATGCAACACTATACTATCTGCATATTTGTTTACACCCTTTACTAATGTAACATTCGAGACTTTATTTTTTTCTTTTATTAAGAATTTTACTTTTACTGTTCCTTTTGCCTCAGGAAAACCAGTACTATCAAAGTAATGGATCGTTCTTTCGAAATAATTATTAATAGATGTCGGTCCTCCTTTATAATTTGACTCAATCTCTACTTTTGTAAAAAGAGTTTTTTCTTCTTCTTTTTCTTTTTCCTTTTCAAATTCCTTTATTTTTTTGTCAAGGGCAATAGAATCTGCTGTACGTTTTCGTAATTCGGCTGCAGTATATATATGTGTGCCTTCCACGGAAAAGGAGTATTTCTCATATTTTATTACAGGCTTTTTTTCTTCAAGAAAAAAATTGATGATACTATTCCCTTCCATCTTTTCGTATGCATCTTTATAACCCCTTTTAATACATTCAATAGAGTCAGTGTTTGCATCAATATAAGTTTGATAATGCCCGCGCTCATCCGTATATGCATCGCTAAGGTATTGTCCTTTACTATAAATATTTATAAAAGCAAAACGCAAAGGTTTCCCTGTATCATCATTTACCCATCCTTCTAAAAATTTCTTTTGAGCTGCAACAGCAAACCCAGAAAAAAGTAGTAACAGCAGGAATGAAAGCTTACGAAATGATCTCATATTTTATTTGTTAATAAAACGAAGATAATGATCAATATTAATTTCTAAGATTTGCTTTTCTTTCTTTTGCAAGGTCAATAAAATCATTCAGCAATTCAGCAAGAACAGTCATGTCTTTTCCTTTTGAACTTTGAAAATTGAAATAATCATGATAAGATTCAGTGATAGTAGAATATACACATGATCCGGATTTACAACTCAATTTTACATAATTGTATTCCGTATTGATGGTGGCTTTATCTAAATCCTCAATTTTTGCTTTTGAATATTCGTCATTTTGATATTCACTATGAATATACCCGGCTACTATATCGATCCCCGTATAACGATCGTCAAATGCTCGTAAATAATCATTCAATTTTTTTAAGGCTCCTGATAAGCTTTTAGTCTTCGGAGCTTTGGTGTCAGTCGTAATTTTTTTTTCGGTATCAACAGCAGGGTTCTCGTGAACACCTAAATAAGCATCTCTAAAATTATTTAAAAGGTCTGCCAATTCCTTATAATTATATTCTTTATAGTTTTGAAGAAATTGTGAATATTCATGATAGTCATCATTCCATGTTGAGTAAATACATTTGTTAGTGCCTTTACATTTAAAGATTACACGCTGATATTCTTCCTGGATGACAGCGCCTTCCATATCTTCCATTTTATATTTATTGTATTTGCCCGATTTGAATTGATTATAGATATAACCATCTTTTACTTCTATGTATCCGTAATAGCCATTGTCAAATGTTTTCAGATAATCATTTAATTTTTTCAATTCAGTTTTGTACTCACCTGGTTTATTAGCAGAAACCTCAGTTGTATTTTTCTCTTGTGTGTCAGATGATGTTGTAATCGTTTTATCTAAAAAATCAAATCCATCTAAATAGGATTGTGAAGCTCCTTTTTCTATTAATTTGTTTTGATTAAAATCAAATACAAGGTCGATCGTTTTATTCCCTAGAAACGCAATTGTTCTAGAAAGAAAGCAATCAAAAGCATAATCATTAGCAACAGTCCGTTCTTCCCACTTATGATCGTTCAGCGCATACAATACTGCTTTTATTTTATGAGCTCCTGCGGAAACGTTAACAGTTAGGCTGTTTGCGATACTTTGCTTTTTAGGAATACTTTCACCCATTAGTTTGCCATCAGAATAAATGATCATTTTTGTAATATGATCGTAACCACTGATCGTACCAACACAAGAATAGTTTACTGTAAATTTCACATCATCTGCAGCAAAAAGAGTAATGTTTATAGTAAGTAGAAATAGGAGTTTGATGATGTATTTCATTGTTGATGATTTAATGATCAGCATAGTTAGTTTAAATTACGAGAAGTACACATACCCAATGAAAGGTATTTATTGGCATAATGTATGTATGATGGGTTTGATAATAGAGATAACTTAACAGTACTTATGGTAGGGAAAGATAGCTTTAATTTTTATGGAGTATTTTTTGTTGCTGCCTTGTTTTGCTTACACAGTTGCAAGCGGCAAGTAACAATAAACTCATTAAACATAATTGAAAAAAAGGTATTAGATAGTATCCCTTCGGGTTCTGGCATCGTACTTATAAATGATACAGCATATATCATCGGTGACGATGCTACTGGTGTATATCGATTGAACCTAAAAACATACGATCAGAAAAAAATACCGATGGCTGGATTAAATTTTAATCAATATAGAGAGCCTAAGCCAGTAAAGCATGATTTTGAAACTGCTTCTTTTGCCTCCTGGAATGGAAATGAATATTTATTATCCTTTGGTTCTGGTAGTAATGCCACCAGAGATAGCATGTTGATGATAAAACTTGCTGATAGTAATGGTAATAAAATTATTTCTTTACAAAATTTTTACAGCAGGTTGCAATCAGCAACTTCCACAATTAGTAAAGAATGGAACATAGAAGGAGCAACTGTTGATAAGGATATGCTGATACTTTTAAACAGAGGAAATAATATGATCATTCAATTTAAAATAAATGATTTTCTATTCTACCTGCTTAATGATAATATGCCATTTCCAGCAATTGAATATCATAGCATCAAGTTACCTGCTATTCAAGGGCATGAGGCAAGATTATCCGGAGCTTGTTCTTTAGAGGATACTCATATATTGTTTTCAGCTTCAGTAGAAGATACTCCTGACTGGACAAAAGATGGGCCTGTCTTAGGTAGTTTTATTGGAATCTACTCTTTAAGGGATAGTTTGGTTGTTGCTTCTTATTTATTGAAAAATGAAAAAGACGAAGTGTTGAAGGAAAAAATTGAGTCTTTAGATATTCTTCAAAAAGAATCTGGGAAAGAAATTATTGTAATTGCGATAGGGGATAACGATAATGGAACAACGAATCTTTTTAAATTAAAACTGCAGCTACCAATGTTGAAGCATTTTCCATAATTATAATCCGCCTTTTCTTACACCCTTCAATATTCCGCCAGAATTTCCTTTTTTCTTTTCTTCAATTACTTTTTTTTCTTTGTTCTTAATTTCCTTTTCGTTGGTGTCTTTCTTGATCGCAGATTTAGAAGTGGTACCTTTAATAATCTTCTTTACCATGATGATGAATTTTATATTCTAATTTAAAAAATTTACCTGAAATAAACAATGACTTAAGCTACAATTTTGTATTTTAATTTTTTACCTAACAGCTTAGCATACGCCAACGCTGGTTTATTGAGCTGCATATTTGCGCCTAGGACCGAGAAATTATTCCACATAAAATCCCACAGTTTGATTACAATTCCCATTCGTGTGTAAACTTTTTGGGCTAAATGCATGTTGAAATTAAACAAACACTGTAATAATGAAGTGGTATAATTTATGTTCAACATTTGAAAAATTAATTATGTCAACAGTAAAAAATCTCAGTAACGAAGAAGCCATTGAAAAACTCAAAAACCTGGCTGAAGGAAAAATGTGTTTATTGTGCACGAAAGATAATGGAGACCTGAAATCACGTCCGATGGGTGCATCGCAGGTGGATGATTCAGGTGATATCTGGTTCTTTAGTGCAAAAAGCAGCAATAAGAATCGACAGATAGCGGCAGACCCTCAAGTTTATTTAATGTTCATTGAAGCGGGCAAGCAACATTATCTTTCTTTAACTACTAAAGTAGCCATTGTAGATGATCAGCAAAAAGTAGATGAATTATGGAACGATTTTATGAACGCCTGGTTTCCGGGAGGAAAGCAGGATCCTGAAATTTCATTGTTGAGGGCTAGTGTAGTAAGTGGCCACTACTGGGATGAAAAAGATGGACATTTAATTGGAATGTTGAAGGCCGGGTTGAAAGCAATAACAGGAGGGAAAACGGATGATGGAGCGTTGGAAGGGAATATTAAAGTTTAAAATAGATTTTTTAAAACACCAATTATCTTAACAACAAAAACAGATCGAAGAATTAAGGTCTTTGGTTGAGCGTAAATAAATCGTAAAATGTTTTTTGGGATAAGCGTTAGTACTACTATTAAGCATCGTTGTGTCACTCCCTTGTACCGCATACCGTTATTGAGCTTTTATCGAACCGAATATGGTTAAGAACCTAACTAGGATACGCCCCCAAACTAATGAGGTTACGTTACCCAACGTAAGGATGATAGGTGCTGAACTTAATTTCGAGCAATGCCTCCGGCACGGGACGTTTCCAATGTGGGATAGCATTTAATTCTTTTTTACATAAAGGAGCAAAGGAGTTCCTTCCATTAAAAAAAGATAATTTCCTTCTTCTTTTTTTACAGTGATCCCCATTAAAATACCAGGAGAGCCTGTTGAAATTTTTCGTGTAACACTGACCTTTTTTTCCTTTTCGTCAAAATGCCAGTTGGCGCTTTCAACTGCAAAGCCTTCGTCAGGAGAGTCGTATGAAAATAAACTATCTGTCTTAAAGTGAAAGATTGATTTCAGAAATATTGGTTCTACCAAAACTAATGCTTGTTTCTCTTTCGGGTCGGCTGTGGATGCCATTTCAACTTTTGTAACTTTCCAATCTCCGATAAGATCCCCGGTTTGTTGAGAAAATGAATGTTTGTATACAAATAAAGACAAGCTAAAAAGAATGATAAAGCGAAAATTTCTCAAGGTCATTTTTTTTGTTTTAAAACGATTAGGTTTTTGTTTTGTAAAATTTTTTTCAAATGTAAGTATTTTTTAATCGCTCTAACTCAGCGTATCAAATTCGGGCATAATCGGATGCTTGCGCCAAGAAATCAATTTTTTGGTATTAATTATGGCCAGGTATGGTAGCCAACCGAATCGTTATATATTTTTTATCTGCCATGATGTTTGTTGGACTTGTGACCAACAAATCTTAAATTTATATTCACAATTTTACATTATGAAAATCTACTTAAACTTTAAGAAATACCTAATGAGATTTAATATGAAACAGGTATTGAGTTTTTTACTACTTATAGTATCAGCTCAACTAGTTCAAGCACAGAATGTAGGTATTGGTACTACAAGCCCTAACATTAATGCAGCCTTAGAAATAAAGAGTAACAATAAAGGTTTGCTTATGCCACGATTAAGTACTGGTGCAAGAACTTCAATGACAAATGTTCCTAAAGGGCTAATGGTATATGATTCTACAAGGTCTGGGTTTTATTACCATGATGGAAGCAACTGGCATCCTCTAAGCGACCCTAATTACGACAGCTTATTGAATAATACTATCAATAATCCGCAAGTAACAGTAAATATGACTCCCGGTCAAACAGTAAACTCTGTTTCATCAAGTGGTATTATTTATGATGATGGAGGGCCTTCTCAGAGTTACAGTAACAGTTTTGCCGGTACATATGTAGTTAATCCTTTGAATAATGACAGCCTTATTGGGTATAAAATAATTATAGAGCAAATGAATCTTGCGGCTGGAGATTCTGTACTACTTGCTGTATCGGATGATGTTGCTAACAGGGTGATAGTTGGAGGTACCACAGTAGGCTCTTATTTCATGGCTAGCGGTGGTCTTCTCTATATACAATTTGTTTCAAATGCATCCGTTAACGCTGCAGGCTTTAAAATAAGATGGAGTACTGTAACAACAAGCGCAGCAGTAAATGAGACGCCGCCTTCTTATGGCTGGTACTTTAATGCAAAAAAAATAGCGATACGGGGAGGCGTAAGCCCAAATAATGCCTGGGTTTCTGATAGTCTTGGGAGGCTTTCGTTTTCATACGGAAATAGTGCTAAAGCTAAAGGGCTCCATTCAGTGGCATTTGGTGACCGTGTTTCTGCATCGGGAGATTATTCATTTGCTTCCAATATTGCATCTGTTGCTTCAGGGTTATATTCTGTAGCAATGGGTGGGGGAGCACAAGCAACCGCCGAAGGGGCATTAGCCATTGGGAACGGCACTAAAGCTACGGGTGAGTCATCAGTTGCATTAGGATGGGATAATACAGCTTCCGGCGATTACTCGACAGCGTTAGGAGGCCGTAATACTGCAACAGGTCTTTATTCTACTGCTATGGGTGAATTTACTGTAGCTTCAGGAAGAGACGCCCTTTCTCTCGGAACTGAAACGCTTGCTTCCGGAGGAGGATCTATAGCTGCAGGCAACTTAACGACTGCAGCCGGCAGTTTTGCTACTGCTCTCGGTTCAGGAACATCGGCTCCCGGTAGTTTGGCTTTTGCTGCAGGGAGATACACTACCGCTAATTCTTATTGCTCTTTTGTTTTAGGTGGTTATAATAAAATAATTCCCGGATCAACTACAATCTGGAATACCAATGATCCGCTTTTTATAATCGGAAATGGTGGCTCAGTAACACCTTCTAATGCTTTAGTAATGTTGAAAAGCGGGTACACAGGTATAGGCGTAACAGATAAACCCAGTACCAGGTTGCATGTGGATGGTGGAGAAGACGCAAGTTTATCGGATGGCTCAGGCTTTGTTATGATAGGAGACCAGAATGGTGGTAACCTCGTGTTTGATAACAACGAGATCATTGCACGAGATAATGGAACAAATAATACGCTTTACCTACAAAATACCGGAGGTGCATTAGTGATAGGAGGTACAGCATCAAAGCCGGGTGGTGGTAGCTGGTCTGTAAGCAGTGATGCAAGGCTTAAGCAAAATGTAAAACCATATGGTGATGGTTTACAACAATTGTTAAAGATCAACCCTGTTTATTTTCAGTATAATAATTTAAGTGGCTATGATACAGATAAAGAATATATCGGAGTAGTGGCACAGGAAATAAAAGAAGTGGCTCCTTATATGGTGAGTACATTTAAAAAAGACAATACTGATTATTTAAAAGTGGATAATTCGGCTATGACATATATGCTGATAAATGCTGTAAAGGAACAACAGGAACAAATAAGAACACAAGAAACAAAACTCAAAACACAACAACAGCAAATTGATGAATTAAAGATCGCATTGGATGCTTTATTGAAAAGTAAATTACCTAAATAGGGTTATAATTATTCCAAAGCAATGTCCCGTTGTTGGCGCAAGCATCCGCTTGTGCCCAAGTATAAAAGAGTTTTCGAAATGTAATTGTAGATTAAGGAAACCTATTTGAGTATTTCTTTAAGTGAATTATTCTTGTTAGTTTTTTAAATTCGGGCACAAGCGTAAGCTTGCGCCAAGAGAATTAAATTCGTTAGCATACTTGCGCCAATGTGGGGTGCCAACCAAGGATAAGGAATAAAGAATACGATAACAATGATCAATTCTTTTTCAATATTTCAAATTTAATATCATCAAAATATACAATAACGGGGTAACCAGGAAGGCCTGTACTTGATGTAAAACTGAAAGTTCCTCCTTCCAGTTTTTTTACCTGGGTGGTAATAATATTTTTTGAATTGAAATAAACTTCAAAATCTTTTCCTCTTCGTATCATCTTTAAGGTATTGAATCCCTTTTTTATTTTAAAATCTTTTGTACCAGCGTCTAGTCCTGAAAAAGTTAATCCGTAAGCATATACTAATACAGAACTCAAATTACCCCAAGCTATACCATAGGAAGTTCCAATACCACCAACACCTTTTTTCATACTAACTTCAAGCATCCAGTCATCTTGTGCGGTAAATGAAAATTCGGGGGGAAATTTTGGATCCTTATAATTTACATCACCCTCAAGAGTTAATATATATTGACCACTGGTTTGTTTTGCATATGTATTAGAAGGCCATTTGAATTTTCCATTTTCCTCGTCAAAGTTTTCTTCTATTTTAGTAAGGCGTTCTGGTTTCTCAACAGCTTTGGCACTTTCAACGTTATACGCTGTTTGCTTTCCTTCTTTATCCAAATAGAAAAACTTTCCTTCTTTAGCAACAATGGCTCGTTCATTTATCCAGATCTTACCTTCACTTTGTTCATATACGGTATCATATTGTGGCACTGCCAATAGTTCTCCTTTGGAATTGATAAGACCCCACTTATTATTTTTTATTACCCATGCTACACCGTTAGCTACTGTGCTTATACTTTCATATTCTATTGGAAGAGTTTCCTTGCCTCTGAAATTCATTAATCCCATTTTATTATCCTTTTTGACGAGGATCTCTGTTAGAGAGAAAGTATGAATTTCCTGGTATTTCACGGGAAGAATGGTTGTGTTAAGAATGCTTACCAGGCCGAATTTGTCGCCTGATCTAACCCAGAGGCAATATGCATCCAAAGGTCCGATATCATCATACTTTAATGGGATAGCAAAATTCGATTTACCTGGTTCAGGCATTTCGATGATACCCATTTTCTTATCTAATGTAACGAGCACTGTACTACTGTTGATCCTCTTAATGTCATCATACTTTACAGGTACAGTAGGTTTTTTATCGTAAGGCCAAAGTATACCGTATTTGCTATTGAGCTTCACTTTCAAATAACCAATACCTTCTGTAGATGCTGACAGTTCACTTACTTCGTCATAAATAGCAGCTACCAATATACTCCCGGTGCCATCAGTAAATCCATATTTTCCAGTAGGATCTTTGTAGATACTTCCTTTTAATCTTGGAGCACTTGAAACTTTGCTTCCTGAAAAAGAACTCCCGGTAGAAAAAGGCGAAGGAGCTGAAGAAGTGTAGTTATAGTTTGAATATGATGTGCGGACAGGAGGCTGATAGCCCGTAGATTTAACTGTGTATGTTTTTGTTATTATGGGTGCTACATATGCACCTCCAACAGTATTGCTTCCCTGGCTCTTTGTACTGTAAGTTTGTGCGTTTATAATAAAAGGGGACAAAAAAAGCAGGACTGATAAGATAATTTTCATAACGCTATTTCGTGTAAGGTAGTCCATTGTAAAGCAATAGCAACAATTTCTATGGCAGTGAGAGAGTTAATGCTTTGTGATGCAACTTTTATTACTGAATAAAAGACATATAAAAAAGCAACTATTATGTCATCAAAATATAAAGTAGGAGAAGATGAGATACCCCATTTTGTAACGTTTAGTGTAGTTGGTTGGGTAGATGTATTTGCCCGTGAGCATTACAAAGAAATATTTATTGGGAGGTTAAAATTCTGTATTGATAGTAGGCTTGCGTTTACATGCCTGGGTTATTATGACGAATCATGTTCACTTGATTGTAAGTAGTAAAGAAAATAAGATTGAACCCCGCTTCTGCCCAAGTATAAAAGATCTTTCGAAATGTAATTGTAGGATAAGAAAACCTATTGAGTATTTATTTAACGCTTACTTGTTAATTTATTAAATTCGGGCACAAGCGTATGCTTGTGCCAAGAGAATTAAATTCGTTAGCTTACTTGCGCCAATAGGGGGCATCAAGTCATCCTAACGGAAGACTTGCGTCAGAGAGGGTTAAGGAATTATACATTTGTTTTAATGGAACCGGCAAAAATTTATGTATTTGTGTACTTTCCGGCATCCTGTTTTCATAAAATCATTCATATATGAAATTGCAAATAGTTATCTCACTCATTTCCTGCCTGCTATTTTTAAACGCTGCCGGCCAAAAAACAAATCTGCAAACCAAAAAAAGTTCCAACAATGTACAAGTAAGGGTTAACCATATTGATTCCGTTATAAAAAAAATAACTGCCGATACTAATATCATTTATACAACTGTTGAAGTGAAAAATAAAAAAGACAATAATAACTACATCATAAATGCCGGTTATAAAAACGACCATCTGGTTATACTGCAAAAAACATCTACCAATTTTTTTTTAATAGGCTGGAGGCAAGTATTTTATTTTGATAAGGGAGAGGCGGTTTTATACGCTTTGCACTACTCTAACAGCAGCCGCATGGGTTCCTGCGGACAGGTATTTGTTGGCTTTTCTCACTATCTTAAAGATAGTATTCCTTTTGCAGGCATCACCAAAAGCCTTACCAGTCATTATACTTGTTATGGTTATCAATTGGAAAAGCCTGCTAAAAAAACGCTGATTGACCAAATTGATAACATGACAGGAATTCTGAAAAAAAACAATGCAACTGTTAACCCTGCAAAAGTCACGTTGCCATTTTTTGGTATCCCTTTGAATTTTAATGAATGGCCTACACAGGAAAGTTACGGGTTTTGATTTCTTTTCTTTAGAATAATAAAGCTAAATGTGTACCCAATGCTTGGGCCAATATGAGGGATCCAATTGCCATATTTCGTGTTTTTTATTTGATGCAGTAACTTCAGACATTACTCTGTGGCCATTTTTACATATTTTGTTTCTCCAAGTATGAGGGTGAAGTTTGCAAGGTCTTCATCAACTACAAGTGTAGCATCAGTGTTTTTTTTGCTCGTTGAATAATCGAAAACTAACATTCCTTGTAAGGTTCTTTGTTTTTTATTCTCAGTAAAGCCATTTGCTTTTAAGATATTTTTCATTTCACTCGTCTCTTTCTTATAAGTGGTGCTTTCTTCCGAATATTCATAAGAGATTGTAAGCATTACAACTTTTCCATTAATGCAAAATAACTTGTAATCAGGTTCATAGTTTTTCTCTGCTACATCTGCTGCAAAAAAATATACAACACCTTTAGTAGCTTCATCTGTATCTTTTTTATACTCAATTAATCCTTCTTTCGCCAAAATAGCTTTTGCATCCTTGATCTGTGTGCCCGATAATAAAGAAATTGTTTTCCATGCCCTGGCTCCGCTTATATTTTTTTCTTGAGCAATTGAATTGATAGTAAGAATACAGCTAAGCAGTAAAAGAAAAGTTGTTTTCATGGGGGAGTAAAGTTATGGTTAATGATTAAAATGGTTTCAAATATAAGATTAATTCCTTTTGCTGACGCAAGTCACCATGATGGAAGACTTGCGCCAAGAGCATTAAATTCATTGGATACTTGCACCAAAGGAGGAAATGCTTTTATTGTTACCGCTCTTGGAAATTGCATTTTTAAAAATTATCTTTAAGAAACAGTCTACAATTTTAATTCAACCACCTAAATCTATTTTTATGAGACTAAAGTTTTCCGTACATATTTTATTTCTTTCATTGATTCTTATATCGATCAACAGTAATGGCCAGCGGGTTGGTATAGGAACAACAACTCCGTTAGCTCGGTTAGCAATTGATAGTGGTTTAATGGTTGATCAGTTGAGCGCCAATCAAGGTGCCCTTTCTCCAGGTATCATCTTTGGAAAAGAAGGCTTGGCAGGTATTAGCAGCAGCCGTCTAAATAACAATCTTTACAGAAATGGTTTATCATTTTTTACTAATGGTGTCCGTCGTATGACCATAGACTCTGTCGGTAGGGTAGGAATTGGTCCTAATCTCTATCCTCAATATTTCCTTACTATAGGTGGGGACACCTATATTTCCGCTGATCTAAATGTGTATGATAAATTAGATGCATATTCTATAGACGCAGCGACTACTATTACTGGAACTAATATTACTGCATCCAGCCAACTAAAAATTAATACCGCTACATATCATAGTACGTTACTTTATCTAAAAGGGCTTTCGGGTACCCCGGGTAATTGGGGAATGCACATAATGATGGAAGATGAAAACTCTACTGATTCCGGAGCTATTATTTATGATGGTGATATGAAATTCAGGACGTTTGGGACCGGAGATAATTTTGTATTCAGAAATGAAGCTAACAGTACCACTATGTCTCTCGACGGTACAGGTGATCTTGCAGTAACAGGTGATATTACAACAGCAGGAGATGGGATCGTAGCAAGCAGTAACGGTACACAATTGAAAATGGTGAAGTATACAAGTCCGGCAAATATAAATTTTACACTTAGTCCCGGAGGAGGAGCTATTACCTTTAATATTCCGTTCAGTACGTTTGCAAGTTCACCCGTTGTATCACCCGGACAATTTACGGGGTCTGTAACCAATGCAAGCCACCTATTAGCCACCGTTAGTAACGTAGATGTAAACAGTGCTACCATAACGGTACGAAATGTTGGGACTGTTGCTTCTGTTGGTACAAATTGTGCATTCAATGCTATTATTTTGGGGGCCAGATAGAGCATTATTACATTGAGGATGCTTGCACCAAGAGCATTAAATTCGTTGACATACTTGCGCCAATGTGGGGACTTACAGGAATTCAATTTCTAATAACCCACAATTTTTACCATTGTAATAGTCTCTTGCGCTACTGTATAGATATTCTTCTGCTTTTTCTACTATCCCGGCTTCTACAGGATTGTTATGAATGTAATCCAGTTTTTGATTGGTAAATTTTGTTGTAAATAATTCTTTTGGTTGATTGTCTTGCCTCCAAAATTGGTAGTTGGTATTACGGCTGTTTGTTTCTCCGGCTTCTTTAAAAATGTTTAGCATCCATTCTCTTCTACTTTCTTTTTCGTTATCTGTTATTGCTTTTATTATTTGTTTGCTTGTATATTTTTTAAAATCTCTTAGTATATCACTAGTATTATTATTGGTTGCTCTTACAACCAGATGTATATGGTTACTCATTAGGCACCAACTATGTAGGATCAAACCTTTTTCTTTTTGGCAATGCTTTATGCTTTGCAATATAATGTCTCTATATTCTCTTCGTGTAAATACATCTACCCATTCTACTACTGCAAATGTTACAAAATGTATTCCTTCTACATTTCTTATTTTATAACCACCTTGACTCATGCTTTTTATTGCTAAGACTGGGAGTAAATAAAAATGGTTGCATATTATGGTACGATTATAAAAGGTCCGCTGTCCGTATGTTTTTGACTACGGACAAACAATAATAAGGATGTAGTTTTGATTATGTTATATGTCCTGAGTTACAAACTCAGGACAGCTTCAACTCGTTACATTATTACTGATAGGATGGATGGTTGATGGTTGTACAATTATAAAAGCTCTGCTGTCCGTATGTCTTTGACTACGGACTTTTCAATTTGTAATATTGTTTTGATTATGTTATGTATCCTGAGTTACAAACTCAGGATAGCTTCAACTCGATAGAACACTACGGATAGCTGGGGAAAATGGACGTCTGATGGAACAGGCGAACAACAATCAACAAAAACCACAGTTAAAGAGGATGGGTCTACTAAAGAAGAAAGCCTCAGAACCAATGATGGTAGCAAATCTGATCATCAACACACTTGGGTTAACACAGACAGCGATGGAAATTTAACAAGCGGAGGAGCAACGCCAGGAAAAACCTCATAAGAACTTTACTTTAACTGTAAGGGCTATCAAAAATTTTGATAGCCCTTTTTGTTTTATCATACACTCACCATCCTTATTATTCAATAGAAAAATGCTAGTGTCCGAATGTCTCCTGCTACTGCCTAAATTTGGAAACTCATATAACATATAGACACAGGATATAGTCATGCACATATTGTAATTTGATTGTCATCAGTCATTTCGGCAGAAGACTTGTGTCTGAAAGTTTTTCTGTAAAAAACAATTCTATTTCAAAATTTTTTATTTTATCTTCCAAGCAAAATTTTTGTATAAATGTTAACACCTGAAATAAAAAGTAAAATTAATCAACTCTGGGACAAATTTTGGAGCGGAGGTTTGTCAAATCCCATAACAGCAATAGAGCAAATAAGCTATTTACTTTTCATGAAGAGATTAGATGGAATGGAAAAGGAATATGAAAATAATACAAGAAGCAAGCAACTAAAATCAATTTTTTCCGGTTTCATTTCGATAGGAAAAAATACTGCAGGATTTAAATGGCTTAAACCGCAAAAGAATGGCAAAAAGAAAGTGCTTTTTGAGTATTATAGATGGAGTTATTTCGCAAATAATATTAGTGATTCACATGATAAATTACTTTTCGTTTCTAACTATGTTTTTCCTTTTATAAAAACACTTAATAGTAAAGAATTTCCTTTTAGTAAGTATATGAAAGAGGCAGTCTTTATGATCCCTAAACCTTCTTTGTTAGAAGATGCAATTAAAATTATTGAAGAAATTCATTTAGAAATTGAAAATCAACAAAGGGAGGGACAAGCTTTTCATGATACATTAGGCGATGTCTACGAATACTTATTGAATGAAATTGCGCAATCAGGCAAGAATGGCCAATTTAGAACGCCACGTCATATCATTCGAATGATTACAGAAATTGTTAATCCCGATATAAGTGATAAGATATGTGATCCAACTTGTGGTACTGGAGGTTTTTTGGTTGGCGCTTATCAGTATATTGTAACAAAATATACAAGTGAAAAATTTAGAATGCCTGAAGATGAGAATGGTTTTGTAACTGGTATTGTGGGAGATAAAATAAAGACTGAAACCATTTGGAAGAAGTTAAGAGAGCAGACCTTTTATGGTTTTGATTTTGATGCAACTATGGTTCGGCTAGGTTTAATGAACCTGATGTTACATGATATTACCCATCCCAATATTGAACAAATGGATACTTTAGATAAAAGGTATGATAAATACGAGTTGGCTGGTCAATATTCTATTATTCTGGCAAATCCTCCTTTTAAGGGTAGCATTGATGAAAGTAATCGAGGCGAATTACGAATTAAAAGTAATAAAACAGAATTGTTATTTCTTGATCGAATTATGCGAATGCTACAAAATGATGGGAAAGCTGGAGTAATAATTCCTGATGGTGTATTATTTGGAGGCAGCAATGCACATCAAGAGATACGAAAACTATTGTTACAAACTTGTGAGCTAAAAGCAGTAATTAGTATGCCTAGTGGTGTTTTTAAACCATATGCAGGCGTAAGTACGGCGGTATTGATTTTTAATAAAAAAGTTGCTGAATTAAAGGATCCATTATCACATGGTAAAAATTGGCATACTCAAAGAGTTTGGTTTTATGGAATGCAAAGTGATGGGTATAGCTTAGATGATAATCGACGCTCTCAAAATGATAAACCTCTTCCGGGTATTGTTAAAAAATATAACGAGTATCAAAATAGCAATAAAAAAAGTGATGATCGAAAGAAGGTTCATTTTTATGTGCCAATTAAAGATATTATTGCAAATAAGTATAATTTGAGCTTTAGCCGATATAGAGAAATGGATTATGTAGAAGTAAATTATGAACCACCTAAAGAGATTTTAAACAAACTAATCGAACTAGAAAACGAATTATTAAGCGATCTGAAAAGTTTAAAAGAAATGATACAATGAGTATAGAAAGACTTGGAGACTTAGTTGTTATAACCTCTGGCTACGCTTTAAAATCGGACTTTTTTAGTACTGAGAGCAACCTAATGCCAGTTATTAGAATTAGGGATATTGAAAAAGGAAAGACTGAAACTTTCACAAGTGAAATTATTGATGATAGATATGTTGCAAAGAAAGGGGATATTCTTATTTCAATGGATGGAGAATTTAAACCATTTATTTGGACAGGTATAAATGCATATATTAACCAAAGGGTATGTAAAATTGAACCGAAAAGTGAAAAACTGCTGAAAAAATATCTTTATTATTTTCTGCCTAAGGAATTAAAAAGAATTGAAGACGTTACTCCATTTGTAACCGTAAAACATCTTTCTGTTAATGATATTAATGAAATCAAGATTGTTCTTCCATCTTTAATCGAGCAACGATACATTGTAAACATATTAGATACAGTACAGAATTTAATTTCTAAGAAAAAAAATAGCCTTGAAACATTAGATCGATTATTAAAAGATGCCTTTTTGAACATGTTTGGTGACCCCGTAAGTAATTCTAAAAAATGGCCTACTTTAAAATTATCAACTCTAGGAAAAATTGAAAGAGGGGTTTCCAAAAGTCGACCTAGAAATGCTATTGAATTATTAAATGGACCATATCCACTTATACAAACTGGTGATGTTGCAAATGCAGGCACTTATATAAAAAAATACACATCTACTTATTCAGAATTGGGCTTAAAGCAAAGTAAAATCTGGCCTTCTGGAACTTTATGCATAACAATAGCTGCAAATATTGGAAAGACTGCAATACTCGGTTTTGATTCCTGTTTTCCAGATAGTATCGTAGGTATTTTGCCAAATAGAAAAACTAATTCTGAATTCATGCATTTCTGGTTTTCATTTTGGCAAAAGGTGTTAGAACAGAATGCACCTATGGCAGCTCAAAAAAATATTAATCTTGAAGTTTTAAGGGATTTGAACGTTATCTCACCTGATATTAATTTACAGAAATCTTTTAAAGAATTAGTGGTTAAAGTAGAAAAAATCAGAGAAAAATTATCCATTACGCTAGCATATGTTGAAACTCTTTTAAAATCTCTTCTACAAAATGCATTTTCAGGTAGGTTAAAAATTAAACAGGATACAGCAGCAATAACTGAGGCAATAGAGACTGTGCAATGGCTTAAAGAACAAGTAGAGGTATTGCCTACTACAAAAAATATTGTCAAATTAAATTATGGCTTAAGCAAAATGACTGAAGCTATGCATACCATTAAAACAAGAGTACAGTTAGATAATATTTTTAAAAAAATGCAAATCCCTGGAAGTTTAAAAATCCAAAATTTAAAATCTGGTATACAAAATTTTGGACACTCAAATATTTCCGAACTTTCTTCATCCCAAATATCACAATTAATTATAGATTATCCTTTTTTTTTCAACACTAAGATCACGAGAGAAATTGGAAAAGAAATTGTGGAATATGCTGAAGTTAAAAGAATAATTGAAGAATCAAATGAATTAGAAAAAAAGGATAATGATCCGATTCTCAAATATCTGGGTGATACTAAAATAGGAAATGTCACTTTTGGAAATTATCATATTAACGTTGTAGAACTTGCTAATCAATATTTTTCAGATAAGTCCTTCACTATTAAGCAAATTATTGAAGTGTTGGCAGAAGAAGAAGGTGTAAGCACGACTTATCAAGTAATAGAACAGGCAGTATTTAAATCCATAGATAACTTTATTGAAAATGAATTATGGAATATGCCGTTTACTTTTCTACAATTGCAATCATCATTAAGGCAAATAAAATTTTACCCCGCTTTTGAGTTATTAAATAAGTATGTGATGGAACGATTAGAAGTAAATCCTTCTTTTTTACAACAAATTTATTTTGATGAAACGATGGCTAGCAAAAATAAAGATGCCTATGATTATCTTCAACAAGCTAATAAAGTTGCAATAAGAAGACTTTACTTAAAATTAAATAACGTTAAACTTGAAGAGGCTATATGAAATTGGTAGAACTAGAATTATATAGCCCTTTCAGAGGTCTTCAAAAGGATTTTACGATTCGCTTTAATAGGCCCGCTAAAAACATAAACCAAATAGAACCTATTTGTTTTGTTGGTCTAAACGGAAGTGGGAAAAGTAATGTCATGCAAGTACTGGCAGAAATTTTCTTTTTTTTGGAAAGTGTGGCTATGCCAGATGTAAAGACTTACACAAAGGCTGAAACGTGGTTTGGCTTTCGTATACATTACAAACTACCAATTACCCCACGCAACGCCTTGCCAGAAGATGATAGCAACACTTTTACTAAACTAACTTGGCGAAACATAATAATTACGAAGGAAATTGGGAAAGAACCAGTTTTTGAATATTATTATGACAATGAAGAAGGGATTAAAAAAGTAATAGATAACGATCTTTTTTCGAAATTATTACCAAACCAAATCATTGGTTATAGTAGTGGAATGAACGAGTTAGTTAGTATTCCATTTGCAAAAATGGATTTTTATTATTTAGATGTCCTTAAACGAAAATTGGCAAAAAGTAACTCACTTGACGATGATAGCGTTGAACAATTCAACGAAAGGAAAACTTTGGAAACGCTTTTTGAGCCAGATTTAAACAGGCTATTTTTTCTAGACTATACTAGTAATTCTTTAGCAGTATTAGCTAATTATATAATGAGAGATTTTGGAATAGCATCAGAAAAAAAAGAGATGGATGTTATAAACGAATTGTTATCAATAAAAGATATTTTATCATTCAAGGCATCTTTTAATTTTAGAGTTCGTAGAGATGAGCATATTACAAAACTGCTTCAGTTAATAGAAAATAATAATCAAGAATTAATTGGAAATAAACAAAGTTTGTATAGTGATTTTGTAAAAAGGATTGAATTGCCTTACGAACTCAGGCAAACTCTTCACAAACTTGTTGATTGTAGTACTACTTTAAGAATAATATCCGATGAGGATATAATACAATTTCCTCAATCAAATGAGGAACTTAGAATAGAATTATATTTTAAAGTAGATGAAAATATGAAGAGAGCTTTCAGGGATAAGTTTACTGGTGGGGCAATGAAAATGTTTGGAGAATTATATTTATTGAATTTAATAAATATAGAGAATTATAATGAATCTGTTCAAGAGCAAATAAAAACGCAAAACTTGGAGACCAATATTCATGAATTTTTGCCTAAGGTCTCAACAGAGGATAAAGTTTTTCATATTGATGCTATACGTTTTCAAAAGAAAGATGGCACAGCTGTTTATTATAAGCAACTAAGTGATGGAGAACATCAATATTTACAAATAACTGGAGCACTAATGTTAATAGAAGAGAACGCTTCACTTTTTTTATTAGATGAGCCTGAAACGCATTTCAATCCTGAATGGCGTCGAAAATTAATTAGTAGCCTTAATGAAATTTTCGGTATTAAATTGTCGAAAGATCCAGGAATGTTTATTCCTCAACAAGAAATATTGCTAACAACACACTCTCCATTTGTTGTTAGTGATTGCCAAAGTGAAAACGTTTATATTTTTTCAAGAAATGATAAAGGAGTTCAGTTTCGTAAACCCAAGATTAATACGTATGGAGCTTCATCTCATGTGCTTTTAAAAGAACTCTTTGAAAAAGATAACACAATTGCAGAAACTCCTAATGAGATGATATCTAAGTTAGAAGACAAAGTTGAACAAGCAAAGACTCTTAGTGCCCTTAATGAAATAAAAGACCAGGCTTCATTATTTGGTGATTCCGTAGAAAAATTTATTTTATATTATTTAATTAATTCAAAAGCGAAATCTTTAAGTAAGAAAAAAAAGAATGCTTAAGTATTATAAATACCAAAATCAAAGTATTGAACAAATCCATGGCCTAATCATGGATGCTTTTATAATTATATGTGCAGCAAAGCCTCAATCCAAATTTTCTATTAATAAATTTTCACTACCATTACAGGAATTAATGTTGGAAGAACAAACAAAAGAAAAAGATTTGTTGTTTGAGCCGCTTAAAAATATATACGAGCTCATAAAAAATGAAAAAAATGCTGCGGTAAAAAAACTCCTTTTGCAAGGATTAAAAAATAATAATAAAATTGAAGAACTGTGTAATGATACAAAGATAGATCCCGTGTTGTATAAAGAACTTCCCGATCCATTAGTAAAAATATTGAAACCTTTTTTTAATAATCTTTATGAGAAATTTTTGAATAGAGCTCATGTTGTAAATAAATACCAAACCCTTAAAAAACATTTTGACAGTTTAGTTATCGCAAGTAATATACAAGTATGTCCTTTTTGTGGCATTAATGATATGCAATCTCAATATGATGATGGTCGAGATGCTTATGATCATTATTTACCTAAAGGAACCTTTCCTTTTTCAAGTATTAACTTTAAAAATTTAGTGCCGATGTGTTATGAGTGCAACTCAAAGCACAAGCTTGAAAAATCAATAATTTTTGAAGATTTGAGAGGTAGGGATAAAAAAAGAAGAAAAATTGGATTTTATCCATTTGGAAATATTAATAATACTGAGATAAAAATTACCTTTTCAATAGTGCCTGGGCAAGCAATTCCCAATAGTTTAAAAAAGCTTGTCCCTAACAACTTAAGCATTGTAATCTCAGCAAAGAATAAAGAAAAAATGGAAAGCTGGAATAAAGTTTTTAGAATCGACAAAAGATATAAAGCCAAAAGTTGCCAATTTCTAATATCATGGATTGATACTTTACTTGAAGATTATCGCAAAACTAGTGATATGTTAAAAGCGAAGTATAATGTATCTATTTCTTGGGATGATTTTTTAGACACTGAATTGGAAATACGTGAAGAAGAGCTATTGAAAAATAAAAATCTTATTAGAGTCGCATTTTTAAAAATGTTGAGAGATAAATGTGACTTATTAATGCATTTGAAAAATTGGAATAATACACATTATAACTAGATAAAATTCTTGTGCCTGAATTTGATTAATATCTAACGCCCACACTTCGATAAAAGTTCCACAATGGTATGTAGTACAAGTGAGTGACACAACGATGTTGCCATGAAAAACAAATGCCGGTCCCAAAAGAAAAATAAGACTTGATCATATGCAAATTGAGGACCGTCTTCGACAAGCTCAGACTGACATCTCATTTTTTGTTAGACTGACAGTATAATGAGTGGATAGTGGCATTTTTCATCAGCACATCAGCATTTCACCACATCAGCACATCAAATTATAATATTTTCCCCTTATCTTCGTTTTACAATCAACGTGGTACACAACAACACACATATTATCCCTTCTTTTATTGCGGTAAATCGTACCACTACCACAATTTCTACAACAACCCGTTAGGGTTGTACATTTTCATATTACCTTTGGGCACTTTTTAGCTTTTAGTTCGAGAGAACGAATTATTAATCATTATTATATATACCATTTAAATAAACAGCAATGCAGGTTTTAAAGTTTGGGGGCAGTTCGGTTGCCAATGCGGAAAATATCAATAAAGTAGTAGCAATAGTAAAGGATAAAGTGGCTACGGATAAAACGGCCGTGGTAGTATCGGCTCTTGGTGGCATCACGGATGTGTTATTGGGTTGCAGCGCCCTGGCTGCGGCGGGTGATGAGGCGTACAAAGACAAATTACAGGAGGCGGAACAACGCCATTTACAAACAGTAAAAGAATTATTGCCGCTTACACAACAGAGCGGTGTGCTGAGCATGGTGAAAACATTGTGCAACGAGATAGAGGATATCTGCAACGGTATCTTTTTACTGAAAGAATTATCGGAACATACGAAAGACCGTATTGTGAGTTATGGTGAGATATTGTCGTCGCAGATCATTGCGGCTAAATTAAAAGAGGTGTTGGGTGAATGTGAATGGATCGACAGCAGGGAGATCATTACTACTGATTCGAATTTTGGATCGGCAGCGGTGGACTTTGCTGTTACCGATAAAAAAGTAGCGGCACGTTTTGCGGCGTCTTCTTCAAAATTATTTATGCTGCCGGGGTTCATCTCCAGCAATGAGGCGGGTGAAGTAACTACGTTGGGCAGAGGTGGCTCGGATTATACTGCGGCTATTTTAGCGGCTGCATTGGATGCTCATACTTTAGAGATATGGACAGATGTATCGGGTATGATGACGGCGGATCCTCGTTTGGTGACGAATGTAAAAATGATCCCTCGTATATCTTACCAGGAAGCGATGGAGTTGTCGCACTTTGGCGCTAAGGTTATTTATCCGCCAACGATTCAGCCGGTGTTGAAGAAGGGTATTCCTACATGGATCAAAAATACTTTTGCTCCTGAAGATATTGGAACGGTGATTGAAAAAGATGCAGCGAAAGATGATACCAGCATCCGAGGTATCTCCAGCATTGGTAAAATAACTTTACTGAGTTTGGAAGGTAGCGGTATGGTGGGGATTCCGGGTTTTAGTAAAAGATTGTTTGGTGCGTTGGCAAATGCGAAGATCAATGTGATATTAATTACACAGAGTTCGAGTGAACATTCTATTTGTGTGGGGATTGATGATGCGAATGCTGCATTGGCGAAGAAAATTGTTGATGATGAATTTAGTTATGAAATAGAAACAAGCAGGGTGGAACCGCTGGGTATGGAAAGAGAACAGGCGATCGTTGCGGTGGTGGGTGATAACATGCGTAGTCACCCGGGTATTAGTGGTAAAATGTTTGGTACACTGGGACGTAATGGTGTGAATGTTCGTGCTATCTCTCAGGGTTCGTCTGAAAGAAATATTTCTGCGGTGATAGGTGCTAAGGATGTGAAGAAAGCGATCAACGTATTGCATGAAGCATTTTTTGAAACGACTTATAAAGAGATCAACTTGTTTGTGGCGGGTGTGGGTAATGTGGGTGGTAAATTATTAGCACAGTTGCACAAGCAACAGAGCTATTTGCAAAAATACCTTCGCATAAAAATTAAAGTGACGGGTATTGCGAACAGTACAAAGATGTTGTTTAATGAAGATGGTATTGACTTAGAAAATTGGAAAGATGTTTTATTGAAAGATGGTGCTCATATGACTTCAGCAGGTTTTATTAAAACGATTATTGATAAGAACGTTCGTAACTCTGTGTTTGCGGATGTTACGGCGAATGGTGAAATTGCTGAATTGTATGACAGGTTGTTGGAGAAAAGTATTTCTGTGGTGGCTTGTAATAAAATTGCGGCTTCTTCTTCGTTTGAATATTTTAAAAACCTGAAAGAGCTGGCGAATGAATTTAATACGAGTTTCTTGTATGAAACAAATGTGGGTGCGTCGCTACCGGTGATAGGTACTCTAAACGACTTAATTCGCAGTGGTGATAAAGTGCGTAAGATTGAAGCGGTGTTGAGTGGTACTTTGAATTTTGTTTTCAATAATTATAAGGGTGAAGGTTTTTCTGAAGTGGTGATGCAGGCGAAGAAAGAGGGGTATACTGAACCGGATCCTCGTCTTGACCTGAGTGGTAAGGATGTGATGCGTAAAATACTTATTCTTGCCCGTGAGTGTGGTGCTAAGATGGAGTTGGATGATATTACGAATAACTCTTTTATGCCGGAGGAATGTATGGTAGGGTCTGTGGATGATTTCTTTGCATCGATGGTGAAGCATGAGGCGCATTTTAAAAAGCTGTATGATGAAGCGGCTTCTAAAGGCAACATTTTAAAGTTTGTTGCTAAGTATGAGAATGGTAAGGCGTCTGTTGGATTGCAACATATTCATCCGGAGCATGATCTGTTTCATTTGTATGGGAAAGATAATATTGTGTTGTTTTATACGGATAGATATGTTGACCAACCTCTAGTAATTAAGGGGGCGGGTGCAGGAGCTGAAGTGACTGCTTCGGGAGTTTTTGCTGATATTATACGAGCTTCTCGTGCTTAAGGTTTACTTTTTTGTTTGCCCAAAAAAGTAACAAAAAAGGGCCCCGACAAAGGATTACATCCCCTTTGTCGGTTGGTATTCCAATTAAGCTTTTGTACTACTGTAAACTGGGTATTGGTAATTCTACATTATGTGGGAGATGGTAGCGAAGATTGAAGGCATGATTTGAAGATTTGGAGATGGTAGAACGATTTGGAGATTTGAAGATTTGAAAATTTGGAAATGACGAACAGTTTTATAATTTGAATATTTGGTAATTAGGAAATGAGTAATGAGGTGCCCTCATCTTCAAATCTTCAAATTTCCAAATCTTTAAATCAAAAAAATAGACTAACTAAAATGAGTAAATACGTTAAAGTTCTTGCACCTGGTACTGTGGCCAATCTCGTTTGTGGGTTTGATGTACTTGGTATGTGCATCAATGAGCCGAATGATATGATGGAAGTGACGATGCTGGATAGGAAAGAGATCATTATTAAAAGTGCGGACGGCTATCCTTTGCCGTTAGACCCTGCGATGAATACAGCGGGTGCTCCGTTAATTGAGATGATCAATGAAATTGGTGGTAATGTTGGGTTTGAAGTGGTGATTCATAAAAAGATTAAACCGGGTAGTGGTATTGGTAGTAGTGCTGCAAGTGCGGCTGGTGCTACGGTGGCGGCGAATCATTTGTTGGGTAATATTTTTTCTAAAGAAGATATGGTTCGCTTTGCGATGTTTGGTGAGAAAGTTGCCAGCGGTGTAAAACATGCGGATAATGTGGCGCCTTGCATTTATGGTGGTGTTACTTTGATAAGAAGCATTCATCCGTTGGATATTGTGAGTATTCCTTCTCCTGATCTTTTTGTTACGGTTGTGCATCCGCAGATAGAAGTGAAGACTTCTGATGCTAGGCAGATACTTCGTAAAGAAGTGAAGCTGAAAGATGCTATTAAACAATGGGGGAATATTGCTGGGTTGGTTGCAGGGTTTATACAGAATGATCTGCCGCTTATAAGTAGGTCTTTGGAAGATGTTATTATTGAACCGGTACGTAGTATACTGATACCTGGGTTTGATGATGTGAAGAGGCTTTGTAAAGAGGCAGGTGCGTTGGGGGGAGGGATCTCTGGTTCAGGGCCTTCTATATTTATGTTGAGTGAGACGGAGGCGACGGCGAATGCGGTTAATGAAGTGATGAAAGGGGTTTACAATAAGATTGGGTTGGATTATAATACGTATGTGACAACTATAAATAAGACAGGGGTTAAAATAATTTCGTAAGATGTTTTTATGTTCTTTTTTGCTTGCCCAAAAAAGAACCAAAAAAAGGCCCCGACAAAGGATTACATCCCCTTTGTCGGTTGGTACTCCGATTAAGCTTTTGTACTACTGTAAACTGGGCATTTGTAATTCTACATTATGTAGGAGATGGCAGCGAGGTTGGAGTAGGATAGAATATAGGCAAGACACTAAAATAATTTAAAATTAAGAGTTAAGAATTATGAGTTGAAAGTTTGCAACTCTTAATTCTTAACTCATAACTCTTAACTAGAATGCAGTATTACAGTACCAACCATCAATCTCCAAACGTAAGTTTTAAAGAAGCTACTATACAAGGGCAGGCGCCGGATAAAGGATTGTATTTTCCTGAATCTATTCCTGTGGTGCCAAGAGAGTTGATAGAGAATATTACATCTTATAGTAATGAAGAAATTGCATACCAGGTGATAAAACCTTATGTGGGTGATACTATCCCTGAAGATGTGTTGAGAAAGATCGTTGCAGAGACGGTGAACTTTGATAGTCCGTTGGTGAAGATAAATGAAAGTATTTCTTCTCTTGAATTATATCATGGTCCTACGTTGGCCTTTAAAGATACGGGTGCAAGATTCATGAGCCGTTGTCTTGGTTATTTTGTAAAAGAACAGAATAAAAAAGTAACGGTGTTGGTTGCAACATCGGGTGATACAGGTGGTGCAGTGGCGAATGGTTTTTATGATGTGGATGGGGTAGATGTGGTGATCCTTTATCCTTCGGGTAAAGTGAGTTCGGTGCAGGAGAAACAATTAACTACGTTAGGTAAAAATATTCATGCGCTTGAAGTGAACGGAACATTTGATGATTGTCAGCAAATGGTGAAGCATGCGTTTACGGATAAAGAACTGAATGAAAAATTATTTTTGACATCTGCAAACTCTATCAATGTTGCAAGATGGTTGCCACAACAGTTCTATTATTTCTTTGCCTACCAACAATGGGCTGAGAAAAATAATCCTCCGGTTATTTCTGTGCCGAGTGGCAACTTCGGAAATATCTGTGCAGGCATTTTAGCGCATATCTCAGGCTTGCCTGTAAAACATTTTATTGCAGCTTGTAATGCAAATGATATTGTTCCTGAGTTTTTCAAAACAGGAAAGTACGCACCGAAGAAAGCAGTGGCAACAATTTCCAATGCAATGGATGTTGGTAACCCAAGTAACTTTGTTCGCATCTTGGAAATATTTGATAATAAGATCGATAATTTGAAAGAGGTATTGAGCGCTTGCAGCATCACTGATGATGAGACAAGAGATACTTTGCTTAAAGTAAAACGTACGGATCATTATTTGTTAGATCCTCATGGAGCGGTTGGGTATTTAGCTTTGGAAAGATATCAAAAAGAACATCCGCAGGATAAGGGGATGATACTGGAGACAGCACACCCGGTGAAGTTTTATGATGTGGTAGAGCCGGTGATCGGAGAGGCGGTGCCAATACCGGAATCCATCAGAGCCGATCTTTCTAAAGAAAAAGTTAGTACGGTGATAGATGCTGATGGAGAACTACTTAAGGCATTTTTGTTGAAAAATTAATGCTGGTTTACGCAATAAAACGGATTAGGATACGTTATGGTTGTTAAGGCTAAGTTTAGCCAGAATTTTTAACCTAAAACCCCAATCTATGAAAGCATTATCAGTAAAATTGATCTTAGCAACAAGCGCATTAACCTTTTGTTTTTGTGTTTCTTTATTGATCATCCAGCTTAGTTAAAACTTCGAAACAAAAAATATTATAACTCCTGTTGATTTATTTCAACAGGAGTTTTTTTTTAATTTAATTTATTTGATAATATGGCACTGATCTCTCTTGCCTGTATCAATACCATAAAATGCCCTCCGCCATTTATTTTTATATCCGGAGTTACTTTTGTTATTGGGAATAATTTATCCGCTGTTCCATGGATATGATACAAGTTCTCGGGTTTTTCGTTGTTCTTCCACGTTAGTACCTTGCCAATGGCCCATTTAATAAATTTCGGTGAGGTATCATGAATGATCTGTATCAAAAGATCTTTTTCAAATTTTCGTTTTGCACCAAATAACCAGAAGGTGATGGCTGTTGTTTGTTTTATAAAATAAACAGGCAGAAGCGAATGTAATTTTAATTTACCCGAGATCTTTAAAATTGAAGGCATTTGATGTTGTGTAGAAATGCTTGAGATAAGTATGGTCATCTGAGGTTGAATGATCTTATTTAATTCAACAGCAATGATGCCGCCGAATGATAAACCTACAAGTGCAAATGGAGTTGATGTATCTATTTGTTCTGCAAGTCTTTTGCAATAATCTGCAAGAGGTTCATTCTTTAAATTCTCAATGTACCTAATATGATACACTGTCCAGCTTTTAGGGAAAGTCAGTTTTTGAAAAGCTCTTTTATCAGCGCCGAGGCCGCTTATGAAGTATACATTCACTTCATAAATTTACATTTAATAAATGAGTGTAAACAGATAATTTAATAAGTTAAGAAGACGAATAAAGCAGTTTTAAAAAATACTGCTATGTTGTTTCGTATGTCAAAATGAGATAGGAAAGATAGAAACCTATCAATACAATTGTACCAATTACCAGCATGTTTATAAAGCGTTCTTTGGTCATATCTTGACAAAATATAAAAAAATTTTTATTTAATATAATTTATTGGCAAAAAATATCAGGATAAAATTAAAAAGGCTATTCAGAGAATAGCCTTTAATTGTTTGGGTCTTAGGTTTTAGGAATAGAGTTTTATAATTATTTGAATATTGCTACAGTGTACAATGCTAACAAAAATGCACCAATGCTTAAAAAAGCTGTAAGGGTTAGTTTTAGTATCAGATCTTGTTGTTTCATTAATGCAATATTACAACGACTACTTAAGTTGTTATGTAGTACAACTTCTAAATTATAAGCGTTTTATTTCCAATAGTATACAAAAAATAGGGAGCATTTGGCTTTAAATTGTGTTTACAGAGATTAAAATTTAAACTATCGTTTAATAGATTTCTATCTACAAATTACAAAAAACAAATATTGTTATTTTGTAAATATGAAGAAAGGAGACGTGATTTCAAAGCTTTTAATAGTAGCAATTTTTGGGATGATTACTGTACTGATCATTATGTTTGTTATGAATTTTATCTATAAAATTTCTCCTGTCATTTAATGTAGGCCTATAATAATCCAATTTATCTATTCAGTCGAAACTTTATTAATTTTAATGATCAATACAATATTTGTATTTTTCATTAATGGATCTAAATATCGGTACAATATTGATAAGCACAGAAAAATTAGCTGATACTAATTTTGAAAAAACTGTGATAATAATAAGTGAGCATAATGAGAAGGGGTCGCTTGGCTTCGTTATAAATAAATTATTCCCCCGTAGGTTCAATGAATTGGCAGAGTTTAAAAACTCTATGGCTTTTCCTTTATATAACGGAGGGCCTGTAGAAACAGAAAGCCTTTATTTTATCCATTGCCGACCTGATCTTATAGATGGTGGCAATCCGATAACCGATAACATTTTTATGGGAGGGGACTTTAAAAAGGCTGTTATGATGATGGATCAAAAAATGATAACAGATAAAGAGCTCAAACTTTTTGTAGGATATTGTGGCTGGGATGACAATGAACTGAATCAAGAAATTGAAGAAGGTAGTTGGCAGATCATTGAAATGCCGACGCAAAATATTTTTAATCTTCTGGAAGACTTATGGCAAAAATTAACAGCAAATACCTGATGTGCTTAACGCCAATTTTTGTTAAAATTTTTCTTTGATAATATTTTTTTTTATTTTTAAGTGTTTCCCAGTAATTCGATAATGGCACATGTATTGATCATAGACGACTCTTTGGAGTTATTAGAGATGTATTCGCTTATTTTTAAAATGAATAAGATCGAATCGTCTGTTGCTGCCAACCATACTCAAATGGTTAGACAAATGACCAAGATAAAGCCTGATATAATTCTGATGGATGTAATGTTGAATGGTGAAGATGGAAGAGAAATATGCAGGGAGCTAAAAGAAAATAGTTATTATAAAGACATTCCTGTGATCCTAATTTCTGCAAGTCCAAATAAATTAAAGGAATTCAAAGATTTCAATGCAAATGATTGTCTTGAAAAACCTTTTGATATAGAAAAACTTATCACTAAGATCAATACACACCTGCCTCATTCTGCTTAAAAAATAATTTGAGTTTAACGAATTCAAAATTTATTATCTTAGTTTTTAAAAAAGATAATGGAAAATTTTTTATCGAACCTTAAGATCCATGCATTAGCAATATTACTGTGGTTTGCAGCTTTCTTTATGTGGAAAGATTATTTTCAACAGCCCAGGCAAATGATGGAGAGGGGTAAATACACTTATTTTACAGGAACCTACAGTTCTGCCGGCAATGAAATTTATCTTCCATCAGGCCACTCAGGTAATCATTATATTATTTTAAAAGAGGCTAGCCGCACTTTTATTCCAGAAGCTATTGATTGGAGTGCATTTATTGATGAAGTGCCTACAGATACTAAGTTTACAGTGGGTTTTAGCCCAGAAGAAGATCCTAAAGTTTCTGGCAAAGGAATTCGTACCTTCTCATTGAAGTATAATAACAAAGAATATATCAATGATCAGGATGCTGTAACCTGGTATAATAAGTCAATTATTAAAAGAAGAAATACTGCATTGTATTTTACCCTTGCCGGTTTTGCAGCATTCGGCCTAGTATGGTGGATCAAAAGAAGATTCTTTAAATAATAATTGGTTATATCTTAACAGAGTATTTTAAACGGCTACTATTTTTTATCCAAATATTCATCTGTAAAATGTTGAGTATGTTTTTCCTTAGAAAATTTATCTGCATTATATGCTTGTGAGTTTCCTTTGGAAATAGAAAGGGAGGTCCAGTTTTTATTACATATCATTTTCCCGATAAATACTATTTGTCCAATGTGGTAAGAATAATGTGCAAGCTGCCTGTTGATGGCATCTACAACAGTATGTCCCTGATTGCGAATAAAAACTTCTTTTGATAGATCATCTTCTGTTAAAGCATCGATCGCAGTAAATAAACAGGCCCATCCTTCATTCCATTTTTCAAGAATTGTTTCTTTGCTGGTAATATTATTTTCGAATTCTACATCCCTTTGCCTCCATTCTTTTTCTCCGTCCGTTGTCAAAAAATCTGTCCAGCGGGAAAGCATATTTCCCCATAAATGTTTTACAATTATTGCAATGCTATTACTTTCCTCATTGTATTGCCACAACAATTGTTCATTTGTAAGTTGAACAAAAGTTTTTTCACCGAGTAATTTATAATATTCGAATTGCTTTTTTGCGCTTTGCAAATAATTTGTCCTCATCTATAATTTTTTATATTTTAAATATACAAAGAACAGATTGATCTTAAAGCGGGTAATTTATAATAATCCTTTTCAATGTTTACTGCTGGAGCTAGGTAAAACATTTTGCAAAATCTCAATTAGACCTTGCATTTCTTATTATTTTTTTTTAGATTTATATATTCCAATATTTTGCTAGGAAAATCCTTCTCCACACCCATCCTGTTATTTTTTATTTAATTAAAATCAAAGGAGGTGTGAAATGAAGCCACTTACATTAAAAACATGGATAATTTTTTTCTTATTATTGTTACTTGTTTTTGCAGTCATTAAATTTTCTGTACAAACCAATACAGTTTTACCTTGATTTACATCCAGCAAAAAAATATTTTATAAAACTTAGAGATTGATTAAATTTGGATCATGCCTATCTATATGGATGTCCACATTCTTCCAGGTGTAAAAGCCAAAGAAGTAGCCGAAGCCCACTTAAAGGATCTGATGGTTCAGAATGAACATGTGTGTAAATGCATGACCTATTGGGTAGATGAAAAAAGAGGCAATGTTTTTTGTTTGATAGAAGCGCCTACCAAAGAAGCTGTATCCGTAATGCATAATGAGGCACACGGATTGATCCCCAATAAAGTCATTGAAGTAGATAGTTCATTGGTAGAATCTTTCCTGGGGCGTATCAATGACCCTGAAGATGCAGTTACAGACGATGGGTTAAAAGTTTTCAGTGATGCATCCTTTCGTATTCTTTTAGTTACCGGTGGTATCGATCCGGTTTTGTTACAACATCAACTCGGTAAAGAAAAAGCCAACCAGCTACTGAATGAACAGAATAAAATAATTCGTGAAGAATTGGCAATTGTTGGAGCCCGTGAGGTAGAACATGTTGGGAATGGATTGATCGGTTCATTTACTTCTCTTACTAAAGCAATTACCTGTGCATTGAATATTCAGAAAAAAATACCTGATGATCATAAGGTGCTAACAGGCTTTAAAATGGTTCTCAATGGAGGAGAACCTGTTGAAAACAGCGATCAGTTATTTGGGGATACTTTGCAATTGGCCAATCAGCTTTGTTCTATCCGGAACGATGATAGAATAATAATTACTTCCGTAGTAAAAGAGCAACTTACCCGTGACTCTTTTTTGCAAGAGCAGTTCATTACTTTATCTCCGCAGGATGAAACATTTGTGACATCCTTATTTAATAACCTGGCGAAAACATGGCAGGATGCTGATTTCTCCATCGCTGATTTTTGTAAAGCAATGGCAATGAGTAAATCTCAATTGTACAGGAAAATAATTGCTATATGGGGTGTATCTCCTAATGTTCTACTAAATGATTTCAGACTCGAAAGAGCAAAAGAGTTGTTGAAAAAACAACGGTATAATGTAGCTCAAACTACCTTTGATGCTGGCTTTAGCAGCCCTTCTTATTTTACCAAATGCTTCAAAAAGAAATTCAATTTATTGCCTGCAGCTTATCTCAATCTATTACAATAGCCGTTGCACATTGGTTCAATTTTACCATTTGTTGAATGATTTGTTATAGCCAAAAGACATTTGGCGAGGTAGCTTTACATCATCATTCAACCATCAAAAAATTATATCATGAAAAAGATCACCAAATTATTGAGCTTGCTTTTTGTTAGCCTGTTCATCACTCTTTTTGCATTTGCACAAACAACACAAACTAAAATTAAAACTGACAAAAAAATGAAAACGTATGTAATTGAAAGGGAAATTCCGGGTGCCGGAAAATTTACGGCTGCAGAATTAAAAGGTATTTCACAAACCTCTTGTGGTGTATTGAAAGAAATGGGCCCACAAATTATTTGGGACCATAGCTATGTAACCGGCGATAAAATATTTTGCGTATACAAAGCCGAAAACGAAGAATTAGTAAGAGAACATGGTAAAAAAGGAGGATTCCCGGTTACCAGGGTCTATGAAGTAAATACGGTGATCAGTCCTGCTACAGCTGAATTATAATTGGTTTAGAAATTGGACCCATTTTTAAAAGTGGGTTCAATTTATTTTAATCTTTCTAATACACCTTTTCGCTTCACTATATTTTTATAATCCCACTGAATTTTTATTGATTTTTTTAGCCATCGTTTCAGGTCTTTTGTTTTTACTTGTGCTACATCAGTATAGCGTATCTCAGCTGCTTTGAAACTGCCTTCATTTTGCAGCAATTCTTCTTCAAAAGATTGCCCACTCCAAAATAATAAACGAACAGATCCTTTCAATTTACTATAACCTGCAATTGGATTTCCATCCAAAAACCAAACAGGATGTGCATGCCATATTTTATTTTCAGCTTTCGGTAAATGAAGTGTTATTTCATTTGCAAGCAGATCGCAGATCTCTTTATCTTCAGTTGATTGAGCATTGTTGTATGCCTGGATGTCTTTGTTCATTTTTATGAAGTTATTTTAATGTGACACTACTTTTAATCCAATGATTGAACTTATTAGTGTTGCAAGAAAGAATATCCTCCAAAAGTTGGTAGGCTCTTTAAAAACTAAAATACCTATTAGAACGGTGCCAACTGCACCAATGCCTGTCCACACCGCATAAGCAGTACCAATGGGGAGTGTTTGTGTTGCTTTTACCAATAGCACCATACTTATTGCAAGCGAAACTAAAAAACCTCCATACCATAAATACATTTCATTTCCTGATGTTTCTTTTGCTTTTCCTAAACAGGCAGCAAAAGCAACTTCAAATAATCCTGCAATAATTAAGATGATCCAGTTCATGTTGTGCTATTATTTAATTTAACGTTAAAAAATTTATACCCTTAGCGAACCCCTAAACCCCCTTGCAGCATAATAAGATTCTGCACCATTATGATACACAAATACAGTATTATAACGTCGATCAGAAAAAAGAGCGCCGCCAAGTTTACGGATAGCCGTCGGTGTAATGATCCAACTGGAAGTCTTTGTGTCAAAATTTCCCAGCTGTTGTAATTCCCGATATTGTTCTTCTGTTAAAACTTCAATGCCCATGTCGGCAGCCATTTGGATGGCGCTGTTTTCGGGTTTATGTTCTTTTCTTGTTTCAAGCGCTTCATGATCGTAACAAATACTTCTGCGACCTTTTGGGCTTTCCGGAGCACAATCAAAAAATATGTATTCATTTGTTTTTTTATCATAGCCTACAACATCGGGTTCACCGCCAGTCATTTCCATTTCATTTAACGACCAGAGTTTTTCAGGAGCGGCTTCAAGCTTTAGTGAAACTTTATTCCACTCTAATCCTTTATGACGATTCATATTTTTTTCAAAACGTGCTTTCAAAATACCAAGTAGCTCTTTGTTTTGCGAAGCTGATAATTTTGATTTATTATTTTTCATGTTGTTAATGTTTTAATCATTTAATCCTTTACCATTAAGAATATCCGGCACACATTTTTCAATTCTTGATTCTCTTGTTTGTGATTGTTTTGGTTGAGAAAAATGCAGGAGGTACCCTCTTTGCCTTCCGGGTGTCAATGCATTAAAAGCTTTTTTTAAAGCAGCATTCTTTTTTAATACTTTTTGAAACTCTTCCGGGATGTCATATTCTTTTGTCTTTTTTAATTCCACTTTCAAGCCGGCTTTTTCAACTTCTATTGCTTCATAGATATAAGCTTTGAGTGTCTTTTGTAGCTTAACTATTTCTTTCACATCAGTAAAGCGGATCTGTCTTGCGGCCTGTACATTTTCTGTTTGTTGGATAAGAATACTATTGGCATCATTCAATAAAGCGCCTTTGAAAAACAGCAATGCACAATATTCTTTAAATCCATGTATCAAAACAATATTACTCTTGCCAAAAGTATAACATGGGTTTCCCCATTTCAATTCTTCTTCAAGTCCACAGTCAAGAATGATCGTTCTTAATTTTTCAAATGCAGATTGCCATTGACCTTCTTTAGCAAAATAAAAATCAACTTTTGGATTCATTTTCATTTATTAAAATTAACAGAAATTAGTTTTCTATCCGCAGGCCTGAAATACCATGATGCTAAAGTTAATACCAACAATAATACCGGAGGGAAAGTTTCTTTTGCACCATCCCCTAATACAATATGTGAAAATATTGCTCCTGCCATGGCAAAGAAAAATCCTGCATAGGCCCATTCTTTTAATAAAGGTAATTTAGGAAGAAGTACTGTGATAACGCCTAAAAATTTACATATCGCAAGCATTGTCATAAAATAAAGTGGATAACCAAGATGTGTAAAAAGGTCTACTTCTTCTTTTACCTTTAATAGCTGTACTATACCGCTTGATACCATTCCTAATGAAAGCCATATTGTTGCGATCCAATATATGATCTTATTTCTTTTTGTCATGATTTGTTATTTTATGTTACTTAAAATTTCTTGTATACGATTATGTGCCATGTTGATTCCTTGAGCAAATGGTAATTGTAGCATGCGGTCCCTGTCTTCAACCGATCTGTAAACTATCTGCATGGTTAGTTTGCTTGTGTCATTATTTAGTGCTTCAAACTCTAGGAATTCCAATTGAACAGGGAAGTGTGTATTCTCCATTTCAAATGTTCGTATGATCTTTTGACCAGGAACAAATTCATGGATCACCCCATTGAATACATGTTTGTTTCCCATTGGATCAGTTGTTTCAAATTGATAAGCACCGTGTTTTTTATTTTCCAGTTTTACAACCTTTGTTCCCATCCATTGTTCTACAAATTCAGCTTCTTCATAAGCTTTGAACAATAGATCCAGCGGCAGGTCAAATTCTCTAGTGATCACTAATTCCTGCTTGCCATTTTCGGCATTTATTTTTGTTTTCTGTTCCATGTTATTTGCTTTTATATTTTTTCATTACAGCTTCAAGTTTATTAAATCTTTCATCCCAAATTTTACGGAATGGTTCGATAAAATCTGATACTTCTTTCATTTTTTTTGCATTGGTATGATAGGAAATTTCTCTACCATTTTGTTCCTGTTTGAGTAATTCACATTCTGTGAGGATCTGCAGGTGCTTTGAAACAGTAGGTCTTGCTGTATCAAAGTTTGCCGCTATTGCACCGGCAGTCATCGATTGTGAAGCAACCAAAAGAAGAATGGCTCTTCTTGTAGGATCTGCAATTGCCTGAAAAACATCTCTTCTTAAATTCATTGTGTAGTTATTTGGCTACAAATATATGTGTAGTTATTTAGCTACGCAATTTTTTTTAAAATTTTATGATTTATTTATTTCCAAATCTCCAAATCTCCAAATCTCCAAATCTCCAAATCTCCAAATCTCCAAAT
>JAZKCS010000008.1:0-90548 GCA_040387955.1 Bacteroidota bacterium | reverse complement strand
TATTGGCACAGATACGCTAGGCTGCTTAGCTTTGCTGCATATCTGCGCCAGGGGGGAAATTGAGAAGTTGGAATTATTAAACTTGTAAAGTATTCGAAGGCACAGATACGCTTGGCTGCTTTTACTAGCGCAGATATGCAGCATTGGTATTGAAGGGTTGGCGTATCTGTGCTTTGCAAAGTTTGTATTGGCACAGATACGCTAGGCTACTTAGCTTTGCTGCATATCTGCGCCAGGGGGGCATTGTGTATGCATACATAATCATTATGTATTGTCCGTAGTCAGAGACATACAGACAGCAGAGCTTTTAAATTTGTTGAACATTACGGATAGCTGGGCAGTGGATCAGTCAGTAACTCTACGCCAACCAGCCGACAAGTAATTGTCGACTTCCATGCCAACACCTCTTGCAAGAACCTTTCCATCTACAATCCATGATAAGTTGTAAAATTTCCCGGTTTTTTCGATGACCAATTCATATTCATCTGAAAACACTCCATTTTCGTAATAGTATTTTATGTGGTAGTTGCCTGCAAAACCTTCCTTGCTAACACCGGTGGCTGTCCCTTTTCCGCTCCACACGTTTGCGTAATTCCAAATAGCATTCAATGATCCTGGTGCCGTACCCTTTGTGTACATAGCAAACCCAATATTCAAAGTGTCTCGATATACTGAAGCTGCGTTATTTTGAGCATCGGCATGAGAGGGAAATATTGCAAATGCCAGCGATAATATCAGGAATTGCATTGTTAGCATTAGTTGAAATATCTTTCTCATTTTACGTGTTGTTTTAGTGATGCAACAAGGTAATAGAAAAAATCCTGAGTTACAAACTCAGGATAGCGCAGCTTATAAATTTGTTGAATACTACGAATAGCTGAGTATTACTTAATTTTATGTTCTACAATCAAGCCACTCTCTGAAAAAGTAAATACCCGCTCCTCAAATATTGATTTCATTATTAACCAAACTTGATCAATCAGCTTAAAACTTAGGTTTTTGCTAGCGTCGATTTCTATTAATTGGCCAGTGAAAGTAATTCCATTAATTTCTATAGAGGTTGTAGTATGTTTATTAAAAAGAATTGCGTTTAGAATTTCATAATGCTTAGTGATTTTTTCGGCATTTTTATTTTGGAGATTTACTTCCTTTCGGAATTCATTCACATATTTTATTAAAGGAATTTGAGTCTGGTTTTCAAATATCACTGTATAATTAGAATAATCCCACTCATCTCTGATTTCTATGCTTTGGTTATTCCCAATGTCTATATTTAATATTTGTGGCCGTTTTATAATCGCTTTAATGTTTAGTTGCAAATCCCCAATGTGGATTTCTTTAGGATTTTCGTGAAAGTCTTTTTCTTGTATTTCTCTTAGTTCAACGAGACCAATATTGTACTCGTGTGCAAAATCAGAAGCATCTTTGGTAAATCCGCTTTTTGAAACTATAATACCTTTATCAATTCGAGCATCATTGATAATGCTTAATACTTTCATCACAGTATCTTTAGTTATTTTCTTCTTCAAGTATTTGCATTCAATTGCAGTTCGAACCTGATGCACTCCGTTTGACTGTATAGTCAAAACGTCAATTTGATGAAAGTTACCTGATTTCCCCTGCACTTTACAGTCATCACCATAACCTACGATTGTAACTCCAAATTCTTTACCCAACGTTTCATAGATGTATTTTGTTATAGCTTCGTATTCTTTCCAATCAAGATTATTTTCACGCATCTATTGTAGTTTTTTTGTTATTCGACTGTTGATAAAAATTCCAAGTAATGCTGTGGCAGCAACAAGATAAAATAAAAATCCTGAGTTACAAACTCAGGACAGCGCAGCTTTTAAATTTGTTGAACACTACGGATAGCTGGGGTGAAAGAAAGGATTGTTGGAAATTGAGAAGTTGGAACTATTAAACTTGTAAAGTATTCGAAGGCACAGATACGCTTGGCTGCTTTTACTAGCGCAGATATGCAGCATTGGTATTGAAGGGTTGGCGTATCTGTGCTTTGCAAAGTTTGTATTGGCACAGATACGCTAGGCTGCTTAGCTTTGCTGCATATCTGCGCCAGGGGGGGTAGCTGGGAAGCAACTATTTCCTTTTTGAATAAATTGTTGCGCTTATTGTTATTGCCCCAATTATTATCCCAGACACTGCTCCTATAAATATTGTTGAATCAATTTGTAAATTATAAAGTTTGTATCCTAAATAAAGTAAAGAAACGAATATTAAACCCAATAAAATGAGCCAAGAAAAAAATGTAATTAGTAGGTTTTTATGAGTAAATAAGTTAGTAAAATAAGTCGCAATATTATTTAGTCTATCTACTGTTGATACTTCAATAACTTCATCTTTTATTTTTTCTACTATTGTGGCGGCATTGATTTTCATTGCTGCACTTTCAATTAAAAGATTAGAAGCCACACTATTGTCAGTTATACTTGTTGAAAATTTATCAACTTTGACCTTATCTAGCAATATATATTCGCTTGCTAATAAATCATTAAGTACATTAATTACTAAATCAATTTCTTTCTGCTGAATTATTCTCTCAAATATCTTATTATCTAATTCATTGAAAGCAGTAATAATTGTTTGAGTAAATTCTGAATATTTAATCCACGTAAAGTTTTTCTTAAATTCTTGTAGTGTTTCTGGTAAATAAATATCTATACTTTTTTCAGCTGCATCGAGCGTATCATATAGAAAACTTCTTTTTACATATTTTTTTAAGTATGAAAATGAAATATCTGTATGTTCTTTTCTGTCATTTACTAAAAAGATTTCAAGTTCTTTTATCGCTTTATATAAATATGCAAAAGGTAAATGCTTTCTATTAATACTATATTTATCTTCCTTCTTATCAAAAAATTTATCAATGGGCCTTATTAACGCATATAAAATGCCGGCAATTAAGGAAAACACTATCCATCTGACAAAGAAATTATCTAATGGGATTGATAATTTGTTTATTATGATTTTCTGATTAGTTATTGACGTAGCAGTTCCAAAAAAATATGGTAATATGGGAATAATATTAAAAATTAAGAAAAGAAGAAAAATGCTTGTTAGAGTATTAAGCATTCTAAACTTTGAGTAATTCTTTTTCCTATAATTAAATTGTGTTTCTATTGAGTCAAAAAAAATTTTAATCTTAGGTAAAACTTCTTTTCTTATAGTGTCAATTTCTCTTATGATCATTGTCTTAGTAATTATGTTTTGTTGGTTAGGTTACCATTTTATTTGCCTTTATAATCAAATAATTTACAAAAGCACTGCAGGATACAAGCATAAACATAGCGTCTTCTTGTTCGAGTTTTGATTCTTCAAGGAGCGCATGTCTTATCCCATCACTATCGCTAGTGTATCCATAAATTTTTAGAAAACCTTGTTCTAGTGCTCCATGTATTGGCATTTTAGCTCTCAAAATTTTTAAAGCTTTACCAAGTTCAGCTTTTGGGTCATTAGCAATTACTTGACAGATCGACTCAATTGATGATATTGCTTCTTTAATTGAATTTCTATAGTCGGGTCTTTTTCTATCAGACAATTTATTTAAAGCTTCCGTTAAATGAATATGTGCTCCTTTGAATTTATCTGAAGTAGTATTGTTTAATGCATTTTCGATCTCTAGAATTTCATTATTATTTATTATTGGCGCTAAAACATTCTTAATAATTCTATATCCCGATAATTCTCGTTCGAGAATAAAATTTATTCCTTTTATAAAACTTTGTTTTTCAAAAGGAGGGTTATCGATTTGTACTATGAAATCAATAAGGTCATACACATCTAAATAATCCCATTTAAAAAATCTGTTTCTTAAATTGTTTATAATATCATGTTTATATGATTGCATTTGGTCCATCGGTTCTTTATAAAAGGAAAACCATAATGATTCGAAGAAAATTCTAAAACTAGAATATTCTAAATAATTGGTATTTTCCTTTTTTAGTGGTTCATTGATATATAAGTCAATTACATTCCAAAGACTATTTCTCAAATCTATGTCCATAGAATCTAATTGAATATCAGCTCGTATGTTTCTTTTGCCAATTCTCTCAGAAAATTTCATTGCTATTCGTATTAAGGTAATGGTTGGCTTAATGGATTCAAATTACACAATTATTATTGACTATAAATATTTTGCTTCTTTGGATTTGGTTACCACTAAGCCACTTCTACGCTTTGATAAAAGCCCAATAAAGAACTAATCGTTCAAGAGTGCGACGCCACCGCAGCTAAATAGTAGCATAAATGCCCGCCCCATAAGTATCATTTTGCGTAGCAAAATATCCATGAAAATGGGCTATCTTCGCAGCCTCAAAACGAGGTATAAGTACATGAAGAACATCAGAAATTTTTGCATTATTGCACATATAGATCACGGAAAAAGTACCCTAGCAGACAGGTTGTTACAGTTTACCCATACCATCAGCGACAGGGATATGCAGGCGCAGGTGCTGGATGATATGGACCTGGAAAGGGAAAAAGGGATCACTATTAAGAGCCATGCGATACAGATCAATTACCCATTGAACGGTACTGAATATGTGCTGAACCTGATCGATACTCCCGGCCATGTGGATTTCAGTTATGAAGTGAGTCGTGCCCTTGCGGCATGTGAAGGAGCGCTGCTTTTGGTGGATGCTACACAGGGTATTCAAGCACAGACTATCAGTAACTTATACCTTGCAATTGAAAATAATCTGGAGATAATTCCTGTGATCAATAAGATCGATATGGATGGGGCAATGATCCCTGAAGTGAGTGATCAGATCATTGAATTGGTGGGTTGTAAGGAAGAGGATATTTTATTGGCAAGTGGTAAAAGTGGTATCGGTATCGAGGAAATATTGAAGGCGATCATCGATCGCATTCCTGCTCCGAAGGGTGACCCTGAGGCGCCGTTGCAGGCATTGATATTTGATAGTGTGTTCAATAGCTTTAGAGGGATCATTGTTTACTACCGTATTTTTAATGGCAGCATTAAGAAAGGAGATAAGGTTAAATTTTTCAGCACCGACCAGGAATATGAAGCGGATGAAGTGGGGATATTGAAACTGGGGATGGAGAGTAAAAAATCTGTTCACTGCGGTGATGTGGGGTATATTATTACGGGTATTAAAAATGCCAAAGAAGTAAAAGTGGGTGATACGTTGACTAACGTTATTAACCCAACGCTTTCACGTATTGATGGTTTTGAAGATGTGAAGCCGATGGTTTTTGCAGGGATCTTCCCGGTGGATACGGATAAGTTTGAAGAGCTTCGTGATTGTATGGAGAAGCTTCAATTGAATGATGCTTCACTGACATTTGAATTAGAAACATCGCAGGCATTGGGCTTTGGTTTCCGTTGCGGATTCCTTGGCTTGTTGCACATGGAAATTATACAGGAGCGTTTGGAACGTGAGTTCAACCAAACGGTGATTACTACCGTACCAAACGTGAGCTTTATTGCGTATACGGTGAAGGGTGAGCGTGTGGATGTACACAATCCTTCTACCTTACCTGATCCTACTCGTACGGAGAGAATTGAAGAGCCTTTTATTAAAGCGCAAATTATTACGAAGCCGGATTATATCGGTAACATTATGACCTTGTGTATTAATAAACGTGGTATGTTGATACACCAGGGGTATTTAAGTCCGACCCGTGTTGAACTTACTTTTGAAATGCCTTTGACAGAGATCGTTTTTGATTTCTATGATAAATTAAAATCTCAGACCCGTGGATATGCGTCGTTCGATTATCACCCGATAGGATTTAGAGACAGTGATATTGTGCGTATGGATATTTTATTGAATGGTGAAAAAGTGGATGCGTTGAGTGCTTTGATACATCGTAGCAGAAGCCAGGAATTTGGTAGAAAGCTTTGTGAGAAATTGAAAGAACTATTGACTCGTCAGCAATTCCAGATATCTATACAGGCTGCAATCGGCGCTAAAGTTATTGCTCGTGAAAATATCAGCGCTATGCGTAAGGATGTTACTGCTAAATGTTATGGTGGTGATATTAGTCGTAAACGTAAACTTCTAGAGAAACAAAAAGAAGGGAAGAAGAGAATGAGGCAGATAGGGAATGTGGAGATTCCTCAAGAAGCTTTTCTTGCGGTGTTGAAGCTTGACGATTGATGTGCTGATGTGCTGAAATGCTGATGGGCTGATTATTGATGTGCTGATATGCCGATGTGCTAATGTGCTGATTGGATGCAACTTTTTTGATTGTTAGAACGACTTATATTTAAAAGAATATGGAGTCTGATAACAAACCTAATTTAATAGTTGATCTTTCATTTGAATTTGCATTGGCGATTATCAAATACGCAGAATTACTAGATACTAATCGCAAGTATATTATTTCCAAACAATTATTAAGATCGGGAACGAGCATTGGTGCTAATATCAAAGAGGCACAGAGTGCAGAAAGTAGAAATGATTTTATTCATAAAATGAAGATCGCTGCTAAAGAAGCAGAAGAAACTGAATACTGGCTGTTACTTTGCAAATCATCAGAAGGCTATCCCAATTGCGAAGACCTTTCAAATAAATGCATTTCAATTAAAAAAGTACTCTCCAAAATAATAGCCTCTTCCAAATCAGCACATTAGCACATAAGCATATCAGCACATCAATAATCAGCACATTAGCACATAAGCATATCAGCACATCAACTAATATTCCTTCAATAATTTTTCATCCACCTTGCCTCCGGGGTCTCTAATGCCTTGTGGTACCGGTTCTTCTCCTTCGGGTGTTTTTAGGTTGAATACTTTTTCGATGTGCACCCATTTACCATTCTTCCATTTAAAACCTTCGTAGTCACCATCGGGAATGTAGGTTTCTTTTTTATTGGGTTCGTTGGTTTCGGAAATTAAATGATCTACCATGATAAGGTCTAGTTCTTCATCATAATTTAAACGGGCTCCAACATCTTTTTTAAATTCAAGGATAAATCGGCTTTTGGAAGATTTGAAAACAGTGTCTTCTTCGAAACTAAAAAACCTTCCGCCAAAGACTGGTTCATCATTTGTAAAACTTAATACTTCGATCAGTTTCTTTGAACTTTTTACATTGTGTTCATCGTAACCTAATAAAGTGTAATAATTTTGATTGCTGCTACGCTTTTGTAATATCTTATAATACACAGCACCTATCCATCCTTTGTTATTTCCGACAGTATCTTCTTTATTTATTGTTACATCAGACTTGTCTATCAGCGGATATAATTTTAAGCTGCCATCGTAAGTACGCATTTGTATGGCACCGTGCTGACGAATGATATTATTGTTGATGACCATCTGCCAGGTAAAGATCCTGAAGCTACTATCGGGAGCGTATAATTTAGAAATGGTTTGTAATGAATCGAAAGGGTAGTAGAAGGAGCCGTTTATTTTTAATGCTCGTACAAATGTTTTTGTAAACATGCTATCTGCAGTAAATCTCTTTTGCGGAATGGTGTCAAATAAAACTTTGGCGCAAAGGATCTTCAAAGAATCTTCTTTTTTAATTAAGATCTTTTCATCTGCTTTTGAGATGCGTTGAGAGAAACAATTTATAATGACAAATAAAGAGAAAATGAGTAGTAGCGGTTTCTTCATGCGATAAATTTAGACATAAGGTTTGGGATATGGAGTGTTTGGTGGGGATTTAACTATTTTTTATTAGACAAGTTATTTACGATGTACGAAGTACGATTTACGAGTGCCTGAAAGTCAAAAGTCTATTCAAATTTTGAGATATCGTACATCGTACATCCCTCATCGTACATTATAACGCTTTTGCGAAATCAATCAAACTTGGATAAGTTGCATCTATTCGTTCATCCTTTAAATCTACTTCAGGCCTTGTTGTTGGCAGAAAGACAGTTTTAACTCCAAGGTTGCGGCCAAAGCCCATATCGCTTAATGTGTTGCCGACCATGATGGCTTTTGAAAGATCAATGCCTGGGAATTCGTCTACAGCCTGTAAGCCCATGCCGGGGTTAGGCTTGCGGTTAGGACTTGTTTCTTCAAGATCGGAGCAAAAATAAATTTTATCTATCCTTCCTCCATGAGTGGAAATATCTGCTTTCATGTTATCATGAATGATGTGCAGATCAGAAAGTTTGGTCATGCCTTTACCAACACCTTTCTGATTGGTGACAATGAAAATGTATTTGAATTTTTTTGAGAAAATAGTAATAGCATCTTTTACGCCTTCGTAAAAGATGAATTCATCCCATGTATGTATATAGTCTAGATGTTTTTCGTGGTTGATAACGCCATCACGGTCGAGGAAGAGGGTCCAGTCGTTGGTTATTTTTGTAAGGTCGAGCATGATGTAATTTACGATTTACGATGTACGATTTACGATTTTTTTCTGCTTGTAAATTTTTCAATTAAATAGGAGGGATGCTTGAATTTAAGGAAAATCGTAAATCCCAAATCGTACATCGTAAATTATTCCAATTATTTTAGTTCAACCTGGGCTCTAGCAAAGTCCTCAGGAATACCGATATCAATAAAATATTGATCTTGTATAGATCCATACATTTCTCTTTCAGTAAAATATTTTTCTAAATAATCTTTTTCAAAAGAAAATTTTTCAGGGAGATCCTCATGTAAGAATTTAGAAATGTTGAGTGCATATACACCGCCATTGATCAGGCCTTTATGATAGAATTGCTTCTCTTTAAAAGAAGCAATTCTAAGATCATGATGTAATTCAACCACACCATACCTGTCGAATTCTTTCATTGGCTTTAAGCTCAATGTGCATTCAGCATGATGAGCAAGATGTTGCTCACTTAATTTATTTATATCAACAGAAAAAAGCGTATCACCATTTAATACCAATACATTTTTTTCAACTGCTTTTTGACAAGCTAATTTTATTGCACCACCGGTACCTAATGGTTCTTCCTCAATTGATAATTGATAATTTAATTTGGGGTGATCTTTTTTAAGATAAGCTTCTATTGCTTCATACATGTAGCCAACAGAGAAGATGAATTCGTCAATGCCTTGTTTTTGTAAATGCGCTATTACGTAATGCAGAAAAGGTTTTCCTGCAACAGGCGCCATGCATTTAGGAAGATCTGCCACTACAGAACGTAACCTTGTGCCTAAGCCACCAGCTAATATGATAGCTTCGTTTATCATTATCCGAAATATTGTTCTTCTACCAATTGACAAACGATGTGGCCTAATGTAATATGGCTTTCCTGTATACGAGGGGTATCAGTACTTGGAACATTCAGTAAATGATCAGATAAGGGTTTCATATTGCCCCCTGTTTCACCAGTAAAACCTATAGTAACCATTCCTTTTTCTTTAGCCACTTCAAATGCCTTAATGATGTTCTTAGAATTGCCTGATGTAGATAATCCTACAAGCACATCACCTTTGTTGCCAATACCTTTTATCATTCTGCTATAGATCACATCATAACTATAATCATTGCCAACAGCAGTAATATAAGATGTATTGCAATGCAAAGCTTCAGCAGGCAAAGCATCTCTATCGGTATAAAATCTTCCGCTGAACTCAGCAGCTAAATGTTGTGCATCAGCAGCGCTGCCGCCATTACCACAAAACAAAACTTTATTGCCATTTTTAAAAGCAGCAACAATCGCAGTTACGCAATCCTCAACAGTTTTTATTAAATTATCATCCTTTAAAATTTGTTGTTTAACATCAATAGAGGCTTGTATAATATCTTTTATTTGTTTCATTTTAATTTAGTTTACTTCAAAGGCTGTAAAATAATAATTATTTGCGGCTCCGATGGGTTTTAAATTCAAGTAATATGATTCAGTGAAATTTTTGAAAGCAAGGAATTCATGTGTTGGTACCGAGAATTCATCAAATATAATAAGATCTCCTTTTTTTAAAAACGGGGCCATAGATGTAAGTGTAAAGAGTGTAGATGAATACAGATCCGCATCCATCATTAAAACCAGTTGATTATCTGAACTAAATGTTTTTACAAACCCAGGTAAGGTTTGTTGAAATAAACCCTGGTAAAATTTTGCTCTTGTATCATTCTTTGTATCGGGAATTGCATTGCCGCCAAAATATCCTTTTTTATATGCTCCCCAATCTTCCGGTAATCCGGTAAATGTATCAAAACCATGGAAAGTTGATTGAGGGTTTTTATTAGTATCTAACCACCATAAAAAAGAAGTGCCGGAAGCAACGCCAAATTCGAGATAAGTTATGGGTCTATCTTTAATATATTCATCGCTGATATATTTATATAATGGGAAACGTTTTTCATAATCCCATTTAGAACTATAAAAATCATTGTAAGAGATCTTGTTTGAATTTGCCCATTTAGAAAATTTGGAGATATAAGCAAGGTTCAATAATGCTCCGCTAAAAGGTTCAACGATCACATGCAATTTTAATCTGATGAAAAGGGCTTTGAACTTTCGGATCAAAAATAATTTTATCTGCATGCTTTATATCGTCCAGGTAGTTAAACCGTATTTTGTAAAGGAATATTTTTTTATTTCGCCACCAAAGGTATTCAATGTTTCAATAACTGCATAACGTGTATTATTTGGGCAATAGAATATCATAAATCCACCTCCGCCAGCGCCACTTATTTTTCCTCCCGTTGCACCGGCTTTTTTTGCAGCAGTATATATCTCTTCAATGGTATTATTGCTGATATTAGCAGCCATCTGTCTTTTTTGTTGAAAACCAAAGTCCAATATTTCTCCTATCTGGTCAAGCTTTCCTCTTAACAAAGATTCTTTCATCATTTTCGCTTGCTCCTTTAATTGGTGCATAGCTTCAATGCTTTTTTCATTTTTATCATTCACATTCTTTACTTGTTCTTTGATGATCGTTGCACTTTCTCTTGAGGTAGCTGTAAAGAATAATACAAGGTTATTTTCTAATTCATGTAAATATTCAGGACGTATACGTAAAGGATTTACGATCACTTTATCATTGTCGTAAAATTCCATAAAGTTTACCCCGCCGAATGTGGCTGCATATTGATCCTGTTTACCGCCAGCTAATTTTAGATCTTCTCTTTCTATCTGGAAAGCAAGATGAGCAATATCATAATCTCCTAAAGGTAATTTGAGCATTTCAACAAATGCGCCAAGTATTGCAACAACAAGGGTAGAAGATGTTCCTAAACCTGATCCAGCAGGAGCATCAACAAAGGTTGAAAGTTTAAATCCGCTGTTGATCAAACCATAATTTTTTTGAACACGGTTGTATATTCCTTTAGCCAGATCCAATGTACCGCTGATCGGTAATTCATTTGCAAAATCATATTCTTCTTTTTCATGCCTGTCCAATGCTTCAATAATGATCTTGTTCTCTGCAATTGGTTCTATGCTTGCATAGGCAAATAAGGATACAGTGGCATTTAATATGGCGCCTCCAAATTCATCACTATAAGGACTAACATCTGTGCCACCACCAGCTAAACCGATCCTAAGTGGTGCTTTGCTTCTGTATATCATATTTATAAAAGTAATTATTTATTTGATCCTGCAATTTCAAAAATAGACTCTGTCATTTTCTTCCAACTGTATTTTTTCTTTTCTTCAATAAGATGTGGTAAAAAATGATCTTCGCCTTTATTAAAATATTCTATAATTTTTGTTGCAATACTTTCAGCATTCGGCTCTGCTACTAATCCTACTTTATCATCCGGTACCAGGGACGCTAAACCGCCTACATTAGTAACGATCATTGGCTTTTCAAAATGATAGGCCAGTGGAGTTACTCCACTTTGTGTTGCATTACGATACGGCTGTACAACAACATCAGCCGCACACAAATAATATTTCACTTCGCTGTCCGGAATAAAATCTGTTCTTAAAATTAAACTGTCTTTAATATCTAATTTTTCTATCTGCTCATCATAAGTTTTTCTGTCTTCGTAAAACTCTCCAGCAATCAGCAATTGGCAATCAGCAATTGACAATTTTGAATCTTTTAAAATTTTTACTGCATCTAATAAAATATCTAAACCCTTATATTTTCGTATAAATCCAAAAAATAAAAGTATTTTTTGCTTATTGTCAATTGCCAATTGCTTTCTTGCTTCTTCTTTAGTTATTTTTTCTCCAAAATTATCATACAATGGATGGGCCACAAATTTAGCAGGCTTTGATGGAGCAAACAGTTGAAGATCGGCTAATACTTTTTCACTCATCGTAATGAATGCATCAATGGGGTTTACAAAATATTTTGTAAAAGCAGTGTCGCCAATTCTTTTTTCATGTGGTATTATATTGTCAGCGATACAAACAATTTTAGTATGTTTATTCTTTTTTACTTTCCTTAATATAGTGCCAAGACATGGACCCATAAATGGTAGCCAATACCTAACAATTATAATATCCGGCTTTGCTTTTTTTAATTCATTACCAATGCTCAACCAATTCAAAGGGTTGATGGAATTAATGCAAACTTTAATTGGGACTAAAGGAGCTGGTTCGGTTGAAAATTGTGTTGTTCCCGGAAATAAAAATCCGGGATATTGTAAAGAGAATGTATAAATAGTAGTTGAATGCCCTTGCGATATAAATTCTTTTGCTAATCTTTCGTTATACGAAGCAAGTCCGCCACGAAGGGGATGAGCCGGGCCAATGATAACTATATTCATACACCCAGCTTTTCTTCAATCAGATAATTATTTCTTTCGGGAGAATTCCTTGCAATTAATTCTCCTAAAAATCCAGCTAAAAATAGTTGCACACCCACGATCATGGCAAATATCGCAAAGAAAAATAACGGTCTCTGAGTTAAACCTGTTTTATCTAAAAAGAATTTAGAAACTGTTAAGTATAGAAAAACTATTGAACCAAATAGAAAAAAAATGGTTCCCCATAAACCAAAGAAATGCATTGGGCGTTTACCAAACTTACCAACGAACATGATAGATGCCAGGTCTAAAAATCCATTCACAAATCTTTCCCAGCCAAATTTAGTTACACCATATTTTCTTGCTCTGTGTTCTACTACTTTTTCGCCGATCTTTTTGAAGCCACTCCATTTTGCCAGCACAGGAATATAACGGTGCATTTCACCATACACTTCAATACTTTTAACTACTTTTTTTCTATAGGCTTTTAGGCCGCAATTAAAATCATTCAATTTTATTCCTGAGCTTGCTCTTGCAGCAGCATTGAATAATTTACTTGGAATATTTTTTGTAAGTGTATTGTCGTGTCTTACTTTTTTCCATCCGCTTACTATATCAAAACCATCATTTAATATCATGTGGCGTAATTCCGGTATCTCATCAGGACTATCCTGCATATCCGCATCCATAGTAATCACAACATCACCTTGTGCTGCTTTAAAGCCTTCATTCAAGGCTGCACTCTTGCCATAATTGCGTTGGAATTTAATTCCTTTAATATTGGGATTTCCCTGTCTCAGAGTTTCAATTACATTCCATGAATTATCAGCACTGCCATCATCGATCATAATCATTTCGTAAGAGTAATTGTGCTGCTGCATTACACGTTCGATCCATGCTGCCAATTCCGGCAGAGATTCATCTTCGTTGTATAGCGGTATAATGATTGACAGATCCATTTTATTTATTTTTCATTTGTATGATCACTCCTGATACTACTGCACTGATCAATGCACCTAAAAAAAGATACATGATCGTAATGATCGCAGTTGTCATTGTAATAAAGATACTCCTGAATTGGTCAGCATTTGCTGCTATCTCTGCAGGAGTATGGTTGCCTTCTATCAAAGCCAGTTTATTGTTTTCTATAATGGCATTTTCGATGATCTGGGGATTCAATTTGTAAAAAACAATTGTATAGATCACCATTAATAATGTAACTATAATAAAAACTTTAAAGCCAGCAGAAAAATATTCTTTAAATTTGGTTGCAGGCGCTGCGTTTTTACTAAATGAAATAATTCCCCATGCAATTCCTAAAGTATATATTGTAAATATAATATACTGCCCTGAACTATTTACAGGCCATTTTAATCCATAGAAAAAATACAATGATAAAGCAATCATTGTAAAACCAGTTATTAATCCTTTTTTAAGCGATGCTATTTTTTGCATAATTAATTTAAAACTACATGTGAACCATTAATGATCCCAATTACTTTACCATTCAGTTCTTTTCCGATAAATGCACTGTTCTTAGATTTTGAATGGATCATAGTTTCATCGAAAACTACAGATGAATGCGGATCAAAAAGGGTAAGCTTAGCAATAGTATTTTCTTTAATTGAAATCGGAGGTAAACCAAATATCTTCCTTGGAGTTACTGTAAGTGAATTGATCAATTCTCCAATGCCCGTTATTTTACTAACGGCTCCAAATAGACTTTCTAATCCTATCATGCCATTTTTAGCATATTCAAATTCACATATCTTATTGTCTTTGTTGTGTGGAATATGGTGTGTAGCGATACAATCTACAATTCCATTTTTTACAGCATCCTGCAAAGCCAGCATGTCTGTTTTATTTCTTATCGGCGGATTAACTTTCAGATTTGTATCATAGCTTTTTAGGTCTTCATCATTAAATAATAAATGATAAGGAGTAACTGAACAGGTAATGTTTAATCCTTCTCCTTTTGCCTTAGCGATCAACTCAATGCTTTTTTGTGTGGATACGCCGGTGAAATGAATTTTTGAATTTGTATATTTCACCAATTCAATGTCACGTGCAATCATTAATTCTTCTGCAATAGAAGGCTTACCGGGCAAACCAAGTTGAGTACTTGTGATGCCTTCATTTATTAAACCTTGCGGACTGATCGTTTTATCATCAGGTATCTGTATGATGGTGCCATCCACTGCATTCAAATATTGTAAAGCTTTTAATAAAATTCCCGGAGATTGAATGCTGTTATTGCCGTCACTGAAAGCAACAGCACCCGATTGCTTCATGTCATACATTTCAGTGAGTTCTTTTCCTTCTGTGTTTTTTGTTATGGCACCGATTGGATAGATATCAACAGCTAATGATCTTGATTTTTGAAGTATATATTCTACCTGTGATTTACTGCCGACAACAGGATCTGTATTTGGTAATACCATTGCATCTGTAAATCCTCCTGCCGCTGCAGCTGCTGCACCAGTTTCAAGGGTTTCCCTATATTCAAATCCAGGGTCGCAGAAATGAGCAAAAATATCCACCCATCCTGCACTTACATGTAAATTAGGGGATTCAATAATTTGGTCTGCTTTTTCTGTAATGTTATCGGCTATTGAAACAATAGTGCCATCTACAATTAAAATATCTTTAAGATTTCCGTTGAATGGAGAAGATGAGTCAGCTATTTTGGCTTGCTTGATTAAAAGCTTCATGTAATAAAAGTTACGCAAAGGTAATCTTTGTTTTTTGAATTCTTAATTCGATTTATTAGTTATTTTTGCAGCCGATTTTCGGGTGGTAGCGCAGCCCGGTAGCGCACACGTCTGGGGGGCGTGGGGTCGCAAGTTCGAATCTTGTTCACCCGACACTACTTCCTAAAAGGCGATCTTTCAAAAGATCGCCTTTTTTTATTTCGTCTATAACTCTTACCTGTTCTGCAATTGAAAGGAATAAACTGTTTACTCTATTAGTTCGAACTCCATCATTTTTCTTGTCATATTGAATTCCATCAGGGAACACTAAATACTGCAGCTGTTGTTTGTCAGTATAATCAGCTGAAATCCACGATTGGCTTAAGTTTTCAGCATAGTCTAAGCCTTTTTGAACAGCCTTTTCAAGGTTCGAACTAATTTTGCCATGCCTCTCGATTTCTTCATTTAGAGAAGTAATCTCAGTTTTATATTTTTTGCTAAATTTTTCAAATAGCTCTTGAGATATTTCGCTTAATACAAATCTTTCTTCAAGTTTATCCAGCTGATGTCTTAATTCAGTAACTTTTTTCTTGCTAATTGTTACGTCTTCTTTTTTGTCTAATATTTCTACACCTAATTTTTGAGTAAGCAGTTCTTGCAGTTTTACTTTATATTTTTTATCATATTCAAAATATTGTAAAAGCTCTTCAAATGATGCATTCATCTTTGTAGCAGCTACATTTATTTTTGTCCCCTTATTCCGAGACTTATAATAAAAATGCCCTTTTTTTAAATAGCCAGTAAAGGGGCTTCCACTTACTGCATCTTTCATAAATACTTTTAGCGGAAGTTCATCACGTGATCTAACCTTTGGTATACCGCTAATAGGGTTTTTAGATTTGATCTCATTTACTATCAAAAAAACCTCTTTATCAATCAGTGTGGGATGTTTACCAGGAATAAGTTCTCCTGGCAATAAAGAAGAATAAACATAACCACAGTAAAATGGATTGGCAAATATCCATGCAATGTATTTAAGTCGTATATCAAGCCCTTTGGTATGCAGTTTTTTAATTATTTGCTGATTAGTGTATTTTCCAGAAGCTTTCCATTCAAAAGCTTTTTTAAGCAGAATGCCTTTGTCATTTATTTCATAGCAATGCTTATCCGCCGTAGCATGCTTGTTGGTATTTGTATAACCTATCGGTGTACTATATGGCCAAAATCCTTTTCTTATAATTGATCTCGTACCAGAAACACTCTTATCCCTTCGCATGTCATTATCAAGCTTGCTAAGCAGCATGTAAAGGTTTTCCTGGAAGCTTCCTGTAGGAGTAAGTGAGTCTACTTCCTGAGTGATTGCAATAATGCGTACACCTAATTTTCTAAGATTTTCTAAAAGGAATATACCATTGGCACCAGAGCGGGAGAACCTATCGTAACTATATACGATAATCGCTACGATAGACCTATCCTTTTTAATATCAGCGAGCATACGTTGAAATTCCTTTCTTTCATCTGTTTTGGCTGACTCATAAGTTCCGCCATACCTGCTTTTGATAATGAGATTATTTTTAACGGCATGTTCATCGATACGTTCATATTGCCAGATAAGGCTATTACCATTTGTCATCTGGTCACGTGACGATACCCTGTCATATGAATAACAGATATTGCCAGACCTGAGATTGGATTGTATAGTTTTTTTGCTAAAATGCTCAAGCATTAATTCATCCGTTGTTTGCGAATCATACTTATTCATAATTCTATTTTTTTAACGATTATTAATTCACCTCCGATAGTACAATTGAGGCAATAATATCAGCAAGTCTGTTTAGCTGCTCCAGCTTTGATTGATCTTCAAAATTGTCGTAGTCATTATCGAGAGTCGACGTTTTTTGGAAATCGTTTTTTACGATATTTTTTGCTGCTTCTTTTTTTAAAATATTGCTTTCACTTGTTGTGGCGGAATCGTAGATTTCTACGTTTTTTATCCCGTTTTTTATTTTGCCTTGCATGATAATTCATCGATGCAAATTCTGCCGGTCGTCTACCGCACATCCTTCTGTATTTATAATCGGCCTGATTGGTTCAGCACCATCTTTATTGTCGTTAGTTATCCTAATTTAATAACGTCAGTTTCCAAAAGGTTTACGATCTTTCCATCTACTGTAGTTAATTCGATTCTCTTGTAATCATTAGACTTAAAATTCCACGATAATTTCTTTATCATCGCGTCGTTTTGTTCCTTGCTTTTGGTTAACCGTAGATGCGTCATATCACTTCCTTCGAGTTCTATTGTAACCTGTTTGTATTTGCCTGTTCTGATCTCGTCAATTGCTCTTTTCTCCTCTTCACTTAACATCGCTAAATAGTATTCTGCGCCTATTTTTAGGTCTTCCTGATTAAAAAAATCTTTACAAAGTTTATATATGTCTATAAGGCTTACAGTACTTACATCAATTGACTTCATTAATTTGGACAAATTGATTGCATATTCGTCTTTATAAGGTTTTCCTAAATTTATGAAGAGGATATCAGCATCAGCATTAATAACAGCAGCATAGTTTAAACGAAACTTGATTATTATCATCACCATAACTCCGAAGAAACTAACCTTGAGTTCTTTAAAAAGATCAAAAACACTTTCCTTATTAGCTTTGATCACCTCTATTTTTTCGTTGTTAAAAAATGCTTCAATTTCCTTTGGGAGGTAAGGGTTATCAATGATAATTTCAAAACTCTCGATCAATTGATCTGCAGTTTTGGGAAAAAGTTGATTTTTATACTTTTTAATGGTCTCATTACCTATCCTCAGTTTTTTTAACTCACCTACTAATCGTAGCCAAATAGAATCAGCAATACTATAGTAGAACCATCCAGTCTCAGTAAACTCAAACGGAAGCAGCCCTTCCTTACCCCAGACACTTATATCCCTTTTGCTTACACCTGTTTGCCCTGATCGTAATATGGGAGCCACAAAAGGATCATACTCCCGCTTTAGAGCATCATTCGCTTCATCAGATTTGATCTTTTCAAAGTATTCATTGAGCGGAAGATTAAGATAATTTTCTAAACGCATATATAAAAATATTAAATTGTTACACTAAATGTACTAATAATAATTTGTCCTTTAAAAATATCGATTACTAATTTATAGTTTAATAATCAATGTGTTAAAATAATGTTTATTTGTAGAGAGGGTATTTACGAGCACGTTCACGAAAAATACGATATTTGTGTATTAAAACATATCTGTTCGATATAATTTATATAAAATTATAAAATATTGAACTGGATGTAAATGATATGCTGGTAGAAAAGCTTTCCAGAGAATGATTTCAGCAGTAGAAGTAAAATAACTATGAACAGATCATTTAAGCTAATCTCATCGTGTAAGTTTAAATGATCTATTGCATAATTATAAAAATATATCATCTTTCAATTTCTTCTCATCCATCTCTACATCTCTTTTAAATTTAAAATAAGCTAGCGTTCCTGCGACAAATACTATAGAACCAACAATTAATGCAATCGGCAAAACGTTGGATTTTGTATCACGTTCTATAACATTAGATAAAGTCACTATAGGTGCTGTCACTGGTATAGATGGAGTAGCTGTTGTGATAATTTTTGAAGGGACAATTTTTAGCGGCACAGGTTGAGCATTAGCCAATGCATTAAGTAACCCTTGAGATCTTACAATATTATACATATTCTGATTGTTTCATTTTTGAAAATAGTGTAGCCATACTTGCCTACTATAGTAACCCAAATACCCCCTACCTGTTTTTTACCTACAGACAAATCCCAATCAAGTCCGGCTGCATCTAAAAGGTCAACCGGAATTTCTATTGATCCGTATGTGTCCAAGAAATGTTTTAAAATACTATTTACTTTTGTGAAAGCCGCCATTTTCTCCCTTTCAATTCTATAGTTGTTATTCTGGCGGATTTTTTTTAGCTCGTAAGTTAAAGCGTCTGTTGCGTTTTTGCGGTTCCCGTGAATTTCAGTGTGTCTCATTGTTATAAATTTTATTTTGAATTGAGCAGATTGAATTGTTCTTGAGATAACATGAATAAATCAATTCGATGTAAAAGTAAAACTGGAATAATTATATAAAAAATATTTAAACTCAATGAGTTTAGCGTTTTTTCGTTGCAGATGCAAATTTACTACGTAATTATATGTTGCGTTTATGTTGCATTTAGTATGTCTCGAGGTATAAAAAAAGGAAAAATATTTTAACAAAGCCTTTATAATATGTAAAACCTAATTATATATTATAGACCAAAGAAATTATTAACAGCATGCAGAATATTTTAAAAGATAATAAATATAACAATTCAGGTAGTTATTTTAATACGATGCTGTTGAAACAGCATGCTTAGTTAGTCATTGGAACTTTATAAAGAAATAATATTCTTAATTATTCCGGATTAAAAAGTGTAATCAATTTTTTTATTTTCAATGTCATAATACAACCTGTTTGAAATTGGCATAAGTTGTTTGTAATATACTCTTCCGTTCACGTTATTCTCAATAAGAATAGAAGCCTGGGAAATAAAAACTACCGCAGAATTTGCTCCATAGAAAAGTCTGTCTACGGAATATTCCGGACTTATAAGCTATCTGAATAATTTCTTCGCTAATGAAATCATTACTTAGCATTTACCTAATTCCTGCGATTAAATATTCCGGAATAGTCGGGAATATTCAGGAATATTTTCGAATATTTAATGTCTGAAATCGTTAATTTTTTTGAAATTTATGATTAACTGTAGTCAACGTATTTTGAAAATCGGATTTCGATAAATTAAACGTACAATTTTACGTTTATATATTATACAATTTTGGATCTTTTGGCTTTAAAAGGCTAGGTTTGGCATTAAAAATCCCTGATAATTATTATCGTCAAGAAACATGGAGCAAAAAATATTTAATTGTGTTAGGCTTGTAAAAATAATCGAAAGATTTGTATTTTAATAAATGGAAGTAGAAAGATAAATATATTATATACATTTGGCTGGTAAAAAATATTAGCGTTTAGCTTTTCTTGTAGTCGAAAACCGCAAATCTTCAGATTATACAGAGAAAAAGCAATAAATGCTCACGTACAGCGTGGGTCATTGCTTTCTGTATAATAGGCTCTTTGCGGTGCCTCGACTACGAAGGTTATATGCCCTGCGCTTTTTCTTTTCTAATACTGCTTACAGGGGCTGCGGCAAAAAATCTCATCAAATGAACATGATTAAATGGTTACTGCTATATGTAGTATTTATTTCTATTTGCATACCTGTTAAATGCCAAAATGGTTTGGTTGGCAGTACAAAGACAAGATTAGATTCATTAATTGAATATCAGAAAAGAGATACTTCAATAATGGCACTTGAAAATCATGTAATAATATATTTACAGGATACAAGTTTCAATAAAAAACAAGGATATACTGCGTTAGCAAATCTGACCAAAGTGCTAAAAAAGAAAAAACTACTTGGACGCAAGGAGGCAATATCCCTTGATTCTTATGATGCTGCCGATGAATGCTATAAGTTCATGCAATACTATCTTAAAAATAATAAGTATGGCACATCGGTAATTGGCTATTGGGCTTATTACCCTAAAACAAAAAAGATTTTTAATGATATAACTTTTGAGGAACTTAAATATTAACAACTAAAAATACTATTATGAAAAAAGCATTTTTATTTTTACTTACATTTATTATTACATTTACGAGTTTTTCACAAACTACAATGGAAGAATATAACTACGTAATCAAAGGTTATAAAATTCTAAAAGATGCAGGATTAGGGGATAAAAAAGGATATAAAATGATAGATGTTGATAATACTTCATCCGGTGAACGAACAGCATATTTAAAGAAATTATTGAAGATTACAGGGAAGACAAGAAAGATAGTTGCATATTTAGTCATCTATCAAAAACAAGGAGATGCAGAACAATATATTTGTGTACCAAGCCAAAACTCAAGTCAATGGGTGTCGGATAGTTATTGGGAGATTTTACATAAACCAAAAACTGATGATTCGGAACGGTTGCGACTAATTACTTTTTTACTTTCAAGACACCTGACTTGGTAGTATGATTTAAGGATGTTTTTACTTTGTGGCTATTGTATGAAATTAAAAACGTGATTTGTTACGTTTTTGTTGATTTTGTTTAGTTGTTGTATATAGGCATAATCCAGAATATTCCGGATTATGCCTTATTATAATTTAATTTATTTTGAGTTCTGTATTATTTTATGTTTTGCTCTTTGCTTTAAGTGTAGTTCCGTATTATAAATTAAAACCCTTCTGAGAACAGAAATAAGATTTACAATCCTTTTTACAATTTAGAAATGCGTTGTTGCTTTTGTGTCCTAAAAGTAATAGACATCCTTTTGGTGTAACCCATGACTTTTCGATACTTCTCCAAACGAATAGGAATTTGTTTGATCATCTTCCATATATAGCAAGTACGTGGAGTATAAAGCAGAGAGATAAGATGTGATAAAAATTATTGAATTGATAGGATATCTATTCGCTAATTTTTTCAAATACATTAATGTTAAAGAGGGAGTTAAGACCAAGATAGTATATTTGATTATGTACAAAATGCTTTATAAGTTTGATATAACGGGATTAATTCTTACAGAAACAGATTATTATTTACAAACTAAAAGGCTTCATCGATTTATTGGATCATTACCTGACTTTATGATAGATAGTAATGAAATCGGAAGAAATATACCTCCATTTATTGAAGATGCTGACTTTATATTTTCATTCACTTTAATCTTTAATCATATTGATAATCTTGAATTGGGTCTTCAAATGTTGAGTGCTTATTGTTATCTAAACTATTATGAACCTGATGAAAATCCTTCAATATCTAATTTTGGATCTTGAACACTCAATCTTTTCAGAAGTGCTTGCCAGCTAGTTTTAGAAAATGGATTTCCTGTTGTGAGAAGTTGATTAGAGTGCATTCACATCATATGATATTTAAGTTTTTAATACTTATGGCTCTAATAGATCAGATATGTTGCATTTATCTGTAAAGTATAAACGAACGAGGTAGGTGTATTTAGAAAATAATAGATGTCAAAATGTCGCTATAATTGTTTTGTATGAAAATTGTATAACGCTAGTATGCCAATTCTAATAAATGCCCAAAACTTACCGCAAGCCATAACTCTGCCGGCTATTGAAATAGAACCTATAGTTCAATCAATAGGAACAATTTATTGCAGATTACGATCTCTCAGAAGAAAAGAGGTCGTGGCTATTGAACAAATTCATATTTCTCCTAGACTTACGGAGTCAGTATATGTTTTAAATGATGGGGAAAGAATTATTATTACACAAAGAAAAAAGATACTAAGGCCAGATGATATTGACGGAATAATTTTAGATATGCCGGACTCTGAACCGAAATGGATATCAAATAAAATTATAGATGCTTTTGAAAACCGGAAAAATGAAATAGGTCTGTCTGCATTATCGAAAGAGATAGAGGACTCTTGGAATAATAAATTTTCATTTGTACAAGAAAAAAAGAATGGCGACGGCGAAATCATAACAAAAGGACTGCGCCCACCTCAAATTGGAGGATTACATTCGATAGGGGCTCATTGGAGCTTGCATACTCAACCTGCAACTATTGTTATGCCGACGGGAACAGGCAAAACTGAAACGATGCTAGCTGCATCAGTTGCATATAGACCAGGGAAAATATTAGTAATAGTGCCTTCTAGAATTTTAAGAAATCAAACTGGAAAAAAATTCATTGGCTTAGGATTGCTACGTTTTCTTGGAACAATACAAGCAGATGTGAGAAAGCCCATAGTAGGAATGCTTACTAAAAGACCAACTTCTCTAGCGGATTTAAAAATATTTGAGAATTGTAATGTTGTAATTTCAACAATGAGTGCTTTAAGCTCTGAAACGGTATTAGGCCTAGCCCCTGAGATTGCTTCTCATATTGAAACTTTAATTGTTGATGAAGCACACCACATTGCGGCGAAAACATGGTCTGCCTTCAGAGAATATTTTAAGGATAAAAAAGTTATACAATTTACGGCTACTCCTTATCGTCGTGATGGTAAATTAGTTGATGGTAAAGTGATATTTAATTATCCGTTACGCAACGCGCAACTTGATGGCTATTTCAAGCCTATTTCATTTCAATCTGTCCATGAAGTTGACGAAGCAAAAGGAGATAGAGACATTGCAATTAAAGCAGTAGAAAAACTACGCCAAGATATCGCTGGTGGCTATGATCATTTAATGATGGCTCGTTGTGAAAATATTGATAGAGCAAGGAGCATTCATTCGATTTATACTGAAATAGCTCCTGACCTTAATCCTGTTATTGTGCATTCAGATGGTGTGAATGTTTCGGCATCGCTCAATAGTATAATGACAAGAGCAAGTAGAATTGTAGTTTGTGTTGATATGCTTGGAGAAGGTTTTGATCTCCCTCAATTAAAAATTGCTGCCGTACATGATACGCATAAAAGCTTGGCTGTGCTTTTACAATTTACTGGAAGATTTACACGAGTTGCCGCAGATAATATTGGAGATGCAACGGTGATAGCAAACATTGCTAATGCGAATGTTTCTGCAGCTTTAGAACGATTATATAGTGAAGATGCTGATTGGAATCAATTACTTAGTGAATTTAGTTCACAAGCAGCACAAACGCATGCTGCTTTGATAGACTTCTTGAATGAATCAGAAAGGCTAGGTGAAGATGATGACGATGATACTGAAATTTCTCATCATCTTTTACGTCCATCTTCAAGTGCAATTATCTATCGAGCAACCGCTTTCACTCCGGAAAATTTTTTTACAGCTATTCCAAGTGGGGTTGATGTACATAGAGTGTGGCTTCATAGAGAATCAAATACATTATATTTTGTTACAAAGGTTGAACCTACTTTGCAATGGACTCGATCAAGAGAATTAAGGGATCGTCAATGGGATTTGTTCGTTTTGCATTATAGTGAAGCCCAAAATCTTTTGTACTTAGTATCTAGTGATAAAAGTTCTACTTTTCAAGACCTAGCCTCATCTGTTGGAGGAACTGAGTTAATTCATGGTGATAACATCTTTAGATCACTTGGAAGAATTAATCGACTAATATTTCAAAATGTTGGTGTGAGAAAACATGGTAGAAAAAATCTAAGTTTTGCGATGTATACAGGGGCAGACGTCGCTCAAGCATTAACAATGACTGAAAGGGGAGGATCGGTAAAATCTAATCTGAGTGGAACAGGGTGGGAGAACGGGATGCCCGTATCAATTGGATGTTCTTTAAAAGGTCGAATATGGTCTCGTGATGTAGGTACTATTCCTGAACTTGTTACTTTTTGTGAACAAATTGGAGCAAAAGTAATAGACGAAACCATAGATACTACAGGCATTATTGCTAATGTATTAATTCCAGAAGAAATTGAGACACTTCCAAATGTTGGAGTTATAAATATAGATTGGCCAATTGAAATTTTGCGTCAATCGGAGGAGCGTGTGATGCTTCGCAGAAATGACGTAGAAGAAATTTCTTTGACCTTAATAAGTATTGAATTTTTAAGATCTCTTCCAGATGCTCATCAAATAATATTCAGGATTTTTGCAGATAATGATATTTCTTGGGGAAGTTTTGCAATGACAATTAGTGCAGAGCATGGCTTTATTGTGGAACAAATATCTGAACCACCAACAAGTATTGCTTTTGGAAAAATTAATACAACTCTTGCTGCCTTTTTCTCAAGTTATCCTCCAATGATTCGGTTTGTTGATCTTTCTGAATTAGATGGTAATCTATTAATTCGTCCGCAAACTCCAGAAGAAATAATTTTTCCAAATGAACAAATAACTACTATTGATTGGATGGGTGTGGATATCAGAAAAGAATCAATTTGGAAAAACGGGGTAGAGCGACAAGATTCAATACAATGGAAAGTTGCACAATTATATTTTGCAGAAGATTTTGATGTGATTTTTGATGATGATAGCGCTGGAGAAGCTGCGGACTTGGTATGTCTAAAAGAGTATAATGATTTTATACGTTTGGTTTTGATACATTGTAAGTTTACCACTTCTGATGAACCAGGGGAAAGAGTTAAAGATGTTGTTGAGGTATGTTCGCAAGCTATTAGATCTGCGAAATGGAAATGGCGATTTCAAGACCTATGTCGACACATTATTTCAAGAGAAAAAAGATTGACTAGTATAACTCGCCCGACTCGATTTATGAATGGTAATTCTGCTGAATTAAATAGATTTATGAAGCTAAGCAAGTTTAAAGAAGTGAAAGCGGAAATAATAATTGTTCAACCTGGTGTTTCTCAGGTTACTATTACGGCAGATCAAACTATGATTTTAGGAGCAACGTCCAGTTATTTAAAGGAAACTGTAAATGTTGATTTGGAGTTATTGTGCAGTGCCTAAGTCTGTTAAAGTATATGCTTCTGATCGACTTATATGTTCCAGTTACGAATTTTAAAGATTTTGATTTTCGTTCAAGCGTGACAGATAGATAATCCAGAATATTCTAGAATATTCTGGATTATGCATTATATAATTTAATTTATTTTGAGTTCTATATTATTTACGTTCTACTATTTGTTTTAAGTGGTCGTTGCGTAAAACGGAGAAATCATAATAAAAGGATTGTGTCCTCCTTATATATCTTAAATTAAGAATGAGAAAAAATGATAGAGCAAAGTTCTTAAATTCGTTAGAAATAACCTCGACAAAAGAATTGACGGGGCAGAAGATAAATAATATGGAATATTTTGAAAATCGGCAGAATGGAACAAAAGCACCTCCGGAAGAAATGGAAGAAATATTTAAATGTATTGCTGATTATTTATCCCATAAGTGGTTAAAGAGTAATCGTAGCCACCCTCTGCAACAGCTATGGAATAGAAAGGACGCTTTATCTACAAACGAATTGTATTTTTTTGGGAGTTGTTTAAAAAGCTTGGCCGAAAAAGATCCTAAGTGGGTAAAAGAGCAGATTACTCATATTAAAAGCGACCATCCAAATAATAGACAAGGAGCTTTTTTTGAGATAAATGCCTTAGGGATTTTGTCAACACATTCCCAGGATATAAAACCTGCAAAAGGAAACACTCCCGGCTTTGACGGAACACTCACTCTAGATTTGGGAAAGACAATGAGAATATCAATTAAGAATTATGGTGACTCAGCACACTATAGAGAATTCAATAGTTATGCAAGTAAATTTGAAAAAAAACTGGTTGAAGTTTTAAAAGAAAAAAATATTACATCAATTCAAATTATCATTGACGCAATTAATGGTTATCCCACACAAGCTAATTGGAAGAAATTGGAAGAAGCTTTACCCGAAGTTTTAGATAATGTTGAAGAAGGAAAAGCAAAAATGTTTTCAGTTGATAATTTCTGGGCCTTTATGTACGGCGACTTAAAGGACGATTATCAGGATTGCCATCCGGCCTATAATTCCTATACATTACTTATTGCGTCGCCATATCATAAAAATGAGGAGAAAAATTTGTTGGACAAGCTTGATGACGCCTGTGCTAATCTTAGTAAACATTCAAATACTGAAGACGAAAATAAAATCAATACTGTTTTTATTCATTTACCTGAATCGGCTTCAATTATGAGGTGTAAAGAGTGGGTTGAAAATTATTATTCAGAATATCCAGGCAAGCCAATTACAGGAGTTATTCTATATCAGCCCACGGTAGCCACTGATTTAAATAATGATGCAAACTTTATTCATCATTGTTTTCAATTGGTTTTTCAAAATGATAAATTTTCAAAGTGGAACAGCATTTCTAAGCAAATAAATTTCACTATTCCGGTCGGAGTCGCTAACGAAACTCCATCGGAAATTAAAGCAATACTTGAAATTGATGGTAAAAAAGAAATTACATTACTTAATGATAAATATATTTTCCAACGGGGGCATTTATACTTGCAACAAAAAATGGAAGCTGATGGAACTATTACGGGCAATATGAATAGAATATCTTCAGGAGTGTTTACTCATTCAGTAATTCAGCCATTTCCGGATCAGGGATCTTTCATATTGTCAGGCCATTTTGCTCCAATTGACAAACTACTTATTCTATAATAGTAGCAATTTTATTTCTTCAAAAAAGTAAGTATTTTGCCTATTTATTGTTTTCTACGATAAAACCGTTCTCGGAAATACTAAAAGATTTTCCTTCGAAAAGTGATTTCATGGTTAACCAAACTTCGTCTACTAACGAAAATGTTCGAGTGGAATTTGAATTGATTTGATTTAATACTCCTGTAAAAATTATGCTCTTGATTTTGGCGGGAGGATTTTCTTTTTTATGTATTAAACCTCCACTGAGAATTTCGTAGCGCTTTGTAATGGTTTCACCTATTTTATTATGGACGTGAAGTTCGTTTTGAAATGCTTTGGAATAATCATTAAATGGTTTTGATCTTCCATCTAATAGGCTTATGGTTGTGATATTGATTATTTCTTTTTCAATACTTCCGTTCTCAAAATATTCTATTTCTATGCTTAATATTTCGGGGCGAAGTATAGTGACAAAACTTGAAATTTCAATTGAGCCGATATTAAGTTGCCGTTCTTGTATATCTTGAACTGTTTCTCCTATTTCCTTTAATTCGACTATACCTATGTTTTGATATTTTGCAAATTCAGCTCCATCTTTTGTAAAACCACTCTTTGAAACAATTACACCTTTTTCTATGCCGGCATCTTCAATAGTTTCAGAAACTTTCATTACTATTTCTTTATTTATTTTTTTCTTCCAATACTTACATTCAATTGCAGTTTTATAAGAATGGATTCCATCAGAATGAGTGGTTAATATGTCTATTTGATGATTGACTCCTGATTTACCAGGAACTTTACAATTACTTCCAAACCCTAATATTTTAACACCAGTTTTCCTTCCTAAAGTTTCATAGATGTATTTTGTAATGGATTCATATATTTTCCAATCAAGATTAGTTTTTTTAGGCATTAAGTTTATTGTTAAATGTTACTCGGGGATTGAATAATATTGCTGGTAATGAGCGGGGCAATCTGCCTTTGAATTGCGAAATCATAAAAATCAGGCTTTAAGCATTCTAAGTGTTTAGGCAGATTTTCTTTACATAAATACCAGCTCCTGTTATTGATTTCTTTAGTTGCTAATATTTCTAATTCCATCGTATAATGATTTATCACATTTTGGTAAATATAATAATTTTTATTGCTGGTGCTAAAATCATTGTATCGGCGATCTATTAAAGTAAATGTTTATCTTGGCTTTTATGTTTTAAAAATTGCCCCCTTTTTTTGATAAACCTTGTTCTTTTATGACTAAGAAAAAAATAGCTTCAACGATAATGCCCATCGTTCATTCAACACATCAACAAGAAGATGATTCCAGAATTATATTTCAACAATGTATAAAACCTTGGATGATTATTAACTGGTTTCATAAGGATTATGGTATAGATGCCAACATCGAAATCCAAAGAGCCTTAACTGACACATCTCATCAAATCGCTACTGGTAAGCGTTTTTCAATGCAACTAAAGTCTTCGGACAAATCTATATTCGATAAAGATACTTTTACTTTATCGGTCGATAGGGATAAAATAACCTATTGGTATCGTTCGGTAGAGCCAGTTATGTTGGCTTATGTAGATCTGGACAAAAAAGCAGTTTATTATCTTTGGATTGATGAAACGCTGATACAAAATCTACATCAGAAGAATACTAACTGGTTAGCTCAGGAAACCGTTTCTGTGCAGTTTTCTGGAAGAACATTTATTACCAATGCCGAGTTGCCTATAATAGAAAAATACGTATTGCAATGGAAGCGGCCATTAAAAACCATTCTCACCCCAGGGAATTATTTTAAATATAGTCAGGAAGCAAAAAAAATAGTTAATACTTTAATCGACACAATCGCAAAGCACGATATCTCATTTCTAAAACAAGACTTAGGGTCACTTACCAACGATAGTGAAAAAAGTATTTACACAATTGCAATTGTAGGTCCAAGTAGAGTGGGGAAGAGCACATTAATAAATTCTTTGTTGCACAAAGAAATTTCTCCAGTAGATGTATTACCAACGACGGGTATTCCTATTTCTATTTTCCCATTTAACGAAAATAAAACTACAATACTTTTTAAAGATAGTAGCCAGATACAAGGAGGTATCGGTGCTGCTTTTTTAAATGAATATACTTCTCAAAAAGGTAATCCAAAGAATAATAAGAATGTAAAATATGTATCGGTAAATATTATAAATGGGATGCTTGAAAAAGGATTGTCTTTATGTGATGTCCCGGGTTTAGATGATCCTGATCCTGTTATTAGAGGAATAACAAAAACAGCAGTTTATAATGTAAATGCAATTGTTTATGTAATAAGTGTAGCATCCTATAACGATGGCGAATTTTCAATTACTAAAAATATTGTAGAGGACCTTATAGAACTTGGGGGCCTAATGGACAAAGTATTTATCGTTTTCAATAAAACTGATAAACTTACAGAATCGCAATTGGTAGAAGTAAAAGTATACATCAACGATAAATTAAACGAGTATGATATTTTAAAATATCTGCCTTGTGAACCTATATACATTAGTTCTCAAAGATCATTTGATAAAAGAGTAAAAAACGAGAATATTGAAGATTCGGTTCAACTATTAGAAAAAGAGATTTGGGCTTTTTTATTAACCCAAAATAAAACAGGATTGCATAAAATATTGAGCATATTGAGTACTTCTAAAGGCCTAATTGATAAGTATAAAAATATAATAAATACTAGACTTTTAGATTCCAAAAAAAGAAAAGATTTAGATAATAAAATTTCATATGTAAAAAAGGAATTACATAGCCTTAATAAATTAATCAAAAATGTTAGATACGATGTTGCAAATAGAGTAAAGGATTATACTCAAAATTCATTTGCTAATGTATTGGCACATTTATTAATGGATTTGGGGGCAATTCCTTTAGCAAATAGTCTACCTCCAAAAGAAAGAATAACAAAATTCTTAGAAGAAAATGCTTATAAGATAATTACAGATGTTAACACTGAATTTCAGCAATGTATTTTTGAAATGCAATCTGAAGTAAATAGTTGGGTTGCAGAAAAGTTAAACCAAGTTGAATTAGCATTACATAATGAAGACGAAAACGTAGAAATACAAACCTTGGAAGTAACCAAATATACCAATCAAATATTCTCTTTCTTTCAAGAGAGAAAGGAAGGTTATATCGGTATTTTAGAATCCGTTATTGGTATTGTGGCTTCAGCAATTGAGATTCTCTTTAGTACAATAGAAATACTCCTTACCTCCCCTGAAAAAGTGCGACAAAATGATATTAAAACAATTCATGCCAAAGCAACTAAGGGTTACAATAAGATACAAACTGAGTTTTTAAAAAGCATTACAGGCTATCTTAATAGTATTTGTAGAAAAGTTGAACAAAAAGCTTTAGATAGAGCAAATGTTTATCTTGGAGAGTTGAGCAAACAAATACAAAGTTTAGAAATACCTTTAACTAATCATCAAATTCAAAACTTTGAATCTTTTCTTGGCGATATAAAAGAATTATCCAGAAATATTGAAAGTGAGGCTAATCATTTGAAAGATTACACAGATTCAATTGAATGGTCGAAATAGAGATGATTAAAGTGCATTGAATAGCATTGCTTGTTTCAAAAATTTAAAATAAAGAATGAGTATAGAGCTTCTCAAAAATGCTGAAATGACTATAAGAGCGGAAAAGGAAATCATATTCTAACTTATTAGGCAGTAGGCACTATAATCGCAGTGCTAGGCAAACGGAAAATCAATGATGGCATTATATGTATTCCTCATTACTGATTACACTTCCACTTGGGTTGTTATGAGTTTTGCTAACTGGCTTTAAATTCATAAAATTAAAGCAATGAATGAGTTTGAAAATAAAAGATTTGTTGTTTAACCCTATATTTAAATTGTAGTTTGATTCATTGTAGTAGTTTTAAAAAGTGTTAACTCTTGTACTAAAACAATCAGCCCGTATTGAATGGTTTATCATGGATTAAAATATTGCAATCAATATAATATAAAAAACACCCACAATTTTTGGAGCGAAGAATCTGGTCATCATCCTCAAAATTATTACAGATCTCTTCCAAGTTCCGAAAATCGATAAATGCCTTATCTAACCAATATCGAATTTTTCGTAACTAAATCTTAATATTTAAATTTTTTAAAGAAGAGTTAGCTTTTTTAAGCAGCTGTTATTTTCCAGGTTTGTGGATATGAGGCTTCAGCGTCGGATGCTTTGGTTTTGTTTCTGGCAATACACGCTGCCTTTTATCATCCTTTCCTTCTTCTGTTTTGGGTTTCGGTCCAGGTTTAATGCCTTGATGTGCCATGAGTTTTGTTTATTTATTTGCTAAACAAGTTAGTTATATTATAGGTTCCTTCTGAGATTTATTTCCCTTGTTTTTCCATAAGTTATGCACATGATAAGCCTATTGCCGGGCACCAATATGATAAACGACGACAAACTCTTATATATTTTATAGTAGTCCCTCACAATAAGGTATACGCTTTATCAGTCAATCGATAGGATGAAGAGGCAGTTTGGATAGTAATATAAACTGTAGGTTTGTAAATATGAAGTATCAGAATAATTTTTTATTTTCATTCCGTTAAAAAACCTTAATATGTCAAGATTTCAAGGATTGATTCCCTAAAATATGCAAATAATAGGTAAATGGATTTCATAACGTTAGACTTTGAAACAGCAACTTCCCAGCGAGATAGCCCATGCGAAATTGGTTTGACATTCGTTAGCGATGGACAAATTGTAGAAACTAAATCTTGGTTAATCAAACCAATGTATAATGAGTTTGACTATTTCAATATATTAATTCATGGTATCAAACCAGAACACGTTGCCGACAAACCTGAATTTAATGAATTATGGACAGAAATAAAACCCCTTATAGAAAACAAATTCTTAATTGCTCACAATGCAGGATTTGACATTAGCGTTTTACGCAGGACACTTGAAGCTTACCAAATTCCTTTACCGAATTTGAATTATTCTTGCAGTTACATTTTTTCTAAACAGGTTTGGCAAGGATTACCAGCTTATGACCTTAAAACACTTTGCAAGATTAACCACATTGACTTAAAACATCATCGGGCAGGTACAGACAGCAAAGCGACAGCAGAACTTACTTTAAAAGCGTTTAAAATTTCAGATGTTTATTCATTAGACGATTTTCCTGAGAAATTAAAAACGACAGTTGGGCAACTTTATGATGGAGGCTACAGACCATCTGAAACAAAAAGAATTTATAAAGTAAAAGACCTTACAAATATTGTTGGCGACTCTACAAAACACAACATCAATAGTATTTTTTATGGGAGGACTGTTATATTTACAGGAACACTATCATCAATGATAAGAGCAGAAGCTCAACAAACCATTGCAGACATTGGCGGCATTATCGGCAGTAATGTAACTAAAGACACAGATTTTTTAATAGTTGGACAACAGGATTATAGAGTCGTTGGAGATGACGGAATGAGTAACAAGCAAGAGAAAGCAGTTAAATTAATTGAGAAAGGTTCGACACTTGAAATTATATCAGAAGATGATTTTTTAAAGAATTTGTAATTACAAATGGCGGGGTTTTGAATAATAAAAGGATGATGTGATTTGACTACTATGACAAAAAATATTTTTTTGACAAATCGAAGAATAACTAGAATTACTAATTAGTAACCAACATTGGTATTAAGTTGACTTAGCTTATGATAGCAGAAAATAATAAAATTGAAAAGCTTAGCTTTCTAAACATTCTCATAATTGTTTTATCAATTTATGTTCTGGTGGCCTTAATGTTTGATACCTTTTTAAAACTCCCCACTGAGGTTTCTAAAATCTTGAATATTGTTGACAATTTAATTTGTGCAGTTTTTCTTTTCGATTTCGGATTGCGATTTTATAGAGCTGAAAATAAACTCAAATTTATGCAATGGGGGTGGATAGATTTAGTTTCAAGTATTCCGGCTTTTGATTTTATGAGAGTAGGGAGGGCATTAAGGTTAATTCGCCTGTTACGTATTTTAAGAGCTTTTCGTTCTACTAAACATTTAGTTAACCATATTTTTAAAAGAAGAACACAAGGTGCATTAACGGCTGCTGCTATAATTGCAGTATTAATGGTTATATTTTCTTCAATTGCAATCTTGCAGGTTGAAGATGATCCTAACAGTAATATTAAAACGGCAGGAGATGCAATATGGTGGGCGTATGTAACAATTACTACTGTAGGATACGGGGATAAATTTCCTGTAACAACAGAAGGCAGAATAATAGCCGCTTTACTTATGACAGTCGGAGTTGGCTTATTTGGGACTTTTACTGCATATCTAGCTTCATGGTTTGTTGGAGAAACTAAAAAAGAAAAATTAGATGAAGAAAATAACTAAGTATCTTTTTGTAACACTACTACTAATTGTTGCAGCTAATTTAAAAGCCCAAACATTCTATCAAATAAGCTCTGATACAAAGTTGAGAACAGGAGCAAGTATTAAGTTCAAATCCTTAGGCATAGTAAAAAGTGGTGAACGGGTAAATATGATTGAACAAACAAATGCTTCTTGGTATAAAATTGAATATAATGGAAAAGTTGGATTCATCTTAAGTAGATATGTAACTCAATATGTAGAAGAGCAAAAAATTGTAGATACAAGTAAAATTGACGAAAAATCAATAGTTGAAGTAGAAACAAAAAAATCGAATTCTACAATTTTTTATGTTGTTGGGGGAATAGTTCTTCTCATCCTGATATTTGTTGTTACTTCAAATGATAAAAATAAGAAAGGGGATAATGGGATACCCAGTCAGAAAAATGATAACATAATTATTGACAAAGAGGAAAAAGACGAACTCATAAAAAATATTTCCAACAATATAAAAATTGAGGTGATAACATCAAATTCAAATAACTTTCCTAAAGATAATTCCGTAATTGATGCTACTGGAAAAACTTATAATAATAGTGAGATACCGAATCAAGAAAATGATAAGGCTATTATTGATAAAGAAGAAAGAGACAAACTATTAAACAATATTGTTAGCAGTTTAAAGACTGAAGTAACAATATCAAATCCAAACGATTTATCGAAAGATGATTCCATAATCGATATTACTGGCAAAGTTTATAACCTTGACATTAAACAATCAAATTTGGTAAAATATAAATCTGGCGTCCCTTTTTGGGTACACCAGTACATTTATTCCCACTCTGAAATTCTTAACGCTTCTTATGAGCAAGTAAATTTTTACACCATTTTCAAAAAAGCTTTTTTAAATGGAGAATACCTCGATTTAGAAGGTAATAATAATTATGCATTTGTTTTACTTTTTGAATTTTTACTTGACTATGACCATTATAAGGACGTTAATAAACTAAAGAACCAACTTACTCCTTTAGGAATCTATTATCCAAAAACAAAATATTATTGCGATTCTTTTTTTGCCAAAAAAATGGCAATTAAAGAACCCGATGAAAAAATAGTTGTTAACTTTCAAATTCAAGAGAGTTCTCAGCATCGAAACACATATCCTGAATATCAATACAATCCAAATGCTTACGCCGATTATGAGTATTGGAAATTGGGTAGCAAATACAAAAGCAAACTAAATTTAAACGAAGAAGAAGTAAAACTATTAAATAGACTTTGGTACCCGAGTAACAATTTTTGTAATGTTGAGTTTTGTTGTATTGAAATATTGAAGCTATACCTGTTGACAATTGAAACTTTAAAGAATAAATACACTCAGGAGCAAACTACTTTGGAACAGGAATTTACTAAAGTGGTAGATGTTATTTTAAGAAAACATTTCAGATACCATTTGGATAGCTATAATTATAAAAGCAGTATTGAATCAATATCCAATGAGATTTACATAAATATTTTTAAACGTTGTGAAAATGTAGTTCGTGAACACTACGGACATAAAAGAAAAATAAATACAGACTCGTATTTTACAGCTACGGAAGCCAAGTTAGAATTTGAATCTAAAGTTATTGAAAAAGTGGAAGAGGTATTTCCAACATTGGTTTCTAAAATAACTCTTCCAGATGAACCAACCGAAATAGAACTCAATTCACAAAATACTAACCGTTGGAAAATAAAATTTGATGATTTAATAGTCAATTATAAAAACAATTCAAATCTATTCGTTGAAAATATCCTTGCACTTGGAAATCTAAATAAACAAAACCCCTCTATTGAGAATATATTTTTTGAAGCATCAAAATTCATTTCAAAGTATGAGAAAGAAACAGCTCTAACACTTTATGTTCATTATTTGTATTATGATCTTAAATCTGCAACATTTGACAATAAACAATTGACAAAGACAATTCAGAAAAATTTATTCAAGACAAATGAACAACTACGGGACTTTGAAATTTTGGTAAGTGAATTAATCAAAGACAAAAATTTAGAAAAAGCGTTAAAAGGTGTTGCAGCAATATATGTTGTTAAGAGAAAAAAAATTCAATTGGACACAGCTTCAATTAAAGAAGTGGAAGAACAACATTCAGGAACAGTAGAATTATTGAATGAATATTTGAAAGATGAATATGAAGATGAAAGCAGTTCAATTAAAACGGAGGAAATAAATAGCGAAGAGGTGAAAATAGAGATAACCCAAAAAACTAACGAGGTTGAACATTCAATTTATCTAAGTAGTATTGCATTTACACAAGCACATACAGCAACTTTGGAAATGTTTACAAAAAGTAATTTCTCCGTTTCGCAAAGTGAGCTTGAAATATTTGCAAAGTCTAAAGGATTATTTAAAAACCAACTCATTGAAAGTATCAATGAAATTTGTTATGAAAGTTTAGACGATGTTTTAATTGAAGAAGAAGAAGATTATTACATTATAAATCCTAATTATTATCAAACACTTTTAGTAAAATGATTGACAATATTAAACCTAAAGAAGCAACATCAATTATTAATTCCTTAATTGGTGGAGTTGTACCTAAAATTGGTGTTCAACATATAACAGTAGGACGTTCAGAAGAAATCAGTGCATTTGTGTCGGCACTGGAAGATGTCAAGAATGGGCATAGTATGGTAAAGTTTTGGATTGGTGACTTTGGTTCTGGGAAATCCTTTATGCTGCATTTACTTAATACAGTTGCTTTAAAGCAAAAATTTGTCGTTACTAATGCTGATTTTACACCCGATAATCGTTTATATTCAAATGACGGTAAAGGCGTTGCTCTTTATTCAGCCATAATGGACAATGTTGCAATTCAGACCAAGCCAGAGGGTGGAGCGTTACCAACCTTAATGGAAAAATGGATTGAGCAAGTAGTTACGAAAACAGCCGAAGAAAATAAAATTTCCCTAACGGAAATCCGAAATGAACAATACTTGAATCTTATTCAATCCAACATCATGAAAACAATTAATGAAATTACTGATGTTGGTGGTTTTGATTTTGGAATGGTAGTAATGAAATATTATGAAGGCTATATAAAAGACGATGAGCAATTGAGAAGAAATGCTTTGAAATGGTTAAAAGGGGAATACAATACAAAAACCGAAGCAAAACAAGATTTAGGAGTCAGAGAAGTAATCAATGATTTGAATTACTATGATATGCTAAAGAATTTTTGCAAACTATTTGTCAGTATGGGTTATAGTGGTTTTATGGTAAACCTAGATGAAGCGATCAACCTTTACAAAATTTCAACCTCTGTAATGAGAGAGAAGAACTATGAAAAAATATTGACTATTTACAATGATTGCTTTCAAGGAAAAGTTACTAACTTATTTTTCAATTTTGCAGGAACAAAAGAATTTTTAGAAAACGAACGAAGAGGACTTTTTAGCTACAATGCTTTAAAGTCAAGGCTCGAAACTAATAAATTCGAAACAGTTGAAATAAGAGACTTTGCACAACCAGTAATTCGTTTGTTACCTCTTGACCACAATGAAATTTTCGTTTTGCTCAAAAAGCTAAAATTAGTTTTTGACTACAATTACAAAACTGTAATAGATATTGCTGACAGCGACATTCAACAGTTTATGGAAGAGTTATTCAATAAACCTGGAGCAGCTGAATTTTTAACACCTAGAGAAGTAATAAGAGATTTTTTAAATATTTTAAACATCATCAGACAAAACCCTACTGTAGATAAAAGCAAACTTTTTGGTGACCTTGAAATTTCAGATGAAAGACCTAATGAAATTTCTTTAGACAGCATTGAAGAATTATAATGTCATTTGATTTACTTTCTGAACCAATACGAAAATACGTTCGTGATAAGCGATGGGAGCAGTTGCGTCCAATTCAGACAGCAGCTATTTTAAAAATTCTGACAACAAATGACAACTATATTCTAGCTTCAAGAACTGCATCTGGAAAAACAGAGGCTGCATTTCTCCCCATACTTTCCAAAGTGAATTTTAATGAGATTGGTGTTCAGGTACTTTATATTTCGCCATTGATAGCCTTAATCAATGACCAATTTTACCGTATTGAAGAGCTTTGTAAATATCTAGATGTACCTGTTACCAAATGGCATGGAGAAGCTAATAAAACTCTCAAAGACAGAATTATTAAACAACCTAATGGAATTGTTTTAATTACACCAGAATCACTAGAAGCGATGTTTGTAAACAAACCTTTTAATGTGAAACAACTTTTTTCCAATCTAAAATATGTTGTGATTGATGAAATTCATTCATTTATTGGAACTGACAGAGGAACGCAACTGAAATCAATTTTATCAAGGTTACAAAATGTAAATACAAATCCCTTTAATATAGTCGGATTGTCTGCTACAATTGGCGATTATAATGAAGCGAAAAAATTTACAGGGGATGAATTACATACAAAGGTTTTGCTGGATAGGACAGCGAAAGAAATAAATGCATTATTCCGGTATTTCGAGGGTGGTAATGATGAACTACCACTAGAACTTTTAAAAAATTTATATACTGAAACAAAAGACAATAAGGTTTTAATTTTTCCCAATAGCAGAGGACGGGCAGAAGAAGTCGCAGTTAAACTCAAAAAGATTTCCGAGAGAGTGAAGGGGCATTCTAACTATTTCTCACATCATTCTTCAGTGGATAAGGAAGTTCGAGAATATGTTGAGTATTTTGCTAAAAACAACAATCGCCAAAATTTTTGTATTTCATGTACATCGACTCTAGAATTAGGGATTGACATTGGAACAGTTGACGAGGTTGTTCAAATTGATGCAACACACAGTATTGCCTCTTTAATTCAGAGAGTTGGCAGAAGTGGACGCAAAGAAGGTGAAAGCAGTAATTTGTTTTTATATGCAACAGACCAATGGAGTCTATTGCAATCTCTAGCTTGTTGGTTATTGTATAAGGAAGGTTTTATTGAACCTCCTCAATCAATGGCAAAACCGTATGATATTCTACTTCATCAAGCACTGTCCATTACAAAAGGGCATTCAGGAATTGGACTGACCAATTTACAAAAACAATTAAAAGAGAATTTCGCTTTCAACCAAATTGATGAAACAGAAATTGATGAAATTCTGAATCACTTAATAAAAATTGATTTTTTAGAAAAACTCCAACACGAAGTTATTATTGGCGTAGAAGGCGAGAAAATTGTAAATAGTCGAGATTTCTATAGTGTGTTTAAGACAGAAGAAAATTTTAAGGTTGTAAATGCAGGAAATACAATTGGAGAAATTCCTTTCTCTCCACAAATTAGAGAAGACGAAAATATTTTGTTAGCAGCCAAAATTTGGAAAATAAAATTCGTTGATTTAAAGTCTAAAAAAATTGAAGTAACTCCTACTAAAGACGGCAAAAAACCGATGTTCTTTGGAGGTGGAGCAGCTATTCATCCTAGAGTCAGAGAGAAAATGTTTGAGATTCTTTATAGCACAACTGAATTTAATGTTTTAGACCAACCAAGCCGTGATGAAATTGAAGAAATGCGTAAAGATTTTTCAATTTTTAATATCAAAGATTTAAAAGTTGATAAGCCATTACTCATAACAGAAAAACATTTGCAACTTTATACTTTTACAGGTACAAGAATAAATAGAACAATTCAATTGCTTCTAAATATAGCTGAAATCAAAAATTCACTAGATGATAGTTGTAGTGTATTTGACATTCAAGTTACTAAAGATGAATTGTTAGCAAAGTGGGTTTCTTTACCTCAAACGTTAATTGACATTGATACGCAGATAACTAATTTGCTGCGAACAATTCCATCTCTATTGGATTTTTCGAAATGGGGAACCTATTTACCTGAAAAACACCAAGTGGCGCTTATGAAAGACAAATACTATGACATTACAAACGCTGAGCAAATATTAATTTTGACGAAACTTATAGCAAATAAATAATTCATTTGTTTATTCTTAAGCTCGGTATCAAATGCCTCTATTTTTGAGCTTGCTTTTGCCAAAAGGGTAGTATTTACAATCTACAAATTTAGTGGTTCAATATTAAAAGCATATCCGTTTTTAAAAAGTTCGAACTCAGGTTAGTCATCCTGAATTTTATTAAAATCCGCTACAGTAGCGGATTTTTAGTTCAAACTGTTTCCCAATTTATCAATTTGCAACATCGTTACTCAAATTAACTATGTACTTTATTTGATTTTCATAAAACTTGTTTAGTTTTGCCTCTAATGAAAATATTTGCATTCATATTAGCTTTTACAATCCTAGCCTTAAGTGTTATGCCTTGTATGGATGGAGGCTTAGCAAATAATGGTAGTACAAAAGTAGAAATCTCAAAGACAGACAATCATAACGAACACAATGATATCGATGATTGTTCTCCTTTTTGTATTTGTTCATGTTGTTCGACAACTATTTCAACTCATACTTTATCTTTCAATTATTTTGATAAACTGGTATTCCTGGCAAAAAAATATTCCGCTTTTAAATCCAGTAATTACTCTAACGTGTCAATATCGATTTGGCAACCGCCTAAATTAGCTTAGTCCCTCATTTATTGAAATTTCTACTTAGCCATTTTTTGGCTGGTATTGCATTTATTCATCTTATTACTTTGAACAATGGTAAGTAAGGGTAAGTCCAAAAAGCCTAAACAGCATTTGGCAATCAGAGTAATCAAAATCTTTTTAATAGCGTTGTGTTCTATCATTCTACTTGCAGCAATTGCAGAGAGGATATTTCACGTCTTAAGGCACGTATAATTTATACATAACATTATGCTTAATAAAATCATACAATTCAGTATTAAAAATAAACTCATCATTGGTGTAATGACACTGGCACTTATTATTTGGGGTTTGTGGAGTGCTTCAAAATTACCAGTAGATGCTTTGCCTGATGTAACAAACAACCAGGTACAAGTGATTACCCGTGCTCCTACTTTAGCAGCACAAGAAGTAGAACAATTTATTACCTATCCAGTAGAACGAGCACTTTCTAATATACAAGGAATAGAAGAAATGCGTTCCTTCTCTCGTTTTGGATTAAGTGTTATTACTGTAGTATTTAAAGAAGACATCAACATATATTTTGCTCGACAGCTAATTGGTGAAAAACTAAAAGAAGCAGTTGAAGAAATTCCTAAAGGAATGGGCAATCCTGAAATGGGACCCGTTACAACAGGGTTAGGAGAAATATACCAATATGTTATTCATCCTAAAAAAGGAAGTGAAGAAAAATATACTGCAATGGAATTACGAACCATGCAGGATTGGATCGTTGGTCGTCAACTTACAGGAATTGCAGGTGTTGCGGAGGTATCAGGATTTGGTGGTATCAATAAACAATATGAAGTAGCAGTAAGCCCCGATAGGCTGAAGGCTATGAATGTAACGATACCGGAAATTTTTACAGCACTGGAAAAAAATAATGAAAATACAGGTGGAGCTTATATTGACAGGAAACCGAATGCATATTTCATTCGTGGAGTTGGATTAGTAAAAACATTTGCTGATATAGAAAATATAGTAATAAAAAAACAAAGTGGTGTTCCTGTATTGATAAAAGATGTAGCGACAGTTCAATTTGGCTCACCCCCACGATATGGTGCAATGACCTACAATGGTGAAAAGGAAGTTGTGGGTGGAATTGTAATGATGATGAAAGGGGCTAATAGTGCATCTGTAGTAAAATTGGTAAAGGAAAGAATGGTAACTGTCCAAAAATCATTACCAGACGATGTAGAAATAGAAGCATTTTTAGATAGAACTAATTTAATTGATCGTGCAATCAATACTGTAAAAACTAATTTGGTTGAAGGTGCATTAATTGTAATTCTGGTGTTGGTATTATTCTTAGGAAATCTTCGTGCAGGCTTAATAGTTGCATCAGCAATTCCTTTGTCGCTATTGTTTGCATTAGCTCTAATGAATTTGTTTGGTGTAAGTGCCAACTTAATGAGTTTAGGGGCAATTGATTTCGGTTTAATAGTAGATGGTGCTGTAATTATTGTAGAAGCAACATTACATTATTTAGGTGCTAAGAAAATTGCAGGAAAGCTTACACAAGGTCAGATGGACGAAGCTGTAGAAAGTAGTGCAAAAAAAATGATGAGTTCGGCAGCCTTCGGACAAATAATAATTTTGATTGTTTATTTGCCTATTCTTTCTTTACAAGGTGTCGAAGGGAAAATGTTTCGTCCCATGGCACAAACAGTAGCTTTTGCAATTTTGGGTGCATTATTATTGTCGCTTACTTACATACCAATGATGAGTTCCTTGTTTCTTTCTAAGAACACCAAACACAAAAGAAATTTCTCCGATAAAATGATGGACTTCTTTCAACGTGGCTATACACCACTTTTAAAAGGGGCACTTAAAATAAAATATGCTGTAGTTTTTATTGCGGTTGCTTTATTGATAATAGCAGTTTTTATTTTTAAAAATATGGGTGGCGAGTTTATCCCTACCCTAGAAGAAGGAGATTATGCTATTGAATTTGTACTGCCGCAAGGCTCATCATTATCACAAACAACCGAAACCGTGATGTTGGCAGAACGGATGTTAATGAAATTTCCGGAAGTAAAAATGGTGATTGGTAAAACAGGTGCAGGTGATGTTGCGACAGATCCAATGCCACCCGAAGCAACAGATTTAATGGTAATACTGAAAGATAAAAAAGAGTGGAAAACTAAAAATGATTTTTATGAACTGGCCGATGAAATGAGGGATAAATTATCAAATATACCTGGAGTGATTGCCGAGCCAAGCCAACCAATTCAAATGCGATTTAACGAATTAATGACTGGTATTAGGCAAGACGTGGCTATAAAAATATTTGGCGAAAATCTAGACAGCTTAGTTACTTATGCAGCTAAAGTAGCTAAAGTTATCGGACCTATTGAAGGAATTACACAACCTCAAATTGAAAGAGTTGATGGCTTGCCTCAAATTACAATTGAATATGATAGGGCAAAATTGGCCGGTTATGGTTTAAATATTGAAGATATAAACCATGTGATCAGTACAGCTTTTGCAGGCGAAGAAGCTGGAGTTGTATTTGAAAATGAAAGAAAATTTGATTTAGTGTTACGGTTAGATAGTACACATCGTACAAACCTTGACGATGTAAGTGATTTATTTGTGCCATTGAGTGATGGTAATCAAATTCCTTTGTCGCAAGTTGCAACAGTTTCATTTAAAACAGGACCAGCACAAATAAGCCGTGAATCAGGTAAACGAAGAATTTATGTAAGCTTTAATGTAAGTGGCCGAGATGTAGCTAGTGTGGTAAAAGAAGCACAGGAAAAATTAAATGCAAAAGTAAAATTACCACCCGGATATTATTATACTTACGGAGGTACTTTTGAAAATTTACAAAAAGCATCTGCAAGATTAATGATTGTAGTACCGTTAGCTTTAGCGCTTATTTTCTTTATGCTGTATTTTACTTTTAGCTCTATAAAAGATGCATCCTTAATTTTTACGGCTATTCCCATGAGTGCGATTGGTGGTGTATTTGCACTATTATTAGCTGGTATGCCTTTTAGTATTTCAGCAGGTGTTGGATTTATTGCATTGTTTGGTGTAGCAGTATTAAATGGTATAGTATTGATCAGTACATTCAATCAATTGGAAAAAGATGGAATGAATGATATTATGCAAAGGGTGCTGGAAGGAACAAGAATTCGTTTACGCCCCGTTTTAATGACAGCGTCAGTTGCAGCTTTAGGATTTATTCCAATGGCTTTTTCAAGTGGCGCTGGTGCAGAAGTTCAAAAACCTTTAGCAACTGTAGTGATAGGCGGTTTGATAACTGCAACATTATTAACGTTGGTGGTTTTACCATGTTTATATATCATCTTTTCTAAAAAAACTAAAATGAAAATAAAACCTGTAGGAACAATAATAGCAGGAATGATTTTGCTTGCATCATCAACTAACCTGCAGGCACAACAGTCTCCTGCTAAAAGAGTAAGTGTAAGCGAAGCAATTACAATAGCCAAAAACAATTTGTTGTTTGACATAAATAAGCAACAAATTGAAAGAGGAAAAATACAAACTAATACTGCAACAGCATTCCCTAAAACTGGGGTGTTTGCCGAAAATGAAGATATGCGACCAAGTGATAACAAAGGAATTTTGAAAATCGGGATATCTCAAAGTATAGCATGGCCAGGTTTGTATAAAGCGCAGAAAAATTTGTATAGTGAACAATTAAAGTATTACAAAAAAAACACAGCAGCAATTGATGTTGATATCAAAAGAGATGTACGCACTATTTATTATCAGCTATGGTATTTGCAGGATAAACAGCAACTTTTTCATCGCTTAGATAGTATTTATAAAACTTTGAACGATGCTGCAATACTTAAAGTAAAAACTGGGGATAGTCCAGGATTAGATAGTATATCCGCCACCGTAAGAATGGTGGAACTTCAGGCAATGTTGCAACAAATTGGTAACGATGTTCAAATTCAACAACAGATATTAATGCGTTTACTTAATACAACAGAACCAATGTTACCAGTATTAATGCCATTGGAGAAAATTGCCACAGTAGGAATTACAAATGACACACTTCATCCATTATTATCATTGCAAGCTCAAAACATACAAATAGCTAATGCAGGAATTGAAGTTGCAAAAAATGGCAATAAACCGGAGTTTGCCGGTCGTTTTTTTAGTCAACGTTTATATAGCAGTAATGATCCTTTCACGGGATTTTCAGTATCAGCTGCTTTCCCTTTATTTGGAGCAAAGGCGTATCGAAATAAAGTAAAATTGGCACAAGCAGAAATGTCAATACAGCAAAAGGAGTATGATTATGGCAAACAAATGTTTAGCACTCAAAAAATACAAAAGCAACAAGAAGTTGAAAGAAATCGCAGTATGTTAACCTTCTATGAATCTACAGGATTAAAACAAGCTGATGAGATCATCAAGGCGTCATCATTGGCTTATCGCTCAGGCCAAATAAGTTTTGCTGAACTGTCTCAGTTTCTAACACAAGCAATCGAAATTCAAAAAAATTATTTAGAGAGCCTGAATCTATACAACCAATCTGTTATTCAGTACAATTATTACATCAATCAATAAATTATAAAAAAGATGACAAAGTTTTTAATTACAATAATGATTTTCACCAGTCTTGTTTTTTTTACTGCTTGCGGAAATAAAAATACTGCTGAGGTTGAAAAATCAGTTGAGACTAAGACAGAAGAAGAGGGAAAAGAAGAACATGCGAATCCAAATACAGCTACTCTAACTGATGAACAGATAAAAAGTATTGGAGTAGAAATAGGCACTATCGAACAAAAACAGTTAACTGCAGCAGTAAAGGCTAATGGTGTATTGAAAGTACCCAATCAAAACAAAGCCAGTGTAAATTCAATTTATAGCGGGGTAATAAAATCTTTGCTTGTTCAGCCTGGTAATTATGTTAGTAAAGGTCAAACCATTGCTACTATAGGTAATCCGGAATTTATTCAGGCACAAAGTGAATACCTGAATATAAATGCAAAAATTTCATTAGCTGAGTTAGAAGTTAAAAGACAAAAGGAATTGAACGCAGGCAATGCTGGTGCATTAAAAAATTTACAATCTGCCGAAACAGAATTACGGACTTTACGTACAGCAAAATCGACCTACGCACAACAGATTCAATTAATGGGTATCAATCCGGCTTCTTTACAAAATGGGAAACTTATTTCAGTACTATCTGTTAAGAGCCCGATTAGTGGTGTCGTTAGTAATGTAATGGTGAAAATGGGAAGTTATGTTGATGTTACTACAGCAGTGGCTGAAATTTTGGATAACAGCCAGTTGCACTTAGATCTGTTTGTGTATGAAAAAGATTTGCCTAAATTAAAAAATAATCAGACCATACACTTTACAGTTACGAACAACCCAGGTAAAGAATACGATGCTCAGATATATTCTTTAGGTTCATCTTTTGAAGGCGAAAGTAAAGCGGTGTCTGTTCATGCAAAAGTACAAGGAGATAAAACAGGATTGATTGATGGAATGAATGTGACAGCTGTAGTAAGCCTTGAAAAAATCACAGTACCTGCTGTTCCTAATGAAGCTATAGTTACTGTAGATGGACAAGATTATATTTTTGTACTTACTAATACACCTATTGAATCAGTAAATAAGAAAGATTCCCTAAAAAATACTGAAGGAGAAAAAGCTGGAGAAGTGAACAGTAAAACTTTTGAAAGAATACCGGTAGCAAAAGGTACAACCGATGTTGGTTATACAGAAATAACATTGTTGAAGGAAATCCCCAAGGATGCTAAAATTGCAACCAAAGGAGCATTTTTTGTATCTGCTAAAATGACGAATATAGAAGAAGAATAGCACTTATTTATTGGGCATCATATTGGTAGTAGGATTAAGTAAAACAAATATTAAAACTATGGATGGATTAAAATTAGAGAAATGGCGGCTTGCTTTTGAGAAAGAAGTTCGTATTATTAAGAACGAATATAATGCCTACCTCTTACCAAAACAATTCGAGGACATTTATGAATTAAAAACATCTAAAACAACACAGACGCTTTCTTTATGGATTGATACAGAAAATGTCCCGGGTGTCATACAAAATAGGTTATCCGAATTATTATTAAAAACAGAACCTGAAGATTCAGTTTGAACATAACTGGTATTTATATTTATCACTTTTTAAATTTACAATTATGGGATTTGATCAGTATCACGAACCACCGGAAACACTTTCAGAAAAGACTAAAACTTTTGCCCGTATGATCACAGCTTTGATTGAAGAAGCTGAGGCCATTGGTTGGTATGAACAACGCATATCTGTTGAGAAGGACAAAGTTGCAAAAGCTATTATGGAAAATGCACAGGAGGAAGAGTTCAAACATTTTGGAATGGATTTAGAATTTTTACTTCGTACTAAGCCTAAATGGCGAACAATTCTGCAAGCTGTTCTCTTTACAAAAGGAGATATAGTGGAGTTAGCTAAAAAAGGAGAAGAAAAGGTAGAGAAATAGCAACTAAACATTAACAAAAAATAAAGTCATTACTATGTATTTTTACATTCATAAAACAAATAAAAATGAGCAGATTAAATTGTTGGAAATGTGTAGTGATGCTTGCATCAATTTTAGGAATGGTAAGTGCATTCCACGCTTAATAAAAAATACAAAATCATATTGAAAGGTTGCAGATAGAAATATCTGTAACCTTTTTTATTTTTTAAAATATAACAATGGCACATCAGCATATCTATGATAAAAACGGCAAACAGCTTTGCTGCACACAGCAGGAAAAAATTTACTATAAAGCAGGTGCATCTAAATTATTAGAAGAAGGTCATAGCCATGATGATGGACACGACCATGCTCATGAACATTCAGATGATGATGGACATAACCACGAAGAAAGCAATCAGACACCATTACAAATGTTTCTGCCGGCAATCATCAGTTTTGTTTTATTGATCATTGCAATAGCATTTGATAATTGGATTCCACAAACATGGTTCACTGGTTGGGTACGTATTGCATTGTATGCGGTAGCTTATCTACCTGTAGGTTTTCCTGTAATGAAAGAAGCCGTTGAAAGCATTGGTAATGACGAGATATTTTCAGAATTTTTACTCATGTGTATTGCTACTATCGGTGCATTTGCAATTGGTGAATATCCTGAAGGAGTTGCTGTAATGTTATTCTATGCCATTGGAGAAGTGTTTCAAACATTAGCAGTAAAAAGAGCAAAAGCTAATATTAAAACTTTGCTCGATCAACGACCCGATGAAGTAACAGTTTTAGAAAACAACCAACCCAAAACGGTTAAAGCCGAAAGCGTAAACATTGGAGATATCATACAATTAAAATCTGGAGAAAAATTAGGTTTGGATGGAGAGTTAATTTCCGAAACAGCCTCTTTCAATACTGCGGCGCTTACAGGTGAGAGCAAGCCCGATACTAAAGCAAAAGGGGAAACTGTTTTAGCAGGAATGATAAACTTAAACACTGTTGCTCAGGTAAAAGTTACAACTGCCTACAAAGACAGTAAACTGTCAAAGATTTTAGAATTAGTACAAAACGCAACAGCACAAAAAGCCCCAACTGAATTATTCATCCGCAAGTTTGCAAAGATCTATACTCCAATAGTTGTATTTCTAGCAATTGGTATTTGCTTATTGCCAATGTTGTTTGTACATGATTATGTGTTTAAAGATTGGTTATACAGGGCATTGGTTTTCTTAGTAATCTCTTGTCCATGTGCTTTGGTCATTTCAATTCCTTTAGGATATTTTGGTGGAATAGGTGCAGCCAGTAAGAATGGAATACTATTTAAAGGGAGTAATTTTTTAGATGTTATTGCCAAAATTCAAAATGTTGTGATGGATAAAACGGGTACTATGACAGAAGGTGTTTTTAAAGTACAGGAAGTAAATATCAAACCCGAATTTAATAAAGATGAAATGTTAGCAATGGTAAATGCCCTGGAAAGCCAAAGCACACATCCGGTTGCAACAGCCATACAGCAACACGTTGGCAATGTTAATACAGAAATCAAATTAAACAATGTAGAAGAAATTGCAGGGCATGGTTTAAAGGCAGAGGTTAACGGTAAAGAATTATTGGTAGGTAATTTTAAATTAATGGATAAATTTTCCATCAAATATGATATTGACCCTTCAACGATTGTGTATACTTTAATTGCAATTGCATACGACAAAAAATTCGCAGGTTATCTCACTATAGCAGATAGTATAAAAGAAGATGCACAGGATGCAGTAAATAAACTACATAGCATGAATGTAAAAACTACTATGCTAAGTGGCGACAAAGCAAGTGTCGTAAAATTTGTGGCAGATAAATTAGGAATAGATAATGCCTTTGGCGATTTACTACCGGAAGACAAAGTAAATAAAGTAAAAGAAATTAAAGACCGTAACGAAACCGTAGCCTTTGTAGGTGATGGGGTAAATGATGCACCGGTAGTAGCATTAAGTGACGTTGGGATTGCAATGGGTGGCTTAGGTAGCGATGCCACAATTGAAACTGCCGATGTCGTTATTCAAGATGATAAACCAAGTAGAATTGCAATGGCAATAAACATAGGTAAGCAAACAAAAAGGATTGTTTGGCAAAACATCTCATTTGCATTTGCTGTAAAAGCAATTGTTTTAGTATTAGGCGCAGGTGGCTTGGCTACTATGTGGGAAGCTGTATTTGCGGACGTTGGGGTAGCGTTGTTAGCAATATTAAATGCTGTAAGGATTCAAAAAATGAAATTCTAACTTTGTGATATGAAACTCTACATTAAAAATATGGTGTGCAGTAGATGCACAATGGTAATAAAGTCAGAAATAGAAAAACTAAAAATCAAATATCTGTCTGTCAAATTAGGCGAAGTAGAAATTGAAGCGACTTTATCAAAAGAACAATTGCAAAAATTAGGTACTGCATTAAAAACATTAGGCTTTGAAATTATAGACAACAAGAAAAGCCAAACTATTGAAAAAATAAAAAATGCAATTGTAACACTGGTGCATCATTCAGACTTTGAAATAAAGACTAACCTCTCCGACTTTATTACTTCACAAATACACCAGGATTATCATTATTTAAGTAACCTCTTTTCAGAAGTAGAAGGCACAACCATCGAAAAATATTTTATTGCTCAACGTATAGAAAGAGCAAAAGAATTAATAGTTTATGATGAGTTAAGTTTATCCGAAATTGCAGATCGATTAGGTTATAGCAGTGCCGCATATCTATCTAACCAATTCAAAAAAATCACAGGCTTTACGCCGAGTTATTTCAAATCTTTAAAAGAAGATAAACGCAAAAACATAGAGGAACTGTAAATCTTACAATTCTTATACAAAATTCCACAATAGCAACGCTGGAGAGCCAAACTACCTTTGTGTCAAACAAATAACTATGACACACACTTATAAAATTACAGGAATGACATGCGGTGGTTGCGAAGCAAAAGTGAAAAGTTTATTATCAAAAGTTACCGGGATTAAAACTATTAATATTGATTTGGCAAAAGCCCAAGCGAAAATTGAAATGGACAGCCACATAGCAACAAATTATTTAAAAGAAGCACTGCAAGACTACCCAAAATATCAATTAACAGAAATTTTACATCAGCAACAAATGGTTGCTCCCATTATTAAAGAAGAAGAAGCAAAATCATGGATAACTACTTATAAACCGATCCTATTGATTTTTGGGTATATCACAATCATTTCCATTATTGCTACTATAAAGCATAATAGCTTCGATTTGATGCACGGTATGAACGTTTTTATGGCTGGTTTCTTTCTCACTTTCTCTTTCTTTAAAATGCTTGATTTAAAAGGCTTTGCTGAAAGTTATGCCATGTATGATATAATTGCAAAGAAAGTAAAAGCATGGGGCTTTATTTATGCTTTTATTGAGTTGGCTTTAGGGATAGCGTATGCAACCGGCTTTCAACCCTTGATTACAAATATTATTACTTTAACGGTAATGTCTATTAGTATTATTGGCGTTCTGCAAAGTGTGTTCAACAAACGTAAAATACAATGTGCTTGTTTAGGAGCAGTTTTTAATCTGCCCATGAGTACAGTCACAATTATTGAAGATGCACTTATGTTAGCAATGAGTGCTATAATGTTATATAAAATTCTATAACTTTATGTTGTCAATTCCAAATATATCCAACTGACTAACCTCATATTCAGGCTTGATAGATATCATGGTTTTGCCTATCTGTTAGAAGTAAATTTGTTTTGGATAAGTTCTGTTATTTAAATCAATGAAAAAGTTTATAGTAGTCATATTAGCCCTTGTTTATATCACTTCCTCAATAGGAATTATGGTAGATATGCATTACTGTATGAATAAGGTAATAGGTTGGGAATTCGGACATGCCGGGTCAAAAATCTGTGAAAAATGTGGAATGCAGAAACTCGACCAGAAAAATAAAGGTTGCTGTAATGATGAGTATAAATTTTTTAAAAGTAGTACAGATCAAAAAATTACCAATACCTCTTTAATAATTAAATTACCAACCAATTTAACTTTACCGGTTTCTTTTCTTGAAATCCCTTCAAATGTATTTTTAACTTATATTGAAGACGCTTCAATAATTCATGGTCCACCTCTGAATCATGGTCATAGAGTTCCAATACATATTTTCAATTGCGTATACCTTATTTGATTTCATCCCTCTCGAAATTATATCTTGCTAATCTCGGCCTGATGTTACTGCATTGTAAGAGCAGTAGTCTATACAATTAATAATATTAAAATAATTACATGCAAACAATTAAAATATTGTTTGCAATATTACTTGCAAACATAACAATTCAATCAGAAAGAGCACAAAGTGACAAAACCGAAAGATCTGTCGATATTAAAACTAATCCTGACTGTTGCAGTATCAAATAAAAACAATTAATTAAAAACTAAAAAAACACAAAAAATGAAAAAGATCAAAATGCTGATGATGGCAGCTTTAACCATCTTCTCTCTTACTTTATTTGCACAAAAGGCAGGTAAAAAAGATAATACAAAACATTTGACAATTTACACTTGCCCAATGCATGATAGTATTGCAGCAAAAAAGCCCGGTAATTGTCCAATTTGTGGCATGGCACTCCAGCTTTCTAAAAAAGAACAGATGAAAAGAGATGTGACAAAAAATTATTCTTGTCCAACACATTTAACAGAAGTTAGTGATAAACCTGGTCAATGTTCAAAATGCGGACAAAGTTTAGTGCTCTCTCCAAAAGAAAAAATGAAAATGGGTGTAATGAACAATAACATTTGCCCAATGCACGGAGGTGTAATAGCTGATAAATCAGGTAAGTGTCCTTATTGTGGTATGGAATTAACAAAAGAAAAAAAGAAAAAAACATCTAATTAAAAAAGCCTTATTAAAAGGGAAGGATTTTATTAAGTAATTAGAAAATACCATCATGGTTAAAAAGTTAATTGAACTCGCTCTACGCAACAGGTTTATAGTGCTGCTTGTGGCAGGCGGCCTGTTTGCGTGGGGCATTTATTCTATCAAACAAAATCCCATTGATGCCATACCTGATTTAAGTGAGAACCAGGTAATTGTTTTTACAGAGTGGATGGGCCGTAGTCCACAGGTGATTGAAGACCAGGTTACCTATCCATTAGTGAGCAACCTGCAGGGCATTCCAAAGATTAAAAACATCAGAGGTACTTCCATGTTCGGGATGAGTTTTGTGTATGTGATCTTCGAGGATAATGTAGATATCTACTGGGCAAGAACAAGGGTATTGGAACGGTTGAACTATGCACAAAGATTGTTACCCCAAGGTATCACACCAACACTTGGGCCAGATGGTACTGGTGTTGGCCATATTTTTTGGTATCATTTAGATGCTCCTAAAATGGATTTGGGTGAGCAAAGGGCTTTACAGGATTGGTATATAAAATTTGCATTACAGACAGTTCCAGGTGTTGCCGAAGTAGCTTCCTTTGGTGGTTTTGAAAAACAGTATCAACTGATAGTAGATCCGGTAAAATTGCAATATTATAATATCTCTTTGATGGATGTGATGAATAAAGTAAAAGCCAATAATAATGATGTAGGAGGAAGAAAGTTTGAAATGGCTGATATGGCTTATATCATTCGTGGGCTTGGCTACATCAAAAACAAAGAAGATGTGGAGAATATTGCATTAAGTAATTATAAAGGTATTCCTGTCAGAGTGAAAGATATTGGCTCTGTACAAATGGGTGGAGACTTACGCCTTGGCATTTTTGATATGGATGGAAAAGGTGAAGTAGTTGGAGGTATTGTAGTAATGAGATACGGTGAAAATGCAAATAAAGTAATTGAAGCTGTAAAAGAAAAAATGAAAGAAGTGCAAAAGGGTTTGCCCGAAGGAGTATCATTTAAAACTTCCTACGACAGGAGTACTTTAATTCAGGAAGCAATAGCTTCAGTAAAAGGCACATTGATTGAGGAAATAATTACAGTATCAATTGTTGTGCTCCTTTTTCTTTTTCATTGGCGCAGTGCAGTAATCATACTTATTCAATTACCTATTTCAGTAGCAGCAGGTTTCATCTTTCTTCAAATGTTTGGTATATCCTCTAACATCATGTCTTTAACAGGTATTGCACTTGCTATCGGGGTGGTAGTGGATGATGGCATTGTAATGGTGGAAAATGCGTACCGACATATTAGCGAAGCCCAAACACTAAAAACTCAGGCATCTAACAAATTATAAACATGGCAAAATGGTTTAAACAAAATAAAGATCCGTTGACATCTGAAGAAAGAGATGTAATTATAGAAAAAGCTTCTCAACAAGTGGGACCTGGAGTCTTCTATTCTACTATCATAGTGGTTACTTCTTTTCTGCCGGTATTTCTATTAACTGGTATGGAAGGAAAGCTTTTTCAACCTCTTGCATGGACAAAAACATTTATCTTATTGATAGATGCTTTTTTAGCAATTACATTAACGCCGGTATTAATTTCTTTTTTTCTTAAAGGAAAATTAAAACCTGAAAGTGCTAATCCCATTACAAGAACATTAGAAAGAATTTATACTCCTATTTTAAAATGGTGTTTGCGCTGGCGAAAAACAACAATAGGTATTAATCTTATTGCACTAACGGTTGGGATTATCATGATGACGAGATTAGGTTCTGAATTCATGCCGCCATTAGATGAAGGCTCATTATTATTTATGCCGGTTACTTTACCCGATGTTTCTAATTCAGAAGCAAAGAGATTGTTGCAGGTGCAGGATAAAATAATTAGTACTGTTCCCGAAGTTTCTCATGTATTAGGTAAAGCTGGCAGAGCAAATACTGCGACAGACAATTCCCCTGTCAGTATGATTGAGACCATCATTTTGCTGAAACCCAAAAACGAATGGCGTAAAGGAATGACTAAAGATGGCATTATCAATGAACTGAATGCAAAATTGCAAATTCCAGGCATTACTAACGGTTGGACACAACCTATTATTAATCGCATCAATATGCTCTCCACAGGTATTCGTACAGATGTTGGGCTGAAAGTGTATGGACAGAACCTTGATACTATTTATGCATTTGCCCAAACCATCAAAAAACAATTAGAAGGAATTGATGGTGTGAAAGATTTATATGTTGAACCAATAACCGGTGGTAAATACATTGACATAATTATCAAACGGGATGAAATAGGAAGATATGGGTTGAGTGTCGATGATGTGAATTTAGTTATTGAAAGTGCATTAGGCGGAATGAAACTCACGACTACAATTGAAGGTCGTCAGCGTTTTTCTGTGAATGCCAGGTATGGGCAGGATTTTCGCAACAACCTGGAATCATTAAAAAGATTACAGGTGCAAACAATGAGTTTCGGTCCCATTCCATTAGAAGCGGTAGCAGATATAAAAATAAATGATGGTCCGCCAATGATCAATTCTGAAAATGCTATGCTCCGAGGAACAGTGTTATTTAATGTACGGGAAAGAGATTTGGGTAGTACTGTTGAAGAAGCCCAAAAGAAACTGAACCAGATGATAACCAAACTTCCTAAAGGTTATTTTTTAGAATGGAGCGGCCAATGGGAAAACCAAATAAGAGCCAATAAAACATTGACCATGATTATGCCAATAGTTTTTGTCATCATCTTCATGGTTTTATATTTTACATACCATTCCTTTAAAGAATCATTGGTCACCATGATTACAGTTCCATTTGCACTGATTGGCGGTGTGTTTATGGTGTATTTCTATGGTGTGAACCTGTCTGTGGCTGTAGCAGTTGGTTTTATTGCGCTTTTTGGTATGGCTATAGAAACAGCGATGCTCATGACAATATACCTGAATGAAGCCATGCATAATATGGTGGCAAAGTATGGTAACTCAAAAGAAACATTAACACCTGCTATCATCAGGGAATTTGTAATTGAAGGTGCTGCAAAAAGATTGCGTCCAAAACTGATGACAGTATCTGTTGGTCTATTTGGTTTAATTCCTATTTTATGGTCTACCGGAGTTGGTAGTGATATTATGCGTCCTATTACTATTCCCTTGATTGGAGGAACCATTACTTCTACTATTTATGTATTACTCATCACACCGGTAATTTTTGAAATGATAAAAGAACGGGAATTAAAAAGAAAAAGTAAAATTGAATTAATAGATGTTAAAGAATAACAAGTATAAAATGGAAATAATACTGACATCAATAATTACATGTCCCCATTGTGGATATCAGAAGAAGGAAGAAATGCCAACCGATGCCTGCCAATATTTTTATGCCTGTGAAAACTGTAATACTATTTTAAAACCAAAACAAGGCGATTGCTGTGTATTTTGTTCTTATGGTTCTGTACCATGCCCACCCATTCAAAAAAATAAAAACTGTTGTGATTAAAATTTTTACAATGAAGAAAATAATTTTCATATTGATCACTTTTTTGCAAATAAGATCTGTTACTGCACAGGTACAGGTTCTCAAACTGGATGCTTTACTTGACAGCATTACTATATCACACCCGATTGTAAAAATGTACAGCAATGAAATTCGCTCAATGGATGAAGCAGCGAAAGGTGCTAAAAGTTGGATGCCTCCTGAGTTTAGCTCAGGTCTATGGATGGTTCCATATAACACAGGTCTGTGGAAGAAAAATGATATGGGAGGAACTGGCATGGGACAATATATGATAGGTGGACAGCAGATGATTCCTAACCGTAAGAAACAAAATGCTGATGCTGCTTATATGGTAGCCATGTCTTCAGTGGAAAAGGAAAAAAAGAATGCTGCACTTAACGAACTTATAAATGATGCCAAACAGTTTTACTATGAATGGATAATTCTGAAAAAGAAATTGGTGATCCTTGATCAGAATGAGAAATTAATTGATTTCATGATAAAAAATGCAGAGATACGTTACAAGAATGGCATGGAGAAGATAAGCGCTTATTACAAAGCGAAAGCTGCTTTGGGGAAATTGCAAAATATGCGTTTGATGTTTGAAAGCGATATTAAGGAAAAGCGTATCCGTATCAATGCATTAATGGGTAAGAATCCTATGATTGATTTTGATATTGACACTACTTATCAGTTATCAGATTATTCAACGGTCGTATTTGACAGTACATTATTTTACAGTAACAGAAGTGATTTAAAATCTATTGACAAAGATATTAGTCTCACCTGGCTGAAACAGGAAACAGAAAAGCAAAGTCTGAAACCACAGTTTGGTATCCGATATGAACACATGTTTGGATTCGGAGGCTTCCCCATGCAATACACACTAATGGGTATGATGAAATTACCGCTGACAAAATGGTCTTCCAAAATGAATAAAGCCAATATTGAAAGTCTGAAATGGAGAGTGAATGCTTTGCAATCACAAAAGGAAATGATGGTGAATGAATATAGCGGCATGGCTTACACTATGCGTAATGAACTGGAGTTAAAAAAGCAACAGTTAAAATTGTACGATGAAAATATTATTCCGGCATTAAGGAACAATTATAAAACCATGCAATTAGGTTACGAACAAAACACTGAAGAATTATTCATGCTGTATGATGCGTGGGAAACGCTCTACATGACCCAATTGGAATATACTGAGATTTTAAACCAGGCTCTCAAAATGCAGGTGGCAATTGACCGCATAATAGAAAAAAAATGAAACGAATAATATTTATAACAATGATGTTTCTCGTTATTCTGGCAGTTAGCTGTAACAATAACAAAGAACCTCATGCAGAACACAATGCAGAGATGGTTCAGGAAATCTATACCTGCTCAATGCATCCGCAGGTAGTGAAAGATAAGCCGGGGAATTGTCCTATTTGTGGTATGACATTAGTAAAGAAACAAACGGAAGGTATACAATCTGATGATATTGAATTAGAATCTTTAATACAGCCTACTAACGAATTTGTGATTTCCAAAATTCCTGTTACAACCATTCAGAAAAAAGAAGAGCAAATTGAAATTGAGGCATTGGGTAATATCGCTTATGATACAAGAGAAGTAGGAAGCATTTCATCAAGGATATCAGGAAGGATTGAAAAATTATATGTTCGTTTTCGCTATCAGAAAATAAGTAAAGGCCAACATATTCTTGATATCTATAGTCCGGAATTAATGACCGCACAACAAAACCTGTTATTTCTTTTAAAGAATGACGCAGGCAATACAACGTTCATACAAGCAGCCAAAGAAAAATTATTACTATTAGGAATGAGCAATCAGCAATTGCAACAAGTAATACAATCTGGTAAACCATCATTGGCAATTGCAGTGTACAGTAATTACAGTGGCCATATTCATGAAGCAGCCAATGGTGCCAGCATGAATAAAGAACCTGAAATCATGAAAGATATATCCTTAATTACCGAGGAGCTTTCACTAAAAGAAGGGATGTATCTGCAAAAAGGTCAATCCATTTTTACAGTGTACAATCCTGACAGAGCATGGGCTATTCTAAATATTTATGGAGAAAATCAGGGATTGATTAAAACAGGTAATCCAGTAAAAATAGTTCCCGAAACAGCTCCGGAAAAGGATTTTATGGCTAAAATAGATTTTGTCGAACCATTCTATAATAAGGAAAGTAAAACTTTATCAGTAAGAGTTTATTTCAATAACAGTAAACTGAAAATTCCAATTGGCAGCCAAATTCGGGCAACCCTTTATGGGAATACGAAAGATGGTTACTGGTTGCCTAAAGAAGCAGTTGTTTCTTTAGGATTGGATAAAGTAGTATTTGAGAAAACAGGTAGAGGTTTTAAAGCGCACAAAATTAATACCGGCATTATATATCAAAATCATATTCAGGTTTTAAATGGTATTGTTGAAACAGATTCGATAGCTGCCAATGCACAGTATTTAATGGATAGTGAAAGTTTTATCAAGATTAAAAATTAAAAAATGCGGTACATATTATTTTTCACGATCTTTTTTTTATTCCTTTTTTCATGCAAAAGCAAAAAAGAAATACCTAAAGATACCGATACCTATTATACTTGCTCTATGCATCCACAGGTTAGAGAGAGCAAGCCAGGTAAGTGTCCTATCTGTCATATGGAGCTGACAATAGCGAAAAAAAGTAACGAAGTAAAACAAGATGAATTACAATTAAATGAGCAGCAAATACAGTTGGGTAATATACAAACTGATACCATACGGAGTGGTACTATTGGCGATCAGTTGGTATTGACTGCAACTTTGAATTTTGACCAAAGGAAATCTTCTTCTGTCAGTTCAAGAGTGATGGGGAGAATAGAAAAATTATATTTTAAAAATTTAGGAGACTATATAAAGAAGGGAGCACCTTTATATGATCTGTATAGCGAAGAATTGAATAATACCAAACAGGAATATCTGTTGGTTTTAGAAAAGAAAAAACTATTTGCAAATGAAACTGTTATCGACTTCGACCAATTGTTACAAAGTGCCAAAAATAAATTGTTATTATGGGGCATGACCGAAGGACAGATAGATGAGCTTGCCCGACAAAGGAAAGCAGCACCAACTACAACTTTTTATAGCAATGAATCCGGCTACATTACCACTTTGGAGATCAGAGAGGGAGATTATGTAATGGAAGGTGGCACAATTGTAAAGCTGGCTGATTTGTCCAGTCTTTGGGCAGAGGCACAGGTTTACACTTCACAATTAGCAGAAATAAACAGTAATAGCATCGTTACTGTGCAACTTCCTGATTTTGATGGTAAAGAAATAAAAGGAAAAATTGAATTTATGAATCCTGAGATCAATCCAGATACAAGAATAAATCTGATTCGTGTATCTATTCCCAATCCAGGCAACCTGTTAAAGCCCGGCATGCCTGCTTATGTGTTGCTCAAAAGTCCGCCGAGAAATACATTGACTTTGCCAATTGATGCAGTTATACGTGATGGAAAGGGAGCCACAATATGGGTACAAACTGCAAATAAAACATTTAAAAGCGTAATGGTGCAAACAGGATTAGAAAGTGATGACAGGATTGAAATTAAATCTGGATTAAGTGTAGGAGACGTGGTGGTTATCAAAGGCGCTTATTTGTTGAATAGCGAATATATATTTAAGAATGGCGCAAATCCTATGTCAGGAATGAAGATGTAGTAAAATGTAAATATTGTTTTATGAAAACAATTAAAAGAACAGAAACCTACAATGCACCTGCTGATAAAGTTTTCAGTTATCTTGATGATCTTGGTGTAACGGGTATGCACATGACTAAATCGTCTGCCATGATGATGGGAAATAAACTGCATCTTGAATTTCTGACAAAACATCATACTGGGTTAGGCTCTAAATACCGATGGACGGGAAAAATGATGGGAATGAAAATGGATTTTACAGTTGAAGTGACTAAATGGGTGGAAGGAGTAGAAAAGGTTTGGGAAACAACTGGAGAAGCAAGGATGATTATTTATTCCTGGTACAGGATGCATTTGCTGGTTTATCCAAATGAAAATACAGCACAAGCAGAATTATCTATTTCATACGAAAAACCAAAAGGATGGTTTGCCAGAATAATATCTTTTCTTTTTGGAGATTGGTATTGTAACTGGTGTTTAAAAAAAATGTTATCAGATAGTAAAAGAAAAATTGAAAACGACAAAAAAATATTATCGGAATCTGCAAACATTAATGGTATTCCACATAAGCACACAAACTGGTATGTAATTACAGGCGGCCCCGGCTCAGGTAAAACCACAACTATTCAACTGCTACGCAACAAAGGATATACAACTACTATTGAACATGCAAGGCATTATATTGATACGCAAAGAATAACAGGAAAAACAATTGAAGAAATAAGAAAGAATCAACAGAAATTTCAAACTGCAATTTTAGATATGCAAATTGAACAGGAAGCCTGGCTTTCACCTGATGAAATAGTATTTCTTGACAGGGCTCTTCCTGATGCACAGGCTTATTATCGTTTCCTCAATCTGCCGACTAATGAAAAATTAGAAAATGCTGTGAAAGAAGCGGCGTATGAAAAAATATTTATTCTTGATTTTCTTCCGTTGGTAAATGATTATGCACGAATTGAAAATGCAAAAGCTCAACAGGAAATTCATTCATTAATAACTGAGGTCTATGAATCTCTTCATTTCCCTGTTATACATGTTCCTGTACTTCCACCAGAAGAACGGGTGGATTTCATATTGAAGAATCTTTAATCTGAATACTAATAAAACGCCTGTTGAATTAAATAACATATAAATTGATAGTCGATTCAAAATGGAATTCTACAGACAAAATATTGAGGATTTTATTAAACAATTCAGCAGTAATGTTCAGAATGGCCTTGATGACAATACAATTCAGTCAGCAAGGAAAAAGTTTGGCAAAAACATTCTGAAAGCTGCAAATTCAAGAAGTGTTTATCAAATCCTGTTTGGACAATTTACCAGTCCGCTTATTATCATTCTAATCGTTGCTTCGCTGGCATCTTTTTACCTGCAGCAACCAAGAGATGGCCTCATTCTTTTGATTATTGTCGTGATGAATGGATTGATTGGTTTTTACCAGGAGTGGAAATCAGAAAATATATTGGCATCCATTAAAAAACTGGTTGTTGATAAATGCACCGTTACCAGGGATGGAAAAGCAATAGAAATATTTTCGGAAGACCTTGTACCGGGTGATATTGTTTTGCTTTCCGAAGGGGTGGGTATACCCGCTGATATCCGCCTGATCGAATCCAACGGATTTTCCACCAATGAATTTATTCTTACGGGTGAATCACTCCCATCTTCAAAAGATCATTTATTTACTGCAGAAAAAAATATTTCCATTTCAGAAGTAAAAAATTGTGTGTTCATGGGAACCACTGTTGCAAGAGGTGAGGCAAAGGGTATTGTTTATGCAACAGGAATGCAGACGGAGATTGGGGAAATTAGTTCAACTTCTCAAAAAATAAAATCTACCGATGCTCCCATTCAGATTGAAATAAAAGATGTCGCAAAAAAACTCACCTATGCAACTTTAGTAATCGGTATTCTTCTTTTCGGTACACGTTTGCTGCTGAATGATACAATGGCGGTGGCCCTTGTATTTTCTATCAGTGTAGCAGCTGCAATGGTGCCGGAAGGATTGCCTGCACAAATTTCAATGGCGCTGGCGCTGGCTGTAGGGCGACTGGCAAAAAGAAAGGCGATAGTGAAAAAGATTGCATCAGCACAAACATTGGGTTCGGCCACTGTCATTGCTTCCGATAAAACTGGAACGATTACAAAAAATGAAATGACTATCACAGGTTGTCATTTCAACGGCATGACATTCTCCGTCTCAGGTTTGGGATATATGCCAAAAGGGGAAATTCTTGATGAACAAGGGCAGGTATTAAAAAAAGAATCATTAGGTGATATGAAAGCCTTTTTTCTTTCGGGTTTTCTTTCTTCAACAGGTAAAATAAATCCACCGGATAATTATCACCCCGGCTGGTATTGTATCGGTGACCCTACCGAAGCATCATTTGCTGCGTTGGCAATGAAAGCAGGATTTAGTTTAGAAGAAGTAGATAAAGATTACCCGCTTGTAAAATCATTTGGCTTTGATTCATTTCGTAAAAGGGCTGCTATTATACGAACACATAAAGGCAAAATAATTTCTTTTGTAAAAGGATCTTTAGAATCAGTACTGGCTGCTTCTACAAAAATTATTTCCAATGGCAATGTAAAAGAACTGACTGAAACACAAAAAAAGGAAATCCTTTCCATGTCTGCCGCCTTTGCAGAAAATGCTTTACGCATTATTGCTATTGCCTATAAAGATTTAGATGGCAAAGATGATTATACGACAAAAGATGCTGAACAGGATTTGACCTTTGCTGGTTTTGTTACCATGTTCGACCCTCCACATGAAGAAGTTAAAGAGGCAATAGAATCTGTTTTTAAAGCACACATGAAAGTGTTTATGATTACGGGTGATAACGAAGTAACAGCAAAAGCCATAGCAAAGAATATTGGTTTGATGAATGAGAACAATGAATTTCCTGATGTTATTAACGGCACTTCACTCCAAAACATGAACGATGAAGAAGTTTGTTCTTCGTTCTGCAAAAGAGCTGTTATTTTTTCAAGAGTTTCACCTGATGATAAATTCCGTATTGTTGATTTATTAAAAAAGCAAGGTGAGATTGTTGCGGTAACAGGTGATGGCGTGAATGATACCTTAAGTTTAAAGAGAGCAGATATTGGAGTGGCAATGGGATTAAGCGGTTCAAAAGTTGCACAGGAAGCCGCTAATATTATTTTACTCGATGATAATTTTTCGACAATTGTGCTGGCGGTAAAAGAAGGGCGAACAATTTTTAGGAACCTTGAAAAAACAATTAAGACAAACCTTTCATCAAACATTGCTGAATTAACTTGTGTACTTGCAGGCTTTGCAGGTGCCTTTGCCGGAATTGCCACCCCAATATTTGCAGTGCAGATATTATTAATAGATATGATTGGCGAAATGTTTCCGTTAATTATGCTTACTTATGATCCACCTGAAAAAAGAATGATGGAAATGCCTCCCCGGAATCCCAAAGATAAAATTCTTACCAAAGAAACAATGATGGGGATTCTCTTCAACGGAGCTGTGATGGGACTTGCATCTTATGCTGCTTTCCTTGCCGAATATTTTCACAATCATCATTTGGCTAACCACTATGAAAAAGCGATGACCGTTACTTTTGTTTCCATTGTATTTTGTCAATATGCTAATCTCTTATCACGCCGGACCTACGGTCCTGCTTTGGGAAAATATCTGTTTTCTAACAGAAAGCTATTGTTTGCGTTTGCTCTATCTTTTTCATTAATGATGCTGATTATTTATATGCCTGTTTTTAATCTTTATTTCCATACTTCTTCATTAATGCCTGTAGATTGGTTATTTCCTTTAGCAGCAGGAGTTCTTTGCCTTATTATATATGAATATCGAAAGAAAAAACAATTGTCCTAAATGATGTATTTTGCATGTTAACAATTTAGCAGTATATGAAATATGGAAAAGATTGCAAAAAGCAGTGTAACTCTTAATTGTGTAAATTCTTTCCATAATTTATAACTTTCAAAAGGCTTTATAAACTTACCTTTTGGCTCAAAAATTGCGGGTTTTTCATTAAATAGGTTTATTTTACGTTGCGTAAATGAAAAGAAACATATCTATACAATTAAAAGCAGCTTTGCTGATAATCATATTCGGGTTTAATACCGTAGTAGGATTTGCATGTGCTATTGGTATAGATATGGGGTACAACACTTATCATCATATGGATGAGGCAGCAATGGAAATGAGCCATCATTCAGATGTAGAGGATCATCATCACGAAAAAAAGGAACATAAGCATCCAAAAAATGGTCCCGAAGATGATTGTTGTAAAGATATAGTCCTGAAAATTGTAAAAGCCGATAAAGCAGTTCCACAAGTTGCCAAATTATTAAGCCCCGTTTTTTTTACTGCTTTTATTGCAGTTTACTCAAACATAAATATTTCATATCCTTCGCAGGTAAATATTTTCAACAAATATTTTGTTCTCGGGCATCATCCTCCGATCCCGGATATTCGTATAGCTATCCAGAGTTTTCAGATATGATTTAATGTATAAAATTTTATGCATGGCTTTGCCGTGCCTGTAATATTATTTATACATTAATCAAATTGAAATGAAAAATATAATAATAGGAATATCAGTAATGATATTATTAATTACCTCTTGCAAAAAAAATCACGAAGTAAATGAAATAGAAAAAAATATTAATTATCCAGCAGCTTACATAGTTAATGGCGAAGATGCTTCAATATCAGTTATTCAACTATCTACAAACTATTTAACAGAAACTATCAATTTAGTAGATCACACAGGAACTCATAGCATTATGTGGCCTCATCATGTTTTTCATCATAAAAATATCGATATGCACCATTTGGCAATTGGTGTTCCTGGTATGGATTTAAGTTTAGGACATACAGGGGGAATGCCTGGACATGGTGGACAATTTGCAATAATGGATGCAGTAAAAGGTACTATTTCTAAAATTGTGACTTTGCCACTAATGAATCACAATGCAATTTACACCCCCGATGGTTTAGAAATATGGACATCGCAAATGGATATGGACGGAAAAGTGTTGGTGTATGATGCAAACACTTTTGTTTTAAAAAATACCATAAATGTTGGTATGGATCCGGCAGAAGTAACCTTTAGTGCAGATGGTACAAAAGCTTATGTATGTAATGGCGGCGACAATAGTGTTACAATAATAAACCCTTCCACAAAAGCAATTATTACAACCGTTAGCGTTGGAGCAAATCCGGTAGGGGCATGGCCATCTTCCATAGGTAAAATGTTTGTTGATAATGAAGATGGTTTATCTATTTCAGTTTTAGATGTGGCAACTGATGCAGTTGTGAGTACAATACATTTAGGATACAAACCTGGCTATGCCGCATATAATTCAACAACAGGTGAACTTTGGGTAAGTAATTCAACAGATGGGAAAGTCGCCTATTACTTAGACATGGGAAGTAACATATGGATGAAACATGGCGAATTTGTAACTGGTGCAGATGCTCATGCAATAGCTTTTTATGGCAACTATGCTTACGTAACAAATCAAGGAGCAAATACAGTCTCGATAATTAATTTAACCACCCATGCTAAAATAAAAGATGTCCTTGTTGGTAAAAAACCGAATGGTATAGCCATTAAGTTATAATTTTTTAAAAATATTTATAAAATCTAAAACAAAAATAAAAATGAAAAATATATTTTTCGGCTTCGTAATAGCAGCCTCAACTTTAGCAGCCTGTAATAGCAACAACAAAACTGCCGATACAGAACATAATGATATGCATAATGACTCCTCTATGGATATGCATCAGCAAAAAACTGATACAGCAGTTTCTCAAAGCGCATCTGCTATAGTAGCATTTCCCACCAAAGAAATAATTGCAGGCTACCTGCAATTAAAAAACGCTTTGACAAAAGATAATGGCAAGGATGCAGCAACGGCAGGTAATGCAATAGTAGCAACACTGGCAAAAGTTGACATGAAAAGTTTATCTAATGTGCAGATGAAAAGTTATATGGATATAGCCGATGACCTGAAAGAACATGCAGAACACATCGGTGCAAACGCAGGCAAAATTACTCACCAAAGAGAGCATTTTGAAATGCTGAGTAAAGATATTGCAGATCTTGTTAAAACATTCGGCAACGGCGGACAAACACTATACAAAGATTTTTGCCCAATGGCAAACGATAATAAAGGTGCTTATTGGATAAGTGAAACCAAAGACATCAAAAATCCATATTTGGGTAAAGCCATGCCTACTTGTGGTTCTGTAAAAGAAACTATTCAATAGCTATGAGTAGGATAAAGAAAATATTATTGGCTTTACTATTTGCATTTGTTGCAATTCAGTTTGTTCAACCTACTCATAATAAAAGTATAGAAGTATTAGCAACTGATTTCACGAAAGTATATACAGTTCCTGATAGTGTACAATCCATTTTACAATTTTCCTGTTACGATTGCCACAGCAATAACACAAGTTATCCATGGTATTCCAACATTCAACCTATGGCATGGGTTATGGCAAGGCATATAAAAAACGGAAAAGATGAATTAAATTTTAGTGACTTTGGAAGTAATACCACCCGGAAGCAAATTAGTAAGTTGAAAGCAATAGCAAATCAAATTAAGGGTGACGAAATGCCTTTGTCATCTTATAAGTTGATGCACAATAAAGCAAATCTTACCAAAGAAGAAAAAGGGATAATTATGGATTGGATGAATAAAACATTAGATAGCCTTTCAACTAACAATTAAAATAGCAATGCAAAAAATAAAGCAGATACTAATTAAAATTTTCAAAGCAATTTTTATTCGTAAAAAAGATTGCTGCAAATAAAAACTTGCAAGAATGAAAAAGATAACTAATACCGCATGTATACTATTCCTGTCAATAATATCATTTGCTCAAATTAAAGAAGCTGGCTCAAGCGAAGCCTCCATAAAACAATTCATGTTCAACAAAGACACTATGCGTCTTTTAAAAAACAATAATGAGCAGGAAATAAAAGATTTACTGAAACAGTATAATAACGCAATTGAAAAGCTGAATGTATCAGGTACAGAAAAGCTCTTTACTACTGATTCTAAAATTTTTGAATCTGGCGGAAGTGAAGGCAATTATGCTCATTATATAGAGCATCACCTTATACCGGAATTAAAAGAGTTCAAATCTTTTTTATTCAGTAATTACAAAGTAGAAGTTGAGGTAGACGGTAAATATGCATTTGCAACTGAAACGTATAACTACACAATTGTAGAAGGTAAGGATAATGCTGAAGTAAAGCTGAAAGGAGTAACAACATCGGTTTTGAAAAAAGTCAAAGGAAAATGGAAAATTATGATTAGCCATAATTCAGCAAGAAAGTAAAATGTGTGAATCATGCAACTCTAATCTTTTATTATGTAACATCTAATTCAATTAACAAAACTATCTTTTTAATCATTGTGAAAATTCTTTCACAATAAAAAATAATGATCATGAAAAAAGTACAAAACATTTTCTTCGCAATGGTTTTAGCGTCATTGTTCACAGCTTGCCAATCAGGCACAGACGCAAAACAGATCCTTTCCAATTCAGATACCAGGAAAGAAATAATGAACACAATTGCCAACGATAGCCTTATGCATCAGCAAATGATGGCAGCAATGATGGATAGCAAAAATGGCATGATGATGGGAGATCATGCTTCTATGATGAAGATGATAAAGTTGATGCAAGATAATCCTCACATGGTGCAAGGAATGATGGATGATATGATGGAAACAAGTAAAAGTGATACTGCAATGATGGCAGGTATGTGTAAAGCCATGATGGCCAACCCACAAATGATGGACATGATGAATAAAATGAAAGGCGGCAAAATGGATATGGGTGCAATGAAAAAGGACAATAATAAAGCTATGGATACTCTACAAGATCATAAGCTTCACCATTAATTTTTTATTGCATTTTATTCGCCCCGTGGGTTGTAAAAAACATAAAATATAGTAGACAAAATTGAAAAGCTTTAAACCATATTCAGCATCTGTTCTTGCATTCGCAGGATTACTCCTTGTTGGAATGGGCATTTATTTTGTTTTTATTCGCACTGCTTTATTACCCGAAGATGTACGTTACATGCAAACAACTTCATCTATTATCAAACAAACCATACCGCAATTATCAGGATGGCTTCAAAAAGTATTTTGGGTAATGGGCAGTTATATTTTGACAACAGGATTACTGATTATTTTTATTTCACTCACATCATTTCGAAAACGTATAAGTGGAGCATTTGGTATTATTGCCGTTACTGGTATAAGCTCAATAGGTTCAATGACGGTTGTAAACTTTATGATCAGTTCAGATTTTAAATGGCTTTTATTAACTTTTACACTCCCTTGGGCAATTGCATTAATTCTTTACAGGTTTAATAAATAAAAAATTTAGAAATGGAACATCAACACCAGCAACAAAAATATACTTGTCCGATGCATCCGCAAATCATGCAGGATAATCCGGGCAATTGCCCCATTTGTGGAATGACCTTGGTATTAGCAAAAACTGAAACCAAAGATGCAAGCGGACATCAACATGGCGACAACCCACACATGGGCATGGCTGGCCATAATCATCATGCCATAATGATTGCAGATTTTCGAAAACGGTTTTATGTAGTGCTTATACTTACTATTCCCATCATGCTTTTATCAGAAATGATTCAACATTGGTTAGGTGTGAATTGGCAATTTACAGGTTCTAAATACATTTTATTTGCATTGTCAACCATCGTATTTATATACGGTGGTTTTCCATTTCTAAAAGGATTGGTAGATGAAGCAAAAGCAAAGAATCCCGGCATGATGTTTTTGATTGGCTTCGCCATATCAGTTGCTTACATCTACAGTGTGGCAATTGTATTTGGTTTACAGGGTATGGACTTCTTTTGGGAATTGGCAACACTAATTCTCATCATGCTTTTGGGGCATTGGATAGAAATGAAATCAGTTGCAGGTGCATCAAGAGAATTAGAATTGCTTGTACAGCTGATGCCTTCCGAAGCCCATAAAGTAAATGGAAACATGACAGTTGATGTAAAGACAGATACATTACAAGCAAACGATATTATTTTAGTAAAGCCAGGAGAAAAAGTCGCTGCCGATGGTATAATATTTGAAGGCGAAAGTTATTTGAATGAAAGTATGCTTACCGGAGAAAGTAAGCCGGTACATAAAATAAAAGATGATAAAGTAATTGCCGGAGCAATCAATGGAAACGGGTCAATAAAAATTACAGTGTCACATGCTGCAAAAGATTCTTATTTATCGCAGGTAATAAAGTTGGTGGATGAGGCGCAAAAATCAAAATCAAATACACAACTATTAGCAGATAAAGCAGCAAAATGGCTTACCATCATTGCATTGGTCACAGGCATTGCAACATTTTTATATTGGTATCTAACAGGACAATCGCTTGCTTTTGCAATGGAAAGAATGGTAACAGTAATTGTTATTTGTTGCCCTCATGCTTTAGGTTTGGCAGTCCCGTTAGTTGTTGCAAAATCAACAGCTTTATCGGCCAAAAACGGCTTACTCATTAAGAACAGAACAGCTTTTGAGAACTCAAGAAAAATAACCACCATTGTATTTGACAAAACTGGTACATTAACCGTAGGTAAATTTGAAGTATCTAAAATTGTTTCGCTGCAAAAAGAGTTGAATGAAAATGAGATCATTCGTTTGGCATCTGCCCTGGAACAAAAATCAGAACATCCCATTGCAACAGGTATTTTACAAAAAGTAAAAGAGTTATCCATTACAATTCCTACAACAGAAAATTTTAATGCTATCACAGGCAAAGGAGTTGAGGCAACAGTTGAAGGCAAAAAAATATTGGTTGTCAGTCCCGGGTATTTAAAAGAAAATAATTTGGCAATTCCCGAAGGCTTCACAGCCAACGATACTGAAACAGTTGTTTTTCTAATTATCAATGATCAATTAGCAGGTTACATTGCTTTGTCTGATGAAATAAGACCTGAATCTGCAGAAGCAATCAAAACCTTAAAAGCAAACAATATCAAATCAATTTTGTTAACCGGAGATAACAGCAAAGTAGCAAAAAGTGTAAGTGATACGTTGGGCATGGATAGTTTTATTGCTGAAGTATTACCACATCAAAAATTGGAAAAAATAAAAGAACTGCAAAGCAAGGGCGAGTTTGTTGCCATGACAGGCGATGGCGTAAATGACGCACCGGCATTAGCAATTGCAGATGTTGGCATTGCAGTAGGCAGCGGTAGCGATATTGCTGCAGAAACCGCAGGTATCGTTTTAGTAAACAGCAATCCAAAAGATATTGTGAGTTTGATTTTATTTGGTAAAGCAACGTACAGGAAAATGATACAGAATTTAATTTGGGCAACTGGTTACAATGTTGTTGCATTGCCTTTAGCAGCAGGTGTTTTATATAATCAAGGAATTTTGTTAAGCCCGGCAGCAGGTGCAGTATTAATGACCGTTAGTACAGTAGTAGTTGCTGTAAATGCTAGTTTTTTAAAAATTAAAAATTAATGATAGTATGAAAAAATTATTGATAGTTATATTTCTTCTCGGCTTTTATTCATTCGCACAATCACAGCAGGTTACATACACTTGCCCTATGCATCCACAAATCCATGCCACTAAACCTGGCAATTGCCCTATATGTGGAATGAAGCTCGTAAGAGAAAAACCGAAAGCTGCAGTTTCACCGGTTATAAAGAAAAAAGATGAAATGCAAATGCCTAAATCTCCAATTGCACCTGTAACATATACATGTCCGATGCATCCGGAAATACATGCAACAAAGCCAGGCAATTGTCCAAAGTGTGGAATGAAGTTGGTAAAAGAAAAACTAAAACAAGTTGAACAAAACCCCGTCCAAAAGCATGACGAAATGCAAATGCCAAAAGACACCGTAAAAGCCGTAAATGATGCAATGGACAATATGCAAATGGATAATATGACTATGCCAAAAGTAAATATTGGGCCAATAAAAACTATAAAAAATAGCATCCCTCCAAGAAAAGTTCGTTACGATTTATACATAAATGATACAATCGTAACATTTGGTAAAAAGAAAAAGAGAGCCATTGCAGTTAATGGTCAAATACCTATGCCAACTCTTACATTTACAGAAGGAGATACAGCAGAAATTTATGTGCACAATGAATTAAGCGAAGAAACATCATTACACTGGCATGGTTTGTTTTTACCAAATCAATATGATGGCGTCCCCAACCTTACACAAATGCCGATAAAACCACACACAACACATTTGTATAAATTCCCAATTATTCAAAGCGGTACACACTGGTATCACAGTCATACAGGACTACAGGAACAGATCGGTATGTATGGAATGTTTATTATGAACAAGCGAAAAGAATGGGATATATCGACTATACCTGTTTTACTAAGCGAGTGGACAGACATGAACCCAAAAGAAGTTCACCGAAGCTTACATGCAGCTACAGATTGGTTTGCTGTTCAAAAAGGTAGCACACAAAGCTATACTGAAGCCATAAAACAAGGATGGTTTAAAACAAAAGTAAAGAATGAATGGAAGCGAATGAATGCAATGGATTTAACCGATGTGTATTATGATAATTTTTTGATCAATGGTAAAAACCAAAATGAACTACCCCAATATAAAGCAGGCGATAAAGTAAGGCTAAGAATTGCAAATGGTGGAGCTTCCGACTATTTCTGGCTTTCATACGCAGGTGGTAAAATAATAGTAGTCGCTACTGATGGCAATGATGTAGAGCCTATTGAAGTGGATAGATTAATAATAGCGGTATCAGAAACTTACGATGTTGTTGTAACTATTCCCGAAAATAAAAGTTATGAATTTTTAGTAACACCCGAAGATCGTACTAAGACTGCATCACTATGGTTGGGCAGTGGTGAAAAAGTCGCCGCTACAAAATTAAAACGACCAAAATATTTTGCCGGCATGAAAATGATGAATGACATGATGGACATGAGAGGAAACATGATTGAAATGAAAGACATGAAAATGGAAAACCAAATTATGGATATGAACACCGTAATGTATCCTGAAATAACTGGTGACGAATTACCAAAAAAATCAAAAAAGAAAGCTAACACCATGCAGAACATGAGCATGGAAGAAGATTCTACTGACATTGTATCGCTTAATTACACCATGTTAAAAGCTCCGGAAAAAACTATCTTACCTGATGGTCCGTTAAAAGTATTAGAGTTTGACCTTACGGGAAACATGAACCGTTATGTGTGGAGTTTAAACAATAAAGTAGTTTCTGAAAGTGATAAAATTTTGATTAAGAAAGGCGAAAACGTAAGAATTATTTTGTACAATAATTCAATGATGCGTCACCCAATGCACTTGCACGGTCACGATTTTAGATTGCTGAATGGCCAGGGCGATTATTCCCCAATGAAAAACATTATTGATATTATGCCAATGGAGAGAGATACCATTGAGTTCAATGCAAATGTTTATGGAGATTGGTTCTTCCATTGCCACATTTTGTACCACATGATGAGTGGAATGGGCAGAGTTTTTACTTACGAAAATCAACCTGCAAATCCTGAAATACCAGATCCAAAATTAGCAAAACGAAAACTCTTTGCAGATGACAGAATGTTTCATTTAATGGGTCGTGTAGGGATAGAAAGTAATGGCAGTGATGGCGAAGCCATGTTAGCAAATACAAGATGGAAAGCAAGTACACTTTGGCATTTAGGCTATCACGATATGCATGGCTATGAAAGTGAAACAATGATAGGACGTTATTTAGGTCGTATGCAATGGTGGTACCCTTATGTTGGTTTCGATTATCATTTCAAAATGGAAGGAGGTCCCAAAAATTTATTCGGTAGCGAAGAAAAAAACTGGTTTGGACAAACAAGTAATAAGAATAATCGTAAAACAGTAATTGCAGGTATTGCATATACATTGCCCATGTTATTTGTAGCTGATTTAAGAGTGGATGGAAATGGTAAATTCCGTTTTCAATTCGGAAGAGAAGATGTACCGGTAACCAAGCGTTTGCGTTTCAACCTAATGATAAATACAGACAAAGAATACATGGCGGGTTTAAGATACATCGCAACAAAATATATTTCATTGTCATCACATTATGATAGTGATATGGGATTAGGGGCCGGGTTGACATTCACTTACTAATTAAAACTTAAAACTTTTAAACGGGGTTTTACATAAGATAATATCGTTGGATATTCTGTATTCTTGGAATTGCTTAGTGGCAATAGGCACTATAATCGCAGTGCTCTACTGCATTAGATAATAGATAAATAATTCATATGTATTTTAAGCCTAGTATTCAAAGCCCTGTATTTTCCATCTTGCTTTGCAAAAAGGTTAATGTTTACGCTATTTAGTGGTTCAATATTAAAAGTATATCTTTTTCTAAAAAGTTCGAACTCAGGCTAGTCATCCCGACTAATACCGAAATCCGCTCCAGGAGCGGATTTTTAGTTCGAACTAATTTGTAAAATATTATTCAAATCCCTCATAACTTATTTTAAAAGGGATTGTACGAATAAATTTAATGCAGCTCGCCTTTCTCAAACAAAGAATACCCTTTGAATTGTCCAGTATAATGCAATGCAGGATATTAAAGATGAAATACTGTAAACGACTCTTTCCCTATACCAGGATTTATTGCCGGTAGGTTTAATAATGATTGCAAATACTGCAAGTATTATTGCTATTTGCCCAAGTTCTACACCGGCATTAAAGGCAATGACCGAAGTGTAAAATTTACCGGGTGGTAGGCCGATTTCATTCAATGCACTAGCAAAACCCATTCCATGTATCAGGCCAAATAAAAAAACAACCAGTATTCTCCATGGCCGTAATTTTCTGATCAGTATATTTTCTATTGCAACAAACATTATTGAAAGAGATATGATGGGTTCAACAATTGCTGGAGGCGCCACAATCATATTTTTCATGCTAAGCGCCAGCGTTATAGAATGTGCTACGGTAAAAGCAGTTGCTTGCCAGAAGATCGTTTTGATATTAGTACTTAACAAACATAGACCGATCACAAATAAAATATGATCAAAACCATATGGGATGATATGGGAGAAACCTAGCTTTAGATAGTACCAAACTATATCTTGTACTGGTGCATCATCCAGCGAATAATTAATGCTATGAGCGAAGATTGTTTGTACAAAAAAGAACATTAACGTAGCTAAGAAGATTTTTTTTAAACTTGCTTGCATCTTAATGTTTTTACAATTGTTTCAAAGCTGCTGCATTTTCTCTTTTCAGATCCGAAAAGATATTGGGATCATTTTTCAGGCCATCCTGTAAATATTTTTTTGCCATCGCTATATCGCCTGCTTTCAAGAATATAAGCCCGGCATGACTAAGCAATGCAGGATTCTGACTGTTTGTTTTTAAAGCTACTTTAATATATTGCGCTGCTTTTGCAATATCGCCTTTATTAAAATATGCCCATGCAAGGGTTTCGTTCACTTCAATATTATTGGGTCTGCGGTTATATTCTGCTAGTGCATGTTCCAATGCTTTGTCATATGCTCCAACTCGGGAATAAATTTCTGCTAACTCCTTATCTGAATAGTGGCCTATATTCGGGTCAGTTAAAGCTGCTTTTGCGCTTTCCGCCATTTCTGCAATAGCCTTATCCATTATTTTTTTTGCTTCATCATTTCTGCCTGACATTTTATATGCTTCTGCTAGGCCTTCCTTAAAACTATTGTTATTCACAAGAGCGTCAGCTTGCTGATACAATTCGATTGCTTTCGGGTAATTTTTTTCTGCCAAAGCAACTCTTGCAAGTCCTGCTAACGGGTAGGGGTAGCCGGGCCGTTCATTCGCAGCAACAGTATATTGCATTGCTGCATTTTTAAGATCTCCGATATTTTCGTAAAGATGGCCCAATTGTACCCTGCTCCATTCGGTAGATTCATCACCGGGTGCGCCGGCTTCTATTGCTAATTTCATCGCTTCAATTGCACCGGGATAATCGCCATGAATTTCACGGAGATAAGATGCTCGTGCATACGAACGTAGGTCTGGTCGTATAGACATCATAGTTTCTGCCGCTGAAAGGGCAGAATCATAACGGCCCATTTCTACATTGGCATCTACCAAAATACCAAACACAAAAGCATTGTAACGATTGATGTTACGTGCTGTTTCTGCTGTAGCCAGTCCGTCGGCAAAATGATGCTGTGATAACTGCACCAAAGCTTTTAAAGTTAATGCTTCAAAATTATTCGCCTCTAATGCCAATACATCACTTATGTATTTCATTGCCGCCATATCATAGTAACTATAATTGCCGGTAACTCTCGATTCCATGATAAATAAATTGGCCAATGCTATCAGCGATTTTTTATCCTGCGGATCTTTTTTAATAGCTGTCAATAATTTTTCTGCTGCCTTTTGTGTGGTTGTCCATTCTTCTGATTGGGCTTGTGCACCAATTCTTGGTTGCAACTGGTAAACAGCAGTTTCTTTTTTTACTGTATCTTTTTTATATTTCATTACTATAAACCCTACAGCACCAATAAAAAAAACAAAAAGTAAAATATAGGTCAGATTCTTTTTCATGTCAGTAAATTTAAAAATTGTACGAGAGATAAAATGGTCATTTGTAATTACAAAATTTTAATAAAAATGATTGCTTTTTAAAAAATAAGCCCCCGCCTTAAGAGCAGGCAGGGACTTATTTTGAATCAATCCAAGCTTGCTCTTATTGTGCTTTTACCACACGTATGTTTTGTTTAGCTACACCATTTTTATTTACCTGGATAATGTATGCTCCTTTTGCAAGGTTGTCGCCATTCCAGTTTTGAGTATATGTACCGGCATCCAATCTTTTATTTACCAATACTTTTACCAATTCGCCGCTTGCTTTGTAGATAGAAATATTTACCTGGGCCGCTTCATCTAATTTGTATTTAACAATGCTGTTAGCTACAAAAGGATTAGGCGCTACAGTTGCAAATACATCGGGTGCTGCAAGAGATAAGCCAGCACCTTTAGTTGCTGATCCAATCATTGGCCTTGCCCCAGTAGTGGGTTCATCGCAAGGGCAGATATATGTACCTGCAAAAGGTTCAGCTACAAATGGAAATACAGTTTTGAATGGCTTGTCATTTTTCTCAACACCGGTAGTATAGGTTAGTGTATTAATTAATTGTGGTGTTACGGGACTTCCACCTGGTACATAATCATCATACCACAATCCGATAGCTGCTAATACAACCCCACCTACTGCCTGTAATTCAATCCTTGTAACATCATCTTCCAATCTTCTTCCGTTAGGAAAACCATCCATGTTAGGAATATTCTGAAGATCAGTTGTGGATGCGTATGCTGGATCAGTTAAACCTAATACTGCTGCTTGCACCAATCCTAATGAACTGAATGCTGCACTGTTTCTTGGAGTAGGAGGTACTGCCATATTAAGACGCAGCATATCTCCACCATTTGGTAAAAAATTATTTATAAAAGGTTTTCCTGAAGCTAATGGATTACCACCTTTACCTGTTGCTAACTGGTATGGTTTTAAATTTGGTACGCCTGTATGGAAGATAGGCCAGAGATCAACAGAGCGTGGAGACTTAGCTGCCGGAAGCAATAAGCCACCAAATGCTGCTTCAGATAGTGCTGTACCATCTAATGCTGCATTACCTTTTAAGCCGTACAAACCATCCTGGCCGTTGCCAAATCCAAAAGCACCTAAAGAATTTTTTTGGATACGTAATTTTGAAAACGAAGGAACTGCTCCGCCAAATTGATCATCGTTCATGTACAATGATAATTCCGGGTTGTAAAAGAAATTTCCAAAGGTTTTTAATTTTGAAAGATCTTCATAAGGAGTTAATGAGTTCCAATAATCCTTGTAGCCAATTGGTACAACTGCTTCGTTGGTCAATGGCATACCTAGTCTTGAAACCTGTACCCAAGGGCCTTCCGTTTTTGCTGCTTTGCCTTCTGGTTGTAAAATGCTGATCTTTTGTCTGCTAGTACTGGCCCATACACCAATGATGTAATTGGGATCTAGGATGTTAGCACTTTGCGATATGCTTTTATGATCTTTTTGCAATTCAGCAATATTTATCTGTAAGGCAATAGTAGAAACATTCAGGCATTTTAAACCATCTGTTGATTTACCTGATGCTCTTGGAGCATCACCCAGATCAAAAATACCACCAAGGTCTACAAAGAAAGGATCATCTGCAGTTCCGCAAAATACTTTATTGCCCGATCCGAAGTCGGCAATAGAATTATTGATCAGCGTATTATAATCCGGGCTGTTCAATCCAACAGGGGAGCTAATTGAACGTGGGCCAATGTTTGGCGGAGGCACAGTGCCATTTGATACTACGGCCTGAAAACTTTTGCCACCATTCAAACTTCTTTCCATTACATAAGTAGTTTTAAGATTTTGTTTTCCTAAACGAATGTTGAAAAAAGTAGAAGGATCTTCATTGGTTTTTTTAAATGTAAAACGATAAATAATATCATCACCGACAGTTTTGATATTATTATCAATGTGGATCTCATACCGGATGTTTTCTCCGAATGAATAATAATTAGGGCCACCTTGTGGCAATTGTCCCGGAACAAAATTGGCAATGATGTTGACATAATCGGGATTTTCCGGGCTTCGGAATGCATACAGATCAGTATTGTCTGCAAGCGGATCGTTAGAGATCAATGGAGCTTCTCTGTGTGATGACGCAAATACGGGAAGTACCGTATTAGTGAGCATTACCGCCAGGAAGAGCGCAGCTGATAATTTTTTTTTCATGATAATTTTTTTAATTAGTAATAAAATGACGATTCAATGCAAGCAAAGGGTAATTGTTAGTAGTAATAGCATACGCCTGATATATGATGAACATACAAAATGTGTTGCTACTTTGATTGATCAATAAGAATGGATGATCTGTTTACGGGGGACTTGATTAGTGATAGCAGTTACGATGAAATTGTTAAAGTGGTTTTAACAGGTTTGTATTTTTACGAGAATAAATTTTGAAGATATTATCATCATGAAAAACTAATGTCGATTTCAAATGTGTGATAATTCATATGCACTAGGTATAAATAAGCATGATGTTATTACAAAAATGTAAAAAAGTATAAGAATAACAAATTAAAAATTGGTATGCAGATTGTTTTAGGCTAAGAATTGCGCTATAAAAAATAAATCAGCTATGCAGGTAAATTTCAAAAAGACAGCCAAAATCTTTTCCAAATCCGCAAGGATTTGGTTCGAACTAAGAGTAGTCATCCCGACAGATTGGGCAAATCAAATTGTTGGTTTGCCCAATTTATTTCAATCCAATTCTATACAACCTTCCCTCATCAGTAACTGCATACAAAGCTCCGTCCTTTCCTTGTGTAATATCTCTGAAGCGTTGTTTTTCATTTGCCAATAATCGTTCTTCACCGGTTACCTTATTATTGGTGATCACAAGTCTTGCAATATGGTTACTGTTAAGTCCGCAAATAAATAGATTGTTTTTCCATTCAGGTATTTTATCCCCGGTATAAAATGTCATACCACTTGGAGAAAGCACAGGATCCCAATAATAAATAGGTTGTTCCAATCCATCTTTTTGAGTGGTAGCTGCACCAACTTTTTTACCACTGTATTCAAGACCATAAGTAATAGTGGGCCAACCATAATTTTTACCTGCATGAACAATATTTAACTCGTCACCCCCTTTTGGCCCAAATTCATTTTCCCATAGATCACCGGTTACCGGGTGAAAGGCGAGGCCTTGCACATTACGATGTCCATAAGAAAAGATCTCAGGTCTAGCATCTGCACGTCCGGCAAAAGGATTACCTGGCACAGGTTTACCATCTTTAGTGATGCGTATAACTTTTCCAAGATTAGAATTAAGGTCTTGCGCTTGCGGACGGGTAACAAGATCAGAACGTTCCCCTGTACTGAAAATAATATTTCCTGATGTGTCTATTAATATTCTTCCACCAAAATGTTTGTCACCATCATATGCTGGTGTGGCACGATAGATAACAGTGGCATTCTCAATCCGTGTTTCATCGGTAGATAATTTTCCTTTACCCACTGCCGTTAGATTTCCGTTATCAACGTTTTCTGTAAAAGTCCAGTATACCATTCGGTTTGTTGCAAACTCAGGGTCTATTGTAAGTCCTAATAATCCTCCCTGCCCGTTACTGTTTACAGCTGGCAGGTTAGTGATAGGTTTACTTAACGCACCTTTGCTGTCTGCAATACGCATGGTTCCCGTTTTTTGAGTAATCAGAAAACGTCCATCGGGTAGTGTTGCAATTCCCCAGGGATGATCCAATCCGGTACTGATAGCTTTCCATTCAAAATCATTAGATGTCTTTACACTCCCTATCCTTGTTTGTCCGGTAAATGCAGGTTTGTAAGTACTGTTCGGAGGCAAAGTTTCAACAGGTTCGCCAGGACCTGGTGTTTTTTGGGAAACAGTTTGTGAACGGCATCCATTTAACAATAAAATGTTACCTGCAACCAGGAGGATAAAAATCATTGTTTTCATAAAAAATTATTTTATCTATTTAATATGGGAAAATATAAATGTTTAAAAGTCATTAATCATACCAAAAAAATAAGTAAGACTATACTTTCTTTTCACTACTTAAGTTCTTTGATCTTCATAGTTGATGAGCAAAACTTTCTACAATTCATCGGTATGGAAACGTTTTAATCATTTTTATTTTTATAATTACATTTGCTCAGATGATTAAAAATCTTTCCTCGTTTATAAAGAATAAACCTGCTTTAGCTGTTGGCTTTTTATTTTCCATATCCAGTTTATTAATGGGTATTTGGGTAGGTTCTATACCTGGTATTAAGGACAGGTTGGGTTTAAGCGATGCAGGGTTGGGACTTTCTTTATTATTTTCTCCGCTAGGGGCTATTACAAGTATGCTTATTTCCACAAAAATATTCAGCAGAATTCCTGTTGGCAAATGGATGTCTATTGGATATATAATGATGTGCTGTATTATGGTGTTACAGATAAATGCTATCAACCTTCTAATGTTCTGGATATGCCTTTATCTTTTTGGAGTTATTAGTTTTTTGAATGGGGTATCATCCAATGCCACAGTAAATATCATGGAAAAAAGAGACGGAAGATTATTGATGAGTACCTGTCATGCAATGTATAGTTTGGGTGGAGCTGTAAGTGCCGGAATTGCAGTTCTATTATTTGCTTTACATATTCCTTCAGGATGGCAAATTGTTATGATAGTGGCAGTAATTATAATTGTTGTAATTGCTAACAGAAAATATTTGCTGGCCAATAAAGAGATCATTCATTCAAAATCTAATTTTAAATTTCCATCGTTGACCATTTTGGGTATCTCATTTATATGTATGGTAAGTTTTATGGCTGAAGGTTGTGTAGCAGATTGGAGCGCTATTTATTTTAAGGAAATTCTACATTCCCCAAAAGCATTTATTAGTTTAGGCTATGCTGGATTTTCTTTAGCAATGACTTTTGGGAGATTGAACGGAGATGCTTTATTTGCAAAAGTGGGGAGTAAAAAACTAGTGATTGGAGGTAGCCTCGTTGCAGCTACAGGATTTTTGATCATTGTATTATCACCTTTTGTTGGATTGGCAATTGCTGGTTACATTTTAGTAGGTTTAGGATGTTGCAGCACTGTGCCTATTTTATTCAGGGCATCTGCAAATATTCCAGGGCTAAGTTCGGTGGAAGGGTTTGCGATGGTAACTACCGGAGGCCTGGTCGGCTTTCTTGCTGGCCCTTCCGTGATTGGTTTTATATCCGAAAAAGTTGGTCTTGATAAAGCTTTTATTTTATTGATCTTAATGACATTGCTTGCCGCTGTAGCCGCATGGAGAAATAAATTTTTAGGAGATAAAAAAGGTATTGAAACCTCCATTCCTTATGATGAACAGATATATTGATTGAATAAAATACGCTGATAATCATCGTCTTTCTTTATATATAATTATTGTTAATCTGATTGTATATATTTTATAATCAATAAATTATGTAACTAATTAACGGTTTTGTTTTGGATATTTATTAAGTATTGACAATATTGCTTGGCTAGCCATATTCAGTTTGATTATATTTGTTAGTGTAACAAATAAAACGATTTGCTTAATTTATTGACCATATAAGTTATGGGTTTTTAATTCCTTTTATTTTCACAAACCCAACTGCTTAACCTGAACCAAAACTAAATATGCTGAACTTTGACGCTGTGATTTTTGACATGGACGGAGTGATCACTCAAACTGCTGTTGTCCATTCTCTCGCCTGGAAAAATATGTTCGATGAATATTTGCACATCAGAGAAAAACAATACAACGAACCCTTTAAAGAATTTACGCATGCAGAAGATTATTTACCTTATGTAGATGGCCGTCCTCGTTACCAGGGAGTAGATCGTTTTTTAAGATCAAGAGGAATTGATATACCTTTTGGACATGATACGGATGAACCGGGTAAAGAAACCGTTTGTGGTTTAGGGAACAGAAAAAATGAGTTCTTCAATAAAGTTTTAGCAGAAGATGGAGTAGCGTTGTATGATTCTACCATACTGTTGATTAAAGACTTATTGGCAAAAGGAATAAAAGTAGGCGTGGCTACATCCAGTAAAAATTGTGTACTTATTTTAAAGAAAGCCGGTATCACAGATCTTTTTGAAACAAGAGTGGATGGCGTTGTATCTGCTGAAATAGGATTGAAAGGGAAACCAGAACCCGATATTTTTACAACAGCTGCTGATAACCTTGGCGTAAGTTATGCACGTTCTGTAGTTGTAGAAGATGCTGTATCTGGTGTACAGGCAGGAGCAAAAGGTGGGTTTGGGTTAGTGCTTGGTGTAGCAAGAGAGCACAATGCTCATGAATTAAGAATTCATGGCGCCGATGTGGTAGTGGAAGATCTTTCTGAGATCACCATAAATGATATCAATAAATTCATTGCAAAAAAGCAGGATTCAAAATAACGATTGGATCTTCATTTCTCAATAAACACTAAAACAGCTATATGAAAAAAAAGCCCTTATTAAGTTTTTGGCAGTTGTGGAACATGAGTTTCGGTTACATCGGAATTCAATTTGGTTTTGCTTTGCAAAACAGTAACCTAAGCAGAATTTTTGAAACATTGGGTGCTAAACAGGATGCTATTCCTGCTTTATGGATAGCTGCTCCGTTATCAGGGTTGCTTATCCAGCCGATCATTGGTTATATGAGTGATAGGACATGGAATGGGCTTGGACGTCGTAAACCATATTTTCTTACAGGGGCAATATTAGCTTCATTAGCATTATTCATTCTTCCAAATTCTCCTGCATTGTGGGTGGCCGCAGGTATGTTGTGGATGCTTGATGCATCAATCAATATCACTATGGAGCCAATGAGAGCTTTTGTTGGTGATATGTTGCCGGATGAACAACGTACACAAGGTTTTGCTATGCAAACTTTTTTCATTGGAGCCGCTTCAATTGTTGGTTCTATGTTGCCATGGATCATCACTAATCTTTTTCATATTTCCAATGTAGCTCCGGAAGGTATTATTCCACCTTCGGTGAGATTTGCTTTTTATATTGGTGGTGTAATATACATAGTCGCAGTTTTGTGGACGATCTTTACCGTCAAAGAATACTCTCCAGAAGAACTAGATGCTTTTGATGCACATGAAACCAACAATGCTGCAAAAGAAGGAGATGAAATGCTCCTTAACACTAAAAAATATTATACGTCCGGATTGATCTATCTTATTGCCGGATTAGTAGCAACGCTTATTATATATTATGATAATTGGGATAAAGCATTGTACATTCTTTCAATTGGAATTGCTGCTTATGGAATTCTAAAACTAATAACTGCACAGCTTTTTGTTTCAGGCAAAAGAAATGGTTTGGTTGAGATCATTTACGACATGGATAACATGCCGCCTGCAATGAAACAGTTATCTCTTATAACGGTTTTAACCTGGTTTTCATTATTTGCTATGTGGATTTATAGTACTAGTGCAATCACCAGCACAAAATATAATATGAAAGTAGACAAGGCTATAGTTACTGCAATGCAAAGCGATGTGCAGTCTGTTTTGGCTACTTCTAAAGATAAAAAAACAACAGATCAATTTAAAGCATTACAGGCCGATCTTGATGACATAAATAAATATAGGGCTAATGATAATCCTGTAAATATTTCAGTTAACCTGGCCAGTCACTATGCTGATAGTACCAACAATATTTTTTCTGCTGCGGATAAAGCTGAAATGGCACGAGTACAAAAAGAATATAATGATGGAGCAGATTGGGTTGGTGTGTTAAACTCCGTATATAATGGTGTTGCTGCATTGATCGCTTTCTTATTGCCCGTGTTTGCCAGAAGATTTACAAGGGTAAAAGCGCATTTTGTTTGCCTACTTTTAGGTGGTATAGGTTTTATATCTATATACTTTTTTGACAGTCCTAAATTATTAATTATATCAGAGATAGGTATTGGTATTGCCTGGGCAGGTTTACTCACTTACCCTTATGCAATTTTAAGTAGTGTTGTTCCGCAGAGAAAGATGGGAGTATACATGGGGATGTTCAATTATTTTGTTGTAATACCTCAAATATTAGCAGCAGCTATACTTGGGTTGTTAGTAAGATCTATATTTAATGGTAATGCTATTTATGCACTTGTATTAGGTGGCGTAGCAATGATCATAGCCGGTATATTAATGTTATTTGTAAAAGACGAAAAAGATAAAGTTTCGATATGAGTAATCTCTGGAATGTAAGCACTGATGTTTTTGTAAATGAGAAAGAAAGCATCATGCGGATGGGGAATGTTTACCAGATAGCGAATGGCTATATGGGATACCGTGGCACATTTGACGAATTTGGCCCGGATGAATTAGTCGGTATTACTATTGCAGGAATATTTGATAGAGTAGAAGATTCCTGGAGAGAGCCTGTTAATGCACCCAATGGTGGATACACAAAACTAACTGTAGATAATAACGATGTTTCTGTCCTTTCAACAAAAGTTAAAGACCATCGTCAAAGTCTTGATCTTCAAAACGCAGTTTTTGAAAGAGAAACAACTTATGATCAGAATGGTAAAACACTTACTGTTCAATCAACAAGATTTTTGAGTGCTTACAAACCAAATCTTGGTGTAATAAAGTATAGCTTTTCTATTGACAAAGCAGCTATTGTAAAAATAAGTACAGGTATTGATTGTAATATTTGGGATCTGAATGGTAAACATTTGGTGAAGTTACAGCTTGAAAAAAATAACGAGGCTTTATTAGTTCATGCAGTTACCAATGAATTAGGTAAAAAAGTTGCCGTTGCTGAAATGGTCGATCTTGATCTAGGAAAAGAAACTCATCTTACAACAGATAACCGCAACCTTCGTGTAATTGAATTGGATTGTGAAGCCGGCAAAAAATACACTTTCTATAAATATTTTTCAGTCTATACAGAAAATGATAAAGTAACCGGTTCTTTAAATGATGCTGCGATCAACTCGGTTAAAGAAGGAAAGGCAAATGGTTATGAAAAGAATTTGTCTTCACACAATGAACAATGGCAAAAAAAATGGGAATACTGTGATGTAAAAATAAATGGCGATGATGAAGCACAACAGGCTTTGCGCTATAGTATTTTCCAACTATTAATTGTTGCTCCGGTGAATGGCAGTGCCAATTCTATTCCTGCAAGAGCCTTATCAGGACAGGTTTATAAAGGAGCAATTTTTTGGGATACTGAAATGTTCATGTTTCCATTCTTCTTATATACATATCCGGAAAAAGCTGTTGAGCTAATGCGTTATAGGATCAAGACATTAGATGGCGCAAGACGTAAAGCAAAAACAGAAAGCGTTGGATTTGAAGGAGCATTTTATGCATGGGAAAGTCAGGATGATGGCGATGATGCATGCACTTATTTTAATATCGGTGATCCTAATACAGGAAGAGATCTTCGTACACACTTCAGGGATAAACAAGTCCATATCAGTGGTGATGTTGCTATTGCAATGTGGGAATATTTTAAACTAACTGGAGATGATTCTCTGTTGTTAGAGGGTGGTGCTGAAGTTATTTTGGAATGTGCACGTTTTTATTTTTCGTATGCCTATTATAATACAAATAAGAACCGCTACGAAATTTTAGATGTGATCGGTCCGGATGAATATCACGAAAGGGTAAATAATAATGCCTTTTCAAACATGGTTGCTAAAGCCACTTTTGAGATTGCGAATGCAACAGTAAATTATTTGAAAGAAAAACATCCTGATGCTTTTAAAGTACTTGTTCAAAAAATTGATATAGCAGGAGAATTGCATCGTTTCGTTGAAGCTGAAAAATTGATCTACATTCCTGAACCGAATAATGAAGGTGTGATAGAGCAATTTGATGCTTACTTTAAATTAAAGGATATCAGCATCAAAGAATTGAAAGCACAAATGATCCACCCCAATGAATACTTAGGAGCTGGACAAGGATTAGCGGTTCCTACAAAAGTGATCAAGCAGGCGGATGTTGTAATGATGTTGAATATGTTCAAAGACAGGTATTCAAAAGAAATTAAAAAAGCTAATTGGGAATATTATGAGCCACGTACAGAGCATGGCTCAAGTTTGAGTGCTTGCGCTTATGCGATGGTGGCAACAGAATTTGGTAATATTGATTTTGCATATGAATATTTTTTAAAAACTGCAAAGATCGATATTGAAGCTAAATATAAAGTTTACGTAGGTACAATTTTTATGGGAGGCTCACATCCTGCAGCTAACGGTGGCGCATGGATGACAGCAGTATTTGGATTCGGCGGCTTAAAAGCTACAGATAAACATGTTGTGATAAATCCTCGTTTATATAAAAAGTGGGATGGACTTGAATTTAAAATTATTTACAAAGGGGATAGGTTTGCAATAAGCATTACAAAAGAAGCGGCTGAAGTTATTGCAACTGAAAATAATAAACTGGCTCATACATTTATTATTGGAGGGGAATCAGTAAGTATCTCGCCGGGAAAAACAGTAACTGTTAAATACAAATAGAACATTAAAAAAGGCATTCATTTTGAATACCTTTTTTAATGTTCTATGCATTAACTTGATCACCACTTTTTACTTCGACGGGAGTGTGCAATACATTCTTTTTAAAATCGCCTCTTGAAAAGAATTTTTCAATAAAACAGTACATCAATATAAAAAAATACCTGCTACCCATTTCTCTTATCTTCAATTTTGATACACCTGCTTTTCTATTGCGCCATGAGTTTGGTACAACTTTATAAGAATAACCACGTACAATACTTTTTAAAGAAAGTTCAATGGTTAAATTAAAATGAGGAGCTAAAAATGGTTTTATGCCATCTATAGTTTCTCTTTTATATAACTTAAAGGCATTAGTTGCATCATTATATTTAGTACCTATTACCATTCTTATAATGTTATTGGCCATTCGGTTCATCAATAATTTATGAAACGGGTAGTCTATCAATTTTCCACCACGAATGAAACGAGAGCCAAAGACACAATCCACTTTATCTTCGATCATTCTGTGATAAAATCTTACCAGATCAACAGGGTCATCAGAAAGGTCAGCCATCATGATTGCTACACAATCACCGCTATATCTTTCTAAACCACATCTAACTGCATATCCAAAACCATTTAAACCCTTGTTTGTATAATGAACTAAAGTTGGTATTGTCTTTTGCAGATTTTCTAAAACTGCTAATGTGTTATCTTTAGAATTATCATTGATCACTAAAATTTCATGATCAATTTTATAATTGTTCAACACAGCATACAACGCATCAAGCGTTTCAGTAATTGATCCCTCTTCGTTATACGCTGGTATTACAACAGATAATTTCATGTTGCTCATACTCTTGATTTTATACCATTAAATATTTGTCCTAAAGTATCTTCCAATCCAAATTTCCAATGCCACTCCGGATAATGATTACGGAATTTTGTAAGATCACTGATATACCAAATATGATCACCGATCCTGTTATCATCGGAATATTTAATATTCATTTTATTGCCAGTGATCTTTTCACACAAGACTATTGCTTCAAGCATAGAACAGTTTGCAAATCTTCCGCCACCTGCATTATATACTTCACCTGGACGTGGTGCATTGTAAAAACTCCAGAACATATTTACCAGATCATGACTGTGTATATTATCTCTTACTTGTTTTCCGTTGTATCCAAAAATCGTATACTGCTGACCGGTAATAGCACACTTCATTAAATACGCTAAGAATCCATGCAACTGTGCACCAGAGTGGTTAGGCCCTGTCAAGCAACCGCCTCTGAAAGTACCGGTACGCATACCAAAATATTTTCCATATTCCTGAACAAGAACGTCTGCAGCAACTTTCGATGCACCAAATAAAGAATGCTTGCTATGGTCAATGCTCATTTTTTCATCTATACCATCTTTAAAATAAGGATGATCTTCCGAAATTTCCCATCTTGTTTCCGTTTCCAATAATGGCAGATAATTAGGTGTATCTCCATAAACTTTATTGGTAGAAGTAAAAATGAACACTGCATCGCTGCAATGCTTTCTTGTCATTTCCAATAAATTCAAAGTACCATTGGCGTTTACAGTAAAGTCTGTAAGCGGCTCTTTTGCTGCCCAATCGTGACTTGGTTGTGCTGCTGTATGAACTATCAATTTAATATCGGAACCATATTCAGCAAATATTTTATCAAGTTCCGCTACTTCACGGATATCAACAGAATAATGACGATAATTTTCATAAGCAGTACTGATCCTGTCTTTATTCCATTGAGTAGATCCTTCAGCTCCAAAAAAGTACTGACGCAAATTATTGTCTATTCCAATTACATGATCAAATTTCGAGGATAAAAAACTTACCGATTCACTTCCGATCAAACCTGCCGATCCGGTTACGATGGCTACTGACATAAAATTATAATTTAAAAGATGATTTATTTATGGTCTAAAAATTTCATTAAAATGTTATGATGCATATCAACTCCGTCTGCCACCATTATTGATGGGCAAATGAAATTCCCTATTACAATTACTGCAATTACTATAAAAAAACTTTTTTGAAATGCAGGGTTGTTTTGTTGCATTGTTTTAGTTAAAAGATAATAGGTGAAAAATAATAATGGAAAAGCATAATTTAAACTCCTGCTTAGATCCCAAACAGATAAAGAAACTATTAATATCAGGATAAACGCAAGAAAAGTAAATAAAAAAAATAATTTACTGATTTTGAAAAATTTATAAAAAAACCATATGATCAAAAGCCATAGAAATTTAAATGTTACAAAGATTCCTATGATTAAATAATCCATGTTGCCATTACGCAAATAGTCAAGAAAAATTATTGCGGAATTATCTGCCTGTACTCCCAAGCCATGATATTTTTGTAGATAGATCCTTATACCCACAGAAACTGCCATCGCTGCAGGAATTATCAATAAATTTATTAATGGTCTATTGAAACGAATATTCTTGAAAAAATTTCCTACTGTAAAATTGCCGCTGTCTAATTGAACTTCAACATATTCATAGAGCCTGAAAATAATTACAAATAATAAAGAAAAGAAAGATCTCTCGTCGGTAAAACAAGCAGCGATCACTGATAAAAAAACAATGATCGTATTCCGACTTATGAGTGATAATAAAATAAAGAAGAAGGCAAATTCATCAAACCACATAAAATCTGTAATAAATGCTTTGCCGCAATAAAGTGTTACCCAACTTATGGTCAATAATTCAGGAACCCATTGTAATGTTATTCTTTTATAAAAAAATTGAAAAATATAATAGAAAAATAAAAAGCCAAGAAAAGATTTTAAAAGTATCACAACAAAAAAACGAACTTGGATATTATCTGAAGGAATAATATGCCCAATAACTGGCACCAATAAACGTAAAGATAATTTTGCCGGATGTGCAGCAGGATCTTCCAGTATTATTGGCTGAAGTGGATGATCCATTTGCTTGTTGATATGTGACCAGTAGTAATTTGCCTCTGGATGTAATAATGTAGTAAAGGGTGGGGTGGCAAAAATGAAAATATAAATTAGGCAAAAAAAAGCTATCCATATAGCCCTTCCTTTCAAACTCAATTGAAGGTATTTTGCTGATAATTTATTTAATGATTTCATAAAGATCTTCTATGTCGTACTACTTCCTGATAGAGGGAGATAATTAACTAGTTTAAAATAGGTTTTAGTTGTGCTTCGTGTGATTTGATCCAATCAAATATTTCAGTAAGAATTTTTTCAGGGGTATATAATGGAGACCAACCTGAAACTTTTGTTATCTCTGAATTATCAGTAATATAGATCCTTACATCAGCACGCCTGTTTTCAGGAACTGGTGCAATTTCTATTTTATTACCTGTTATGCGTTCACAAATTTCAGTAAGCTCTAATAAAGAGACACTTGAATTAAGTCCACCTCCAACATTAAAAGTTTTGGTATTCATTTCCTCAAAATGATTTATTTGCCAGTCGATCAAACGAAACAAATCATGGATGTGTAAAATATCTCTTACTTGTTTTCCCATACCACCATAACCATTGTATGTTAGATTTTTTTTCCAGAAATGTCTTGCCATCCACAAAACAATTACACCTTGATCTACCTTACCCATTTGCCATGGTCCGGTGATCACACCACATCTGTTCACAACTGCTTTTAATCCTAAAAATTCACAATATTCCGTTATCAACAATTCTGAGGCTAATTTAGTAGCCCCATATAAAGATCGGGGCCCTGATAATGGAAACTCTTTTGTAATTCCTGCTGACGTAACTCCCGGTAATATTTGGCTATCTGAAAATGAAAATCTTGTGTGGTTCTCGGTAAAAGCTGCATCATCCAATGGTTGATATGGATATATCCTGCTGGTTGATAAAAATATCAAACCAGCTTTTTTCTTAACAGCAAAATTTAAACAATTGATGGTACCCGTAAGGTTTGTATTTACAAGATAATCCGGTGTGGAATCTATTCCTGCTAACACAGAAGGCTCTGCCGCCGCCTCAATAATAAAGTCAACATCACCGATCTCATCAAAATCTTCTTTATTACGAATATCCCCATGAATAAATTCGATCCCTGCATTTTTTAAGCGTTGCACATTTAATTCTGAGCCTCTTCTTTTAAGATTATCTAAAACTATAACTTTTGATGTATGATAGGTTTCTTTAAAAAGAATTGCCAGGTTAGATCCAACAAAACCACAGCCTCCGGTAATTAAGATATTCATATTAATTTAATAAGTAGCCTTGCCTCAGGTACACCCTGAATTTCAATAAATATTTATAAGTAAATTATAGCTGAAATGCTTAGTAGCACTAAATTATAAGGGTCGAAAATAAGAAAGAAACCGAACACTAAAAAATGTAAATTGATGTTTGGATCAAAAAATCTAAATAATTAGAGGGGATATAAAAAAAGTCCTGAAATAATTCCAGGACTTTTTAAAATATATTTTAATTCGCAAATTACCAGGAACATCTTGGACATATCTGTCTGAAACGGTTCCCCAATAAAAATCCAACAATGATCTCATGTGTATTGCCTTGGTAAGCCCTTAATCTTGAATTGTTGGCAAAATCATAAGCATACCCAATATTTAAGGTATTACTGATGTTTACCCCTGCCATTGCAGCAAATCCACCTAATTTATCAGTATAACGATAACTTCCTCCAAACCACAATTTGTCTTCATATTGGAATTTGGCATTTACATGTGCTTGAACAGGTTGCGGACTGATCCATTGTAATAATACTGAAGGTAAAAAAGTAAGCCCACTTGACATTGGTAAGCGATATCCTGCTTGTGCAAAATAATGGGGAACAAAATAAGTTCCGTATTTATCATTTTTTACAAATTTTGCTTTCCCCGGAACTATGTTTAAAACTGATGCACCTACAAAGAAATCATGAGAATACAACCATACACCTGCACCGATTTCTGGCATTGCTTTCTTTAATTCACCTGTGCTGTATCCAATTGCTGGATCGTTAGGATCCATTGAACTGTTTGCCCAATCTATTTTAGAACGGTCTAATGTAACATTTGAAAACCCTGCCTGGAAACCTAATGATAAAGTTGTTTTTTCACTCATGCCTTTATGATAAGCATAAGATCCTGATATTGTAAAGCGACTTAAATAACCGGTTTTGTCATTTACAATACTTAGCCCAACACCGTGGTGTGGAGGAGATGTTACATTTTCTTCAAACCAATCATTACCAATTGAATTTTCTCCCGCTGGTTCAAATGATGTAGGCGTAGTTTTATAATCCGCTTTACCGATAGGCGCATGAATCGTTGCATACATTGTCTGCGGGGCACCTGGGATCTCTGTCCACTGGTTACGGTAACTTAACTTTAGATCAGTATAATTTTCAATACCCGACAACGCTGGATTAAGAATATAGTTATTCAAAATGTACTGCGTATAATAGGGCTTTTGTTGAGCATCCGCTTTGCTGTTTATTAAGATCAACAAAACAATTAAAATTTTTAACTTATTCATGGAGCAATTTTTTCTTATAAATTAAATCGTTATTTAATGATTGTTACATAACCCACTTTAGGTTCCACCATACCATCAAGTTCA
>JAZKCS010000007.1:223420-346915 GCA_040387955.1 Bacteroidota bacterium | reverse complement strand
TGTTTAAGCAGGCTTCAGCAGCAGCGTTAAAGGTTGCTTTAGGCTGAGCAAATATTGTATTAAGGATTTGAGGCGTAGCAGTATTGTTACAGCCGGCCTTGCTTGTTGTGATCATTTTTACAGTGTAAGGCCCCACACCGGTATAGGTATGTGCCATATCACTTAATCCATAGCTTGTATCGAGTCCTGAGTTGTCACCAAAATCCCAGCTGTTGATAAAATCAGCAGTAGTGCCATCTGCAGGGATAAGCGCATTTAATGTTGAAGTGTTTTTAAACACTGCAGTTCCTGCAGGCAAACAGATATTTGCTGTAGGCAATGTAAAGCTTGATGCCGGTGTAGCACTGATGGTAAATGTGATCGATGCCCTGTTGGTAGAATCCTGACAACCTTTAGAGGATTCAACCCAAAGGGTAGCAGTGAAAGGACCGGAACCTGTATAGGTATGCGGAACGGAAGCAAGATTGTTATCATCTCTTGTGCCGTCACCAAATACCCAATGGCGTTTAGTGATCGTTCCAACACCAGCGCTTGAAGTATCGGTAAAGGTTACCAGTTTAAGGCTGCAATCAATTATTTTATCAAATCCATTTTTTGGAAGCGGATTTACTTTAATTGTTTTTGAAACAGTATCAGAGATACAGCCCTGCGTTGTTACATAATAATGCCTGACAGCAGTGTCACCGCTGATATTCCATACACCCACAGTATCTTTTTTAGACACAGCGCCAAATCCTGTCCCGAAGTTCCAGTACCATTCAGCACCGGAAGTGCCTGTACCGCTTAATGCCGCTTTAGCATTTAAGCATGCTTCTGCCGGAGCAGGGGTGGTGAAGCTTGCTTTAGGTTGTGCATAAACGTTAGTAAGCGGTTTGGTAACGCTGTTTGTACATCCTGCACCACTTTTTGCAGTAAGCTTAACATTATAGGTTTGAGCTGTCGCATACGGGTGACTGATAGTCATTGGCGCAGGGGCTGCCTGGTTCTGAGTACTGTTGTCACCAAATTCCCATGTATAGCTTATCTGGGCATCTGTGCCATCAGAAATAGTTGTTTTGTTTGTAAAGGTTGCTGCATCGTTTGGCAGACAAACCTTCGTTGGCACCTCAAAATCAGCTACAGGTGATGCACTGATAGTAAAGCTGTCTTTATATGGTGTTGTATTGCTGCAGCCATTACTGGTTTCTACCGATAATGTAACATAATGTTTAAGTGCATCATTGAAAGTTTGTGGGAAGGTTGCGCTTTTAGTTACAGGTATACCATCTACAGTCCAGTTATACTTGGTTATTGTGCCGCCATTGGTTACTGATTTATCAGTAAAGATCACTTCTTTAGTGGTACAGTTAACTGACATAGCAAAGCTGTCTCTTGGGAGCGGAACTACTGTAACCGTTTTAGTAAACGGAGTAGTGGAAGTACAACCTCCTAAAGATTTTACAGTAAGAGATGCCGTGTAATCTCCGGGTGCAGCATAGCTATGTGTAACTGTTGCATTGGTAGTAGTTACTGCCGGTGTTCCATCACCAAAATCAAATACACGTGTTTCAACAGCACCGATTGCAATGGTACTTTCATCCGTAAATGTTGTTGCCGATCCTTTACATGCTGTTGTAGCAGAAAATTTAGGAATGGGGGTAGCTTCGACGGTAACAGTTTTAGTAAATATTGCGCCACAACTATTAATATCCTTTGCTGTTAATGTAATGGTTTTTTCACCTGCATTAGTATATGAATGTGCAGCAGGTGTCTTTCCGGTAGCAGTAGTATTGTCTCCAAAATTCCAATCCCAACTAACTACGTTAGCAGAAGACGCATCTGTAATAGTAAACGGAGCTCCAACACAAGCTGCTAAAGGAGTAACTGTAAAATCAGCTTTTACTCCACTGCTAAAATCAATTATTTGCTTTTTATCAAGCACACAACCAATATTGGTAATTGCTGTAAGACTTGATGTATAAGGATTGGTAACATTCGGATAAGTATAATTAGGAGGGGCTGTAGGAGTCTGTAGTCTTACGGTATCAGTACCATCACCAAAGTTCCAATTCCATGTAGAAATTCCACTGGCTACATCAGGTGTTGTTAAATTCACAAAAGTAATTTGTGGATTCCCGCAAGAACCATCAGCAGATTTAGCTGAGAAATTAATATTATTGCTTACAACTTCTACATCTATATCGATAGGTAATGTACCTCCGCATTCACTCACAAAAGTACCTGCAACATTTACTTCAATTTTGTGAATACCAATGCTGGAGAAACTAAATTTTCCAGGAGAAGCATACACATAATAGGTTTGTCCGTTTGCATCATAAGATCTAACAGGAGTAAGACTTCCTGTAAATTCACCGAAAGGGCTTATAGCCTGATCATTTAGAGTACTCCATTTAATACTTGTTATTTGAGCAGGAGTATAAGGTAAAACAATTTGAAACCCTGCTAATTCATCTTTACAGGTTTTAGCGCCGTCAATAGTCAATGCTTCATTAAGCGTTAATTTAGGAGTTGTAAGATCTTTTAATGCAGTACCTGCATTATAACCGTACGTATCTGAGCCAAATCCATAAGCAATTGCAGTAAAGCCACTATCAGACCTTAAATTATGTGATTTAGGCATTTGAACATTGTCAAATGTAATATATGAATATAAAGGTTCTTGAGGGTGAGTTTGCCATCCTGTAACAGCATTGCCATTAAATCTAAAACTACTTAATGCAGAACCTTCATTTTTAATTACAACATTAATTGCGCTCTTTGTAATAGCATATTTATTGGTAGAATATACTGTGACATTATTGATAGATTGTTGAATAGGGCTTAAGATGATCATTTCAGGATCTCCTAAAGTATTGGTATTTGGACTTACACCATTACATGCTCCAGACATCATATATTGCACCACCATTACAGGTTGATCTGCTATAATTTGATTAGGTATTTTATTCTCAAACTCGTAAAAATTTCCCTGAGTATTTAAACCTGTAAGTACTACACCATTTAATTTTACCTGAGTAGCAGCACTTTGAACTACAACCCTGTATTTAGACCATTCAGATGATTTAAATGGAGATGTAATATACTTTGTCCCCCAGGCACTCCTTGGGAACATTTGTTGAATAAAATTGTCTGAACCTCCTACTTTATTGCAACCCTGTGAAGGGAAAACTACTCTGCCATTCCCTGCATATACTGCAATTTTTTTCTTGCCACATTCTTTAGTAGTAACGATTGTCCCCGTTAAATCTACTCCGTATTTGCCCGAACTACCTATGGTGGTTGGGACACCTGATCCGTTAACCCTCCCCATAGCATTAAATATCTGGCCTTTATTTAAAATAATTGAATATTTAACTCCAGGGAAATATTGTACACTTGATGCAGGATTATTATCGCTAAAAATAACGTTCCCTACATTGCCTACTATTTCAGCACTTGGCGTAAAAAGTACTTCTGTATTGTCCTCTGCTGCAATTACAAAAAAGAATGAGTTTGGAATAGCCCCACCGTTAGTGGTACCTCCTGACGTAATTACCGTGTATGAAGAACCCCATGCAACTGTAGGGAATACAAGGGTTGCCCCCGACACATCCTGAGCCTGTGTATGGTTATAAACAGAAACAGGTTTATCACTCGTTATATGAATTGCTCTATTAGTTATACCTGTATAATATAATCGTATGTCTGGTAAATTTGCTGCATTAAATTCATCTCCCGGATCACCAGAAGGGAATTTATCAATAATGGCTACTCCTCCAGCTGCAATAGTAACTGTTTTAGGAAAACCCATAGTTCCATTAGGCAAGCCTGGCAAAGACACGGTTACTGTAGCTCCTTGTGGCGCTGAAATATATAATGCCAATAAATTTTGATCGCCATTCTGCATTCTACCATGATAGCCAAAGCCGGTCCAAAAATCGTTACCCATACTTGAAACATTAGAAGGAGATGTAAGAATAGAACCTGTTAGTTTAACAAAATCTGCATTAGCTACTGAAACTCCACCTCCACTATGCGTTATATTACCTGAGAACGAACCCAGATTTGCTGTTGATAATTGTACATAAATTAAGGTGTCTAATTTTGATCCCTGGTAAGGAATAGTAATTGTTGAAGTAAATGTGCCTTGTGCTGTTGACGATACCGAAAAACCAGCGGGGGCAGTTATCGTAATAGTGCCAGTCGCAGGACTAAGGTTTGATCCTATCAGGTTATAAGGAATAGTAAAGGGTGATGATCCACTAAAATTTCGTCCAAAATTTATAGTACCAGGCACAGTTACCAAAACAGGTTCTGGCCCGGTTGTTTCAAAACATTCTTCAGCTCCGTAACTTGTACCTAACGGATTAATAGCATATGCCCTCACACAATATTTTGTATTAGGCTGTAAGCCTTTCATCAGATCACTAAAAGATTGTGAGCCATTTCCTAAAATTATTTTTCCTAAATTAGCAGCAACTGTTGCCGGTGAAGAACTTTCTAAATTCCAGACAAGTCCTTTTTCAGAAATAAACAAACCTCCGCTGTCAACTATTACACCACCTCCAGTTGCTTTATTTGATAACATATTTGTAACCACATTAGTCGTTACAACTGGTGCAATAGCGGGATCTGTGGTGAAAGATAAAACTGAACCATATTGGATTCCAAATTGCGTAACGATGTAAGCTTTTGCATAATAGGTTGTTCCGGCAGAAAGCCCGGTTAAAATGCTGTTGATTGTACCACTTGCACCATTCGTGGTTTTAGTTTGTACACTAGTGTCAAGTGTAACTATGCCTGTTTGACTTGTACTCCAAATGATCCCACTTTTTTTTACTGAATAAAACTGGTTACCATTAAAAGAATATGATCCTGTTGCAGTAGCAGTATATTTTCCGGTTTTAACAGCAGTTAATGTAGTAACCGTAGTAGGTTGTGCTGGTGGTTGATAAGTTGAACCATTAAATACTATGCTTGATGCCCGGAATTCATCATTTTGACTTTGAGACATATCAGTTGAGTAAACATAAAATCTAATTACATAGGTATGAGTATTGTAAAAAACTTCATTAATTGTTCCAAAATTTATTGTTCTTAACGCTGTTGGAGTATATGGTATCGACTGAACAGTTCCCAGTTGTACCCACGGCCCTGTGCCATCTACCTGAAAATAAGGAACTATAAACATTGTAGTTGCTCCATCTCCATCAAAATCCGGATCACTTATTCCCATAGTAATACCTGTTAAGGACATATCCCACCCGGCTTTTGGAGACAATGGGATATCAAATCCATAACCATTAGTAGGTAACCCAGCCCATGGGATAGCATTTGGTCTTACACGATAACCTGTACTATTATAACTTGCTGTTTGCATTGAGGATCCGGGAACCAATGCTCCTGCGGTTACATTTGCGCTTGTTGCGGGGGCAGGACTAGCAGTCCCAGGTGTGGGATTAGTTCCACCAGAAAGCAATGAATACGTCGCAAGTGGCTGAGCTAAAGCAACATACGTGAAGACAAAAATAAAAACAGCAGTACAAAAAGTATACAATCCTGATTTGTAAAGCAGTCGAAAAAAATTATTTTTCATATTGGTAAATGTAGTGGTAAAATTGGCAAAAAAGAGTAGTGTTACTAATAGAACTAAAGATAAATTGTTTTGCTGCCTGACGTAAATTTATTTTATGCAAACGTTCCCAAAAAAAGCCATTAAATTCAGCACTTTGGGCAATTAAAATGGAGTCTTAACTACAAAAAAGTTGATTGTGGAATGCATTTAATTTCAGGGTGGGGCACAAAAAAGGGGCTTAATCTTTCGAATAAGCCCCCCTTAAATTTTTATTAATAGAGTACTATTTAAAATAATACCTTAATGATATTTCATGAGCATCACCTCCATTATAAAAAACATTTAAAGGTGTGTTATAAACATCATATGCATACCCAATAGCCAGTTTATGATTGATCTTTACACCGGCAAGTGCTGCATAGCTTTGTTTGTAATGATAATTGAATCCTACCCATAATATATCTTTGTGCTCTAATCTAATACCACCTTCAATATCTACAGGAGCGTTTGGCAGGTATCTTACAAGAATATTCGGTACCAATACATTGTCTTCATCAGTTCTTGCATAATAATCAGCAGTAAAATTATAATGTCTGTATTGTTTACCTTCTACGTTGGTAGTACCCTTAATGTAGTCCAATTTAGATTGTACAATTTGCTGAACGGAAGCACCAACATTTAAAGTAGAAGATTTGTAATAAATACCTGCAGAAGCATCTCCTTTTGTAACATTTGGTTCAGCCGACATAATAGGATCGGTAGGATCAAAATATTCAGAGTTAGCAAATTCTGCTTTATCTAATTTTTGTTGTAATACTTGTCCGCCTAATCCAAACATTAAACGACGTCCATTTTCAAGGTTAATGCTATAAGATAAATTAACCTGTCCGCCTGTACGACTTGTTGGCCCAGTTTTGTCATCATATAATACTACCGCCAAACCAACTTTTTTCTTAGCAAAATATTTATCGCCAAATAAAATTGTTGTTTGTGGGCCGCCATCAATACCACTCCACATTTTTCTGTAAGCACCACCAATTGATGGAGCATCAGCTGCACCTGCTGCTGCAGGGTTATTAAGGAAGTTGTGTTGATTGAATTGACTTATTCTGAATATCTGTTGTGCGTCAGCGTTAGTAATACCAACACTTAAAAGCAGCACAGAAACGAGTGACTTAAGTTGCATATATTTTATTTTTTTAATGGTCATTATTTTATTACTGTTAAATGTTTGTATTATCTGATGATAGTTACATTACCTGTTCTTGTGAAAGTTTTGCCATTACTATCCTTAGCTTTAACTACATAATAGTAAGTAGCATCAGGAACTGGTTTCCCTTTATATTCACCTATCCAGTTATTTTTATAATCATCAGAATGATACACTAAACCGCCCCAGCGATTGTAAACATCTACCTGAACTTTATCATAACAACCTTCATCGTTATAAACCCTCCATCTGTCATTTATGTTATCATTGTTTGGTGTAAAGCCTTTCATTGGATCTAAACAAGCTAGATCAGGCCTTACGGTAAGAATGATTGCATCAGATCCGCTACAAGTACCATTAGTAGCAGTCAATGTGTAAGTTTTTGCACCTAATTCACTTAACTGAGCTTGTGTAACTAAAGCATTAGTTGGTGTTAAACCTGTTGAAGGAGACCATTCAAAAATAGCATTTGGAACACTACTTGTTGCGGTAATAGTGATTGGATCATTTATTACTACTGATGTATCACGACCTCCATTGATAACAACAACAGGAACAGCAACTACATTGATCGAATTAGTTCCAGTGGTAGTACAAGTTCCGCTTGTCAAAGAATAGGTGATCACATTTGGAGCATTTGTTAAAACGCCTGTTGCTTTAGGATCAAATGTATAAACACCATTATTGTTTATAACACCAGTTCCAGAATATGAACCGCCTGCAGGTGTTGCCTGATTCAATGCAACAGGATTTCCATTACTACATAACGTAGCAAATTCATTGTTAAATACTATTTCCGGATTTGTTTGTACAGGATAATTATTTTGTACTGAGTCATAACAGCCGATGCTATTTATAACTACCAATTTGATGTTATTAGCTGGAGTTGGTGCACTTGCTAATACAGGATTTTTAACAATATCCTGTCCGTTAGGGAGCACTTTAGTTCCGTTGTCATAAGTCCATTTCCATTGATTAATTGGAGCATTCGTATTATCACTTGTAGATTGATCCAATAGTTTCAATTGAGTACTCACACATACATTATAGTTATCAAAAGCAAAAACTGCATCAACGCCATCTATAACCTTAATCGTATAAGAAATTGTTTTATTGCTACCTTCTTGTCCACCACAACCATCAGAGTTAGGGTTGAAATAAGTAACATTTATCTGATAATCTCCATTAGCGGTAAATGTATGTTTTTGCGTCAATTTATAAACGTAGAATGTTTGTCCGCCAAATACGAAAGTATGTGAAAGAACAGGATTAGCGATAATATCATCGGTATTAGGACTAATGTTCGCATTAGCTCCATAACTAAATACTATCGGGTGTCCCTCAGCGTTAGCAAATGGTAAAGTTGCAGATAAAGTTACATCTGTTCCTTTACATGTTGTAAGTGGCTTAGAAGTATTTAAAGAGTTAAGCGAATCTCCATAAGGATTATTTAAGATCAACGGAGCGGTTAGATCGTTAACAGCTGTACCGGCATTATATCCATAACTTTCATGATTACTTGTTTTATAACCATAAGCTATTGCATTAAATGATTCAGTTGAAAGTAAATTATGTGAAATTCCCCCAGTTACTTCAAATGATGCATAAGCGTAATCATTATCGCCAGGATGTGCCGTAAATTGACTGCTAACATCAACTCCATCTAAACTAAAGTTTACTGTTCCACCTGCTGTTTTCTTTACAATTGCGTTGATGTAGTTAATATCTATTGAATAATTGATAGCAGAATAAACAGTAACCTCTTTTATTGCCTGAGCAGTAGGACTCAGGATGATCATTTCTGGATCTCCTTTACTGTCATTACAAGGATTACTTAACGCAAATTGAGCAACCATTACAGGTTTATTACTAGTAATGGAAAGTGTAGCATTAGTTGGATATTCATAATAAAATTTCTCAGTTGCACTTGCTGGTAATAGTAAGCTTTTATCTAACAAAGTACCATTAACAGTTACATCTGTAGTTAAAGGATCCTGAACTACTATTCTGTATAAACTGTTTTCGATACCAGTTAAAGGTGATGTAAGGTATTTAGTACCCCAGGCTACTTTAGGGAAAATTTGTTGTAAGAAATTATCAGAACCTTGGCTTGCTCCTGAACAAACATCCGACCTTAAAATAACCCTACCATTACCATTGAATACAGCTATTTTTTTGCTGCAATCCAAAGATTTGATCTTGGTACCAGTTAAATCGTTTCCTGACCTGGTAGCAAAAAGAGTTCCCAATGCATTAAAAACTTCACCTTTATTAAGGGTAATTATAAACGGCACTCCAGCAGGATATAAAACACTTGTACCTTCTGCACTAGCAGTAATATCTGCACTTGGAGTTATTTCAACTCTTGTTTCATCATCGTTTGCAATAACAAAGAAAAATGAATGAGGGAAATCTGAGTTAGAGGTACCACCAGTTGTTAATACTGTATAATCTGTACTCCATGTGTTAGTAGGAAGAACCAATGTTGCACCTGCAGATTGAGATGCATAAATATGAGCCCATACTGCAAATAGTTTTCCTTGTTTGCTATAAACATGGATAGCTTTCGGAGAAATTCCTGTTTGGAATAATCTTGCATCCAATAATCCTGATTTAGGTAATGCATTTGTTTGAAGAGCAACACCTCCCTCTACCCAATAAGCTTCTCTATATCCTAAAAGAGGAATTTCAACAATAATTGAATCACTTTGTTTTGCTGAAAGATATAGAACCATATCTTGGTTGTTACTACCTGTCATCAAAGATTGATAACCATAACCAACCCAAAATTCATTACCAACATTTGAAGTAGTAGCAGGATCAACAAGTTTGCCACTGCCTTTAACCGTTTCATTGATAATTTCTTCATTTATTACAACACCGCCTCCACTTAAAGTAATGGTGCCTGAAGATGTTGTGAAAGCACCTGTTGGTGTAAATTTCACATACACAGTAGTAGGAGCTAAAGTGCTCCCTGTATAAGGTAATTGAATACTATTGGTAAATGGTCCGCTAGCAGAAGTTGATACTGTAAAATCTACTGGTGCAGTTACTGTAATTTCACCTGATGCAGGCGATAAAAGTTTACCACTTACACTATAAGAAAGTATTGAAGAAGTATTGATAGGAATTGCTCCAAAATCCAATGCCCCTGTATTTGATGTCAATTTATAATCAGGTAAAGGAGTTGTGAATGAAAGCTCTGTTCCATAAGTAGTACCTGCTAAACTGGTTACATAAGCTCTAACATAATATGTTGTATTAACAGATAACCCTGTTATATTTCCACCAGTACCATCACCAATAGCGCCAGCACCTGTAGGACCGTTTGTTGTATAATTTGGAGCAACAGCTGTTGGGTTAGGACTTGTGCTCCAGGTAACTCCACTGGATAAAACAGGAATAGTACCAGCAGTAATAGTACCTGTTGTGATTGCAGTAGTATAAGTAACTGAACCAACCGCATCAGTAGTAACTGATGGAGGTGTGCCAGCTAATGCAGCACTTCCTGTGAATGTTACATTTTTAATATAAAGCTGTCTGCCAGAATTAGTACCGCTTCCTGCAGCATAAGCGTATAATCTTATTAGATATGTATGGCCGTTAAAAAATGTTTGATTTAGAGCGCCAAAATTCAAAGTATTTGTTCCACCGCTATTTGCATTTTGCGGAGAACCAAATAAGATCCATGGACCAGCGCCATCAGCTTGATATGCTAACTGAAGAACGTTAGCGCCACTGCTTGAAGAAGTTTTTGCAACAAGCGTCAAGCCCGTAATTGTCATATCAAAACCTGCGGCAGGAGATAAAGGGAAATCCAGATTATCACCATCTGTAGGTACTGTTGGCCAAACAGTAGTTAATTGACATTTAAATCCATCTGTATTATGTGTACCAGATGCGAAATTTGTTCCGGGTATCATATCTCCGGCAATTACACTACTTGCCTGTACATCAGTAACAGTAGGTGTTTTTTGTGAAGCCGCCAATAAAGGCCATGTAGCAGTAAATTGAGCTTTAACACTTAAACCTGATGTAAGTGTAAGAGCCAATAAAACCACGGGGATAGAAAGGAATTTAAACGAGTGTTTTGATAAATTACTTTGTGTTGTAACTTTCAAAAACTTCAGTAGTTGCATTTTCATGTTGTGCAGCATTTTATGGTGTTGTTTTTAATTTGAATAGTTGAATATCAGAAAACCCGAAATGGTATAAATGTTCTTATGGAAAAGGTATCCGTTTGGGATACAGCATATTCATACAGCATATTAGTTTTCTTGATCAATCACTAGATAAGATTTACAATCGGTTTTGGGGATAATGGAAGCAAAATATTCGTCTAAGTTGACACTAAAATTGAACATTTAATTGCACTTTTTATGCAAACGTTGCCGGGAACGTTATTTTAGTAAAGCTTTTAAAATACCGGCCAACAGTTAATTTCAATCTACGAATATAACCTTTTGCCAACGAAATTAAAAGTGTTGCAACTATTAATTTCATTCAGGGTTTAAGACTAAAAAAAAAGTTAGAACGCTGCCTCTTAAAAGGCAATATTTTAAATGTGTGAAATGGTTATACCGCTATGGTTAGATAGTAATTTTTTTTACCTTTTTGTATCAAAAGGTATTTCTCATTAAGTAAAAGATCATTTTTTAAGATATGTTCTGCTGTGTCGATCTTTTCTTTATTGATACTTACACCTCCGCCCTGAACCATTTTTCTTGCTTCGCCTTTGCTGGAAAAAATTTTTGTATCTGATAAAAAGCTGATAACATCAATACCATTTTCCAAAACTACCCGAGGAAATTCAACCATAGGTACGCCTTCCATTACCTGTAAAAGTTGTTCTTCATTCAATTCTTTTAAAATTTGTGCAGTATCATTATTAAATAATATCTCAGAAGATCTTACTGCAAAATCATAATCAGCCCTGCTATGTACAAGGCAAGTGATCTCTTCAGCTAATTTTTTCTGTAAAATTCTTTTGTGTTCATTACCTGTATGCTCATTTACAAGTGCCTGTATTTGTTCCTTAGTTAAAAAGGTAAATATCTTTAAGAACTTCTCTGCATCAGCATCTGCAGCATTTAACCAAAACTGGTAAAATTGATACGGTGATGTTCTTTTAGGATCCAGCCAAATATTTCCTTTTTCAGTTTTTCCAAACTTGCCACCATCGGCTTTGGTCATTAAAGGGCATGTGAATGCAAATGCTTCACCTCCATTTTTTTTCCTGATCAATTCAGTACCGGTAACAATATTGCCCCATTGATCGCTTCCTCCCATTTGCAATTTGCATTGCTTGTTCTTATGCAGCCAGTAATAATCATATCCCTGCACAAGCTGATACGTAAATTCAGTAAAACTCATGCCTGTATCACCTTCCAGTCTCTTTTTTACACTATCCTTACCCATCATATAGTTGACGGTGATGTGTTTACCTACATCTCTTATAAAATTTAAAAAGCTAAAATCTTTGAACCAATCATAGTTATTTACCATTTCGGCTGCATTTGGAGAAGTAGCATTAAAATCTAAAAATTTCTCCAGTTGCTTCTTTACACCTGCTAAATTGTGTTGTAATACATCCTCACTTAATAAATTCCTTTCCTCACTTTTGCCACTCGGATCTCCCACCATGCCTGTGGCTCCGCCTAATAAGGCAACTGGCTTGTGTCCGCATTTTTGAAGGTGGATCAGTAAAATAATAGGAACTAAACTGCCTATATGAAGGCTATCGGCTGTAGGATCAAAACCTATATAACCCACAGTCATTTCTTTATTCAATTGTTCATCTGTACCAGGCATAATATCCTGTATCATTCCACGCCATTGTAATTCCTCTATCAGATTGCCTGTCATTTATACTATGTTTAAATTTAATACGTTTAGTTAAGGGAGTAAAGTTTTGCAAAAATGGCAAGAAAAATCGAAAAAAATAATTAAGTTTGCAACCACTTACGTTAATAACTTGTCTCCTTAATACGCAACCAGGCGTTATTTGTACCAATATTCTGAATTTTTATATATAAATATTATTTTATTTTTTTTTGAATGAAGACATATTTTTTAGCTATATCGTTGATATTAACGGGATTAGTTTGTAGTGCCCAAAATTATAATAATGAATGGATCGATTACAGTAAGGCTTATTATAAATTCAATGTGGGAGCAACAGGCTTGTATCAAATATCTAAAACATCCTTATCAAATGCCGGGTTAGGGTCTGTACCAGCACAAAATTTTCAATTATGGCATAATGGATTAGAGGTGCCATTATATATTTCTATGCCTGTTGGTGTACTCGGTGCATCGGATTACATTGAGTTTTACGGTGAAATAAATGATGGCAAGGAAGATACCAAACTCTATAAATATGATTCTTTACAGATGAGTGATAAAAATAGCCTGTATACTGATACGGCTGCTTATTTTCTTACAATAAACACAGCCTCTTCCAATAAACGTTTTACAGATGATGTAAATGATGTTGCTGGTAATGTATTATCACCCGAGCCTTATTTTATGCACAAGCTGGCTAAATATTATAAGAACCAGATGAATGTAGGATATGGTATTGATCTTGGAGAGCTTGTTAGTGCTGCATCTTATGAAACTGCTGAAGGCTGGTCAAGTTCTAACTTATTAGCAGGCGGGAAATTATCAGACAATAATGCCTTATTGCGTTTATATCCTTCCGGGCCAACAGCCTCTCTTACAAGCGTAATGGCAGGTAATGCTTACACAAGCCGTTCAATCGTAACAAAATTAAGAGGTGTTACTTTGGGTACAACAGCAATCAATGGTTATAACATAAGCAGAACAACAATCAATTCCATACCATTGGCATATTTTGCAAATGATTCTGCACGTTTGGAATTCTCTAATACAAGTACATCTACCGCAGATAAAATGGTGGTATCACATTTTGAATTGACCTATCCTCGTCAATTCAACTTTAATGGTGCATCTCAATTTTATTTTGAACTACAATCAAGCTTAGGTGGAAAATATTTAGAAATAACCAATTTTAATGTTGGTACAGGCGTGCCGGTTCTTTTGGATCTTACAAACAATTTAAGATATACGGGAGTTCTTGCTGCGGGCATCATAAAATTTGCTTTGCCTCCATCAGGCTCAAGAAAATTTGCATTGGTAACCACTGATGCAAGTAAGATCATACAGATCAATTCATTTAATCAAAGAAATTTTATTGACTATAGCAATGCTTCTAATCAAGGAGAATATATCATTATAAGCCATCCTCAATTATACAATGATGGAGCAGGAAATAATAATGTAGAAAAATACAGGGCTTACAGAAGTTCTGCTGCCGGCGGAAATTATAATGCTAAAACGATCGATATAGATCAATTAGTAGATCAGTTTGGCTTTGGTATTAAACATCACCCTATTGCCATTAGAAATTTTTCAACATTTGCGTTGGCTAATTTTACGCAGCAACCAAAATATTTCTTTTTAATAGGTAAGGGATTGAATTATGTTAGGTTCAAAAGCAATGAATCATCTCCATGGACAACAAAATTAGCGATGATACCAACTTTTGGTTTTCCTTCTTCAGATAATTTACTGACTGCTTCACGTACGGGAGAATATTCTTTAATACCGATAGGCAGATTATCAGCGATAACGGGCAAAGAGATAGGGATCTATCTTGATAAAATTAAACAATATGAACTGGTACAAAAAACTGCACCACAAACAATAGGAGATAAAGCATGGATGAAAAATGTGGCTGAAGTTACAGGTGGGCTTAATGATGCAAGCTTGGCTGGCTTAATCACAAGCTACATGCAAGGGTACGAGGAAATAGCAACAGACACTTTATTTGGTGCAAAGGTTTATCAGTTCAGTGCTAACTCCGGAACTAATAAAGCTTTAAATTCTACAAAAACAATTGAAAATTTATTTAGTGAAGGGTTAAGCCTGATAACTTATTTCGGGCATTCATCTCCTAATACAATTGAATTTAATCTTGATGACCCATCAAGTTATAACAATACTGGAAAGTATCCGTTGATCGTTGTAAATGGATGTGAAAGTGGCGACTTATTTGAATTTGATACAGCAAGAGCATTCAGCTCAGGAACACTTTCAGAAAAATTTGTTTTTGCTGATCAAAAAGGAAGTATTGGTTATATAGCAAGTACACATTTTGGCTTGCCCACACAGTTGAACTATTTCAATACGGAGTTTTATCGCAACTTCAGTAATAAAATGTATGGAGAAACGCTTGGAAATATTTTGCAACAAACAATGAAGAATGTGGTCAACACTTATGTTTCTGATTTTGCACCACCTGATTATATTGCAAGAACGCATGTAGAAGAAATAACTTTGCATGGTGATCCTGCAATTACATTGAATGCTCATCTTAAGGCTGATTATGCTACACAGGATTCAATGTTAAATTATGCTCCTTTATTCATTAGCATAGCTGAAGATAAAGTAACGATCACGGCAAAGATCCTTAACATTGGTAAAGCCACATTTGATTCCATTCCTGTTTTAGTAAAGCATACACTTCCCGACAATTCTGTTGTAACAATATTCAACAGTAAAATAAAACCTATCAATTATGAAGATAGCCTAACATTAGAATTGCCGATAGATCCTTTAAAACACAAAGGACTTAATCAAATAACTGTTACAATAGATCCTAATAATATACTCGATGAATTATCTGAATCAAATAATATTGCTACAAAAAGTTTTACTATAATTGAAAATGAGATAAGGCCGGTATATCCATATAATTATGCAATTATAAATGATAATACCCCTACGCTAACTGCCTCTACAGCAGATCCGGTTGCAGCAGCAATAGATTATGTAATGGAGATGGATACAACTGCAACATTTAATTCTGCTTTTAAAATTACACAAACAATAAATGCTGCCGGGGGTATCATACAATTTAGTCCAGGCACTACATTAACTGATAGCACTGTATATTACTGGAGAGTTGCAATGGGCCCCGTTACATCAAGTACACATTGGCTTAGCAGTTCTTTCATTTATATCAACGGAGCCGATGAAGGATTTAATCAATCGCATTACTATCAATATAAAAATGATACCTATGCTAATATCCAACTTGATTCTGTTGTAAGAAGATTTGGATTTGACACTAAAATAAGTAAGATGCTGGTGAGAGCTGGCTTATATCCATTTTACAATTGGGATCAGAATAATGTGCACATCGATGATATCCAGGTTGATTATTGGGGATGTACCGCAAACATGATTCAATTTTATGTATTTGATAGTTCCAGTTTAATTCCCTGGGATAATGTTACTCAGCCAGGCGGTAGAGGCCGGTTTGGTAGTTCGGCGGTATGTAATGGTCCCCGTAGCTTTTTTGAGTTTGCTTTAGATCAACAAACTTATCGTGGTAATGCCATGAAATTTATGGATAGTATTCCCGATGGTTCATTTGTAATGGTAAGAAATCTTTTAGTAAATAATCCTTCCAATATATATATCAACACCTGGAAAGCAGATACAACAACGTTTGGTAGTGGAAATTCACTGTGGCATAAGTTTAAAGAAAATGGTCTTACCGAAATAGATTCATTCACCAGGAATGTACCTTTTGTTTTTGTATATAAAAAAGGAGATTCAGTAACTATTCCTATTTATCAAACTGTAGGATCATTGCCGAGCACACAAATTGTCAATAATTATTATCTACCCGGGAAGCAAATAACCGGTACTGTTACAAGTCCATGGTTTGGGCCTGTTAAAGCATGGAAAAATTTTAAATGGGATGAATTACCTAACCCAACATCTACCACACAAAAGACATTTGATATTATTAGTAAAAATGCTTTTGGAGAAGAGGTTATTTTAACAACCATACTTGATTCAAAAGATACAACAATATCCTTTATTGATGCAGCAACTTTCCCGTATTTAAAAATAAGGATGCATAACACAGATTCTTCACAAGCTCAACCACTGCAATTAAAATATTGGATGTTAACGGGTACGCCAGTGCCGGAAGGAGCTATTGCTCCCGGTATAGCTTACAATTTTCAGGATACAATGGCATTGGGTGATACATTGCATTTTAAAGTCGGTTTTAAAAATATAAGTAATTCTTCTTTTGATAGCATTAAAGTTCGTTTAACCATTACCGATAGGAATGGAGGTATTCATGTTTATAATAATCAAAGCGGTGGTTTTAAGATTGAACCATTAGCAGGAGGCGATAGTGCTATTGTTAAGTTTGATATATCTGCTGATTATTTCGGGGAAAACAGATTTTTCCTGGATATAAATCCCGGAAATGATCAGCCAGAACAATTTCATTTTAATAATGTTTTGTATAAGTCGTGGTTTATTACATTGCCGGCAGTTTGTAATGATCAGAATGTAACTGTTTATTCCGGAAGATATGCTCCTGGTAATACCTATCAATGGCAAGTAAATACCGGAAGTGGCTACGTAAATATTTCTGATAATTCATTATATTCAGGTGTTAATAAAGATACGCTTACTATTAAACGGGCTCCTAATTCAATGTATGGCTATAAATATAGGGCACTCATTAATAAAAATTCAGTGCTATCTACAGGGTATGAATTTACTTTAAAATTTGCCATGTTCTGGACGGGAGAAATAGATGATGCTTGGGAAAAACATGGTAATTGGAGTTGTGATAAAGTTCCTGATGAAAATACTGACGTAATTATTAATCCGGGTTTATACAATTATCCGGTGATAAAAAGCAATGCAGTGTGCAGGAGTATTATTGCAAAAACAGGTACATCTGTACAAATTAATTCAGGATACACATTAACAATAACAGGCTCAGGCATTGAATAAAAATATCTGGCTGCTTTAATAACTAAAGCAGCCTTTTTACTTTTCGCAGGGTCTATTGTGTAACAAATTATTTATATTTGTCACTAAACAGAAATTCTATCATCGTATATTGATTAAATTTGTACAATTAAGGCCTTAATAAAGTTCCGTATTAAATTAACCTAGTGTTATTAATAAGCCTGTCATCATTATCAATTGCTAATTAGAAAAAAATGTCGAATAGAAATCTGTTAATATTAATTCTTGTATTATCTCCAACGCTTTTATCTGCACAGTTTAGAAAATATTCTAACGAATTTTTAAATATTGGCGCCGGCGCCAGGGGATTAGGTATGGGCGGAGCACAAGCAGCTTCAGTAAGTGATGGAACCGCAGGCTATTGGAATCCTGCAGGGCTTACCAATGTAAAAGATCATCCTGAAGTTAATTTGATGCATGCCGCATACTTTGCCGGCATTGGCAAATATGATTTTTTGTCTGTAGCAGTTCCTGTACAAGATAATAAAAGGACTTTAGGTGTTTCTCTTTTGCGCTTTGCAGTAGACGATATACCAAACACTCTATATCTTGTAGAACCCGACGGTTCTATCAATTACAATAATATACAAACTTTTTCTTCTGCAGATTATGCAGTGTTACTTTCCTTTGCACAACATCTTAAACCTATTAAATCCAATGCATTAAGTTTTGGTGTAAATGCAAAGATCATTCACCGTAAAGTGGGCTCGTTTGCAACAGCCTGGGGTTTTGGGATAGATGCAGGATTGCAATTACAAAATCCAAAATGGAAATTGGGTATAGTTGCCAAAGATCTTACAACAACATTTAATGCATGGGCTTTTAAATTCAGTGAAAAAGAAAAAGAACAATTATATCTTACCAATAATGACATACCATTAAAATCAACTGAACTTACTTCTCCTCGTTTAGTGCTTGGCGGTGGTTATAATTTCACTCTTGGAAAATCTGTAAAATTATTAGCAGAAGCAAATCTTGATCTAACGTTTGATGGTAAACGAAATACTGTAATAAGCAGCGATGCTGTTAGTGTTGATCCTCATGTTGGAGTTGAAGCAACTATTAAAGATGTGTTTTTCATACGTGCCGGTGTTACCAATTTTCAAAAGGCATTATCTGATGGCGATCTGGTAAATCAAAAAAAGGTATGGATATACCAACCTGGCCTTGGCGCAGGATTTAAAATAAATAATGTGATGATTGATTATGCTTTCAGCAATTTGGCGAACCAATCTAATCCTTTATATACCCATATTTTTTCTATTCGTGTTGATCTGATCAAGAAAGAAAATAAATAAAAGCATAAAGTAATCTGATGAAAAAAATATTAATTCCAATTTTCCTGCTTTTTACACTTGTTGCAAACGCACAGTTAAATAATAGCTGGATTGATTATAGCAAAACGTATTATAAATTTAACGTTGGCAGCAGTGGCGTATGCAGAATAAATCAGTCGGCACTTTCCTCTATCAATCTTGGAAATATACCTGCCGAGCAATTTCAATTGTGGCGAAATGGCGAACAAGTTCGTTTATTTACTTCCGCTAGTTCTGGTGTTTTAGGTAATGGGGGCTTTGTTGAGTTTCTTGGGAAAGCAAATGACGGGTCACCTGATAAACCGTTATATCGTAAGCCAGAATTCCAGTTATGTGATAGTATCAGTTTGTTTACAGATACAGCTGCTTATTTTCTTACAGTAAATATTGCAGGAACAAATTTACGATATCAAACTGCGGCAAATAATACAGTAGGTAATGTTTTACCTGCAGAGCAATATTATATGCGGAGGTTAAGTCACCCTTTTAAACAACAAATAAATAGAGGTTATGCATCATTTGTTGGAGAATATGTTTACTCATCTTCATTTGATAATGGTGAGGGGTGGTCGAGTAATGATGTTCAACCAGAAAATGATCTTCAATATCAATTCACTGATCTGAATGTTTATACAGCAGGCCCGGCAAATGGATTATCTTTTTATGTGTCTGCTTTTGGAAATGCAGTAAACCTCAGGAATCTTAAAGCAAAATTATTTGATAATGTAATTGTTGATGAAACAATGAACTCATTTAATTCTTTGACATTATCAGTGGATAACCTGCCATTAACGCATCTTCAAAATCCTAATTTTGCAAACGTTTCAATAAACGGGACATCTACAAATGTAAATGACAGGATAGTTGTATCAGAAGTGGCAATCACTTATCCGGCTACTTTTAATTTTTCGAATAATAGAAATTTTAATTTTGAACTTGCACCTTCTGTTACTGATAAATATCTTGAAATAGATAATTTTAATAACGGAAGTACAGCTCCGGCTTTATATGATCTTACTAATGGCCTTAGATATACAGGAGATATTTCTACTGTAGGTAAAATAAAATTTTTATTACCAGCTTCTGCAGGTAGTATAAGAAAATTTATGTTGGTTAGCCAGGATGTTTCTAATGTTACCTCTATCAATCAGTTTACCTCAAGGTCATTTATTAATTATACAAATACTGCTACCCAGGGAGATTATATTCTTATTACAAGCCCAACTTTATTTAATGACGGTGACGGGGTAAATAACGTAGAAAAATATCGTCAGTATAGAGCTTCTGCAACAGGTGGAGGCTATAATGCAAAAACTATTTCGATTGATGAATTGACGGATCAATTTGGTTTTGGTATTAAAAAACATCCTTCTGCTATCAGAGATTTTATTCGTTTTGCTTCTCAACAATTTTCCGTTACGCCTAAATATATTTTTTTAGTTGGACGAGGTATGGGGTATGATGAATACCGTAAAAATGAATCGGATCCAAGAGCTGATAAACTAAACCTTATACCAACTTTTGGATGGCCTCCTTCTGATGTATTGCTTGCCTGCGAACCGGCCAAGTATGTTCCATTGGTACCAATAGGAAGGATAGCCGTAGTAAATGGGAAAGAGCTAGGTATTTATCTTGAAAAAATGAAAGAGTATGAGCAGGTACAGGCAACCCCAAGTTGTTCAATAATTGATAAAGCCTGGATGAAAAATATCATACATGTAATAGGAGGTTCAGATGCTTCCGAAGATCAGTTATTTGGTAATTATATGAAAGGATATGCAGACATTGCTGCAGATACTTCTTTTGGTGGTAAAACAGAAACTTTTAAAAAGGAATCTACTTCTTCCGTTGAACAGGCTAATGGAGAAAGAATAAAAGCATTATTAAAAGAAGGCGTTAGTATTATTAGTTATTTTGGACACTCCTCTGCAAACACTTTAGCATTTAATTTAAGTAATCCCGAAGTATATGAGAATAAAGGAAAATATCCATTCTTCAGTGTGAGTGGTTGTAGTGCAGGTAATTTCTTTACGTATGATATAAGCCGCTTGACTGGAAACCTTACATTATCAGAAAAATATGTACTTGCAAAAGATAGGGGTAGTATTGGTTTCCTTGCTGATTCTCATTTAGGAATTCCCCCTTACCTTGATATATATGACAAGCAATTCTATACTAATTTTTGCCGTACACTTTATGGAAATACTGTGGGTAACCAACTAAGAAATCTTTTACAGATCTTAGGATCAAATATCAGGGAGTCTGACTATTATTTAAGGATGCACATCGAAGAAATAACTTTACATGGAGACCCGGCATTAAAAATAAATTCTTTTTCTAAAGCTGATTTTGCAATTGATGATCAAACATTAAAGATCAGTCCATCTATTATTTCTGTTGCCGATAATAATTTTAATATTAGTCTTAAAATATACAATATCGGCAAAGCTGTCGGAGACTCAATTCGTGTGATCATTAAACGTAAATTACCTGATGGTTCTATACAGTCATTGTATGATCAAAAGAAAGCTTCGGTAAAGTATGTTGATTCAGTTAATCTTGCTATTCCTATCAATTCACTTACTGATAAAGGATTAAATCAAATAAGTGTAACGATTGATGCTGATAATAATATTGCTGAATTGTGCGAAACAAATAATGCTGTCACCAAAGAATTTTACATTTTTGAAGATGAGCTACGTCCAATATACCCTTACAATTATTCTATAATAAATCAACAAAATATTACGTTTAGTGCATCTACTGCTAATCCATTGATGAGTTCTCATCAGTATGTGATGGAAATAGATACCACAGAATTATTTAATTCTTCTTTTAAAAAACAATACACTATTACTGGTAGCGGTGGCTTGATACAGTTTACACCAACCAATATTACTTTCACAGATGGTAAAGTATATTATTGGCGTACATCATTGGTTCCTGAAAATAGTTCAGCACAGCCGATCTGGAATATGTTCTCTTTTGTTTACTTAGAAGGCAGTAGCACGGGGTTTAATCAATCACATTATTATCAGCATTTGCACAGCGCTTATAGTGATATAAAATTGAACCCTGACAGGAAATTCACATTTAATAAAACGCAAAACGATCTGTTGATACGTACGGGGTTGTATCCATATTTCAATTATGATGGAATAGATATAAACCTCAATTTTACCAAGTTAGATCTGTATGGTTGTCGCATCAATGTTTTGCAAATTGCGGTTTATGATAGCATTACCCATCTACCTTGGAAAAACGTTCCTGTTAATGGCGGTACAGAAGGTTTATATGGAAGCGTTGCTCCTTGTAATAATGATATACATCCTGGATATAGAAATTTCTTTGAATTCCCTTACGGCAATGCAATTGATAGAAAGAAAGCGATTGACTTTTTGAACAGTATTCCTTCAGGTATGTATGTATCAATTACAAACCTGGGTTCGGATATTGATGCCTTTGGGTTTATAAATAAGAATACAAGTTTTATTGATGATTGGCAAACAGATCAGGTAAATCTTGGAACAGGAAACTCATTGTACCATTCATTAAAAAATATTGGATTAAATAAGATAGATGAGTTTACAAAGAATGTTCCATTCCTTTTCTTCTATCGTAAAAATGACAACGCTTACATTCCCAAACAATTTGTTGGGGTAGCTGTAGACGAACATATAGAGCAGGTAATAAAGTTAGATGGTTCACAAAAATCGGGAACAATTGAATCTCCTTTATATGGCCCTGCTAAAACATGGCATTCATTGCATTGGAGAGGAAATAGTGTTGACCAATTGGTTACTGCAGATTCTGTTACTGTAGAAGTATATGGACAAAAAGCAGATGGTAATAAAGTTTTACTTGCCACTGTTCGTCCGGCGATAGACACCTCATTAGCTTTTATTGATGCAGCTATTTATCCATATGTTCAATTAAAAATGTTGAACGTAGATGAAGTATATGCAACACCATATCAATTGGATTATTGGAGGATCAATGCTGATTATTTACCGGAAGGTGCGGTTGCTCCCAATATTTTATTTAATATGAAAGATACAGTTGAACAAGGCGAAAAAATTGACCTGGCACTTGTATTTAAAAATGTAAGTACTGCTGATTTTGATAGCCTTGCAATTAAATTAGTAGTTACTGATAAAGATAATTTACCGCATACAATTGACATACCAAGAGAAAAAGTATTGATCGCAGGTGATACCGTTATTTTAAGACAGGCTATTGATACAAAAGATTATTCAGGAGTTAATACATTGTATGTAATGTTCAATCCTGATAATGACCAGCCTGAGCAGACCTTGTTCAATAATTTTATATATAAGAATTTTTATGTAAAAGCTGATCAGCGTAACCCATTATTGGATGTTACTTTTGATGGTGTGCATATTCTAAATAGGGATATTGTGGCAGCTAAACCGAATATACTGGTTAAACTAAAAGATGAAAGCAGGTTCCTTGCTTTAAGTGATACTTCTTTGCTAAAAGTACAGGTGCAATTTCCTGACCCGGATGGAAGATTAGTAGATTATCATTTCGCAGATATTCTTCAATTTACTCCGGCTAATTTAAGTGCAGGCGAAAATGCTGCCACCATACAATTCAATCCTACTTTTACAGAGGATGGAGATTATCAACTTATAATTTCCGGAAAAGATGCTGCAGGAAATAAAGCAGGATATATTGAATATCGTATAGGCTTTACTGTTATCACTAAGCCAATGATCACTAATCTTTTAAATTATCCTAATCCGTTCACTACTTCTACGGCCTTTGTTTTTAAAGTTACCGGTAGTGAACCGCCGCAAAATATACGTATCCAAATATTGACCATTACAGGAAAAGTAGTGAGAGAAATTAATACTGCAGAACTCGGGTCAATACATATAGGGACAAATATTACAGATTTTAAATGGGACGGTACAGATAGCTACGGACAAAAATTGGCTAATGGCGTTTATCTATATCGTGTACTGACTAATTTAAATGGTAAAGCACTTGATAAGTTTAAAGCTGAAGACAGTAAAACAGATAAATACTTCAACAAAGGATATGGGAAAATGTATCTAATGCGATAAGCGTTCTCAATAAAGAAATAAAAAACCTTTCAATTATTTTGAAAGGTTTTTTTGTGCGGCAAAGGAGATTCGAACTCCCAACCCAGTTTCCCAGGGCTACCACCTCAAGGTAGTGCGTCTACCAATTTCGCCATCGCCGCAAATGATTTTGCAAAAATAAGGAGTTCTTAAATAATCTAAACCTTCTAAACTTCCTAAACCTCCAAACTATTTCTTTAGCACTATCCTAAAAGTTGTTCCTTTACCAACCTCCGCATGTTTTACAAATAGATCTCCTTTATGATATTGTTCAATGATTCTTTTTGATAAACTCAATCCCAATCCCCACCCACGTTTTTTTGTAGTAAAACCTGGCTTAAAAACTTTTGAAATATTTTGTTTGCTTATTCCTTTTCCTGTATCACTCACGTCAATTACAAGTTGAGAAACCCCATCATGAATAGATATAGTGATTCTGCCTTTTCCTTCCATTGCATCTAAGGCATTTTTCAAAAGGTTTTCAATTACCCAATCAAATAAAGGAGCATTGATCATTGCAGGTATTTCCTTTTCATTATTGCTATTGATCACAAAATCTACTCTATCTGTTGCCCGTCTTTTGATGTATGCAACCATATTCTCGATCTGTGTAACAATATTTGTTTCTTCCAATTGAGGAATGCTTCCGATCTTACCAAAACGATCACTTACAAGTTTTAATCTGTCTACATCTTTTTCTATTTCTGTTGCTATTCTCTCATTCGAAGGATTGTCTTTCAACATTTCGATCCATCCTTGTAAAGATGATAAAGGGGTACCCAACTGATGAGCTGTTTCTTTGGCCATACCTGCCCATACCTGATTTTGTGTACTCTTATTCCTTGTGCTCATAGCTATTAAAGTAATGATAATAAAAAGTGCAACAATGACCAGTTGAATAATTGGATAGTATTTTACCTGTTTTAAAAGTGTAGACTCTCCATAAAAAACCCGATTTTTTTGTAAAGTATCAAAAGGATTATTCCATTCTACAGGGTCATGTAATTTCCGGAATTCGGTAAGTTTACCAGTTAAGTAATTTTTATTAGTAGCAATTTCAATAGAATCTAAATTATAGTGATCAAGTATACTGTCTTTTTCAGTAACAGCGATCATTGGGATATTTTTACTATTTTCTATCAAAACCTGGCTTGATAGATTTGTTGGCATAACATCTGGGTTATTGATATCTTTTAATGCTTCTACCCATTGCTGGATCTTAAGCCTTTCCTCGGTAGCTATTTTTTTTGAAAGTTGCTTTGAGTAAAATATAGTAAGGGTAACTATAGCAATAGCTATAACAGCCAATAACGTACGCCAATTTAGTAGTTGTGTAAACATTTTCTCAAATATAAAATAAGAAATAAGAAATGAAAAATAAGAAATGAACTATGTTTGCGTACCGATATACGACCTTATTTGACAATTATGCAAATAAATTGGACAATTAAAGCTAAATCGTAGAATTTGAGATGTATCCAGATAATTATCGGGACGACGCAATGATGATAAACTGATATGACCGGCAACCAAGATCAACCTTCTGTAGCAATAGTAATTTTGAATTGGAACGGACGAGATTTTTTGAAAAAATTTCTTCCTTCTGTATTGGCATCTACCTACAGCAATAAAAGAATTATAATTGCTGATAATGCATCAACTGATAATTCAATTACATTCCTAAAAGAAAATTTTCCTGAAGTAGAAATATTGCAAAATTCCACGAATGAAGGATTTGCAAAAGGATATAACACTGCATTAAGCCAGGTAAAAAGTGATTATTATATTTTATTAAATAGTGATGTTGAAGTGATGCCAGGATGGATAGAACCTGTTATCAGATTGATGGAAAGCGATCCACAAATAGGCGCATGTCAGCCCAAATTATTATCGTATAACCATAAGAGTGAGTTTGAGTATGCCGGTGCTTGTGGAGGATGGCTCGATGGATTTGGATATCCGTTTTCAAGAGGTAGGATATTTGATATTGTTGAACAAGACAAAGGACAATATGATGAAGCACAGCCTTGCTTTTGGGCAAGTGGAGCAGCAATGTTTGTAAAGGCGCACTTGTACCATGAAGTTGGAGGATTAGATGAATACTTTTTTGCTCACCAGGAAGAAATTGATTTTTGCTGGCGGATGCAACAAGCAGGGTATAAAATATATGTTCAACCTGCTTCTATAATATATCATGTGGGGGGTGGAACACTTCCTAAAGAAAATAATCTTAAGGTGTTTTTGAATTTCAGGAATAACCTCATCATGATGGCGAAGAATTTCACCTGGAAAGAAATTATCTGGAAGATACCATTCAGGATGTTTTTAGATAATACGGCTGCCGCCAAAGGTTTGGTTGAAGGCAATGGAGGGTATTTCATAGCTATCCAAAGAGCACATCTTCATTTTTTCAGATGGATATTTACAAAGAAAAGAAGACAGGTTTTCCCAATTAAAAAAACTAATAAGCTAGATGGATTATATACAGGATCTGCAGTTTGGCAGCATTTTGTAAAAAAGAAGACTACGTTTTCAGAAATTATTAAGAGTAAATAAGTTTTTTTGAACAGCAAACCTTATTTTTGCAAAGCAAATTTAAAAACAATATGGCTCAGGAAATTATAGATAATACTGATAAAGATTTTGCACATAATTGGGTGTCTTCATCTCGTTTTATTTGGTTTTGTCAGGTTTTTTTAGTGGTAGCATTTATTTTAGGCGGCTGCTATAATTTATATAGCCATCGTTACAAAGGGAAACCTAAAGTAGAGGTGCCGGAAAATACTTTGTATAATCCTACATATAAATAAATAATTTTTTGTGGGTGTGTGATACATCCCTTATTTTTGCAATCCCAAAAAAAGGAAGTTCTTTAAATAAATTTTAAAAGTTATTACTTTTAAATGTTGTAATGCGGAAGTAGCTCATTTGGTAGAGCACGACCTTGCCAAGGTCGGGGTGGCCGGTTCGAGCCCGGTCTTCCGCTCTGAGAATAGAGCAGATACCTTTTGTTATCTGCTTTTTTTTTCAATTGTTTCTCATATTATGAGCAACATGTGTCACTCGGGTGGTGGAACTGGTAGACACGCAGGACTTAAAATCCTGTTCGCAGTAATGCGAGTGACGGTTCAATTCCGTTCCCGAGTACTGATCTAAAGCCGTTCTAATTGAACGGCTTTTTTATTTTAACTCCTTATCAAAACTTTTATTTGATATCGCTGCTTAAATTTATCACTACTTTTTGTTATATATAGATATCTGTAATAAATATTTAATTAATTGTAAATCAACAGTATAAATTCAGTAAACTGCCTTTAACCTCAATATTTATTATATCAACCTCAATATAAGTTGCCTTTGGCATTCATCTTCAATATTTTTGTTACGATTGTACGTGTAAGTTCACTTTACTGTTTGTCAAAATTGAGCTCAATTTTCTTGTAAGGTTTCCATTTAATGAATAAGCATCATTTATAATTAATGAAGCATCTGAATATTAGTGGAACGCAAAAAATACTTTCCTGCTTGACAAGCATTTCGGCTGCTGAACTCACTATTAAAATAGCTAATAATTGCTTTTATGAAGAAAACTTCCCGTTTACTCCTTGTATCATTTTGCTTAAGCGTAATAAGCATTACGCACATCTTTGCACAAACGCCCTGTAATCAAAGACTTATTAGCGATGCTGATTTCTCATATAGTGGAGGAGGTGCAGAACCTGCACGCTGGAATTTAAATCAGGCAAAAGCAAATGGAGTTAATATAGATCAAGCAGCATTCACATATTTGCCTGCTGGTAATTTTTCTAATACCCAAACAGAAGCAAATCCTGGTTTTGCAAAAAATACAACACGCCAATATGCAGTTGTAAAAAATCCCCAAGATCTAAATCCTCAATACGCAAACATTCCTTCCGATGGTATGGTTGTGATAAATCCTTTACAAGGGGAACAGGAGCAATTTGCACAGTTTCAGATAAATGGCTTAATTCCAAATAATGAATACTTTATTGAAATAAAAGTATACAATGTATTGAATTATACACCTACGAATGGTTGTTGCTGGAATCAAATGTTGAAAGCAGAAAATGTAGGTAATGCGAACAACCCACATGATGGTAATAATAACGATGGTACTTCTACCAGTACTAATGGCAATTTTAATTGGGATATGGGGGGTAATTTCATTCAAACGGTGCCACGTCCTAACGCAGGCGGAACTTTTATGATATTAAAAGGGAAAAAATATTTGGGAAGTGCTACTACCGGTTTTACTATCACATTTAGTCAAGGTGCTAATACTAATTATAGAGAAAATGCTTTTGTTTTTGCGATTGATTATATAAAAGTATATGGTTGCCAGCAGGAAGCTATCAATGTTTCAGGTGGATCACCACTTGTTTGTGAAGCTACTGAAGTTACCTTAACTGCACAGGGGCTTGGTCCCCAAGGCTCTTCTTATTCATGGTATAAAAATGGAACATTACTTCCGGGTGAAAATAAAGATGTTTTAAATATTGTTTCTGCTTTAATTCCTACAACTGGTCCAAATGTGCCAGATACTTATAGAGCTGTGGGATTATGGGCGGCAAAAGATCAGCCTATTACTTCAAAGTTATGTTGCAGTAGTGTGGGGGGGACATATGATGAGGTGGCCCGGCAAAGTTTTGATGGACTTACATATACTTGCACGAATAGAGCAAATGGGTATGCTGATATTCCAAATAAAGGAATAAATATTATAGATCCTTCGTATGTATATGCTGGAACAACTTGCAATAGTCTTAACGATGGTCAGTATGCAGTAGTGCAAAGTTCCTATGCAGGTGATTTTTGGCGTTCTCCTAAACCGGAAGTAAAAGACCATACAGGAGTAACAGGCAGTGGCGCTTTATTTATAAATGCTAAAGGAAATGTAGGATCAGTGTTTTATAAATTTGATCTAAGCGCTGATCTTTGTCCCGATACACGTTACGAATTTTCGGTATGGTATGCTTCGCTTGCAAATGGTCCGGAAACAAAACCAGATATTAGGTTTGATGTTTTAAATGGCAGCACTACCATTGAATCCACCAGTACTGGTATAATTCCTGAAAATTTTAAATGGTATCAATCAACCGTTACATTTGTTACACCTGCTATAGGTAACCCTGTTTACACTTTGCAAGTAGTAAATTTAGTTGGTGATGTTGGACCAGGAAATGACTTAATGATAGATGACATTGTTGTAAAGAAATGTACTCCGTTTATTAATTTATATCAGAATGGTACAAAAGATTCTGTAGTCTCTGTTTGCAATAATAATCCGGTTGATCTAAAAGTTACTACTTTTTATGATCTGGAAGATTATATTACCAATAATCCTACAGGAACAGTTTATTATCAGTGGATGAAGGCTACATCGCCAAATGCACCAGATGGTACATGGACATTAATTGGCACACCTGAAACCACTGGAACTTTGTCTGTAGTTCCGACTGCAACCACAACTTATTACAGAGCGAAAGTTTCCGCTGATCAAGCAAGAGCTGCAACAGGCCTGGCTCCACTGGCAAAAGACTGCGGTAATGATGGTTTAACTACATATTTTAAATTAACCAAAGGAGGAAACTTCTCTATCCCACCGGCTTCAGGAACTACTGCTTATTGCGTAGGTGATGCAATGACATTAAATGGCAATGCAGGCACTGGTGTTCAGTGGGAATGGAGAAAAGGAACTACGTTCGGTGGTGCTACTGTTCTTACAGGTTACGGATATAGTAATGATGTAGCTAAAAAGAATTATAGCCGAACATTTGCAACAGGTGATGATGGCACCTATTATTTTGTAGTAAAAGATGCAGGTGGTTGTGAAACTTATGATGATATTGTTGTAACAGCAAATCCGGTATTAACGATAACACCTGCTGCTAAAGCAGCTGATGTATGTGTGAAAACAACTTCACAAACTTCAACCTTAACATACACTGCTACAGGCTCACCAACAAATTATACAATTACATGGAATGCTGCAGGTATTACAGCAGGGCTTGTAAATGTTGCAACCACAGCACTACCAGCAAGCCCGATCTCTATATCTATACCAGCTAATACAGCAGCCAATACATATACAGGTACGATAACAGTTACCAAAACTGGAGGTTGTCCGAGTACAGGGGTTAATTTTACTTTAACAATAAATACACCTCCATCACCAACTTTCACTGTAGAACCAACTCTGCCTTTATGCGTAAACGGTAGTGCGACTTATACAACGCAAGCAAGTCAATCTGGCTATACATGGGTTATACCCGGCACTGCAGGAACAGATTATACGATCACTAGTGGAGGTATAACTACTAACACGATAACATTAACATGGAAAACATCCGGAAGTAAACTAGTTACTGTCAATTATAGCAATGGTACCTGCATAGGTGCAACTCCTGCATCAAATACAATTACAGTAAATGCGTTACCAACACCAACATGGATTGCCCAACCAACAAACGGTACATCAGTTTGCGTTGATGCAGGAAACGTAACATATAGAACCCAGGCTGGACAAAGTGATTATGTATGGAGTGTTCCTGGAACTGCCGGTACAGATTATTCAATAACCAGTGGTGGAACAGGAAGTACAAGTAGTGAAATAACATTAGTATGGAAAACAGCTGGAAGTAAAATTGTTACTGTTGGTTATACAACCGGTAGTTGTGTAAGTACAACACCTGCTACAAATACAATTACAGTAGTTGCTTTACCAACACCATCATTTATCAATGCTCCTTCTGATGTGTGTATTAATAACAGTGTTATTTATACTACACAAGCAAGCCAATCAAGTTACACATGGACGGTGCCGGGAGTACTTAATACAGATTATACAGTAACAGGTGGAAGTCTTGGTACATCAAGTAACACTGCAACAATTACCTGGAAATCCACAGGCAGTAAAACAGTTACTGTAAATTATAGTAATGGTACTTGTACAGGTGCAACCGCAGCTTCTAGCATCATCAATATAAATGATGTTGGAGCACCCATTATTTCATGCGGAACATCAACTAATAATTCTGTAGAATTTAATTGGTCACCAATGTCCGGTGCAACAAGTTATACAATTAGTCATACTACTAATGGAGGTGCAACGATCAACGATCCTGCAACACCATCAAGTACTTTTAGTGTTAGTTCTTTAAATCCCGGTGACGAAGTTATAATAACTGTTACACCAACAGGAGGCCCTTCAACTTGTTTTAAAGCAGCATCATTTAAATGCACTGCAACAAGTTGTCCTGCATTACCACCACATGCACCAACTGCTGATATAACTATTTGTAACAATGGCAGTGTAACTTATACAGAAACTGCTTCTACAGGAGGAACTATAACATGGACAAATTCTAATACAGCTATTGGATTAGCTGCATCGGGATCGGGTACAGGCAACACACTTACGTTAAATTTTACTGCAACAAATACTACAGCTTCTCCTATTTCTGCTAAAATAAGAACGATCACTACTTATGGCCCATGTAGTTATCCGGATAGTTTTAATATAATTGTAAACCCTGCAGCTGTAGTTACTTTAACATCTGCGGCTCCAACAATTGGACAAACTTTTTGTATCAATAAACCAATTACTTCAATAACATATTCTATCACTGGTACGGGTAACAATGCTACAGTATCGGGTTTGCCAGATGGGGTAACTGGTACATATGCTTCAGGGGTATTTACTATATCTGGCGCACCTACACAAAGCGGCACATTTAATTACACTGTAACGGGTACGGGTACATGTAGTAATGGTACAGCAACAGGTACTATCAATGTTACCGGATTACCAGTGATCAGCAGTATTACGCCTACAGATCCATTGACCTGTGGTGGAAGCAATGGTAGCTTCACAATTAATGGACTGGCACCTACAGCATCTTATACAGTTAATTTTATTGCAGACGGTGTAACACAGTCTCCACAAGTATTATCAGCAAATGCTTTAGGGAGTATTGTGGTTGGCTCATTGAAACAAGGTGGTTATTCAGGTATTACAGTGACACTTTCAACAGCAGATTGTGCTTCTACTGAAGCAACTACTACATTATCAGATCCAAGTGTATTTACCCCGGTAGCAAGCAGTAATGTTCCATGTGTTGGTTCTCCATTGAACTTGTCTACCACAACTAGTTCTGATCCTTCAGCAACTTATACATGGACAGGTCCTAATGGCTATACAGCATCTGGAGCCACTCCAACTTTACCAAGCGCTACAACAAGCATGGATGGGGATTACATTGTAAAGGCAACTGTTTTAGGTTGTGCTTCTTCTGATAATGTGACAGTAAAAATAAATACACCGCCACTTGCTCCTTCTGTAAATGGAACACCAATTTGCGGATCAGGAACAATTACTTTAACAGCTACACGTTCTGGCGCAGCAACAGATGTTTTGAAATGGTATAGTGATGCTGCTTTATCAACAGAGATTGCAACAGGTACTTCATATACAACTCCTACTTTAACAAACAGCACAGATTATTATGTGACAGAAACAGATCTTTCTACGTGTACAAGTGCTGCTACAAAAGTAACGGCAACCATAAATACAGTTCCTTCTGCACCTATTGCAGGGACACCTGTTTCCAGATGTGGAACGGGATCTGTAACAGTGAATGCTTCTGCATCAGGAGCTGGTACAAATATTTTAAAATGGTATAGTAATGCTGGGCTAACAACTCAGGTTTCAACCGGAAATAGTTATGTAACACCTTCAATTACTACTACAACAAATTATTATGTTACTGAAACTACTGTTGCAGGATGTGTTAGTACATCAGCAACAACGGTTACAGCCACAGTAAATCAAACTCCTTCTGCACCAATTGTAAGTAATATTGGCTATTGTCAGAATGCTGTAGCTGTTCCTGTTACTGCTTCAGGAAATAATTTAATGTGGTACACGCTGGGAGGAAGTACAAGTGTTGCCCCTACACCGGTAACAACAGAACCCCGTACGATCACTTATTATGTTACTTCGTCTAATGGTACCTGTGAGAGTGAACAATTTCCTTTAATAGTAACAGTAAAACCAATATCTGCTTATGCAGGCGGTCCTATTATAAGAGTGGATGAGGGCGTGTCAACACAAATAAAAGGAACTGCAACAGGAAATGGAATGATCGTTAGCTGGACACCATCTTTATATCTAAGCAGCAGTAGTATTCCGAATCCAAGGATAGCAGCGCTTGATGATGGTACCTATACTATGACAGTAACATCAAACGATGGTTGTGTGGCTACTGATAATTTACAAGTGATAGTATTGAGAACCTTAAAAATACCAAACGTATTTTCTCCAAATGGAGATGGTATTAATGATACATGGAATATTGAATACTTGGAAGATTACGTAAATGCTAAAGTGAGCATTTTCAATCGTTACGGACAATTCATGTTTGAAGCTGCAGCAGGCTCTTATAATGGCAAGCCATGGGATGGTACAAATAAAGGAACGCCACTCCCTGTAGGAACTTACTTCTACATTATTAATCTTGGTGAGGGTAAGGATCCAATCAGCGGCTCGATCTCCATTATAAGGTAATAATTTTTTGAAGATAGATGATGATGATTTGAAATTAAGCATCTGCTATTTAGCAGGTGCTTTTTTATTATCTACCACTTATATTGTTTTTATTTCAGTTCATCCTAATTAATTGCAAATGTTCAATTTTTTATCTGTGCTTTGCTCATTATTCTAAATTACCAACGCAATGAGAAAAAAACTTTATGTATCACTGGCAACTATATTTTTTGCAGGTACACAATTAATGGCACAAAGCCCGGCTAAGATCAATGGAACAGTCAGCAATAATTCGAAACCTTTACCTTCTGCAACGGTATCATTATTAAAAGGGAAAGATAGCAGCCTTGTAAAAGCAGATGTTACAGATGCAGCAGGGAAATATTCTCTTGCTGTCAATAATCCTGGAGATTATCTTTTAATGTATTCAGTTGTTGGCTATGAAAAAAAATATTCTGAAAAATTTGATGTAGCAGATGGCGCAACGATTGATATGGATCCAGTTGTTCTCGAGCTTTCAAATACTCAATTGAAAGGCGTAACTGTGACTGCCAAAAAACCTATGATAGAGGTTAAAGCAGATAAAACCATATTCAATGTTGAGAACAGTATTAACGCAACAGGAAGCAATGCATTGGAGTTGTTACAGAAAAGCCCTGGTGTACAGGTAGATAACAATGAGAATATATCGATGAAGGGAAAAACGGGTGTTAAAGTATATGTTGATGGAAAAATGTTGCAATTAGATAGTAAAGATCTTGCGGCTTACTTAAAAAGTATCAACAGCAATGATATTGAAGCAATAGAAATGATCACTAACCCAAGTGCAAAATATGATGCAAGCGGTAATGCAGGGATAGTAAATCTTCGTTTGAAGAAAAATAAAAAATACGGTACTAATGGTAGTGCAACAGTTGGATATGTGCAAGGTGTTACGCCAAAAGGAAATGCCTCAGTAAATCTTAATCACAGAGATAAAAAGGTAAATGTATTTGGGAATGTAAGTGGCAATGTGGGCACATACCAGGATGAATTGAAATTAAGTAGAATACAGCAGGATACATTATATGATCAAAGAAGTGTAAACAAACACAAGAGAAATACAATTAATGTAAAAGCGGGAGCAGACTTTTTTGTAAATGCTAAACATACTTTAGGTGTTATGGCAACAACGAGCTATACTGACAATGAATTTTCTAGTAACAGTAAAACTCCTATCTATTATAATCCTACAAAAGAATTTGTAAAAAGGTTGCAGGCATTTAATACCATTCCGGGTAGCCGCACCAATGCAAATTTTAATTTCAATTATCGTTACGTTGATACCAGTGGAAGAGAAATAAATTTTGATGCAGACTATGGATTGTTTCGTGGTGTGGGAAGAAGTCGCCAACCTAATTATTATTATGATAACAATGATAATTTATTGTATAGTGTGATCAATCAGAACTATACGCCAACGGATATAGATATTAGAACAGCTAAAGTAGATGCTGAGCAACGTTTATGGAAAGGCAAGCTTGGTTATGGTGCTAAGGTTTCTTTTGTAACTACTAAGAATACTTTTGATTTCTTTAATGAGTCGGGAGGTAATCTGGTGAAAATTTTAGACAAAAGCAATAGTTTTAAATATGACGAAAATGTAAATGCCGCATATTTAAATTACCAGGAACAACTGAATGCTAAATGGAGCATGCAGGCAGGTGTTCGTATGGAACAAACAAACAGCGATGGAGAATTGACTAGAGCTGATGGCGTGATACAGGCAGATAACAAAGTGAAAAAAAGTTACCTTGATTTCTTTCCAAGTGGAGCATTGTCATGGACCGTCAATCAAAAAAATTCTCTTAGTTTAACTTACAGTCGCCGTATTGATAGGCCTACTTACCAGGATCTGAATCCATTTGAAAATAAATTAGATGAGTTGACATACATAAAAGGTAATGCCTTTTTACGGCCTCAGTATACCAACAGTATTGAACTTACCCATACTTTTAAAGGAATGATCAATACTACTGTTGGCTACAGCAAGGTAAAAGATTATGCAACTGAAGTAACTGATACAATAAAAAATGCTACTTTCCTGCAACAACAAAATCTTGCGACACAACAGATATTGAATTTTAATATCAGCACTCCGCTAATGATAAAAAAATGGTGGAATGGGTATGCAAATTTCTGGTACAATTATCAAATGTTTGATGGTGCTATCGGAGAGAATGAAATTCATATAAATATTCCAAGTTATGGTGCTTATATGCAACACACATTCACTTTAGGTAAAGATTACACAAGTGAAATAAGTGGATGGTACAATGGCCCAAGTATTTGGGGAGGTACATGGAGAACAAAACCTCAAGGCGGTGTTGATGTAGGATTTCAAAAATCATTGTTGAAGAAAAAAGCTACCCTTAAACTTTCGGTTACAGATATTTTCTTTACTGCTCCATGGAAATCTATCAATGATTTTGGTGGTGTGTACATTGATGCAGGAGGTAACTGGGAAAGTCAAACACTTCGTTTGAATTTTACATGGCGCTTTGGTAATAGCCAGGTTAAGGCATCACGACAAAGAAAGACAGGCCTCGAAAATGAAGCCAAAAGGATCAAAGGATAAGAGAGTTCAAGTTTTAATCAATAGTAAAGCCTCCCGTTTCTATGGGAGGCTTCTTTTATTAAATATTATGTATAATTATTTATACTCGTATTCAAAAGATCCTAGCAGGTCTTTTTCTTTTGTATAACATTTTTCTATTATTCTTAAGCCGTCATCCCCATAAAAATATTTCCATATAAAATAATCACTGTTATGCCCTTCTTCTGTAGTGATCATTTGAAGCATTTGACCTGCAGTATTATATTCAAACATAAAATCAGGTAATAATTTATTTTTCAAAACATTGAAACGGACAATATCTGTCAACCTATTATTTTCACTGTAGTAATAATAATAGTGCCTTCCTTGTGGCAATGCTTCTATTTCATCGCTTACATTCCCTTGTTCATCAATCGTAAAATTAATTGTAACAGTGTCTTTATGGTTTTTAATTTTCAACATTCTTACAGGCTGATTGTTTGCGTTGTAAAAATATTGGTGTTCTTCAATGAGGGTTGTAGCAAAATCATCATCGTTGGAATGTGATGTGGCAATAATATTGATCAGGTTATTGTTGTTGTCATATTTATAGTAAGATGTTGATGCCGAGAGGTCAGAAGTATCTGTAGTTTTAGTTACTAATCCTTTGGAAGAGAAATAAGTAGTTAAAATAGATTTGCCACTGATATTTGATTTCGACACAGTTTCGATCTTTGTATAATCTTTGTTGATCTTTTTTTCGCAAAAGAAACCTTCACTGGGCTCTCCGTTTGCCTCTAGGCTATGGATAATGATTGTGTTGATCTTCTGTTGTTTAAATGTATTTCTATCAGCTATTAATTGCTTATTGCTTAATAACTCTTTGTAAAAATATTGAGCTGAAAGCGAAGAGGAGATAGTGAGAAATGTGATAGAAAAGAATAATATCCGTTTGTTCATTGTATTTTTTATTTCGGGTATAAAAATAAGATTAATTCATTTAGTTGCATGGCTTATTTTATCGGTAAAGCCACATATTCGAATCAATTCAATGCTTTTAACAAACAGATAAAAAGATCCAGTTAAAATAGCTATAAAAAGAAGCGGTATACGGCCTTTGCCTCTTCTTATTTTATATACAGAAAGCGGTAAAGAAAGATTAATTTGCAATAAATACCGAACCTCTCTTTTTATAGTAAAATTTGAATTCAATAATATATATGCACCAGGCAAATAGTGACGCTTTTTTAAGATTAGTTAAAATAATGGATGAATTAAGGGAAAAATGTCCGTGGGATAAAAAACAGACGATCCAAACATTACGCCAGCTAACTATTGAAGAAACATACGAATTGGTAGATGCAATTACAGAAAATGATTGGAAAGGGATCAAGGAAGAACTTGGCGACATTTTATTGCATATTATTTTTTACGCTAAGATAGCTACGGAACAAAACCAATTTACATTGGATCAGGTGATCAATGATGTTTGTGATAAATTAATATTCAGGCATCCTCATATTTATTCAGATGTAAAAGTGAATGACGAAGAAGATGTAAAAAAGAATTGGGAAAAACTTAAAATTCAATCCGGAAAAAAATCTGTGTTGAGTGGAGTGCCGCAGTCTTTGCCTGCAACAGTAAAAGCCATGCGTTTGCAGGAAAAGGCAAAACAAGTAGGTTTTGAATGGGAGAATAAAGAACAGGTGTGGGATAAAGTAGAAGAAGAAAAAAGAGAACTTTTTGAAGCAATTGAAAGCGGCGACAAAAATAAAATGGAAGACGAATTAGGAGATGTGTTTTTTTCATTAATAAACTTTGCAAGGTTTTTGCAATTGGATGCCGAGAATGCTTTAGAACGTACTAATAAAAAATTTATTAAAAGATTTACGACCATGGAAGAGGAAGTGACTTCCATTGGCAAATCTTTGTCAGACATGAGTTTGCAGGAAATGGACGAGGTGTGGGATAAAGTAAAAAAACAACAAGCGAAATAAAAATCGAAATAACCTTTGCATCGGGAATTTACCTATAAACAATTTTTAATAAGGAACAGCTATTTGTTGGTAGCTGCAGCATGGCTTATTACCATATCTTTTATCATTGATAACTATTGGGCTGATAATTCTTCTGTAAAGGCTGCCGAAAAAAATATTGCCCAATATATTCATATACAGGAAGATGATTTTGATAATTTAAGTAAAGATTCTGCACAGATAAATAAATTTGCCACCGGTAAATTTAGTAAAGAGGCATTGCAGGAAATTACAGGGAAAAAATATTTTTATTTTATATATCGGCAGAATGCGATGGAGGAATATAATCTTGTATTTTGGAATACACAGGTTATAAAGCCAACTAATTTAATTTTATCAAATAGAGATTCAAGCGGTTTTTTACAACTTGCAAATGGGTTTTATGTATGGCGAAAAACATCATTGCATGACTATACGCAAGTGTCGCTGATACCCGTGAAATGGGATTATTCTATTACAAATGATTATTTAAAAAACACTTTTGCTGTAGGGTATGATATCGAGAACAATTATAGTATCTCTAATGACGATCTGCATAATACTGTTATCAAATCCAAAGAAGGAAAATTTCTTTTTTCGCTTGAACAAAAATCACAAAACATACTTAAGCACAATAATACTGCAGCCGTAATATTTCGGTTGTTGGCAGCATTTTTAGTTCTATTGTTTGTGCATTTTGTTGCTACATACTTGGTGCAGAAAAGGTTTTTAGTCGCAATTGTTTTCTTATTGACAGCTGTTATTGGAATACGCTTTTTGAGTTATTACTATCCCATGCCTTTAAATTTTCGGCAGTTTGAACTATTTGATCCGGCAGTATATGGATCAAATGCTGTTTTGCGATCGTTGGGAGATCTATTGATCAATTCCATTTTATTTCTTTGGGTAGTATTGTTCATCCGCCATTACATTGAAGAAAGGAAGTTCTCAATAAATTTTAAATCAGTTATTGTAAACTGGTTGTTTGCATTAGGAGGTATCCTTACTATAATATTTTGCACTTTCGTTTGCGGAAATGTTTTCCGTTCATTGGTGGCAGATTCACAAATTTCATTTGACGTTGTTAATTTCTTTACACTTAATTCGTACACTGTAATTGGTTTTGTTGTTTTAGGATGTGTTACAATTGGGTATTTTTTTGTAACACAGATCATTGTTTATTTAATTCTTCCGCATATTAGAAGATCGGTGTTACCACTGAGTTTTTTTGTAGCCATCATTGGGTTAAGTGTTTTAACTTTTTTAATGAATAGCCTTAGCGTCAATTTTGAATTGATGTTATTGTTATGGTTAGTATTATACCTTCAATTATTAAATAGCAAATATCTTTCTTTGATAGCATCCAAAATCGTTTCATCAAGATTGGTTTTCTGGTTATTCTTTTTTTCTGCATCTATCGCTGCGATCATTATCGTTGAGAATAAAAAAAAGGAGATAGAGAAAAGAAAACATTATGCAGAAACACTTTCTACTAAAGCTGATCCATCAAGCGAACGCTTAATGAATACAGTGTTAACTGATTTCAGAAGTGAAGCATTGTCTCCTATTTTTGATAAGTTTAAAATGGATTCTACCAACAGGGTATTAAAAGACAGTTTGTTAAGCGAAAATTTTACTGGTTATTTAAATAAATATGATACCCGTATTTATACTTTTAATGAATATGAGAAACCTTTATTTAACCAGGATTCTACAAGCTTTAATACATTATTTACGATACTCAATACTCAAGGAAAGCCAACAGGGATAAGTGATCTGTATTATTATGATGTTTCTTATGACCGATTTTCTTACATCAGTAAAAAAGATATTACAGACACTTCAGGAAGACTTTTAGGGTATGTATTTATTCTGGCATCACCGAAAAAATACAAAACCGATGCACTTTATCCCGAGCTGTTTTTAAAAGGGTATTCAAATTCTATCGAAAATTCTCCCATCTATTCCTATGCTGTGTATAATAAATTGCAGTTGGTAACAAATCATAACGATTACGCATACCCATGGCAACTTGATCCTTCAATGGTTCCTTCAAGAGAATTTGTAAATGTAAGAAAAGAAGGGTTTGATGAATTGTGGTATAAAGCTGGTCCTGATAAGATCGTAATTATTTCCAAGCAAGATGATTTCTTTATAGAATCCATCACATTGTTCTCATATTTATTCTGTGCTTTTCTTTTTGTTACTGCAATTTTTTGGTTTTTAAATGCTGTGGTACGTTCCCGTTTCAGGCCTAAAGAAATGAGGCAGTACTGGCAAATGAGTATTCGTAACCAGGTCCATGGCACAATTATTTTTATCAGCCTTTTATCTTTTGTAGTAATTGGTGTTGCTACAATTTTATTTTTTATTGATCGATATCATAGTAATAATAAAGAAAAATTGAGCCGTACAATTAATGTAATGGCCAATGAAGTAAGAAATACATTAAGTGAATTATCGGTTTTTGATGATGTAATAAAAATATATGACCAGGCATACAGGGCAAGCCTGGAGCAGATGGTAGTGAAAATTTCGGAGATACATGCTGCTGATATTAATTTGTATGATCTTGAAGGAAATCTTCAGTTGTCTTCTTTGCCATTGCCTTACAGCAAAGGTATTGTTGCTGATAAAATGGATCCTGTGGCATATTATCATCTACATAATTTAAAAGAGATACAATATTTTGGAGAGGAAAAGATAGGGGCACTAAATTATCTTAGTAATTATGTGCCGGTAATAGACGAGACTGGAAAAGAATATGCCTATCTGAACATTCCTTATTTCACCGCACAAACAAAACTTCGACAAGAAATTTCTAATTTCTTAGTGGCGATAATTAATTTGAATGCATTTATATTTTTAATAGCCGGCGTGGTAGCGTTATTTCTTACAAACAGGATCACAAGTTCTTTTAGTTTTATAAGTCATAAAATGAGAGAAGTGAATTTAGGAAAAAAGAATGAAGCGATTGCATGGAAACGTAAAGATGAAATAGGTGAATTGATCAATGAATACAATACGATGGTGAACAAGTTGGATGATAGTGCTATAGCGCTAGCAAAAAGTGAGCGTGAGGGTGCTTGGAGAGAGATGGCAAAACAAGTGGCACATGAGATCAAAAATCCGCTTACACCTATGAAGCTTAGTCTTCAATATCTTCAAAAAGCTATTGATTCAAATTCAGTGAATGTAAAAGAATTGAGTAATAGTGTGGCTAAAACACTTGTTGAACAAATTGATCACCTTAGTCAGATAGCCGGAGATTTTTCTCAGTTTGCAAATATTGGTAATCCAAAAAATACAATGTTTGATCTCAATGATACATTACAATCTGTAGCGCAATTACATGCTATAGAAGATAATGTTGACCTTACCTGGAAACTTGAAAATAAGCCCGTTATGATTTTTGCAGATAGTACACATATCAACAGGTTATTTAATAATCTTGTACAAAATGCTGTTCAATCTATTCCAGTAACTAAAAAACCTGTTATAGAGATAAATGAAAAACTAATAGATGGTAATATCTTAGTTACTGTCAAAGACAATGGTGCAGGCATTCCTATGGAAATGCGTTCAAAAATATTTACACCCAATTTTACAACAAAAACCTCAGGCACAGGGCTAGGTCTAGCAATGTGCAAAGGAATAGTTGAACAGAGCAAAGGCAAAATATGGTTTGATACTGAAGAAGGCGTAGGCACTACATTTTTTGTAGAACTCCCATTAGCAATTGACGGTATTTAAAAATACTATGGCTGTACTTTTACATCAATTTTTTTTGTTTCAACCTGCACACCTTTTTTATCAAGAACAACAGTAGTATTCTTTTTTTCCGGAACTACAACTGTTGGTGTTGTAACAATCACTTCTTTTTTTACAACGGGAGGTTCCGTAGTGGTAGTTGTCGATTTAACTTCGGTAGGTTCATTATTACATGATATTGCGAAAATTGCAATTGGTAATAAGATCTTTGGGATACTTTTCATAAAAATAGTTTTGTTAAATAATATGCTGCTTAGGTGCGGCAACAATCTATGCCAAATACCGTACCCCGAATAAAATAGCTTGCGACTTAGCTATTTTTATTAAAAGCTGATGATATTTTTCCCCATAATAATTACTTCAAACCTAATATTCATTGAGTGACAGATGAATAGCTATGATTTCATCTGGCATAATTTTTAATCCTTTATTAAGAAAAATGATTTTATGAAAACAAATTCAAACAGTAAACAACAAATGGGGAAACCCCAGATAGCATCTCCAAAACGTCCTCAAAATAAAGATGATCTTGATAGTAGGGAAGGAGAAGAACAATTATTTAAAGGAGATGATAGAACTCACAATAAAAAGGAAGTACATAACGCTCCAAACAGGAAAAAAAGATAGTCTATTTTAAGGAATTCATTATTCATCTTCACGACTGTTAACTTTGTCGTGAAGATGTTTTTTTGTTGTGTGTATTGTTACTTTGTGTAGCTCTTTTTTTAGGATGGGTTTCGTGTTTTTCTTTATTACGTTGTTGTTTTTGTTGATGATGGTCTTCAGCTTCATCTATGGATCTTGTTTCTTGCAAATTTTCTTCCTTACTGCTAAGTTGGCTCAAATGTTTGTAATATTTTTGAATCACTTTAAGATCTTCTTCAGTCATATTTTCTATGTTAACTAATCTGTTGCTTGCAAATTCATGTGACGCAACTAATTCATTTAGCTTCAATTGTAAAGCAAGCGAATCTTTATTTTGAGATTTCTGAATAAGAAAAACCATAAGGAAAGTTACAATTGTTGTCCCTGTATTAATAACCAATTGCCAGGTTTCAGAAAAGTTAAAAATAGGCCCGGTGACAGCCCACACTACAACTACAGCTAATGCACAAAAGAAGCCAACACTGCTTCCTGTCCATGCTGTTACCTTTGAAGCCAGCTTATCAAAAAAATTGGGTTCTCTAGGTTTACTTGCTTTTTTCATATCTCACAATTTGATTATTCATTTAAACTTCGTCTTGCAAGCAATTATATTTTATCTTTCGGCCTTCCAAATATTAAAGCATAGATCACATACAGCCATCCTAATATTCCATGTATAATTGCCCATAATATTGATCTATTCCTTGTCCACGAAATTACAATCGCTATGATAGTTCCAAGTCCTACTCCCGGTGCAATGTAAACCGGTCGGGCATAGCCATATCCAGAGTCATCATGTGTATTTGTAACGCAGGAGCAAATGCATACAAGTAAAAAGAACAATTGTGCAAGACGCATGATCATTATTTTAGGATGTAAAAAAATAATTCATTGAGTTTTTGAAGATGATCGTTGTGACTTTTATCCTTCTTAGTTTTTACCACCTTCTTTTTCTTCTGCTGTTTCATCATTATTAATTTTCTTTTTCAATCAAACATTGACTCATAGTTAAAATGTTGCAAAATATTTGCCAGTTTGGATAGGATATGATTCTATTGATATTTGCCTCATTATGTGGAAAAGGAATTGGCTATTGTGGCGGAAATGGGTCAGAATTAACACAAAAATTGATTTTCTTTGCATCGATATGTCTTTATTCTTCACTTCATTGAATTCTGGTAGTAATGGGAATTGCTATTATGTAGGTAATCATACCGATGCAGTTTTGGTAGATGTTGGTTTATCCTGCAGAGAAACAGAAAAGCGTATGAAGCAGGTAGGCTTATCAATGAATATGGTTAAAGCTATTTTCATTTCACATGAACACGGAGATCATATCAAAGGAGTTTCTGCTTTAGCCAATAAATATAAGCTGCCCGTATATATAACGAAGGGTACGTCATTGAATGGTCCAATATTGATCAAACATCTTTCTAAAACATTTATTGCCAATGAGCCTGTTAATATAGGTGATCTTGCAATTACTGCATTTTCAAAAAAGCATGACGCTGAAGATCCACATAGCTTTATCATTAGTTCAAAAGGAGTAACAGTAGGAGTGTTTACGGATATTGGTTTTGCATGTAGCAATGTGATAAATTATTTTAAACTATGCCATGCTGTTTTTTTAGAATCCAATTATGATGAAGAAATGTTGGAGAATGGAAGGTATCCGATTCATTTAAAAAACAGGATACGCAATGGTCATGGACATTTATCTAATAAACAGGCATTAGAACTTTTTATAGAACATAGGCCATCGTTCATGTCACATGTATTGTTATCACATTTATCTAAAGAAAATAATTCACCCGAGATCGCAGAGAGTTTATTTAAGAAATATGCTAATGGCATTTCAGTAACAGTTGCTTCACGTTTTGAGCCAACAAGTGTTTTTACAATTGCAAATAGTGAGGCACAAGATATTCCACTTCGTAAATTTGAAAGGCCTGTTCAATTGGGATTATTTTAATGATCACTCGTTAAATCCCTTTTAACTGTTTTCTTTTAGTCAAAAATTCTTCAAATTCCTTTAATCCAAAACTGCTTAAATTCTTTTCTTTTGTAAGCATACCTTTTTGTGCAGCAAACACACCATATCGAATATCGTTGAATCCTTCAATTGTATGAGCATCCGGATCTATAGAGATCAGTACATTTTTCTCCAATGCATATTCTATATATTGCCAGTCAATATCTAGTCTTCGAGGATGAGCATTTAATTCTATCACTACATTATTAGCAGCACATGCATCGATAATAACTTTATGATCTACAGGATAACCTTTGCGACTTAAAAGAAGTCGGCCAGTCATATGGCCCAAAATGGTAGTATATGGATTTTCAATAGCTGTGATCAAACGTTGCATAGCCTTTTCTTCGGTCATTTTTAAGATAGAATGTACAGAAGCGATCACAAGATCAAATGTAGAAAGTATAGAATTGCTGTAATCCAGGCTACCATCATATAAAATATCAGATTCTATGCTTTTAAAGATCTTAAAAGGCGCAAATCTTACATTCAATTCATCAATCAGCTGATGTTGGGCTTTTATCCGGTCTTCATGAAGCCCGTTCGCATAAAAAGCACTTTTACTATGGTCTGAAATAACCAGGTATTCAAACCCTTTTTCGATGGCAGCTTTTACCATTTCCTCAAGGGTATAACTTCCATCGCTCCAATTACTATGACTATGAATGATCCCTTTAATTTCTGTTGGTTGAATAGCTGCAGGAATGGAAAATGAAACCGCTTTATCGATAATTGTTTCTGTTTCTCTTAAGTAAGGTTCTATATATTGAATATTGGCTTGTTCAAATATATTTTTATCACTTGCTTCATTGCCTTTTGCAAAATTGATCGAAGGGAATTTTTTTATAAATGCATTTGTAAATGTTTTGCTACCTGCTGTAAAAAATAAACGTTCAATTATATTGTTATCAGCTGTATAAAAACGAAGTTTTAATCCATTGGTAAGTTTAAATAAAATACTATCATCACTCTCATCTATTATTTGGGGAGGATTGGCCGTTTTCATTTTTTGTTTGATTACTTCGATCTTCTCATTCACTACAAATTCTAATTCTGTGATCGTATTTTCTTGTCTTGCATAAGCTCCGGTAACCGCAATTTTCTGTGGAAAAAATATTTTTTCGAGGTACGATTTTATTTGAAAAAAAACGGCTTCAACCTCCGCAAAAAGCAAAATTCCCTGATTTCTTAAATAAAATTCAATATTCTCTTCAACGCTATTTTGTGTTTTTTCTCCGAATCCTTTGTACAATTTTAACCTGTTTTCCTGGCAAGCGTATAACAATTCACCAATACTTTCTATCTCCATTTCTTTCCATATCACAGAAATTTTTTTAGGTCCGATACCTTTTATGTTTAGCATTTCAACAATACCTTTTGGTGTTTTTTGAAGGATATCATTCAATGCTTTTAACTCACCGGTATCTAAAATTTCAATAATTTTTTTTGCAGATGAGTCACCAATTCCTTTTAAAGTAGATATTTTTTCTTGCTCAATTTCACTTAATTGCACCTCTAATTTTTCGATATGAAAAGCAGTGATCGCATACGATTTTGATTTGAAACTATTCTCTCCATGAATGTCCATTAATTTGGCTAAAAGTGAGAAGGAGTCTGCTATCTGTGAGTTATCCATTTATCAAAAGTATGAAAAACTTGTTGCTGATAAAACTAATATCTTGATTGAAAAAGGAAGAACATTTTTTTTGATTTGTAATATCAAAATTTATGAAGAAATTTTCAGAGCGGTCTTAAATCAAAAAGTCTCCCAATTGCTTGAGAGACTTTTTTTTCGTTTTACTTTTAAAAAAGTAAAGCTTATTTTTTCTTTGCAGCTTTTTTAGCGGCTTTTTTTGGAGCAGCTTTTTTAGCGGCTTTTTTTGGAGCAGCTTTTTTAGCGGCTTTTTTCGGAGCAGCTTTTTTTGCAGCTTTTTTTGGAGCAGCTTTTTTAGCGGCTTTTTTTGCAGTTGCCATGTTTTTTAAATTTAATTGGTTAGTAAATAATACTTAAAAATAAAAACATTTTTCAATCTACCAAAAAAAACTTTTATTTTTTTTAGTTAGCGGCTTCAACTGCATTCACCGAAATGTAACTTTTATCTCCTTTACCTTTCTTAAATTCTACAACTCCATCAGCTAATGCGAAGATTGTAAAATCTTTTCCAACACCAACATTTTTACCTGGATGATAAACAGTTCCTCTTTGACGAACGATGATATTACCTGCAATCGCTGGTTGTCCACCGTAAATTTTTACACCTAATCTTTTGCTTTGTGAATCTCTGCCGTTTTTTACCGAGCCTTCACCTTTTTTGTGTGCCATCTTTTTTTATTTTAGTTGTAAGCTTTAAGTCGATCAGACTTATTACTTATCAATTATCAATTACCGCTTTTTTTAATTAAGCGATATCTGTTACTTTAATTTGTGTGTAGTGAGTACGGTGTCCGTGTTTTTTACGGAAGCCTTTTCTTCTTTTCATTTTAAAAGCGATTACTTTATCACCTTGAATAAGGCTTTTAAGTATTTCTGCTTTTACTACAGCTTTTACGCCTGTACCAACTGCAATCGTTCCGGCGTTATCAGTCATAAGAACGTCTGAAAATTCCACTTTATCTCCATCATTGCCTGCAATGTGGGGAACGTATAGGCTATCGCCTGCTTTAACTTTAAATTGCTGACCGGCAATTTTTACTATTGCTAACATAATTCCAAAATTTAGGACGGCAAAGGTAAGGAAATACAATGAATAAAAGGTAAATGATAAGTGATAATTTTCTGGTGTTACATTTTTACGGTTATTTGCTGTAGAAATGACCCGTCGTAGGAGACTGTTATTTTTATAAGTCGTTAATTATTAAACTTTTAAAACATTCACGCTATATTCGTTATTAGCAAATGAAGTACTTATCTACCATCTTAAAAGCAGTTTTTTCGGTTTATGGCTTCATAGTTTTCATTGTTTTTATGTTTATTGTTTTCCCGATCGCCATTATATTGTCCTTTTTTGGACGAATTCGGGGAGGTAATATGATGTATTCTTTATGTCGTACTTGGTCAGATATCGTCCTTGCACTCTGGGGCATCCTACATAAGAACCAATACGAAGTTCCTCATGACACTAATAAGCAGTATGTATTTATCATTAACCATATTTCTTACCTCGATATTCCTCTCTTGCTAAAAACTATAAGAAAACAACATATCAGGGTATTGGGTAAGGCAGAAATGGCAAAAGTGCCCGTTTTTGGATTTATGTATAGAAAAGCTGCAGTAATGGTAGAAAGAGATAATGTAGCCAATAGAGCAAAAAGTGTGATCCAATTAAAAGCAATTATTAAAAGAGGTATTTCAATAGTTATCTTTCCTGAAGGAACATTTAATTTGACACATCAGCCACTTAAACCATTTTATGATGGAGCTTTCAAGATCGCTATAGAAACACAGACGCCTATTAAGCCAATTATTTTTTTAGATGCTTACGATCTATTAAATTATAAAAGCATTCTTTCATTAACACCTGGGAGATCAAGAGCTATTTATCTGAATGAGATCCCTGTAGAAGGATTAACGATGAAAGATGTAGCATGGCTTAAAGAAAAAGCGTTTAAGCAAATGGAAGAAAAATTAATTGAATACAAAGCAAGCTGGATAAATAAAGCCCCCTAGTCCCCTAAAGGGGGAACAAAGCAGACTCTAATAATTAGAAATGACTAACGAAAAAAATACACTCTTCAATAATTTTTCCCCTTTAGGGGGGCGTGGGGTATTATTTGCAGAGGTCATTCTTCCTCTTGCTTTACCAAAAACATACACTTACTCAATACCTCCAATTTTTGCTGATAAGGTTAAATCTGGTTGCAGAGTAGAAGTTGTATTGGGTAAAACAAAACGATATGCAGGAATTATAAAATCAATTTCTTCAGAAGCACCACCCTATCAAACAAAAGATATCATCAATGTTTTAGATGATGAACCTGTACTGTACGAACAACAATTAAAATTATGGAATTGGGTGAGCAATTATTATATGTGTAGTGAAGGAGAAGTAATGACAGCAGCACTTCCGGCGCATTTTAAACTTAGCAGCGAAACTATTTTATTATTTGATGAAGAGTATGGTGATGATTTTTCTGACCTTGATCATGATGAATATTTAGTAGCTGAAGCCTTATTGATAAAAAAGCAATTGAACCTAAATGAGGTGCAGCAAATTTTAGATATCACACATGTATATCCGGTGATCAAAAGATTGATCGATAAAAAAGTTTGTCTTGTATGGGAAGCGCTAACAGAGAAATATAAAAGCAAAAAAGAAAATTTTGTTCTGCTCAATCCGCAATATGATAATGAAGATGCATTAGCGGATCTCTTGAATAACTGGACAAAAGCACCTAAGCAAATGGAGTTATTGTTAGCGTACCTGCATTTAATGAAAACTACAGGAGAAGTAACGCAACCTGAGTTATTAAAAAAATCAGGAGCTACTGCTGCACAATTAAAAGGACTTGCAGATAAAAATATATTATCTATCATAAAAAGAGATGTTGATAGAATTAAAGTTGCTCCAAAATCGATGGAGGTAAATTTTGATCTGAGTCCGGCACAACAAATAGCTTTACAGGAAGTACAAGAATGTTTCACTCAAAAAAATATTTGCTTATTACATGGTGTTACAAGCAGTGGAAAAACCCAATTGTATATTAAACTCATTGAGCAATATTATAATTCAGGCAAACAGGTTTTATACCTCCTTCCGGAAATTGCTTTAACAGCACAAATGATCCGTCGTTTGCAAATACATTTCGGCGGAAATATCGCTATCTATCATTCTAAGTTCAACAACAATGAAAGGGTAGAATTATGGAATAAAATTAAAACAGGTGAAGCGAGGATCGTATTAGGGGCAAGGAGTGCCTTATTCCTGCCATTTAAAGAGCTTGGGCTCATTGTGGTGGATGAAGAGCATGATGCGTCCTTTAAACAGCAGGATCCGGCTCCCAGGTACAATGCAAGGGATACAGCTATCTATTATACAACTTTATTCAATGCTAAAGTTTTACTTGGAAGTGCTACACCATCTATTGAAACATATTTTAATACACAAAAGGGGAAATATGGGTTAGTAGAATTGAATGAACGTTTTGGTGGCATTAAATTGCCAATTATAGAAATTGTCGACACAAGAACTGTAGCTCAAAAAGGCAAAGTAATGTTGTCGCCGCAATTGAAAGAGGCTGTAGAAAAAACAGTTGAAGCTGGAAGGCAGGTTATTTTATTTCAGAATCGAAGAGGATATTCCCCTTATCTCATATGTGGCACCTGTGGTTATTTACCTCAATGTAAAAATTGTGATGTAACATTAACGCTGCATAAATTTTCAAACAAACTGCATTGTCATTACTGCGGCACAACTTATCCTAAAATAGTTGTGTGCCCGGCATGCGGAACTGTAAATTGGAATGAAAGAAATTTTGGCACTGAGAAGATAGAAGAGATGATCGAAGAAGAATTTCCAAAACTGAAAGTTGCACGGATGGATGTTGATTCGGTAAGAGGAAAGACTGCTCATGATAACCTGATCAAACAATTTGAACAGCAAAAAATTGATGTGCTTGTGGGTACACAAATGGTTGTAAAAGGATTGGATTTTGAAAAGGTGAGTCTTGTTGGTATTTTAGATGCAGATGGTTTGTTGAGTTTCGCAGATTTTCGTGTAAATGAAAGAGCTTATCAATTGATGGAGCAAGTAAGTGGAAGAGCCGGAAGAAAAGATGCACAAGGAAAAGTATTGGTACAGGCATCTCAGGTAAAACATCCTGTATTGCAATTTGTGCAATTGCACGATTATAAAAAGATGTATGAATATGAATTAGAAAACAGGAAAGAATTTTTTTACCCTCCATACAGCAGGATAATTCAGATCACTTTAAAGCATAAAAACAAAGATGTTGTAGATGAAGCTGCTAAAAGATTAGGGATGGCTTTAGAAAAAGATCTTGCTCATTTTGTAGTTGGTCCTGCAGCACCGGTTGTAAACAGGATACGCAATCAATATTTAATGGAGTTATTGATAAAACTACCATTGGATATGAAACAAATTCAGCAATATAAAAAAGTGATGCAAAATCATTTTAACTTGCTGCTTTCTGATAAACAATTCAGAAGTGTGACGATCGTAGTGGATGTTGATGCTAATTAGTTGTAAATGAAAATTGATAGTTGATAATGATAGAACAGAATATATCACTAAAAAAATATAACACCTTTGGAATTGATGCCAAGGCTAAATATTTTTCTACGTTTAATACTGTTGATGAATTAACAGAACTTCTCGAATTCGATCAAAATTCTAAAAGGCTTATCCTCGGCGGCGGCAGTAATATTTTATTAACTCAAAATTTCGATGGGCTTGTTTTAAAGAATGATCTTATAGGGATTGAAAAAATAAATAAAGATGATCAATATGTTTATGTAAAAGCAGGAGCCGGTGTTAATTGGCATCAGTTTGTATTGCATTGCATTGATAATGATTTTTGCGGAGTAGAAAACCTTTCTTTGATACCTGGTAATGTTGGAGCATCACCTATGCAAAATATAGGAGCATATGGCGTTGAAATAAAAGATGTGTTCTATGAATTGGAAGCATTTGATCTTACAGCAAAAAAAAATGTAAAGTTTAATTTAACTGATTGTGAATTTGGATATAGAGAAAGTGTTTTCAAAAGAAAATATAAAGACCAGTTTGTAATAACTGCTGTTACATACCGACTAAATAAAAAACCTGTTTTCAATACATCTTACGGAGCAATAGAACAAGAACTTGAGAAAATGGGAGTGAAGGAACTTAGTATCAAAGCTATTTCGGACGCTGTGATAAACATCAGGTCATCAAAATTACCTAACCCTGCAGAAATAGGAAATGCTGGTAGTTTCTTTAAAAATCCTGAAATAAATAATGAGCAATTTGCTACGCTTAAAGAACAATATCCAAATATGGTAGGTTATGATTTAGAAAATGGCAATGTAAAATTAGCAGCAGGTTGGTTGATCGAACAATGTGGTTGGAAAGGTTTTAGAGAAGGAGATGCAGGTTGTCATGCAAAGCAAGCATTGGTATTAGTAAATTATGGAAACGCAAATGGAAATGAAATTTATTCTTTGAGTGAGAAAATACTCACAAGCGTAAACGAAAAATTCAACGTTATCCTTGAAAGAGAGGTGAATATTATTTAAACCTTTTGCAAAATATTATTTTATATATTTGTTATACACCTTAAAAAAATTTTATGAAAAAAATAATTTTCGCTCTTGCATTATTGGTTACAGTGAATGCAAACGCACAAAAAGAAGGTTCAGTTCCACCGGCAAAAGCAATATATTTTGAATTAGGTGGTCCCGGGATTGCATCACTCAATTATGATATGCGTTTTTCAAGATCAGAAAGTGGATTGGGTGGACGTATTGGTATTGGTGGGTTTTCATTAAAAGATGATTATGAAAGTGTAGGTGTAATATTTGTTCCGGTAGGAATTAACTATTTGATAGGAAAAGATAATAAGAATTATTTTGAATTAGGTGCCGGATTTACTTATGTTAGCTCTAATGAAAGCTCTAATTATTATGATGAGGATGGAAATTTCAGAAGCACATTCGGACATCTGAATTTTGGCTATCGTCTTCAACCTGCAAATGGCGGATTCTTTTTCAGGGCTGCTATCAATCCTGTTTTCGGAAAAGGATTTTTTATTCCTTATTATGGAGGACTTGCTTTTGGATATAAATTCTAATTATTTTTTTATAAAGAGAAGCCGCAATTAAAAATTGCGGCTTTTTTATTTAATTGAAATCACTATCATTCAGATCCTCTTCGCTAAATGGCTGAGTACCCATGTTGAACATGCTGCCCATCAGATCTTTAAATTCTATTTTTCCATCCATTACTTTTTTGCTTATCATAGAATGAGCTGATAATCCATGTAAAACGAATTCCATCAATAAAGCAGTTTCTCTTTCATTTGCTCCTTTAAAATGTTTTTTCACCAAAGCATGTAAGCCATCAACTTTATACAATAATTGAATTTTATCTTCATCCTTTGTGTCAAAAAAAACATTAAGGTGGTTACCTGCATCAAACCAACGGGTGATCGATCTGTAAGGAGTATCATCTTCTGTTTTTTCTTTACGGCTTTTCTTTTTCAACGTATCAGGATTAGGAAAATATTCTCCAAATTGAGTACGTATAGATCTTTCTAATAAATTAAATGCTACCTGGTAGGGGCCTTCCTGCTCACCTTCATATACCAATTCTATTTTTCCTGTAATGGAAGGTATAATTCCCACAAGGTCACTGATCCAAACCTGTGTTTCTTTTTCATTGTTGATGATCGATCTTCTTTCTGCAGCGCTAACAGCATTTTCATATGCCGCAATAGTTAACCTTGCACTCACGCCACTTTTTTTATCTACAAGTTCACTTGCTCTTGCTTCAAATGCTACCTGTTCGATCAATCGTTTAACAAGATCACTGATCTTTATTTTGCTTTGTTGTACTTCGTGGATATTCGCTTCCTGCTCGGTGATGGTTAGAGAGGTTTCGATTGTTTTTGGATAGTGTGTCAATATCTGGCTTTCGATCCTGTCTTTTAAAGGTGTAACAATACTTCCACGATTGGTATAATCTTCAGGATTTGCGGTAAACACAAACATAACGTCCAATGGTAAACGAAGTTTGAATCCACGGATCTGCAGATCGCCTTCTTCAAGAATATTAAATAAAGATACCTGTATCCTTGCCTGTAGATCAGGAAGCTCATTGATCACAAATATACTGCGGTTACTACGTGGAATGATGCCATAGTGTAACACTCTTTCATCAGCAAAACTTAGCTTTAGATTGGCAGCTTTGATAGGATCAATATCTCCTATAAGATCCGCTACGCTCACATCCGGTGTTGCTAATTTTTCACCATATCTTAAGCTGCGATGAAGCCAGGCAATAGGTGTTTCATCTCCCTGCATGGTAATAAGGTCCATTGCATATTTTGATATAGGCATTAGTGGGTCATCATTGATCTCACTGCCTGCTACGATTGGAATATATTCATCCAACAATTCTATCATCTGCCTTGCCATCCTTGTTTTCGCCTGTCCACGTAATCCAAGAAATAAGATATTATGTCTTGATAGTAATGCCCTTTCTGTGTCAGGTATAACACTGTCTTCATAACCTAATATACCCGGAAAAGGATTTTCTTTGGCCTGGATCTTCTTAATTAAATTTTCACGGATCTCGTCCTTGATATTTTTAGAAACGTAGTTGCTCTTTTTTAATTCGCCTAATGTTTTTATCGTTGGTTTGCTCATCTCTGAAATTTGAAAGATCAAAATAAAAATACTTTTACTTTGAATATTAATAAACTGTTTTTCTTTTTCCTGACTCAAAATCTTTAAATATAAATGCACCTAATTTATCAAGCGATGCAAAAAATGCTTTGCCATTATTTGTTTCTGTAAATTCCTGAACAAATCTTTGTAGGTAAGGATCTGAGGCGATCATAAAAGTGGTGATGGGTATCTTTAATTTTTTGCACTGAGTAGCAAGACTCATGCAACGATTTAAGATTTTTCTATCTACACCAAAACTATTCTTATAATATTTTGTTCCTACTTTTAAACATGTAGGTTTGCCATCAGTGATCATAAAGATCTGCTTGTTAGGATTTCTCCTTCTTCGTAAAATATCCATAGCAAGTTCTAATCCTGCAACAGTATTGGTATGATAAGGTCCTGCTTGCAAATAAGGCAGATCCTTTACTTCGATCGTCCATGCATCATTTCCAAACACTACAATGTCCAACGTGTCTTTTGGATATTTGGTTTGTATCAGTTCACTCAATGCCATTGCTACTTTTTTTGCAGGAGTAATTCTATCTTCTCCATATAATATCATTGAATGAGAAATATCGATCATCAATACGGTTGATGTCTGGGATTTAAAATCTGTTTCCCTTATTTCAAGATCATCTTCATGTAAACGAAAACTTTCTGCGCCATGATTGATCTGTGCATTGCGTATGGATGCTGTGAAATCAATTTGTTCAAGTGTATCTCCAAATTGAAAAGGCCTTGTTTCGGGATTGATCTCATCGCCACCACCAGGCTTGAATGTATTATGATTACCTTGCTTGGTCTTTTTTAATTTTCCGAAAATTTCTTCCAGGCTTTTTTTGCGGATGCCTTGTTCTGTTTTAGGGGTGATCTTTATTTCACCGGTATTTTTATTTTCATCGATATAACCTTTGTCTTTAAGGTCTTCTAAAAAATCCCCCATTCCATATTCGTCATCAGTAAGATTATATTCTTTGTCCAATTCATTCATCCATTGCATAGCTTCACTTACATCACCATTTGTATAAGTGAGCAATTGCATGAAAATGTCCAGCAATTGTTCAAAACGGGTTTTCCCATTTTGATTAGGATCATATTTAGAGAAGTTATAGCCTTTCATATACAATAGGCGGGAACGACTTAATATCATTCACTGCGACACACAATTTACGAAACATTTAAGTTTATCAATTGGTTCATTTGTTAAATAAAAAAACCTTCTTTTTAGAAGGTTTTTTTATTTAAATATTAATTTTTAGCGTGGTGTATCTGCTGCTTTTTGAGGAGCAGTATTTATTACTGGAGGCATCATTTGAGGAGGATTTCTATATTCCTGATCCATTTGTGCCATTCCTTTTAAAAAACTTGCACCTTGGTCTGTTTCAGATCTAATAGCATCTTGCTGACTTTCGCTTAGATCTTCAAAATATTTTACCTGTTGTTGAAGGTCTTTTTGAACACTGGCATAAACTTTTTTAGCTAACTCCATTTCACCTGCTTTATAACATGCTTGCAAAAATTGAAGAGAGATATAATTGTGTTGCTGATAACGTGAAACCATTCCATAAGGGAAGTTAGATTCGAGTATATTGCTGTCGCATTTGTGCAATAATTTTTTTGCCTCTTCTTTCATGTCATGGTCTGCTAAATTGCTTGCTGCTTCTGCATAAGCAAGACGGATCGAATTTAAATGACGACGGTTTTCTTCATCAAAATATACACCCGGTTTATTAGCATTTCCAAATACATATTTATTAAGCATTTTATCCGTTACCCATTTCCTGTTTACAGGATCGTTAGCAATAGGCACCAGGCGGCTTGTAAGGCCGTCTTTACGTAAGTAATTATCAAATCCTAATCCTACTCTGTCATTTGTGAAATAAATAGGGCGTTTCCATTTATTTGCGGCAATGATATTTAAAATAGCCGCATCGTTTTTATACAACTGAGTTTTTGGTATCTCAAAACGGATCTCATTAACAATGCTGTCATCTTCATTTACAGTTCCGTTACTTCTAACCAGAGCTGCATCTACAGAAAGTGAAACTTTTTTAGTAGGATATACATTTAAAAAACTACCGTCCCTGCTTTGTACCATTTTACCCTGATCATCACTACCGGCATAATCATTCATTACCGTATAAAGATCCATGTATTGATTTGCATCAATACCAGGCATTGTATAATTTACTATTACATCTCTTTTTGGTCCTTCGATCTGGCTTGCATTCCACACTACATCAATTGGATCACTTTCATTTACTTTATATCGCAATTGATTGATATACCAATCTGTACCCAATAGACTTGAATTGATCACTCTTACATCTTTTCTAATACCTTCAACTTCCTGTGCATACCAAAGTGGGTAAGTATCATTATCACCGTAAGAGATAAGGATAGCATTCTTATCACAGCTTTCCAGGTAATCGATAGCGAGATCTCTTGCTAAAGTTTTATTGCTTCTGTCATGGTCATTCCATTCTTGTGCAGCCATTAAAACAGGAACTGCTAAAGTGCATATAGCCGCTGCGGCATAACCGGCAAAAGTTCTATTCATCACTTTTGCAAGCAAATCTTTAATAAATAATACACCCAGGCCTATCCATATTGCAAAAGCATAAAAAGATCCCACAAATGCATAATCTCTTTCTCTTGGTTGATTGCCCGGCATGTTCAGATAAACTACAATTGCAAAACCTGTAAAGAAGAATAATAAGCCTGTCACTAATGCATCACGTTTATCCTTATTATATTGAAAGATCAGTCCTAAAATCCCTAATATCAATGGCAGCGCAAATAATGTATTATTAGCCTTGTTATGTTTTATACTATCCGGTAAATTTTTCTGGTCTTTAAATTTCCAGTTGCCATCACGGCCATTAGCCATGTTTACACCTTGTATATCATCTTGCTTACCGGCAAAATTCCACATAAAATAACGCATGTACATCCAGCCTACCTGGTACTGTGTAAAGAAACTGATGTTTTCACCCATGGTAGGTTTTCTGTCCCAGTTTCCTTTATCATCTTTTGTAATTCCTGCAAAACTTGCATAGTAATCAGCATGTCCCTGGTCATTGCTTTGATCCCACATACGAGGGAAGAAATGTATGTCTTCATCTGCATAGATATATTTTACCTTTCTGCCGTTCTTTTCATATTTATCTTTTCCTTTTAGATAAGTTTCTTCAGTTTCTGATTCTTGTACTTCAGCTGTAAAATCCTGTCCAAACATTATCGGTGTATCGCCATATTGCTCACGGGCAAGATAACCTACAAGACTTACAGGATTATCAACATTGTACATGTCGATAGGAGTATCTGCATTACTCCTTATTAGTGTAGTGAAATAAGTTGAATAGCCTAAAAGCATGAAAGTAAACATCCATAAACCAAGACGTAAAAAATTCCAGTTTCTTCTTTTAGCAAGGCGAATCCCAAAAGCGATCAATACCGCTAACAAAACAAAGAAAAATGCAAAGCCACTAAAGAATGGTAATCCAAAATCATTTACAAATAATACATCAAAATTACCTGCACCTTTAATGGTCCATTGAATGACAGCTTTTTGCACAACACCTGTGATAACACAACCAAGCAAAAAAGCCCAGAACGTTCCCCATGGAGTAACTTTATAGCGCTTGAAATAATAGATCATTGTAATGGCAGGAATAGTCAATAGATTCAATAAATGGACACCTATTGATAAACCCATCAGATAAAAAATTAAGATAAGCCATCTGTCTGCACTTGTAAAATGTCCAGTAATACCTGCTTTTTGTTCTTCTGTAACGGCGTTCTCCCATTTAAGGATAGACCAAAAAACAATAGCTGTAAAAAAAGATGATAATGCGTATACCTCACTTTCAACCGCACTATACCAGAATGAATCACTGAATGTATAAGCTAAAGCACCAACCACACCGGCAGCCATGATCCCGAATGTTTTTTCGGCGGTTAATTCTTCACCTGTTTTCTGAGCAATTTTTTTTGCAAAATGGGTAATGCTCCAGAATAAAAATAAAATGGTAAATCCACTTGAAAGAGCACTCATTAGATTTGCGCCAAGTGCAGCATTATGTTCAAAAGGAGCCATGAACAAACGAGCAATAATTACAAATAACGGAGCTCCCGGAGGATGCGGAATTTGTAATTTATAAGCACTGCTGGCAAACTCTCCTGTATCCCAAAAACTACCGGTGGCTTCCATAGTGCTTACATATACAGCACATGCAATGATACATACGACCCATCCGGTAATGTTGTTAATACGTTTATAATTCATATAGTAGTTGGTTATGAGGTGGCAAATATAATTAGTTTAGTGCTTAGAGTAAGTTGTTTAGGATTATTTATGATTTTTTTTGGTGACAAGATTTAGTACAGGTTATTTTGAACATTGAATATTGAAAATTGAGCATTGAACATTTGTTGAGTAAATTCTCAATATTCAATGCTCAATTTTCAATGTTCATTTGCAAATAACTTCACCTACGCTCTGCTTATCTTTGTCTCCATGAAGAAGGCCCTAATTCAATTACATATTGCTGTTTTTTTAGCCGGCTTTACGGCTATTTTGGGTAAACTGATAGGGTTGAACGAAGGTTTGCTTGTATGGTACCGTTTATTGTTAACTGTTATAACTTTAGCCGCCATCTTATATTTAAAAAAGCAATTGATCAGCATATCACAAAAGGATATGGCGCAGATATTTGGCGTAGGAGCCATTGTTGCTTTTCATTGGGTCACTTTTTACGGCAGTGTAAAATATGCCAATGTTTCCGTAGCTGTTGTGTGCCTTGCTGGCTCTGGTTTTTTTACGGCTTTTTTAGAGCCAATAATATTTAAAAGACGAATTGAATGGATAGAGGTTTTATTAGGAATATTGTCTATAGCGGGTATTTACATCATATTCGATTTTCACCCTCAGTATAAGGTCGGGATCATTTTTGGAATATTGGGAGCATTAGGTAGTTCTTTATTTCCCATTTTTAATAAACGCCTGATCGTTCGGTTTTCACCACGGATCCTTACATTTTATGAATTGACCGGAGGCCTGATAGCTTTGACTTTTTTGATTCCTGTTTACCTATATTTTTTCCCTGCTGATTATTATTTGCCAACCAATACCGATTGGGTATGGTTAATATTATTAGCTTGGGTATGTACCATACTTTGTTTCGATCTGCAACTCAGTGCATTAAAGAAAATATCTCCCTTTACATCCAACCTAGCTTATAATTTAGAACCGGTGTATGGAATACTGCTCGGATTCCTGTTTTTTCAGGAAAATAAGGAATTACATCCCCAATTTTATGTAGGGGTTGCCTTGATAATAATTTCTGTAGCTTTGCAAACAGCCAGAATAACCAAAATGCACGCTTTTTTACAGCGTAAAACCGTTAAGGATCAATGATTTTGAGAAAACCTAAAAAATCTTAATTCTTAATTATTAATTCTTAATTATTTCCCTTACCTTTGCCGTCCAAAAAAACAGTACAATGGCTAGAGTATGTCAGGTTACAGGTAAAAAGCCAATTACAGGTAACAAAGTATCGCATTCAAATATTAAGACAAAACGTAGATTCTTACCAAATTTGCAGACTAAGAGGTATTTCCTTGCTGAAGAAGACAAATGGGTAACGCTTAAAGTTTCGTCAGAAGCTATACGCACTATCAATAAAAACGGGTTATTTTCAGTTGTAAAGCAATTGAGAGCTGCCGGCGAAAAAATTTAATAATCTTCAATTAAGATAAAATGGCAAAGAAAGGTAACAGAGTTCAGGTGATTTTAGAATGTACAGAGCACAAAGCCAGTGGACAACCGGGCACAAGCCGCTACATCACCAAAAAGAACAAAAAAAATACTCCTGAAAGATTAGAGTTAAAGAAATTTAACCCAATTCTTAAAAAAGTAACAGTACATAAAGAAATTAAATAAATTGATTTTGATCATTTGTTGATGTGCAGAATATAGCTGCATAATTTTCAAATCTCCAAATTTTCAAATCTTCAAATCACAAAACAATGGCAAAAGTAGCATCAAAGAACGCTAAAGTAAAAGATATTAAAGCGGCAGCGGAAGCAAAGAACTGGACAAAAGTGATTCGTGCAATGCGTAGTCCTAAAACAGGAGCTTACACATTCAAAGAGTCTATTGTTCACAAAGACAAGGTAAAAGAATTCATGGCAGGATAATCTTGCTGTGTGTTACACTATATTAAAGCTGTTCTGAGATACCGGAACAGCTTTCTTTATTTTATTCAACTTCTATAACTACAAACAAAATTTTTCTTTTATGGGACTCTTCGATAAACTTTTCGGCAAGAAACAACAGCAGGAAAGTCTTGAGCAAGGATTACAAAAAACAAGGGAAGGATTTTTTAGCAAGATCACTAAAGCGATTGCCGGAAAAAGTTCTGTAGATGCAGAAGTGTTGGATGAAGTTGAAAATGCATTGGTAAGCGCAGATGTAGGAATTGAAACAACGGTTAAGATCATTGAGAATATAGAAAAACGTGTCGCCAAGGATAAATATCTTAATACAGCAGAACTTAATGGAATATTAAAAGCTGAGATAGAAAGTGTATTGGTGTCAGCTCCGCAGGATACAGCATACGAAAATTATGAATTGCCTCCAGGAAACAAACCGCATATCATTTTAGTAGTTGGTGTAAATGGAGTAGGTAAGACAACCACTATCGGCAAGTTGGCACATAACTTTTCTAAAGCTGGTAAAAGTGTTTTATTAGGCGCTGCAGATACATTCAGAGCAGCTGCAGTTGATCAACTAACGATATGGAGTGAACGAACAAATGTTCCTATCGTAAAAAAAGAAATGGGCAGTGATCCTGCTTCAGTGGCGTATGATACTGTGATAAGTGGCGTTGCAAAAAATGTAGATGTAATTTTAATTGATACAGCAGGAAGGTTACACAACAAAGCCCATTTGATGGATGAGTTAACAAAAATAAAAAGAGTTATACAAAAAGTAATTCCTGATGCACCGCATGAAGTAATGTTGGTATTGGATGGCAGTACAGGGCAGAATGCATTAGAACAAGCGAAACATTTTACAGCAGCCACAGACGTAACAGCATTAACCATTACTAAATTAGATGGTACTGCAAAAGGCGGCGTGGTTTTGGCTATTGCCAATCAGTTTAAAATACCGGTGAAGTTTATTGGTGTTGGAGAAAAAGCAGAAGATCTGTTGGTTTTTGATAAACAGCTTTTTGTAGAAGGGTTATTTAATTTACAAGCGCAATAATTATTATGGTAAAAGTCGGAGAATATAATACACTGAAAGTAATACGTGCTGTAGATTTCGGCGTGTACCTGGATGACGGAGATCAGGGTATATTATTGCCAAAACGTTTTGTACCAGAAGGGTTGGAAATTGGAGATGAAGTAAAAGTGTTTTTATATCATGATGGGGAAGAAAGATTAATTGCAACAACACAACAACCAAAAGGTGTAGTAGGTGATATTGTAAAATTAAGATGTGTGAACGCAACGCCTCAAGGTGCCTTTTTAGATCTTGGTTTGATGAAAGATATTTTTGTTCCCAAAGCCAAGCAAATAACCGGCATGAGGGTTAACGGAGATTATCTTGTAAAAATATATATTGACGAACAGACAGGCCGTATTGCAGCGACAGAAAGGCTTGCGGACGCTTTGAATAATGATATAGTGCCATTGAAGGAATTGGATGTTGTTGATCTTATTGTTCAACGTCGTTCAGATATTGGCTACGTGTGTATCATCAACAATGAACACACGGGTGTTTTACATTTTAATGAAATATATAGAAGCATTCAGGTAGGAGATAAATTTCAGGGTTATATCAAAAAGATCTATCCAACAGAAAATAAAATTGATGTGGCCGCAGGGAAGCCTGGTTATAAAAGAGTAGAAGATGAAACGCAAAAGATATTGAGACTCTTAGAAGAGAACAATGGCTTTCTTCCATACAACGATAAAAGTAATCCTGATGATATTTATGATTTTTTTGCAATGAGCAAAAAGACATTTAAAATGACAACAGGAAATTTATATAAGCAAAGAAAAATTGCTTTTGAAAATGATGGCATCAAGTTGATATAAAATAAGTCTGTTATGGCTAAAATAAAAGTTGATCTGCATCCTATTTACAACAACAGTAAAGCAATAGACAATGCTTTACTACAGGCATTTGAAGATGCGATTGAAAAACGTATCACAGAAGTAGAGATCATTCCGGGCAAAGGCAGTGGGCAACTGAAAAAGAAAGTGCAGCGTTTCCTGCAAATGCCACATATCAAACCATTATATCACCGAATAGAAAATGACAGCAAAAACTTTGGAAGGCTGTTTGTTTATTTTAAGTTTAAATGATTTATTATTTACGATTTGGGATGTACGATTTACGATTTTTCTATAATTGTTACAGTATATCCTTACCAAAGGAGATATGAAACTTGATGGGAATCGTAAATCGTACATCCCAAATCGTAAATCGGAACCGCAGTTTTAATTAACTTTGCACTCACAAAATTATGCGTACAAGATCATTACATAAGGATAAGGTAAATATTATTACTCTTGGTTGTAGTAAGAATATGGTGGACAGTGAAGTGCTCAGTGGTCAGCTGATCGCTAATGAAATTGATACTGTGCATGAGAGTACAAAAAGAGATCACAATATTGTAATTGTAAATACCTGCGGCTTTATTGAAAAAGCAAAAGAAGAAAGTATCAATACTATCTTAGATCAGGTTGATCTGAAGAAAAAAGGAAAGCTTGATAAAGTTTATGTTACGGGATGTTTAAGCGAACGGTATAAAAATAATTTAGAAGAAGAGATACCTGAGGTAGATGCTTTTTTTGGAACAATGGAGTTGCAGGGCATGCTGAAAACTTTCAATGCAGATTATAAAGCTGACCTTATAGGCGAACGTTTACTATACACGCCACAGCATTATGCATACATGAAGATCAGCGAAGGTTGTAACCGTACCTGTTCTTTCTGTGCTATTCCTTTAATGAGAGGTCAGCATGTAAGCCGTCCGATAGAATCTTTAGTGGACGAAGCAAAACGTTTGGTACAACGTGGTGTAAAAGAAGTGATGTTGATCGCTCAGGAATTAACTTATTACGGATTAGATATTTATAAGAAAAGAGAATTGCCAAAGCTATTACATGCATTGGCTGATGTAGAAGGATTAGAATGGATAAGAATGCATTATGCATATCCGTCAAAATTTCCGATGGATATTATTGATGCAGTAAAAGAAAGGCCAAATATTTGTAACTACCTTGATATTCCTTTGCAACATGCTGCCAACAATATGTTGAAAGCAATGAAACGTAATATCACAAGAGAGGAAATGGAAGACCTGATCGGTGAAATAAGAAATAAGATCCCTGATATTTGTTTACGTACTACTTTGATCGCAGGCTTTCCAGGTGAGACAAGAGATGATGTTGAAGAATTGAAAACCTTTTTACAAAAAATGCGTTTTGATAGGGTGGGTATCTTTACTTACAGTCACGAAGAGGGTACAAGTGCACATGGATTGGTCGATAATATTTCTGCAGAAGAAAAAGAAGAAAGAGCACAAGAGATCATGGAAGTACAACAGGAGATATCTTTAGAAAAGAACCAGGAAAAAGTTGGTAAAACTTTCAAAGTGTTGATCGATAAAAAAGAAGCAGGCAGGTATTTAGGCCGTACAGAATTTGATAGTGTTGAGGTAGATAATGAAGTGATCGTTCAAAGCAAGAAGAAATTAACAATAGGTGATTTTGTAAATGTAAAGATCACCAAAGCATACGATTATGATCTTGAAGGGGATGTAGTTTAGAAATTTACGATTTAAGATTTGGGATTTACGATTTCTTTAGAAATGAAATACTCATTTTATAAGGACAGGGTTTAAAAATTTGAGAGAAATCGTAAATCGTACATCCCAAATCGTAAATAAAATTTTAGAAAGGTAAATGGATATATACGCTTCACACATATCTTACTCTCAAACCGGTTACTTCTCAAAAATGGTAGCCGATTATATTGCAGCTGAAAAAAAACTGCAGCCTTTTTATAATCATCCTGTATCTATTGATGGAATAAAAGCGGCGATAGCCGAAAGAAAAAAATACCAGACAGATCGGAAATTACTTACAAACGTTCTTACTGAACAATATAAAGGCGTTACGCTTTCAGATAAACAGCAAACAAATCTTACACAAATAAATAGTGACAATACTTTCACTATTACGACTGCACATCAACCCAATATATTTACCGGGCCTTTATATTTTATTTATAAAATATTACATGTTATAAAATTATCAGACCAATTAAAAAACGATTTACCTGAGTACAATTTTATTCCGGTGTATTATATGGGTAGTGAAGATGCAGATCTTGATGAATTGAATCACATCTATATCAACGGTGAAAAGCATGAATGGGAGACAGATCAGACTGGTGCTGTTGGCAGAATGAAGGTTGATAAGGGCTTGCTGAAAATGTTTGATGATATCGCAGGAGAGTTGCTGGGATATCCTTTCGGCGTAGAGATCGTTGAAAAAATAAAAACCTGTTATAAAGAAGGTTCAACAATAGAAGCAGCAACGTTCTGTTTAGTAAATGAATTATTTGCTGATCATGGTTTGCTGATCTTATTACCTGATAATGCTGCATTGAAAAATGCATATGCTCCTGTTTTGAAGAAAGAATTACTTGAGCAATTTTCTCAAAAAGAAGTGCAGAAAACTGTCGAAGCTTTCCCTTCAGAATATAAAGTACAGGCAGCCGGACGAGAACTGAACCTGTTCTATCTCCATGATGGGAGCAGAGAAAGAATTGAAGTTGAAAATGGCCAATGGTCCATTGTCAACGATGATAAAAAATTTGATGAAGCAGGAATCATCGAAGAACTAAAAGTTCACCCAGAACGTTTCAGTCCGAATGTAATATTAAGGCCTGTGTTCCAGGAATTTATTTTACCAAATATTGCCTTTATAGGTGGAGGTGGTGAAATTGCATATTGGTTAGAATTGAAGAAAGTATTTGAAGCTGTGAATGTTCCTTACCCCATCTTGATCGTTAGAAATTCATTTGCATTTATTTCTAAAGAAATAAAAACACTTCAGGAAAAATTACAATTCAGTACAACCGATCTTTTTAAATCTGAAACTGATCTTTTAAATGAGTTGGTAAAAAGAGATTCTGAAGCTCAGCTAAGTTTAGAAAAAGAAAAAGCAGAAATAGACGTTTTGTACGGCAAGATGAGATCAGTAGCTAATGCAGTCGATGCATCTCTTGTAAAACATACTGAAGCATTAAAAACTGCAGCATTGAAACGTATAACAGATCTGGAGAAAAAATTATTAAAAGCCGAGAAGAAAAAATTTGAAGCTCAACAAAGACAATTGCATAAAATAAAATCACAGTTATTCCCTCATCATAGCCTGCAGGAAAGAATAGAAAGTATTACGCCATTCTATGCTAAATATGGCAGCGATTTTATTAAAATGATCTATGATAATTCGAAAGGGCTGGAGCAGGAGTTTGTAGTGATCACAGAAGAATGATCTTACACATCAAACTCATTTGTAAATCCAAGTTGCCTCACATTCTTCACACTTTCCATTACAATATCATCCTGGTATTCTTTATAAGCTTCTAATTTACCGGCAATAGAAGGATCATGCAATGCAAGAATTTGTGCAGCAAGAATGCCTGCATTTTTTGCACCATTCAAAGCAACAGTTGCTACTGGTACACCATAAGGCATTTGTAATATTGATAAAACAGAATCCCAGCCATCAATAGAGTTGGAAGATTTTACAGGAACACCAATAACAGGCAAGATAGTTTGTGCAGCAACCATACCGGGTAAATGTGCAGCACCACCGGCTCCGGCTATCAATACTTTAATACCTCTATCTTTTGCTTTAGAAGCATAGTCTCTTAATCTATCGGGAGTGCGGTGTGCAGATACGATGGTTAATTCAGGTTCTACTTCAAATTGACGCAACATTTCTGCTGCACCTTTCATGATGTCAAGATCGCTTTCGCTGCCCATGATGATTCCAACTAATACTGCTGCCATAAGGTTTGTGTTTTTACGAAGATAAAATTATTTACTAATAACTTTCAATGTACTCTTAATTCTATTAGCTTGATGTATCAACTCTTGTTTTTCTTTACTCAAAATAGTTACATGCCCCATCTTTCTACCCGGCTTTGTTTCTTTCTTACCATAAAGATGGACAAATACATTTTCAATTTCTAAAATTTCTTCAAGACCACAATATTCTGCAATCCCTGAATGACCTTCTTCTCCAATAATATTTACAATAGCTGCAGGCAAAATATGTTCAGTACTTCCTAAAGGATATTCAAGCAACACACGCCAAAGCATATCAAATTGAGATGAATAATTTGCTTCAATTGTATGATGGCCACTGTTGTGTACTCGTGGAGCAGTTTCATTTACAAATACATCGCCTTGCTTATCTACAAATAATTCCACTGCAAAAATGCCGGGGCTTTTTAATTCCTTAATAACTTTCAATGCGATAGCTTCAACTTTCCAGAAAACTTTATCAGGTAATTCCGCAGGACTTATCTGGTGGTCCAATAAATTCAACATTGGGTCAAAAACCATATCGACTGGCGGATAAATAGCAGTTTCTCCTTTATCATTTACAGCGATCATTACTGCGATCTCTTTTTGAATGGATACCATTTTTTCAAGTACACTTGGGGCATCAAATCCTTTTGATATATCTTCTTTTGTTCTGATCACCTGTACACCTTTTCCATCATAACCGCCTTTACCTATTTTATGAACAGCGGGTAAAAAATCTAATTTATCATTTAGCTCTTGTAAATTTTGAGTGATCAAAAAATCGGAAGTAGGTATCTCTTTTTCTTTATAAAATTGTTTTTGCAGCACTTTGTCTTTGATAGTTCTTAAAGCAGCGGGCTTTGGATATACTTTTACACCTTCTGATTCAAGTTTTTCAAGCGCATCTTCATTTACACTTTCTATTTCAATTGTGATCGCATCTAAACCCTTTCCAAAATTGTAAACATCATCAAAATTGGTAATGTCGCCTTTAATAAAGTGATTGCATAAATGAGCAGAAGGGCAGGCGGGATCATTTTCCAGTATATATGTTTCTACAGGATAATTGATTGCAGCCTGTAATAACATTCTTCCTAATTGGCCACCGCCTAAAATGCCTACTTTTTTCATGAGGCAAATATAATTGTAATAAGGAGTCGTGTCGTAATAATTCTATTTCGCAATCGTTCCCGATGATTTTAAAGGTTTTAACAGTTTCTGGAAATATTTTTGTTTATTTTTACGTTGTATTATACGTAACATATTTCCTTAAAATTCGATGAAGAACCTCATTTTTTGCGCTTGTTTTTTGACCTTACTTGCATCTGGTGCAGGTAATTTCGTGTATTCACAAACGGCGTTTGGAGATTACAAGACAGCTTCATATAAACTTTCCGAAATATATAACCGTAAAGAAGATTCTTTAAGAAAAGAATTTGAAACAAAGAAATTAGCCTGGCCGGTTAAAGAAATGTTCATACGTTCTTTTAAATATGACAGGCAATTGGAAGTTTGGGTAAAAAGTGCAGATAGCAGTTCTTTTAAGCTTTTTAAAACTTATAGAGTCTGCATGCAAAGTGGCACAATGGGGCCAAAACGAATGGAAGGTGATTACCAGATCCCTGAAGGTTTTTACTATATCAACGAATTTAACCCTAACAGTAACTACCATTTATCGCTTGGGATAAATTATCCAAATGCTTCAGATAAAGTTCTTGCAGACGATGCACATCCGGGGAATAGAATTTATATTCATGGTAGTTGCGTTTCAGTAGGTTGTCTTGCTATTGCTGATGAGCCAATTGAAGAAGTGTACATTTTGGCTAACCAGGCAAAAGAAGCAGGTCAGGATTTTATCCCCGTTCATATTTTTCCTGTTAGATACAGCAATAAAAAATCTCAGGAATATTTAGCTCAATTCACAAAAAATAATCAACAACTTGAAGAATTTTCAGGAAGCCTTAAAACTGCATTTGATTATTTTGAAGCTAAAAAAGAATTGCCTGTTGTTATGATCGATAAACAAGGCAAATACATTATTGAGTAATATTATCTCAATAACAATTGAATGATCTCCCCCGTTTTTTGTTCCAGTACAATTTGTTTATCAGCAGTTAATTTGTTGATCGTCTCTGCATTATAATGACGAATGGTCAATAATGTCAATCCTTTTTCAATCTGAACATCAAATAATTCGCTGGCTTTCAAAGCAAGCTTTTCAATTTTATCAGGCCTGTCATCTAAACAACAAAGTAAACTGATAGCGCCATTCTGTGAAATATTTGGACGAACCCTTACTTCTACAAACAAATCATGTAACCGGCTTACCAGGTCATCTTCTACAAATGAAAAATCTTTAGAATTCAATTGCAGCATTACCTGATTTTCTTTCACTACAATGATGGGAGGAAGATTATGAACCGGCGTATTGCTGATGATAGTGCCTTTTAGTTCAGGCTTTAAAAAACACCTTACATGAAGTGGAATATCTTTATTCTGTAAAGGTTTTATTGTTTTTGGATGAATGACAGTAGCTCCGTAAAACGCCATCTCAATCACTTCACGATAACTTAAAACATCAATGAACCGGGCATCATTGAATTTTTTTGGATCAGCATTCATAACACCTTCTACATCTTTCCAGATGGTTTGACTTTCTGCATTCAACATATTTGCAAAAATGGCTGCACTATAATCACTGCCTTCTCTGCCAAGCGTTGTACTTTCATTTTCATCTGTTGCGCCAATAAAGCCTTGAGTAATAATGATATCATTATTTGAAAAAATTGGAGTGATGTTTTGTGCAACCTGTTCTTCAGTAAATACCCAGTCAATATTGGCATCTCTGAAATTGTCATCAGTTCTTACAATATCTCTTACATCTATCCATGCGTTTTGAATATCAATGGAATTAAAATAATTGCTTACAATAGCAGTACTTAATAATTCCCCCAGGCAAACGATCTGGTCATAGTAATAATCAAAATCTCTAACTGGCTTATCATGAAGCAGCCATTCAACTTCTGTAAAAAGATCATTTAAAGGAATGGCAGGAATTGCATATAATTCTCCGGCAATCGCCAAATGTTCTTCCTTGATCTTGGTAAATAATGCAATCGCTTCATTCTTATCACCTTTAAAAAAGGCTTCTACCACTTTTTCAAATGCATTGGTGGTTTTACCCATAGCCGAAATAATGATAAATATTTTTTCACCGCTGAATGATCTGACAATTTTTGCAATATTCTGTATTCTTTCTATACTATTTATACTAGCCCCTCCGAATTTAAAAACCTTCATTAGAAAATGTGATTGATTGAGTTAATTCATTTAATTTCGCCATGCAAGTTTGCGGTGCAAAAGTCGTAAATATTGCTCAATAAAAAAGAAATAAACGATAATGGCAATTGACAGAAGAGTACTAACTCTGGATGAATTTACCATCCAGCAAATGCGGAGCATTCCAGGTGCTACCGGAGAATTATCAGGTCTTTTAAGAGATATTGGTCTGGCTGCAAAACGTGTCAATGTAGAAGTGAACAAGGCAGGACTGGTAGATATCTTAGGGGATGCTGGAACAACGAATGTGCAGGGTGAAGAAGTAAAAAAACTGGATATTTTTGCAAATAACCAGTTCATGGGAGTGCTTAGGCATGGTATCAGTTGTGCAGGGATAGGTAGTGAGGAAATGGATGACTTTGTGATCTTTGATGATGAGATAAGCATGAACAGTAAATATGTTTGCATGTTCGATCCGTTGGATGGTAGTGCAAATATTGATGTAAATGTTTCGATTGGAACGATTTTTAGTGTATTCAAAAGGGTAACTGAATTAGGTAAGCCTGTTACTGCTGCTGATTTTTTACAACCAGGTAACAAGCAGGTGGCAGCAGGGTATGTAATTTACGGTTCCTCAACTATTTTGGTATATGCTACCAAAAGAGGAGTGAATGGTTTTACATTGGATCAGTCAATTGGTGAATTTTCATTAAGCCACCCTGATATTAAATGCCCGCCAACGGGAAAAATATATTCGGTGAACCATGGTAATTTTCATCAGTATACACAAGGTGTACAGGATTATATCCATGAATGCCAACGTAAAACAACAGCTACCGGTGGGCCATATACGCAGCGTTATATTGGTAGTATGGTAAGTGATGTGCATAGGAATCTGATAAAAGGTGGAATATTTATGTATCCTGCCATAAAAGATAAACCGGGAGGAAAATTAAGGTTGATGTATGAGTGTAACCCATTTGCATACATCGTTGAAATAGCAGGAGGAGTTGCAACTGATGGTAAACAAAGAATATTAGATATTCAACCAACAGGTTTGCATCAACGTACTCCATTCTTTGTTGGAAGTAAATTGATGATGGAAGAATTAAATACACATTTGGAGCAAAATGGCGGAACAAAAAGTAATAATCTCAGTTAAAGACCTTAAAAAGGATTACGGCACATTTCAAGCTGTAAAAGGAATAACTTTTGAGGTATATGAGGGTGAAATATTTGGATTGTTGGGGCCCAATGGCGCAGGCAAGTCAACTACTTTAGAGATCATTGAAACACTCCGTGACAAATCAGGCGGTACTGTAACCGTTGACGGACTCGACTTGGATCGTTCTCCTGATGAAATAAAAAAGATCATAGGTGTTCAATTACAAACATCCGGATTTTATCCCGGATTGAATTTAATTGAACTCATACATTTATTTGGCGGCTTATACAACCGTTCTGTAGATCCTTTCGCATTGTTGAAACTGGTTAACCTGGAGGATAAAGCAAAGAATAAATACAAAGAATTAAGCGGCGGGCAAAAACAGAGATTCTCCATTGCAACTACACTTATCAATCAACCTAAGATCGTTTTTTTGGATGAGCCAACAACAGGTTTGGATCCGCAAGCAAGAAGGAATTTGTGGGACTTGATAAAAGATATCAGATCAAAAGGAACTACAGTTATTATCACCACACATTATATGGATGAAGCCGAACAATTATGCGACAGGATCGCTATTATGGATGAAGGAAAGATAATTGCGTTGGCTTCACCGGATAAATTAATTGATGATCTTGTTGCCACCGGTTTTGAAAGACCCAAGCAAGTGAAAGCAGCAAACCTCGAGGATGTTTTTATTCATCTGACAGGAAAAGAAATGAGAGACGAATAATTTTTTAAAATAAAATAGAAAACAATAATGAAGAAGTATTTTTTAGGAATAGGTGTTTTATTGATGAGTGCATTGTCACTTGTAGCACAGACAAAACCAAAAACAACTGTTAAAGCTAAGGCTAAAGTTCCTGTTAGCGTTCTAACAAAGAATGCCGCTGATACTTTTGCATATGCATTAGGAATGAATATTGCCAACAACCTGAAAGATCAAGGTGTTACCAAATTGAATGTGGCTACACTTCAAAAAGCAATGAATGATATTTTTGCTAGCAGGAAAACAGCTATCGATGAACATCAGGCTAATGCAAACATACAGTCAGTATTACAAGGAATTGCGTTAAAAAAATCGGCAGCCGAAAGAGCTAAAGGCGTTGCATATTTAGAAGCGAATAAAAAACGTCCAGGAGTAATTACACTTGCTGATGGATTGCAATACGAAATATTAAAAAAAGGGGATTCTACCTCAGTGATGCCGAAAGCGGAGGATACAATTGTAGCCCATTATGTAGGTACATTAACTAACGGAAAAGAATTTGATAATTCGGTTGCAAGGAATGAGCCAATTACTATAAAAGCGAATGAAGTTATACCCGGTTGGACAGAGATCGTTCAACGCATGCACATTGGCGATAAATGGAAAGTTTACATTCCAAGTGAACTTGGATATGGAGAAAGAGGGGCCGGACAGGACATTCCTCCAGGAGCAACTTTAATTTTTGAGATGGAATTATTAGGTGTTAAACCATTTACAGGCATGGCACGTATCCCACAAGGAGAAAAGCCAATGATCGTTGATCCGGCGCCTGTATCACCAACCCCAGGTAATTGATCATGGAAAGTCTCAGTTATCCGATCGGGAAATATATTGAACAACCATTTTCTGAAACACAGTTACGGGAATGGATAAACGATATTAAAAATTTACCACAACACTTGGAAAATGCAGTGTTGAATTTGGATGAAGCTCAGATCGATACGCCATATCGTCCTGGTGGCTGGACTGTAAAACAATTAGTGCATCATGTGGCAGATAGCCACATGAATGCATATATCAGATTTAAGCTGGGATTAACAGAAGATAATCCTACTATTAAACCTTACGAACAAGATCTATGGGCAGAAATGGCTGATACTAAAAACCTGCCTATTAATATATCACTTACAATTTTACATGCCGTTCATATCCGCCTTACAGAAATATTGAAAAATATCAAACCTGAAGAGTGGGATAGAACCGTTGTACATCCTGAGCATGGCAGACAAATGACATTATATTATTTGTTGGGAATGTATGCATGGCATTCAAAACATCATACGGCTCATGTAACAGCATTACGTGAAAGGAACGGGTGGTAATCGAACAATAAAAATTACATGAACTGGAAAACATTATCGTCTAAATATCTTTCAAAACATAAATATTTTACTGCACGGGTGGATAAATGTGAAATGCCCGATGGTAAGATTGTGGAAGAATATTTTGTTGTGGAATTACCTGCTGCAGCTTGTGCGCTTGCCATTACTGAAGATGGTAATGTAGTTCTAGCAAAGCAATATCGTCATCCATTAAAAGAAACAATTATTGAACTTCCGGGAGGATTCATAGATGCCGGAGAGGAGCCAAAAAAGGCTATAGAACGAGAATTGATGGAAGAAACAGGTTATAGTTTTACTTCAATTGAATATTTAGGAAAAGTAGCAGCTAACCCCGGCGTGCTTGAAAGTTACACTCATTTATTTTTAGCACAAGGTGGTAAAAGAACGACTGTCCAATCACTTGATCATAATGAAGAAATTGAAATTAATTTAGTACCGCTTGAAGAGGTAAGAGCAATGTTGAACAGAAATAAGATTGTCCAGGCATTACATGTTAGTTGTATGATGTATGCTTTTAAAAAGCTGGATGAGTCTGGTCTTTAGTTCTTTCAATTAACTTCTCCTACTAAGAAAACACTTCCACAAACAATGATCATTTCATGCTTTGTTGCATTAGCTTTTGCAGCAATGATCGCATCATTTACATTTTCAAAAATTTTGCCTCTTAAATTAAGATCTTTTGCTTTTGCAGCTAATTCATTGGCAGGTAAAGCTCTTGGAATATGAGAATTTGTAAAATAATAATTTGCATCCTTTGGTAAAAGCTTTAAAACATTCGTTACTTCTTTGTCCTTTACCATCCCAATGACAAAATGAATGTTTCTATGCTTTATCTGTAAGTTCTCAATTTGCAATAACACTTGTTTAATACCATCTTCATTGTGTGCTACATCTAATACTATGAAAGGATCTTTATTAATGACGTCCCACCTGCCATGCAAGCCTGTCAATTTTTTTACATTGGCTAAAGCTATTACTACATCTTCATCCGATATCACAAATTCATTTTTAATCAAGATGTCTTTGGCAAGCAAAACATTTTTTAAATTTTTTGTTTGATACAATCCATTCAAATCCAGTTTGTAAGAAGTGGCTGTTTTATTATTTGTTTGTTCCGCTTTAACTTGCAGATCATGCAACGTACTTTTTACATCGTAGATATTAAATATATCCTGGGCAAAATAAATTGTTGCATTGCTTTCAGTTGCTTTATTCAGAAATATATCTTTTGTTTCAGGTAAATATTCACCAATAATAACGGGAGTATTGTTTTTAATTATGCCGGCTTTTTCTGATGCAATTTTTTCTAAAGTATCTCCCAAAATATTCATGTGGTCGTAACCGATATTTGTTATGATCGATAAAAGAGGAGAAATTACATTTGTAGAATCTAGTCTCCCACCAAGGCCGGTCTCTATTACAGCAATATCAACTTTCTCTTCTGCAAAATAATCAAATGCCATTGCTACGGTCAATTCAAAAAACGATGGACTGATCTCATCGGACAACGATCTTGTTTTTTTTACGAAGTCTACAACAAAACCCTCACTGATCATTTCTCCGTTGATCTTTATTCTTTCTCTGAAGTCTTTTAAATGTGGAGAGGTATACAGGCCTGTTTTATAACCTGCCTTTTGTAAGATGGCTGCTAACATATGACTGGTGCTGCCTTTTCCATTCGTTCCTGCAATATGTATGCTTTTGAATTTTGTTTGCGGATTTCCTACAGCATCACATAATGCAATAGTATTATGCAGGTCAGCTTTGTACGCAGCAGTACCAATGCGACTGAACATGGGTAACTGTGCGTATAAATAATCAATAGTTTGCTGATAGGTCATTATGCAATGATCAATTTGAAAAGTAATGACAGCAAATGTAGGAAAAGCTGAATAAAGTACTACTGTACAAGAGTGCGACGCCTATGAAGCTTAATTGAAATATAAATGCCGGGTACAAAAAATTATTGCACATTAAAATTGAACTGAACCGTTATAGTACTTTCATGATCGGCTTTATCAAATTGCATGTTTGCTAAATACTGCTTGATTGCATTTGCGTAAGCCTGGTTACGAGAAGATGAGTTTTTATCAAAACCAACGAATGTACCTCTGCCTTCAGGAGAAACTTTTATGATGGCATAGATGGTAGCTTTATCAAGATCACCGGTAAAAGAATAATAGCGTACAATTTTTCTGTCGCCTTTTGTTACTTGGGTGCCACCTTTACCGCCTCCACCACCGCCGGTTCCTGGGCCTGTACCTGGACCAGTGCCAGTTCCTTTTCCGGTTCCGTTGCCAAAATCATCGTTGGTACCGGGAGTATTGGTATTACTTCTTCCCGAAGGCATTACAATGGCCGGTTTTTTTACAACCGCAACAGGGGCTTTAGGAACAGGATTTACCACAGGTTTTGTAGCAACATTTTTTGAAGCAGAAGGCCTTGGATTTTTAATTACAGGAGCAGCTTCTTTATCATCAACATCATCACTTGCATCCTGTTGGGCTGCATCTTCTTCTTCATTCGTTTGTTGGGTCTTAGCAGCTGGTATTGCGGCCATGCTTCCACCACCACCTAATTCAGGTTCAATGGGGCCCTCAGCGGCACCAAGATCGATCTCAATAAGATCTTGTGAAACAGGTAATGGAGCAATATTTAAGAGCGGCCATTTAATAAGAAATGCCAGCAATAAAATGATAGCACAAATTATTACTGTGTAAAAAAATGCTTTTCGGTTTTTTTCTGCTTCAAATATAGCTGACTCCATGGTAGGTGTGTAGTACATAGCAAAGGTATTGTATTATTCTATATTGATACAATACTGTGCCAGATTACATATGAGTTAAGTTTTTTTAACAAATCGTAAGGGATAATTAAAAATGAAAAATGCACAATGAAAAATTGGATCAACTCATTTAACTCTTTCGCCAAACAACAGGCTACCTATACGCACCATGTTACTTCCTTCTTCTATAGCTATTTTGTAATCGCTACTCATACCGCAGCTAAGGGTTGTTGGTTTGAAGTTGGAGGTTGGAAGTTGGTCGAAGAGTTGTTTTAAATATGTAAATTCTTTTCTGATCAATGCTTCATCAGTAGAGAAAGATGCCATTCCCATTAGGCCAACGATACGAATGTTTTTTAATTCGTGTAATTCGCCTAATTGGTGTAATTCATTTTCATCCAATCCAAATTTTGTTTCTTCCTGTGCAATATGTATCTGCAACAAACAATCAATCACACGATCATTTTTTATTGCTTGTTTATTGATCTCTTTCAATAAACTAAAACTATCTACGCCATGTATCAAATCAACAAATGGCGCAATGTATTTTACTTTATTACTTTGCAGATGACCGATAAAATGCCAATGAATATCTTTTGGTAGAACAGCTTCTTTGTCCACCATTTCCTGAACATAATTCTCGCCAAAATCTCTGTGTCCCAGATCATACAATGCTTGTATATCTTCAACAGGCTTAGTTTTAGAAACAGCTACCAAAGTAGCTTTTCCTTTCAATTCAGCAATGATCTCTTTGTATTTTTCTATGTTTATAGCCATACTTTTAATTATGAACAAAGTTACTTTAAAGTATTAAATAAAAATGTGCTAACGCTTTCGGCATCAGCACATCTCCAAATTTTCAAATCTTCAAATCATTTTAAGATCGCTCTCCCAATCACAATGCGTTGTACCTCACTCGTTCCTTCATATATCTGTGTGATCTTTGCATCTCTCATTAATCTTTCAACATGATATTCTTTTACAAAACCATATCCACCATGGATCTGCACAGCTTCAGTAGTGGTCCACATCGCTGTTTCACTTGCGAAAACTTTTGCCATACTGCTACTAACGGTATAGTCTAGGTGCTGGTCTTTTTCCCATGCAGCTTTTAAACATAGCAGGCGGGCACTTTCAATTTTAGTCGCCATATCAGCCAATTTAAATTGTATGATCTGGTGATGCATGATCTCTTTACCAAATGATTTACGTTCCTTACTGTAAGCTAAAGATCTTTCATATGCGCCGCTGGCAATACCCAATGCCTGAGAAGCAATTCCAATCCGGCCTCCGGCCAAAGTCTTCATGGCGAATGTAAAACCAAAACCATCTGCACCGATCCTGTTTTCTTTAGGCACTTTTACATCAGTAAATAAAATAGAATGAGTATCACTTCCACGGATACCCAATTTATTTTCTTTAGCGCCTACCATTACGCCGGGCCAGTTTTTTTCTACAATAAATGCATTGATACCTCTACTTCCTTTGCTCACATCTGTTTGTGCAATAACTAAATACACTGATGCTGAATTCCCATTCGTTATCCAGTTCTTTGTGCCATTCAATAGATAATGATCACCTTTATCTTCTGCGGTAGTTTTCTGAGAAGTAGCGTCACTGCCGGCTTCGGGCTCACTCAATAAAAAAGCACCGATGTATAATTGCCCATCTTTTTTACCATGCGCTAAAGGTGTCAAATATTTTTTCTTTTGCTCTTCGCTGCCATATTCCTGTAAACCATAACATACCAAGCTGTTGTTTACACTCACACATACACTCACACTTGCATCGATCTTACTGATCTCTTCCATTGCTAAAACATAACTGATGGTATCCATACCACTGCCGCCATATTCAGGTTTTACCATCATGCCCATAAAACCAAGGTCTGCTAATTTTTCAATCTGTTCTTTTGGGAATTTTTGCAATTCATCCCTTTCTATCACACCGGGTAAGCAGTCATTTATTGCAAAATCCCTGGCTGCTTTTTGTATCATCAAATGCTCTTCTGAAAATTCAAACTGCATATCGTTAAATTTATTCGTAAAGATAAGGTACAATATTAACCGGAAAAGATTGCTTACTTTTTGCAACTATTTTGGTGACCAACATTTGTTTTTCATGGCATCTTCGTTGTGTCACTCACTTGTACCGCATATCATTGTGGAGCTTTTATCGAACCTAATAAAACTATTTGCCAATTTCACAAGGTACAACCTGTAGTTTGATTCCTTTTGTAAAATCTAATGTATGAATATCTTTAAAGATCATTTTGCCATTTTTTTCTTCCACTTCACCATAGCCTTCAGTAGCAGTGTTATTTTTTATTAGAAATGCAACTTGCCTTATTGATGACATGCCTTCTGAGTTAAATGTATAATCTGCGATCAATGTATCACCTCTCATTACACCATCGATCGTTCCTTTGTTACTATCCTTCTCAAATATTTTATAAGATAAATTTCCTGTTACCACATTCGGAAAAGCCTCAACTTTCAAAAACACAGAATCTTTACTTCCGGTTGTTGCATAACAAACTGTTCCCGGGATCATTATTTTCATTTCACCTTCTTTTGCAGTATCGGCAGTAATAATTGTTTCAGAAGTTTTTTTTGGATCGTTATTACACGATACAATCACCAAAAGGGCTATGACTATCAATAAATAATATTTCATATAATTAAGTTTTTGTACTTCAAGGTAAACAAGATTTGTAAAATCTTTTCCCTTTGTTAAGAAATAAACGTACTAATTAATTTAGTATTTTTTATATTTGTGTAGATGTACGCAATTGTAGATATTGAAACCACAGGAGGCTATGCTTCGGCAAACGGTATTACCGAAATAGCAGTTTATATTCATGATGGCACAAAAGTGATCAGGAAGTTTGAAACCTTGATCAATCCACAGCAAAAGATACCTTCTTATATCACCGCACTAACAGGCATCAATGGCGCTATGCTCATCGATGCACCGGTGTTTGAAGAAATTGCAGAAGCATTATATGATGTATTGAAGGATAATATTTTTGTTGCACACAATGTAAACTTCGATTACTCTTTTGTCAACCATCATTTAAAAGAACATGGTTTTGTTTTATCTCCACGAAAATTATGTACAGTACGATTGAGTAGAAAAGTAGTACCGGGTTTACACTCTTATAGTTTAGGAAATCTTTGCAGGCAATTAGAGATACCGATCAATAATCGTCATAGAGCAGGCGGAGATGCTAAAGCAACCGTTTTATTATTTGAACATTTATTGAATAATAATGCACAGGCGCATATTGATCAAATGTTGAAGAAAACATCAAGTGAACAATGGTTGCCACCTGGTTTACAAAAAACTGATATTCAAAAATTACCTACAGGTCCGGGTGTTTATTATTTTCATGATATTAAAGGAAAGATAGTGTACGTAGGGAAGGCTGTGAATATTAAAAAAAGAGTAAGCAGTCATTTTACGGTGAATGATGCAGAAAGAAAGCGACAGAATTTTTTATTACATGTCTGCAAAATTAGTTTTGCAGCATGTGCAACAGAATTAGAAGCGATCGTTTTAGAAAGTACTGAAATAAAACGCTTGTGGCCCAAATATAATAAAAGTCAGAAGCAGCCGATGCAGAAATATGGCTTATATATGTTTGAAGACAGTAAAGGATATATGCGATTGGCAATAGATAAAAAGAAAAAAAATGTGCAGGCTTTATATTGTTTCAATTCATTGCATGAAGGAATAATATTGCAAAGAAAAATGCTGGAAGAATTTGAGCTAAATGAAAAATTATGTTTTCTAAATAAAACTTCTTTTACTGATGACGATAAAAAATTATTGGAACCTGTAAATGTTTATAATGAGAAAGTAACAAATGCAATTACAGCTTTGCATAAGCAATTACCCACTTTTGCCGTAATGGATGATGGAATAAAAGAAGATGAAAAATTATGTTTACTAATAGAGAAAGGAAGTTTTTGGGGTATGGGCTATTTACCCTCTGAGATAGAAATATCTTCATCTGATGAATTAAAAGATCTTTTACAACCTTACCAGGATAACGATACCATCCGCAATAGTATTTATTCTTTTATCGAAGCACATCCTGAAAAGAAATGGGTATTGTAATTCGCTTATTTATAAGTCAGTAGATTGCCTGTGAATAAGTAAATAATTACTTTACAGATTAAAATTTTTTCTTTCCTCCCACACCATTATTTTCGCAGCCCTATTTAAAAAAGACGAATAAATTATGATAGAATTTTCAAAAGATATAGCAGCTAAATTATCAATAAAAACTGCACAGGCAGAAGCAGTATTAACCATGTTTGCAGAAGGAGCCACCATTCCATTTATTGCACGTTATCGTAAAGATAAAACCGGTGCTTTGGATGAAGTGCAGATCCAAAAGATACAGGATGAAGCAAAGTTTCTAAAAGAATTTACGGAACGTAAAGCTTTCATCGAAAAGTCGATCACTGAACAAGAGAAAATGACCGAAGCTTTACAGGGAAAAATAAATAAGGCAACTACCATTGCTGAATTAGAAGATATTTATTTGCCCTACAAACCAAAACGCAAAACAAAAGCACAAACAGCAAGAGAAAATGGGTTGCAACCTTTAGCTGATATATTGCTGGAGCAAAAAGGTATTGATCTTGTTGCTGAAGCATCAAAATACATTAATGATAAAGTAATTGACGGAGATGCAGCTTTGCAAGGAGCAAGAGATATCATAGCTGAGCAAGTTAATGAAGATGCAGTAGTAAGAGCTAAGATGCGTAGGCTGTTTGAGAACGAAGCAACATTGCAAAGTAAACTGATCGCTGATAAAGAAACTGAAGCTGCTAAGTATAAAGATTATTTTGATTTTACTGAACCTATTTCTAAAGTTCCTTCTCATAGAATATTGGCTGTGTTACGTGGATTTCTAGAAGGTTATTTACGTATTGCTATCAGCCCTGAAGAAGAGCGTGCATTAGAATTGATTGAAGACCTTTACATAAAAGGCATGAGCACTTGCAGTGATCAGTTGCGTAAAGCCATCAAAGATGCTTACAGAAGATTATTGCAGCCAAGTCTGGAAAGTGAGTGCCGCACTACTTTAAAAACAAAAGGTGATGAAGAAGCGATCAATGTTTTTGCAGAAAATCTTCGTCAGTTATTATTGAGTTCTCCATTAGGAAGTAAAAGGATATTAGCAATAGATCCAGGATACAGAACCGGTTGCAAAGTTGTTTGTTTAGATGAAAAAGGAGAGTTACAAAAGACTGATCTGATCTTTCCTCATGAAACAAATAGAGTAATGGCGGAAGAGATCAAGATCAAAAATTTAGTGCAACAATACGGTATTGAAGTTTTTGCAATTGGTGATGGAACGGCAGGAAGAGAAACAGAACAGTTCATCAAAAAACTACAACTAGATCTTCCTATATTTTTAGTGAATGAAGATGGAGCATCCATTTATTCTGCATCAGAAATTGCAAGAGAAGAATTTCCTGATCAGGATATTACAGTAAGAGGTGCGGTAAGTATTGGTCGCAGATTGATGGATCCGTTAGCGGAATTGGTGAAGATCGATCCAAAAAGTATTGGTGTTGGTCAATATCAGCATGATGTCAATCAATTCAGGTTAAAAGAAAAATTGGATGCTACTGTAGTGAGTTGTGTAAATAATGTAGGTGTTAATTTGAATACTGCCAGCAAACATCTATTGAGCTATGTAAGTGGCATTGGCGCTACATTGGCAGATAATATTGTTAAGTATAGAAAAGATATCGGTGGCTTTAAAAGCCGTAAACAATTATTAAGTGTACCACGTTTAGGCGATAAAGCTTTTGAACAATGTGCAGGTTTCTTACGTATTAAAGATGGTGAAGACAGATTAGATGCAAGTGCTGTACATCCAGAAGCATATGTTGTGGTAGAAACAATGGCTAAAGACCTGGCTGTAGATGTAAAAAGTCTGATAGGTAATGAAACACTCCTTAAAACATTGGATGCTAAAAAATATATTACAGAAAAAGTAGGCGAACTAACGGTAAAGGATATATTAAATGAACTAAAGAAACCAGGACTTGACCCTCGTAGTGAAGTTCAAGCTTTTGAGTTTGCTAATATTTACAGTATTGATGATGTAAAAACAGGAATGGAAGTTCCGGGGATAGTGACTAACATTACCAGGTTTGGAGCTTTTGTTGATATTGGAGTAAAACAGGATGGCTTAGTGCATGTCTCAGAAATTTCTCACACCTATATTACTGATCCAAATGAAGTATTAAAATTAAATCAGCAAGTGAATGTAAGAGTGGTAGAAGTGGATATTGCAAGAAAGAGAATTGCATTGTCTATCAAACAAACGATGGAAACACCTGCAAAAAATATGAAACCAAAATTCGGTAGTCCACAAAAAAATAATCAACAGAAAAGTATGGCTGATATGCCGATTGGAGATGCGCTGGCAGCATTAAAACAAAAATTCGGAAAATAATAAAAATAAAAAGCCGGTTAATATTTTAACCGGCTTTTTTATTAAGTGTAGTTTATTTTTTCTTTTTGCACATAAAGTTTTTTTGAATGCCGATACCAACACTTTGGCCAAAAGTTAAATTAAAAGAATTGATATTTGAGGTGCCGTCTTTTGGACCAACAGAAGTAAAATCAATTCCTCCAATATTAAAATTAAGTGCTAGGCCGTTGTGTACATTTATTGATAAAGCCGGAATAAGACTTGTTCCAAAACCATTCCATTTAACTTCAGAACCTGTATAAGGCTTAGCTGTTGAACTTAAATAGCTGGCATTTAATTGAGCATATGCACTGAATAGGTCATTTAAAGGTTTTGTATAACGTAAAAATGGACCTGCAGAAAAAATAAAATTTTTGTTATAGTTGTTTGATGTTCCCGAAGTTTCTGTTTTGTCAGCATCTATTCCTAAATTGATACCTGCAGTAAGGTTTTTTGTAAATTGATAGCCTATTCCCGGGTTAATTATAAATGTTGATGATTGCGTTCCATCAAGACCTTTAGAAGAACGGATATTTACGTTACCATATAACAATACCGAATTTTCTTGTGCAGATGCTCCTATACTAATCAGAGCAAAGACTGCGATTAATAATTTTTTCATGTTTTAGTTTTTGGTTATAAAATTTATAATTAAATCCGTAGACCATTATTCTTTTTAAAAGGCTGCGTAGCAATTTGTAAAATATGTTAAAAGAATATTAATACGGTTATACTATACTGTGTAACAGATCAATAAAATCTTTTCTTTTGATCATTTTGGCGCCAAGACTTTTTAAGTGTGGGGTATATACCTGGCAATCGATTAATACGACATTTTCTTTTTGAAGATGTCTTACATAATTAATAAAAGCAAATTTGCTTGCATTACTTACTTTACTGAACATGCTTTCTCCAAAGAAAACATTGCCGATCCTGATACCATATAATCCTCCAACCAATTCTCCATTCATCCATGCTTCAGCACTATGTGCATAACCAAGTTCATGTATTTTCGTGTATGCGTCAACGGTATCATTTTGTATCAAGGTTCCTTCCTGTGTTTTGCGATGGATATTTTTGCAATTTTGGATTACCTGCGTAAAGGCACGATCAATTGTAAAACGCAATTTGCCATTTCTCAAAACTGTTTGCATGCTTTTACTTACTTTCAATTCTTCAGGAAATAAAACAAATCTCGGATCGGGGCTCCACCATACTATCGGCTCATCTTCATTGTACCAGGGGAAAATACCACTTTTGTAAGCCAGTATCAATCTTTCGGGACTCAGATCGCCACCAATTGCTAAAACCCCTTCTTCATTGGCCTCTTCAATCGGAGGGAAAATCATTTTTTCAGTGAGTAAGATCAAAAGGATTTATTTTATGCAGCGGTTACTTCAATAGTGGCACTAATGCCCCGGTCTACAATAGCTTCACACATGGGTTTTAAAGTATCATAATCCCCTTGCTTTACAGCATATTTGCCTTTGTTGTCAATTAGCATGGCACATTGTTCAGCCTGTTCAGAACTATGGCCACATATTTCAATAAGTGTTTCAATTACCCATTCAAAAGTATTGAAATCATCATTCCAAATGATCAATGCACAGTAATCATCAGTCAATGTTTCTGTGTCGTTTTCCTCTTTAAACTTTATGTTATTATTTGTATTCATAACTTTTCATAACAAAATTAAGTCGAAATTCGGGAATAATTACGCTTTTTACATGCAACATTTTACCCTTTGTAACTGTCAATAAGATAATATGTTAAGGCTTACGAGAAAAAAAAAGGACCCTATAACTGTGCCTCAAAAGCATACTGCAGTCGTATTGCCTCTACATTCTCCTACAAAGAGCCTCGAATTTTTGATTGAACTGGTAGACAAGATCCGACCTTCAAAAGCAAAAGACATTAAACAAGCAGAGATCAGGTTTAAAGCCGTGCTATACCAAATATCACAGGAACGTACTCCACTTTTTTCTCTTCGAAAAGCTTTGCTCACTCAATTTCTTAAAACTAACATTGTCATTGCGCTTACAGAAAATGGCATTGTCAGCAGCCGTGGGTTTGTGCAGGAATTGATGAGTAAATTGAAGCACAAAATTTTACCACCTTTACAAACGCCGGATAATTTTTTGTATGTGATCAATAAGGTTTTTTATAAAAAAAGAGATCATTTTTGGGTGGAAGGAATTGACCGAAATTTATGGATACAGTTTTTTGAGATGCTGGGCATTCAGATCAATCTTACTGAGCCCAAATTAATAAAACAATTAGAGCAGTCTTTGCAATTGCTTAGCTACAGGATAACAACACTTGGACTGGAAAAAGAGATCACTCATCGTTATGAGAATTTTGAAGATGCGATCTATCCTTTTTTAGAACAAAACAGGCTTATCAATGAATACCTGCATTTAAGCAATACAACTGCCCAGGAAGAAATGCGCCAGATATTGCTGGACAATATTACTGAGGCTTTACACAATTGTAATCAAAGTATTCAATGGATCAATGAACAAAGAGTAGTGTATGGTACAAGCCTTTCACAGGCGTATATCATCACCCGTTTGCAACAGCAGATCAATCGAATGTTCATTATTCTGGATGTTTTAGACAGCGATAATGAATTTAATACAGAACGCTTCACTGAGTATTTTACAACTGTTGTAAGAAATGAGAATAGAAAAAATTCCATTAAAGAATTTATCAGTGAAAACACAGGCTACCTTGCTTACCAGATCGCTGAGCATGGCGGCAGGACAGGAGAAAAATTTATCACAACAACCAAGAAGGAATTTTGGATGATGTTTGTAAGTGCCTGCGGTGGTGGGGTTATTATTTCATTTATCGGTATCATAAAAAATTTATTAGCTAAGATACCTATGGCGCCTTTCTGGCAAGGCTTTCTCTATAGTACCAATTATTCTTTAGGTTTTATATTGATACAGGATACAGGCTCTACGCTTGCTACTAAGCAACCTGCATATACTGCTAATAATGTAGCAAGCTCACTTGATACACAAAAAGGAGGTGGGCACCCTGATCTTCGTAACCTTGCTATAACAGTTGCAAAAGTTAGTCGTACACAACTTGCATCATTTGCCGGAAATTTATTGATTGTTTTTCCATTGACATATATTCTTGCATGGTTATTTTTTGAATACACAGGAACAAAGATCGCTGATGGAGCCGCAGCACATAAATTATTAAGTGACCAACAACCATTTCACTCACTGGCATGGTTATACGCTTGTTTTACAGGATTCTTTTTATTTGCCAGCGGACTTGTGGCAGGATATGTTGAAAATTATGTGGTGTATGGAAAAATAGGAGATAGGTTACGTTCCATGTCTTCCTTTAAAAATATTTTTAGTGAGAAGAGACGCTATAAGATCATACATTATATTGAAAATAATTTAGGCGCTCTCATTGGTAATATTGCATTGGGCTTCTTCCTGGGGATGGCTGGCTTTTTTGGCAAAACATTTGGATTACCCTTTGACATACGCCATATTACTATTTCTGCAGCCAATTCAGCTATAGGCTTTTTTGGTTTGGGTAATTTAATTTCCACAAAAGAATTGGTATATACCATCATCGGTGTTTTTGGTATAGGTTTTTTAAATTTTGCTGTTAGCTTCGGGCTGGCATTTATTGTTGCAGTAAAAAGCAGGGGAATTCACCTTCGTGAGTACCCTGAATTTTTAGGAATTTTATGGAGATATATAAAAAAATATCCACGGGATTTTATACAGGCTCCTTCCACAAGGCGCATAGAGCAACTTGGTTAATGTTGAAAACTAATCCTTCGAAAATTTTTTAAGCATTCATTTTTGTCGTTATTTTGCTTATCCCCAAAGATCAAAACTTAGTAAAACTTAGACTAAGCATCCAAATTCCCTGAAAAAATGAGTGTACATACGAGTGTTCATGTACGTCATTAAATCCAACATTATTATTTTTTATAAAGTAAATGTATCAATAGATATTTTACTAAATTATTTTTTTGACTGAAAGTCAACGACTTAATATGGATAATTTTTTATAAGTAATTAGCATTATTAAAAAATTATATCTATAAGAAAGTGGTAAAGCTCAAAAAAAGCAATAAAACCTTTGTCGGTAACGTTATTGTAGTTAAATATCTACAAAAAAAATCAAAATCGACGACAGGTTATTAGTATAATCTTGAAACGATAACAAACAACATACAATGAAACAGTACCTTCTACCCAAAAAAAATGTATTAATCCTTTTTGCATTTTTATTTTGCAGCATTTATATGAATGCCCAAACCATAACCGCAACCACAACCGGAGGAAACTGGAATGCAGGTGGTACATGGGTAGGCGGGGTTGCTCCCACTTCATCTAATCCTGTAGTTATTCCTGGCAACAGTACTGTTACCGTGAACGTAGGTACAGCTGCATGTGCATCTCTTACCATCAATTCAGGTAATAATAACCAAACCGGTACTTTAAACTTCATCAATACAGGCGTTGGAGTATTAACGATATCAGGTAATTTGGTAATAGGTGGATCAGGAAACAGAATGGGTGCACTTAATATGACGAATGTCGGAACGCTTAAAGTTGGAGGGGCTGTGTCAACGGGGAGTATTTCGTTTACGCCAGGGGCCGGCACTATTGAATATACCGGAACTACTCAAACGGTAGCTTCAACTTTAACTCCATATAATAATCTTATTCTTTCTGGAAGTGGTACTAAACCAATCGGAAGTGTAGCTGCAGATACACTATCCATGCAAGGAACTACCATTACATCAGGTACTCCTGGTACTATAAATACTATTGAATATAAAGGTTCTTCAGCTCAAACTACAGGAACAGAATTTGTTGCTTCTTTTGGTGGAACAGGTGGAATAGTCATTAATAATACAAATGGAGTAACCTTAAATGCCAATAGGACTGTTAGTACAAAAATAAATTTTCTTAATGGTAAATTATCTACCAGCACATTTAAGCTAACATTAACTAATGCTATTCCGGCAAATGCAATACTGAATGCCTCTTCTTCCAAATATGTTGTGGGTACACTTGAGTTTACATATCCGGCAGGAGCCACTACTTCATTGGTTTATCCAATTGGTACGGCATCAATATATGCGCCTTTTACAATAACTACAGCTGGTGTATCAGGAGTAGTAAGTATTGCAGCGGAACCAATTGCAGGGTTTTCTACAAATGATCCTGTAGGAACACAGCCTTCAGGGATTAATCGTACAAATTATGCAGGTATATATTGGGAACTAGCTAAAACGGGCGCAGGCTCACTTACAAGCTACAATGCGGTATTCGATTTTTCAAATGCATCACCTGCAGGTACACCTACCAGTTATGTATTGCGTAATTATAATGGAACATCTTGGTCTAATATAGCATCTCCAACTGCCGGAGCTACAACTATAAGTAAAACAGGCCTTACATTGTTTGGAGATTATGAAGCAGGGGAAGCAAATACATTATCTGTAGCAAGCAATCCTTCAAATCTAACATCATGTCCAGCCTCTGCGTCTTTTACGAGCACTTCAACATCATTACCAGCGCCAACTATACAATGGCAGGGAAAGGCTCCTGCTGGTAGTTTTGCAAATGTATCGGGTGGTGTATATAGCGGTGCTACTACAAGTACCCTAACCATTACGCCAGCAACAGGATTAAGCGGTTACCAGTATCATGCTGTATTTACAAATATCAATGGTACAGTAACATCAACAGATGCAACATTAACTTTAAAAGTAAATCCAGGCGTTGCAAGTGTAACTGCTACCGGAGGTATTACTTTAATATGCCCAAGTGCTACAACAAATATTACTGCTAATACCATTACGGGAACAAATGCAGTTTTGACATGGTATACAGGTGCAGGTGGTACGGGCACTAATCTAGGTACTGCTAATCCTTTAACTGTAGGTCCAGGTACTTACTATGCAAGAATTATAGGAGATTGTACTCCTGCTGCAGAAGCAAGTATAACTATAACAGGTAAAATAAACCCGGGTGTTGCAAGTGTAACTGCTGCCGGAGGTAATACTGCAATATGTCCAAGCACTACTACAACTATAACTGCAAATACTATTACGGGAACAAATGCTGTGTTGACATGGTGGACAGGTGCAGGTGGTACAGGAACTAATCTTGGCAGCGCCAATCCTTTAACAGTGAGCGCTGGTACTTACTATGCAAGAATTACAGGAGATTGTACTCCTGCAGCAGAAGCAAGTATAACAATTACAAATAAAACAAACGTATCTATTACAAATGCAACTGCTACTGCAAGTCCAATTTGTGCAAGTGCAACTACAACTATAACTGCTAACGGTGTTGCAGGAACGAACGCAGTACTTACATGGCGTACAGGCCCGGGTGGTACAGGAACTAATCTTGGTAGTGCTAATCCATTAACTGTTGGTCCTGGTACATATTATGCAAGAATTACAGGAGATTGTGGTGGGCCGGTAGAAACATCTGTAACTGTTGGAAGCAAGATCAACGTAGGTATTACAAATGTAACAGCAGCAGCAAGCCCAATATGTAATAATGCAACAACAACTATTACTGCAAATGGAGTAGTTGGAACAAATGCTGTACTAACATGGTGGACTGGTCCAAACGGTACAGGCACTAATCTTGGAAATACAAATCCATTAACTGCAGGACCTGGTACATACTATGCAAGAGTAACCGGTGATTGCGGTACAGCTGCTCAGGCAAATGTAACTGTTGCATCTCACGGTGGCGGCTATATCTGGACGGGTGCGATTGATGATGATTTTACCAATACAGGTAACTGGTTATGTGGTGTTGTTCCTCCTCTTGGAGCCGCTGCAGCAATTTCATTAAATGCAAATACAATAATGAGATTGACCGCAAATTTAAAAGCAGGAGATCTGACGTTGAATAATAATTCAAGAGTAAATATAAATGGCAAGGAATTAGAATTGGCTGGTACAGTAACAGGCGCTGGCAAGATAATGGGCTCTGCTACTTCTGATCTTGTTATTAGTAACACAGCAAATATTGCAGGGTTGTCTTTTGCACCTGGATTAAATCGTTTACGTAACCTAACGGTAAATGGTAACGCTACTTTAGCAACCGCTTTAGAAATGACTGCAGGTGCTGCACCAGGCAGAGTTTTAGTAAATAGTGGAGGTGTATTGAATACAGGAGATAGCCTTGTGTTAAAATCAAATTTAAATGGTACTGCTACCGTAGGAAATTCTGCTGGTACTATCAATGGTAAAGTAGAAGTTGAAAGGTATATCCGTCAGAATACTTATCGTGGATGGAGATTGATGGCTGTACCTGTTGATGTGAACAGTCAATCAATTCGTGAGTCATGGCAGGAAGGCGCAACAAGTTATACAGCTGATCCTAAGCCAGGTTTTGGTACACGTATCACTGCTAATTCAGCAACTGCTGTAGCAGATGGATACGATGCTCAGACTTATGGTAACTCATTATTATATTATGATGGTACTGCATGGCTTGGCTTTACAGGTAATTTAACCACTACCGATGTATCAAGACATGGTACTGCAGATGCATGGATGTTATATATACGTGGTAACAGAGCGGTAGATACTGCTGGTGTGATCACTGCACCTACTTCAACAATTTTAAGAGCAAAAGGAAACTTATACCAGGCTCCATATCCTGTAGTAACTATACCTGCAAACTCAAATGGGTTAGTAGGTAATATCCTTCCTTCTGAAATTGATTTCAGGAATCTAAGTTTAACAGGTGGTGCAGATAGTTCTTTCTATGTATGGGATCCAAAATTATATGGTTCTTATGGCTTAGGTGGATATCAAACATTCAGCGCTACAACACCTATTCCTTGGAAACCTGTACCAGGTGGTGGTAGCTACGGCACTACCCCTAATACAAAAATTCAGTTAGGTATGGGCTTCTTTGTACATGCTACAGGAAGTGCAGGAACTGTTCAATTACTTGAAAGCAGTAAAACTGCCGGAACAAATGGTAATGCAAATGGGTTCAGGCCGATGGCTCCTTCAAGCACTATTCCATACATTGAAGCTAACTTGTATGCTGTAAGCGGAAGCAATTCTTTATTGGCTGATGGTACCATCATAGGTTTCGATCCTGCATATTCTAATAACATTGATAATAAAGACAATTTAAAAATTGTAGGGTTTGGTGATGGAATGGGAATACTTAGAGGTTCAACAGTTTTGAGTACTGAACAACATGGATTGATTTCAAGTGGTGATGTAGTTCCTTTTAGAATGATCAATCTAAAAAAACAAGCATATAAGATTGAAGTTATTGCAAGCGGTATAAGTGGAACAGGCACTACTGCTGTATTGGAAGATAAATATTTAAATACAGCTACACCTTTGGATCTGAATGCTGCTACACAGGTTACATTCAATGCAGATCCTGCTGTGGTTGCTTCATTTAAAGATAGGTTCAGAATTGTATTTACAACACCTACACCGGTAACCTTTACTAACGTTACCGCACAACAGAAAAATAATGGTGTACAGGTTAACTGGAATATAGCAGTTGAGAATGGTGTACAACAATATGAAGTTGAACGTTCGCAAGATGGTACTAATTTTATTACAGCAGGTATATTAACAGCAACTGCTAATAACGGTGGTAGCACAACGTATACTTACATGGATGTAGCACCAAATACAGGCATTAATTATTATCGTATAAAAACAATTGAAACATCAGGAGCGGTAAAATACAGCACGGTAGTTAAAGTAACTCAATATAATAATACGCCTGGTATCACATTGACTTCTACATTTATAACAGATGGTAAGATCAGCCTTCAGTTAAGCAATCAGCCAAAAGGGAAATATGTGGTAAAACTTACTAACCTCTTAGGTCAAAGGTTCTTGAGATCAAGCTTTAACCATGCAGAAGGTAACAGTACACAAACAATTCCGGTTGTGGAGGTTAATAAAGGAACTTACTTATTAGAAATTATAAAACCATCAGGAGAAAAAATGGTTCAAAAGATATTTAAGAACTAATGCATCACTGGAACAAATGCACTATAATAGAAGCCTCACAATATGTGGGGCTTCTATTTTTTTATTAATCTTGAATTATGATTTTAATGATCAAAGTCCAACAAAAAAGGCTTGAAAATATTCAAGCCTTTACAAACATTAATTTATCATATTACTCAACTTCCGCTGCGGCTTTGTAATTTATTTTATTTTCGGCAATGGAAGTCAATGTTGTATCAGCATCTTTTTCTTCACTCAAAGTGCTTCCTAAAATAGCAGCTACCTTGTCTAGTTGAAGTGTTTTTGCAAGCTGTGTTAAACCGCCATAAGTAGCAATTTCATAATGTTCTACCTTTTGAGCTGCAAGTATTAAACCAACATCCCTTGTTGCGGTACCAGCCTCTGTATCTTCTAAAATACCTTCTGCTTCTTTACTTAATCCATCCATTGCATCACATTTTTTGGCTTGTGGCTTTTTTCCTAATAGACCAAATATTTGCTCAAGTTTGGTTACATGAGTTTTTGTAACCTCTAAATGCTTAGCAAATGCATTCTTAAGTTCTGCATTAGTAGCAGCTTTTACCATTTTAGGGATAGCTTTTGTAAGATGTTTTTCTGCCCAATAAATATCTTTCAATTCATCACAAAAAAAATCTTTCAGCATGGGGTCATGTTCTGATTGCTGACTCATTGATTTTTTCTTTGCAGTGGGTATTTTCTTTGTCGTTGCCATAGTAATATCTTTTTTACGTTTTAATTAATTCGTTTATAAATATTCTATTTCCATGCCAACAAAAAATGTCTTGTGTTGTATCTCATTTGTCTATCCCTTTACACATAAACAATATCCCATGTTTTTATTTAGGGAAATTATTTCTACATTCTTAAATGATATATAACTATTTGGAGTATTGTTTTAAGGATTTCAAGATCATAATTTCATTGGCGTAGAAGTTGATTTATTATTTAAAAAAAGAAATTATGACTACTGATAACAAAAAAGAAAGGAAGCCCTATGACCTAACCAGGATCCAAATTCAGGAAGATTGGGAATTAGACTGGTGGGCAAATGAATTAGGTGCAACTAAGGAAGAAGTTATTGATGCGGTGGGTACGCATGGTACATCGGCAATAACCATCAGAGAATACATTGCAAGTATGCAGCAGCAATCAAAAATATTTTAAGAAAGATCATTCATTTAATATATAGATCATGGAAATAAAATTTAATGATGCAACACCCAATAGGCCCGAAGGCGAAAGAGTACTGAATGCGCCATTTGTCTTTATTGATATACCCGATTATATCCGGCAATTATTGGAAGAAGATGCATGGGAAAAAAATGATAGAAATAGTATAACAGTTTATAAAAATGAACGCATAACAACAGTGATCGTTTGTTTACATGAAAGTGCTGTTATCAATAATAATTCTATTGATGGTTATTTGAGTATCCAGGTAATTGATGGCAAAATTAAATTGCAGATAGAAACTGAAGATACTGAAATGGTAAAGGGGCAGTCAGTCGCACTTCATAGATATATTAATCATTCAATAGAAGCATTACAAGACAGTATATTATTATTAACTACTACAGAGCCTTAATTTAAAATTTTATTCATACCTATAAATCTTATAACATGCCAAATAAAAAGACTGCCAAACAAACTACTGATAAAAAACAATTGGATCTTGCACCGGATATTGAAAAAGCCGAAGATCAATTTTTAACCACCGATCAGGGATTGAAAATAAATGATGATCAAAATTCATTAAAGTCTGGAGAACGTGGCGCTACACTTTTGGAAGATTTTATTTTGAGAGAAAAAATAACACATTTCGATCATGAACGTATTCCGGAAAGAATTGTTCATGCTAGAGGCGCTGCGGCGCATGGAATTTTCGAAAGCTATGGAACAGCCACTCAATATACAAAAGCAGGCTTTTTGCAACCCAATAAAAAAACACCGGTGTTTGTTAGATTCTCTACAGTGGCGGGTTCGAGAGGATCCACAGATCTTGCAAGAGATGTTCGTGGGTTTGCTGTAAAGTTTTATACGGATGAAGGTAATTATGATCTTGTAGGAAATAACATTCCTGTTTTTTTTATACAGGATGCTGCTAAGTTTCCCGATCTTGTTCATGCAGTAAAGCCAGAGCCGCATAGAGAAATTCCTCAAGCAGCATCTGCCCATGATACCTTTTGGGATTTTATTTCTTTAATGCCAGAGAGTATGCACATGATCATGTGGGCAATGAGTGACCGTGCTATTCCCCGGAGTTATAGAATGATGGAAGGATTTGGTGTACATACATTCCGCTTTATCAATGCACAGGGAAGATCAACCTTTGTAAAATTTCATTGGAAACCATTCTTGGGTGTTCATTCTGTAGCGTGGGATGAGGCTACAAGAATATCCGGAAAAGATCCGGATTTTCATCGTCGTGATCTATGGGATGCAATTGAAAGTGGTGCATTTCCACAGTGGGAGTTAGGGGTACAACTAGTAGATGAAAAAGATGAACATAAGTTTCCTTTCGATCTGCTTGACCCGACAAAAATAATTCCGGAAGAAATGGTACCCGTAACTATCGTTGGGAAAATGACATTGAACCGTAATCCCGAAAACTTTTTTGCTGAAACGGAACAAGTAGCATTTCATCCAGGGCATTTAGTACCGGGAATAGATTTTACAAATGATCCGTTATTACAGGGAAGATTATTTTCTTACACAGATACACAGTTGTCAAGATTAGGAAGTGCTAATTTTCATGAGATACCTATCAACCGTTCTATAAATACCATTCATAATAATCAACGTGACGGACATATGCGTCAGCAAATAAATAGTGGGAAGGTCTCATATAATCCCAATAGCATGGGGGGAGGTTGTCCATTTCAGGCAAAAGCTGCAGAAGGAGGTTTTACTTCTCATGCTGAAAGAATTGATGCAAAAAAAATACGTGGCCGAAGCCAGAGTTTCTTTGATCATTTTAGCCAGGCAACTTTATTTTATAATAGCCAGAGTGAAGCCGAAAAAGATCATCTTACCAATGCGTTACGTTTTGAATTGAGCAAAGTAGAGATACCCGAAATACGTGAAAGGATGGTAGGGCTGCTTACTCAAGTTGATCAAACTTTAGCAGCAAATGTTGCAGATGCATTAGGAATAAAAGTGCCTAAAAGCCCTGCAATGCCAATGAACCATTCAATACCTGCAGACGGCAATCCTAAAAATTTTCAACCTATAAAAGTGAAATTACCCCTCAGCGAATCTCCCGCTTTGAGTATTGCAAACTTAAAAAAAGATAGCATTGCTACACGACAGGTGGCTATACTTTGTGCCAATGGTGTAGATGATGTGGCGCTTGCTGCTATGCATAAAGCATTGCATGCTGCAGGGGCACAGTTTAAAATAATTGCACCAAAGCTTGGTGAAATAACAGGCAAGAGCGGAAAGAAAATAAAAGTGGATCAATCTTTTTTAATTGCTACATCTGTAGTTTTTGATGCCGTTTATGTACCTGGAGGAGATAAGAGCATTGCAGCACTTAATAAAGAAGCTGACGCTATACATTTTATTGACGAGGCTTATAAACATTGCAAACCAATTGCTGCTAATGATGATGCAAAGGAATTCATTCAAAATACTGTAGTAAGTAAATTTTTGGATGGTAAACCGAATGAAGCTGCAAAATTGGGCGTCATTTTGGGGGAAGCAAATGTGCCAAAAAATTTCATTAATGCGATGAAACAACATCGTTTTTGGGAAAGGGAAAAACAAGAGAAGGTACCGGCATAAAATAAAAAACCTCACATTTCTGTGAGGTTTTTTGTGGGAGCTACAGGAGTCGAACCTGTGACCCTCTGCTTGTAAGGCAGATGCTCTAAACCAACTGAGCTAAGCTCCCTTCCTTATTTAGGAGTGCAAAGATAAGGGTTAAATATTTTCTGCAAAATTTTTTGCAGAAAATATCAAAAAAATTAATTTCTTCTATCTCTCATGGGAATTCTTTTCCTTTCTCCTCCGCTCCGACCGGCTTCTCCACGGTTACCTTCGTCACTTGGTCTTTTAAAACCTCCGTCTGCTTCATTCATACGTACTGGTCTGCCGTTGTATTTTTTACCATCAATACTCTTGATCATTTTACTTGCCGCCGCTTTATCAATCTCTACCCAGCTATTCATCTCTTTCATATCTATACGACCAAGTACTTCCTTATTAAGGTTGCTTTCGTCGAGGATAAATTGAAGAAAACTGGCTTTGTAAAAACCGTCTTTTGTACCAAGGTTAACAAACAATCTTGTATAGCCATTATCTCTTTGATTGCGATCACTTCTTTCTCTTCTTGGTCCATTATCTCTTTCACCGCCTCTTGCATCTTGTCTGCCATTATCCCTTCTATCTCTGAAATCACTTTTACCATTTAGGTCCTGGGCATTTTCATAATATTTCAGGAAATGACTGAACTCTAATGCAGCAACTCTTTGTAAAATTTCTTCTTTGGTAACATCAGCAAATCTTGTTTGAAGATCAGGCATGTATGTTTCATAATCGCCATGAGAAATATCTGCGCTCATTAATTTTTCCATGAAATGGAAGAATTGCTTGCGGCAAACTTCTGTACCACTTGGTGCATCTATTTTATGGAACTGTGCATTTACCATGCGTTCCAATTGTTTGATCTTAAAGGATTCCCTGCTATGGCAAATAGATAAACAAATACCTGTTTTACCTGCACGTGCAGTACGTCCACTTCTATGTGTGTACACTTCCATATCATCAGGTAATTCGTAATTGATAACATGTGTAACGCCATCAACATCAATACCACGAGCAGCCACATCTGTAGCGATCAATAGTTGTAAATGTTTTGTACGGAACCTGCCCATTACTTTGTCTCTTTGTTGCTGTGTAAGATCACCATGCAACGCTTCAATTTCGTATCCTTCTCTTGTTAACTTTTCAGCAATATCCTGTGCATCTAATTTAGTACGGGTAAAAATAATTCCATACATACCAGGATTAAAATCAATAACTCTCTTCAATGCTTCATAACGTTGATGAGCAGCTACTGTCATGAATTGATGATCGATGTTAACGTTACCACTATTCTTTTTACCAACAGTAATTTCTTTAGGGTTGGTCATGAAATTTTTAGAGATCGCTCTAACTTCAGGTGGCATTGTTGCACTGAATAACCAGATACTTTCTCTGTTGATCGTGTTTTTCAAAACAAAATCAATATCATCTCTAAAGCCCATGTTCAACATTTCATCGGCTTCATCTAATACAACATATTTTACTTTTTGAAGATCGATCGCTTTACGTTCTATCAAGTCAATTAATCTTCCCGGAGTTGCTACGACGATGTGAACACCGCTACGCAAATTTCTTATTTGCATTGAGATAGATGCACCACCATATACGGCTTCCATTTTCAAGCCTCTTGTATGTTTTGTAAATACTTCAAGATCTTTTGTTATTTGTAAACAAAGTTCTCTTGTAGGACAAACGATCAAAGCCTGCGGATGTTTATCTGCAATGCTGATCAGTTGTAATAATGGTAATCCAAACGCTGCAGTTTTACCTGTACCTGTTTGTGCTAATCCAACAAAATCCATTGTACCGGATAATAAAACCGGGATAGCTTGTTCCTGAATTGGTGTGGGAGTCTCGAAACCAAGATCGGTTACGGCTTGTACTAATTGTTCGTTTAAGCCTAAGGCTTGAAATGCATTCATGTAATTTTTTTTAATGTTTACATGATATGCTATGCCTGTTGTTACGCTACTTAAAACCTTTGAAAAACTAGAAGTAAATACTAAACTCAACAGCCCGTGGGCACTTCATGCAATACTCGTTATTGAATAAATCGCCGCAAAGGTAGCTAAAATTTGCCACAGTTCCCAATTAAAATAGATTTGAGTAGTTTAAACTAATTTTGAATTGTTATTGTATATAATAAAACGACGCAATTAAGTAAGTATAATTTACAGCTAGATTGATGAGAAAAAATTTGCACAAGTAATTTTGAAAGCATTTGAAATCTCAATTTAGTATATGGTTAACATAGGTTTATATCACTGGCTGTTAGTTTTGGTATATTAATTGACTTACTTAGTACGAAACTTTATTCTTAATTAATTTTAATTTTATGAAAAGGAAATTATTTTTTGCAGCAATTTTATTCTTCTCTATTTCTACATCTTTTGCTCAAAGCTTGCATGCAGGCTTAAAAGGAGGAGCAACAATTAATAAACTCACAGGGAAATCATTCAATGAAGAATTTAGTTTTGGATATCATTTAGGCGGCTATGCAGAAATAGGATTGGGTAAAAAATTTGCTATCCAACCTGAAATATTGTTCAACCAGATAAATGTTGATACAACAAATAAATTCAGCCAGGTATATAATTTCAGTAGTTTAAAAGATGTTAAGTTGTCTTATTTATCTATCCCGGTATTGTTGAATTACAAAGCATCAAAAATACTCACATTGCAAGCAGGACCTCAATTTGGAATATTGATCAATAAAGAGCAGAATGCTTTTCAAAATGGAAAAAATGCTTTTAAACAAGGTGATCTTAGCTTATTGGGTGGTGTGCAATTGAATTTTTCTGCATTTAAAATTTATGGACGTTATGGTATTGGTCTGAATAATTTAAATGATATTGATGATCAGGATGAATGGAAAAGCCAAAGCATACAATTAGGGATTGGGTTAAATATTTTATAATTACGGACGAATTATTTCAATATTACCATCTTTAAGTCTAACAATTGAAGATGGGTTTGCAGGAGTAATATCATTTTGACGGTGTTGAACAATATGATCAACACCGTTTTTTATTGCAGCATCAATATCATTGAATGTTGCCGGTGATGGTGACCCTGAAATATTTGCTGATGTTGATACGATAGGTTTTCTAAAACGCTTTATCAATGTTTTACAAAAATTATCTTTTACAATTCGTATCGCTATTGTATTATCTTGATTAACCAAATTATCGGCAAGCCCAATCGGTCCATCATAAATGATCGTAGTTGGTTTTGTTGTTTGTTCAATAAAATCAAAAACAGCAGGGTCGGGTTGAGTGATATATGTATTGATATCTCTGGCATCTGCCAATAAAATGATCATACTTTTTTCATCGGGACGATCTTTCAATTTATAAATATTTGCAACTGCCGCTTCATTGGTAGCATCACAACCAATGCCCCAGATAGTATCAGTAGGGTATAATATCAGTCCACCTGCATGTAAAGTCTCAAGGCATCGTATAATATCTTTTTCAAAATCAATCATAATGTTTTTTCGTAAATGCTGATCATTTTATCAGCGTATTTATTTATCGCAAAATTTTGTGCATGTGCATACCCTTTGTTACGCATATCATTTCTTACGTCAGTATTTGTTGCAACACTAAACATATGTGCAGCAAGTGTTTTATGATCCAACGGAGAAAAATATAATGCTGCATCACCCCCTGCTTCGGGCATTGACGAAGTATTGCTGCTGATCACGGGCAATCCACTCCATAGAGCTTCAAGAATGGGCAATCCAAATCCTTCATAAATTGAAGGATACACCAGCGCCAGTGCCTGTTGATATATTGCAGGAAAATCGGCTCCTGAAGTAAATGGAAATTCACTGCCCTGAGGCAGATCATTTAAAAAGATCAAACGATACAAAAGATCATTTTCCTGCATAAATTTCTTTGCTTCCTTTTTTTCAAGCTTACCGCTTCCTATAATAACAAGAGGAATATCCAGCTTGTCTTTTAATGATACCATTGCTTTACAAAGAGAAATAAGGTTTTTTCTTTTGGTAATAGAACTGACGAATAAAAAATATTTATCAGGAAGATCATATCGTTCTTTAATAAATCTTTTTTGATCATCACTAACCTGTTGTTCAAAAATGGGATTGCAACTTTGGTGGCAAACAACAATTTTCTTTTCAGGTATTTTATAAATCTCGATAAGGTCCTTTTTTGTTTGATCACTGATAGCTATGATCGTATCAGCAACTTTGCATGACCTTTTTATTTTTTTTCTGTGAATGAATCGTTCATCGAAATTGTATGTGTCAGGATATCGTTCATAAATAATATCATGAATGGTCACTATCTTTTTAACTGAACATTCTTCAATGCCCTTCGGTAATTCATTGCTGATCCCATGAAAAATATTTGCCCCCGATTCGGCAATAGCTTTTGTCACTAACTTATTTCGCCACAGCGTAGGGAATCGCTTACCCCAAAAGCTTTTTGGGGTTATAATTCTTGTATTTGGAAAAGCATTTACATTGAACAGGTCTGTTTGTTTCGGGGCAAACAAAGTATAATGATGCTGAGGATAATGCTGGGCAAGGATACTAATCAACGAACGGGAGTAATTACCAAGCCCGGTCCTGTTTTGAAAAGCCCTTTTACCATCAAATCCTATTTTCATATAATAAGTTAAAGATGGCTGCAAGATAAATAAAAAATAAGCTGATAAGAGCCCTTGCTCGTAAGCGTCTAAACTTCTACCTTTGCCAAAATTTTAAAACCATGGAATTAAAAGGATTGATAGAAACCGCCTGGGGCAATAGAGAATTATTAAAAGACAAACAATATGCTGATGCAGTAAGAGCAGTGATTGAAGAAGTGGATAAAGGAAGATTGCGTACAGCATCTCCTTCTGATGCAGGCTGGCAGGTAAATGAGTGGGTAAAACAAGCCATACTAATGTATTTTGGTATTCAACAAATGGAGACATTTACTTTGCCTCCGTTTGAGTTTTATGATAAAATGAAATTGAAAAGCGATTACGCCTCATTGGGAGTAAGAGCTGTGCCACATGCGGTAGCAAGATATGGAGCCTACTTGGCAAAGAATGTTGTATTGATGCCGAGTTATGTAAACATTGGTGCTTATGTAGATGAAGGTACGATGGTGGATACATGGGCTACTGTTGGTAGTTGTGCACAGATCGGTAAGGGAGTGCATTTAAGCGGAGGTGTTGGTATAGGTGGTGTATTGGAACCATTACAAGCTAGTCCGGTTATTATTGAAGATGGTTGCTTTATTGGTAGCCGTTGTATAGTTGTAGAAGGCGTTCGTGTTGAAAAGGAAGCTGTGCTTGGTGCAAATGTTGTGTTGACCCAGTCCACAAAAATAATTGATGTTAGCGGGGCAGAGCCTGTAGAAACTAAAGGTGTTGTACCGGCAAGAAGCGTGGTTATTCCGGGAACATACAATAAGAAATTCCCTGCTGGTGAATATGGTGTTGGTTGTGCCTTGATCATTGGTCAACGCAAACCAAGTACGGATCTAAAGACAAGTTTGAATGATGCGTTGAGAGATTTTAATGTTTCTGTATAGAAATCAGTTGATCATAAATGATATTACAAAATAGGGGTTGCATTATCAATCCCTATTTTTAATTTTATACATGGCTAATAAGAATAAATATTTATTGGGTTTCATCATTGCTTTTATTGGTGCATTATTTTTTTCTACAAAGGCAGTCATCGTAAAGCATGCATTTATAAATACTGATGTTGATGCTGTTACCTTGCTTGCATTAAGGATGATCTTCGCACTCCCATTTTATATTGCCATAGGTTTATTTGCAAGCATTAAAACAACCAATATAGCTTTTACTAAAAAGCAATGGATATATGTGATCAGTTTAGGATTGGCAGGATATTATCTAAGCAGTTTATTTGATTTTATTGGGCTGCAATATATTTCTGCAGGCCTCGAAAGATTGATCCTGTTCCTTTACCCAACCTTTGTTGTATTACTGAATGCATTTATTTTTAAACAGCCAATAAAACCTATTCATAAATGGGCATTGGCGCTTACTTATATCGGTATTGGTGTAGCTTATTTTGGAGAGTTGAGGATCAATACATCCAATCCTGATTTTTACCTCGGTAGTTTTTTTGTTTTTTTATGTGCTGTTACATTTGCAATTTATATTTCAGGAAGTGGCAAATTAATACCGCAAACGGGAGCAACTAAATTTACAGCTTTTGCTATGATAGCTTCTTCTATTGGAGTGTTAGCACATTATTTCATCAGCGGAAAAACAATACATCATTTCTCTACACCATTATTATGGTATGGCTTAATATTAGGAATTGTCGCAACCGTACTTCCAACCTTTTTGGTATCCGGAGCTATTAAAAAGATTGGTGCTAATAATGTTGCGATCATATCAAGTATAGGACCTATATCAACCATTCTGCAGGCACATTATATCCTGGGTGAAAATATTTCTGTTGGTCAGATCATTGGCACAGTGCTGGTGATCATTGGCGTTATATTAATTGGTTGGAAAGGCGGAGAAAATTAAAAGCTAAAAATGAAAAGTGGAAAAATTGGAAAGTACATACATTTTTAGTTTTTCACTTTTTATTTTAGTTATTACTTTGATTATGGTAAAGCTACTTCAAACATTTTAGGCCAATCTTTCCCGGTGATATACATTTTTTTTGTGGTGCTGTCATATGCAATTCCATTAAGCACTTCTCCTCCATTATCTTTCAATTTATAATTGGGGGCATATTGTTGAAGTAGCCCCGGAAGACTTATTTTGCCTACAATGTGGCCATTTGCCGGGTCTATTTTTACAATATAATCAGCAGTGTAAATATTCGCATATACATAACCGTTAATATACTCTAATTCATTCAAAAATGATACGGGACCTTGGTTATCTACAACGGGTAAAGTTGTTTTAACTCTGAAATCATCTGGATTTACAAAATAAAGATTAGATGATCCATCACTTATGATCAGATCAGTGCCATTATTAGTAATACCCCATCCTTCATATTGCCATTTTAATGTTTGGATCGGCTTATCGATATTGTTTTTGTCGTACACATACACAATATGACTCTTCCAGGTAAGTTGATAAATTTTATCTTTAAAAACATTAATACCCTCTCCAAAAATCCCGTCGGCATCTTCTGCGGTACCCATCATGTGTTTTTTGAGTACTTTGCCTGTCTTGATCTCTGTAATTCGTAAAGAGGATCTTTCATAATCTCCAGTTCCTTCATAAAATTTACCGTCATGCACTTGTAAGCCTTGTGTATATGCAGAAGTATCATGCGGATAAACACTAAGAATATTTACAGCAATATTTTCTGGAGCAGCTATCCCAACTTGAGGTTTTACATCCGGTCCATCATCAACAGTTCCGGTATCATTACTACAAGCAGAAAAAATAAAAAGGATAAATACAGGTAATAGTTTTTTCATCATTTATAAATAAGTTGTAAAGATATAAAATTGAATAAGCTGGAAATGATAATGGTTTGCAAAATTTAGCGTTTCATTATTTGGGCTATCTCTTGTGCTACAACAGGAGCAAGGGCAACACCTATTCCACTCATGCGTATGCAACAAAATACCTTGTCTGTGACCGCTTTAACGATCGGGGATTTTTCACTACCCATTGCCATAATACCACTCCATTTATCACCGATAGTGAAATGGGTATTGGGCAGTAAATAAGTTTTAATAAATTGTTTTAATGTAGTTTCAATTGTATCGGTTGTCAGCATATGGGTTGTAGTTTCTTCCTCAAAAGCCTTATTTCTTGCGCCTCCTAATAATAGCCTGTTACCAACGTTTCTGAAATAATAATAACCCTCCTCAAAATGAAATGTCCCTTTGATCTTCAACTCTTTTATTGGTTCTGTCAGCAATACCTGCCCCCGGTTTGGAATGATATCAATGTCGGGCATTAATTGTTTGGTAAATGCATTGGTGCAAAGCAACAATTGTTTTGCAGTAAAAGTGTTGATAGGAGTTTCAATTTCTACAGAATTACTTTTTTCTGTATAATTGATGACTTCGACTCCCGTTAAAATTTGTACACCGGCACTCAATACTTTCTTTTGTAAAGCCTGTACTAATTTACCGGAGTGTAAACTACCTTCTAGTTTATTTTCTATTAAATGTGAGATATTAGCAAAACCAAAATCGCTGATCTTTTTATCGGCATTATTAAAAGTGGTATTTGTATTTGTGATGTCTTTTAATTTACTGTTAAGCCAATCGATCTTTGATATGGTTGTTTCCCAAATATCTTTATCATTTGTAAAACATTCATAACCTCCGCATGGATCGTAATCTATTTTTATAGCAGCAAAATGTTTTCTTATTTCCGCCAAACCTTTAAAACGCATTTCTACCAGCTTCAGCATTTTATCTTCACTCATTGCGGCCATATCGCTTAATAATTCAGTAGGACTGCCAAAGCAACTAAACCCTGCATTACGTGTACTTGCACCAACAGGGATAATACCTCTTTCAAGTATAGTGATCTTTTTTCGGGGGTGTAATTTTTTTAAGAATAAGGCACTCCAGAGACCTGAGTAGCCACTTCCAATAATGATGATGTCTTGCGGAGCAAAAAAACTTTCTTTTTCCCAGACAGATATTTGAGGCATGTAATTGAAGGAATTATATTTTCCAATCTACAATATTATTTTCGAAAGTGGGATCGAAGGGCACAGTTATTTTAATGTAGTTGTCTGTATAGCCTTCCATCATCCCGTTTTTATTCTTTCCTTCAAATAATACTTTTCTTGTTTCACCAATATGTTGATTAGTGAAATATTGCATCTTCTGATAGCTAAGGTTACGTAAGACTTTATTTCTGTCATGACGGATATTGATAGGTACAACAGGCTTAATGTCTAAGGCTATTGTATTGGCTCTTTCACTGTAAGTAAAAACATGCAGGTAAGAAATATCAAGGCTATGTAAGAAGTCGAATGTGTCTTTAAAATCCTCATCCGTTTCACCCGGAAAACCAACAATAACATCTACGCCGATACAGCACTGCGGCATCAGTGTTTTTATCAATCCGACTCTTTCAGCATACAACTCACGTTTATAACGCCTACGCATACCTGCAAGTATTTTATTGCTGCCGCTTTGTAATGGTATATGAAAATGAGGCATGAATTTTTTGCTATTGCTTACAAATTCAATGATATCATTGCTAAGCAGGTTGGGTTCAATAGATGATATTCTGTAGCGTTCAATGCCTTCTATTTTATCCAGTTCCTGGATCAAATGAAGAAAATTCTCTTTGTCAGCAGTATTATAATCGCCTAAGTTAATTCCCGTAAGTACGATCTCTTTGCCACCTTGTGCAGCTATTTCTTTTACATTGGCAATTACATTTGCTACACTATCACTTCTACTTTTTCCTCTTGCCATTGGAATGGTGCAAAAAGCACAATTGTAATTACAGCCATCCTGTACTTTCAAAAAAGTCCTTGTACGGTCATTCAATGAATATGATGATGTGAATGTATTTACATCTTCAATATCACAGCTGCAGATCTTTGCGCTATCACCTTTTGTTATTTCTTTAAGATGTTGAGTGATGTTAAATTTTTCAGCAGCACCCAATACAAGATCTACACCTGGTATCTCAGCAATTTCTTTTGGTTTTAACTGGGCATAACATCCGGTTATTACTACCATCGCCTCAGGGGCTTTTCGTTGTATCCTCCGAACCAATTGTCTGCATTCTTTATCTGCATTTTCAGTAACCGAGCAAGTGTTGATCACATAGACATCAGCGACTTCGTCAAAATCTTTTTTGACAAAGCCATCATTCTCCAATAACCTGCCCAATGTGGAGGTTTCAGAGAAATTAAGCTTGCAGCCCAATGTATGTAATGCTACTGATTTCATGAGGAGTGCAAAGATACATTACACCCTCTAAATCTATCCTAAAGATTAAGACTTTTTGCATTGTAGTGATTACAAGCGTCTTTTGCGTTACTTTAGCAGCCTGATTTTTAAATATGCTCAAAAAATACCTTCCTTTACTACTTGTAATATTGGCCGGCTCCTTGCTTTATTATGTCAAAAGCCACCAAAGGGGTAAGACCTATAATCCTTCTACAGAGAATGTTACAGTGCCTGTAAATACAGAAGCGATCTTTAGCAGGGATACCAATCAATTGATTTACAGCAAGCATGCCCGTTGTAGAATGGATTGCAGGAACATTGATGAAAGTGAAGTGAAAGAGATATTAGCGAAAGGAACGATCAATTATGAGAAAATAAGATCTGATAACAGGGGCAAAACTTATCCTTTAGAAGGAATAACACACGATAAGCAACGTGTACGGATAGTTGTTGCACCAAAAGCCAACGAAACTGAGGTAGTAACAGTAATTGATATGGATACAGAATGGGATTGCGATTGTAAATAAATTTTTGATACACGAATTATTTCTAATTGTACGAATTATACGAATTTTTGTGCTTTTGTTAGAGTGAAATTGTATTAATTTTAGTTTTCGAATTCGTGTAATTAGCGCATTAAATTCGTGGAATAAATAGTATGAAAATAAAATCTTTTTTAGCAAAACCTTTTGCAAACTATATATATAAACAGGTCAAAAAAGGAATTGAGACTGCAATTGCAGATCAGCAACATATTTTTGACCACCTCTTGAAAGTTGCAGCCAAAACTGAATTTGGAAAAGAACACTCTTTCGATAAAATAAAAACTTACGAAGATTTTGTGAAGCATGTTCCTATCAGGGATTACGAGCAATTCAAACCATATATTGAAAGAGTAAAACAAGGTACACATAATGTTTTATGGAAAGGCCAACCTTTATATTTTGCAAAAACAAGCGGAACAACCAGTGGTGTAAAATATATTCCAATCAGTAAAGAATCTATTCACAATCATATAGACTCAGCAAGAAATGCTTTATTGTGTTATATGGCAGAAACAGGGAATACAAAATTTGCTGATGGAAGGTTGATATTTTTAAGTGGTTCTCCCATTTTAGAAAGAGTTGGTGGGGTGCCAACAGGAAGATTAAGCGGTATTGTAAATCATCATATTCCTAAATATTTACGAGCCAATCAATTACCCAGCTACGAAACAAATTGCATTGAAGAGTGGGAAGAAAAATTAGATAAGATCGTTGAAGAAACGATCAATGAAGATATGACCATGATCAGCGGTATACCGCCATGGGTGCAAATGTATTTTGACAGACTTGAAGAAAAAAGTGGCAAAAAAATAGGGGAGCTATTCCCAAATTTCAACCTGATGGTACAAGGTGGGGTAAACTTTGAACCTTATAAAGCCAAGCTATTTGAAAGCATCGGCAGAAAAGTAGATACTATAGAATTATTCCCCGCCAGCGAAGGTTTCTTTGCTTTCCAGGATAGCCAAAAGGAAGAAGGTTTATTGCTGAACACAAACAGTGGTATCTTCTTTGAGTTTGTTCCTGCAGGAGAAATATTTAGTGATAACCCTACACGCCTTTCTTTAAAAGATATAAAAGCAGGAGAGAATTATGCCATGATCATCAGTAACAATGCAGGATTATGGGCATACAATATTGGTGATACTGTTAAGTTTGTTTCAACACATCCTTATCGTTTAGTGGTTACCGGTAGAACCAAGCATTATATCTCTGCGTTTGGAGAGCACGTTATCGGAGAAGAGGTAGAAGCTGCATTATTAAAAGCTGCTGAAGAAGAGAATGTGCACATTACTGAGTTTACTGTAGCGCCGATGATTTCACAGGATGGTGGTAAAAGTTATCATGAGTGGTTCATTGAATTTGAAAATGAGCCGGCAGATATACAATCATTCGCAAAAAAAATTGATGATAACCTAAGGGTTAAAAATGTTTATTACGAAGATCTTATCGGGGGTAATATTTTACAGCAATTAAAAATATCTCCTATAAAAAAGAATGGCTTTATTGATTACATGAAAAGTCAGGGTAAACTTGGCGGACAAAATAAAGTGCCACGGTTGAGTAATGACAGGAAGATAGCCGATGAGTTAGCTCCTTATATCATTTAGTCTTTTGCTCCAATTGCTTCTCCGGGGATCATTCGCCTGGTCATGTTGGTTTTTTCTGAAGAGAATTTAAATACTTCGTAAATACTTTTTACTATACAAAATATTGTTACGATGTATATACCTATATGATCAGGATTGATCTTTGTGTTGAAGATCTCTTTTTGTGCACCAAAAACACCTCCGAGAACAACAGCCACATGCACTACTAATTGCCTACCATCAAATATGCTTGCAAAGTCAGACGGATGGGTGCGTTTATAATTTCCCTCTGCATAAAAATCAAATATCAGTTGGCCAACCTGGTTCAATATAAAAGCAATTAATGTATAATTGAATGCTTCATTCCTGAAGATCATTACTTCTAAAATACTTAGGCCTTCATTTTTTTTGCTTGCAAAAAAACCAATAAAGACAACAATAAAAATTAAATAAAAGAAGAAGATAAAAATACGGATGAATAAATACCTACATGCCTTACCGATATGAGATAAATGATTGACGTGTATTTCAGCATATTTATGATTACTCAATTGTAATTTCTGATCGTATTCATCACCACGACAAGCAATTATTTTAAAAAAATTAAAAAAGGAAACGATCAGTGTTTCTAACCAGAAAAGGTAAAAAACATAAAATGGTGTCCAGCCCCAATGCAATACACCCCAGATAGGGACAAGGTTTAGGGCAATAATAAAAAATATTGAAGGTCGGGCTTGTATTGTGGTAAACATATAGCAAATGTAAAGATTTGCGGCTTTTAAGAAATACCCTGTAGCCACAGTTTATACAAATAACAGACCCGTAAAAAACGGATACATTTAAAATAAAAAAATTGAGTTATGCTCTGAAAGGATAATATGCATTGGCATATTCCTGAGAAAGATCTTCGAGTAATTTAATGTCTGCTGCGTTTACTGTAAGTTCTTCGTAAACTTCGTTTTCGTTATAATCATCACCATAACAACTTAAACTATTAGTATGGTCATTCTTGGGTAGATGGTCAACAGCGTGAATGTAGTTATTCATATAGAGGATTTATACAATCGTAACGTAAAATTATTACTATTTATTGCATATTTATAATTAGAACTGTTAAGGTTTTTACAAGGTTGGGAAAGAAAATTTGCTTTTTAGTTATCCTTGATGAAAAATTTGCAGAAATCATTGCTTAAAACTGCTTTTTTTGTAACTTGTTTTTTGTAACTTTATAACATAAAAAATTTCACTTGATACAATTCATACTTAATAAAAAGGATATATCAACATCCCTTCCATCGGGGAGTTTATTACTGGATTTTATCCGATACGAACAAAATCTGACAGGAACTAAAATAGGTTGTAGAGAAGGTGATTGTGGCGCCTGTACTGCCTTAGTTGGAGAGATAAAAAATGGGGAGTTGGTGTACCAATCTGTTACATCTTGCCTGATGCCAATAGGAAATGCACACGGCAAACATATTGTTACCATAGAAGGAATTAATGTAGAAGGATTAAATTTTATTCAGCAGGCTTTTGCAGATGAAGGCGCAACGCAATGTGGTTTTTGTACACCTGGTTTTATTGTTTCATTGGCGGGGTATTGCGTAAATAAAAAAAATGTATCTGCTGTTGATGCAGTCAATGGAAATATCTGCAGGTGTACTGGTTACAAATCCATTGAAAGAGCAGCACAAAAGATCACTGATAAAATTGCTGAAAGAAAAGAAGAAGATGTTTTTGCTTTTGCTGTAAAAAATAAATTTTTACCTGACTATTTTTTAACGATCAAAGAAAGATTGACAAATTATTTGTTCAAAACAAATGGTGTTGCAAAATTAACAGGAGCGAAATTTTTAGGAGGTGGTACAGATCTGTATGTTCAACAACATGAGACAATGGTGCATGCTGATATCGATTTTTTGTTTGACAAAGAACATTTGAACGGGGTATCACAAGAAGGCAATCGTTGTATAATGGGTGCAGCTGTAACTGTTACTGATATTGCTGAATCTCCAATCTTTCGACAAAATTTTCCTGGCCTTGACAGGTACATTAAATTGGTGTCAAGTACACAGATCAGAAATATGGCAACCATCGCAGGCAATTTTATCAATGGTTCGCCGATCGGTGATTTTACAATTTTCTTTTTAGCATTGGATGCTCAATTGGTTTTAAGCAATGGTTTTACTTCAAGAGAAATACCATTAAGAAAATTATATAAAGGCTATAAAACTTTAGACAAAACTGCCGAGGAGTTTGTAGAAAAAATTTATTTTGAATTACCTGCATCCACAACCAAATTTAATTTTGAAAAAGTAAGCAAACGCATCAATTTGGATATAGCTAGTGTGAATAGCGCTATCAACCTGAATTTGAATGGAGATGTAATTACGAACGCTGGTATATCAGCCGGAGGTGTTGGACCTGTTCCTACATTCTTAGCAAAGAGTTCAGCATTCTTAAAAGGTAAAAAAATATCTATTGAAACAATGCAAGGCCTGATAGATGTTGTTCAAACTGAAATTTCACCGATCAGTGATGCAAGAGGAACAGAAGCATATAAAAGATTATTATTAAATCAATTGATAAAAGCACATTTTGTTAGTTTGTTTCCACAGTTAAGTGTGGAAGAAATTTTAGCTTAGCAAATACACATGAAAAATATTGATTCATACACACACGTCAGAGGAGAATCTATTTATTTAGATGATATACCTGTAGTAGCCGGAACGCTCTATGGTGCTTGTTTTGACAGCTCTATAGCACATGGTAAACTGATCAGCATTGATACTGCTGAAGCAGAAAAAAGTGAGGGTGTGGCAAGAATACTTACCTATAAAGATGTCACGGGTGAAAATCAAATTGGTGGTATCATCCCCGATGAACCATTATTTGCTGATCATCATGTGCATTTTTGTGGTATGCCGATTGCATTTGTTTTAGCCGATAGCGATGAACATGCAAGAGCAGCCGTAGGAAAAATAAAAGCAAATATTGAACCCCTTCCTGTTATTACTGATCCACGTGAGGCTGCTGTTAAAGGAGAATTAATTATCCCTCCACGTAAATTTAAAATTGGCGAAGTAGATACTGCATGGGATAAATGTGAACATATTTTTGAAGGACAAGCAGATACTAACGGTCAGGAACACCTGTATATAGAAACACAGGGTGCTTATACCTTACCTCAAGAGAATGGAGTCATTAGAGTGTATTCCTCTACTCAGGGGCCTACTGCAGTACAAAGAGCAGTAAGTAAAGTTACAGGATTACCAATGCATCAGTTAGAGATCGATGTAACCCGTTTGGGTGGTGGTTTTGGGGGTAAAGAAGATCAAGCCAATACTTGGGCTGCATTGTGTGCTTTAGCAACACATGTTACTAAAAGACCAGTAAAATATTCTTTGCATCGCATGGATGATATGCGTATGACAGGGAAGCGCCATCCATATTCTTCTGATTTTAAAATTGGGTTAGACAAAGATTTAAAGATCATTGCATACGAGGCTACTTTTTATCAAAATGCCGGTGCTGCTGCTGACCTTTCACCTGCTGTAATGGAACGTACTTTATTCCATTGTACCAATAGTTATTTTATTCCAAATGTAACAGCTACTGCATTTTGTTGCAGAACGCATTTACCACCCAATACTGCTTTCAGAGGATTTGGTGGTCCACAAGGAATGTTTGTAATAGAAGCTGCTATTGCCAAAGCTGCTGACGAATTAGGTATTGACGCAACAGTTATCCAGCAAAAAAACCTTTTGACTACAGGAGATGAATTGCCTTATGGACAAAAAGTTGTTAGTGAAGCAAATGAATGTTGGGATAATGCATTAGAAGTTTTTGAATTTGAAAAAACTAAAAAAGCTGTTGACGAATTTAACACAACAAATAAATTATATAAAAAAGGTGTGGCCATTATGCCGATATGTTTTGGTATTTCTTTTACCAATACATTAATGAACCAGGCGAGGGCATTGGTACATGTATATACAGATGGTAGTGTGGTAGTAAGCACTGCAGCCATTGAAATGGGGCAGGGGGTAAATACAAAAATCTTGCAGGTTGTAGCACAAACTTTTTCCATCAGTCCTGATAGAATAAGAGTGAATAGCACTAATACATATCGTATTGCAAATACATCACCTACTGCAGCCAGTGCCGCAGCTGATCTGAATGGTAAAGCAACTTTGATAGCATGTGAAACAATTTTAGAAAGAATAAAGAAAGTAGCCGCAGGAGAATTGAATGTTGCTGAAACAGCCATTGAATTGAAGGATGAATTCGTTTATGCTAATGGCACTAAGACAGAACTTGACTGGAAGAAACTTGTTTTAACGACTTATAATAAACGTGTCAGTCTTTCTGAACACAGTCATTATTCAACTCCGGATATTCATTTTGATAAAACAAAAGAAAAAGGGCATCCATTTGCATACCATGTATATGGTACGGCTATTGTAACTGCAACAATCGATTGTTTAAGAGGTACCTATGAATTCGATTCTGTAAATCTTGTTCATGATTTTGGTGCTACAATGAATAAGCTTATTGACAAAGGTCAGATCGAAGGCGGACTGGTACAAGGTATTGGCTGGATGACATTGGAAGAAGTTGTTTATGATAAAAATGGTAAGCTGCGTAGTAATGCATTATCAACTTACAAAGTACCTGATATTTATTCGGTGCCGAAAGAGATCAATATTAGTTTTCTGCAAACACAAAAAGACAACCTTGCTATTTTCCGTTCAAAAGCAGTGGGAGAGCCTCCTTTGATGTATGGTATTGGCGCTTTCTTTGCATTGCGTAATGCCATTAAAAATTTTAACCCCGAAGCAAGAACAGCATTTGATGCGCCGATGACACCCGAAAGAGTGCTGATGAATTTATATGCGAAAGAATTGATGACGGTTTAACTTATGCTAAAACAATTACCCTCCTGGCAATTAATTCAGAGAAGCCTTCAGCAAGAAATTGCCGTAATGCTTTTATATGTATTGGAGAGTAAAGGTAGTAGTCCCGGCAGACAAGGATTTATGATGGTAGTGAATGCTAAGGGTGAAATGAGTGGTTCAATGGGTGGAGGAATTATGGAGCATAAATTTGTGGAGATGGCTAAGGAGCGATTAAAAGAAGCTGCGGAAAGGTTTAAGGAAATTGATGTAAAAAAACAGGTGCATAGTAAATCTGCAAAAAGAGATCAGAGTGGAATGATATGTTCAGGGGAACAAACGATCTTGATCTATGCAGTGAGAGAAGAAGATCTTTTATACATCAATGCGATCATCGATTCATTAGTAGAAAATGAAAATGGCACGTTACAGTTATCTCCAAAAGGTATCTTGTTTTCAAAAGATATTCCTGCACAAGATTTTGACTTCGAATTAAAAGAAGAAGACAATTTTTTATACCTTGAAAAAACAGGATATAAAAACGAATTACATATTATTGGTGCCGGTCATTGCTCATTAGCATTATCACAATTGATGAGTACGATGGATTTTCATATTCATTTGTATGACGACAGACAGGAGCTACACACATTTCTCCAGAATAGTTATGCTCACACAAAAACAATTGTAGAAGATTACACAAAACTTCCAGAATACATTCTTTCAGGAAAAAATATTTATGTGATAGTGATGACTGTAGGTTATCGAACAGATAAAATAGTTGTAGAGTCGCTTATCAATAAAGATCTCAAATATTTTGGGTTGCTTGGCAGTCGCACAAAAATTGAAACTATTTTTAAAGACTTTGAGGCGGATGGGATCAGTGATGAGCAGCTGAGAAATATTTATGCTCCCATCGGCTTACCAATCAAAAGTCAGACAACAGAAGAAATAGCAATTAGTATTGCCGCAGAGATCATAAGTGTGAAGAACCAGTCTCTATAATTTTAATGGATAGTCAATACTCCCGGTATTTTAAATTTCTTATTCGATTTTACCGTTAGCTTAGCTCCTGCCGCAATATTTTGTGTCACATTTAATATACATTCGGAATTAGTAATTGGGTCAATATTAATTTCAGAACATATAGGTAAGGTTAATGGTGGTATCATACCATTACTCCAATTTGCAGGATTATTCCAATTGCCGGAGCCATTGAAAGTATAAATGTAGGGTGTAACAATAACACCATTCTTGAAAAGAGCGTTTTGATCTTTTATAGGTGTGCCATCAATTTTCAATGTATCAATTTCCAAAGAAGTTGGAGAAGAACTAAATGATACTGTTGCCTTACCTTTTCCTATACCATTCCTTGTAAAGGCAATAGTAAAGAGTACAGTACTATCTGTGGTGCTTTTGCCAACAAGATTGTCATCAAACCAGATATAATTTAAAAACCCGTTATTAGTTTGTGTCAAATTCATATTTGATCCTGAAAATAAAATAGCAGAGTTACCGTAAGAAATACCATTGTATTTAACAATAGCAGTATCCCATCTTATGGTTCCTTGCAATCCCACTGTTTTGCTGATATTTTTAGTTCTGAGTGATACATTAAAACTGCTTGCACAGCTGTATGGAACTGAATCTAAGAAAAGTGATTTTTGCTGGGCTATAGTATTGATGGTAATACCAACGAATATTAATAGCAATAAAAATGGTCTATGCGTAAAGTTCATTTATTAATTCTTTCAGGTTATTGCTATTGTACAATTATTTTTTGGCTCATCTTGTTCTCAACATCATTTGTTGTGATATAATAAGTTCCCGGAACAATATGAGCCGTCTTTTTTAAATTCAATTTTACCAGGTTATTGCCGTTCACTAATTGTACAGGATATGTTGCAATTTTTTTGCCGGTAACATCCTGTAGCGATATAGTTATTTGTTTATTTTTTGAGGATATCAAATTCAAATTGATCTCTCCTTTGGTTGGATTGGGAGCTACACTCCAATTTATTGTATTAATAATTTTCCCTCTTCCTTTATTGATCATATGTTTTTGCAATTTGCTATCCCATGCTTCAACAGATGTAATGCTAGAGTTAAGGCTTATTGATTCTTCACTAAAATCAGATAGCTTATTAAATACAATTTCCATTATTATGGTATTGTCATCTAAATTGACAGCATTGTTTTTTGGATCATTCCAAATGAATGTGATCTTGCCATCAGTACTTAAAGCTGAATTGAATTGTATATTCAAGAGATTATTCTCAATTCCGGCAAATTGAATATTCGCAGTATTGAAGCTCATTGTATATTGTAATGCAATAATATCTTTAAAATCTTTAACTCTAATTGGTATCCTGATCTCTCTATTATTGCCAACGGTTATATCACTATGATAGAAAGTGATTGGAGTAGTAGTGAGCGGTAAAGGCCTTGCCTGAGCAGGATTCCAGTCGAAATTAACATCACCTAATTTTACTCCAACAAATTGAATATTAGTCACAGCAGACATTAAACTATCAATTACAATACTGTCTTTAACCGGGTATGGATTTGTTTTATTGATATTTGTTGAATCAAAAAACAACCATAAATTATTCGAAGGGAAAGAAGAAGTGATACCAAGAATGAGTCTTCTTATGTGCAGGATATCGAGTGCAGATATTTCTCCATTCTTATCTACATCAGCAGCTAATAATTTATAAGGATCATTCAGTGGAGAAATATTTAAAATATGGCTTTGAACTAAAGCAATATCTAGGGTAGAAACACCATTAGTTTTTAAAACATCGTTATTCTTATTAAATTTAAATTTATACTTTCTTCCTCCAATCAAATATCTTGAAAATGAGTTTGATGATACAGGAGAATAATTGATCGTATTAAAATTTAAAATAGTGTTTGGTACTGTGGTTCCCAAAATATGATTTATATGTCCGCTTACAAGATAATAGACATCTAATAAGAATTTATTGGAAAAAATAGTATCATGAACGGCACATGAAAAGCTGCTTACTATGCTGGCTTGTATAGTGTCATTGGCATTAAGCGTATCGGTACTATAACTTGAGCTGTTGGCTCCATTAATAACGACGCCATTTTTATACCATTTGAATAAAGGGCTTGGTCCGCCTTTTGTAACCAATGCAGTAAAAACAACATGCTCACCGTAGTTAATGATGCCACTGTAATTTGCATTTATGCTGATAGTAGGAGTTATAGGAGCATGATAAATTACTATAGAAATATTTTTATAAATACTATCGCAACCTTGAACATATTTTAAGGTATCTACTATTGAAGTAGGAGATATATACTTAATACTTTTATAGATCAAACTATCGCAAGCCTCCATTGTAACATTAATAGTTTGTGGAGATGCGGCTATCTCTACATATCCATTTACAAATTTTGAATCCGGAACTTTTACTAAATTATTAGTTGATAGATTAACTGTATCAATTTCCAATGCAGTAGGTATCGAATCGAAAGTAATTGGTATCTGTGATCCTAGCGGGTTTCCCGGAAGAATATCGAAATTCAACGAAAACAATTTGGTACTATCTATTTCATTCTTACCGGTTAGTGTATTATCTAACCATGACAAAGTCATTGTGCCATTATTTGTTTGAGAAAGATTTAGGTCACTTGCTGTGATATTAATATTGCTGCTATTGTAAACGATATTATTAAATTTCAATTTGGTATTATCCCAATTGATCGTTCCTTGTAAACCAACAATATTTGTACAATTTATTGTTCTTATGGAAACAGATACCCCAGGAGCATTCGGGCAGTTATTAATACTTTTATCTACATATAATGTTTTACGTTTTTTAAATAAAATGTAAGAACTATCGGTAGCGGTACAGCCATTATTATTTGTAACTGTGATCTTATACCATCCTTTTTCTTTTACTATTATAGATTGAGAAGTATTGCTGTTATTCCATAAATAACTTGCAAATCCACTTCCGCCCTCAATAATAACACTATCATCTTCAACGATAGTTGTATCTGGTAAAGAATTATAAATAAACGGATCTACTATTATCGTTTTAATTAAACTGTCTTTGTATCCAGGGTTCTTTTTTTGTGAAACAATAAGTTTAACAGGATAACTGCCCCCTGTAGTATATGTATGTGATGCAGTATAGTTTGTGTTGATCAGGTTATCTCCAAAACTCCATTTATAATTATAATTAGCAGTATCAACGTTGGTTGAGCTTGTAAAAATAAAATTATTATTAGCAAGACATTGAGTGTCTTTGTTGATAGTAAAATTGGCAGATGGTTTAAGAATAACAAGAGTGCTATCTGAAACTGAGCATCCAGTAGTGCTTGTTGCCCTTGATTTGTATAAACCATTTTTTGTTATAAGAATAGATAATGTAGTATCTCCGGTACTCCAGTAATGAGTATTGAATTGTGCCCAATTCGTCAAGTTACTGGTTATCACACTTTGCAATGTAGATGGATTATTGTTTGTATAAAGCGTATCTGTATAAAAACTATAATTATAATCACTAACGGTAAAGCCTATACTTGAAGGAAGTGTCAGGTGAACTTGATTTTCAATTGCACCCATATCAATTTTACAATTTACTTCCCGTTGATTTCCTGCTGCATCTTTTTCTTCAGGGTATGCCCAAAGTACTGTTGTGGGTGATTGTCCAAAAAGACCAGCGTTAAGGCACTTAGAAGTGTCACTTAGTGCCCAATTTGCAGTAAGGCCATTATGACTATTTCCGCTACCAGCCGTAGGACTTATAAATCCGGGATTAGCATTAGTATTGTTTTGATATGTACCTAAATAAAAAGTACCATTCTTTCCAAATCCTGCACTGGCGCCTTGAATATCATTATAATAAAAATTAGGGTCACTGGCATCATTAAATAAATAAACCTGATTGCCTCCGTTAGCAGCTACAGCAGTATTTCCCCATACTATATTACTATAAAATGTAGGGGAGCCGGAATAAAAATATAATCCACCCCCTTTTGAACTGGCGGCATTGTTAACAATTGTATTATTAAAAAAAGATGCTGTTGAAGAGGCGACACATAAAATTCCCCCTCCGATAACGCTATTGTTATTTGCAATAATATTATCCGTAAACTGTACAGTATTATCATCAGTATTTGTTACCCAAACACCACCACCACCTTGTGAGGTAGAGCTGGAAGTTGTAACAGTATTATTACATATCCGATTCCGTGTTAAATAAATTTGCCAACCTCCCTCAATAGAAAGACCACCACCGGCATACTGTGCCGTGTTTGACGTGATTATATTACTATCGATGTTTGCAATATCATGATCAATATCTCTATTGTTATAAATATGGATACCTGCACTTGTTGCTGCGGTATTATTGCTGATTGTATTTTTACTAACGTTTCGGCAATCTAAACAATAGATGCCACCACCATTGCCCTCGGCATTATTATTACTGATAACATTATTTACCAATTGCACATCACCTCCTACAGTAACTCCACCACCATTTGAAGCAGAAGTATTATTGACGATAACATTATTCGATACAATTGTATTCTCACCATAACAGGCTAACCCCCCAGCATAAAAATCAGGGTCTAATCCTGGAGATGGACCATCTGAAATATAATTATTGTCATTATAAGAAATATAATTATTGGTGATGGTTGCTCCTCCATTTGTAAAAACAGCTCCTGCACCAGAATGATTAAAAGAAATATTATTATTCGCAATTACAGGTTTGGAATTGATAGCATAGATCGCAGCCCCATGACCAGCACTGCTGCAATTCCGAATATTTGACCTGGTTATTGAAATTTTTGGAGAGTTAGTTATAATAATACCACCTCCGTTTTGTCCCCAGCCCAAACTATAGGAGTATTCAATTTTACAAAATTTTAGTATTGAGCTATCTGTATTAGCCGGTATGTTTTCAAAATGCATCCCACGCCAGCCAGCAGCGGTGTTATTGGTAGTAAAAACAATACTATCTGTTGAGCTTCCTTCTGCTACAAGTCTTCCCATAATAAGTAAACTGTATGCTCCCTGGAAATTAACTTCCACGCCAGGTTCAATGGTCAATGTTTCACCGCCCCCGATCATTATGTTCCCACCAATGAGGTATGGTGATCCGGATTTGGTCCAAATGCCATTTACAAGGCTTCCATCATCAATAACAGTTTGAGAAAAAGTTCTAACAGAACACAGGATCAAAAATAACAGGAATACTCTTTTCATGTATTGTAATTCATTTATAAATAGATGATTGTGATCTTTGATAGGGAGGAATAAGAAGCGGCGAAGATATTAAATTACTCTGATGAATCTGATAAACTGGGATAGATTTCCATTTCTCAATTTTTCCCATTTATTTTGACATATGACTCCTGAAAGAACTGAACGGTTAACCTCTGTATTAAATAAACGCCAGCCTGACCTGACGATAGTTTTGGAGAATGTATTTGATCCTCACAATATATCAGCTGTAATGCGTACAGCCGATGCCGTAGGTATACAGGATATATATATTCTTAATCATAAAATTCCACCACATAGGAAATTTGGTGCAAGAAGTTCTTCAAGTGCCGCCAAATGGTTGACCATACATCAATTTACAGATCCAAATGAATGCTTTGCTGCATTGAGAAAAAATTTCAAAAAAATATATACCACACATTTAAGTACAGATGCTGTTGGTTTGCATGAACTTAATTTGATTGAGCCTGTAGCCTTGGTATTTGGTAATGAGCATAGTGGTGTAACTGAAGAGATAATCGCAATGGCAGATGGTAATTTTATTATTCCGCAGGTAGGAATTATTAAATCTTTAAATATTTCGGTTGCATGTGCTGTAACATTATACGAAGCATATAGACAGAAGAAAAATGCAGGGCATTATGATTCAGTAAAACTGGAAGGTGGAAAGTTGGAAGGTTTACGAACAGAATGGGGATTTGTGGAAGAATAGTTCCTTTTTGGTTTAGTAAAATTTAATGAGGTAAATTATCTTTGCAATATGAGGAAGTACGAAGACACTTACAGACATAAAGGATTAAGAAAAAAATTGGTAGAATTACTTAGAAGTAAAGGTATTACAGATGAAAATGTTTTATCCGCAATCAATAATATTCCTCGCCATTTCTTTTTAGATAGTGCTTTTGATGAAATTGCTTATGAAGACAGAGCTTTTCCGATAAGCGAAGGTCAGACCATTTCTCAGCCTTACACCGTTGCATATCAAACTCAATTATTACAAATAAAACCTTTCGACAAAGTATTGGAAATAGGTACTGGCAGTATTTATCAGGCATCTGTATTAGCAGAGATGGGAGCTAACATTTGTACAATAGAACGTCAGAAGAAATTGTTTGATAAGGCCAAGCATTTTATTTTTAAAGCTAAATACCCAAACATCAAGTTTTTTTATGGAGATGGATATGAAGGATTACCGACCTATGCTCCATTTGATAAAGTTATTATCACCGCAGCAGCACCATTCATTCCTCCTAAATTAATTGATCAATTAAAGGTTGGGGGTAAAATGGTTATACCTGTTGATGAAGGTGAAGTACAACGTATGTTGCGTCTCACTAAATTAGCCAATGGAGATGTTTATGAAGAAGCCTTTCAGAATTTTTCATTTGTGCCAATGCTTGCCGGAAAAAATGGATAGCAATACACCTTAAATAAATCATATGCGTTTTTTTTCTAAGCTTGTAGTGATCTGGAATATTTGTTTTATCATTTCCACAATATTGCGATTTGTAGAAATTGCTAATAAAAAAAAAGGAAATTTTACAGGGTTGATAGAATTGAATCCACTTAAAAGTACATTGGTAGTTTTAGGTTATACTGCGATCTTTCTTAACCTGATATTTTTTATTGTTTATATATTTTTCCGCTTGTTCAAACTGAATCCCAACATTGCCAAATGGATTATTTGGTTTAACTTTCTCCTGTTTATTTTTCAAATTTATTATTTCTTCTACAGTAATTTTTAAATGATACACTACATTTTAAAAGACAGGAGTACCAGGCTATTTATTATTCTTGGTGGTTTTTTTATTGCGAATGCTTTGATAGCAGAAGTGATAGGAGTAAAAATATTTTCACTGGAAGATACATTTGGTGTACAAAGAGCAAATATTAATTTATTTGGTAGTGATTTTAGTTTCCATCTTACAGCTGGGGTTTTATTGTGGCCTGTTGTATTTATTATGACAGATATCATCAATGAATATTATGGTCCCAAAGGAGTAAAGTTCTTATCATACATTGCTATAAGTTTGATCAGTTATGCTTTTTTAATGTTCAATGGTGCTATACATTTAAGCCCTTCAGAATATTTTTCTATCGGTAACGGAATAGAAAAACCTGATAGCGCATTCAGAGGAATTTTCGGTCAGGGTTTGTGGATCATCATTGGTTCTATTGTCGCTTTTTTAATAGGGCAGGTATTGGATGTATTTGTTTTTCATCGCATAAAAAAAATTACAGGAGATAAAAAAATGTGGCTTCGGGCAACTGGCTCAACATTGATCTCACAATTGATCGATAGTTTCGTTGTTCTGTTCATTGCTTTTTATGTAGGCAAACGTATTCAAACAGGGCAGGGAGAACCATGGAGCCTGCACCAGATATTGGTTACAGGTACAGGGAATTATATTTATAAATTCATTGTTGCTATTGCGCTTACTCCGGTCATATATCTTGTACATGGGTGGATAGAAAATTATCTTGGAAAAGATACCGCTGTAAAAATGAAACAAGCAGCAATGGGTATTGAAGCTGAATGATCTTAAAACTTAAAACCAATACTTGCAACAATATTTCCTCTTTGATTTTTTGCCACTGCAAATGTATTTGCTTTATCCTCTAAACGATATGGGAAATTGGATTCTTTATTAAATGAATGAACATAAGTAAGGTCTACAAAAAAACCTTTATTACGATACCCAAGTCCACCGCTCACTAACATTTTATGTGATTTTAAAATAGCATCTCTGTAAGGATTAGAATAGTAAGCAAATCCAAGTCGTCCCATGATGGTATTAAATTTTAATTCACCACCTAGCCTGAAATTAAAATTGCCTTTGTATTGTTGCTTAATAACGCTGCTAAGCGCTTTGTAATATTCATCTTCATCAACAGTAGGTTCAGGATTAGCACTGTAAAATTTGCTTCCTTTATGATTCACATATTCAATGTCTGCAGTAATAAAAGCTTTTTGTTTACGTACATCCTGGATCTCTCTAAAAACATAGCTACCACTGATCATAGCTTTCCATGGGGTAACCATTGTGTATTCACTTTGGCCAGCCTGGCCGTTGGTAAATGTTGTAGAACTTTCAGCACGTTCACCTTCATAATTTTCAGTGTCTGCGTCTAGAGTTGTTGTCCGGGTATCTTTTAAAGAAAACATATAAGTAGGGGTATGCACTGCAAGCCCAAGCCTGATGAATTCTTTAGGACGATAGATCAAACCTAATTTTAAATTTACACCTGCGCCAACGGTTTTAAAATCATCTGTGTAAGAAAAAAAGCCAAACCCATTATTGATATTCATAGAAGTATCGCTTTCTTTAAAAGTGGTGATATTTCTATAATCCATGATGGGTACACCTAAACTTCCGCCTAACAATAATTTATCATTTCTATTCATTGCATAACCTAAAGCAATTTCATACAAGCCACCGGAAGTTTTAATATTATTTTCCTGTAGCACTGCATTACCATTATCAATTAAAAATTCCGGTAAACCTTTTACTGTAATATCACCATCAATAGTAAAAGTATCTATAAGGTAAGTGTTCAATGCTGGTCCGGATGTGTATGGGAATGGTGTATTCAATGAAGTAGCTTCATCAAGACTATAACCACTTTTAGCAAATTCTTCTACAAACCTTTCTGAATATGAACTGTAATTGTTTAAGCCTTTATAACTAATGGTATTATTATAATCTGCTAACTGCGTTACTGCAACACTAAATACTTCGCTGGTTTTAAGATCGTATTTATTATTAAAACCATATACAATTCCAATTGGCCCTAAACCAAAATTATTCTTCTTGTTGTTAGTAAGGTTTTCCCTGAAAGTTGTTTTGTTATTATTCAAAAAATAACCCGGTGTAAAAACAAATTCACCTGTTCTGTAATTACCCAATCCTGCAGGGTTTACAAATATTGCAGTAACATCACCACCTAAGGAGCCCATTGCTCCGCCGATAGCAAGATTACGTGCTGTTCCATTTTGTGGGAAATAAGAATATCTCAATGCATCTTCAGGAGCCTGGGCTTGAGAAGCTATGCTGAAAACAGTAAAAGCTATAAGTAAATATTTTTTCATGACGTACTTTTTAAATAGTGCAAACAGTGCACTATAAATTAAATGAATAGTATAATTTCTATCAATTTTTTCTTGGTGGCCTTGTGCTTCCTCCGGAATTATTTGTGGCGGGAGCATCGTTGTTGTTAGTTGAAGCAGGCGGCGTATAAGTACGTGTGTTGTTTGTATTGGTCGAAGTATTATTGTTATTACTGTTGTTGGTATTGGTTTGTACAGGCGCTTTTACCTTTTGCACATCTATTGGTTTTCTTACATTGCTATTATTATATACAGGTTTTGCATTGTTCATCTTTGTATTCAATCTACCGGGTGTAGTGGTAGTATTAGCAATATTATAATTGTTGTTAGTGTAACTTCCTAAGTTAACTTTTCTTGGAGTGCTATTGATCGGTCTAACAACAGATGGTTTGTAAGGAGTTGTGTAAACAGGGTATGGATAATAGTATGGGTTGTAATAATAGTCATAATAATATCCGTATGCATACGGCGTATATCCGTAATCGTAACCATAGTCCCAGTTTCTATATCGAGGGTCGTTGATACCTCTTCTGATGATCCTGTCTTCAGCGCTTTCATAACGTACTTCTTCTTTTCTTTCGTCTCTTCTATCTTCTTCTATTGTACGTGCAGGAGAAAAATAAACATCATCAGGTGTTTGCCCGGATCTATAAGAAGGGGAGCAGGCTGCAAGGCCTGAGATGATGATTGCAAAAAGTAAAATTTTCGTGGTCATATATTTGATTTTACAGGTGATAAAGTTACGAATAAGTGGGTTCTTATAGCTTAGTTCAAAATCTTTGCCATAATTGTTAAAGAACTTTCTTAGGATTGTTAATGATGTGCTAAAGGAAAGTTTCTATTCTTTATGTTTCAGGCATTTATGCATAGCTCAGCTTCATTGGCGTCGCACTCTTGTGCAGTAAAATATAATTCAGCTTTTTCGATTCGTTCAGTTCGGTTTGATTTTGTTGGTGTAGCTATTCGCAAGTTTAATATTTTAACTGAATCAGAACGCCGTTGTTGGTGTTTTCCACCAACAACCGAAGTCTTCGCCAGCTTAGGCTAACAAGTGCGTAATGAAATCATATTCATTAGAAACTGTGTAATACATCAGTGCAGTGGAATATTTATATTCCTCCGGTAGTACACATATTCCGGCTTTAACAGGATTTTTTGCTTTTGTTGGTATTGCCATTCTACGGATTTAATGTTTTAACCGAATCCGAATGCCGTTGTTGGTGTTTTTCACCAACAACCGAAGTCTTCGCCAGCTTAGGCTAACAAGTGAGTAATGAAATCGTATTCATTAGAAACTGTGTAATACATCAGTGCAGTGGAATATTTATATTCCTCCG
>JAZKCS010000007.1:0-223320 GCA_040387955.1 Bacteroidota bacterium | reverse complement strand
GTAGTACACATATTCCGGCTTTAACAGGATTTTGATGAATGTATTCTAGTTTCTGCATAAAAACATCATGAGTGAATAGATCTATACTCAGGGGATTGCGTTCCCAAAACTGGTATTTTCTGTCTTTTGCATTTACACGAAAAATTTCCAGTGCAGCAGGATGCTCCTTTAGAAGATCTAGTTTTATTTTTTGTGCAACGAATTTTAAAAAATCTCTTTGAACATCGGCTAATGTATTGTTGGGCTGCACCTGCCACATTATATGAATGTGATTTGACATGATGACAAATGCAAATACTTTTACTCTTTTTTCTTTTACCAGGTAGCGTAAACTTTCTATAATAATATCTTTATACTTATCAGGCTTTAGAAGATGTTTCCATTCTAAAATAGTTGCTGTAAAAAATTGAGCATAGTATTCGGGGTACTCCATTTCTATTTTTTCGAATACTAATTTAATATTTTTAAATTGTTTTCGATTCGTTCACTACGGTTGTTGGTGGAAAACACCAACAACGGCGTTCGGGTTAGTTCGTGTAAAATGGTTGAAGAGGGGAAGACCAACAGGGGCAGAAAAGTTTAATTCCGTTGTCACTTAACTTGTCAGCACCTGGCAAAACTCCATAGCTTCCGATTTTTCTAATTGCGATTTTATTATGAATTTGATTCTTTAATTTTCTTGATGTCTGCTCAACTTCTTTCCAATTCCATTTGTCAACGTTGCCATTAAAGTGATTCGTGCCTTCCCATTTTAAAGCTCCTTTTTCATTGAAATGTCCAATGTGAGAATGAAATAGAATATTGTCCTTTTGCCCGCCAAAGTAAAGTTGTATTAATCCCCAACCGTCAGTTGAATAACGAAAAGTGTGTCCGTCGCAATGCTTTGGATTAAGGTCAACTTTTCTAAATAATATTTCGCCGTCAAAACGTGGTGTCCAAAGTTGAAATGTTACAGAGGATTGTCCACCGTTTTCAAGGTTAAATTTTGAAATTATTTCTTCTGTACTTTTGTATTCAGAAATTTCTTGTCCATAAGTTGAAGCAAGGTCAAATACTTTTAAGTCTGTCTCCTTAAATATGAAGTCCAGCAAATTTATTTTGTCAGATTTATTAGCGAAGAAGTCGTACGTCATTTTTATTGAGTGGTCGTTTTGCCTTGCATGCAACACATAAATATATGCTATAACTCTCTATTATCAAAAATTGCACAGACTTAAAAATCAATGTCTTAGTTATACATTTTGTATTGTTTATAGCGCAATGACAGTAAAATTTGGATAAAGCTCAATAAAGAGATGTTGTACAAGAGTGCGACGCCAATGAAGCTTAATACTAGTACAAATGCCGGGTACATAATAATAACAATTTAGCCCAAAGGGCTAAACGGGCTATCGAAAAAAATAGGGTTATTTTCTTGCTTAAGGCTAAATTTGCCGGAATTAAAGATCTAAAATCAGTAAAAAGGCGATGAGCAAAGAAATTACAAGCAGGGAACAGGATTATTCTCAATGGTACAATGACCTTATTATAAAGGGCGGATTGGCAGATTATAGTGCGGTAAGGGGTTGTATGGTTATTAAACCGTATGGTTTTGCATTATGGGAAAATATGAGAGATGTGTTAGACAAAATGTTTAAAGATACAGGGCATCAAAATGCATACTTTCCTTTGTTTGTACCTAAGAGTTTATTTGAAGCGGAAGAAAAAAATGCGGAAGGCTTTGCAAAAGAGTGTGCTATTGTTACGCATTACCGTTTGAAAAATGATCCTGATAAACCAGGGAAATTAATGGTAGATCCAGAGGCAAAACTGGAAGAGGAATTAATTATTCGTCCGACAAGTGAAGCCATTATTTGGAATACATATAAGGGTTGGATACAATCATACAGAGATCTGCCGTTGCTGATAAATCAATGGGCAAATGTGGTGCGTTGGGAAATGAGGACACGTTTATTTTTACGTACAGCAGAATTTTTGTGGCAGGAAGGACATACTGCTCATGCTACCTCACAGGAAGCAGTAGACGAAACTGTGCAGATGCTGCATGTATATGCTGATTTTGCTGAGAGCTATATGGCGATGCCGGTAATAAAAGGAGTGAAGACAGCGAATGAACGTTTTGCAGGAGCTATAGATACTTATTGCATTGAGGCGTTAATGCAGGATGGTAAAGCGTTACAGGCGGGTACATCGCATTTCTTAGGTCAAAATTTTGCAAAAGCATTCGATGTGAAATTCAGTGATAAAGAAAATAAGCTTGACTATGTATGGGCAACAAGCTGGGGCGTAAGTACACGTTTGATAGGCGCATTGGTAATGGCACATAGTGATGATGATGGTTTGGTATTGCCCCCGAAACTGGCTCCTATACAAGTTGTGATAGTTCCTATTTATAAAGGGGATGAACAAAAGCAAATGATAGATGAGAAAGTGCATTCATTGATGAATGAATTGAAAGCTGCCGGCGTAAAAGTAAAATATGATGATAGTGATAACAATCGTCCGGGATGGAAATTTGCTGAATATGAATTGAAAGGTGTTCCGGTTAGAATTGCGATTGGTGCAAGAGATCTTGCTAATAATGTTGTTGAAGTGGCACGTAGAGATACCAAAGAAAAAATGACCGTTAGTCTTGATGGGTTAGGAGAGCATGTAATAAAGTTGCTTGACGAAATTCAAACTGCTATATATACTAAGGCAAAAAACTTTAGAGAAGATCATATCACTAATGCTGATAGCTGGGATGAATTTGTAAAATTACTGGATGAAAAAACAGGTTTTATTGCAGCGCATTGGGATGGAACACCTGAGACTGAAGAGAAAATTAAAGACCTTACAAAGGCTACCATACGTTGCATTCCTTTAAACAATGAACAAGCAGCAGGGAAGTGTATATTGACGGGTAATGCAAGTTCACAAAGAGTTTTATTTGCAAGGGCTTACTAAAAGCTTATCTATTATTGAAACTAACTGCAATTTTTACAACTTTTGTTAACTGGTTGCAAGATCATCAGTTGCCTTGCCCTGTAAAAAATTATTTTCATATTGACTGTCCGGGCTGTGGTTTACAAAGAAGTTTTATTGAATTATTAAATGGTAATCTTTCTTCCAGCCTGCATTATCATTTTGCAACGATACCGCTGATATTATTTTTTATATACTCATTATTGCATTTGTATTTTAAATTCAATCATGGAGTTAAGGTGATAGTAGGTGGATATATTTTTATTGCATTGATAGTTGTATCTAATTATATTTACAAAATACTTAATTAAAACCTTAAATAAAATGGAACAAAGGGACCTTTTAACACCCAATTCAAATTTTAATGGACAACAGCCTTTACCTAATGCAACAAGTGCTTTAGTGCTTGGGATCATTTCGATAGTTGGCTCTTTTTGTTATGGTATAGTAGGATTGGTATGTGGCATTATTGGACTTGTGTTAGCGAATAAAGACAGAAGATTATATATGTCGGCACCAGAACTTTATTCTGCATCAAGTTTTAGCAGTTCTAACGGTGGAAGAATATGTTCTATCATTGGAATAATCCTTTCATCTTTATTTGTGGTGATATTAATTATTTACCTTATTGTTTTTGGTGCTTTGATCTCTTCCTACGGACTTCGTAATTAATTCTTAAAAAAAATGTTATGGAACAAACTACAAATCTTTTAGATAATGACCTGATCATTGATGGGCCTATTGCTGCTCACATGAAAGAAACTGCCACATGGGCAAAGTTCTTAGGTGTAACTGGTTTTATATTAAGTGGTGTGATGGCATTGGGTGCAGTAGGGGCAGGGGTTTTCTTGTCTAGAACTACGGCAATGTATAACAGTGGGGGCACTTCTAATTTTATGGCAGGAGGAATGGTAACAGCCGTTTATTTAGTAATAGCTGCAATAACATTTGTTATGTCGAGATTTTTATTTTTGTTTGCTAAAAAAGCGCAGGTTGCATTAAGAAATGCCGACCAGGAAAATTTAATTATAGCATTTAAAAATCTTAAAATATATTTTCGTTTTGCCGGCATCATTGCTATCATCACTTTGATCTTTTCTGTGTTAGGAGCAATTGGACTTATGATGGCTGCATCATTTAGTCGTTACTAATTAGATAAAATAAAAAACCTCCGAAATTAACCGGAGGCCTTTTATATCCAAACAATCCAAAATCGCAATTTTTTTACTTTCTTTTGATCTCTTTGGCCGTTCTAAGGGAGTGTATATCTATTGGATTGCTGAGTATTTTTAGAACCTTGGGCATCTGCTTGCGTTCTTAGTTGTATTATTTTTTTCAAAAAATTTCTGATAAGATAAACCGATCTCCATACCGCCACGTCCCTGGCTTGCTGATTTCAATTGTGAAATATTAGCATCGTAACTAACGGAGATGGCTAAAGGACTTACTTCTATTTTAGCAACAGGGATAAATGCATCATTTAATCTTAGCATAGCACCACCACTGATCGTCAAACGAGGATTGGTAGGATCATCTAATTTTCTTGTGTACATAAAGCCACCGATTGTTTCTGAGTAAGGTCCTTGTTTTGAATGATCTGCATGAATAGTAATGTAAGAATATTCATTTGTTGACATTTTAATACCCGTAGACAAAACCCATTTAGCTTGTAGCCTGGTGGTATTGTTCGAATAAAAAGATACATTCGATGCTTTATTAAAATGATGGTAACCTATGCCGATGAAATAATTATTATTAGCATTTTCACCTATCTGGCTATTAAAACTGATACCTGCACTTCCATCAAAATATCCGAAAGAAGATTTATCAAATGTTTCGCCATCACCTAAATTAGGATTGTATGATGAGCCATCGAATTGACTATTGGTAGTTACTTTACTTCTGTTGATACTTCTTTGTACAATACCAGCCATAAAGCCTAACGATAGGTATTTATTTTTTTCAGCGCTCAATGATTTATGGTAATTGAATACAGGCAATATATGCGTTGCAGATAATTGAGCCGTACCAGCCTGATCATAAAGAATTTGACCGCCAACGCTGATAAAGTCTTCGCTTTCTCCACCTACAGGTATTTTATATTCACCATTGAATGTACCCGTTTCATAAGGTTCAGTTACGCTGTTCCATTGGCTTCTGTAAACCATTTGAAAACGAAGGTCGCCATTGAATAATCCGGCTAAAGCTGGGTTTCTTAAAAGGGGTGCTTCAAAAAATTGGGAGAAATGTATGTCTTGTGAAATTCCTTTGAATGTAGTAAATAACAATACAAGGGCACATACAAAATGTGGTACGGTTCTTTTCATAAAATTGGATTTGGATATTGGATCACTTAATCATTACGCCTCAATATATAAACGGTTTTTTGTAAGTTTTATTATTAAAAAAAAGAAAAAATTATTAGTTTTTTGTTCATGAAATTTCTTCAAATAATGCTGCTGCGGATAAGCACAAACAACCTTTTTTAATAGTAAAAATGTTTGTTACTATTAATGATCTTGGCTTGCTACAAACAAGAACCGGCCTTACGGCCGGTGACTTGTCATAATTAATAAAAACCAAACCATCTTTACTGGATAAGTGCAATATTTCCTTTAAAAGTTAATATTTCATTGTTATCACAAACAATATCTATTGTATATACAAATACATCTGGACTAAGTTTTGTGCCTTTGTAAGTTCCATCCCAGGCAGCGGATACATCATTCGCTTTAAAATTATTTCTTTCAAATACTACTTCTCCCCAACGGCTGAATATTCTTATGCCTTTTATATTAAATAACCCTGTTCCTCTTGGATAATAAACGTCATTTGAACCATCACCATTTGGTGAAAAAGTATTTGGCATGAATACATTTGCACCATTACAGATCACAAACACAGTAACATTATCACTTGATTTACATCCACCTGGATTTTTAACTTCGATTGTATATTTAGTCGTTTCTTTTGGTTTAACAGTAAGATCCGGAAGATCATTTGTGCTGCTGATCACCCAAGTTTTCGGAGACCATATTACTTCTGTGATATCACTTGAAATAGTTGGTTTAATTGTTATTCTGCTACCAATATTTACAGTAAGATCATCACCTGCGTTTACTACCGGTATAGGATATACTTTTATTCTAACTACGCCTGTATCACTAAAGCAATTTCTTGCATCGGTACCAATTACTTTATAAGTTGTTGTAGTATCGGGTCTTGCAACCGGGTTGGCAATGTTTGCATTGCTTAAGCCTGCAGCAGGTATCCATAAGTAATTGTCTGTACCTGAAGCAGTCATTTTTGACGCTTCACCTTTACACAAAGTATCTGTTTGACTAAAAGATATTTTTTGAGGTTTTTGAACTTTTAATCTTACTGAATCAGATGCTGTACAACCATAAATTGAAGAACCTGTTACAACATATTTTGTTTCGTTTACAGGAGTTGCTACTGGTTGGTCACAATCTAAACAGCTTAATGTATTGTCAATCTTCCAGCTATATGTATTAGCCCCTGTAGCGTTCATTTTATAGTTCTTACCAATACATACCCATGCATCTTCACCCGCATCAACTGTTGGGATAGGGTATGCCTCAACAGTTCTTGTAGCAGTATCAAAACATCCTGTACTATTCGTAACCGTTAGGTTTACTGTATATGAACCGGCGTTAGGATATATTTGTTGAACTGGATTTTGAAGATCAGAAATATTGCCATTTCCAAGATCCCAATTCCATTTCAATGTTGAAGTATCTGCAGCTAATAACTCACCTGTAAATCCTGTTTTTAAAGGTATACATCCACTATTGAAATTTTTAATAGCTATTTGTGGGGATGCTACTATTTTAATTGCCGTGGCAGCGGTTATGCTATCTGAACAACCTGTTTCCGTATTAACGGTCAGTTTTGGATAATAGGTTCCTGCTTTGGTATAATGATGTGTTGCGTTCTGATCATTTGAAGAAAGTCCATCACCCCAATTCCATGTATATTTTATTATTTTATCATAGCTGTCAGATGAATCAGTAAAGGCTACCATTCCTGAATCACACATTGGTTTAGTGGTAAAATTAAATTTAGCAAGTGCACCATTTACTTTGATCGTATCATCACCGGTGATAGGCACATGACAACCTTCTTTATCTACTAAAATTAATTTAGGAACGTAAGCACCATAAAATTTATAAGTGTGAGACAAAACTGAATCCTGTGTACTAACGGTGGCGCCATCATTAAAATCCCATATAAATGAAGCCTTATCTTCTGTAGTAGCTATGAAATCAATTTTAAGGTCTTTACACCCTTTAAGCGGATTGTATGTAAATGCTCCTCGTGGACCACGTATAACAATTGGTTTTACTTTTACATCTGTACATCCACCAGGACCTGTTATAGTTAATTTTACCATGTATGTACCAGGATAATTGTAAAAATGTGATGGACTGTTTAATGTAGAATATGTACTGTCACCAAAGTCCCATCTTTTTGTTACAACACCTGTTGAAATATCTGTAAATCTTACCACTAATGGAGGACATGTACTAAATGAATCACTCATACTGAAATTAGCTCGAGGCAACACTATATTGATATAAGATGGCTTGGTCATAGAATCTTTACAGCCATATTTATCTGTTGCCACTAATTTAACTGCATATCTACCATCGGTATTATATAAATGTGAGGGTGAAGCGGTAGTTGAAGTACCAAGGTCTCCGAAATTCCATGAATATGTAAGTTCTGTACCAACTGATTTATTAGTAAATCCTATTGGTTTGCCCGGACATGATAAAGTATCCACAGAAACAAAATCAGCTTTAGGTTTTGAAATTATTAAAGATGATGGAATAATATATAGATCCGAACATCCATAACTATCTATTGTTCTTAAAGTAACAGGATAAGTTCCCGTAGCTGCATAACTATGTTGGAAAGGACCGCTTGTTAATGTATCGATTTTTTTATCGCCATAACTCCATACCCATTTTTCGATAGGATGTAAATTATCGCTGAATGAACTGTCTGAGAAAGCAACTGTTTTTTGTAAACATGTTCCTGCAACTGATGCAGTGAATTTAGCTGTAGGTCCAAATACAGTTACATATTGTGACTTGGTCAATGTATCAGTACAGCCAAGTGTATTGGTTATTACCAAACGAACTGTATAAGTTCCTGTTTTTTTATAAATATGTGATTGATCACCTGTATTTGTAGAGGCATAGCTTGCATCACCAAAATCCCAATCGCATTTTACTACGAATTTTTTGTTTTCAGCAGGTATGCTGAATACTGTTGCAGTGTTTTTACAGATCACTGTATCACTAGCATAAAAGTTAGCTTTAGTATTTACTATTTGTACCTGTTGTGAGGTTTCATAATCACAACCAGTTTCATAATTGAATACAACTAATTTAACAGTATAAGTTCCTTCAGCAGCATAAGTATGAATTGGATGTTGTTCAGTTGAAGTAGTGCCATCACCAAAATCCCATGCCCATGTATCAGCACCAATTGATTTATCAGTAAATACTCTTTCAAATGAAGTTGTACAATTTACAGGAACCGTGAATTTAGCGATAGGAGCTTTGATGTGTACGAAACTGTCTATTCTTAATGAATCTTCACAACCACCATTCCATACTTTTAATTTAATATCAAAGAAACCTGTATCACTATATTGATGTTTAGGATTTTGTTCTTTTGATGTGCTTCCATCACCAAAGTCCCATAACCATTTAGTTATTTCACCTGTGCTTAGGTCAAAGAATTCTACAGGAATAACGGCACAAACATCTCTATCGCTATTAAAAGCAGGGACAGGTCTAATAGAAACTTTTACTGCATTTTTTATAGTGATTGTATCTGTACAACCCTCAGCAGTGCTGGCTGATAAGGTTACATTATATATACCTGGTGTGGTATATTCATGTGTTGGTGAAGATAGTGTTGATGTAGCTCCATCACCAAAATCCCATTTATAATTCTGCCAGATATCGATCTCATTTGCTACGTATGAAAATGCTTTTGTGAAAGGTAAACATCCGCTATCAGGCAAATTACGCAACTTAAGTTTTGGTGCAATAATTTGCACAAGACTGGATTTAGTGATCGTATTAACACATCCGGAAGCATTGGATGCAACCAATGTTACATTGTAAGTTCCGTTTTTAAGATAAGTATGAGATGGATCTGCTAAAGTTGATGAATCACCATCTCCGAAATACCATTTATATGATGTTGTAGATGTGCTGGTATTTTTAAATGCAATAGTTAAAGGAGCTTTACAAGTGGCAACAGTAGTATTAGAAAAATTAGCTACTGGTACGCCAACAACTGCTACAGTTTTAAAAGCAGAGTCAGAGCAACCGCCAAAATTTGCTACCATTTTAATTCTATAAACACCTTCTGCAGCATATTTTTTGAGAGGTACCATTTCTGTTGAAGTAGTTCCATCACCAAAATCCCATTTCACTGAGGTTGGTAATACGCTTGATGTAGGGTTAATTCCAATACTATTTCCCAGGCAAACTATATTTGATGTAGATGTAAAAGAAGCCTTCACATTTCCATCAGTAATACTGATCGTTTTAATTGTAGTATCCGTACAACCACTAACATTTGTAGCAATTAATTTTACGGTATAATTTCCTATCGATGTAAAAATATGAATTGGTGAAGCGTCAGTTGAAGCAGTACCATCACCAAAATCCCATGCATAAGTCAAAGTGCTTGTACCAACCGATGTATTTTGAAAATTAATGGTCGCTGGTAAAGTACAAGTACTTGGTGCGTTATTGGTAAATTTAGCAGTAAGACCTTCGCTTATTTTTATATAAGCAGGTTTTGCAATTGTTGTAACACATCCGTTACTGTTAGTAACCCTTAAAGTAATATTATAATTTCCTGCAGCAGTATAAGTATGCTCAGGACTTTTTTGATCTGAAGTAGTACCATCACCAAAATCCCACTGCCAGGTAGATATTGTTCCACTTACTGCGTCACTTAGATCTTTAAAATTAACTGAAAGTGGATAGCAACCTGTTATAACATCACTTGTAAAATCAACAGCTGGTTTAGAAAAAACTGTTATGTAATTTGTTTTAACAAGAGAGTCTGCTCCAGCTGAATTCCTGATCACTAACTTGACACTATATTGGCCGGGAACAAAATAAGTTACAGATGGATTCTGTAAAAATGATGTTGTCCCATTACCAAGATCCCATTTCCATTGTGTTGGGTTTCCTGTTGAGTTATCAGTAAATTGAACTAATAGGGGAGAGCATCCGTTTAGAGGAGAGCTGCTAAAATCTGTTTTTAGCTGTGCCGAAGCACTTAAACTAAAGACAAATAGAAATAGAAGATAGCATGCTCTAATGGCAACTTTGGCTATCATAGGTTTGCGATTTTGGTTTTTATTAATATTGGTTTAAGCATTTTATGAGGATGCTTAACATACTAACACCTTTATTAATAAAAAATTGTGTCGCTGGTTTAGAATGTACAAAAATTGAGTACTTGTACGCATAATTAGTTAAAGAGTATCGTAGTTTTACAGTCGTTTCATGTGAAGGATCTTTGGAGCAGTACTACCCCATGGGGCTAATTCTAATACGGGAAAAGTTTTATCTGTAAATTTCCAGGAGCGGTTTAAAAATACAAATTCAGCAGGAATGCTTGGCTCAATAAGATTAATGGTCAATTTGCTAAAGTCTTCATTACAACCCCATGTACCATTATAAACAAGGCTTCCTTTTGTACCCGTGATCGGTCCATCATAATAAGACGTGGTTTTGGTTAAAACAAAATTATAACCTGTATAATCAGCAGTAAGGTTTGTCCCGTTGTCAGATGCAAGATCAACTATAAATGTTCTATTAAGGATATTCGTTTCGAATAATTTCGCTAATTCTTCAGAAGAGTAATCGCTAGGACTTTTAACACAACTACTTAATAATAACAGTACGGCACTTGTAATTGCAATTACAAATCTCGATTTATAAAGAAACGTTGGAATGTCTTTATTTTTAAAATGAGTAAATAGAAGAATATTTTTTTGTGGCATAATCGATAAAATGTGTAGGGTTTAATGGCTCATTTGTCGCTTTTTTACATAAATCTTCAGAAAGAAAATATCTGCCGGATTGATGAACGTGTTGTCTTAACCAATTTAAAATACTATTTGTAGATCCATTTCTTATCTCTTCTTCTAACGACATATTTTCTTTTAATATAGCTGCATACAATTGGGCAGCATACATACTTCCCAAACTATAAGTAGCAAAATAGCCAAAGCTGCCATGGCTCCAATGAATATCCTGCAAACAACCTCTTTTATCATCCGGCACAGTTACTCCCAAGTATTTTTCATAATGTTCGTTCCAATAAGCCGGGATATCTTTTGTGCTGATACTTCCTTCGATCAGCATTTTCTCAATTTCATATCTTATCATAATATGAAAATGATAGGTCAACTCATCTGCTTCGGTTCTTATTAACGACGGCTCTACTTTATTGATACCCATGTAAAATTGGTCGACTGATGAATTGTTTAGCTGTTGAGGAAAGAACGTTTTTAATAAAGGTAAATTGTGCTGCCAGAATGATAGCCCTCTACCTACACAGTTTTCCCATAAACGGCTTTGACTTTCATGAATACTTAAACTGCAATATTCTCCCAATGGTAAACCATATTGTTCTCCGGGCAATCCTTGCTCATATAAAGCATGCCCACCTTCATGGATACAGCTCCAGGTCATGTTGCCAAGATCATTCTCATCAACCCTAGTTGTTACTCTTACATCCGCATTATTAAAATTTGTTGTAAAAGGGTGAACACTAAGATCCTGTCTCCCTGCTTCAAAATCAAACCCTATCCGCTTTAAAATTTCAATTCCAAATTCCCATTGTTTGTCTTTATCAAAATGTTGGAATAAAAAAGAGTTATCTATTTGAGGTCGATTTTTTATTTCATTTAATAATGTAAGTAATTGTGGTTTCAGGTTACTGAAAATATTGTCAACAATATTAACCGTAAGACCCTTATCGTAATCATTCATCAATGCATTGTAAGGATGGTGCTGATAACCCAAAAGATCTGCTTCTTGTTTTTTTAATTCAATAAGATCATGTAATGGTTGTTGAAAACCGGTAAATGAATTTTGTTCACGGGCCTTAACCCATGCATGATAAGCCTGCGTTATTTTCTCACTCATCTTTCTTACAAATGGTGCAGGAATCTTTTTGTTCCTGTTATAATCCTCTAAACTTAATTGAACATTTTTTTGTTCAGTTGCTGATAAGCCATCTTTGGATAATAATTCATTTAATAAATTCCCTAATTTTTCATCAATGAATTGTTCATGAGCTATTTCGGTCAATGTAGCTAATTGTCTTGCTCTGAAATCATTACCCTTTGGAGGTAAATAAGTTTCCTGATCCCATTGTAAAACTGCAGAGGCGTACTTTACATCGGCAATTTTTTGCATCTTTGTTTTATAGGCTGTATATAATTCAGCGACATTCATTCATTAAAATTTTAGGTAATGAAAATTCAGGCCATCACATCTTTTCTAGAAACCGTTGCTCCTGCAAGTTTACAGGAAAGTTATGATAATACAGGCTTAATTACCGGCAATCTTAATTGGGAATGCACAGGCATAATTGTTTCACTAGATGCAATTGAGAAGGTAGTGCAAGAGGCCATTGATAAAAAATGCAATCTTATTGTGGCGCATCATCCTATTATCTTCAGAGGGCTGAAAAAAATTACCGGGAAAGATTATGTGGAGCAAACGATCATAACAGCCATCAAAAATGATATTGCCATTTATGCTATTCATACCAACCTTGATAATGTAATGGACGGCGTAAATGGAAAAATTGCAGATATGCTTGGTTTGATAAACCGCAATATTTTGTCTCCAAAAAAAGGTATATTAAAAAAATTGATCACGTTTGCTCCCGCTGCAGAAGCAGGGAAGGTTCGCAAGGCAATTTTCGAAGCAGGTGCTGGTTACATTGGTAATTATAGCGAATGCAGTTTTACCACACCGGGGCTAGGTACATTTAAAGGAAATGATAATTCTCATCCCATAATCGGTGAAATAAATAAACAAGCAACTGTAGAAGAGGTAAAAATTGAAGTGATCTTTCCTGCCTGGTTAAATGAAGAACATTTGATCAATGCGGTTCGTGAAATTGGATTTTACGAAGAGGTTGCTTATGACATTATCCTTTTGGAAAATCCTCTTCAAAGTGTAGGTAGTGGTATTGTAGGAGAACTGCCGGAATCTTTGTCAGAGATGGATTTTCTTAACAAGATCAACGATATATTTAAACTTTCTATAATAAGACATACTTCGTTACTGAATAAACCTGTTCAGAAAGTAGCTCTTTGCGGAGGCGCAGGAAGTTTCCTGATAACCAATGCAGTGGCTGCCGGAGCTGATTTTTATATCACCGGGGATGTCAAATATCATGAGTTTTTTGATGCCAATGAGAGAATGGTTATTGCCGATATTGGCCATTATGAGAGTGAACAATATACAATTGACCTTTTATTTGATCTTTTGACTGAAAAATTCCCTAACTTTGCCGTCCTTAAAACAGGAGTAAAAACCAATCCTGTTAATTATTTTACTCCGGGTTCTTAAGAGGTTGGGTAAATAAAAAAATAAACATTTATGGCTAAAGTTGCAGATTTCTCAGTTGAAGAAAAATTATCATCACTTGTTCGTTTGCAAAAAGTAGATTGTAAACTTGATGAAATTCAAATTTTAAAAGGCGAATTGCCAATTGAAGTAAAAGATCTTGAAGATGAAATCGAAGGATTGCATGCACGCCAGACAAGAGTAGAAGAAGAGATCAATGGTATCCAGGAATTTATCAATGCTCGTAAAGAAGCGATCAAAGAAGCTGATGCCTTGGTAAAAAAATACGAAAAGCAAAGCGATAACGTAAAAAACAATCGTGAGTTTGAAGCGATCAATAAAGAGATCGAAATGCAAACGTTGGAAATTAAACTTTGCGAAAAACATATTAAAGATGCTACTGAAGAGATCGGCGAAAAAGCAAGAGCTTTAGATGCTGCAAAAAAAGCAGTAGCAACAAAAGAAAATAATCTTGCTGGTAAAAAAGGTGAATTAGAAAAGATCATCGCTGAAACTGAAAAAGAAGAAAAGCAATACAATAAACAAGCTGACGAAGCAAGAAGTCATGTTGACGAAAGGTTATTGTTGAGCTATGATAGAATTCGTAAGAACTATCGCAATGGTTTAGCTGTTGTTGCAGTTGAAAGAGATAGTTGCGGTGGTTGTTTCCATGCAATCCCTCCTCAAAAGCAAAGTGAAATTAAATTGCGTAAAAAAGTAATGGTTTGCGAAAACTGTGGTCGTATCCTTGTTGATGACGATTTAAATAATGCAGTAGAAGTAAAATAAAAATATTTATAAGTTTGATAGGTTAAAAATGGATATCTATGAAATGGTATAAAATATTCTTTCTTTTTATTTCATTATCCATTACGAAATTTGTTGCTGCACAAGCTCCTACGATCACATCTGTTACTTATTATGATGGAAACACTATTGCCGGCCCCGGTGACAGTGTAATGCTTCATGGCACCAATCTCTATAAAATTATTAACGACGGATATCATTTAAATTTTGGCTCAGATGGCGGAGCGAATGCGTATTCCATTATTGATGATTTTACAATGAAATTTTATTTTATTGCCATTACTTCCTTTGAGCCAGGTTACGGAACGCCAATAAAACTTACTAATTCCAACTACAATACCGTAGGAAGTGTTGATATTAATTGGGATCCTACTCCTGTCATTACATCAGTAACTCCGTTAATTGTTAGTACTGGAGATACTGTGCATGTTTATGGAAAAGACCTTTTACTTAAAGGCACTAATTTGTATTCGTACCTGATGGTTAAGATAGGAGGAACTTATGCTATACCTATCATCCCATATGATATTTACGAAAACCAAAAGTTTTATTATAGCCATATAAAAGTTATTGTTGGTAATAATGGTGGGGGTATAGAATTTAATACAGGTTATGAGGGTGGTGCAGTAATATATTCTATGGAGCAACTGGTTTATAAAAATTCTCTAGAGTTTTGCCCGGGCCAACAAAAGATCATTACAACTTCATGCTCCACATCAGGCAATAAATGGCAAGTGGATACTGGTAATGGATTTGTCAACATAACTAATAATGCTAATTACAATGGAGCTCAAACCCAAAATTTGACTTTGACCAATATCCCATCATCCTTTAATGGATATACCTATAAATGTTTAAATTATGGAACTGCTTGTTTTGCATTTAAATTAAAACTTTCTAATAATTGGCTTAATAATACTGATCACTTATGGAGCAATCCAGCCAATTGGAGTTGTGGTACCTTACCGGATTTCAATACAGATGTATTTATTAAAAGTAATGATACTTTAACATTAGATACTGATGCCACAATAAATACTTTGCATCTAGCCCCAGGTGCCACTTTCATTGTTAGCCCCGGCAAAAAACTTACGCTTACCGATCATTAACAGATGGTTTTTTTTATTTGCAGTTATTGGAGTAATTCATTTAATTCGTGTAATAAATTATGATCCAAAAACTGCACATTCAAAACTATGCAATAATCGATGAGATAGTGATCGATTTTTCATCCAGATTAAATATTATCACCGGTGAAACAGGCGCAGGTAAAAGTATACTTATGGGAGCGCTTAGCCTTATATTGGGAGAAAGAGCAGAAAGCGCATCTTTAATGAATAAAGAAAAGAAGTGTGTTGTTGAAGGAGAATTTGCAATTAAGACTAACACTTCAATAAAAAAACTGTTGCAACAATATGAATTAGATAGTGAAGATGAATTGTTGGTCCGCAGAGAAATTGCAGTGAATGGAAAGTCCAGAGCTTTTATCAATGATACGCCGGTTAATTTAAATCAATTAAAAGAGATCACGTCTTTATTGGTTGATCTTCATCAACAATTTGATACACTTGAATTAGGCGATAATGATTTTCAAAGAGAAGTATTAGATGCTCTTGCAGGCAATAATGATCTGGCGCAAGAGTATGCAAATGTTTTCCATCAATATACAAAAACAAAAAAAGAATTACAGGAATTGCAGGCACAGCAACAAAACGCAAATGCGGCCTTAGATTATAACAAGTTTTTATTTGATGAATTAAATGAAGCAGGTTTAATAGAAAATGAATTAGAGGAATTAGATATTGAATTAAAATTATTGAGCAATGCTGAAAATGTTAAGCAGCAATTAGTAGCAATTTATTTTGAATTGAAAGAGAGTGAGCAACCTATTGTTCAACAAATAAAAGTACTGATCAACAAATTGCATTCACTGGAAGGATATCATTCTTCAATACCGGAACTTACCAAGCGTTTACAAAGTACTCAACTTGAATTAAAGGATATTGCTGATGAGCTCGAAACAATAGATGATGCAGTGCAATACAGTCCTGAAAGGATACAGATCGTAAATGATAAAATATCTATCGGCTATAAATTATTAAAAAAACATAATGTAAATACTACTAATGAATTGTTGACAATAAAAGATTCATTGGAAGTAAAATTAAATGATATACTTAACCTTGGTGAATCGATTCTGAAAAAAGAAAAAGAAACAAATGAATTATTGCAGCAAACTGAGCTTTTAGCAAAAAATATTTCATCCAAAAGAAATATAGCTATCAAACCTTTTGTTGAAAAAGCAAATGAATTATTAATGCAGGTCGGCATGCCCAATGCAAGAATAAAAGTTCAAGTAGAAAAAACATCTTTAAATATTTATGGTGCTGATGAAATTGAGTTTTTATTTGATGCAAATAAAAGTGAGCGCTTTGAGCCATTGAGAAAAGTTGCAAGTGGCGGGGAGTTAAGTCGTTTGATGCTTTGTATAAAATCTTTGGTTGCAAAAAAATTACAACTGCCTACTTTAATATTTGATGAGATAGATACAGGGATTAGTGGCGAAGCTGCAAAACAGGTTGGCATGATCATGAAAGAATTATCAATTGCACATCAGCTGATCTCCATTACCCATCAGCCTCAGATCGCTGCAAAAGCAGATGCTCATTATTTTGTATACAAAGCCATTAAAGGAGATAAGATTCAAACCTCCATACGATTATTAAACAATGATGAAAGAATTACAGCTATTGCCCAAATGCTAAGTGGGGAAAAGCCTACTGCTGCTGCTTTGCAAAACGCAAGGGAGATGGTAGGGAATTAAATCCATTTACGATTTGAGATTTACGATTTCCATATATTTGTAAACCTCTTCAATTAAATATTGGTGTACGTGGATTGAAGAAATCGTAAATCGTAAATCCAAAATCGTAAATCATTAATACGTATTTTTGCAAAAATAAAACACTCACAAACCATGTCATACAACTTACTCAAAGGAAAAAAAGGGATCATATTTGGTGCATTAGACGAAAAATCTATTGCATGGAAAACTGCACTTCGTTGTCACGAAGAAGGCGCAGAATTATTATTGACAAATGCACCCGTTGCTATGCGTATGGGAGAAATAAATAAATTGGCAGCAGCAGTTAATGCACCTGTAATTCCATGTGATGTTAGTAGTAATGATGATGTGGTAAACTTGATCAAACAAGCCAAAGAACATTTTGGTGGCGGAGTAGATTTTATTTTACATTCTATCGGTATGAGCATCAATGTTCGTAAGGGCATTCACTACACAGAAAATAATTACGAGTTCAGTCATAAAGGAATGGATATTTCTGCATTAAGTCTGCATAGAGTTTTAGCTGCAGCAATGAAAGAAGATGCGATCAATGAATGGGGTTCAGTTGTAGCATTAAGCTATATCGCTGCACAGCGTGTGTTCCCGGATTATAATGACATGGCTGATAACAAAGCGATCCTCGAAAGTATTGCTCGTAATTTTGGTTATCAATACGGCGTAAAAAAACATGTACGTGTTAATACAGTTTCTCAATCTCCTACAAAAACTACTGCAGGTAGCGGCGTAAAAGGTTTTGATGGCTTTATTAATTATGCAGAAAAAATGAGCCCTCTCGGAAATGCAAGTGCAGATGATTGCGCCAACTATTGTGTGACGTTATTCAGCGATCTTACCAAAATGGTTACTATGCAAAACTTATTTCATGATGGAGGTTTTTCTTTCACCGGCGTTACTCAAGCGGTGATAGAGCAAATGGAAAAATAAATAACACGCTTATAAGATTTAATCAGGAAGTTTACACTTCCTGATTTTTTTTTGTATATTAGGTAGATATTTCATTCAGTTTTGAACCTTAACCTTCATTTTATGAAATGCTTTGTTGCACTAATCATACTTGTAACATTCTCTGTTCATATAACATTAGCTCAAAATGTGGGGATTGGTACAGCACTGCCTAATAAGGCCAAACTCGAAATTTCGGGTGCTGTAGGAAATACAACTGCCATTTTTGTAAGAGATTCTGGATTTGCCGGTATCTCATTTCAAAGAACACCACCAGCTATAGGGTTTAATCAATATACCAATGGTCAGAATTATTATATCGGTGCAGGTACTGCATTAATTGAATGGCTAAATCCGGTTAATGGTAGCCTTAATTTTGATATGACAAGAACTGCAGGTACTGCCAATCAACCAATTACTACTCTCACCCGATCTTTAACGATACAGCAAAATGGGAATGTTTCAATTAGCGCCGGAGAAGCTAATGCAAGTTTATTTGTAGGGAAATATGTAGCTACTTCTCCAAATACCGGAGCACATCCCTATGCCACAAGATTTCAAGGTACTAACTATCATTCTGTATTCTATGAATTTCAGGGTGGGTCTGTATATAACACTCGTATTAATGGAGGGAAACCAGGGAGTGATGTGTATGTGAATGATGTCAATTTTGGCGATATATATTTATGCAAAGATTGTTTTATAGGGATAAACGCTACTGGACCTGCAGAATTATACATTAAACAGGTAAATGGTCGGGGGCTGGCATTAGTGGAGCCATCAACTTTTCATAACTGGGAATTCATCACTACTAAAAATCTTACAGATCCGGCTTCAGATTATTATGTGTATTATAATGGGCAATATAGAGGCAACTTTTTTTATTTGGATGGAGGTTACTATCCTATCTCGGATAAAAGATTAAAAAAGGATATTCATTCATTAAATACAGTGCTTCCACAAATCATGGAGCTCAACCCCGTTTCTTATAAATCGAAAGATGATAATCCTGAAAACATCCGAACCATAGGTTTTATTGCACAAGAAGTAAATACTGTTTTGCCTGAACTTACTGATCATCTTACAGAAAAAGATACTAAGATTGGATACTCTGGGCTAAGTGATCTTTACACTTTGCAATACGATGGAATGGCTCCCGTTATAATAAAAGCTATACAGGAGCAACAGGAAAAAATTGATCAATTGCAATCAAAAAATAAAGACTTACGGAAACGAATAAAAGAAATTGAGAAATTGTTAAATAAGAAATAAAAATATGATCATAGTGAAAAAAATATTTTCTGCGGTTATTATTTTTCTGCCACTATTTTCGGCAGCTCAACGAACAGGAATTGGTATAAAACCTTCTTCAAGAGCCATATTGGAAGTGGCTGGTAATGTTAATGGTACTATTGGCTTATTAGGAGATGCGTCGGGCCTCTCTGTACAAACTAACCCATCCATAGGTTTCAATGTTTACGGCAGTAAATACATGTCAAATGGATACGGGGCTACCATGGCTTTCGATTTAAATAATAATTTCGGTCTGGGCATATATATGCATCCATATGACGTGGTGAATAATCAGTCTTTTTCTGGAAGATCAGTATTTTATCTGGGTCCAAATGGAGTAGCTATGAATACTTCTGCTGGTAATGCCGGCTATATTCTGGATGTGGGCAGGGGGACGGGTATTTGGGGCACCACAACCTTTGAAGGCACCAGTTATTATTCACATTTTAATTATTCAACAAACGAGGATACGTATATACGTGGGGGTAAGGCTAGTAGCAGAGTTTACTTTAATGATGATCCTGCAGGCGTAGGTATTGCCATTGGCAATGGATCTTCATTGATCGGAGTGAATTATACAAACCCCGTAGCTACATTTGAAATAAGGCAGGTAGGGGGCACTGGTATATCAATAAGAGGAGCCATCAGTGGAAGATGGGAATGGAGAGTAAGTGGCTCTCCGGGTAATTTATATCTATATTATAACAGTACCACTAAAAGTTATCTCCGTGCATCTGATGGTGCAATTATTAATACTTCTGATAAAAGAATAAAAGAAGATATAAAGCCATTGCCTTCTATACTTGATAAGATCATGAAGTTGCAGCCTGTTACTTACGAGATGAATGATAATAATCCCATGCATCTTCGCTCTACGGGATTTATTGCACAAGAAGTGCAACCCTTATTTCCTGAATTAGTATATACCGATACAACGGCTGATAAAAAAATGGCATTGGATTATTCGAGGTTTGGTGCAATAGCAGTGAAAGGAGTGCAGGAAGAACAAGTGCTCATTAATGAATTGCAACAAAATGCCGATCTTATCGAAGAAAAATTAAGCAGCCTTGAAAAAGCTGTTAGACAAAAAAAACTTATTCAACATTAAAGATCAAAAGATGAAAATATTTTTATTGATCATTGCTTTTTTTGTTTTTATAAGTGCTGGTGCACAAAATGTAGGAATAGGTACTACTAATCCCACTAAAGCTAAATTAGAAGTGGTAGGCGTAGCTAGTACTAATGGTAACACAAGTGTGATCTTTGGAAGTGATGGTCAGGGTGTATCTATGCAACGCAATTGGCCTACTATAGGGTTCAATCAGTTCAGGGATTATAATGTAGGTACAGGTACATATCTTGGCACTGGCTATGCAGCAGTGCAATATATGGATCCGAGTACTGGTAATATGTACTTTAATATGTTAGGCACAGGCGCAGCTAATACAGGTACTAACACCGACATCAATGCCCTTGCTATTTATAATAATGGAAATATAGGAATACGTCGTAGTACACCAAATTCAAGTTTGCACATAGCCAGGGGCGACGGAGCAGATGGCACTATCATGATAGAATCTCCGGAAGTTGGATACTCATCTCATTTTAATTATTCAACTTCAGAAGATACTTACATAAGATCTGGTGCCGTTGCAGGGAATTTATATATCAATCAGATTCCCAATGGAAACGTATACTTTGGAGGAGGATCAAGCCGTATAGGTATTAATATTATTGGCAGCATTCCTGCGTCAACAGTAGATATTAATACGGCTACCGAATCAGGAGCCCGTATGGTTTTAGTAAACGATTATGGTCATTATTGGTCTCAGTATAATAACGGGTCCTTGTTTTTCCAATACCTTGGTAACACCAAAGGACTCTTTTATTCTACAGGCGGCTATGTGGTAGGATCGGATCTTAGATTAAAAAACAATATTCAACCATTACCTTCCGTATTGGAAAAAATTAATAAGCTTAGGCCATCGAGGTATGAGATGATCAATCACAACCCTTCACATAGACTTTCAATTGGTTTTATTGCTCAGGATGTAAAAAAAGTTTTCCCGGAGTTTGTGCATGTCCTGGATGATCACAATAAAAAAGGCACTAATCATAAAGATCTGCATACAATGAATTACAGTGGGTTTTTTGTGGTTGGAATAAAAGCTTTACAGGAACAGTACCAACAAATAATAGATCTGCAAAAAGAAAATAATGAACTAATGGAGAGATTATTGTTACTCGAAAAGAAAATTATCGCTTATTAAGACCATCCAAAATTCAAAGCTCCTACGCCTACACGAAAAAGTAATTTTTAGAGCTACTTTCCAAATTATGCTATATTCGTGATCTCCTTTAATGTGATGTATTACTGTTTATGAACAAAAGAAAATTGTTTTATTCCCTAAGCCCAAAATTTAGATTTTTTGTTAGAAGGCTTTACTATTTTCCAACTGATTCTCTCAATGGAATATTAAAAAGAAGACATCCCTTAGAACCGCCAAAAGGATTGATTTATACAGGAGCCGGCGATTTTCTTTTACATGGTAAAAAACATTTGAATTATTTGATAACACTGGCTGATCTAAAACCTTCTCATCGTGTACTGGATATAGGAAGTGGTATTGGCAGGTCGGCGGTTGCATTAACCTCTTACTTAAATTCAAACGGTAGTTATGAAGGATTTGATGTAATTAAATTGGGAGTTGACTGGTGTAAAAAGAAGATAACCACTACATTTCCAAACTTTCATTTTACTTATGTTGATCTAAAAAATGATCTGTACAGATCAACAGGTGATAATGCAGCAAAGTTTATTTTCCCTTATAAAGAAAATGAGTTTGATACTATATTACTGATGTCTGTGTTTACACACATGAGTTTAGATGAGATCGATCATTATTTAAAGGAAATAAATAGAGTACTAAAGCCAAACGGGAAATGTCTTTTCACTTGTTTTTATTTCGATGAAGATACTTTAAAACTTATGAAGGAAAGAGCTACAGATATGTTGTTTGAAGTGGATAAGGAACATTATTGGCTGATGGATAAAAATGTTACCTCCGCAAATATTTGCATTGAAAAAGATCATTTAAAAAAAATGGTAGAGAAAAATGATTTGATGCTTGATAAAAATGTAGATGGATATTGGCGAAATTTCAATCTTAAAAATGAGAATGATTACCAGGATATTTGGGTAATAATGAAAAATAAATAAAGTCTTATGGAATGCTAATTACTAATGGTAACAGTAACCAGCAGAAAAGTGTTATAAAAATTATACAAATAATGTTCAGTATTAGTCCTGCACCAAGCATATCTTTCATCTTTATATGACCGCTGGCAAATACTATTGCATTCGGCGGAGTTCCCATGGGTAGCATACTTGCACAACTGGCACCTAATGTCATAGGAAGACCTAATAACAATGGGTCTATATGTAACGCAACAGCTACTGCTGTGATCACCGGCGCCATTACGATCACTTGTGCAATATTGCTCATTATCTCACTTAAAAAAACAGAGATAGTGGTAATAAGTAAAATCATAACAAACAAATTACTTGTTGCAAATGAAGCAATATAATTTCCTAATTGCAACATCAGCTTTGCACCTTCCAAAGCATTGGCTACCGCAATGCCTCCGCCAAATAGTAATAATATACCCCAGGCCATTTTAGTAGTGTCCTTCCATTCCAATAATCTTTCAGCATCTTTTCCTGATGGGATTATGAATAAACTGATAGCACCTATCAAAGCGATCATTGTATCATCCAATTTAATAACAGTTTGCAAAACATTGATGATATCTTTTGTTATCCATAAAAAAACGGTGGTACAAAAAACGATCAGTATTCTTTTTTCAGAAACAGATAATTTACCCAAACTTTTTAATTCATTTTTTATGTAGATCTTTCCATCCTCTCCATCCTTGATATCATTTGGGAACAACCATTTTGTTAGAATAATATATAAGGTGAATAATAACAGTGCTGCTAATGGGGTGAATACGATCATCCAATTTACAAACCCAATATTGTAATTGAATTTTTCACTGATATGATTTACAAAAGCCACATTTGGTGGAGTGCCAATAATTGTAGCAATACCTCCAAAATTGCTTGCATAAGCAATACACAACATCAGCACCATCGAAAAATTTCTTAACCCTTTGCCTTTAGCGTTGTGAGAAGCTATGACTGCGATCACCGGGGTAGCAATAGTAGCCATCATCATAGCTGTAGCTGTATTACTCAGCCACATGCTCAATAATCCTGTAGACAAAATGAAGCCTAAAATAATTTTATTGCCATTCGTTCCGGTAATATTAATAATGCTTAACGCAATACGTTTATGCAGGTTCCACTTTTCAATAGCAATTCCAATAAAGAAACCACCCATGAATAAAAAAATAATACTGTCTGCATAAGATTTACTTACTTCCTTAATTGTATTAATACCAAATAATGGGAAAAGCACAAGCGGTACTAATGCTACTACTGGTAAAGGCATAGCTTCTACTATCCACCAGGTAATAACGAGTGCAGCTGTAGCTAATACAAGTTTGGCCTTCACATCTAACCCTAAGGGGTTGTAAAAATTAAAAAAACAGAAAAGTAAAACGCCGGAGAGTATTTCAAACCATTTTTTATGACGTTTAATAAAATCAAACATTGGGGTTGCTTATTAAGTATCCAGCAAATTAGGATAGTTTTATTAATTAACCGCAAAGGGTCCGGGTACTAGATGCAACCTTTTATTATATTTGAACGACTTTCTTTAAATTACTTTCATGAAATTCATATTACTGACGTTGCTTTGTACGAGCCTGTTTTTTGCAGGGTTTTGTCAAACATTTTTGGGTGAGTGGTCGGGTTCATTCACAGATAATTTAAATGATAATTATTCCTACAAAGAATATCCAATTAAACTTTATTTTGTTTTAAATAAGGACAGTTCTTATAAAGTTTACAGTTACTCAAAAGGATTTGATACAATTGTTGTATGCAATTTGTCTTATGTTCTCTCAGGAAAAGATTCAATCTATTTGGAAGAAACAAAAATTGTACAACCTAACACGGCTGTTTCAAATGTTTGTTTGCAAAAAATGTCGCTTAGATTTAGTAAGAATAAACAATCATTTGCTTTAAACGGTTTTTGGGAATGTTCATCTGGGAAAGAGTATGGGTATGGAAATATTAATTTTATAAAAAAACAAAAAGTGGTTAAGTGATTCTTACTTACATGAGGTTCACGGTAACAATATTATTGTTTGAACGTTATTATGTTAAAACCCGGCCGGGACGGAATCTCCAAATCTCCAAATCTCCAAATCATCGATCAACCTTACCAGATCTTCACCCTTTCTTTCGCTGGCTTATACATTTTATCTCCAACGTTTATATTAAACGCTCTATAAAATTCAGCCATATTTACTAATGGTGCTATTGCTCTGAATTCATTTGGAGGATGTACATCAGTATTATTAAGTCTAATGGCTGTTTCAGGAAGCATCTTACTTCTCCATGCTCTTGCCCAGCTTATAAAGAAACGTTGATCAGGCGTGTAACCTTCAATCTTTTTATTAGTTTGTCCTTGTGCAGTTCTTTTAAAAGCATCATAGGCAATAGCTAAGCCGCCAAGGTCAGCAATATTTTCGCCTAATGTTAGTTCGCCATTTACTTGTATAGTATCTAATATTTTATATCCGTTAAATTGAGCAACTACTTTATCTGTTCTTGCTTTAAAATTTGTGCTATCTGAAACCTGCCACCAATCATTCAGGTTTCCCTCAAGATCATATTGTCTTCCCTGGTCATCAAATCCATGTGTCATTTCATGTCCTATTACAGCACCAATACTGCCATAATTTACGGCGTCATCCGCCAGCGGATCAAAGAAAGGCGGTTGTAAAATGGCAGCTAAAAAAGCGATCTCATTTTTTAGCGGAGCGTAATAAGCATTCACTGTTTGCGGTGTATAGTACCATTCGCTTTTATCGATGGGTTGGTCTAATCTTTTTACAAGATAATTATATCTCCATGCAGCTGAATTTCTGATGTTTTGCAAAAGATTATCCTTGGTTATAACAACTCCCTTATAATCTTTCCATTTATCCGGGTAGCCGATCTTTTTTGCGAATGCATTTAATTTCGCCAAAGCTTTTGTCTTTGTTTCTGCACTCATCCAATCCAGCTTTTTAATTCTTTCCTTAAATGAAATTTGTAAATTATTTACAAGCGTCATCATCCTTTTCTTTGCAGCGGCATTGAAATATTTCTCTACATATAATTGCCCTAATACATCTCCTAATTTATTATCTATCTGGTAGGTCATTTTTTGCCAGCGTGGTGTCATTGCTTTTTGCCCTGATAAAGCCTGGCCATATTTAAAAGCACGTTCTACAAATTGATTACTTAAATAAGATGCTGATGATTTTAAAATATACCATTGCAGATAGGCTTTCCATGTATCAATTGATGTTGTTGATAAAAGGGTATCAATTGTTTTTAAAAAGGTAGGGTTATTAACAAGCATGCTATCCTGTTTGCTCACAAGCATTTTTTGTAATAAACCTCTCCAGGCTATATTAGGAGTCGATTTGCTAAGTTCATCAATGTTTAATTTATTGTAGGTTTTTATCGGGTCTCTTAATTCCAATTTAGATAAAGATGCTTCTGCAAGCTTTGTTTCAAATGAAAAAATATTGGCTGCGTTTTGTTTTGCTGAGATAGAATCAGTTCCTGTGAAAATAAAAAGATCAGTGATGTATGACCTGTATTCTCCTCTTATTTTTTCAAACCTTGCATCACTTTTTAAATAATAATCTCTATCCGGTAAAACAAGTCCACCCTGATCGATGAACGTAATATACTGTGTAGTTTTTTTTGCATCCTGTTCAACATAAAAATTGAATAAAGGGGAAGTAATTCCTTTTGTATGCTGGTAAGTTATCTCATTAAGTATGTCATTAATGGTTTTAATTTTCGAAATTCTTTCCAGGTCTTTTTTGATAGGAGAGTAACCAAGCTTTTCTGCATTCATGCTATCCATACCACTGGTGTAAAAATCAGCCACCATTTGTTGAGATCTGTTCTTATTGGTTTTTTTAACGGCATCTTCACAAATTGCTTTAAGCGCTAAAGAAGAATTTTCTGCCAAAATAGTAAATGTACCCCAACTTGTTTTTGATGCAGGGATCTCGGTTTTCTTTAACCAATTACCATTTACAAAATGATAAAAATCATCTCCAGGTTTTATCGAAAGATCCATATTAGCGGTATCGATCAATTTAGAGAAATTAGTTTGACTAAACGAGCAGGTTGTTATAAATAGCAACAGTAAAGAAAAGGCCAGTTTCTGCATAAAATATTTTTTTCAAAAATAAAGGAGCTGTTTTGAATCAAAGGTTGGTTTTGTATGAGCGGTAGGCCTTAAACCTGAGAATGCTGTTATTTAGCATAAATCAGCCTGATTTCCAGTAAAATACATAGTTTCAGGTCATAATTTTTCATTTTTCATTTTTCATTCTTAATTTTTTGGCTTACCTTTGCCGCCCGAAAAAGGAGTAATTCTTTTTTGTAACATTTCCCACAAGGCTCAAAAAGAGGTTTCCTGTGAAACCCGCCAGCAGGGAGTAACTATAATAAGTTATATAATGCCAAAAGTAAAAACAAATTCAAGTGCCAAAAAACGTTTCAGTGTAACGGGCACAGGATTGATCACGTTTCAGAAGCCATTCAAACGTCACATTTTAACCAAAAAATCTAAAAAACGTAAACGTAACCTCAGAAAAGACGGTGTTGTAGATTCTACAAACCAGGCTTTTGTAAAACGTTTATTAGGATTAAGATAATCTTATCCCATTTAGAATTTCAATTATTAATTTTTTAATTTATTAAGATATGCCACGTTCAAAAAATGCAGTAGCATCAAGGGCCAGAAGAAAAAGAGTTTTAAAAGCCGCTAAAGGTTATTACGGTAAACGTAAAAATGTATATACCGTTGCGAAAAACGTAATGGAAAAAGGTTTAACATACGCTTATGTTGGCCGTAAACTTAAAAAACGTGAATACCGTACTTTATGGATTGCACGTATCAATGCTGCTGTAAGAGAAGAAGGTCTTACTTACTCTGAGTTCATCCACAAATTAGCTACTAAAAATATCGATATCAATCGTAAAGTTTTAGCTGATCTTGCTATGAACGAGCCTGAAAGTTTCAAAGCTTTAATTGCTCAGGTAAAAGCCTAATGCTTTTTTACAATAATATTTACCGGATATTGAGAAATCATTATCCGGTTTTTTTATGCAAGTAAAAACATTCAAATAATCCTCAATAATTAATCCTCAATGTTTAATGATAAATGAATGCACCTGGTTGCCTTGAAAATTGAGTATTGAACATTGAGCATTGAATATTTTCTTAGGCAGATAATTTGTTACATTTGCACTTCAATATTTAAACCCATTTGCAGCTAATGAATAACATGAACAATACTTACTCGGATCTGGTTGATCAAACCTTCAATTTTCCGCAGGAAGATTTTAAAGTAAAGGACGAATATTTACAATACAACGGCCAGGATATAAAGGCTTTAATTGATAAGTATGGTACGCCTTTAAAACTCACTTATCTTCCTAAAATTGGAATGCAGATCAACAAGGCTAAGAAGATGTTTGAAACTGCATTTAAAAAGCACAAATACGAAGGCAAGTATAACTATTGTTATTGTACAAAAAGTTCTCACTTTTCATTTATTGTTGAAGAAGCATTGAAGCATAATATTCATTTAGAAACTTCTTTTGCTTATGATATTGATATTGTAAATAAACTTTATCAAAAAAAGAAGATCAATAAAGAAACGTTTATTATTTGCAATGGGTATAAACAAAAACCTTACACAAACCGTATTGTAAAATTGTTGAACACTGGTTTTAAAAATGTTATTCCTGTATTAGATAACATGGAGGAATTGAAAGCCTACAAATCTGTAAAAGATCCATTCAAATTGGGTATACGTGTTGCAGCGGAAGAAGAACCTACCTTTCCTTTTTATACCTCACGGTTAGGGATGAGAGCAAAAGATATTCTTGAATTTTATGTTGATCAGATCGAAGGATACGAACATAAATTTCAATTAAAGATGTTGCACATCTTTTTAAATAAAGGGATCAAAGATGATATTTATTACTGGAGTGAATTGAACAAAGTGATCAACTTGTATTGCCAGTTAAAAAAGATATGTCCTGAATTAGATTCAATAAATATTGGCGGCGGTTTTCCTATAAAACATTCGTTGGGTTTTGAATACGATTATCAATTCATGATCAATGAAATTGTACGAAATATCAAAGTTGCATGTGCAAGGAATAAGGTGCAGATGCCGAATATCTTTACAGAGTTTGGTAGCTATACTGTAGGAGAAAGTATGGCGCATATTTACAGTGTTATCGGAGAAAAAAGACAAAATGATAGAGAGATATGGTATATGATCGATTCTTCTTTTATCACTACTTTACCTGATACTTGGGGTATAGGAGAAAAATTCCTTATGCTGCCCATTAATAAATGGGAAGAAGAATACCAGCGTGTAACACTCGGTGGTATCACTTGCGATAGTCATGATTATTATGATAGTGAAGAACATATCAATGAAGTGTTCCTGCCTAAGATCACAAATGGTGAACCATTGTATGTGGGATTCTTTCATACTGGTGCTTACCAGGATCAGATAAGTGGATATGGTGGTATCAAGCACTGTTTAATTCCTTCGCCTAAACATATCATTATTGGATATGATAAAAATGGTAAACTGCATGATTGGGTTTATGCTAAAGAACAAAGTGCTCAAAGTATGTTGAAGATATTGGGTTATTGATTACACGAATTATAAGCACGGATTACACGAAGTTAAAACACGAATTACACTAATTTTTTAAGCATTTATTCTTGAAAATAAAAATCAGGAAATAAAACAAATAGCAATAGCAATGCCGCCTTAGGAATAAGGCGGCATCATTTTACCAAAACCAACTGTATGCTCTCTCAGTTATAACAAATACTATTATTGAATAGTAATATCTTTTGCTACTGCTTTTACTTCTTCTTTCTTAGGTAATACCACAAATAAGATACCATTTTCATATTTAGCAGTAATGCCAGCTGCATCTATTTTTTCATCTAAAGAAAAACTGCGTTTAAATGTTTTGTGGCTAAATTCTTTTCTGATCGTTTTAGCTGTTTCGTCTTTTGTTTCTTCTTTTGTTTCTGCAGTAATTGTCAATAAATTGCCATCTAATTTTACTGCAAAGTTTTCTTTTTGAAAACCCGGAGCTGCAACATCTAAATGATAGGCATCAGTTTTTTCAACGATGTTTACAGGAGGAAAAGCCAATACATCTTGTCTCACTGTTTTACTTAAGGCAGGAGCCCAATCGTTAAAAAAATCATTTACAAAACCATCTAAATTTTTAGCGAACGGGTTGTGTGTTCTTACGAGTGTCATAATTTGTTTTATTTTATAAGTTTTAAAATTTGTTTGATACTATCCTATTTTCAAATAGTGTTCCAGATGGAATTTTTGAGAATAAATGGCAAAAAATACCAAATAGTAGGCCAAAATGTCGGTTTGATTAAAACAAGCAAGACAAAATGTCTTAAAAATTTAACACTCTATTTATCAACAGATAGATGAATTTCGATACTTATTAATTGTAAACGTTGTAATTTTGTCGCCTAACTAAAGAAAAAGATATGTATCCAGAAGAGATAGTAATTCCAATGAAGGAAGAATTAACTGAACATGGTTTTCATGAAATGAAAACTGCAGCAGAAGTTGAAAGTACTTTAAACAGCGAAGGAACTGCATTGGTTGTGATCAATTCAGTATGTGGCTGTAGCGCAGGTACTGCAAGACCGGGCGTATTAATGGCAGTGCACAATAGTGCAAAAAAACCTCAACACCTTACTACAAGTTTTGCAGGATTTGATGTTGAAGCAGTAAAAAAAATAAGAGAACATTTATTGCCTTATCCTCCATCATCTCCATCCATTGCATTATTTAAAGATGGTCATTTAGTTCATTTCATAGAAAGACATAACATTGAAGGCAGAAGTGCTCAAATGATAGCAGAAAATTTGATCAATGCATTTGATCAATACTGCAACTAAGAATATTACATGGGTTAGTAATACAGTCCCGTAGGTTAATCACTTACGGGACATTTTGTTTGTGTAACTTATTCTTTCTGCGCTAAATATTTCTCTATATTGCATCATAATTTTTCATTTTTATTTTTTCATTTTTAATTGACAGGATGTATCCGAATTTATATTATGCCTTTAAAGATTGGTTTGGGGTTGAATGGGAAGCGCTTAGTTTTTTAAACACTTTCGGTTTGATGGTGGCATTAGGTTTTATTGTTTCTGCTATCGTTCTTTCTGCAGAATTAAAACGTAAAGAAAAACAAGGCTTACTTTTTCCGAGAGAAGAATTTATTATGGTGGGTAAGCCTGCCTCACTAAGTGAGTTACTAATAAATTTTTTGACAGGTTTTATTTTTGCATATAAATTAGTAGGATTATTTTTTAATAAACCTGATGATGTAAATCCGCAGGATTATATTTTTTCAAGGGAAGGAAATTTACTTGGTGGTATTGTATTTGGTATTTTTTTAGCAGGGATAAAATGGTGGGATAAAAACAAACAAAAACTTAAGGAGCCTGAACAAAGAACAATACGTATTTGGCCTCACGACAGGGTAGGAGATATTATTATTATAGGATTAATATTTGGTTTGCTTGGTGCAAAACTGTTTGATAATTTCGAGAATTGGGATGAGTTTGTCGAAGATCCTATAGGTCGCTTATTTTCTCAAAGCGGTTTAACCTTTTACGGAGGCTTGATACTGGCTGCAATTGCTATTGCATGGTATGCAATAAAGAAAGGTATAAAACCTATTCATTTAGCAGATGCTGTAGCACCAGCTTTGATGATAGCTTATGCAGTGGGTAGGATCGGTTGCCAAGTATCGGGTGATGGAGATTGGGGTATCTATAATAGTGCCTACATAACAGATGAAGCAACTGCAAAAGTGGTAAAAGCTACACCTGCAGAATATCATGATCAATTAAAAGAACACAGTACTTATTTTTTAATCGATACAATAATCAATCCTGATGGAAGTAAAGAATTGATCACTGATAGAAAAAGTGAATCACTTAATAAAGTGCCACATGCTTCATTTACTGCACCAGCTTTTTTACCTAACTGGATGGTTGCATATAATTATCCAACGAATGTAAATAAAGATGGTATTACAATGCCTGGAGCGGAAGGGGAGTACAATAAAGTTTTACCAATTCCGGTTTTCCCAACCCCTTTTTATGAAACAGTTTTATGTACTTTACTGTTTTTATTTTTATGGGCCATCAGGAGGCGATTACGAACACCGGGTGTAATGGCTGCAATCTATTTAATTGTAAATGGTATTGAGCGTTTCACCGTTGAGACCATTCGTGTTAATGCCCGTTATAATTTCATTGGATTTAATTTATCACAAGCAGAGATTATCGCCCTTTTACTTATACTTTCTGGATTATTGCTATGGGTGTTCTTACCTAAGAAAACTGGGCACACAAATGCAGCTTGATCTTTCGAAGAAGCTGCATATATTTAAATTAAATATATTTATTAAAATATACTGTCGACTATGCTGCTAAGTTTGCTATCCGGTGCAATTGCTACTACTAAGGCAAGTGCCAATAAAGAAACAATGTAAACGGAAAATCCTACCATTGCGATTGCTAATAAATTTTGTTGTACGGCAGATGTGCCATTCTTTGAGCTTTTCATAGTTTTAAGGTTTTGGATTAAACTTATGGCTTATGCCATATAAGGTTATAACGTATTTAGTATCTGAATATTATTTAGTTTTCTACTATTTTTTCTGAAATTATCTTTAACAAAATCTTTTCAATTTTATTCACAAGTAATTCACAATGTTATTCAGATATTTTAAAGGGTTTCAACACATTTTATTTAAGATATTCACAATTGTATAAAACAATAGATTTTTGTTAATAGTATTATTTTTTTTTTGTTTTGTATATAGTTGGATTTCAATTAAGTATAACCTCTAATTTTTCAAAGCATATTACAATATTTATAAAAAAAAAATCACATATATCCACTCAAACTGTTTAACAAACTTTAGCGGCTATATTTGTAACCCTATAAATATTTTTTTTTAACTAAACCTTATCAAAAATGAAAGTCAGAAATTTCGATTTCTTTAACCTATTTTATTCTTTTGGTGCCGCCGTTGTATTACTAGGAGCATTGTTTAAAGTATTAGACACCAACTATGCCGACTACATTTTTATTACAGGATTAGTTGTAGAAATCTTGGTTTTCCTTGTTTCAGCATTTTTATTCAGCAAAAAAGAAAAAGAACTTTCCTGGGAAAAAGTATTTCCTGAACTGGTAAAGGATGAGCCAGTTGCTACAATTGATGCTACACATAGCGTGGTAAGCTTGGGTAGTAACATGCATGAACTTTCTCAAAATTTAAGCGAAATAGCATCTTCATTTAAACAAATGAAAGGCACAATTGCTAATCTTGATAGTACAGTAACTCAATTGGAACATGCCAATCACGGGTATAAAGAACAAATGCAGGCGTTAAAAGATAACCTTGCTGATATTAACCATTATTATTCTGACTTTATCACAGCGCTTAATTCCAAAACAAAAAGGAGTTAAGATCTTCCAACAAAAATATTTGAATGGTAGAGGTACATTGATATCTCTTCAAAATTATTAAAGATGACAAATGCTTTAAAAATTAGGCAGAAATTTATTAACCTTATGTATTTGGTTTTTATTTTGTTTGCCTTTATTTATGCCCCAACCAATTCTTTGGATTCGTTGTTCTTTACTACCAAATCTTTGAAACGTGTTGGTGCTCTATTGGTGCCAGAGACAGCGGTATTAAAAACTACAATTAATTCGGACTCTACTTTCATCAGGGAAAATGGTGATACGTATTATTCTGTCATGAGCCTGAATGATAGTGTAGAAAATGTAATTAAAAGATTGGATAGTTTTCAGATAATGGTGATAGAACCAAAATATAAGGGCATAAATGATTTTCCAAGAAATTTCAGGAGTGCTTCTATATCGAATAAAACTTTCATTTATAATAATGCAGCTGAAAATTTAAGATTATCAATTGATAGGATAAAAACAAATCTTGATAAAAATGGATTAGGCTATATCAGAAAAGGAATTGATAGCATATTACCTACTAAAACTGAAGTTTTAAATTCCAAAGGTCAAGAGCGTAAATGGCCGATCTTCTTTTTTGCAAAAACACCAAAAGCTGTTTTGTTGTTAACTACAGAAAAAATGAAAGTTGATCTTATGACACTTTCTAAAGACATTCTTACACATCTTGTTAATATTCGCAACAAAGCAAAAGCTGAAAAAGAATTAGCGGCTACTGCTGATAACTCTATGTTTATTGTTAAATTATTAAACGGGCAGGAAGTGCCTATCAAACTTGATTGGACTTCTGTTGCAAATGATAGCATAAAAGAAAGATTATTTGCTGAAGCAAGTTCAAATAAAATAACAGGTGCGCTTACAAAAGATGGCGCTGTGATCAGTGAAGCTACATTTAATCAAAAGCCTACAGAGGCAGCTCCAGTAAAAGCTGAACCAATGTTTGCATTTATAGGAAAAGGCGCTCATGAAGAATTGTATATGGGTATTGATAACCCAATTGATATTGGCTCTACATTACCAGCTGGTTATAGACAAGAAATACAAATGACTGATGGTAAAGTGATCAATAAAAATGGCAGAGCTTATCTAAGGTTTAACAAAGAAGGGTATACTAAGATCGCTGTATATGCTATAAATGGTGCAAGTAAAAAACTTCTTGAAGAAAGAGAATTTAAAGTTATTCTGATACCTAACCCAGATGTGTATCTGTCCGGTTACAAAGGAGGAATTATATCTAAGGATATTGTGAAGACAGCTAAGAATATAGATCTGAAAAGCGCAGGCGCTAATCTTCCTGACAGTATCTATACATGCGAAAGCTTTGATCTTACACTTATTCCTTTTGATAACCCTATTGGGGAGTTGAAAGTAAGAGGCAATGTCGGTGAAGGATTCTCTGCAGAAACAAAAGAAATACTTAAAAATGCAAAAAGAGGTGACGTGATCGTGTTGGATAATTTTAAAATACATACAGCAGATGGAATTGTAAGAAGAATACCATCAGTTGTTTACAGAGTGATTTAAATTAATTAATAAATAGAATAGTGATGAAGAAAATTATTGCAATATTTATTCTTTGCCTTACCGTAAAGGGTATTAATGCACAAATGCTTAAGCCCACCTCAGGATTTATTCTTAGTGAGCGGTACGATAGTACTATCACTTTGAAAAAAGCTGATTACATCGTTCAAGGTGAAGTGGTTTTTGGAAAAGATGCAGTTGTTACCATTGATTCAGGGGTAAGGATATTTTTTATGCCCGGAGGTAAGATCAATGTTCAGGGTGGATTGCATGTAAATGGTTTTGCTAATAACATGGTTCAATTCTCAAGTGGTGGTGGAAAAGAGTCTGGTATTGGTTTGATCATTAATGGAAATGCTCCGTCAAAAGATATTAAGATCAATTATGCAAGTTTTAAATTTTTGATACAACCTTTATTATTTGAAAAAGATTGGTACAGAAATAATGTAGATATCAATAATTCAGATTTCTTTAATACATACGAATTTAATGATGCGATATCAATAAAAGAAGTAGAGTTTTATCTTAATAAGCAACCATTACCATTTAATTTTAAGAACAACGTTTTTTCTGACAACTACTCTAATATTTCTGTTTACAATGCAACATCTTATAGAGTAAGGTATACGTTTGAAAATAACGTTTTTGCAAATAACTTATATTTTGACCGTCGATTAAAAGCAGAGAGTAATCCTGTGTATGTAACATTAGATGATATTGAGGGTAAGTACACAATGAAAATATTTGACAATGCCTTTTCTGATAACTATATCCTTACACAGGATTCTTTGAAAGTTGCAGGGGCTGGTACTGTTGGCTATTTACATAGCAAAGCAGATTTTGTAACAACAAATAACTTCTCCAATAACCAAACTGAAAAAGTATTTAATCAAAAAGAACCGAATAACAAACTGCATGCATTCCCTTTAAACATAAGTGTTAACGGAATTATTGTTCCTCCTACAACTCCGCTTAATGATTTAATTGATCAAAAAATAAAAATTAATTTCAATACACCTATAGCTCCTCAACAAAAGGAGTATACAGTCTTCTTTAATTTTATTGATACTACTACAGGTGATATTTTAAAGAAACAATTGGACAAAAATTATGTATTAACTTTTGGAGAGAACAGAGACGCATATTTTAGTTTTGATGCAGCCGTTTTTATTGAACCTACAGGATATATAAGTATTGAAAATTTAAAGAATATAGATGGTGTTACTGTACCAAGTACTAATATTGGTATGTTAGATTTCTTTGAAAAATGTGGTAACAGAAATTATAAAATGGATTATGTTACACTTACACCAATTGATATGTTGAAGTATAATTCTAAATGGGTTGATACAACACAAAATCTTATTTTAGAATTAGACAGTACAAGAGTAGGTAAATGGGAAGGTGGTATTTTTGGCGGTATAAGTGGTTATGCTGGTGATCTTAATCATGATTGGTTCCACCAGGAAAAAGGACAATATGTTGTTGGCTTAATGGCAAGGTATCATTTCAATAGAAATATAGCTGCAAGAGTTTCACTAAATTATACAAAAGTAAGCGCTGTAGATTATGGCCTATACTGGCCAAGAAATCTTGGATTCAGAAGTAATGTTATAAGTGTATTAGCTTTAGGAGAATATAATTTTAGCGATAAATACAGAACGAATAGGGATAGAGGAAACTATAGTCTTGGTCGTAAACTTTATCCTTCATTTGGCTTAGGTATAGGGCTGATTAAATTCGATCCGCAAAATCAATACACTGATGGCAAATGGTATAGCGTAAGACAATTTGGTACAGAAGGCCAAACAGCCCCGGGGGGTAAAAAATATAGCACTATTTCGCTTGTTACTCCTGCAATGGCCTCGGCAAATTATAGAGTAAATGATAATATTAAAATAGCATTAGAATTTACAGCGCTTAAATTATTTACAGATCATTTGGATGATATGAGCAAAGTAGCTTATGTAAATGATAAAATAATTCGTGAGGCTAATCCTGGTAATGCAGATATGGCTTCTTATTTTGCCAATCCGGGTGTTGATATCGGTGCAAGAGGAAACCCTACCAACAAAGATTTCATTTACCATTTTGGTCTATCTATATTTTATAGATTCAATCAAAAACAAGTAAATGACAATGACAGGTAATTTGTTTTTATAAAATATTTTTAAAAGCATTTCCCAAATAAGTAATTATATCTCCTGCGATCATTGATTCAGGAGATATTTTTTTTGCAGCAATATCTCCGGCGCTTCCATGAATAAATGTGCCCAGCAAACAAGCCTCTTTAGCAGTATAGCCTTGCGCTGATAAACCTGTAAGAATTCCAGTAAGTACATCACCGCTACCTGCTGTAGCCATTCCTGGATTACCGGTACTATTAAAATATCCTGAGCCGTCTGGACATGCGACAAAACTATGATGTCCTTTTAAAATGATGTAGCAATTATATTGTGCAGCTTTTTTTAATGCCTTTTCCATCCTTGCAAAGTCATTGGCAGACTTACCAAATAAACGATCAAATTCTTTAGGATGTGGTGTTAGAATTGAATAAGAGGGTAACTGTGATAATAATTCCTGTTGAATAGAAATGAAATTCAACGCATCTGCATCTATGATCAATTTGGTCTTATTTTTATCGCAAACGGTTATTGTTGTTGTCACAATGTTTTGTGCATCACCGTTTGTTCCAAAGCCCGGGCCGATGCCAATTGAATTATATGTTTTTTGATCAATAACTTCATCAGTTTTTACCATTGCCTCCGGCACGGCGATCTGTATAATACTATAACCAACTTCGGGAGCCTGAACGGTTAAAAGGCCTGTGCCACTTCTCAGGCATGCTTTTGCTGCAAGTACTGCAGCACCAATTTTTCCATAACTTCCTGCAATTATTAAAGCATGGCCAAACATGCCCTTATGTGCAAATTTCTTTCTTGGTCTGTAAATTTCTTTGATCAGCTGTATATCTGATAAATGAAAATGTGTTTGTTCCTCTTGATTGAAATTGGAATCTAAACCAATATTTAATAAATGTACTTCTCCAACTGCTTCTTCATTTTCAGGGATTAAAAAACAAATTTTGAGGGCCTGAAAACTCAATGTGTACGTAGCTTTTATAACATGAAGCCCCTTGCAGCTTTTCTCAGCAAACATACCGCTGGGTATATCAATAGAAATAACTGTACCGTCGGATCGATCTATATGATCTACCAATTCTGCAGTAAAACCTTCAATCGGTTTATTTAATCCTGTGCCAAAAATTGCATCAATAATTATATCCTCTTTTTTAAGAGTAGGAAAAAAATCTTTTGATTGAATAAATTCTATGGCTGTAGTAATGGCATGTAACCTTTGTAAATTAATTTGAAAATCATCGGTACCCTTATTGCCATATTCAAGAATGAACGCTTTTACTTTATATCCATTATTCAGCAACATCCTGGCGATGGCTAATCCATCTCCACCATTGTTTCCTTTTGCACAAAATATTTTTATTTCCTTTTCATACAGATCCTGAATATTTGATGTGATCCAGTTATAACAATTGGAAGATGCTCTTTCCATAAGATCGATCGAGGCTATCTCCTGATGTGTTATAGTATAGGCATCCCATTTTCGTATTTGCTCAGCAGTGAAAAGTTTCATTTCCCCATCTTATTTATGTCTTACAATATATTCAATTTTGGGTATTAAATACACTATACAATTTGGATTGTGTTTTTTATATTTGCTGTAATTATCACTCACCTCAATCATTCATCATGCCATCATTCGATTTTTCCAGTAAAGTAGATCTGCAAACTTTAGACAACGCTATCAATACAGTAAATAAAGAGATCACCAATAGATTTGATTTTAAAGGTTCACATGTGGTAATAGAATTGAATAAAAAAGATTTCAAAGTAACGCTGGAAGCAGACAGTGAAATGAAAATTGACCAGATCGTAGACGTTATGATCAGTCGTAGTATGAAACAGGGACTTGCTGCAGAAATATATGATCTTAGTAAAGAAGCACAACAAAGTGGCAAAATAGTGAAAAAGGAAGTTCCGGTACGCAATGGTATAAAACAAGAAGATGCTAAAAAGATCGTAAAACTGATCAAAGACAGTGGTTTAAAAGTCCAGGCAGCCATTATGGATGATATAATTAGGATCACAGGGAAAAAGATCGATGATTTACAAGAGGTTATACAAGCCTCCAAATCATGGGACGTAGGGATTGCCCTTCAGCAGGTAAATATGAAGAGTTAACGCTTGTTATTAAAGAATATTAGCGTAACTTTGCAACTCTTTATAAAAACGCATGGCAAAATCCATGCATAAAACATTGATAATCATGAAAAAAGAATTGCACCCAAAAAATTACCGCTTTGTAGTTTTCAAAGATATGAGTAATGGATACCAGTTTTTAAGCCGTTCAACTGCTGAATCTAAAGAAACAGTAGAATTTGAAGGAGCTGAATACCCTGTAATCAAATTAGAGATATCAAATACATCTCACCCGTTCTATACTGGTAAAAATGTATTGGTTGATACTGCAGGTCGTATTGATAAATTTAAAAAACGTTACGAAAAAAGAGCAAACCAATAATCAAAAGTTTGTTTATAACATTATTAAAGATCCCTTCGAATCATCGAGGGGATTTTTATTTAAAAAATGATTTGTAATTTTAGCGCAATGCCGATAATATTTGATGATAGTGATTCTAAAGACGGGCTTTATCCTTTTGCAGTTGTAAGGAATGTTGCAGATATACGCATTGGTATATTAACTATCCGGGAAAAATGGGCAATGATCTTTTCTCATTTGGGATATGATATAGAAAAAAATACATTAACAGTAAAAGCTAATTTCATCCCAACCTTAAATTACGTAGAACTGCAAGGGCATATTGATAATGAAAATATACCCGTAACATATGGGCAGGATGATGTAAAAATTTTAAATCATCCATGGCAATTGTTTCAATTGAATGATTGGGCATTACGCAAGGATTTTGAATTGATCACTTCAAATAGAAGATCGCAGAAAATATCATCTACTAATAAAATCATTTCTCCTGAAAATATTTTTATTGAAGAAGGCGCCATAGTAGAACATAGTTTTTTAAATGCATCGCAAGGCCCTATTTATATTGGTAAAAATGCGGTGGTGATGGAAGGGAATTTTATCAGAGGTCCATTTGCATTATGCGAAGGTGCTACAATAAAAATGGGTAGCAAAATTTATGGTGCAACAACCATTGGTCCATACAGTGTTGCAGGCGGAGAAATAAAAAACTCTATACTTTTTGGATACAGTAATAAAGCACATGATGGATATTTAGGAGATAGCGTTTTGGCAGAGTGGTGTAATCTTGGCGCAGGCACATCTAATTCAAATTTAAAGAACACAGCCGGTGAAGTGAAAGTGTGGAACAACAAAGCAAATACATTCGCAACTGTTGGAAATAAATGTGGTTTATTGATGGGTGATTACAGCATGTCAGCTATCAATACATCTTTTAATACCGGCACTGTAGTAGGCGTTTGTTGCAATGTTTTCAACAAAGAATTTCTTTCAAAATATATCAGCGATTTTTCATGGGGCAACGAAAGATATAATATTGACAAGGCTTTACAGAGCATTGAGAATTGGAAAAAATTAAAGAGTAAAAATATTACTCCCGAAGAAAAGAAAATTTTAATTGATCTTTATAATCAAAACCAACAATAAAAAATGAGAAAACAAATAGCAGCAGCTAACTGGAAAATGAATTTAACCTTAGCACAAGGAGAGACTTTATTAAATGATTTGTTAGCTATACCGCATGAATTGAATGAAAACCAGGAAGCAGTTTTCGGCATTCCATTTCCATATTTGACCGCAGTAAAAAATATATTCAACGGCAAACAAAATATTTATGTAGCGGCACAAAATTGCTCTAATAAAAGATCTGGTGCTTATACCGGTGAAACAAGTGTTGAAATGTTGCAAAGTATAGGTGTAGATTATGTGATCATTGGTCATAGTGAAAGAAGAGAATATTTTAATGAGACAAATGCAATGCTTGCTGAAAAAGTGAACCTTTGTTTTGAATATAAATTGAAACCTATCTTTTGTTGTGGAGAAGCTTTAGAAATAAGAGAAGCAGGTACGCAAAACGAATATGTTGAAAAACAATTGATCGAAAGTCTGTTTCATCTCTCTGCAGAACAATTGACTGGCTTTGTAATTGCTTACGAGCCTATTTGGGCTATTGGTACAGGTAAAACAGCCAGCAGTGCTCAAGCACAAGAAATGCATGCACATATCCGCAATATATTATCGACTGAATATGGAGAAGCTGTTGCAAACAGTATCAGTATTTTATACGGAGGAAGTGTAAAAGCTGCCAATGCAAAAGAGATCTTTGGTCAGCCGGATGTAGATGGCGGATTAGTAGGAGGGGCCTCTCTGATAGCAGAAGAATTTGCAACTATTATTAATAGTCTGAAAAAATAAGAGAAAAGATTTGAAATAATATATAGATCACTGAAAATAACTCTAATCAGTTAAATCAGTGGTCTATCCAAAAATTACATCAGATCCAAGGCTTTTGCAAAAAATGTTACGTTGAAAGGCAACACCATTGAGCAATAACCACCACCAATTGCGTATACCCCAAAAAAGGCAGCAACAGAAACAAGAAACAATACCCAATATAAGCCAGTAGATTTTTTTGTAGATTCCATTTTCAGATGATTTTTGCAAAAATAGTGGAAATCAAACAATTATTTTATATAGGAAAATAATTTAGCTAATATAATTTCAAAAGACTATTTTTATTGTGTATTTTTTACATTTTAAAATACAAAGGCCATATATTGCACATCTTAACTTTATTTATTAGATGACCGTGAATTTTTATCTTCGTTTTTCTACACAGTACGGACAAACATTGTTTATATCAGGGAATTGCGATGCTTTAGGTAATAATGATATCGAAAAAGCTGTTCCATTATTTTTTTTCAATGAGGAAATGTGGCTGGCTAAAATTGAATTTTCCGGAAAAGATCTTGAGATTGAAAATTTGCAATATAAATATATCTACAAAGATGTTTCTGGGGCTGAAGTAATCGAATGGGGAGATGACAGGATAATTGATTTTTCAAAAAACAGCGCCAAGGATATTACCGTAATAGATGTTTGGAATCATGCCGGGCAAGTTGAGAATGCATTCTTTACTCAACCTTTCCAGGAAGTTTTACTTAAGTCAACAGTTAAATCAAAAACCACTGCTCCAAAATCATATACGCATGAACTAAAGGTCAAAGCTCCGTTGTTAAAAGAAGACGAAGCAATATGTGTTGTGGGTAGCAATGATACTTTAGGCAACTGGAAAACAGAAAAACCTTTATTGCTTTCCAAAGAAGGTACTTGGTGGTCAGTTAAGATTGACCTTTCTGATGAAAGTTTTCCTGTTCTATATAAATATGGAGTGTACGGTACAACCGATAAAAAATTAAGATTTTTTGAAGGTGGGGGAAACAGGACTATGCAGGGAGGTACCGGAAAAAATAAATTGACCATAATGCATGATGGGTTTGCTCAATTGCCTTTTCCTAACTGGAAAGGTGCCGGAGTTGCAATACCTGTTTTCAGCTTGCGTTCAGCAAAAAGTTTTGGTACGGGTGAATTTTCCGATATTAATTTATTGGTTGATTGGGCAAAGATCAACGGGCTTAAATTAATTCAATTATTACCCATCAACGATACTACTGCAACCCATACCTGGATGGATTCTTATCCGTATGCTGCGATATCAGCGTTTGCATTACATCCGTTGTTTATAAACCTTGGGAAAGTAGCAGGAGAAAAAAATGCGTCGATCGTTAAAGCATTATCAGCACAACAACCAAAGTTAAATGCTTTGGCTGCCGTAGATTATGATGCGATCATGGCTATTAAATTTTCTACTCTAAAAGAGTTGTATCAGTTACAGAAAAAAGATCTTGCTAAAGATAAATCATACCTCGAGTTTTTTAATGCAAATCAGCATTGGTTAACACCTTATGCTGCATTTTGTTTCTTAAGAGATAAACACAAAACATCTGATTACAATCAATGGGCCTCTAATAGCCGGTATGATAAAAATGAGATTGAAAAGTTAGCGTCTCCATCCTCTAAACAGTATGATGAAATTGCGTTCCATTATTTTATTCAATATCACTTGCATATTCAATTGAAAGATGCAACTGCTTATGCTCATAAAAATAATATTGTTGTAAAAGGTGATCTGCCAATTGGTATTTACCGTTATGGGTGTGATGCATGGATGGCTCCTGAATTATATAATATGGATGCACAAGCTGGCGCTCCTCCGGATGATTTTGCTGTAAAAGGGCAGAACTGGGGCTTCCCAACCTATAATTGGAAGAAAATGCAGGAAGACGGATTTGCATGGTGGCGTCAGCGTTTTCAGCAAATGAGCGAATATTTTGATGCATTCAGAATTGATCATATCCTTGGCTTCTTCCGTATTTGGAGCATTCCTGTTGATGCAGTAGAAGGGATATTGGGAAAATTCGTCCCTGCTATTCCTGTTCACATAAATGAATTCCATCAAAATGGAATTTCGTTTGATCATTACCGTTATTGTAAGCCATATGTTACCGATTCTGTTTTGTATGAGATCTTTGGATTTGAAGTGCATTATGTGAAGGATAATTTTATTGATAACTATAATGGTCATTTACAGTTAAAAGAAAATTTCAATACTCAAAGGAAAGTAGAAGAATATTTTACTACACAGCCAAATGATGATTTTCAGCATAAGATCAAATATGGTTTGTTTGATTTGATAAGCAATATCATTCTTGTTGAGGAAGAAAATTCTAACGGCGAACAATTTCATTTCAGAATAAATGCAGAACAAACTATCTCTTTTAAACACCTGGATGGATATATTCAGGATAAATTAAAGAGCTTGTATGTAAATTATTTTTACAGCAGGCAAGATGATTTTTGGAAGAAAGAAGCATTGCATAAACTACCCGAATTAAAACGCAGCACCAACATGTTGGTTTGTGGCGAAGATCTTGGTATGGTACCGGATTGTGTACCTGATGTGATGCAGCAATTAGGTATGTTGAGCCTTGAAATTCAGCGTATGCCTAAAGATTCCACTAAAGAATTTTTCCATCCTGCAGATGCCCCTTATTTATCAGTTGTAACTCCATCTACACATGATATGAGTACGATCCGTGGCTGGTGGGAAGAAGATGCTGTTAAAACGCAACGTTTTTATAATAATGAATTAGGACATTATGGAGCTGCTCCATATTTCTGTGATGCCTGGCTTAACAGGGAGATAGTTGTGCAACATTTATTTTCTCCTGCAATGTGGAGTATATTTCAGCTACAGGATATTTTGGGTATTGATGATAAACTCAGAAGAGAGAATCCGAATGACGAACGCATTAATGTTCCGGCGAATCCAAAACATTACTGGCAATACAGAATGCATATGACCTTAGAAGAGCTGATTGTAGAAACTGAATTCAATGCTGAGTTTAGTGGACTGGTAAAAGCAAGTGGCAGATAATTTTTTTGATACCAGCATTAGTTTTCCATAGCAACATCGTTGTGTCACAATCCTTTCATCGGCATACCATTGGGCAACTTTTATCATAGCGGATGGTCGGACCGTTAGGTCAGACCCGTAATTTTTACAACCACATAGGCACATAGAAACATAAGCGTAAACTATGTGCCTATGTGTTTATATATTTGCTCCCAATAAATGAAAGTTTCCTACAAATCATATAACCTCCCGTTCAAACATCCTTTCACAATTTCTAAAGGAACAAAAACGCATCAGCCAACTTTAATTGTTGCGTTGGAGCATTTTGGTTTTGTTGGCTATGGCGAAGCACCCGCAATCAATTATTACGATATCACCGTAGAAAAAATGATCGAAGACCTCGAGAGAAAAAAGGTCTTCGTTGAAAAATTTGCTTTCTCTGACCCTGAAAGATATTGGCATTATTTACATCATTTATTTCCCTTAAATCCTTTTTTAGTTTGTGCTTTGGATATGGCAGGGTGGGATCTCTATGGAAAAATAAAACGTCGACAATTGCATCAGCTATGGAGCTTGGATACTGACACATCACCACTTACAGATTTTACGATCGGAATTGATTCTATTGATAAAATGGTTGCTAAAATACAGGAACAACCCTGGCCTATTTATAAAATAAAAGTTGGTGTAGAAAATGATGTGGAGATGGTGGCTGCTTTACGCAAACATACAGATGCAATATTCAGAGTTGATGCAAATGCCGGTTGGACATTAGAGCAGGCATTACAAAAAATTCCTTTGTTGAAAGATCTTGGAGTTGAATTGGTTGAGCAACCATTAGCAAAAGATAATTGGGAAGGAATGAAAGTTTTACACCAATCATCTCCTTTACCTTTGATCGCTGATGAATCATGTGTGTTTGAAAATGATGTAGAGAAATGTTACGAGCATTTTCATGGGATCAATATTAAGCTTACTAAATGTAGTGGCATTACACCTGCCCGTAGTATGATCAAAAAAGCAAGAGGCTTGAATATGAAACTAATGATCGGTTGTATGAACGAAAGTTCTGTTGGAACAGCTGCCATTGCTCAATTAGCACCAATGCTGGATTATGTAGATATGGATGGGCCGCTGTTATTATCAGAAGACATAGCCCAAGGCGTAAAATTCGATTTTGGCCGAATTTTATATAGTGAAGGCCCCGGATTAGGCCTAAACATGGATAATTTCTAATTTTATTTGGCAAAATAAATTTTCACCCTTTACTTTGCACCATCAATGACACAAATTACTCACATACATCATCATCATTTATTACCGTAAGGTAAGCTATGTTGATATGTACGTAATAAACATATTTCAAAAGGGCTTACTTCAAACAGTAAGCCCTTTTTGTTTATAATAGGTTCGAATAAAATAATAAAAAATAAACTATGCTAAAAATAGCAATTCAAAAATCAGGAAGACTTTTCGAAGATTCTATCAAACTTTTAAAAGAGTGTGGTATTGAGGTTAGTAATGGAAACAAACAATTAAAAACAGTTGCTGACAATTTTCCTTTGGAAATTTATTTTTTAAGGGATGATGATATCCCTCAGTATGTATATGATGGTGTTGCAGACATTGGCATTGTTGGTGAAAATGTTTTGCTCGAAAAGAATAAGGATATTGATCTGGTATATCGTTTAGGTTTTGGCAAATGCCGGTTAAGTATTGCTGTTCCTAAAAGTGTTCAATATAAATCTATAGAAGATTTGCAAGGATTGAAAATCGCAACTACCTATTCGACCATTTTACAAAAGTATCTGACAGATAAAAAGATCGATGCAGAGATTCATGAGATCAGTGGTTCTGTTGAGATAGCTCCGGGTATTGGCCTTGCAGATGCAATCTGTGATCTTGTTAGCAGTGGCAGTACGCTTTTTACAAATGGTTTGAAAGAAGTAGAAGTGATATTGAAATCTGAAGCAGTATTAACAGCACATAAAAATTTAACTGCTGAGCAAAAAGTAATTCTTGATAAATTATTGTTACGCATCAATGCTGTAAAAAAAGCAAAGAATAATAAATACATAATGTTGAATGCGCCTAATCATCAATTAAAAAATATAGCAGCAGCATTGCCAGGCATGAAAAGCCCTACAATCGTGCCTTTGACTGAAGAAGGCTGGAGCAGTGTACAAAGTGTTGTGTCAGAAAATGAGTTTTGGGACATTATTGAAAAATTGAAAAGTTTTGAGGCAGAAGGCATCATTGTTTTACCAATAGAAAAGATGGTCATATAAGCGAACAGTTTATTTATGGAAAATATTTTTATAGAACCGAAAAGAAGTGAATGGAATAAAATTCTGCAAAGGCCTGCTTTTGACAGCAGTTCTTTAGAATCCACTGTGAGCAATATTTTAAGGGACGTTAAACAGAATGGAGATACTGCGGTAAAACAATATGCAGCTCAGTTTGATGGTGTAGAACTAAATGATCTGAAAGTAACAGAAGCAGAAATTTCAGAAGCGATTGAATTGGTTGATGAAAAATTGAAGCAAGCAATTCAGCAGGCAAAAAATAATATTACAGTTTTTCATACAATTCAAAAAGAAGCGGTACAAAAAGTTGAAACAACTCCTGGTGTTGTGTGCTGGAGAAAATCAATTGCAATTCAAAAAGTAGGATTGTATATTCCCGGAGGCTCGGCACCATTGTTTTCAACTTTGTTGATGTTGGGGATACCAGCTGTACTTGCAGGGGCTAAGGAAATTGTTATTTGTACACCGTCTGGTAAAGACGGTAAAATAAATCCTGTTATTTTATATACTGCACAATTGATCGGGTTAGAAAATATTTATAAGATCGGTGGTGTGCAAGCGGTAGGCGCAATGGCTTATGGGACTGAAAGCGTTCCTCAGGTATATAAAATTTTTGGTCCGGGTAATCAATACGTTACTTGTGCTAAGCAATTAATAAACAAAGCTGGTGTTGCAATTGATATGCCTGCCGGCCCTAGTGAAGTTGCAGTATATGCAGATGAAACGAGTAGTGCTTTATTTATAGCAGCTGATCTTTTAAGTCAGGCGGAGCATGGTGCAGATAGCCAAGTGGTGTTAGTGGCTTCTTCAAAAGCAATCGTTGATAAAGTAAAAAATGAAGTAGACAAACAAGTAGCTGTATTGCCACGTATGACCATTGCAATAAAAGCGTTAGAACATAGCAGATATATAGTTATTCAGAATGTAGATGATGCTTTTGAATTGTTGAATGAATATGCTGCAGAACATTTGATCATTGCTTCGGATAATGCATTGATTTTATCTGAAAAAGTGACCAATGCAGGTAGTGTTTTTATCGGTCATTATTCTCCAGAAAGTGTTGGTGATTATGCATCAGGAACGAATCATACATTACCAACCAATGGTTATGCAAAAGCATACAGTGGTGTATCGTTAGATAGCTTTTTCAAGAAAGTGACATTTCAACAACTAACTAAAGAAGGAATAAATAATATTGGAAATACTGTAGAAACGATGGCTGCAGCGGAGGGATTGGATGCTCATAAAAATGCAGTAACAGTACGTTTAAATGAAATAAATAAATAGTAATGGAATTTGATTTGCAAAAATTGGTAAGAAAAAACATCAAGAATTTAAAACCTTATTCATCGGCTCGTCATGAGTTTACCGGTAAGGCTTCGGTGTTTTTGGATGCTAATGAAAATGCGTACGGCTCTCCATTAGAAAAAGATAGTTATAACCGCTATCCTGATCCTTTACAATGGCAGGTAAAATTTGCTTTGACAAAAATTAAAGGCGTGCCTGCGGAAAATATTTTTTTGGGTACAGGAAGCGATGAAGTGATCGATCTTTTGTATCGTATTTTTTGTAACCCGGGAGTTGATAATGTAATTATTTGTCCGCCTACATATGGCATGTATGAGGTGAGTGCCAATATTAATGATGTTGTCATTAAAAAGGTAAATCTTACACCTGATTTTCAATTAGATGTTGAAGGTATTTTGAATGCTGTTGATGAAAATACTAAATTGTTATACATCTGTTCACCGAACAATCCTACGGGTAACAATATGAACAGGGCTGATGTAGAAACATTACTGAATAGTTTTCCGGGATTGGTAGTTATTGACGAAGCCTATATCAATTATTCAAAACAAAAAACATTTATCCAGGAATTAACTGAATACCCAAACTTGGTTGTGATGCAAACACTTTCCAAAGCATGGGGATTGGCTGCACTTAGACTTGGCTTATGCTATGCTTCAATGGATGTTATCGACCTATTGAATAAAACTAAACCTCCATACAATGTAAATGAGGCTTCACAAAAATTGGCATTATTAGCGCTGCAAAATACTGAACAGGTAAATGATTGGATAAAAGAAGTAGTGATCGAAAAAGAAAACCTGGTAAAAGAAATGGGCAATTTTTCCTTTGTTGAAAAAATCTATCCCAGCGATGCTAATTTCTTTTTAATGAAAGTAAATGATGCAGATAAAATATACAATTATCTTACAGATAATGAAATTGTAGTACGCAATCGTACAAAAGAAGTAATGTGTGAAAACTGCTTACGCATCACCGTTGGTACGCCGGCTGAAAATAAATTATTGATACAAACACTTAAAAATTATAAAGGGTGAAAAAAGTTTTATTCATTGACAGAGACGGTACTTTAATTAACGAAGCTCCCCCAACATATCAATTGGATTCTTTTGATAAGTTGGTATTCTATCCGGATATGTTTTATTATATGCGTAAAATAGCTACTGAGTTAGATTATGAATTGGTGATGATCACTAATCAGGATGGACTTGGCACGGCTTCATTTCCTGAAGATACCTTTTGGCCGTTACAAAATTTTGTAATGAAGAGTTTGGAGAACGAGCAAATTCATTTTTCTGAAGTGGTCATTGATAAGACTTTTGCAAAAGACAATGCCCCAACACGTAAACCAAATACTGGGCTGGTTACAAAATACATCAATAACCCTGAATATGATCTGATCAATTCTTTTGTAATTGGGGATAGAATTACAGATGTGCAATTGGCTAAAAACCTTGGGTGTAAAGCTTTTTGGCTAAATAACGATGCTGGTTTAGGTGCTGCAGAAATTAAAGATACTATTGAAGAACTGAGAAAAAATGTAATAGCATTAGAAACACCAAATTGGTCAACTATTTATGAATATTTGAAATTACCTCCACGTATTGTTAAGCATGAACGTAATACAAACGAAACAAAAATCTCAATCGAAGTCAATTTAGACGGAACAGGTAAAGCATCTGTTGATACAGGTCTTGCTTTCTTTGATCATATGTTAGATCAGATTGCCCGTCATGGAAATATTGATCTGAATGTTACATGTAAAGGTGATCTGCATATTGATGAGCATCATAGCATTGAAGATACAGGTATCGCTTTAGGTGAAGCCATTGCAAAAGCATTGGGTGATAAAAGAGGCATAGAAAGATATGGTTTCTTATTGCCAATGGATGATTGTTTAGCCCAGGTTGCTATTGATTTTGGTGGAAGAAATTGGATCGTTTGGGATGCTGAATTTAAAAGAGAAAAAATAGGAGAGATGCCAACAGAAATGTTCTTTCACTTTTTTAAATCATTCAGTGATGCATCAAAAAGTAATTTGAATATTAAAGCAGAAGGAGAAAATGAGCACCATAAAATTGAGTCAATTTTTAAAGGCTTTGCTAAGGCAATAAAAATGGCTGTTAAAAGAGATATCAATAACAATGCACTGCCTTCAACAAAAGGAGTTTTATAATGAATGTAGCGATAGTAAAATATAATGCAGGAAATGTTCAGAGTGTACAATATGCTTTGGATAGATTGGGGGTACGATCAATTGTTACAAATGATGAAGGCTTGTTGCAAAGTGCAGATAAGGTAATTTTCCCTGGGGTTGGTCATGCAGAAGCAGCCATGCAATCTTTACAAGATAGTGGTTTAGATACGATCATTAAAAAATTGACGCAGCCTGTATTGGGTATCTGTGTTGGGTTTCAGCTAATGTGCAATCATACAGAAGAAGGTGATACAAAAGGCTTAGGGATTTTTGATACAACCGTTAAATTATTTAGATCTGATATTGAAAAAATACCACAAATAGGCTGGAATAATATTTATGATTATAACTCTGTACTTTTTAATGGGTTAATTGAAAATGCTTTTGTATATTATGTACACAGTTATTATGCAGAACTTTGTTCCGCTACAGTAGCAACAACGGAATACATTATGCCTTATAGCGGCGCCTTGCAAAAAGATAATTTTTATGCGGTGCAATTTCATCCTGAGAAATCGGGTATTGTTGGAGAAACAATTTTAAAAAACTTTATAAATATCAAGTAATGGAAATCATTCCTGCGATCGATATTATTGATGGTAAATGTGTCCGCCTTACTAAAGGTGATTATGCACAGAAAAAAATTTACAACGAAAATCCTTCAGAAGTTGCAAGAGAATTTGAGGCTGCCGGTATAAAACGTTTGCATGTTGTTGACTTAGACGGGGCGAAAGCTGGGAAGATCATTAATCTTAAAGTATTGGAATCAATTGCTGAGGCAACTGATCTTATCATTGATTTTGGTGGAGGTGTTAAAACGATCACAGATGTTTCAGATATTCTTAATGCTGGCGGTGATATTGTTACGATTGGTAGTTTAGCAGCAAAAAAACCTCAGATACTAGAAGAATGGTTAATGGAATTTGGTACAGATAAATTTTTAATTGGTGCTGATGTTTTAGAAGAAAAAATAAAAATAGGCGGGTGGTTAGAGGACAGCGGTTTAAATATTTTTGATTTTATTGGAAAGATATTGAGTCTTGGTGCTACACATATTTTCTGCACAGATATTTCTAAAGATGGTGTAATGGAAGGTCCATCTATTGCATTGTATCAAAAAATAATGGAGCAACATCCCGAGATCAATTTGATAGCAAGCGGTGGTGTAAGCAATATTGAAGATGTGATGCAATTAAAAGAGATCGGTTGCGGTGGTGCAATTATTGGTAAAGCGATCTATGAAGGGAAAATAACTTTAAAACAATTAGCTGCTATTAATTAAACATGTTAACGAAGAGAATTATACCTTGTTTAGATATTAAAGATGGACGAACTGTAAAAGGTGTCAACTTTGTTGATATCCGTGATGCAGGAGATCCTGTAGAACTGGCATTGTTATATTCTCAATATGGTGCTGATGAATTGGTATTTCTTGATATTACTGCAACTGTAGAGAGAAGAAAAACGTTGGTTGAGTTGGTTAAGAAAGTGGCGGCAACAATTAATATTCCTTTTACAGTTGGTGGCGGCATCAGTACTGTAGAAGATGTTTCAGTATTGTTACAAAATGGAGCTGATAAAATTTCGATAAATACATCTGCTTACAAAAATCCGGCAATACTTTCAGATATGAGTAATGCATTTGGCAATCAGTGTATTGTTTTGGCGATAGATACGAAGAAAGAAGATGATGGCGAATGGTATGTGTATCTAAATGGAGGGAGAACTAAAACAGAAACGAGAACTATTGATTGGGCTAAGCAAGCTGTAGATCTCGGCGCAGGAGAAATTCTATTGACCTCAATGAATAATGACGGAACGAAGGCTGGTTTTGCTTTAGATATCACTTCAGCTTTATCAGAATTACTGCCGGTACCAATCATTGCTTCAGGCGGAGCTGGTACAATGGAGCATTTTAAAAATGTGTTTGAAGAAGGAAAAGCTGATGCTGCATTAGCGGCAAGTATTTTTCATTACAAAGAAATTGGAATTCCTGAATTGAAAGAATATTTAGATCAAAATAAAATAAATATTAGACTATGATTTTAGTAGGAGCTATATTATCGATAATATATGCTTACTTCTGGAATAAGAATATGGAGAAAAATATCAAATATAAAGAGCGGATATATTTAAAAGGCGAAAAAAAAATCAATAGAATAAATATTTATAAAGCTATTAAGAAAGAAAAAAATGCAAATAATGAAAATTAATTTTTCAAAATATTCCGATGGACTTGTTCCTGCAATAGTGCAAGATAATATAACAGGTAAGGTTTTAATGCTTGGCTTTATGAACGAGGCTGCCGTTGCAAAAACAAATGAACTTAAACAAGTGACTTTTTTTAGCCGTACTAAAAATCGTTTATGGACAAAAGGAGAGGAGAGCGGGAATTTCTTATTACTAAAAGATATTAAGGTTGATTGTGATAATGATACTTTATTGATAAAAGCTAATCCCATTGGGCCTGTATGCCATACCGGGGCTGATACTTGCTGGGGCGAAACAAATCAATCCAATGATTTTTTGTTTCAATTAGAACAAATTATTGTTGATAGAAAAAATAATCCTTCTGATGGTTCATACACTACTTCTTTGTTCAAAAAAGGAATCAATAAAATTGCACAAAAAGTTGGCGAAGAAGCTGTGGAGATCGTCATTGAAGCTAAAGATGATAATAAGGATCTGTTTTTAGGTGAAGCTGCTGATCTGCTGTTTCATTATTTAATATTATTGCAGGCAAAAGATCATTCTTTGAATGATGTGATCGAAGTTTTGAAGAGCCGGCATAAAAAATAATCCGCTATTGTATGAGAGTAAGCTTTACCGTATTGCTATTAATGATGTTTGCCATTAAAGCAATTGCTCAAACTTCAAATTGCCCCTCATTCGTTGTAAAAAATATCATAAAAGATTTCGGCGCTAAAGCAGATGGTATCACAAATGATCATGCGGCTTTTAAAGCTGCTGCAGATTTTTTTAATAAGCGGGGCGGCTGCGGTAAACTCATCATTCCTTTCGGCTTATATAAAGTAGGTATTCAAAAGATCGATACTCCAAAAACATTTCTTGTTGGATCAGATGTATTATCATTTACCAATGTATCAAACTTTTCTGTAGAAGGGGTTGTCAATAAGGGTAAGTATCCTGTGATAAAATATGCCAACTCACTTTATTATGGTGCATTTTATTATACCCGAGAAAAATTTGGCCTGCCCGATTGTACCCCAACAAAAAGAAACTTCAATAATAAATGTAAAGCACAGATAGGAACTGCAATTGCATTTAACTCCTGTAAAGATGTGAGTGTAAAAAATATTGACCTCGATGGGAATATTGATAATGTTATTTTAGGAGGTTCATGGGGTGATGTTGGCAGACAAATAGTACATGTAGGGGTTTACACAGGTGGAGGAAGAAATATAAAATTGATCAATGTTAATGCACATCATTTTGGGTTAGATGGGTTGGAAAATGCAGGTGCCAATAATTTGTATTTCGAAAATGTAGTTTCAGAATACAATGGCCGGCAGGGCTTTTCATGGGTTGATGGAGATTCTTTAATTGCGATCAATTGTAAGTTCAATCATAGCGGACGTGTTGCAATACATTCTTCTCCTGGTGCAGGTATAGATATTGAACCAGAACGCAAGCATGATATTTCTTATGCCCGATTTACAAATTGTGAGATCGGATACAACAGAGGTTGTGGTTTATTAATGGCTGTAGCTAATAATTTTGCAAAAGACATGGTATTCAATAAATGCACTTTCATCGGGCTATACAATTGGAGTGCATGGGTACCGGGTATTGATATTCATTTTAATGATTGTACATTTTATGGCAATGTGGTGCATACAGTTTCAGGAAAAAAAGTGCAACAGATCAAAGACATGACTTCTTTTACACGCTGTTATTTTACTGATATTTATAAAGGGATGGTCACTAAAAAACCGGGTGGATATTATATGCCCTTAAATAATGAAAGGGTTGTACTTGATAGTTGTTTATTTAAAACATTTGATAGAGGGTTTCTATGGCATTCAGAAGTTTGTGGCCTGGTTGATTCTTTGACGAGCCAATTAAAAAATTCAACTGTGTATGTGGCCAACGAAGGTGGATGGCAAGGAGCTTTTCCTGGTATAAAGATCATTAATACTAAAATGTATTATTTACCGGGAAGAATATCACTTAACTGCCCCCAGGATTATACAAATTTTACTAGAGAAGTTTACACAAAAGAAAAAATGGAAAAAGCATTTCCTGAAATGATCGATGTTGTTCCTTTTGCTGACTCTGTAAAATTTATGGAATGCGATACAGCCAAAATTATGAACCGGCAAAATGCAAAACTTAGTAGAAGGCCGATGCCTGAAAAAATAAAACTTTTATTTGCTAAAGACAAAATGATTGTCACTAATACTACCAAAGCGCCTATTAGCGGTTCTTTAAATATCTATAATAAATTTGGTAAACAGGTTTTAAAAAAATCGAATATTATTTTGAAAGCAGGTTATACTAAAGGGGTGGAGCTAAAATTACCTGCAGGAAATTATACTGCAAAATTCATTCAAAATAAATTGTCGCTTGCTACTTTTTACTTTGATATTCCCTGATCACAACTTCTAGATCAGCATAAAATTTTACAAAAAAATTAGAACTACCTTTGCCTTGCTATCAGCCGGGTTATCGCTTTTCGTTTACGGGAAGAGGAAAGTCCGGACAGCAAAGAGCAACATACCGGTTAATGACCGGTGCGCCTTAGGCGTTAAGAAAGTGCCACAGAAAATTACCGTCTGCCGAAAGGTAGGTAAGGGTGAAAATGTGAGGTAAGAGCTCACAGCTATCATAGGTAACTATGGTACCGGGTAAACCTTATGTGCTGTAATGCCACGTATATCAGCGTTTGAGGGCGGCTCGTCCGAGCTGAAGGGTAGGCAGCAAGATTGTAACAGTAATGTTGCAGCCAGATAAATGATAACCTCCCGATTTATCGGGCAACAGAATCCGGCTTATAGGCTGATAGTTTTTAAATAAAAAAGTCACACCATACGATGTGACTTTTTTTATAAACGTTATGATTTCTTTACATCAATAATTTTTTCAATTTTCCTTTCAACCGGTGTAACAGTTTGTAAATATCTGTAGATCGCTTTTAATTCCATATCATTCATTCTTCCAAAAGGCCCCCATGGCATTGGGGACTGTGGGATCAGTTTCCCTTGCCTGAAACGTTTTACAAACATATCTTCTGTCCAATCGATAATATGTCCTGTTTTTTTATCCGGTGAAATATTGGGAGTAACAAAAATGTAATTTTTATCGATTGGAGATTCAAGTTCAAATCCACCTGCATAATCCGGTCCTACAAATGCACCGGTCTTTAGATCTCTTTCGGTATGGCAACCTCTGCAGTTTGCTACACTTGTTGCTAAATATTTTCCATATTCAATGGATGAATCCGGCGTTACAGATTTAGGAACTTCGCCTGATGGCCCAACAGGTTTTAAAACCAAGGCTTTAACAATTTTACCTAAAAGACTAAACTCATGTTGTGGTACTTCGTTCTTTACCGGCGCAGTTGTACGCAGATAAGAAATAATTGCCGTCAGATCAGCATCACTCGTATTGTGAAAAGGCATAAAGTCAAGCATAGCTCTTCCATCTACACCTACACCGTACCTTAAGGAACGGGCAATTTGTTCATCTTTATAATTGCCAATACCAGTAGCATCTGGAGTGATATTGCGAACGTGAAATTTACCCGGAGGGATATCAAAAACATAGCCACCTGAAAGCGGCACTTCTTCACCTGCATTTACACGGGCTTCAGATCCTTGCGGCCCATGACAATCTGCACAGTGTGCAGGTCCATAAACTAAGTATTTTCCACGAGCTATAACAGCGCTATCTTTTACGGCTTTAATGGCGGGGTAAGGGGCATCATATTTTAAATTTTGCCTGAGCATAACGGTAATTGCTAACGCAATTATTGCTAATAGTAAAATAATTCCCAGCCATTTGAAAATTTTCTTAAGCATTTGATAAGGTTTTGGTCTATCACTCAAGAAAATAAATTTTTTTCAGATCTGCTAATTTTTTTCAATTTTTTTTTTCTGTAGTATATTTTTCTTTAATAAGTGCAGCAACAATTTTATCAATGGGTAAACTAACGGTTTCATCAGAAAAATCTTCCCAATCAATAAAGCGAAAGGTCTCTGTTTGCTGAATGTCGTTGTATATACGCATTTGAGCTTCATCAAAATCAAAAGGCTTATCTCTAAGCGGTACGGTAATAGGCTCAAGAGGCCTTGCGAAATAATAAATTGAAATGATCTGTTGAGCAGTATTGAAAGCGCTTATTTGGTAATAGTCTGTTGTGTAGATATGTTCACCTATCTCAACTTGTAAATTCATCTCTTCCATAAATTCCCTTTTAAGGCAATCCCTGGTTCCCTCTCCAAATTCCAATCCACCTCCCGGAAATTTGGTAAAATAATTCCCACGAATATATTCATCACTAACCAGCACCTGGTTCTGGTCGTTTATCAAAATACCGTAAACTCTTAATGTGATCATTGTTTAATAGAAGGTAATATTGTTTTTATCTTTTCACTCTTTTTAAAAAACTCCAGATAACAAACAATAAAATGATAAAAGAAATAATAACAGGTATCCAAAATGCCAGGTGATTATTTTTATAGGGGATAGGCACGTTCATGCCATATATACTTGCAATTAATACGGGGATACTTAAAAAGATCGTAAGTGTTGTCAATCTTTTTAAAACCTCATTTTGATTATTGCTGATAATGCTGGCAAATGCATCCAAAGTACTACTCAAAATAGTGGTATAAGTATTTGCCATTTCAAGTGCCTGGCTTGTTTCTACAATAAGATCATCAAGAATATCTTTTTCTTCTTCATTTAACTGAAGTATGTTGGTACGTGTCATCTTCATCATTAATAATTCATTGCTACGTAATGCAGTGATGAAGTAAACAAGGCTTTTCTGTATTCTCATTAATTGCAATAGCTCCTCATTTCTATTGGCATCATACAGTTTTTGTTCAAGCGTATTTCTTCTAAGATTAATTTCTTTCAGATAATCCTGGAAATTAGTGGTGATCTTTTCAAAAATTTTGAGCACCATCATATTCCTTTTATCCGGATTTCTGTTTTGAAAAGTATTAAGAAATTTTTTGATGGCTTCGTTCTCAAATGAATTAACCGTTACTATCTGGTTATGTGTAAGAATGATACAAATAGGGATCGTTATATAATATGCATCACTATCATTGAATGAATTGTTTTCTGTAGGCGTTTTAATAACGATCAACTTTACATTGTCATCAATTTCATAACGGCTTCTTTCATCAATATCTAATGAATCTTTTAAGAAATCCAAAGGAATGTCAAGTGTTTCACTCAACTCAGTAAATTCTTCCTGCCTTAACGGAGGCAATACATTCACCCATGAACCAATTTCAGGTTTATCTATTTCTACCGTTTTGTGTTCAAAACTTTTAAAGTATTGTATCATTTTTATTTACGATTTGGGATGTACGATTTACGATTTCCTTGGGAATGTTATAATCATTAATATAGGGTTACTCTATAAGTTTGAATAAAATCGTAAATCCCAAATCTTAAATCGTAAATGCCTAAACTATATTTCTATTTCTCCACTATACACAAATTCTGCAGGGCCGCTTAGCCATATATCTTCAAAATGTGAATCATCTATTTTTGTAAATTCTACTGATAAGCTACCTCCGGGTGTTTTAACTTTTACTTCGTTAAAACCTTTGTCATTATGAGCGCTTACCAAAGCTGCAGCTGTTACACCTGTACCGCAACTTAATGTTTCGTTCTCTACACCTCTCTCATAAGTTCTTACATAGATAGTGCCATCATCAATTGTTTCCACAAAGTTTACATTGATCCCTTGTGTTATAAATTCTTTACTATAACGTACATGCCTACCTTCTTCTACAACATCAAGGTCTTCTACATTACTGCTGAATTTTACATAGTGCGGTGAGCCTGTATTTAATACGGCATGACTATTATGTGCAGATACTGTATCAACATTTTTCATTTTAAGGCTTACTATGCCGGCATTATCGATCTTTGCTTCATGGTCGCCGTCAATAGCTATAAAATGATAATCTATTTTATTGATACCCTGGTGTTGTGCAAATTTTACAAGGCATCTTCCTCCATTACCACACATGCTGCTTTCATTGCCATCGGCGTTGTAGTAGATCATTTCAAAATCATATCCTTCTTTTTTGCTTAATAACATTAAGCCATCTGCTCCAATACCAAATCTTCTATCGCACAAAAAATTTACCTGCTTGGTAGTTAATTCACTTACCTCGTTTGATAAATTGTTGATGATGATAAAATCATTCCCTGTTCCCTGGTATTTAAAAAATTGAATGTTCATTTTAAATTGTTGAATCGGCAATAATGCCTAATGAATGTTTGATCAAACTTTCTACAGCGGCGGCACCATCTTTAGAAAATTCTTTAGCTATACGGTTGGCAACAATCACATTTAAGCTTACGCAATGATGCCCCATGATCTTACCCAATCCATATATAGCGGATGATTCCATTTCGAAATTGGCAATATGATGATTGCCATATTCAAAGGTTGTCAGCTTTTCTATCAATCCAGGATATGCCAAGCCCATACGCAATATTCTTCCTTGTGGGCCATAAAAACCCGGACATGTAACTGTTATACCCTGGTGATATTTATCGGTAAAATTTTTCAATAATTTACCGCTTGCACCTGCAATGTAAGGCACTACCGGTCCGGTAGACAGTTGCGTATGTGTTGCGAAAGCCTTTATTAATTCTTTTTCCTCTTCATTATTTTCCATACGATAATAATGCAATACATTGTCTAACCCCAAACCATGTGTACCTGCTACAAAGGTATCCACACCCACATGACGTTGTAAAGATCCACAAGTGCCAAAACGAATGATATTAAGTGCTGTATGTTTTTCTTTAATTGTTCTTGTTTCAAAATCGATATTTGCCAACGCATCAGCTTCATTCAAAGCAATGTCAATATTGTCAGGCCCAATACCTGTACTCATGCAGCTAATTCTTTTTTTGCCAATGTAACCCGTATGCGTAATAAATTCTCTATGTTGATTTTTATATTCAATTTTATCAAAATGTTTACTCACTTCTCTAACCCTGTCCGGGTCACCAACTGTTATAATAGTGTCGGCTAGTTCTTCAGGGCGTACATCTAAATGATAAATTGCACCTCTTTTATTGATAATCAGTTCTGAATCTGCAATACGGTTCATACAGCAATTTTTATGTTAAGAATTAAATTTGCATAAAAATACCTTATTTTTGCTACTTCTAAAAAACAAATGGTCCTTTGGCCGAGTGGCTCAGGCAAAGCTCTGCAAAAGCTTCTACAGCGGTTCGAATCCGCTAGGGACCTCACTAAGTTCTTTAACCTTTTCTACAGTATTTCCCTGCCTCACACTGCGGCAGGGTTTGTTTTTTCTAAATAATATGAATAAAATATTAGCTTATCTTTTTCTCTTTTTCACGCTTTTTTCATGTAATCAAAATGCTAATGATCCAATTAAAGAACAATATATTCAGGATAGCATTGTTTTAAATGAGAACATAAAACTGGCTGCTGATTTTAAAAAACATACCGAACTGGCAGAAACAAAGATCAAAGAAAGAGATTTTACTGGAGCAGTTGCTGAATTCACAAAAGTGTTGGATTTTCCCGTCGAAGTAAAGGCGAAAATGAATTATTATGTTCACCGTGCCTCTGCTTATTATTCTTTAGGTACGTCTTATTACAAAGAAGCCTGCAAGGATGCTACATTATATTTAGAGCTTGTAAATATCTATTCTAATTGGAATGCTGAAACAACTCAAACTGCAAAGTTCGTTCAGTCTAAAACCTGTGGCGAATAATTTTTTTAATACCCGCTTCAGTTTTTCATAGCAGCATCGTTGCGTCGCAATCCTTTCATCGGCATACCATTTAGCAACTTTCATCAAAGCCTAAAAAAACTCCTGCCACGTACTAAAAAGTTCCTGACGCATAGTAAAATGTTCCTGACGTATAGTAAAATGTTCCTGACGTATAGTAAAAAGTTCCTGACGCATATGTAAAAGTTCCTGACGTATAGTAAAATGTTCCTGACGTATAGTAAAAAGTTCCTGACGCATAGTAAAATGTTCCTGGCACATGGTAAAAAGTTCCTGACGTATAGTAAAAAGTTCCTGACGCATATGTAAAAGTTCCTGGCGCATGGTAAAAAGATCCTGATGCATAAGTAAAAGTTCCTGACGCATGCAAGAGTGCTCTTGTCGCAAGATCACTCTCAAAACCCCCATTAAATAATAATACCGTACCTTTGTGGTCCACTCTCAAAAGAGGCCCTTACTTAGGGCAACATTTACGGCAGGTTGTAAGCCGATGTGGAATAAATAATTTTCCCGCTGTTTTAGAAAGTACAACGTCTCCTCAGCTTCAAGTCATAAAAATATACAATGACATTCAATCAATTAGATCTGATAGATCCAATCCTTAAAGCTGTTACAGAAGAAGGATACACAACACCAACACCCATACAGCAGCAATCAATTCCAATTGTATTGCAGCAAAAAGACCTGTTAGGTTGTGCTCAAACAGGTACAGGAAAAACGGCAGCATTTGCTATTCCTATCTTACAACTCTTGTCAAAAGAAAAAGAACCCGGTTTAAGAAAAATAAGATCATTAATACTTACGCCTACCCGTGAGTTAGCCATACAGATTGGTGAAAGCCTTGCAGCTTATGGCAGGTACACAGGGTTAAAACATACTGTAATATTTGGTGGAGTATCACAAATGCAACAGGTAAATGCATTAAAAACAGGTGTAGATATTTTAGTAGCAACACCCGGCAGATTATTAGACTTGATCAATCAAGGTTTTATAGGCTTACAGCACATAAAAATATTTGTGTTAGATGAAGCAGATAGAATGTTGGATATGGGTTTTATACATGATGTAAAAAGGGTGATCATCAAATTGCCTGCAAAGAGGCAAACACTTTTCTTCTCTGCAACGATGCCACCGGAAATTCAAACATTAGCAAATGTTTTGTTGACCAACCCTTCTAAAGTGGAGGTTACGCCTGTGTCATCAACAGTTGATATTATTCAGCAGAATTTATTCTTTGTAGATAAAACGAACAAGCCTATGTTGTTGCTTTATCTTTTAAAAAATCCTGCAATAGAAACTGTATTGGTTTTTTCACGGACTAAACATGGTGCTGATAAAATTGTAAAATTCTTACACAGAGAACATATCACTGCTGCAGCTATTCATGGTAACAAATCACAGAATGCAAGGCAGCATGCATTGACCCAATTTAAAGGTGGTAAACTTAGAGTGTTAGTAGCCACTGATATTGCGGCAAGAGGTATTGATATTGATGAACTGGGTCATGTGATTAATTATGAGTTACCCGAAGTGCCGGAAACTTATGTACACAGAATTGGCCGTACAGGCAGGGCAGGAGCAAGTGGTATTGCAATGTCTTTCTGCGATGCTGAAGAAAGAGATATTTTAAAAGATATTCAGAAACTAATTGGCAAAACAATTCCTGTTTTTGATGCCCATCCTTATCCGGCGCAGATCACTTCTGCTCCATCTATGCCTGGTAAAGGTGGACCTCAACGTGGTAGAGGCTTTGGTACTAAAAAACCTTCTAAGAGAAGTTTTCATAGTGCAGAAAGAGCTGCCAGGCCTAGTTATGGAGGAAGGACAAGACCCAAAGGATAATTTTTGTTGGAGAAAGTAAACTAAAACTCTAAAACATTTTATATTTTTTATGATGCCTAAAATTTTGCATTGGCTTGGATTAGCTGCTTGTATAACTTTAATTATTTCCTGCTTTTTGCCCTGGGCATATTACGCTGATATCAATACAACCTTTACTGGTTTATTTAGTTATGATAACAGATACGGAAGACCCGGTAAATTATTGATCTTACTCACTACGATCATATTTGTATTTATGCTTTTACCTAAAGTTTGGGTAAAACGTGCAAACTTATTTATCTGCGCTTTATGCGTTGGGTATGCTATCAAATCTTTTATATTATTTAAAGCATGCTACAAAGCTTATTGCCCGGATATAAAAATAGGATTATACCTGATGATCATTTCATCAGTTGTAATGCTTGCTGCTGCTGTATTGCCTGATTTGAAGCTGGAGAAAAAATAAAATATTACTTTTTTACAAAAGTATCCTTCAATGTAACAGTTCTGTTGAACACTAATTTATCTGCAGTAGAATCTTTGTCTAAACAAAAATATCCTTTACGTAAAAATTGGTAACGGTCACCAACAGCCGCATTTTTTATAGAAGGTTCAATATATGCGTTTGGTATAACTTGTAAAGAATCCGGGTTCATATATTCTTTAAAATCTCTTTCTTCAGCAGATGGATTTTCTACATTGAATAGTCTATCATACAACCTTATTTCTGATTGAACAGCATGCTGAGCACTTACCCAATGAATTGTCCCTTTAGCAGTAAGTCCGCTGCTATCACCACCACTTTTACTTTCAGGGAAGTAGGTGCATTTTATTTCTGTAATTTTTCCGTTGCTGTCTTTTGTAAAATCATCGCAACGTAAAATATAAGCACTCTTTAAACGTACCATTGCACCCGGCGCAAAACGGAACCATTTTTTAGCAGGAACTTCCATAAAGTCTTCTTGCTCTATCCATAATTCTTTGCTGAAAGGAACTGTTCTTGTGCCATATGCTTCATCCGGGCCATTTTCACTGATCAATTCTTCTGTTTGCCCTTCAGGATAATTTGTAATAGTTAATTTTAGGGGATCCAATACAGCCATCGCTCTTAATGCAGATTTATTAAGGTCTTCTCTAACACAAAATTCCAGCAAGCTGAAATCTATCATATTCTCTCTTTTTGCCACACCTATCTTTTCACAAAAATTTCTAAGGCTTTCAGGAGTAAATCCACGGCGACGCATTGCACTGATAGTAGGCATACGTGGGTCATCCCAACCGGTTACATGACCATCTGTTACCAGTTGTAATAATTTGCGTTTACTCATAACCGTATAGGTCATGTTCAAACGGGCAAACTCATATTGTTTGGTAGGGAAGATCTCTAATTTTTCAATTAACCAATCGTATAATTCTCTGTGAGGAATAAATTCTAATGTACAAATACTGTGAGTGATGTTTTCAATGCTATCGCTTTGTCCATGGGCAAAATCGTACATAGGGTAAATGCACCATGCATCTCCTGTACGATGATGATGTGCATGTTTGATACGATATAGCAAAGGATCTCTCATGTGCATGTTGGTTGCAGCCATATCGATTTTAGCTCTCAATACTTTTTCACCGTCTTTGTATTTACCGGCTTTCATGTCCTCAAACAAACTGATATTTTCATCAACACTTCTGTTGCGGAAAGGACTGTCCTTACCTGGTTCTGTTGGGGTACCTTTTAAACCGGCAATTTCTTCAGCTGTAGAATCATCTACATAAGCCAATCCTTTTTTAATAAGGGTTACTGCAAAGGCGTATAATTGATCGAAATAATCACTTGCATAATATTCATTGGCCCAATTAAAGCCAAGCCATTGCACATCTTCTTTTATGCTGTCAACGTATTCTACCTCTTCTTTTACAGGATTGGTGTCATCAAAACGTAGATTTGTTTGACCGCCATATTTTAATCCCAAACCAAAATTTAAGCAAATACTTTTTGCATGGCCTATGTGTAAATAACCATTGGGTTCCGGAGGAAAACGGGTAAGGATATTTTTATATTTCCCGTTCTTCAGATCTTCTTCAATAATTTCTTCAATAAAATTCAGGCTTCTTTCTTCCGACATTGCATTTTTTGTTGTGTGGCAAATTTAAGGCAAGTTGATTTATAACCCCTTGTTATTTGTAAATTAAATGATATGAAAATAAAAGACTTTATTTTTTCTTCATTTCTTCCAACATAATAATGATTTTATCTAACTTTTCTGTTTCAAGCTTGCTAAGTTGGAGCTGTATAGATTCAATTTCCTTTTTTGCATCCAGATTTGTTTGATAATCATGCTGTGCCTGTATCCGGTCTCTTGCACCTTGTCTGTTTTGGCTCATCATGATGATCGGTGCAGCATATGCCGCCTGTGTAGAAAAGATAAGATTCAATAATATGAAAGGGTATGGATCCCAGTGCTGGATAAAACCGACCACATTTAAAGCCATCCATATTAAAACGATGATAGTTTGCCAGATGATGAATTTCCATGAGCCCATACCTTCTGCAACTGAATCGGCTATTTTATCACCTGGAGTAGATGTTGCTATATGTTTATCATGCCAGGTACTCATAGTTTTTATTTAAAAGTAATAAAAAAAGGCTTTTGTATTTGTTACAAAAGCCTTTTACTGAAGAATGTTATAATTAGTTTTCTTGCCCTAATCGTTTAAGATAAGTAACATGAGAAACAATTGCATGACGCATTTTATGATATTCAATATATTTCACCCCATACTCTTGACAGGTTTGTTTAATTATCTTACTGATAGCAGGATAATGTACATGAGAGATTTTTGGGAACAAATGGTGCTCTACTTGGAAATTAAGTCCACCAACTAACCAAGAGATCAATTTATTTTTAGTCGCAAAATTTGCAGTTGTTTCAAGCTGGTGTATTGCCCAATCATTTTCAATTTTGTTTTCATCACTTGGTACAGGAAAATCAGTATGTTCTACTGTATGCGCCAATTGAAAAACAATACTGATCAAAAGCCCGGTAACAGTAGCGGTTATAAAGAAACCTGCAAGCCATGTTAAAAAACCTAATTTAACGATCGGTATAATTACAAATAAGCCTAGGTAACCAATTTTAGCTGCCCAAAAAGCTATATGTTCTTTTCCTGATAATTTTCTTAAAGGAACCGGTCCGATCTTACCTGTAAAATATTTTTGATAATCAGTCATGAAGATCCAAACGATGTGCAGAAGAGAATACAATACCCAAAAATATAAATGTTGAAAACGGTGAGCCTTATATCTCTTTTGTGTTTCACATAAACGTAACCATGGTTGAGCTTCAATATCATTATCAATACCATCAATATTTGTGTAGGTATGGTGAATGATATTATGCTTGCTATTCCACATAATGCTGCTGGCGCCTAAAAAATTCACAGATAAAGCAGCCATTTTGTTTACTATTTTATACTTGCTAAAACTGCCATGTCCGCCATCATGCATTACATTAAAGCCTATTGCAGCGGTAAAACATCCAACCAAAACACATTCAACTATTGCCAACCAGGTTTCTGGTGTGAAATACACCAAATGCACATATAAACTAATGTAAGAAAGAAAAAAGAAAATAGCTTTAAAATGCAGACCGAAATTACCGGTTGCAGCCTTTTTCCCGTCTTTGAAATATTGATTAACTCTTTTCTTAAGATCTTGGTGGAAATTGGTGTTGTTGATGAATTTTGGAGTTGTTGACATATTTACCCGTATAATTTGGGCTGCAAGGTACATCTTATTTGCTAGTTTTTTGTCATAATAATTCGCTAATTATCAGGTATTTGCTTTAATTAAAACATCTAAGTTGCTTATACCCAACATCTTTTTACTTATGTAACCTTCAGCGTATTTTACACCGATCATTTTTCCAAACATTTTTGCTCTATAAATTATGCCGTCCAAAAAATCTGGTGTTGATATATAAGTTTGAGGTTCGTTACTATCAGGATTGAAAAATTGACTGGTATGTGCTTTCACAGATGCGATCTTTGTGTCAAAGCTTTCAGTTATATCAACAACAAAATCTGGCTTAAGATATCTGTCCTGTATATAATTAAATACATATTTCGGACGCCATGCTTCCTGTGGGGTATTGTTATCAAAAGTCTCAATTTTTTTAAGGCCTGATAGAAATGCGGCATCTTCCACCAATTGAGCGCTTCTTCCATGATCAGGATGTCGATCTTCAGGCGCATTGCATATAATGATCTCAGGCTGATATTTTCTAATGGCCTGTATAACCTTTAATTGATGTGCTACATCATTTTTAAAAAATCCATCAGCCATGCAAAGATTTTCTCTTACATCAAGCTGTAATATTTTAGCAGCATCTGCAGATTCTTTTTTTCTTCCTTCAACAGTTCCACGGGTACCTAATTCACCTTGCGTAAGGTCAATGATACCGGTTTTTTTGCCAAGTAATTTTTCTGTAAAAAGTGTACCTCCACAACCAAGTTCAGCATCATCCGGATGTACAGCGAAAGCAAGTATATCTAACTTCATTTATTAATAATTCTAAAATGATCTTTTAAAAAAGTAAAGGTAAGATAAAGGGGGAAAGTTTATTATGCAAGCTTTAAATTATCATTAGCTCTTGTAGCCATACATTCTTCCAACTTCGAGTACAATTTGTTCCATTTCTTTGTCCTCGCCCAATTTGTCGTAAGGTTGTTTAAGGTCGCTGCCAAAAAAGAAAGCAACAGTTTGATACAAACGTGCAGTAACGCCGCCTTTATATTCTTTGATTATTTCGTAACAATTATTACCTGTTTCTCTCTTTATTAATTTCATTAAAACTTTACCCTGGTAAACAGATAAATTACTGAGCGGATCTGTAAAATCTTTCTTTAATTCTTTTTCTCTTGATTTGATATAAGCTTTTCTGTCTTGCTTATCAATGAGGTGGGTGAGGTGAGCATTTACATCATTCATTACAGCTCCTGCACGTTTTGCGTAAGGATAAGTTACATAAATAGCATTGCGTAATCTTGTCCATTTTGCCTTTGCACTTAATTGAGCTTCGCTGTATCGGCAGATCTTTGTAACAGTATCAAGTTGCTTTGCAGGGATCGTGTCATTATTGTACACTACAGCATATACTTCCGTAGTATCATTGGATTGTGCATACAAAGAGTTACTGCTTGCTGAAAATAATATAACCGCAAGTAAACAACAGATATAGTGTAAATGAAATTTCATCGATCAATGTAAATTTACAATAACTGTAGATTATACGCTCCCGAGATTGTTAAATTTCCTAAAAGACTGGTTAATTGGCAAGCAAAAACATGTAAAACAAGGCTATCCCAACAAATATCAATGTGGCTGTGCCTGTTAGCGAAGAAAGATTTGCTCTTTTGATCATGCTCATAACCAAACCGATTGCCATAATTATTAACCCTAACCAAACCAAATTGATATAAGGAAAAATGTAGGCTTTGATAGAAACGAAGTCAATCATTTTCTCTGATTCCTTTATACCTATCTTAATTTTAGAAGTATCGGCAACTCCAGCAAATCTTACAAAAAGATTTTGAGCATATACGGTATCGTCTACCGGTAAAATTCCAAAACTATCTACCAATATCATTGGAGTAGCTTTATATTTCGATTTGTCTTTATTTACAATTGTAATGTTTGCCATCAATGCAGCGCCATCATAATTGACATTAAATTTATTACTCGTTGGATTTCTTGTTACACTGTTCAATATCATATATCCTTTAGAATAAAATATTGTATCACCTTCTTTTTTTTCATGAATGATGAATTGGGCAGTGTCTTTATTTTTTTCGGGATTAAGTGCATAAGAAATATAAGTGAACACATCATGCGTCAGGTAATTTTTTGTATCCGGGTTACTGCTCATGTTATTGTCCTTCATCAAATAAACATCCGGCTGCAATTGAAAAGATTCTTTTACTTTTCCTGTTGCACTATCTTTTCTTATAAATGATAAATTGTAAAATCTCCTGTTGCTTTCCTTACCTGTACTATCATGCTTGTATGTTACTTCGTAAGGCCCCATTTTTGAAGGGACCTCTCTTACAAGATTCATGTTTTCAGCAGCATTATCCTGTTGTTTTGTCAATGGGTCAATTCCCATCGGGATGACAAAATTTTTAAACTTCTCTTCGCTGATAATTTTTTTATTGCCTGAAGATATCAGCATGCCTGCTATCATCAATCCAAAACCAAGATGAGCAACAGATCCACCTGCACTTTTTAATTTGCCATTCAATCCTTTCCAGATATATGCTCCATTAGCAATCACAGCGTAGGTTGTAGCAAATAAAGCCAGGTATACGGCTCCTAAAAATCCTGGGCCTTGTTTGTAATATGTAATTGGATAAAATATTGCTAATAAAATAGTAATGGCTAAAGCGATCAATGTAGGTACAGCGATCTTTTTTGTTATGAACTTTGCCTCAGTATTTTTATATTTAAAATATTGAGTAATGGCACTTAATACTCCAATAAGTATTGCAACCATTACCATCACTTTATTAAAGCTGAATTCTACATCTTCAGGAGGAGCCAGTTTTGTTCCAAAAATGGAATTGATAACCGGGGTAGATGTTTTCGCCGTGATGAACAATCCAGATAAAAAGAATATCAACGAACCGATGAACATCCAAAATTCTCTGGAGCTTGTTTTTTCTTCAACAGCAACTGCAGGTATCTTTTTGTAATTGATAAAAAAGAGAACGAGAGAAGGTAAAGTAAAAGCACATAAGTAAAGCAGTATCAGGAAATTCATTGCCTTACCTGCTTCTGTAAAAGCATGCACAGATGTATCTCCTAAAATACCTGTACGTGTTAAAAAAGTAGAATATAATACAAAAATGAAAGTAAGCAATGCAAATAAATAGCTTGCTCTTAACGAATGCCCGGTTGCTTTAAAAATTACCATGCAATGTAATCCTGCAATTAAAATTAACCACGGAACAAGCGAAGCATTTTCTACAGGATCCCAGGCCCAGTATCCGCCAAATGATAAAGATTCATAAGCCCATTTTCCTCCCATCATTATACCTACACCCAATACTGCACAACTGAACAATGCATAAGGGATCGCAGGTTTTACCCAATCTCCAAAACGTTTTGTTTGTATACCGGCATACGCAAATGCAAATGGAATAATAGTAGAAGCAAAACCTAAAAATAAAATTGGCGGATGTATCACCATCCAATAATTACGCAGTAATACATTCAATCCCATTTTGTTTTCTGCATGTACTCTCGTCAGACTAATTAGATAATCCTGCTGAGCAAACAATGGCCCATTGATCTCATTTCTTGTTAATACAAAAGGACTGTTACCGATCTTGGTGCCCAATATGTAAACACCCATGATCATCATAGCAAGGAACAATTGAGCAAAGCTGACCACTGTCATTACAGGAGCTTCCCATTCTTTTGTTTTTTTAATAAGAACAATGCCGAGTATACAATGCCATATCGACCATAATAAAAAACTTCCTCCCTGGTCTTCCCAGATACAGGCAAGTAGGTATTTAAATTGAAGGTCTTTTGATGTGTGTTTATATGCGTATAAATATTCGAGGTAATGATTGGCACAGATATAAAAAATGCAACTAAAAACGATCAACACAGAAACTACCTGAACATAAAAATTTATTCTTGCAAAATTTGTCCATGAAGTTTTTTCGATTGGATCATTTTTTCTTGAAGCAAGAAAATAAGCTATTGTGCTTAGTAAAGAAGTTATGAAGGCGAGCAGTACAAAAAAATGTCCGAGTTTCCCGATCCATAAATGTTCGCCGTCAAATTGCATGTGGATTTAATTATAAGTTATGAGTTATGAATTATGAGTTAAACAATTCATAACTCATAATTCATAATTCTAAATTTTTGTTACTGTCTTTTCTAATTGTTTTTTATCGTCTTTGTATTTGCTTGGGCATTTTAATAAAATTTCGCTGCACTCAAATATTTCTCCCTGCATCTTACCTTTTAAAACAACCCTTTCGCTGTTGTCAATTTCAGCAGGTTTAGAATTACGATAAACAACTTTTGTGCTTGAGCCTAAACTATCCTTAGCAGTAAATGAAAAATAATTAGGGTTTATAGCAGGATCATAATCCTGAGGAACTGATTTATCCAGTTTTGCAATAAGATGCACATATTTGCCTTGCTTTTGTTTGGCGGAGGCAATGGTGTCATAAGTAGAGAAGTCAACTGACATCATTATTAACCCACCGATGGATATTGCAATGGCTATTAATAAGACAATATGTGTACGCTTCATAACGTTTTGTATTTTTCGCTGCAAAGTTACTCAAAACAGCGTTAACAATAGAATTGTTTTGGCTTTTTTCACATTTAGTATATTTGCATTCTTTTATAATTAATAATGATAGATCTATCAACTTTTGACCCTAATGCGGTAGGAAATCCCAATAATAACATATTTGGTTTGCCGTCAACTAAAGAAGACGCCAAACTGGTTATTTTACCCGTTCCATGGGAAGTTACTGTAAGTCGGCATGAGGGCACAGCTAGGGCTCCTGAGCACATCTTCAGAACAAGTTTATTAGTGGAACTTTTTGATACTACGCTTAAAGACGAATGGCGAAAAGGGTATCATATGCTTCAGCCGGATAGAAAAATATTACTTAAAAGTGATTACTTAAGAAAAGAGGCTGAGTTATATATTAATTATATTACTGATGGGGGCATTTTAACGGAAAATAAATTCATGTGTAAAACCATCAGGGAGATCAATGAAGGCAGCCTGATGCTGAATACGTGGGTGCATGATCAAACGACAACTTTACTGGATAATGATAAGATCGTAGGACTTTTAGGAGGCGATTTAAGCACTTCTTTTGGATACTACAAAGCGCTTGCAGAAAAGCATGGAGATTTTGGGATATTACAAATTGATGCTCACTGCTCTATGAGAAAAGCCTACGAAGGATTTTTTTATTCTCATGCTTCTGCAATGTATAATGCTGTTGAACAGATCCCCGAAATTAAAAAAATAGTACAGGTAGGAATAAGAGATTTCTGCGAAGCAGAATGGGATTATATCAATAATAGCGAAGGCAAGATCAAAACGTTTTTAGATGTAACTATTAAAAACAGGTTTGCGGAAGGGGAAACTTGGAAGCAGGTAGCTGAAGAGATCGTTTCACATTTACCAGAAAAAGTAATATTCAGTTATGATATTGATGGGCTTGATCCCAAATTATGCCCTAATACCAGCACTCCAGTATATGGCGGTTTTGAAGCCACACAAATATTCTATCTTTTCCATCTTGTTTTAAAAAGCGGCCGTAAGATCATTGGATTTAATTTAAATGAAATAGGTATCAGCAGGGATGAATGGGATGAAAAAGTTGGTGCCAGGGTTTTATTTGATCTATGTAATTTATTGATGGCAAGTAATAGTTAGACTTTGTATTTATTCTCCATAAAAAATAATACCGCAAGCAGTGATATCGTTATTATCAGAATATTGTTTGCTCTTGCAGCTACGCTTTCATTTTTACAAATTGACAAGTATGGTGTTTGGGCATTGATCATTGGAACTGCTCTAGGTTTAATATCTTTTTTTGTAAAGCATATTATTTACCGTTTCAAAATTCCCACTTATTTATTTTTAATAACAGGAGTTCTAATACTCTGCATTATTACACAGATCATTTGGTTTATTTTTTTATTACCCTTGCATTGGTTGTTAATAAAGTATTTAGGAAGTGATACTGTTATTTCTATTGATGATGAAAAGGTTAACATACAAAAACCGGTATCATCTAAAAATTTTACATGGCAGGAGCTGGACTATATCGTATTGAAAGACGGGTTGCTGTCCATAGGATTGATTAACAATCATTTCATTCAGGCAGAAGTAAATACTGATATTGATGAACAAAAGTTTAACGACTATTGTGTCCGCCATTTACCCAACAAAAACTAACTTGCACTACTATGCTTACACAATCTCCATACATTCTTTATTCAGATGGCGAAGGAAATATTTTCGAAGACACATCATTGTATGTAACTGGACGTAGCGGATGGGATGCCGTACCTATATCTGTAGAAGACTGGATAGAATTGCCATTCGGCGGAAATTTATATGAATTGCCCGGCAGACGTGGAATAGGGATCGATGTAGAAACTGGTGAAATGCGTTTGTGTGAAAAAGGCTGGGCTGTGGCAGCATTCATTCCTCCTGCACATACAGGATTATATATGTCGGCTTACGAAACAAGTGAGGATGCTCCTACATTACCACTTTTTTGTTATACTGCGACAGGATGGTTAGATGAGAAATTTTATGTTCCTGCAGTGAGAATTGAACAGGATATTCGCCAGGAATGCGAAGGGTATGATGATGAAAAAATTGAAGAAGGTGCAGACGCATTATTAAAGGCCTATCCTCACAATCGTTTGGTAAAACATTTAATGGAAAATTGCTGTATGACATATACTTGTCCTGCTGCAAGAAATTTTGCTTTAGGCAGATGGGAATGCCCTGTGCCGGCATCACCTGCATGTAATGCAAATTGTATTGGTTGTATCAGTTTTCAACCGCTGGATGAAACAATTGTGAGCACACAGGATAGACTAACGTTTAAGCCTACCCCAGAAGAGATCATAGAGTTTACAGTGCCACATTTAGAAACAGCTCCATTTCCTTTAATAAGTTTTGGACAAGGCTGTGAAGGTGAGCCATTGCTGATGTGGGAAACGATCAGGGATAGTATTATTGAGATAAGAAAGCATACATCTAAAGGAAGTATCAATATAAACACCAACGGCAGTAAGCCGGATGCAGTAAAAGCTTTGTGTGAAGCAGGATTGAATAGTATGAGAGTGAGTACTAATTCTGCAAGGGAGCATATTTATACTCCATATTACCGCCCTAATAATTACGTATTTGCAGATCTTATAGAAAGTTTAAAGATCGTAAGGAGTTATGGTGGCTGGACAAGTATTAACTATTTTGTATTTCCCGGCATGACGGATAGTATTGAAGAATATGAAGCATTGAGAAAACTTATCAAAGAAACTGATCTGTGTATGATCCAATGGAGAAATTTTAATATTGATCCTGATTGGTATCTTGGTAAAATTGGCGTTACTGAAACAGGAGAATGCATGGGTGTTAAACAATTTATGGAATTGATACACGAAGAATTTCCAAATGTGAAATTTGGATATTTTAATCCTTCTATGGAAAGAATAAAAGGAGATTTCGAAACTGATTTTGCTCATTAACATGTCGGACTGGGTTTAAGTCAATAATTTAAATTCATACATTTGACGCAACTTTATCCGGTATGATCTTTTCCAAAAATTTTTTAAGTCCAAAAAGTAGGCTCATAATTAGAGCAACTTGTATTTTTTGGCTCATTGCAAAAGCGATCTCATATAAGCTTTGGTTTTCCGATAGAGAGTTTCCTCTTGTACCTCCATTTGATTTCTTACAGGCTTCCGTAAATTTTCATTATATAGTTTATGGGATATCTCTTGTCTGTTTAATATTATTACTGATATCCCCCGAAAAAAAATCTTTTCAAATAGCTGTAGTCATCGTGGAGATATGTGCTTGTCTATTTGATCAAAATCGTTGGCAGCCATGGGAATATCAATATATCCTTACAATAATCATTTTTTTGATCAACAGGAAAAATGAAAAAAATATCATTCCTGTTTTTTTATTTATGCTAGCTGCCACTTATTTTTATAGTGGTTTGGGAAAGTTAAATCCTGTCTTCATTCAATCGATCTGGCATAATTTATTCCTGACCAAACTTTTTGGAATTAGTTATGATACAGCACATCAGCCTTATATTCATTATGCTGGATATTTATTTGGATTAATTGAAATGATCTTAGCTATTGGGTTACTCTATAGAAAAACCCAAAAAAAAGCGATCAGGTTAATTATTCTAATGCATTTGATCATTCTTGCATTGTTTGGCCCTCTGGGATTAAATTATGATCATATCATCTGGCCATGGAATTTATTAATGATCTCTTACTTTGTTATTTTACTTTGGAATATTCAAAGAGGCGAAACTTTATACAAATCGAATCCATTGAAAACAGGATGGAATCAACTTATTTTAGTGTTATTTGGCATAATGCCTTTTTTTAGCCTTTTTGGTATGTGGGATTATTTTTTGTCGTCAAGTCTGTTCAGTAGTCGTCCTACCGATATGTATATATGTGTTCCTGCATCTGTCAATACTACTTTAAATAAGTATTTTGATAATGCACAGGCTCCATGTGACAGCAATTCATATTTGATCAATACACGTTCCTGGGCATTTGACGAATTGATGGTGCCTACCTATCCTCAAAAAAGGGTTTATAAAAAAATAAAGGAGGATATTCAGAAAAAATATCCTGAGCTCCACGCTACATATTACATATATACCTACGAAAATGGAAGAAAAAAAGTAAAAGAAGAACTGAAATAATTTAACATATTATGGTTTTGATGCATTGTTTTTTTAATTTTAATACTTATTAATATAAAATATGTAAGAATTCAAGTATTTAATTCCTATGATTTATCAATACACACTTATTTCAATGTCCCAAAAAGCTTTTCGATCATTCCTACTTATATTTTTTGTTTTTAGTGCAAACCAAATTTTTGCTCAGAATATTTTTTTTAAAGACGTCAAAGAAGGAGTTCTAAATAAAAATTCCTTAAAACGTGTTATTAAACCTTCAAAGTATAAAACATTTTCTTTAGACACTAGCTCCTTGTCCAAATTCTTTAAAACTGTCCCTTCAGAAGAAAGTATATTGTCAAAAAATAAAAAACCTGCCCTTATTTCTATTCCGTTGCCTAATGGAACAACTGCAAAATTCAGTATATGGGAAAGCAGTACACTGGCACCTGAGTTGGCAAAAAAATATTCAGGCATAAAAACTTTTACCGGACAGGGAATTGATGATCCTTCAGCAACTATAAAAGTAGATTGGACCCCATTAGGTTTTCATGCAATGATCTTATCTCCGTTAACAACGGCAATATTTATTGATAATTATGAACAGGGAGATAATGTAAATTATATATCCTATTATAAAAGTGATTTTATAAAAAGGGATGCGTTTGTAGAAACAGTTATTAAAAGAGAAAGTATTGCCAGTCCGGCGCAGGTAGAAGCAAGTATATGTATTGGTACACAATTAAGAACATATCGTTTAGCAGTAGCTTGCACTGGTGAATATGCCAAAGCGGCTACTGGCAAAGCTTCCCCAACAATTGCGGAGGCATTGGGTGCGATTGTAACAACCGTAAATAGAGTGAATGGTGTTTATGAAAAAGAGATCGCATTAAGAATGGTGTTAGTAGCAAATGATACAAATGTTGTTTTTACAGATCCTACTACAGACCCGTTTAATGGAAATGATGATGCGGAAATTTTAATTGGTGAAAGCCAATCTGTAATCGACACGTATATCGGCAATGCTAATTATGATATAGGACATACTTTTAGCACAGGTGGTGGAGGATATTCAGATTTAGGCGTTATTTGTATTACAGGTCGTAAAGCCAGTTCAATTACAGGTAGTCCTAAGCCTGTTGGTGATCCTTATGATATTGATTATGTGGCACATGAAATGGGGCATGCATTAGGGGCAGAGCATACATTCAATTCTACAAATGGCTTTTGTGGTGGCAACGGCAGTAAAGCAACAAATGCAGAACCAGGAAGTGGAAGTACGATCATGGCATATGCAGGTATTTGTTTAGCAGATGATCTACAGCCTCATACAGATGCTCAGTTTCATGCATTAAGTTTAGACCAGATAGAAACCTATATTATAAATAGTTCAGGAAGCACCTGTGCTGTTGTTACGAATACAGGAAATACACCCCCGGTTGTAAATGCAGGCGCAAATTATATAATACCAAAATCTACTCCTTTTATTTTAACAGGTACTGCTACGGATGCCAATGGAGATGCACTTACTTATAGTTGGGAACAAATTGATAAAGGAGGCGCATATAGTGAATGGAATGAACCAGCTATTAATTCTCCATTATTCCGTTCTTTTCCTCCGGTAGCTACAGGGGTAAGACATTTTCCTAAATTATCAGATGTAATAAATAATACAACAACCATTGGAGAAATATTACCTGATACAGGGCGTGCCTTGCATTTTCGTTTAACCGCAAGGGATAATAAAGCAGGAGGTGGAGGTGTATGTTTTGATTCAGTAACAACTACTGTAAGCCAGGTGGCTGGTCCTTTCAGGGTGACCTATCCAAACACTACTGGCATTATATGGACAAGCAATGAAAGCAGAACAATTCTTTGGGATGTAGCTAATACAAATGCTTCACCGGTAAACTGCACAAATGTATCCATTCAATTATCTATTGATGGCGGGAACACCTATCCTATAACGTTAGTAGCCAGTACCCCTAACGATGGCTCAGAAATAATTACTGTCCCACTCAATGTTACTACCCAGGGGCGTATAAGAATTATGTCTGTTGGAAATATTTTTTATGATATTTCTAATAATAATTTTAGAATAGAAATTGCATCGCCTTCTTTTAATTTTAGTACACCCGATACCGTTAAGATGTGTGGAATCAATAAAGATTCTGTCAAAATATATACAAACTCTGTACTTGGATATAACCAATCAATTGATCTTGCTGCTTCAGGTAATCCTGCAGGTACAAATATCAGTATAAGTAAAGGCACTATTTTACCTGGGGATAGTGTAACAGTAACGCTGGATAATGCCTCTTCTTTGGTTCCGGGTGTTTATAATGTTACTATCTTGGGAGTTTCTGGCAGTATAAATAAAACAGTTACGATCCCATTTTTAATAGGTGTATTACCAGTAGCTCCTGTTCTCACTAGTCCTGTAAATGGCGCTACAGGATTAGGAAACCTACCGGCATTTAATTGGCTGACCGTACCAACAACTACTAATTATATACTTGAGATATCTACATCAAGCACCTTCGCAACGATCGTCCAATCTATCCCGGGGATTACGCAAAGCAATTACACATTGACAACACCATTAGCTAGCAACACAATTTATTATTGGAGAGTAAGATCATTTAATCCCTGCGGAATAAGTCTTCCTTCCAATGTAAGTGTATTCAGAACTGGTATTACGAGTTGTACCACATATACTAGTACAGATGTTCCAAAAACAATTTCACAAAGCGGAACTCCTACAGTTAATTCTATATTGAACATTGCAAACGGAACGATCATAAATGATATTAATGTTGTCGGTTTAGTAGGAGGTCATACATATGTCACAGATCTTACTGTTTCATTGATCAGTCCGTCAAGTACGACTTTGGTTTTATTTGATCAGATATGCAATGATGGAAACAGGTATAGAAATTATAATCTTAGCCTGGATGATCAGGCAATTTTAACTACTTTTCCTTGTCCACCTACCGGAGCACTTACTATTAAACCAGCTTCGCCTTTATCAATTTTTAATAATGAGATCAGCACAGGTACATGGACATTACGGATCAAAGATAATTTTGGTGGTGATGGTGGAAGTCTTACTGGCTGGGGATTACAAATTTGTTCAATCACTAATACACCATTAGATCTCGAATACACTTTTAATGGAACAGGTAACTGGGATGATGCGTCAAATTGGTTAAATAGTTCTATTCCTCCTGCAACATTATTACCTGGTAGTAAAATAATAATTGATCCATTAGTTTCAGGAGAATGTTATTTGAATGTAACTTATACTTTAGCAGCGGGAAGTACAATAACTGTAATGACTGATAAAAAGTTTACAGTGCCGGGTAATCTTACAATAGAAGAGTAGATCAGGCTTTAAATTCACCGAACACTTTTCTTAATTCATCGGATATTTCTCCAAGGGTACAATAATTTTCAATTGCCTCAATAACAAAAGGCATTAGATTAGTATTATTAACTGCAGCAGTACTTAGTTCTTGAAGGCAGGCGTTTACTTTTTTATTATCACGTTTAGATCTAAGCGCTTTAAGTTTATTACTTTGCGTTATCCTGATGCTGTCATCTATTTTGAAGCCGGGCACAGTATTCTCATCAGTTACTTTGAATTTGTTTACACCTACAATTATCTTTTTCCCGTTTTCGATCTCTCTTTGATATTCATATGCGCTTTTAGCAATTTCATTTTGAATAAAGCCTTGCTCAATAGCGTTTACACTGCCACCCATTGCATCTATCTTTTGTATTAATTCCCAAGCCGTTTTTTCTACTTCATCAGTAAGTGATTCAACAAAGTAGCTACCTGCTAAAGGATCTACTGTATCGGATGAACCGCTTTCAAAAGCTACTATTTGCTGTGTTCTCAAAGCAATTCTTGCAGCCTCTTCGGTTGGTAAGCTCAATGCCTCGTCATAACCATTTGTGTGTAAGCTTTGGGTTCCGCCTAATACTGCCGCCAATGTTTGTATCGTTACTCTTGCTATATTATTCAATGGTTGTTGTGCTGTTAATGTGGCGCCACCTGTTTGTGCATGAAAGCGTAACATCATTGCTTTCGGGTCTGTAGCGCCAAGATCTTTCATTATTTGTGCCCACATTCTTCTTGCAGCACGGAATTTGGCAACTTCTTCAAATAAGTTATTATGTGAATTAAAAAAGAAAGATAGCCGTTTCCCAAAAACATTGATATCCATTCCTTTTTCCAAAGCTGATTGCACATATGCTTTTCCGTTAGCTAAGGTAAAAGCTATTTCCTGCACCGCAGTACTGCCGGCTTCTCTGATATGATAACCGGAAATTGAAATGGTATTCCACTTAGGTAATTCTTTTGCACACCATTCAAATACATCTGTAATGATACGCATGGAAGGTTTTGGCGGATAAATATATGTGCCTCTTGCAGCATATTCTTTTAGAATATCGTTTTGTATTGTGCCTGTAATTTTTGAAAGATCTGCTCCTTGTTTTTTTGCCAATGCAACATATAATGCTAATAAAATAAATCCCGTTGCATTTATGGTCATTGATGTGGATACTTCTTCAAGTTTTATTCCTGAAAATAATATCTCCATATCTTCTAATGAATCTATTGCTACACCCACTTTCCCAACTTCACCATCTGATAAAGAATGATCGCTGTCATAACCGATCTGTGTGGGCAGATCAAATGCAACGCTTAATCCACTTACTCCCTGTGATAATAAATAATGGTATCTTTTATTACTTTCTTCTGCAGTACTAAAACCTGCATATTGGCGCATGGTCCATAGTTTACCACGATACATATCAGGTTGAATACCTCTTGTAAAAGGAAATTCTCCAGGCATTTCATTTGTAATATTCAGATCAGTTGCTGTATACAACTCTTTGATCTCAATACCCGAATCAGTCAATATCTTTTTTTTATCCTTCATACTGTGGTCTATAGTCTGTGGTTGTGTTTCTCTATTACAAGATCCTTTTTACTTCATACTGTATTGCATCCAAAACAACACTACTTAATTCAGCATTTTCCCTGGATGCATATTCAAGTATAATTCTGCTCAGATCTATTGCCTGCGCTTGTGCCGAAAGTGTATTTGCTAAATGATGAATGATATAAATATTCTGATCTTTCAGATTTGTAACTGCTTTCCATATTTCTGGAGTTACGTAGATCTGTTGGGTAATATTGTGCTCATATTCCTGGCGTATTGTTTCAGTAAGTCCTGCTTTTAATTCTTCGGCAGAATATCCTGTTGCATGCATCCTGGTCACAAGATTCTTTAAACTGATCCTGTCAGCAAATAAGGATAGCCTTTCATATGCCTGTATACGCAATAAGCTATTATCAGATTGCACAGGTTGGGTAGTTTTTAACTCTTTACGTATTGTACGCAATTCTATCATTAGGAAAAAAATTAAACCAAAGCATACTACAATGGCTATTCCAAGGCCTTCCTGAAAACCGATCTCAAATAAAAACAACATATTTTCTTTTTTACAAAAGTAAGGTAAAAGCTGCGGCCAAATATTTCCTGTTTTCGAAAAAGGGCAGCATCTCTTAGGTCAAAAAAGTCAATACCTTTGCAGTATAATTTGTAGCAAATGAATACGATAATAAAATCACCGGTTAGTTTTACAGAAAATGCAATTACTGAGATCAAACGATTGATGAATGAAGAAAGCTTTGATAAAAATAACCAGCTTAGAGTGGGAGTAAAGGGTGGTGGCTGTAGCGGTATGACCTATGTATTAGGTTTTGATGCTCCAACGGAAAAAGACGAATCTTTTGAAATTGAAGGTATACCATGTGTCATGGAAAAATCTCATGGCATTTATTTAATGGGAATGGAAGTTGATTGGCAGGGGGGATTAAATTCTCGTGGGTTTACATTTAATAATCCAAACGCAAGTAAAACTTGTGGTTGCGGAACTTCTTTTGCCGTATAAAATATATGGGCTAAATGTTGCCAATTGTTATGTGGTACAAGAGAGTGACACAACGATGTTGCTCAAAGATATTAAGCTGGCAACAAAAAAATATTGATTGATCCTTAGTCAAAAGACTAAGGATTTTTTTATGTAGGTCAGACCTATGGTCTGACCATTTAACTCTACATTGGTAGGGCCAATAGGTCAGACCTTTAAACAAATAAAAAGCCCTCTTAAAAATTAAGAGGGCTTTAAAATATATTAAAAAGTCTTATGCTTTTAGAGCAGTTGCAGGTTTTTCTGAACTGATAATTTCTGCTTCACCTAATGGTTTATCTTTTGCAAAATCAACCAATATTGGCGCAGCTACAAATATTGAAGAATAAGTACCTGTAGCAACACCTATCAACATTGCAAATGCAAATCCTCTTGTTACTTCACCACCAAAGATGAACAGGATCAACAATGTTAAGAACACTGTCAATGATGTCATGATCGTACGGCTTAATGTATCATTGATCGCTCTGTTGATAATATTACCTTTTTCACTTGCTTTAGAACCTTTGCTGTACTCACGGATACGGTCAAATACAATTACCGTATCGTTCATACTAAACCCGATCACCGTTAGGATAGCAGCGATAAAATGCTGATCGATCTCTAACGGGAAAGGAACGATATCTTTTAAGAAAGAGAAAACAGCCAATGTAATTAATACGTCATGCAGCAATGCCACAATTGTACCCAATGAATATCTCCAATCACGGAAACGAACAAAGATGTAAAGGAAGATAATGATGATTGAGAATATCGTCGCTTTAATAGCACCTTTTTTCAGATCTTCAGAAATAGTAGGTTGTACAGTTTGAGATGACTTGATATGATTCTTTGAAAAAGTTTCATAACTAACTCCAGGTAAAACTTTCTTTAACCCTTTATATAATTGGGTTTGAACTTTAGTTTCTGCTGTATCACTTTTAAGATAAGATGTAGTGATATTCAAATGCTTATTATCACCTACAGTTTTAATAACTGGGAAATCACCACCAAAAGCATTTTTAAGATCCTCTCTTACATCATCACCTTTAACCGGTTGAGCAAATTCAACAGTGTAGCTTCTTCCACCTTTAAATTCCACACCTTCATGGAAACCGTTAAAGATAGATCCGATACCTAATAATAAAACTACTACCGAGATGCCATAAGCAACTTTTCTATACTTAATAAAATTAAAGCTTGCATGCTTAAATACTCTTTTAGAAAGACCGGTAAAATAATTAAAGTGACGGTTTTTATTTGTCCAGAAATCAGTGATCAATCTTGATACTAAAATTCCGCAAAACAATGAAAGGGAAATACCTAACATTTGTGTTGTAGCAAAACCAAGGATCGGTCCTAAACCAAATACAAACAAAATAGCAGCAGTTAAAAAGCTGGTAACGTGAGCATCAATAACCGGAGCTAATGAACGTCTGTAACCATCAGCAACAGCCTGCTGGTAATTTTTGCCCTTCGTTAATTCCTCTTTGATCCTTTCAAATATAATTACGTTTGTATCCACTGCCATCCCAATGGTGAGCACCAAACCTGCAATACCTGCAGAAGTTAAAGTAAAGCCCATCGCCGTTAGTACACCAACAGTAAATAGTACGTTTAATATTAGAGCAATATTTGCTACCCATCCACCTGTGTTATAATAAACAAGCATTAAAGCAAAAATTACGATGAATGCGATAACAAAAGATTTGATACCACCTATTTTAGCTTCTTCACCAATTGTTGCACCCACGATTTGTTCAGCAACAATTTTAGCCGGAGCATCCAGTTTACCTGCTTTTAAAATATTTGCAAGATCCTGCGCTTCTTCAATGGTGAAGTTTCCAGATATTTCACTGTTACCACCTTCGATAGGGCCATTTACATTTGGAGCTGAATAAACAATATTATCTAATGCAATTGCAATCGGCCTGTTAGTGTTATCAGTTGTCAAACGAGCCCATGTCTTAGATCCGATAGTGGTCATCTGCATTTTAATTGCAGGTCTTCCGCTTTCATCAAATCCTTGACTTGCTTCTTCTACACCATCACCTTCAAGTTTAGCTTTTTCAGAACCTTGTACAGTTTTGATAGCATATAAAGGATAGAAACGATCGCCGGTTTTTTCAACTTTTTGTTCTACACCTAATAAGAATTTACAATCAGAAGGGAAGCTGCTTTTTACAATAGGAAGATTGATATAATCATTAAATGTACCAGTATCTTTTAAAGCAATTCTTCCTAACTCAGCAGAAAAAATTGGTTTACCTGCTTTATCTTCTCCCGGAGGAATTGGATTGATTATTTTTAAGAAAGCATTTTTATTAGCATTAATCTTTTGAGAGTCAACCACAGTTTTAACAGCAGTGTCAGTAGATACACCACTTAAATAATCTGTAACTGCTTTATCTGCAGTTTCTAATGGGCCATCTTTTTGGCCTAATTCATTTAGATTATAAACTTCCCAGAATTGTAGATTTGCGCTTGATTGTAAATACTTACGTACTCTTTCTTTATCAGTAACACCAGCAAGTTCTACGTTGATGATACCTTTGTTTTCATCAAGATTAATATTAGGTTGAGCTACCCCGAACTTATCAATACGCTTTAATAATATTTTATAAGTTTGGTTGATGGCACCTTTAGCTAATTCTTGAATTTTAGCTTTTACTTTATCATCACTTTCACCTACTTTAATTTGCTTGCCTGCGCCTGCAAATAATGAAGCTAAGTTTGAAGAAGGATTTTGTTGTTTGTATACGTTAGCGAACAAGGTGATGTAATCATCATCACTGGTTGCTTTTTGTTGATTAGCTGTTTCAATAGCTTTTAACAAAGCAGGGTCAGTTGAATTGTTGCTCAAAGATTTCAATAAACCATCCAAACTAACGTCCATGGTTACACTCATACCACCCTGAAGATCCAAGCCAAGGTTTAATTCGTTCTCTTTACATTTCTGATAAGTTGTCCCTATAACAGGATAGATCTTTTTATCTCTTGTACTATCAAGGATATGTTGCATCCTGCTTTTTATAAGCAATTCTTTATCGTCGCCTGTAGCGTTCGGATGTTGAGATCTTACATTTCTTTCTGCTTGAGCCTTTACTTTATTTTCGTAGCTGCGTACTACCCAGGTGTAAGATAATTCCCATATGGAAATCAATGTCAAAGCAATCGCAAAAAACCAAACTAAACCTTTCAGTTTCATAATGAGTGTCTTTTAGAGCTATTTTGTTAATTTTTAGAAGTTTGCAAAGATAGGGGAAAAACTGTACGAATAAGCAAAAAGGCGGGAGGCAATGAGGCAAAGAGGCAACGAGGCAAATAGTATGGTGCTAAAGCATTGATAAAGATGAAAAAAGTGGGAACAAGTTTATACTCTTTCCCTTTGTAGCTCTTTGCCTCTTTGCCTGATTTCCCCTACCTTTGCACTCCGAAAATTCATCCATTTTAAAACAAAACAAAGTGTCTAACAACCATTTATTATCCGACAGGATCAATACACTTGAAGAAAGTGCAACCCTTGCTATGAGCAAAAAAAGCCGTGAAATAGCAGCTCAGGGGCATAATGTTATCAACCTTAGCGTAGGAGAGCCTGATTTTAAGACTCCTCCACACATCTGCGAAGCAGCCAAGAAGGCTATTGATGACGGATTTCATGCATACACTCCAGTATCAGGTATTCCTGAATTGCGTAGCGCTATCGCTGAAAAATTAAATAGAGAAAATGGCCTTGATTGGAAGGCTGAAAATATAGTTGTGTCAACCGGTGCTAAGCACTCATTGGCTAACATGATCGAAGTATTGGTAAAGAAAGATGAAGAAGTGATCATTCTTGGGCCATACTGGGTTAGCTATGCCGAAATGGTAAAACTAGCTGAAGGTAAAAGTGTGATCTTGGATGGCAGCTTTGAAAATGATTTCAAAGTAACACCAGAACAGATCGAAGCGGCTATTACACCAAAGACAAAGATCATCATGTATGCCTCACCAAACAACCCAACAGGGTCGGTGTACAGTGAAAAAGAATTAAGAGCAATTGCAGCCATCGTTGCAAAGAACCCGAACATTTTTGTTTTAGCTGATGAGATCTATGAATACATCAACTTTACTCCGGAAGGGCATTTTAGTATTGGAAGCATTCCTGAAATTAAAGACAGAGTAATTACTGTAAATGGGTTTAGTAAAGGTTTTGCAATGACCGGCTGGAGAGTTGGTTTTATTGCTGCCGCAAAATGGATCGCTGATGCAGTAGATAAATTACAAGGACAGGTTACCAGTGGTACAAACAGCATTGCTCAAAAAGCGGCTGCTATTGCTTTCACCAACATGGATGCTCCAAAAATGATGCTGGAAGCATACAAACGCAGAAGAGATCTTGTAATTGCTCATTTGAAAGAAGTACCAGGATTTAAAGTACGTGTACCGGACGGAGCGTTTTATGCTTTTCCTGATGTTAGTTCTTACTTCGGAAAAACTGATGGTAAGGTAACTATTAAAAATGCCGATGATCTATGCATGTGGTTATTAGAAACTGCACATATTGCATTGGTTACCGGTAGTGCTTTTGGAGCGCCAAATTGTATTCGTATCAGTACTGCTGCTGCGGATGAAAAATTAGTTGAAGCTATTGAAAGAATGAAAAAAGCATTAGCAACATTGAAATAATTGTTAGAATATTTAATTATACCGTCTGGCCTAAAAAGTCAGGCGGTTTTTTTTGGGGGCCAGGCATAGTACTGCTATTAAGCTTCATTGGCAACGATAGTTAATTATTATTTCTTTTTAGTAAAAAGAAATAAATAACCACTCTTGTACTGTATATCTTTACTGAACTTTTATTTAAGCGTAGCTGCCAGTTCAATTAATGTTTTGTGGAGTTTTAAAACCTGTGGGATCAATAATTCCTGCTCATTGTTAGTAATAACGTAATCGCATAAACGCATTTTGATCGTTTCGTCAATTTGCTTATTCATTCTTGCCATTACTTCTTCATTTGAAATATTGTCTCTTTTCATGGCTCTTTGTATGCGTAGAGCAGTAGGGGAGTATACGCCGATCACTTTGTCCAAATGAACTTGAGAACCACTTTCGAAAATAATAGCAGCTTCTTTTATTGCGTAGGGAGCTTTTTGAGTTTTCATCCATTGTATACCATCACGAATGGTAGCCGGATGAACAAATGAATTTAGTAAAGCTAGTTTTTCGGCATCTTTAAAAACAACTGTAGAGAGGTAAGAACGATTGAGTTGTTCATTTGTGTAAGCTCCTTCACCAAAATTTTCTTTGATGAGTTGCTTTAATTCTTCATCTTCATTCATTAACCGCTTTGCGGTTGTGTCAGCATAATACACAGGCACACCAAGTGTTTCAAAGATCTTGGCTACGGTACTTTTGCCGCTGCCAATACCGCCTGTGATGCCAACTTTAAGCATAATTAATTACACCAATTTTACGAATTACACGAATTACACTAATTTCTTAATTCGTGTAATTCGTATCAATTCGTGTAATATAAATTCAGTATTCTTATTTAGTTTCTGTTGCTACTTTATTAATAGCTGCAGTCCATTCTAAACTGATAGTACTTTTTTCAATTTTGATATAGCTACCAGGGCTTATTTCTAATTGCAAAGTGCCATCTTCATTTATTTTATTGATAGTACCATGTATACCTGCAATGGTAACAATTTTGTCACCCTTTTTGAGATCGTTGATAAACTGCTTTTGTTGTTTTGCTTTTTTTGCTTGCGGACGTATCATGAACATCCAGAATACAAGGATCATAAGACCCATAAAGATCAAAGAAAAACTACTGCTGCCTTTCCCTTGCGGATCAGCCATTAAAAGAATGTTTAAAAGTTGCATTTTGTTTATTGTTTAATTGTTGTTTGAATGTTTATTCCTTTTTCTTAATTACTTCTCCAGTTATTGTTAAAGTAGGAAAGTCAGGTTTTGTATTGGCAGTCACTTCAATTGTTTTTTCATTGTGGCCAATCTTATATTCGCTGTTGAATATTATTTTAATAAAACCTATCTCACCGGGCAATACAGGCTTCTCAGGTTTTTTAGCAACGGTACAACCACATCCTGGTTGAGTTTTGTCTACCACAAGTGGTTTAGTACCAGTATTCTTAAAACGAAAATTATACTCTACTTTTTCACCATCTGTTACTGTTCCAAAATTATAAACACTATCTATTAATTCAACAGTAGTAGTGTCTTTGGAAGCTTTTTCCATTTGTGCAGCCTGGTCATCCGCTATTTTATCTTTTCTATGAACGTTGCAGGATAAAATGATAATTGTTGCTAATAAAAATGCGATACTTTTTTTCATTTTCAAATATTCTTTAAGTTATTAGCTTAAAAATAAGTAGTAGTTTTTTATAAGCGGCTGTTTTTAAAAGTCTTCTTTTCTATTTTACCTTCTGCAGATAATTCTTTATGAATATTATCCAGGATGCCATTTATGAATTGACCACTTTGTGGAGTGCTGTAATCTTTTGCCAGATCTATATATTCGTTGATAGTAACTTTAGTAGGGATCGTTTCAAAAAATAAGAATTCACAAATACCCATTTGAATAATAATAAGATCAAGTGTTGCGATCCTTTCTGCATCCCAATTTTTCAATTTAGGCTTAAGCAGTTCCATGCTCACAGGTTTCTTTTCAATAGTTGTAAGCAAAAGAGATTTCCCAAACTCCAATTTATCCTTACTTACAAATTCATCAAAATTATACGACTGTGGTTTTTGTAAAAAATTCAACATTAACACATTCATCATTTCTGCATCATCATCCCAATTAATGAATTGTTCTTCAACATTGTGAATGAAGTCTTCATTTGGTAACATTAAATTGGTGAAAATAAATTGCAGAATATCTTTTTCTCCTTTCTTATCACGTGCTAAAACGTTGATGTATTCCTGGTATTCTTCAGATGCTGAAAGCTCCTGGTAAGTTTTTTTCAATAGATCCGGGTCAATAAATTGAGCTGGTTTTACCGCAGTCTCAGCCGATTTATAACTTGGGATCTCTAGAATTTTCCAAACTAATTCATTGCCGACAATTTTGGTATTTACATTCAGGTCTTGTGCTGAAGGTAAATGTTTGGATGCTTTTTTAAGCGCATCAGCTTCAGCATAACGAGCTACCTCGGTCAAAAAATGTATAAGGTAAATGAATAATTGTCTGCTTTGATCTATCTGTTTATTAAAGAGTTTTATTGCATCGCCGGGTTGTATGTCATTGCTGATGCTATCAAGCGTATAAAGACTTTGCATCACTTTTACCCGTATATTTCTTCTGCTGATCATTTAGAAAGAACTTTATTTGTGGCTGCAAAGCTAAGGCAAATAAATTAATTGATTTTTTAGTCCATTTTGATCGAATCCCCATCAAGTTTAGGCACTGATTCAAAATCGGTTGTAAGGCTAAGCACTACTTTATCATTCTGCAATAATTCTAATATTTTACTGCCATGAAAAGAATAGCCGTTTACTTTTTCCAACAATGACCTTATTTTGTAATCACTATTATTCAGGTGCATACATGCCATCAGTGTTCCTGCAATAGGGCCAAAGCTGATCTCCTTATCACTATGGGATTTGATACTTCCAAAAAAACTATTGCATCCATCATTCCCAAATATTTTCTTTTTAGTAAAATCAAATTGAATAAAACTTTTTTTCTCTGAAACCCTTGTCATACCTACGCTATCAAGATAATCAACTATGTAATATTTTTCTTTACTGAACATTTTTGGTTCGTTTGTTTTTTCAATCGTTTTAGTGATAGCATTTTTGCTTATTATTTTAATGAGTTTATAATAAAAATCAACCCCATCAGACGGAGCTATTTCATGCATGATCTTAGTCACTTTTAATTTGTAAGTATGGCCTTCTTCATATTCAAATCCTCTTATTTCCCCCATATAATTTTTCCATTTCTTCTGTTTAAGGCTATATTTTAACTGGAAGCATTTTGGATAGACTTCACTTTTACAATCTACCTGTTTGCTATTAAGGTATATGATTTCAGTTTTACCTTGGCCAAAAACCAAACTCATTAACGAGACAAACCCCACTAATAAAACCAGTATTTTCTTCATAAAAAATTATTTATCAAAAGGATGGAATGAACCAGAAAATTACACAAAAGATACTTAAAATGAACTGTTAAATGCTTTTTTGGCATTCAATAATGCCTGTTCGGTCCAAATTCTGCCAATTAATCGCTTTTACTATGAATGGTACAATTTTTAGAGTAACTTCGCTGCCCGGCAAAAAGACCGGTTAATAAAAAAACATTCAAAAACTAATACAATTATGGCGAAGAAGTTAAGCATTACCCCTTTACACGACAGGGTGATTGTTAAAGCTGCTGCCGCAGAAGAAAAATCTGCCGGTGGTATTATTATTCCAGATACAGCAAAAGAAAAACCTCAACGTGGTATTGTTGTAGCTGCTGGTCCAGGTAAAAAAGACGAACCGGTTACAGTAAAAGCTGGTGACGCTGTTCTTTATGGTAAATATGCTGGCACTGAGATAACTTTCGAAGGTGTTGAGTATTTGATCATGAGAGAGAGTGATATTCTTGCGATAGTATAATTAATTTGAAAATTTGGAAATTTGAAAATTTGAAAATGAATGGCTCTTTTAAAATTGAAGCTGAGTTCATCTCCAAATCTCCAAATCCCCAAATCTTCAAATCATCAAATTAATAACAACTAACAAATTATAAAACACAATGTCAAAATTAATATACTTCAATATCGAAGCCCGTAACAAAATGAAAAAGGGTGTAGATACTTTAGCAAATGCAGTTAAAGTAACATTAGGCCCTAAAGGACGTAATGTAGTAATAGAAAAAAAATTCGGTTCTCCATCAGTAACTAAAGATGGTGTAACAGTAGCAAAAGAAATTGATTTAGAAGATCCTATTGAAAACATGGGAGCTCAAATGGTAAAAGAAGTTGCATCAAAAACTGCAGACATTGCAGGTGATGGTACAACAACTGCAACTGTATTAGCGCAAGCTATTATCGGCGAAGGTTTGAAAATGGTTGCAGCAGGTGCAAATCCAATGGATCTTAAACGTGGAATTGATAAAGCAGTTTCTTTGGTAGTTGAGAATTTAAAATCTCAATCACAAGCTGTAGGTAACGATGCAAAAAAAATTCAACAAGTTGCAACTATCTCTGCTAACAACGACGAAACAATTGGTAAATTAATTGCTGAAGCTTTCGGTAAAGTTGGTAAAGAAGGTGTGATCACAGTTGAAGAAGCAAAAGGTACTGACACAACTGTTGATATTGTTGAAGGTATGCAATTCGATCGGGGATATGTATCTCCATACTTTGTGACTAACAGCGAAAAAATGCAAACTGAATTGCAAAATCCTTATATCCTGATCTATGATAAAAAGATATCTGCAATGAAAGACATTCTTCACATTTTGGAGAAAGTTGCACAAAGCGGTCGTCCATTATTGATCATTGCTGAAGACCTTGAAGGCGAAGCATTAGCAACATTAGTAGTAAATAAATTACGTGGCACTATTAAAGTTGCTGCTGTAAAAGCTCCAGGCTTTGGTGATAGAAGAAAAGAAATGCTAACGGATATTGCTATCCTAACTGCAGGTATTGTTGTAAGCGAAGAATTAGGACATAAATTAGAAGGCGCTGATCTAACGTCATTGGGTCAAGCTGCTTCAGTTACAATTGATAAAGACAACACAACAATCGTTGGCGGTAAAGGTGCTAAAAAAGATATTACTGCTCGTGTGAATCAAATTAAAGCACAAGTAGAAAATACAACTTCAGATTACGATAAAGAAAAATTACAGGAACGTCTTGCTAAATTAGCAGGAGGGGTTGCAGTACTTTATGTTGGTGCTGCTACAGAAGTTGAAATGAAAGAAAAGAAAGACAGAGTTGATGATGCATTGCATGCTACAAGAGCTGCTGTTGAAGAAGGTATCGTTCCTGGTGGTGGTGTTGCTTACATCCGTGCTATTGATAGTCTTGATCCAAAAGTAAAAGGACAAATTGCTGATGAGCAAACAGGTATGCAAATTGTGCGTCGTGCTTTAGAAGCGCCTATCCGTTGCCTAACAGAAAATGCTGGCATCGATGGTAGTATTGTTGTACAAAAAGTTAGAGAAGGTAAAGGAGATTTTGGTTTTAATGCAAGAACTGAAGTGTATGAAAACCTTTTCAAAGCTGGTGTTATCGATCCTACTAAAGTAAGTCGTGTTGCTTTGGAAAATGCAGCAAGCATTGCAGGTATGTTGTTAACTACTGAATGTGTGATCGCTGATAAACCTAAAGAAGATGCTCCTCACATGGGTGGTGGTGCTCCTGACATGGGTGGTATGGGTTACTAATTAAAATGAATAATGAATAATTAAAAATTCCTTCTGCAAAACAGAAGGAATTTTTAATTTATGACAAGCTTGAATGTCGAAGAGTCTAATAAAAAGGATTAAATTCGTAGAACAAATAACATTTATGAAATTCATATTTTCTTTTTTATTCTTTTCCTTAATAGGCGGCTCAGCAATGAGTCAAACAGTTTCAGCTGATTCTGTAAAAAAAATGATCATTGCCGAAGCAAGTTGTGGTCAATGCAAATTTGGGTTACCAGGTTCTGGTTGTTCTTTAGCAGTAAGAATAGATGGGCAGGCTTATTTTGTTGATGGGACTTCTATTGATCAGCATGGAGATGCTCATGCTGTAGATGGTTTTTGTAATGCCATCAGAAAAGCAGAATTGCAAGGAGAAGTAGTAGATAAAAGATTTAAAGCAACTTATTTTAAATTGCTTGATTAATGAAATAAAAATAATTGTAATAAAAAAGGCCGGGCTATTAGCCGGGCCTTTTTATTGGTTATTCTAAAGCTTATGCCTTTCTATGTCTGAATAAAGGAAAACTTTTTGTTTGGTTATTGGACTGATCTTGTGCCCGCCATTTACCGGGATGTTGTTCGTTGTTATGGATCCAGCTGTTATCGTGGCGATCGCATTTTTTAGAATGTTTTTTATTTTTCTTCTTATCCTTTTTATTACCGTTCTTATGATCATTGTTCTCATAATTAACTTTCCTGTTGTTGTTATTATTATCAAAACGGTTTTGTGCAAAAGATGCTGTTCCGCAGAATAATAATACGGCAAGTGCAATTGTAATTTTTTTCATCATATAAAATTTTAATTATCCTATAGATGAAATTGTGTTCCTAATGTTTAATTATGAATTGTTAAGAATGTGTAAATGAATAGAGGAGGAATATTTTTTTTCGTAGGGGGTAGATCATTTGAAAAGCATGAAAAAATTAAGAGTATGAAATGAAGATTATTAAATCCCATTCCATACCCCTAAAACCTTGACCTGTACTCTGTCTATAAGAATAAAAGTAAAGTAAAAAAGTAATAAGATAATAGGTATGTGTGCTAATGACACATCTATGTATTTAATATATTATAGGGAAAAATCAATAAGATTCTTACTGAGCAATAGTCTTGTAAAAATGGAAAGGTTTTGGGGGTAAATAAAAAAGTACAAATATTTGACAATTATCAAACTATAATTTCTTTGATTGAAGCTTTTTGCTTCTTATTCTGCTTAAAGTTTCAAGGCTCATGCCTAAATAAGACGCAATAAATTTCAGTGGAACTCTATTAGCAAGCGAATGATGTACCTTTAAAAAATAATCGTATTTTTTTTCAGCCTTATTGATCCTTGCGATCAGAGCCCGTATTTCCGCATCTAAATAATATTTCTCATATACTTTTCTTCCCACAATATTGTATTCAGGAAATTGGGTATATAAATTTTGCAGATCAGTATAACTCATTCCGAATAACTCACAATCTTCCAGTGCTTGTATAGTTTCTATTGCTGGGACTTGCAAATTAAAACTACTTATAGCAGTTACCATCTCATTTTCAATAGTGATCCATGTCGTAATATCTTTTCTCTCTTCTTTTATAAAACCTCTTAGAACTCCTTTATTTATGAAATAAATATTTTTACAAATCTCACCTGCCTTTAGTAACGTTTTCCCTCTTTTAATAGTATAAGGATAACAATGTTCAGTTACATACTGCTGAATCTTTTTTGATACAGGATGAAAATAATTTACCATTTGCAAAAGAGGAGCAGCTTGCGCTGGAGTGATGTGTTTAATTTTTTCCGATCCTTTGTTCATAGTGTAGGTTTAGAATTAAAATGGCATTAGGATGGATCTACTAAGGGATAAGTGTTTGTAAAAAGTTTGTTTAGATATACAAGTAAATTTACTCAAATTTGTAAAAAATTAAAAGTTAATTTAAAATAAAGGTTAAACATGGATATATTAAAAGGTAAGACAATCGTCATAACCGGTGCTTCAAAGGGTATTGGAAAAGCAACGGCTATCAAATTTTCCAAGATTGATACAAATCTGGTTTTATTAGCGAGGAGTTTGAGTGAATTAGAACTTGTGCAAAAAGAAGTGATAGCTAACGGCAGCAAATGTGAGATCTTTTGTGGAGATGTAGGTGATGCCGCTTTTATAAATAATTCAATAGAAACAACAAGAGGAAAATTTGGTAAAATAGATGTAGTGATAAATAATGCAGGCTACGGAATTTTTAAACCTGCTGATGAAATAACCGAAGAAGAATGGGATAATATTTTTGCAACAAATACAAAAGGAACATTTTTAGTAAGTAAGGCTGTGATCCCAATTATGAAAGAGAATAAGGTTGGTCACATTATTAATATTGCAAGCGATGTTGCTAAAAGAACTTTTGCAAATGGTAGTTTGTATTGTGCAAGTAAATACGCTCAGGATGCGTTTAGTTCAGCGTTACGTAAAGAATTGAGGCCTTTCAATATTAAAGTGAGTGTTGTATATAGCGGATTGGTTGATTCTTATTTTCATTCAGATCCGCAAGGGGATGAAAGTCATGATGATTGGTTGAAGAATGAAGATATGGCAAATGCTATTATTTACATTGCGTCACAACCTGCTCATGTAGTTATTGATGAATTAATGATACATCCTTTAAGTCAGGATTATTGATTGAATGATAAAAAAGGAAAGCCCCATATTTTGTATGGGGCTTTTTATTATTTAGTAATCATAAGTGACTTCGTTTCCATCATTGTCTAAGAAAATATATTTGTTCTCTTCATAGGGAACTCTATAATAAACAGGACCATTTGCTGTTTCTACTTTTACTATATCCCGGTGTTTAAATAACGGGAATCTTTTTTTAGTTGTTTCTGATACTCCCACTGGTACTTTATTCCATGGTGTAACAATACGTGTATCTTTTCTTTGACCATTTGCATGGTACACCGCTGTATGTCTTCCAAACAAACCGTTAGAAAAAGTTGCGGTCCAATCTCCACGATATTTTGTCCATACTACATTTCTTGCATTTGGATAATCGGCATTAAAATTATCAGTTACTTTACGTGGTTGATTTTTTGAAACTTTGCTACCATTGGTGCCTGCATTTTCTGTACCATTCCAGATTGTATTGTCATGTTTTGGAGCGGCTGTGGTTTTATTCTTTTTTACTTTAACTGTATGGCTTTTTCCTTTTCCCTTTCCTTTACCTCCACTATTGCCCTGGGCAAAAGTAAAAGCACATAAAAGAGTAAAAGCAAACAGGATTGTTAAGTTCTTTTTCATAATTAAAATGTTTTGTTGTATAGATAAAACAAATAAGGTGCCAATATCATATCTGATTATAAATCCGTATGTTATACCTGTATTTTCATTCACTATTAGCTATTAAATACCCTAAAATTAATCAGATGTTAACCTTGTTAAGTCTTTCCCAAAAAAAAATGGTTCTTTATCCATAGCTGTGCTTTTTAATTATCTTGCCGCCTAAATTTTGAAATCAACATAACTATGCAAAAAATATCTACTATACTAAATGTTGTTCTTTTGTTGGCAGTTGCCGTTTTATATTATTTACATTTTAGTGCAGGTAAGAGAAGTACTAAAAAAAGTTCTTACACTAAAGCTATACCTGACAGCATCACTGCCAAAAAACAAGTAGTAGCATATGTTGAATTAGATTCTTTGTATACACAGGTTGCTTTCATCAAAGCAAGAAGATCAGAAATTGAATCAGATCAAAGATCTATCACTGCTAATTATGAAAAAGCTTACATGGATCTTGAAAATCAAAAAAATAATTTTTTGAAAAAAGGTAATGCTATCACACAACAGGAAGCGCAAGCTTTTCAGGAACAATTAATGCAAAAGCAACAGGATATAGAAGCTAACAAACAGGCGAACGGTCAAAAACTTGCTGAAAAAGGTGCTAAAGCAATGGATGATATGCAGAATAAATTGAAAGAATTTTTGAATGAATACAACAGCGATAAACGATACACTTACATCTTAGCTACAGGGACAGGACTTGATTATATATTTTATAAAGATTCTGCACTCGATATTACCCCCGAAATTGTAAAAGGCCTAAACGAAAAAATTAAGGTAGACGGAAAGCCATAAATCCACACTTTTATTTATCTTCATTGCAGTATAATACTTAGTATTCAAAAAAATACTGTAAAACCCTGCTTATGATCGAACAAAATAATTCATTTAAACCCTCACTGGGTTTATTTGACGCAACTATGATTGTAGCCGGTTCCATGATAGGATCCGGTATTTTTATTGTTAGTGCTGATATGCTTAAGGAGGTCGGCAGCGCAGGCTGGTTGCTTGCTGCATGGTTGATAACAGGATTTATGACGTTGACAGCTGCCGTAAGTTATGGAGAGTTGAGTGCCATGTACCCTAAGGCGGGTGGCCAATACGTTTATTTAAAAGAAGCATATAATCCATTAGTTGGGTTTTTATATGGCTGGAGTTTTTTCGCTGTGATACAAACAGGAACCATTGCCGCAGTTGGTGTAGGTTTTGCAAAATTTGCCGGATATTTCTTCCCGGCACTGGCATGGGAGGATGTCAACACTTTTGCAATTGGCGGATTCAAAATTCATTATGCACAGTTAGTAGCGATCATACTTATTATATTTCTCACTTTCGTTAATACAAAAGGAATACAAGCAGGAAAGATCATTCAGAGAATATTTACTTCTACAAAATTATTATCACTTTTTGGTTTGATCATAGCAGGCTTTTTTGTTTTCAATACAGATATCTGGAATGCTAATTGGGAAAACATGTGGTCAATGCAAAGCATGTCGAAGAATGCAACAGGTGGAATTGATTTTAAACCCCTTTTAACAGGAGCTGCATTAGGTGCGATGGCAGCTGCTATGGTAGGAAGTATCTTCAGTAGCGATGCATGGAATAATGTAACATTTATTGCAGGAGAAATAAAAAATCCAAAACGTAATATTGGATTGAGTTTATTTTTTGGCACACTGATAGTAACAGTAATTTATATTTTAATCAATGTGGTTTACCTGGCTACTGTCCCAATGAATGAATTAGCATTTGCAAAAGATAACAGGGTGGCATTGAGTGCATCGCAAGCAATATTTGGTGATTATGGAACAGCAATCATAGCTATCATGATCATGATCTCCACCTTTGGTTGCAATAATGGTTTGATACTTGCGGGAGCAAGGGTATATCATGCAATGTCAAATGATAAATTGTTCTTTAAACAAGCCGGTACATTAAATAAAAACAGTGTTCCTGAATGGGCATTGTGGATACAATGTTTGATGGCTTGTGCATTATGTTTAAGCGGCAAATACGGCGATCTGTTGGATATGGTGAGTTTTGTTGTGGTATTCTTTTATATTCTTACAATAGCTGGTATTTTTATTTTGCGGAAAAAATATCCTGATGCAGAAAGGCCTTATAAAGCTTTTGGCTACCCGGTTTTACCTATCATCTATATTTTACTAGCCTTAGCTTTCTGCATCTTATTATTGATCTATAAGCCTGATTTTGCGGTATGGGGTTTGGTTATTGTGATAATTGGCATACCTATTTATTATATTGCGTTAGCAAATAAAAAATCAAATAGTTAAAAGTGGATTTCGATAAATTATTTTCTGATATAGCTAAATTAAAAGTTGCTGTTATAGGAGATGCTATGCTGGATACTTATTGGTGGGGGCATGCGGAACGCATATCTCCTGAAGCTCCTGTGCCTATTGTTGCAGTAAGTAAGAAAGAAAAACGTATTGGTGGCGCTGCAAATGTAGCGTTGAATTTACGGGCTTTGGATACAGAAGTTTTTTTATTATCAGTTGTAGGAAATGATACTGATGGAAAAACGTTGATAGAACTTTGCAAAAAAGAAAATATCGATACGAGGTTCATTTATTTTAGTGATCACAGAATTACAACAAATAAAATAAGGATCATTAGCCGTAATCAGCAAATGATGCGGTTGGATGCAGAAATAATTGATGATCTAAATAAAGATGACGAACAAATATTTTTAGACTCCTTTAATTTATTTATTGACCAGGTAAAACCTGATGTTGTGATATTAGAAGATTACAATAAGGGGTTATTAACTCCATTGGTTATTGCTCATATCATTGAAGTCTGCAATCAAAAAAATATTGTAGTCACAGTCGATCCCAAAAGAAAAAATTTCTTTAGCTATAAGAACGTAGATGTATTTAAACCTAATTTTAAAGAGGTTAAAGAAGCGTTGAATATTATTGAAGATGAACACAGCTTATCATTCCTGTCAAATACACATAACTTATTGCATCAGCAATTAGCTCATAAAATATCTTTTATCACACTTTCAGAAAAAGGCGTTTTTTGCCAAGCTGATAATAATGGAGAGATCATTTCTTCACATGTAAGGAATGTTGCGGATGTAAGTGGAGCAGGAGATACAGTTATAGCTGTTGCATCTGCAGTATATGCTGTTACGAAAGACAGGCATCACATGGCTGCAATTGCGAATATAGCCGGAGGATTAGTATGCGAAGAAGTAGGAACAGTTGCCATAGATAAGAATAAGTTATTGGCGGAGTGTAAACATTTATTGAATTAATTAAAGAACTGAATGAATAAAGTTGCAGTGATAGTAGCAGGAGGAAGTGGAATAAGAATGAATACAGATCTTCCTAAACAATTTCTTTTACTAAAAGGTAAACCCGTTTTATATTATACAATTGATGCTTTTTTAAAAGCGTACAATGACCTGAAAATTATTTTGGTTTTACCCGAAGAACATATTGCTGCAGGCCAAGAGATCATAGATGCATTTTTTGATTATAGTAAAATAACCATAACAGCAGGAGGGAGAACGAGATTTCATTCTGTGCAAAATGGATTGAAATTAATTGACGAGGAATGTATCGTTTTTGTGCATGATGGAGTTAGGTGTTTATTGAACGAATCACTGATCCATAATTGTTATAAAGCAGCATTGGAATTTGGCTCTGCTATTCCGGTGATCGATTCAAAAGATAGTATTCGTTTGATTAAGGAAGAAGAGAATGAAGCAATTGACAGGGATAGGGTAAAGTTGGTACAAACGCCACAGGCATTTCATAGCAAAATATTACTGCCGGCTTTTAATATTGATTATAAAGATAAGTTTACAGATGAGGCTACCGTATTGGAAGCTTTTGGCTTAAAGGTCCATTTGATCGAAGGAGATACTAAAAATATAAAAATAACCCAGCCGATTGACCTCATAATAGCCGAACATCTCCTTACTGACTAGGATCAGTTAAATTTTATAATGAGAATCAGCAAGCATTTTCTTTAAACAGCTTACATTTGTAATATTAATTATTTAGCTATGCAAACAGTAAAAGATATCTTTAATTCCAAACAAAAAACCTTTAACTACATTGATTCCAATGCGTTGGTAATTGATGCTTTGACAATGTTACAAACAGTTAACCTGAGTTACCTGGTAGTAATGGAAAATGATCAGTTCAAAGGTATTTTTGGGGAAAGAGAGTACGCAAGGAATGTTATTTTAAAAGGGCGTGCAAGTAATTCAACTACTGTTAAAGAAGCGATGTCAACGGAATTTCCTGTAGTAGACCATACTGATTCTGTAGAACATTGTATGAATATGTTGAACTCTTATAAAACAAGATATATTGTTGCATACGATGATAATGGATTTGCAGGTGTGATCACTATTAATGATCTACTTAGACAAATAATAAATAACAAGGAAAATATTTTTGATCAGACAATTACTGAACAATTATTAGATACACAGGAAAATGATAGAGTATTCTAAACCTTTTATTTTTTTAACCATTTAGCCCAGAAGGGTAAATTGTTTAACTTAATCCCAAAATACTGTTCTTCTATTGCACCAAATCCGCTGTAGAAAAATGCAAGGTTTTGTATATCACTTCCCTCAAAATCTAAGATCAAATTTCTGTTTGCATGATCTTTTATAAATGCATTGATCAATGCATGTGAAGCTCCTATTGTTTTCCCATTTGGATGATTACCCACTAAAATATAATAAGCTCTATTGTGTGAAAATAGGAAAGCGGCTGAGGCTACAAGTTCTCCATTTGGAATATAGATACCATAGGTTACAGCTTTTTGAGATTCTTTTAATTTGTAAAAAATAATTTTAAATCTTTCAAAATCTTCTGTGGCTATAGGAGAGAATGTTTTCGATTGGTCTTTTGCTAATGCAATTATTTCTTCGATATCAATATTGGTCTTGATGTTGCAGTTTACTGTTGCAGTTTTTTTTATATTTCTTTTTACATTTTCTCTGAAATTGCTATACAAGTCTTCGTAAATTTTTTCTAAGGATAAAATGTAATTTCTTCTTTTGTAAAGTTTAAATCTTTCTGAAACAATATTATTTTTATAATTTAGATAGATGTCCCAGAATTTAAATTTTTGTGGTATAGAAGAAAAAAAATCATTTACGACATTCTCGTCGATGTCGTTGCCGAATATGCCAAGACTTGCACAAAAGAAAGGTTGGTATAAATAATTGAAACCATATTTTTTATTCCATGTAAGTGGCATTACAGATTGATAATCGTTCAATATCAATGCATCCCAATTTTTACACATTGCATCAAGATAAAATGAATAAGCATACACAAGTCCATTCTCAGCATTGTCTATACATTGATCCCATTTAGCTTTATCAATTTTATTATATGGAACGTATGCAATACTCATTAATCAACCTTCGGTAATTGCGGAAGTAATTTCCTTAAACGAAAATTTTGAATATCGATACTGAAAGAAATATTTTTTACAAAACGTTTCTCTGTTATTGTAGATTTAAAATAATCATCATACACTTTGCTGTATAAGATCGGGAAATATATATTTACAATATTTTTCAATAACGATACTTGTAAACCTGCGTCATATACAACTCTTCCTGTTGTAGCATCTTTTTGCCATGCATCAGCATAAGTACCAATATCAAGAAACACTTTTAAAGGAATTTTAATTGGTAGCACCGAAAGTGGATTGATATTTTTAGGAACATCAGTAGTAAAATTAGCCGCTACCAGCCATTTATCAGTCTTGCCTATCTTACTACTCAATAGATCTGTTCTTACTTTGAAAAACCCATCCCTGTTCATTATCTGCTGAGATTCAGTTCCTTCAAATTCATTTCTTCCAAAGAAATAATTACTGTAAGTATAATCTTCGTATCCTTTTGGCCCACTCATATTTAAATGATAGGGATCAGTTTCAAATTGTTTTAAAAAGGTGTTATCTCCAATGTAAAAGAATTTGCCTGCAAATAAACGAACATTCATTCCTCCACCTTTGGCATAATTAAAAAAGTAATTACCAGTAAAAGCAGTTCTCACAAAATCCTTTCCTTGTTCTATTTTAAGTTCACCTTTATATGGATAAAGTACCCTGTTATTTTCAACAACAAATCTTAATTGATTGATGTATTTATTAGCAACAGGATATGTTATTATATCTGCATCATTGATAGTATCTCTTGTAAACAACAATCCCTTCTGCCAGATAAAAAATGATTTCAATTGTAAATACTTAGTTAAATGGCTTCTTGGGTTTTTATTTGCAAAGTTGATCTTTAATGAAGGGACTACTTTACTAAAACGTAAATATTCTGTGTGGTCAGCTGAATCTGTAAATGAATTTTCAGAAAAACTAGCTCCCGCTACTGATAGTTCGACTTTGGCGCCATTCTTTCCCGGATACCTATGATAGCTTATTCTTCCAAGGCCATTTAATTGTTTACTACCGGTGCCGTATAAAGGAGTTAAAAGGAATTGAAATTTTTCAGCCGGCAATGTATAGTTATGTAAGATGCCACCAAGCATTAATTTGTCGTAAAAATTGTAACCTACAGCTGGAGCAATAAAAATGTATCTGAATTTATCTGTGTCTTTAAAATTATAAAAAGTAGCAAGCTTCGTCTTTCTTTTAATTTTTGCTGACGGCAGATTACCTTTTTTATTTAATAGATCAAATTCAGTATTAAGATCTTTTCCACTTACATCTTCAAATGTTTTTTTAAGATCTTCTGGATAAGGATGCTTAAATTTCCAGCGTTCATAATATAAATGCATGCTGCTGTCAAAAACTTCTTTCCCTAAAGTTGTTTCTAAATATTTCAACCATTCTGATGTCTTCGTATATGACATCCTGTTATAATTCTGTTCACTAAATTTTTCAGAAGAGGTTTCTATAGGTTGATCATGTTTACGTGAAATAATATTTTGTAGAACAAAAAGCCTTGGACTTATTGGAAATCTTGTTACAGCAGCAGAACGGGAATGGTTTGGATATGGTTTTGTTATTGTCACACCTTTATCATACCGCTCGTCATAATATGTATTTATGCCTTCATCCATCCAACTGTGCTCACGTTCATTTGTTCCTAAGATGCCATAATTCCAATTGTGTCCTACCTCATGTGCAATCGTTCCTTCAAGATCACTTGCTGAATTTGTTGGCGCAATAGAAGTGATGGTCGGGTATTCCATTCCTCCATCAAAACCAAGCATAGCCTCCACAGCGCTAACAGTATTATATGGATATTCTCCTAGCCATTTGCTTCTTGTTAAAACAGCATTTTTAAGAAATTGAATACTATTTTCCCACTGGTTAGTAAATGATGGCAATGAAAAAGCGTAAGCTTTAATGATCTTGCCCGAAGGGAGTTGAAAAGTATCCTGTCTTACAACAAAACGCTTATCAGCAAACCATGCAAAATCATGCACATTCTCTTGTTTGAATACAATTGTTTTTATTTCTGATGACGATGCAGGGTAAGCGACCAATGCATCCATTGCTTTAAATACGTCAGCTTGTTTACTAGGAACATCATATTTCAGGTTAAGATTCGATCTTTCCTTCAACCAATTGATCTCTGATTCATTTTGTAATTCACCCGTTGCTGCAATAATATAATTTTGTGGTGCAGAAATTTTCACTTCAAAATTTCCAAATTCACTGTAAAACTCTCCCTGGTCAAGATAGGGCATAGGATGCCATCCCTTTTTATCATACACTGCTGGCTTAGGATACCATTGTGTTATCTGATATGATTGTCCATTGTAACCACCTCTTGAAAAATTAAAAGGGATCTTTTCATGAAAAGGTGTTGTAATTGTACAACTTGTATGCGGTAATAACGGTTGTGGTAAAATGATCTTTACAATATCCTGGTGTTGTGGATGGTCGATCATTTTTACTGCTGTGCCATTCACCCTGAAATCAAGACGGTTTATGTAACCACGTTTTTCCGGCTCACTAAAATAAAAATCTGTTCTGCCATTTTCTAAAAGCTGATCAGAAAAAGCGGTCTTATCATTTTTATAAGCATTCGGCCATAAATGTATCCAAATGAAACTCAAAGTATCGGGAGAGTTATTGGTATACTCCATTTTTACATGACCATCAAGTGTATTATCACCATCATTTAATGTAACAGCAATTGTATAATTTACCTGTTGTTGCCAATAGCCGGGCAACTGGCAATAAGTAAAAGCAAATAAACAGTTAGCTACAAAAAGGAGGCAGATTTTTTTCAAAGCAAAGTGAGTTTGTTCAAAAATAATTAAACATTGGCATTTAGCCATTAAAACAATGATTACTTCCCTTTACCGGCAAATATTATTTGTATAGTATGTATCATTATTTTAAAATCCAGGCCTATGGATACATTCTCAATGTACATGAGGTCATACGGCATACGTTGTATCATTTCACTGATCGAAGATGCATAGCCATATTTGACCATTCCCCAACTTGTAAGGCCTGGCTTAACTTTAAAAAGATATTTATATTCCGGATGTTGCTGTACGATCTGGTCGATATAAAATTTTCTTTCAGGTCTTGGCCCCACAAGGCTCATTTCTCCTTTAATAATATTCCACAACTGTGGCAATTCATCCAATCTCCACTTTCGCATTGTTTTACCCCATTTGGTGATCCTCGGATCATCATCTGAACTTAGTAAAGGGCCATGTTTTTCAGCATCTTCTACCATACTCCTGAATTTATGGATATAGAAGGGGCGGCCCTTATAGCCGATCCGTTGCTGACGAAAAAGAATATTTCCTTTAGAGGAAAATTTTGTACGAATGGCTGTATACAATAAAAGAGGCGATAATAATATGATGCTAATTATTGCAAAACTTATATCTACCAATCTTTTAATATTTTTTTGCCAGGATGGCAATAATCCCGAATGAATATCTATCAATGGTACCCCCATTACATTGCTTGTTTGCACAGCACCCGTAATGATGTCAACCGCATCAGGAGTTATTTTTATTTCAACATCTTTATCGCTGAGCTGCTGTAGAATTTTTGCCAACAGGTCCCTTTCTTGTTTTTCTACAGTTATAATAACTTCTTCAATATTATCTTCTTTTATGATGGTATCAATATTATCAAAACCATCATATTTTTTTATGGTCTCTGGAAGAGTAATGCTGCCATTTCCGTTTATATTTAAAAAGCTACAGATCCTAAAACCTGTTTTTTCTCTTGTATTGATAAATTGCCTGTAAAATTGCGAAGCATTTTTTCCTGAGCCGATCAATAGTACATTAAAAAATACAGTTTTATTTTTTAGTTGTTGTTTGACCTTCGTAAGGATGATCAATCTAAGGAAAAAAGTTAACAGAAATATCGGTATAGAAAGACTGTAAAATTCGAGATAATAACTTCTATTATTTTCCTGAGGATTCTTTAAGATGAAAAAGAATAGCAATACAAAACATCCGATCACACAAACAATAAAAGTTTTGAATAATTCGGCTACCCTCGATTTCTGATAAATAGATTCATAAGCACCGCTAAAAAAATGAAGGCTCATCCACCCTATTACATATAATACCCACCCAACATAAAATCCAGAAGGAATACGTAGATCGTAATCATAAATAAATGCACGTAAATAATAAAAACTTACCCAGGTAATGATGGCAGCGAATAAGTCGGCGAAAATATACCAACGGATATGTATTCTGTTTTGGTTCAATTATTATTAATGAAAATATGATTAATGTACCTGTTTGATTTTATCAAGGATCTGGTGAGCTACTTCCATTGCCCTGTACCCATCTACCACAGTAACAGAATTTTCGCTGTCATTTAAAATAGAATTTTTAAATTCTTCCAATTCCATTTTTATAGCATTACTGTCTTCTATGATGGGATTAGCAATAGCTAAAGTTTTTGTACCGTTATTAGTTTCAATATCAAACGTAAAAACATTTTTATCGGTAGGGGCGCTTTGTTTGATGACCTCTGTTTTCTTTTCTAAAAAATCAATGCCGATGTATGCATCTTTTTGAAAGAGGCGCATTTTACGCATTTTTTTCATTGATATCCTGCTGCTGGTAAGATTGGCTACACATCCGTTATCAAACTCAATTCTTACGTTCGCAATATCTGGTGTATCACTCATTACAGCTACGCCATTTGCTGAAATAAATTTCACATTACTTTTTACAAGACTCAAAATAATGTCAATATCATGTATCATCAGATCAAGGATCACACTAACATCAGTACCTCTTGGATTGAATTGTGCTAGTCTATGCACTTCTATGAACATTGGCTCTAAAGTGTAATCCTTTAAAGCTAAAAAAGCAGGATTGAAACGCTCAACATGTCCTACCTGAAATTTAATATTTGCTTCTTTAGTAAGCTTAACCAATTCTCTTGCTTCATCTAAAGTATGCGTAAGGGGTTTTTCTACAAATACATGTTTACCATTTGTGATGGCAAGTTTGCATAAGTCAAAATGAGTGATTGTTGGAGCTACTATATCAATTGCATCACAGGCTTTAATTAATGCTTCAGCATTATCAAATCTTTTCAGGTTGTATTTTTCTTCTACACCTTTGGCATTCTCATCATTAGGGTCGTAAAAACCAATGATAGTAACATCAGAAATTATTTGCCAGTTATTTAAGTGAAATTTTCCCAAATGGCCAACCCCGAAAACACCAATTTTCAACATAATTTTTTCTTTGTTCAAAGATAAACCCCGGTTAAGCCATTATCTTTTTTTTGTTACCAACATTTGTTCATTATTCAACTTCATTGGCAGCCAGTTCCAAATGATCTCGGGATCGCATTACATTCATCTATATACTACTATTGAGCTTTGGCTTTCACTTCAAAACTTAATTACGATACGGTAGCCTCATCCCAAAAGCCCATCTTGCCAAATTTTTCAATTCTTTGAGCACAACGTTCTTCAGCTGAAAATCCTTTTAATTCTTTTATTACAGGTATTAAAAAACGTTTTAAGATCTGAGCCGCTTCGTCATAATCCCAATGAGTACCACCTAAAGGTTCTGGTATTACGCCATCTACCAAGCCAAAATTAAGCATATCGGTACCGGTTAAACGAAGTTGCTCTGCAGCTATTTCCTTTTTCTCCCAGGTACGCCACAATATACTACTGCAGCTTTCCGGTGATATTACAGTGTACCAGGTATTCTCCATCATATATACTCTATCACCCACACCTATGCCAAGGGCACCACCACTAGCGCCTTCACCTATAATGATACATATAACAGGAACTTTAAGGCGTATCATTTCAAATATATTTCTTGCAATAGCTTCACCTTGTCCTCTTTCTTCTGCTTCCAATCCTGGGTAAGCGCCGGGAGTATCTATTAATGTAATGATCGGCTTATTGAACTTTTCCGCAAGCTTCATCAAACGCAATGCTTTACGATATCCTTCAGGATTAGCCATACCAAAATTTCTTATCTGTCGCATTTTGGTATTGATCCCTTTTTGCTGACCGATGAGCATTACAGTCTCTCCATCAAGATCAGCAAATCCGCCAACCATTGCTTTATCGTCTTTTACATTTCTGTCGCCATGTAATTCAATAAAGTTGGTACACATCTTTTCAATATACTTTAATGTATAAGGCCTGTCGGGATGTCTGCTTAATTGAACACGTTGCCATGGAGTTAGATTATCTGTTAGCTGCTTTTTTGCTTCCATCACTTTTTGTTCAAGTGCGGTTATTGTAGCAGACATATCTGTTTTGGTCTTTTCTCCCGAGATAGTTAGCTGTTCTATTTGATCATACAATTCCTTAATAGGTTTTTCAAAATCGAGGAATTGTCTGTTTTTTAATTCAGGCATGTAAAAAATTTACTTAATGATACATATTAAAGCCGTAAAAAACGGCAAAATTGTGTGTAAAAATAAGGATTACATATTTTTAATAAAAGTTTTGGAATGAAAAAAGGGAAAACCTATCTTTGCACTCCCGAAAAATAGCTGAAAGATCAAGTGATTGATTTGAAAGTTGGAATATGGTTGTTGGAGCGGTAGTTCAGTTGGTTAGAATGCTGCCCTGTCACGGCAGAGGTCGCGGGTTCGAGTCCCGTCCGCTCCGCAGAATAAAAAGAAGCCTTGTAAACATAAGTTTACGAGGCTTTTTTAATAATGGCCCTTTTTTAGGAGTCAATTATAATTGTTTCCTTTTTGATGAATACTAGCACTTATTTGATAAGTGCTAACATTTTCTTATTTACTTTAGCTTTTTAAGCTTGGATTTGCGATGAATTCTTATTCCCTTTAAAGCGTTCTCAGATTAGAGCCCCCCCGATTTATATTCCACATTGTATTTATCAAGTAAGCTAACTTTCTAATGATTAGTTTACTACCCCTAAAATGACTGCGATTCTTGCCTGAAATAATATTCCTCATCCATTGAGGTGAATTTTTCGGTGCTATTACGTAGCCATTTTCTATTATATCAAAAACTGCCAAAATGAGAAAAAGTACGATTGCCGTGCCTGTAAAGATTTTTATACAGGTTATCTTATTGTTTTTTTACTGTTTTTTTGTTATTACCAGTGAGAGTGTTGCCCAGTCATGTACTGGTTCAATAATAGTAAACACATCTTCGGCACCCGTAATAGATGGCATCATTGACCCGGTATGGAGTAAAGCTCCTGCAACTGCTATTACGAAAAATATTGTTGGTAATGGTTCTTTGCAAAGTGATTATTCAGCTACCTGGAAAGCCATGTACGACAATACTTACCTCTATATTTTTGTTGAAGTAAAAGATGCTTTTCTTACTCATGATGGAGGAGATCCATGGCAAAATGATGCCGTAGAAATATATATTGACGGAGCTAATAATAAAGCAAATAGTTATGATGCAAATGATGCTCAAATTGCTTTTGAATTAGCATTTCCAACTTTACAACCCAATTTATATGGCATCGGAAATAGAACGGGTGTTTTGTCTGCAATGCCTGATGTTCCGGGAGGATATTATTTAGAAGCGGCCATTCCATGGACGACAATTGGTACTGTCCCTGTTGCAGGAAATAATATTGGGTTTGATATAAATATTAATGATGATGATAATGGTGGAGACCGTGATGGGACATCCGGTTGGTTCGGTACATCTAATCAATTATTCAATAGCCCTCAATTATTTGGTACGGTACCATTAACAGTGTGTACATTGCCGTTAGGTATAACCGCATCGCATACAAATCCCAATTGTGCAAATATTGCTGATGGTTCGATTACTGTAAATGGGGTTAATGGAACATTACCATATAGCTATAGTGTTGATAATAGTGCTTACAGCACTAATAATATTTTTACAGGTTTAGCTGCAGGCAATCATACAGTTTCTGTAAGAGATGGTGGACAAATTCCTTCGCAAAAAGACTCTACTATTTTATTGGAAACATCTGCCAACCTTACAGTAAGAGATGACACAACATTATGCGCCGGAGTTTCAGTCACCTTATTAGCAAGTGGCGCAGATAATTATAGCTGGTCTGCTTCTCCAGCTGATGCCTCATTAACTACGCCTAATATTGCTACACCCGTAGTTAAACCCAATGTTACTACTACCTATACCGTTAGTGCTTCAATATTAGGCCCTAACTTATTGTCTAATCCGGCATTTGAAAATGGTAACGTAGGATTCACTACAGATTACACTTATACGACGTCTTCCACTTTTCAATCTCAGTCTTACAGTATAAATGCAAATCCTGAAAATCAAAATTCATTTTTTACAAACTGTGGAGATCATACAACCGGCTCTGGGAAAATGATGGTGGTAGATGGTGCGACAACTGCTACTGCTAAATTGTGGAGTCAAACCGTTCCGGTAGTTCCTAATAGTAATTACATTTTTACTTATTGGATACAAACTGTATCTGATGATGCAGATGGTGATGGTCATCCGGCAGGAATAAATACAATGATCAATGGAACAGCTATTGGAGATATCGGCATTTCTCCAACACAAGGTTTCCCTTGTGGTAATTGGGCTAAAAAAACATATACCTGGAATTCAGGCTCCGCTACAAGTGCTGAGATAAGTATGTACGATACCACAACAACTCCAGGGGGTAATGATTTTGCAATTGATGATCTTACATTTAGTACAGGTTGCTCATTTTCAGAAAGTGTAACCGTTACGGTTAATCAATGCATCATCCCTTTAGGAATAACTGCATCTCATCTTGATGAAACTTGTGCAGGTGCTGATGGTTCGATCACAGTAAATGGTGAGGATGGATTAGCGCCATACTCTTATACTATCAATAATGGAACATTCACTACTAACAATACATTCTCAAATTTAAGCGGTGGCACTTATATTATTTCCGTAATGGATGCTGTAACGCCTACGCCTAATCGAAAAGATACTACTATAATAGTTGGGGCAGGAGCAGTGATAACCATAAGACAAGATACTTCAATCTGTCCGGGTGCATCAGCTACACTATCGGTAAGTGGGGGTAGTAATTATTCATGGACCGCTTCTCCAACGGATGCATCTTTAACAACACCTACTATTACTAACCCAGTTGTTTCCCCCGCAGTAACTACAGTCTATACAGTTACTTCGGGAAACCCTCAAAGCGGAAATTTATTAACTAATCCGGCTTTTGAAAATGGCAATACAGGATTTACTTCTCAATATGCATTTACTACGGGTTCAACATTTAATTCTCAAACATATAGTATAGGTACAAATCCTTCCAGTCAAAATTCATTTTTTACAAATTGCGGAGATCATACTTCGGGTACAAGTAGAATGATGATCGTAGATGGTGGTACAAGTGCAACAGCGAGATTATGGAGCCAAACTATTACAGTTGTTCCAAATAATACCTACACATTTAGTTACTGGATACAAACTGTTTCAGCAGATGGCGATGGGGATGGTCATCCTGCAGGAATCGATACAAAGATCAATGGCAGCTCTATTGGTGACATTGGCTTATCTCCAACAATGGGAATTCCTTGTGGCAATTGGGTTAAAAGATCATATACCTGGAATTCAGGTTCCGCTACAAGTGCAGAGATAGTTTTATATGATACCACAACTACTGCAAATGGCAATGATTTTGCGATCGATGACCTTTTGTTTAGTACAGGAGGTTGTTCAATATCTAAAACAGTAACCATTACCGTTAGGTCAGCTACTGCAGCACCAACAACCAGCCCCTTAAAATATTGTAAAGGTGATAACGCTGTCCCATTAACAGCAAACGGCACGGGTTTATTATGGTACACACAAAGCTCAGGAGGGCAAGGGAATGCAACAGCCCCAATTCCATCAACAGGCATTGCAGGAGTGACAACTTATTATGTAAGTCAAACTGGTGCAATTTGCGGTGAAAGTGCAAGATCACCTTTAGTAGTTACAATTGCTGATAAGTCTGTAGCAAATGCAGGAAAAGATACAACTGTATTTTTAGGACAATCAGTTGTGCTAAATGGTACTTCAAGTATTGAGAATAGTACTTATTCATGGAGTCCAATCGGCTCTTCAAATAGTAGTGTACAAGTTTCACCCCAAATAACTACACCATATACTTTAACAGTAACTACAGATCAAGGTTGTATATCAACAGATGAAATAATTGTTACAATACAACAAGAATGTCCTCCGCTTAATCCTCGAAATGCTTTTACACCAAACAATGATGGAACATGGGATAAATGGTACATCGGTGTACCGGAATGTACAATAAATATTATGGTAGATGTTTATAATCGTTGGGGTAGTTTGGTATATCATTCATCAAACTATACAGATGGTTCATGGGATGGTACTTATAAAGGAAAACCTTTGCCGGATGGGACTTATTATTATATCATTAAAGCAACTTCTATAAATAATAAACGACAGTTCTTTAAAGGAAATGTAACCATAATAAGATAATAAAAAATAAAAACAGGTTTATTTTAATGAGTAAAAATAAAACTATGCTAATAAGATCAATATTTTGTGTTTTGCTTTTTTGCAGTCTTTCTACGTTTGTAAAAGCACAACAGATATTTAAAATAAGTCAATATACTGAACATAATTTTTTGTATAACCCTGCAGCCTCAGGAGCCAATTCCAGAGCGTCTGTAGGAGGGCTTTACAGAACGATGTGGTCTGGAATGCCGGGCAGTCCTACAACTGCTATTTTATATGGAGATAAATATTTTTCAAAGAAAAAAATTGGTGTATCCGCAGCAATTTATTCTGATAAGACAGGCCCAAGCAGTCGTTCAGGAGGGATCATTAATCTTTCTTATAGTGTAGAATTAGCAAATCAAAAAAGATTGATGTTTGGCTTAGGTGGGCAAGTATTGCAGTTTAAAATTGATAAATCTGAGATAGCAGATGCTATACCGGGTGATGCATTACTCAACGGCAGTGGTACAACAGTTAAAGGTGATGCAAGTGCAGGAATTTATTTTAAATCACCAACATTGAATGTAGGTGTTTCTGTAATGCAGTTGATACAAACCAAACTTAATCTTATTAAAGGTACAAGCGGAGAGGATAATCAAGGTAAATTATATCGTCACTATTTTTTAATGGCAAATTATAATTGGAAAACTGATGAAGATAATGTGCTTGTGCCTAATATTCTTTTTAAATATTTACCAAACAGTCCACTTGAATTTGAAGGAGGAGTTCGTTTAGAACACAAAAAATTACTGTGGGTTGGTTTCAATTATCATTATCAGCAGGAAGTAACTGGTTATGCAGGTTTTAATATCAATAAGAATTTAAGTCTTGGGTATTCTTTTGATATTTATAACACTCCTTTAAATGTTTTCTATAGTGGACATGTGGCACACGAAATATCCATGCGTTATTTCTTTGGGAAATAATTTTTTTAATAAAATATTAGCAGGTACGCCTCTGCAAATTTTTAACAAATTACTAAATGAAAAAAAGCTGTACATTTTTTAATACCTATTTTAAAACGGGCATTAAATATTGCATTGCAGTTATTTTATTTTTTTCCGGATATAAAAGTTTTGGTCAAGCCTGTACAGGTTCAATAGTAGTAGATGCATCAAGTGCGCCAACGATTGATGGTATCATCGATATAGCATGGGCAAAAGCTCCGGCAACACAGATCACAAAATTAGTTAACGGAACACTGCAGTCAGATTATTCTGCACAATGGCGGGCAATGTATGACAATAGTTTTTTGTATGTTTTGATAGAGGTTAAAGATGCTGGACTTAAACATGATGGAACTCCTTCAGATGATGACGCTATTGAGATATTTGTTGATGGGGCTCATAATGGCGGCGCATCATACGATGCAAATGATTTTAAATTTGGCTTTCAATTACAATTTCCAACACTTCAACCTACAATATACGGAAGCGGTTCACTTGCCGGTGTTTCTGCTAAAATGCCCGATGTGCCCGGAGGTTATCTTCTAGAAGTTGCTATACCATGGTCAACAATTGGAGGGGTTGCTACATCAGGGCGCCAAATTGGGTTTGATATAAATATACATGATGATGATAATGGCGGACCAAAGGAAGCTACATCAGGATGGTTCTCAACATCAAATCAGCTATCTGTTAATCCTGGGCTATTCGGTACCGTTACCTTAACACAATGTGTAAATCCATTGAATTTAATTGCTGCTCATACAGATCCTAACTGTGGTAGCAGTGCAGATGGCACAATGACATTGTCTGGGTCAAATGGTACAACTCCATACACTTATAGTAAAGACGGAACTACTTTTGTTAGTTCTGGTAATTTTACTGGATTAAGTGCCGGTACTTATAAAGTAGCTGTTAAAGATGGCACAGGAATAAGAATTGATTCAACAATAATATTAGAAACTGCCGGAAGCACTCTTAAGGTAAATAATGATACAACTGTTTGTGCCGGCTCACCGGTAACGCTTTCTGTAAGTGGAGGAGGAACATATACATGGACGGCTTCTCCAGCAGATCCTACACTAACTGCAACGAGTAGTGCTACACCCACAGTTAGTCCGATAGTGACTACTACTTATACTGTTACATCACCTACAGTGGGTAGTAATCTGATAGCTAATTCAGGTTTTGAAGGAGGTAATACTGGTTTTACAACTGATTATACCTATACAACGGGATCAACTTTTTCTTCTCAGACATATAGCATCAATGCCAACCCGGAAATTCAAAATTCTTTTTTTACTACTTGTGGAGATCATACAACCGGCACTGGTAAAATGATGGTGATAGATGGAGCTGCTAATCCTTCAGCAAAAATGTGGCGACAATCTGTTCCTGTTATCCCTAATAGTAACTATGTATTTAGTTATTGGATGCAAACTGTTGCAGATAATCCAACAACAGGAGATGACCATCCTGCGAAATTAGATACGAAGATCAATGGTAGCTCATTAGGCGTGGCGACATCCCCTGTAATGGGATTACCTTGTGGTAATTGGGTTCAAAAAATATATTCATGGAATTCTGGTGCGTCTACCTCTGCTGATATTATTATTTATGATCTGGAAACTTCTGCAGGTGGTAATGATTTTGCCATTGACGATATTTCATTTAGTACAGGTTGTGTAGCATCTAAAACAGTTACCATTACTATCGATGTTCCTGTTGCACCATCTGTAAGTGTTACTCAGCCAGATTGTGCAACTCCTACAGGAGCTATTAAAGTAACATCCACAGAGGCAGGCGCAACATACAGTTTTAATGATGGAGTAAGTTTTCAGGCTTCTCCAACATCCCTACCACTTGCACAGAATGCTACTTATAAAGTCAAAGTAAAAAATGCAATTGGTTGCGTATCTCCTGCAACGTTAGTAACATTGATAAGCCAGCCTCCAACACCTGCAGCTCCAGCAACAGATCCAACGCAGCCAACATGTACAACTTCAACAGGGTCTATTGAAGTTACCTCTATTGCAGTTGGTTCAACCTATAGTTTTGATAATGGTGTTACTTTTCAATCGTCAGCTATATCATCTGCTTTAGCAGCAAATACAACATACCAGGTAAAAGTTCAGAATGCTACAGGTTGCATCTCACCTGCATCTTCAGTTGCTATAAATGCTCAGCCGTTAACACCTGCTGCGCCATCAGCAACACCAACACAACCAACATGTACAACAGCAACAGGTACAATTGAAGTGACCTCAATTGCTGCAGGCTTAACTTATAGTTTTGATAACGGAGCTAATTTTCAAGCTTCTTCAATTTCGGATCCTTTGCCGGCTAATACAACTTACCAGGTAAAAGTAAAAAATGCGGCAGGTTGTATTTCTCCTGCAAGATCTGTAACACTCAATGCACAACCCGGAGCCATAGCAGCACCCACAACGGATCCGACTCATCCAACATGTACAACATCAACCGGAACGATAGAAGTAACTTCTACAGCAACAGGTTTGACATATAGCTTTGATAATGGAATTAATTTTCAAGCTTCTGCAATTTCTAGTGCATTGAATGGAGGTACAACTTACCAAGCGAAAGTAAAAAATGCATCGGGTTGTATATCACCTGCAACGCCTACTACATTAAATGCTCAACCACTAACACCATCGGCACCAACAACAAATCCAACACAACCAACCTGTACTACAGCCACTGGTACAATAGAAGTAACATCAACAGTAGTGGGCTCAACTTATAGTTTTGACAATGGAATTAATTTTAAAAGCTCTGCAATTTCAAATGCATTGAACGGCGGTACAACTTACCAGGTAAAAGTAAAAAATTTATCGGGTTGTATTTCACTAGCTTCCTCAGTTCCATTGAATGCACAACCATTAACACCATTGGCCCCAGCAACAGATCCAACACAACCAACCTGCACAACAGCACAAGGAATTATTGAAGTAACATCTACTGCAGCTGGTTCGACATATAGTTTTGATAATGGAATTAATTTTCAATCCTCTTCAATTTCAAATGCATTGAACGGTGGTACAACTTACCAGGTAAAAATAAAAAATGCATCGGGTTGTATTTCACCTGCCGCATCAGTTTCATTGAATGCACAACCTTTACCACCTTCTGCACCAACAACAAATCCTACACATCCTACTTGTACAACAGCAACAGGAACTATTGAAGTAACATCAACAGCAGTAGGTTCAACATATAGTTTTGATAATGGGATTAATTTTCAAGCATCTGCAATTTCAAATGCATTGAACGGAGGTAGCACTTATCAAGTAAAAGTAAAGACTGCATCAGGTTGTATTTCACCTGCATCGTCAGTTGCTTTGAATAATGCTCCGGCAGGCCCAATAGCTCCGACAACAAATCCAATACATCCAACCTGCACTATGGCAACAGGAAATATTGAAGTAACATCAATTGCAGCAGGTTCATCTTATAGTTTTGATAATGGGATTAATTTCCAATCTTCTGCAATTTCAAATGCATTGCCTGGAAATATTATTTATCAAGTAAAAATAAAAAATGCAGCAGGTTGTATTTCTCCGGCGTCCTCAGTTGCATTGAATGCACAACCATCAACACCATTAGCGCCAACAACCAATCTTGTACATCCAACCTGCACAACAACAACAGGTACTATTGAAGTGACATCAATTGCAGCAGGTTCAAGTTACAGTTTTGACAATGGCATTAATTTTCAATCATCGGCAATTTCAAATGCATTGCCTGGAAATATTACTTATCAAGTAAAAGTAAAAAATACAGCAGGTTGTATTTCGCCGGCGTCTTCAGTTGCATTAAACGCACAGCCATCTACTCCTTTAGCACCGACTGTTAGCAAAACGGATCCAACTTGTACTACACCGACAGGAACTATTGAAGTAACATCAACTGCAGCGGGTTCAACTTATAGTTTTGATAATGGGATCAATTTTCAAACATCTGCGATTTCAAGTCCATTAACAGGCGGAGCAACTTATCAGGTAAAAGTGAAGAATATATCAGGTTGTATTTCACCGGCCACATCTGTAACATTAGGGGTTCAACCGGCACCGCCATCCCCGCCAATTGCGATGCCAACACAACCAATCTGCACAACGTTTACAGGCACAATTGAAGTAACATCTGCAGCAGCAGGGTTAACTTATAGTTTTGATAATGGAAGTAATTTTCAATCGTCTTCAATTTCAAACCCATTGCCTGGTGGAGCAACATATCAAGTAAAAGTAAAGACTGATGCAGGTTGCCTCTCCTCTGCAACGCCTGTTACATTGGTTCTTCTACCTATTCCATCAGCGCCATCTGTAAAAGTAAATCAACCTACCTGTACAATTACAACAGGTACTATTGAAGTAACTTCTGTTGCAACGGGATTGACATATAGCTTCGATAATGGAATTAATTTTCAATCAGCGAATATTTCAAATCTTTTAACTGCAGGTAATACTTATCAGGTAATTGTTAAAAATAATTCGGGCTGTTTATCAGCTCCCACATCAGCTACAATTAATCCTCAACCTTTGACCCCTACAGCACCAGCCACAAGTGTTGAAGAGCCGAACTGTACAACATCAACAGGTAAAATAACTGTAACATCAATTGAAACGGGAGCAACCTATAGTTTTGATAATGGCGTTAGTTTTCAGTCATCTGCAATTTCATCTCCATTAACAGCAGGAGTAAGTTACCAGGTTAAAATAAAAAGTTCAGCAGGTTGCATTTCGCCTGCAATGACAGCAAGTATTTCCAATGCCCCAGCAAGTGTTAATGCTCCGTCTACTACATCGGTTGTTTATTGTCAAAATGAAACAGCTGTTTCTTTAGCTACTTCTGCAAGTGGAACTAATTTAAAATGGTATACAAATCCTGTTGGTGGCATTGGTAGTACAACAGCTCCCACACCTGCTACTACTGCACCATTAACAACTTCATATTTTGTAAGTCAGTCGGATGGTGTTTGCGAAAGTCCAAGAGCTATACTAACGGTCATGGTTACCAAATCTCCTGTGGCGTATGCTGGAGGTCCGGAAGTTCGTTTTATAGAAGGCGATCCGGTTAGATTAAAAGGAAATGCATCAGGAGATAATATTACAATAAAATGGTCTCCAGATATAGCCATTAGTTCTACATCTATTGTCCAACCAGTTGTAAAACCAACTACAACAATAAGATATTATATGACAGTGACTACTGAAGGAGGGTGTGCTGCATATGATACAGTAGATGTAATACTTGTAGAAAGAGTTTTTATACCAAACATTTTTTCTCCTAATGGAGATGGTATATATGATAAATGGATAATTGATAAAATAGATCAATACCCAACTGCTCATGTAAAGATATTTAACCGTTATGGTCAACTTTTGAGTGAATCTGTTGGTGCTATTAAACCATGGGATGGAACTTATCAGGGAAAACCTGTTCCGGTAGGAGCTTATTATTATGTAATAAAACTTAAAGATGAAGAAGTGCCGATAGGCGGATCAATTTCTTTAATACGTTAGTGATGGATTTGTCAAACAATTATTAACAGTTTTTAAAAGATAATTAAAATGAAACTAATTAGGCTGCAAATATTGATATTGCTTGGATTGTTTTGTAATACAGAATTATCTGCACAACAAAAACCTCAATACACTCAGTATATTCTGAATAACTATATTTTAAATCCTGCATTATCTGGAATTGAAAATTACGTAGACATAAAAATCTCTCATCGTCATCAATGGGTTGGTTTAACTGACGCACCTGTTACTTCATATATAACTATTCAGGGACCAATTGGAAAACAGGATTATAACACTAACGCAACAACGCTATTTGAAGTGCCGGGTACAAATCCAAGAGGCAAAGAATATTGGGAAAACTATTCTTCATCACCAGCACATCATGGGGTTGGCTTGCAAATAGTAGATGATAAAGCAGGACAATTTGTAAGTACATCTGTATTTGGAACGTATGCATATCATTTGCCAATAGGAAAAAGAGCAAACCTATCTGCAGGAATTGGTATAGGCGCCAGTAGCATTAGGCTTAACACGAATAATTTATTATTTGAACACAATAGTCAACAGGTAGATCCTGCAGTGTTTGGAAATGGTACAACCGGTAAAACTAAAATTGATATGAATGCTGGTTTATGGTTGTATGCTTCAAATTATTTTATCGGATTTTCTGCCATGCAACTACTTCCTCAAAGGATTGATTTTTCTGATGATCAAACCAGGAAAAATGCAGGAAAAATGGCTCCTCATATTTTTGCAACCGCAGGTTATCGATTTTTATTATCAGAAGATTTCAATGTCTTACCATCAGTAATGTTTAAATCTATTTCTCCGATACCTATGCAAATCGACCTTAACATGAAATTGGCATATAAAGACAAAGCATGGGTAGGAGCCAGCTACAGAAATAAATATGGCTTTGCCGGAATGGCGGGATTCAATGCAATGAACTTATTTACATTGTCCTATTCATATGATTATTCGGTGACGCAGATCAATACCGTAAGTTCAGGTACACATGAACTTATACTGGGTTTTATTCTTGGAAACAAATACAATAGCGATACCTGTCCAAAAAATGTTTGGTAATTCTGTTTTATTCATAATGAAAAATATACAAAGGGTTCATAAATTATTGCTGCTTCTTTTATTCGGAATATCGATTATTCATTCTACACAAGCACAAACATGTACAGGCACACTGGGTAAAGCTATCAATGAAACTTCATTTGGTCAGGGAGCAGCAAACCCAGGCCCAAGGCTTCCTGCAGCAACGATCAATAATATTTCTTATGTAACTACTACATGTCCGAATGATGGCCAGTATACAATTGCGAACCTTACTGAGAATTGTTTTATTACTAACGGTGTACATACATGGCAAACAGTTAAGGATCATACAGGTAACACAAATGGCTATTTTATGTTAGTAAATGCCAACAATACTCCCAGCGATTTCTATATAGATACAGTAAAGAATTTGTGCCCTAATACAACTTATGAATTTGCCGCATGGATATTAAATATGTTGAGCACTGGATCCTGTTCACCAAATCCTATTTATCCGAATATTGAATTTACTATTGAGACACCGCAGAAAATAATTTTAGGTTCATACAGAACTGGTGATATACCAATGAATGTATTAGGAAATGCTCAATGGGTTCAATATGGTTTTATTTTTCGAAATGTTGCCTCAACAGAAGTGGTTTTGAGAATGCACAATTTTGCGCCGGGAGGTTGTGGAAATGATTTTGCTTTGGATGATATCACATTTAAACCTTGTGGTCCAAATGTTAATATTGCTATTAATGGAAACAACAGAACGTTTATAGATACATGTTTGGGTAAAGCTGTTACACTTCAGGCAAATATTTCTGCAGGTTACACTATACCAGAGTACCAATGGCAGGATAGTGTTGCTGGCCGTGGATGGGCTAATATTCCAAATGCTACTGCAGATAATTATCCAGTTAGTCAAGTCGCAACAGGCACATATTATTATCGAATGTTTGTAGCAGAAACGGATAATATAAATTCCAACTGCCGTATTTCTTCCGAAGTAGTAACGGTAGTTTTTACACCGGTTACAATTCCTACTTTTGATCCCATTGTTATCTGTAGTAATTCATCGCCTGCTCCGGTATTAACAACAACATCTAAAAATGGTATATTAGGTACATGGTCGCCTTCTCAGGTAAGCACTGTGTCTACTGCTATTTATACTTTTACACCAACATCAAGTTGCTCTGAAGAATTTCATCTAACCGTTAACGTTACTGAATCACCGAATGTTCCTTCAGCCACACCAACTGATCCTACCTGTGCAAAAGAAGGGTTCATTACGGTTACTGACCCGTTAGCAGATGTGACATATAGTTTTGATGATGGAACAAGTTTTCAATCATCCCCAATTTCTCTTGAATTGCAAGGTGGAAAAAGTTACCAGGTAAAGGTAAAGACCATTGACGGAGGATGTATATCACCTGCAAGAACTATAGCAATTTCACCCCCGCCATCTGATATAGGCCCGCCATCAGTATCTCCGGTTGAATTTTGTCAAAGTGATATACCGGTTTCTTTAGCATCATATGTTACCGGAACAAATTTGCTTTGGTATACATCTGCAGTTGGCGGTGTTGGTTCATCAATAGCACCGGTATCAGACCCAACAATAATTGGGAACAAGTTTTATTATATTAGTCAATCGAACGGTTTATGTGAAAGTTTGAGAGCAACTTTAGAAGTAACAATAAATGAACAACCAATTGTATATGCTGGAGGACCGAAAATCTATCTTCTCAAAGGCGAATCAGTTAAACTTAAATCGAGTGTAACAAATAAAAATAGCACCAGCGACCCTGTCATTAAATGGTTACCTGATATCACAATTAATTCTACGTCTGCTGAACAACCTATTGTAAATCCTACCGCTGATATTAAATATTTTATGATGGTTACAGATGGAGGTTGCAGCGCCTTCGATACAATAACTGTTTTTATGTTGGAAAAAATATCTATACCCAATATTTTTTCTCCGAATGGCGATGGTATACACGATACCTGGATAATAGATAAGCTGGAACAGTATTCTTCAGCACAGGTACAAATATTTAATCGCTATGGGCAGTTATTATACGAATCAGCTGGGAATATTATACCGTGGGATGGAACATATAAGAAAAAGCCAGTTCCTGTAGGTGCATATTTCTATATCCTTAAACTTAATAATACAGAAAAGCCTATAGGCGGTTCTGTTTCAGTAATAAGATAAAAGAAGATTTTTAATAAAAAAGTAAAACAAATAATCAAACTAAAATCATGGCAACCAATCAAGCAGATCTATTAACGGAAACAAAAATATCGGGGCAATCAACAAAGTGGTCACAGTTTGGTATACTGATAAGTGTATTTTTCTTTTGGGGTTTTGTTGCTGCAAGTAACGATATATTGATTCCCGTATTTAAAGAAAAATTAAATTTAGCTCAATGGCAATCTCAAATGATTTCATTTGCATTTTATGTCGCTTACACAGTAGGCTCTATTATTTATTTTTTGATCTCAAAAGCAAGAGGTGCCGATATATTGAACAGCCTTGGTTATAAAAATGGCATTTCCCTTGGATTGATCATTTCTGCAATTGGTACTTTATTATTTTATCCTGCGGCACAAACAGCATCCTTCCCTTTAATGATCACAGGATTATTTATTGTTGGATTGGGATTCTCTTTGCAACAAACAGCGGCTAACCCATTGGCTATTATGATGGGCAATCCAAAAAATGGTTCACAAAGATTAAGCATGGCTGGAGGTGTAAATAACTTTGGTACTACTATTGGCCCACTATTGATAAGCTTCGCAATTTTTGGTTCTATTGCAGTTGGATCAAAAGGCGTTGCAAGTATCGAAAGTATAAAAACACCTTATCTCATATTAGGACTTGCATTTGTGATCGTTGCTATAATTTTTAAATTTTCTTCTATACCCAATAAAATAGATCTTGGTGATATTGCTGTTGAGGAAGCCGAAGGCAATACAGAAAAAGTATTGCAAAGAAAAGGGCCCCTTCAATATCCACAGTTGGTATTAGGTATGATTGCAATTTTTGTATACGTTGGAGTGGAAGTAAGCACGGCAAGTAACCTGCCTGAGTTTATGAAGCAGCATATTGCCACTCCAGATGGCAAGCCCTTTCCCACAGAAAATATTGCACCTTTTGTTTCATTGTTTTGGGCAAGTTTAATGATCGGTAGATGGACTTCTTCTGTTGGAGCATTTGGTGTATCAGGTAATTTGAAAAAAATATTGAATGTTGCAATGCCTTATTTGGCTTTCGGTGTTTTCTTATTGGTGAATAAAATTGCCCAGCATGATATAACACCCTTTTACATTTATGCATTTGTTATAATTGCAATGATCATAGGAGATTTTGCAAGCAAAGGAAATCCTGCAAGACAGCTATTGATCTTTTCCTTAATGGGTATCACAGCTTTATTTGTCGGAATGTTTTCTTCCGGTATGACAAGTGTATATGCCTTTATCAGTGTTGGATTATTTTGTTCAACATTATGGCCTTGTATTTTCACTTTAGCAATTGCCGGATTAGGTAGACATACAAATGAAGGAGCAAGTTTTTTAATTATGATGATCATGGGTGGAGGTGTTATCAGCCTTATCCAAGGAGTTTTGGCTGATCAAAACTTATTAGGCATTCAATGGTCTTATTTAGTTGGGGTAGCTTGTTTTTTATATCTAGCTTTCTATGCTATAAGAGGTAAGGCAATTCTTAAATCTCAAGGGATTGATTACGATAAATTAAATAATGAAGGCGGACATTAAGAAATTGTAATAACAATGTAAAAGCCGATGATAATTTATCATCGGCTTTTTAATATTTTACATTTTTTGTTTAGTTAGTAGAATGAAAGTCAACATCGTCAACACTTACTCCTGTACCTCCTGTAGTTGTAAGATCATCACCACCACATCTGATCATTAAATAAACAGTTCCACTTGATGCAAACGTTATGTTCTTCCCGTTGCCTGCACAACTGATCGAACTTAATTGTGCATCAAATGTTTTATTGGTAGAGGCGCAATCCCAAGTGTTTAAACTCAAACGTTTTCCTCCAAAATTATATTCTATACCGTTAGTAGGAGCTGTCGCACTTATGTATACCTCAAACCATACATTGTTAATATTGGCTCCTTTTACATGCATATCAATTTCATAATTTTTGCCAGCTTCAACTGTAATTGCCTGGTATATTCCATAATGTCCGCCACCTGCACTAGGAGTTGCTTCACCCCCCGTCCATTTAGCCACTCCACCAGAAATTGAAGCAGTTACACCTGCGTAGATGGGGTAATTTGTCCATTTACTTGCATCACTCATATCTCCACCTTGCACAAGATTAGGTCCGTTTGTAGATGGTGTTGTTCCTGAACATAAATTATACCAGCTTGCGCCACGGTATATTTCGATGCAGGTAGTAATGGTGTTAAATATCTCCATGCCGGCAACTGGGTTCGGGATCAAGTCTCGCTGTTGAGTGGTCATACGAGGTAGCAATAATGCTTTATTGGTAGAACTGAGATCTAATATACTTGATGTGTTAGGTGTATTTGTTCCGATTCCAACTTGTGCAAAAGATTGTATAGTTAGGAAGCTGAAAAAAAGAACAGGTAGAAATTTTTTTTTCATAATGTTAAGTTGTGGTAAGTTAATCGAATGATCGTTAAGGCGTGAAGATAAATTTTTGGTTGTAAAAAAAATAAAATTCTATTGATTGTAAATACAGCAAATATTAAATATGGGGGGATTTTTCAATTTGTTTCAATCCCCCCGATTCAAGATATATTCAGTATTGACAGTACGTTTGTTCTCATTTCAGGAAGATTAAAAAAGCTTATTTTCGCCAGCATTATCAAGGTTTTAAAATCTGAAAATTTTTGCCGCTCATTTTTTGTTGATAATCAATCGATTATTTTTTTGAAAGATAACAATAACGGATATGCTCACTTAAATATCCCTTGAACGACTTGCCATTGTCGGCCTTTTTGGGCTGGTATTATTATACCAATACGCTATTATGGGTCAGATATGAAAAGAACTATACATTGTTTGTTTTTGATGCTTACTATGGCTAAAAGGAAATTTATGCCTTGGAGTGGCAATCCTTTGTCCCTTCAAAAACTTGTTTATTGTTTGGTATTATCTTTTCTATTCTTATCTATCCCTCATTTCACTTTTTCACAAACACCCTATGGCGGAACTGCACAGACTATACCTGGTAAAATTCAGGCAGAGCGGTATGATGTTGGAGGAGAAGGAGTAGCATACCATGAAATTGCGGTTGATCCTAATAATGGCCTGCCAGAGTTGAATAATGGCGGAGCTTTTAGAACAGCAGCTACGGGAGAAGGAGTGGATGTATATGTACAAGGCGCAGGAGGAAACAATGCCGGGGATACTGCTGTTGCATGGGTAAGGCAAGGAGAATGGATAATTTACACTGTTAATGTGCTTACTGCTGGCACATACACATTAAATGCTTACATCAGTACTGATAATAACACCCGTAAAATTGACATTGTGATAGATGGGGCAAATGTAGGAACACTCAGTGCTTCTACTGCTGCCAATAATACTTACGCTTCTACTAATAACATTAATGTTGCCTTAACAACGGGGACGCATACACTAAAATTAGACTTTCCTACAACTGGTAATTATGAGTATATGAATATTGCTCATTTGATCTTTTGTTTGCCTCCTACTGCCTATTCTGTAACAGGGGGAGGAAGCTATTGCAGTGGAGGATCAGGAGTTAGTGTTGGACTTGGTAATTCTGAAACTGGCGTTAACTATCAATTGAAAGTAGGAGGGGTTGATATAGGAAGTCCTGTTGCAGGTACAGGTAGTGCTATTAGTTTTGGTAATCAAACCACAGGAGGTACATATACTGTGTTAGCAACAAGAGTTACAGGAGGTTGTACTACAACAATGACTGGCTCTGTAAATGTTACAATAAATGCTTTGCCGGTAAACCCCGGTAATCCTACCAGTAATTCTCCGCAATGTATTGCATCAGGCGTAACGCTTACCAGTAATGGTTCTCCACCGATCGGAGAAACATGGTATTGGCAAACTTCTGCAAGTGGTACCAGTACAGCCAGTTCTTCGTCTACGTATATAGGCTATGCTTCAACAACTTACTATATCCGTTCACAAAATAATACAACAGGTTGTTGGAGCGCTGGCGCAGGGAGTCTGGCTGTAACTATTGCAACAACGCCTTCAATGACAAGTGCAGCTTCGGCTAGTATTTGCAATGGCGGTACGGTTAATATAATACTAACAAGTGATGTTGGTACAAGCTATACTTGGCAGGCTGCAAATAATCCGAATACAACTGGAGAGAGTATTACATTACAATCTTCTTCTACTTTAAATAATACAATTACAAATGCATCAGCTGTTTCAGAAAATGTTGTATATACTGTAACACCTTCCTCGGCGCTTTGTGTTGGTACGCCGCAAACGCTAACAGTTACTGTTTTGCCTCCTGTAGCTCCACCAACTGGTGCTACAGGAGCTTCTGTTTGTTTATCCGGTTCAATGACAATTTCAGTTGCTACACCTGGTGCAGGATTTACAATTGATTGGTATGCCGGTCCAACGGGGGGAAGCGCTTTAGCAAGTGGCAGTGCTTCATATACTACTCCGGTAATTTCTTCTACTACTACTTATTATGCAGAAACAAGGAGTACAGGAAGTTGTGGAGTTTCTGCTTCAAGGACGGCTGTAGTGGCAACAGTCAATACAAGTTATCCATCAACGCCGGCAAGCGGATCTACATCGCCATCTCCAATTTGCGGAACTATATTGGTTACTTTCTCGGTACCGGCTCCTGCAACAGGCCTTACAATTGATTGGTATAGTGCTGCAAGTGGAGGAACACTTTTGCTTTCAGGGAATGTAAACTATTCGACTACAATATCATCAACAACTTCATTCTTTGCTGAAATGAGAAGTACAGGTGGATGTGGTACCGTTTCATCTTTTAGGAGAGAAGTGCAAGGTGTTGTTCTTGCTGCTCCCACAGCACCTACGGGAGCCATTGGGGCATCTTATTGTGGAGCAGGCTCAACTACGCTTATATTAAATGTTGATGATCCTGATCCTACTTCTTCTTTAGGATTTGTGATAGATTGGTATAATGCTGCATCCGGAGGAACCGAAGTTTCAGGAGGAGCAGAATCTCCCAGTTTCACAACGCCTTCCATTTCTTCAACTACAACATATTATGCAGAAATGAGAAGTACAGCAGGTTGTGGTGTATCATCCACAAGAACAGCTGTTGTGGCTACTATTTTAAATCCACCTGCAGCTCCACCCGGTGGCGGTTTAACAGGTAAAACAAGTGTATGTAAAGGAGAGTCTGGGGTTGCTTATTCAATTGCGTCAATAGCGGGTGCAACAAGTTATACATGGTCGTACATAACGGGAACGAATGTTACTTTTTCTGGTTCAACAACAAATTCAACAACTGCTAACTATGCCTCAAATGCAACCAGTGGGTCAATTAGGGTGAGAGCATCAAATAATGGTTGTTTAGGAACAGCAACTAATTATTCTATAACAGTAAACTCATTGCCATCAACACCTGTAACACCGGGAAATAATTCACGTTGTGGCACAGGTACAGTAGCTCTCTCGGTGGCTAATCCTGGAGCAGGATTAACGATTGATTGGTATGCAAACACATCAGGAGGCACTGCATTATTATCAGGCAATATAAATTATTCTCCTTCTGTATCAAGTACTACAATATTTTATGCAGAAACAAGAAATACAACAAGTACTTGTGTGTCGTCTGCAAGATTAGCTGTGACGGCAACTGTAAATCCTGCGCCAACTGTTCCCTCAACTCCTGTCGATGGGATTCGTTGTGGTACAGGTACAGTGGGCATTTCGGTGGCTAATCCCGGAACAGGTTTAACGATTGATTGGTATGCAGGCCCTACAGGAGGTGCTGTTCTTTCTGGTGGTACAGGAACAAGCAGCTTTACTACTCCATCCATATCTTCAACAACAATATATTATGCAGAAATGCGTAGTACAGGGAGTTGTGGTGTGTCTGCATCAAGAACAGCAGTTACAGCAAATATTGGAAGTTCGATTGTTTGGCAGGGCACGACTACAGATTGGTTTACTTCGGCAAACTGGTGTGGCGGTATACCTACAAGTGCTTCCAATGTATTGATACCATCTACAGGTGCTCCATATTTTCCAACTGCCTATCCGGATATAACTACCGGTATTGGGAAGACGAATAATATTACCATTCAAACCGGTGCATCAGTTTTGGTTACAGGAACAGGCCAACTTAAAATATCGGGAAATATAACTAACAGTGGGACTCTAAATGCAACAGCAGGCACAGTAGAATTTGATAGTACACAAGTGCAAACTATTTCCGGAAGTATGTTTGCTTCGAAAACAATTCAAAATCTTATCAATAGTAATTTACATGTAGGCGGCCTTATAATTTCTTCTTCCGATACACTAAAAATTTCAGAATCGCTAACATTATCAGATAATACAAAACTTACAACAGGAAATAAACTTGTACTGCTTTCGAATACATCAAGAACAGCAAGGATTGCTCCGATTGGTGTAATTGCAGGAGTAGCTAAAGCAACAATAACAGGAAATGTAATTATAGAAAGATATCTTCCCATGCAAACACCATCGTCTGGTAGAAGGTGGCGTTTATTAGGAGTGCCAATCAATAGTTCAGGAGCTCCTACTATAAGTGAAGCATGGCAAGAAGGATTACAAAGCACTAATAGGTTGGCACCGGTAGATACATATCATCCATACGGGACATCGATCACTAATGGTACTGGTTCATTGAATGGTTATGATCAAGGTTCTACATCTAATCCGTCTATTTATAAAATGGCACCGGGTACAGGAGTATGGACTGTGCCTGATTCTACTAATGGTTTTCCGATTACTAACTATCAGGCATACATGATATTTGTTAGAGGAGATAGAAGTATTATTGTTAGTAGCCAATATATTAATACAACAAGTGAGGCTACGTTGAGAATAAAAGGTGAAGTAAATACAGGGGATGTAAATGTTACTATACCATCAGGAAAGCAGGTGCTAAGCAATCCATACCCATCATCAATTAGCTTGAACAATACAAGTTATAATAGTGTTAATCCCGGTACAACATTGAACAGTACTTATTATATGTGGGATCCAAAATTAATAGGGAGTAAAGGAACGGGAGCGTGGGTAACGTTTAGCAGTAACGCTAATGGGACATATATTATCACACCTAAGATTCTTGATTCTCCGTACATGAGTAATTTCAGTAATAACGGGTTGGTAGAATCTGGTGGAGCATTTATGATCAATGCCGCTTCATCAGGAAATTTTATTTTTCATGAATCTGATAAACTAACAACCAGTAGCATAGTTGGTTTAGCCAGTAGGCCTATGTCTCCGGGGATAAATAATAAAATGGCTGAATTCTATACTAATTTGGCTTATGTTGATGAGTTGGGTGATCCTATACTGGCTGATGGCGTTGCTACCGTATACGCTGATGATTATCATAATATAGTAGATGGCCAGGATGCTCCTAAGTTTGTAACTTTTACAAGCAAAGAAAAAATAAGTCTATATCGTGATAGTATCGATCTAACAGTTGAGCGACGAACAACAATTACTGAAAATGATACTATTTATTTACGATTGAATAAGATCGATCATAATTATGACTATCAGCTGCAGTTTATAAGTAAAAATTTTACTCCGGGGTTACAGGCATTCCTGATCGATAAATTTTTAGATTCTATTTACCTGATAAATACTGAAGGTGTTGTGCGGCATAATTTTTCTACTAACTATAATGTCAATAGCCTTGCGGTTGATAGATTTAAAATTGTCTTTAGACTCTTGAATAACGCTCCATTGCCTATTCAATTTTCTGAAGTAAAAGCCTTTTGTCAGAACGACGGCATAACAGTTCAATGGAAAGTTGAAAATGAATTTGGAGTAAAAGGCTATGAAGTTGAAAGATCTTTAGATGGAATAAATTTTATCAAAACAAATACTATATTTCCATTAGGAAACAATAACTCAAGCCTAACATATACCTGGTTAGACCACCAGGCAAATTCAGGTACTTATTTCTACCGAATAAAAAATATTGAAGATAATGGAGTTGTAAAATATAGTGATATAATAAAAGTTACAATCAATAAGCAAATTCCATCAATATCTATTTATCCAAATCCCCCGAAAAATAATTTCATTGGCATTAAAATGGAAAATATGCCCAAAGGAGAGTACCGAGTAAATCTGTTTAACAGTATCGGCCAACTTCTGATAGCCAAAGACTTAGAGCATTTGCAAATGGAGGATAATTATAAAACAATTAATCTTGAGGGGACACTGAGTAAAGGTGTATATCAATTGGAGGTTATTGCCCCCAACGATAGTCGTACTTTATTAAGGGTATTATATAATTAAAAAATATTTTAATATACTCCCCCCGAATCTTGTTTTTTAAGTATTGAAATCACGTTTGCTCCAAATTCTAACGATTTTTTATTATTAAAAGTTATTGTTTTTAAAAACAATAGCAATAAAGCTTGTCAAAATGAGAAGAACACTACCTAGCAAAGCTATGGCGTTGGTGCTTGATACCTGCGTAGCATCCAGTAGAAGATCAGTGAAACTTTTTTCCGTAATATGTTGTATAGTATTAGTCTTAATGCTATCAAATGTTCAGTTATATGGACAATGTGGCGCTGCTTGTACTGCTACCATTACTTCCGGAACAATTGCTTCTGGTGAAATAAAGTGTGTAAGTGCAACTACTGCCAGTGGAATAATAATCAGTAATGGAGGACGATTGGTTATCTCAGGAACTGGTACCACTGTTTCTAACATTACTATATCCAGTGGTGCAATTGTAGAGATATGTGGAACCAATAATACAATAACATTCAATGCTTTGCCTACAGGTAGTTACCAGGTAATTGTGAACGCTGGAGCAACTGGTAATACAATAAACAGTATCAGCCAAACTACAGCGCCAAGTACACTTACATTTACCAACAACCTTACTGGCACTGACTTTATTACGATCAATGCGACAAGTAGTATCTCTCTTACCTCAACGGGTTCTGGTAATACATTCACTCATGCCGGAACCGGTATAACAAAAATGAATGGAGCAGTTAGACAAACAACCGGTAACAGTTTTACGTTAGCTGTTACAGGAGGAGATCTGCGTCTTGGAGCAGTGAGCGGAATATCTGTTGATTACAACCAAGGAAATGGTGGCGCAGGTAGTATAGTTAATATTTCTGCCGGGGCAAAATTTACAACTTCAGGTTGTATTGATTATGGTACAAGTGTAAGTACTACCGGTGGTATAAATAACCTGGGAACAGCTACAATTGGTGTAAACAGCACTGGTTGGTCGATAGTTAAACGGTCTGGAAATAATGTACCTTTTTTAAATGGTAACTCATCCAATTCCAATGCAATTTTGATCATGACTGGTGGTGTAGATATGGAAGGTAATACGGGCACATTTACCAATTATGGGTTATGGTCAATAGGAGCGTCAACAGGTAACGCAGCAGATGGAGTAGTTGCTAATGGAGGAAATGGCCATTCGTTTTATGGTAATAAGCCAAGTATAGTAATCACTAACAATAATACAGGGACAATGATCTTTACCAGTGGTATAAGAACCGGTGGTGGTACTGCCTGGACCTTAACCAATAATGGAGTTATGCATATTGGTAAGAATACAGTTTTTGGAACGGATCGTAATGTATCAATTCAGTCAGGAGATTTTATGACAATTAATAATGGGACGGCTTCGTTTACAAATGCTATCTTAACAACTACAGGTGCAATATATGGCAGATCATCTAATGCCTTCGCATTGAATAATTACGGATGTTTTACTACACGAAATATTTCTTTAACCAGGCAAAATCCTGCCACTATAAATCTTTTTACCGGTTCTGCATTAAATTTTACCGGATCAAATTCATTGAATGTAACGGCTAATGGCACTGCTTCAGGTACAATTAACTGGGCTAGTAATACAGATGTGGCAAGAGGTGATTTTATTAATACAACTTCGGGTACACTTGCACGTATAGAATCTGTTACTTCAGCAACGCAAGGAATTATCGGCACTGCCGATGATGGAACTACGGGTGCAACAGTAGCTGCAGTTGCTGGTCCTTATAATTCTGTTTATTCTTTAATTTCAAGAGTTGCCGGATCCTATGCAGTTAATATAGCTGTTACTGGAACAGCTTCTATGCAACTGGCTGGTTTAGGTGTAAGAGCCACGAATGTGACCAAAACAAGCGGTACTTTAAATGTCTATAAAAATGGTACTGCAAATGATGTGGTTTCTGCTACAAATACTGCAGGATCAAATCCAACCACCTGTAATGCAACAATAAAATATTCGGGTACACTTTCTGAGTTGGCCGCTTGTAGCGGTACAGCTTCTGCCCCTACAACTTTTGCAGTTGCAGGTGTAAATATGACAGCAGGTATTTTAGTTACTCCACCATCAGGATTTGAAGTTTCTTTAAGCGAAGCTTCAGGTTATGCGTCTACTGTTACTGTGGGTGCGGCGGGGGGCATTGCCGGTACAATCGTTTATGTACGTTTGAGTAGTGCTGCATCTGCTGGGACATATTCTGGTAATATTGTTTTGAGTAGCGCTGGAGCAACTAATGTGAATGTTCCAACCATTTCAAGTGTTGTAGTAGGTACGCCTACAGTTGTATTATCATCTCCGGGCACAGATCTTTCCGCAGCAGCAGGCAGTACCTGTAAAGGTGGATTGAATGACCCTATATTTAATTTTCAGTTATCTGTTACCGTTAGTGGAGCTATATTGAACCAAGTTGATTTTACAACTACTGGTTCGCATGTTAATGCTGATATCACAAATTACAAATTATGGTATAATGCTTCATCAAATAGTTTAAACGGTGCAATGCAGGTTGGTGCTGCAATTACAGGGGCTACAGGGGCGGGAGCGCATTCGTTCACTGGGTTGACACAAAGTATTTCTTCAGGAAGCACTGGGTATTTTATTATTACTGCTGATATTGCAGTAGGAGCTACGACAGGTCGTACAATTCAGGTAAGTCAAATGACTACTTCAAATATTACTTTCCAATGTGGTGCATCTAAATCAGGAACTACAACATTGGGAGGATCAGGTTTACAAACTGTTGGAGCTTCTGCACTAACAGTAACGCCTACTTCTTCTGCTAATCCGGTTTATTATGGAACAAGTGTAACCTTGTCAGCTGGTGTTTCAGGTGGCAGTGGAAGTCAAACTTATAGCTGGTCTTCTCTTCCTGCATTTTTCTCAGGAACAGCTGCAACATCTATAGCGACAGTTACACCAACTCAAAATTTTATCATTGCTACCGTATTAGTTCAGGATGGTTATTGTGCTGTATCAGGTACTATTACTGAAAAAGTATCAATACCTTATGTAGGGGTTGATTATCACGGAACAACAGGGGCAAGTTCAACTAACGGCAATGCAACAGCGTTGTCTGCTAATTTACCTGCTACTTCCGGCTATCCTATTCCCGGTCCAATTTATCTATACAATTATAACACAGGTACTGCAACAGCTACCAATACAGGATCATTGGATTTTAATGAGGTCAATACAAACGAAGGTAATTCTTACAACAGGACTATTACTGGTACAAACCTTGGTGTGGAAACAGAAGCTAATGGCGGTTCGGGAATAACTTATAACATCTCAAATACTGCAAGTGGAGAGTTCTTGGCTTACACAGTAAATATTGCAAATGCAGGAACGTATGATGTAACATTCAGAGTAGCTAATGGTAGTGGAGCAGCTTCAACTAATCAGTTTAAACTTCAGTTAGACGGAGTAGATATAACAAGTTTATCTGCTGTGACCGTACCTAATAGTGGATGGGGTACATGGACAGATCAAACAGTTACCGGAGTTGTGATTCCATCTTCAGGAATACATACATTAAAATTTGTAGAAAATGCTGGTGTATATAATATTTCAAAGATCACATTCACTTGTACTGCCCCTACAGCTGCTGTTCTTTCTGGGACAGCCAGTATTTGTACAGGCAACAGTACTAATTTATCTGTAGCTATTACGGGTGGAGCATCTCCATATACAGTTGTGTTACATAGAACTATTGGAAGCGATACTACAATTACAAATTATATCAGCGGAACAAATATTGTTGTTACGCCATCTGCTACAATAACATATAATCTTGTTTCTGTTACAAGTGCTTGTGGAACGGCAGGCACAGGATTAAGTGGTACACCAACAGTGACTGTTTCCGGAACACCGCCTGATGTAGTGCTTGCTTCACCGGGTACAGACTTATCTGCTGCTGACGGTAGTACTTGTAAAAGTGGCTTATTAGATCCTGTTTATAATTTCCAATTATCAGCTACTACGGCTTCTGCAACGGTTAACCAGGTTAATTTTTCTACAACAGGTACGCATGTTGATGCTGATATTACAAATTACAAATTATGGTTTAATCCATCTACTAATAGCTTAGTAGGTGCTGGCCAAATTGGATCATCAATAACATTAACAACAGGCGCAGGTTCGCATTCATTTACTGGTCTTGCAGCAACTGTGTCGATAAATACAACTGGTTATTTTATTATTACAGCAGATATTGCACCTGGTGCTACTACGGGTCGTACAATAAAAGTGACAGCGATAACAACAAGTGATATTTCACTTGCGTGTATAAATAGTTTTACAGGTTCTACAAGTGTATCAGGTGGTGGAACACAAACCATTGCAGCTTCTGCACTAACAGTAACGCCTACAGCTTCTGCCAATCCTGTTTATTATGGAACAAGCGTAACCTTATCTGCTGGTGTTTCAGGTGCCAGTGGCAGTCAAACTTATAGTTGGTCTTCTGTTCCTGCATTTTTCTCGGGCACAGCTGCAACATCGATGGCGACTGTTACACCAACACAAAATTTTGTAATAGCAACAGTATTAGTGCAGGATGGCTATTGTGCTGTATCAGGTAGCATTACTGAAAAAGTTTCAATTCCTTATGCAGGTACAGATTATAATAGTGTAACCGGTGCCGGTACATTAAATCCTAACAGAGTAAATGTTGCTCCAACAACAGGTTATACCTTACCTGGTATAGTGTATGCGTACAATTATAATACAGGTACTTCACCTACTGCAGGCGCTGTTGATGGTGTGTTGGATTATCATGATAATGATGCTGCAAGTAATGGTGGTGGTAATTACAGGCCAAATACCGGTGTGGATTTTGAAAGTAATGGTGGTCAATATAATGTGTCAAATATTTTTATAAATGATACTTTAGCTTACATTGTAAATGTTGCAACAGCTGGTACATACATAGTAACATATAATGTTGCAAGAGGTGATGCGGCTACGCTTACATCAGCATGTAAATTATTAGTTGATGGAGTAGCAGCAACTGGTTCATCTGCTGATATCTTAACAACCGGAGGCAACTGGTCTGACTACGCTCATGCGAATTCAAATCCAACTGCTGTTGTTACATTCAGCACAGCAGGTATACATACGCTGAAATTCGTTGCTACTAATACAGGTTTTAATATCAGAAGAATAACATTTACATGCCCTACTTCTACAGCTGCTGTACTATCAGCAACAGGACCAATAGCTATTTGTGACGGCAGCAGTACAACCTTGTCTGTAGCAATTACACCATCTACAGGTACATATACTGTAGTGTATTCTGACGGGACAAGCAACTTTACTGTTCCGGGTTATACAAGTGGCAATGCAATAACGGTATCGCCTACAAGTACTAAAACATATTCTCTCGTATCGGTAACCAGTAGTTGTGGTAATACAGGGACGGGGCTAAGCGGTACTCCGTCAATAACGGTATCAAGTAATCCTCCTGATGTTGTATTGGCTTCACCAGGTACTGATCTGGCGGCTGCCACAGCAAGCACATGTAAAACGGTAACAAATGATCCGATTTATAATTTCCAATTATCGGCAACCACTTTTGCAGGTACAGTAAACCAGGTTAATTTTACTACAACAGGTACACATGCTGCTGCAGATATTACAAATTATAAATTGTGGTTAAATTCTTCTTCAAATAGTTTAACAGGAGCTACGCAGGTTGGCTCGGCAATTACAACGGGTACAGGAGCAGGGGCACATTCTTTTACAGGCCTTACAGCAATAGTTCCGGTAAATACCACAGGTTATTTTATCGTCACTACAGATATAGCTTCAGGAGCAACCACCGGCAATACAATTAAAGTAACAGCACTTACTACCGGAGATATTACATTGGCATGTAGCAATAGCTTTACAGGCTCTACCAATGCTTCAGGTAGTGGTACACAAACTATTGCTGCTGCAATAATGGTAGTGCCTACTGCTTCTGCAAATCCTGTTTATTATGGAACAAGTGTGATCTTATCGGCAGGTGTTACAGGAGCAGGCGGTAGTGAAACGTATAGTTGGTCATCTGTTCCTGCATTTTTCTCAGGAACATCAGCTACATCTTCAGCAACGCTAACACCTTCTCAAAATTTTGTAACAGCAACTGTGTTGGTACAGGAAGGATATTGTTCAGTATCTGGCAGCATCATAGAAAAAGTATCCATTCCATTTGCTGGTACAGATTATAGTAGTACTACAGGTGTAGGAACATTAAATGCTAATAGGGTGAATGTTGCGCCTACTACTGGTTATGCAATACCTGGATATGTGTATCCGTATAACTTTAATACAGGAACAGCTCCTGCAAGTGCTACCGATGGGCTGCTTGATTATCAGGATAATGGTGCAAGCAGTAATGGAAACTACAGACCTACTACTGGTGTTGATTTTGAAAGTAATGGAGGAGAATACAATATTTCTCAGATTTTCGCAGGAGAAACACTTTCATTTACAGTAAATATTGCTGCTACGGGAGCTTATAAAATAACTTATAATGTTGCAAGAGGGGATGCGTCAACGCTTACACCGGCTTGCAAAGTACAATTAGATGGAGTTGATGTTGCCAGCTCATCGGTAGATATTCAGACAACTGGTGGTAGTTGGAGTAATTTTGCACATGCTAACTCAAATCCTTTTACTACTGTTACCATAAATACAACAGGTACGCATACACTAAAATTTGTAGCACTTAACACAGGATTTAATTTAAGGTCCATAAGATTTGAACAAACCTGTTCTGTGCCAACTCCTACATTTACGGCTCAACCAGGAGCTTCTGCATGTGTTGGTGCGGATGTTACGTATACAACTGAATCAGGCAATACTAATTATTTATGGACAATACCAGGTGTGTTGAATACAGATTATTCAATAACATCCGGAGGTACTACATCAGATAATACAGTTGTATTAAAATGGTTAACCACGGGAAACAAAACCGTATCAATTAATTATACTGTTACTGGCGGATGTACGGCAGTTAGCCCAACTCCATCAACTGCAACAACAGTTAATGCAAGGCCGGTGCCTACATTTACAGCAGAACCGGGAGCTGTAGCTTGTAGTAATACTGATGTGACATATACTACAGAATCAGGCAATTCAAATTATGTGTGGACGATACCAGGTGTTTTGAATACAGATTACTCAATAACATCTGGAGGTACTACATCGGATAATACTGTTGTGTTGAAATGGTTAACAACAGGAAGCAAAACAGTAACTGTTAATTATACTAACGTCAATGGATGTGCTGCATTAGCAGCAACATCTTCAACAGCAACAACAATAAATGCATTGCCGTTAACACCTGTTGCAAACAATGATGGGCCAAAATGTGTTGGATCAACGCTTTCATTGAGTACTGCTACTGTTGCAAGCGCTACTTATTCATGGACAGGTCCAAATAGCTTTACATCTAATGATCAAAATCCGGAAATAACTAATGCAACAGCAGCAGCAACAGGAACTTATTCTGTAACTGTTACTGTAAATGGTTGTACAAGTGCAGCTGGTACAACAAACGCAGTTGTTAATTCATTGCCAGCTACACCAACTGCAGGTAATGATGGACCGAAGTGTATTGGAAGTACTTTATCTTTAAGTGCATCGACAATATCAGGCGCAACATATGCATGGACAGGTCCAAATAGTTTTACTTCAACAGATCAAAATCCGACAATACCAAGTGCTACATCAGCAGCAACGGGAACATATTCTGTAATAGCAACGGTAGGAGGTTGCAGCAGCGCTGCCGGTACTACTGATGCTGTTGTATCAACTAATCAATGGTTAGGCGGTACTAGTCAGTCATGGGGATTATCTGCTAACTGGTCATGTGGTGTTCCGTCAGCAAGCACAGATGTAACGATTCCTTCAGGTGCACCAAGATATCCATCATTAAGTTCAGGAACAATTTCTGCTCGTAATATCACCATACAAAACGGAGCATTAATAACAGTTTCAGGAACAGGTATTTTAAGAATTGGGGGTAGTGTAACTAATGAAGGAACGGGTATTATAAATGCAACTGCCGGAACAATTGAATTAAATGGTACTTCAAATCAAAGTTTTGCCGGAAGCAGTTACTTGTCAAGCACTGTTAAAATATTAAGGATCAGTAATACTGCAGGAGTAACGCTTACGAACACACTAAATATAACAGATAATGTTTCATTTGGTTCTGTGAGCAATTCAACACTTTCCAGTGGAGGGTTCTTAGTTATTAAATCAACAGAAACGGCTACAGCAAGAGTAGGACAATTACTTAATGGAAATACGATCACTGGTAATTTAGTGGTAGAAAGATATATTCCTCAAAATGTAAACAGGGGCTGGCGTATGTTGGCAATTCCAACAGGTGGAAGTCAAACAATTCACAATGCATGGCAGGAAGGACAAACCGGACTCGGCGCAAACAATAATCTGGGAACAATTATTACCAGCAAATTGGGTACTGATGCCGATCCTAGCCCGGCTATAAATGCAGGTTTTGATTTTCATACAACAGCGAGCTCTATAAAAGAATACAATCCTGCGCCATCTGATTTAGGAGCATGGGAAGAAACAGTCACTTCAACCAATGTGCCTATTGCAAGAAATAGTGGATATATGCTTTATATAAGAGGAGACAGGAGCATAGGCCCTTCATCAAGTATTTCTGCAGGCAGTCCAACTGTATTGCGTACAACAGGTCCGTTAGTTGTTCCGGCTGAGATCCCGGTTATCAATGAAAGAATGGCACTTGTAGGTAATGTGTATCCTTCAGCTATCGACTTCGATGCTCTTACAAAATCAAATGTGTCACGTTCGTTTATAGTTTGGGATCCTAAACTTACTGGTGTGTATGGATTAGGTGCATATCAATATCCTTTCTGGGACGGAGAAATCTGGGACGTAATTCCAGGCGAAGGAAGTTATGCAAGCGGACCTTATAATATTATTCAATCTGGCCAGGCATTCTTTGTACAATCAGATGGGAACGGTGATGGCTCAGTTCAATTGGGAGAGACAAGCAAAGTTTCAGGAAGTAAAAATGTGTATCGTCCGTTAGGTAATGGAATAGCTACGAAACTTAAAACAAGATTGTATGTTGTAAATGGAACTACATCTAATTTACTTGATGGAAATACGGTTATATTCGATAATTTAGATGATAATGACATTAAGAAAGTTGAAAACAGCGGTGAAAATATTGGTATCTTAAGTAAATTATTAACGTTATCAGTTGATGCAAGGCCAGCAATATCAGATGAAGATACAGTCTTCTTTAAGATGTGGAGAATGAGGCCAAATACTTACAAATTAGAATTAGATGCAAACACATTATTTTCGATTGGTGCAACAGCATTCTTAGAAGATAAATATCTCAAAACAAGTCAAGCTTTAAGTTTAGAAATATTGAATACAGTCTCGTTTATTGTAAATGCAGATCCTGGATCTTTCGCAAGCGATCGTTTCAGAGTTGTGTTCAAAGTGATTGAAACTGTTCCTGTAAGGTTTACAACTATATCTGCAAATCAAAAAAATACTGATATACAAGTAGATTGGAAAGTAGAAAATGAAACCAATATTGAATATTATGTGATAGAACATTCTATTGATGGTATCAATTTTACAGAAAAAAATAAAGTTAATAAAGGTAATATTTCAAATTACAGTTGGTTAGATACTAAACCTTCAACTATAGCAAATTATTACAGAGTTAAAAGTGTTAGTATTTCCGGTGAGGAAAAATATAGCTCAATTATTAAAGTTATAGTAGGTAATAGCGAAACGTCCATTGTTTTAGTAAATAATCCTGTAAGTAATACGTCTATCAACTTGCGATTTAATAATCAATCAAAAGGTAAATATATTATTCGCATGATGAATACTCTTGGTCAACAATTGATGAATAAAGCTGTTGATTATTATGGAGGTAGTAGTATTCAAACAGTGATGTTGCCAAAATTGATTAGTAGTGGTGTTTATCATTTAGAAATAGTAAAACCAAATGGAACTAAGGTGAAAGAAAAATTTGTGATTAACTAAACAACGCTTACGAATATCATAAAATTCTAACAAATGAAAATAGATGTAAGAACAATACGGAAGTCATTTATAAAAAAAATTGTTTTCGTGATCATGTTTGGATTTATTTTTTTGTTGCCTTGTTTAGTGTTGGGACAAAATCCGGGAGATAATCCCGATGCAAGACCACCTGAAGTGCCTTTAAATGGTAATATGAGTGTAATATTGATAGCTGGCGGAATTATTCTGGCAGTTAGAACTTTAAAAAAACGTAGTACATTTATTCTCAGGCAATAATTTTAAAAATAAGTGTAAAAAATATTATTTACGTCCCCCCTGATTTATATATATCGATGTATTTAGGGTATAACGATGAAAAACCATAGAAAGAAGAATTTAACTTTCTAAACGCAAATCCGAAAAAATGAGTAAAGAAGAAATAAAAGCTATGTTATCCCAGGTGTTGAATTTGGCAGAATGGACTACTGAGGGGAAAAAGTTAGCGCTTCAATATTTAGATAATGCAGATGAATCTGAATTAAAAAATTTGATGCAAGAACAATTTGAAGACGACATTGAAAAGGGGGTAAGTGAACTTAACCCTGATATGTCAGCGAAAATATTTAGAAGTATTCAGGATAAAATTCTTCTATTAGAAAAGAATAAAAGAGCAAAAGTTGTTAAGATGCGTTGGATCCGAATTGCCGCAGCAGCTTGTGTGGTAGGTATCATTGGAATAGCAGTTTACTTTTCATCAAATAAGAAAACGGCTCCAGAGCAGTTTGCACAGGATAAAAAAGTGGAAACAAAATTCAAGAACGATGTACTTCCTGGCGGCGATAAAGCAATGTTGACTTTGGCAGATGGATCGAGTATTATTCTTAACAATGCTCAAAATGGTAAATTAGCTCAACAAGGAAATGCACAACTGATCAAAGTAAATGGAAAAATTGTTTACAATGTATCAAAAGGAACAGCAAAAGAAATGCTGTATAATACGATCACTACTCCTAAAGGAGGACAGTATCAAGTTGAATTGCCTGATGGTAGTCAAGTGTGGTTAAATGCAGTTTCTTCTATTCGTTTCCCTGCAGAATTTTCTGGAAATAAACGAAGCGTAGAGATAACAGGGGAAGCATATTTTGAAGTTGCAAAAAATAAAGAAAAACCGTTTGTTGTAAAAGTAGATGGATCTGAAGTAGAAGTTTTAGGAACACATTTTAATGTTAATGCATATCCTGAAGAGTCTATTGTTAAAACCACCTTACTTGAAGGATCAATAAGATTTTTGAGCAAAGGCAATGTGAATACACTTAAGCCTGGACAACAATCTCAATTATCGCAGGATGGAAAAGTAAATGTTTTTGATGATGTAAATACCGAAGATGTAATGGCGTGGAAAAATGGAGTTTTTTACTTCCAAGGTGAAGACATACATGTAGTGTTAAGACAGCTATGCAGATGGTATGATGTTGAAGTAGTTTACGAAAAACCTGTTAATGATCGTTTTTTTGCAGAAATGCCTAGAAATACAAAATTATCTGATATACTAAAAGCGTTAGAGCTTACAGGAAAAGTCCATTTTCAAATCGATGGCAAGAAAATTATAGTTATGCCATAGGGTTTTCTTACGAGGTTATACCAAAAATGAATAAAAATTGAATATGATCTTCATATTCACCGGTTGAATTATAAAATTTGACCGAGCTGGGATTGTTATGAAAAATATTGGGATTGTTTGCATAGTAAATTATGTGTAACCTTTCTTGATTGTCTCTATAATTAACGAAAATGCGAACCAAAATGACTGAGAAATCTTGCCACAACTTCTTTTCGTTGCGTAAAATGAAGTATGTAAAAATCATGAAACTAATCACACTTTTTCTATTTATTTTCTGCATTGATGCCAATGCTGAATTGTATTCACAAAAAGTAACTATTTCTTACAAAGACGTTCCTCTGTCGAAAGTTTTTAAGGAGATGCAAAAGCAAACTGGTTGCACTTTTGTGTATACTGAAAGTCTTTTGAAAAAAGCTGGCAAGGTTACATTGTCAGTGAAAGATATTCCTTTGGAAGAAGCTCTTGAAATATGTTTTCAAGATCAACCCCTTACTTATACAATTTTAAATAAAATTGTAATTATTAAGGAGAGGCCAATTATAAACAAAAAAAAAGAAACGCCGGTAGTACTGGAAAAATTACCTATAAGCGGAGAAGTCACAAATGATAAAGGGGAGGCTTTAGAAGGTGCGACCATAACAGAAAAGGGAAATACTAATAATAGGGTTTTAAGTAAAAAGGATGGAAGTTTTTCATTAGAGGTGAATAATGATCAATCAATTTTAGATATTTCTTTCGTTGGTTATATTTCACAAAGTGTTTCTGTTAAAGGGCGTGGAAATATAAAAATAATATTACTCCAGTCTAACACAAGTTTAAGTGAAGTTGTTATAAATGTTGGGTACGGCAGTGTCAAAAAGAAGAATCTTACAACCGCTGTTGGAACAGTAGATGGTAAGGTATTAAGAGACCAACCTATTTCTTCTTTTCAACAAGGTGTTCAGGGAAGAGTAGCAGGTGTGCAGGTTACACAAACAAATGGCAAGCCTGGAACTGGCTTATCTGTACGTGTAAGAAATTCTAATAGTATCAATGGTTCAAGTGATCCATTATATGTTGTTGATGGCGTACCTGTTTTATATACAGATGGTATCAACCCTGCAGATATTGAAACTGTACAAATTTTAAAAGATGCCGCAGCTCAGGCTATCTATGGCTCAAGAGGAACAAATGGCGTTATACTAATTACCACAAAAAAAGGCCGTTCGGGTACTCCCGAAGTAAACATTTCTCAAACTTATGGTTCTAATCAGGTTGTAAAAAAACTTGATGTACTTGGATCAAAAGATTTCGGAAGGCTACTGAATGAAGAATTAGCAAATGCAGGTCAAGGTCCAATTGTAGACCCGGATACTTTATCTATAAACACAAATTGGCAAGATGAACTTTACAGACATGCTCCATTTACAAATACTCAAATGTCCGTTAGTGGGGGAAGTGATAAGCACACTTATTATTTTGGAGTAGGCTATCTTAAAGAAGATGGTATTATTGAACCAGCAAGTTTTAAAAGATATTCAATTCGTCTTAACCAAGATATTAAAGTAAACAATGCTTTAACTGTTGGAAATAATTTTAATTTAAGTCGTACTGATAGCCGTGATGTATCGGATAATGCAAGGGTAAACAATGGCGGGGTTATTTTATCAGCACTAACAACTCCTCCTACAATTTTGCCTAAAAATGAAGATGGTACTTATAGCCAAAACCCTTATCAGGCTTGGGAAAATCCAATTGCACTTACAAAAGGAGCACTTAGCAAAACTTTTGGCAACAGATTTAATGGTAACATTTTTGCGGAATTAAAATTGCCTTATAGCCTTAGATTAAGATCTTCTTTTGGTGTAGATGCCTATACTAAAAGAAATGATTATTACATTGATCCTTTTACTACTAATAGTGGAAGAGCTCAAAATGGATTTGTAAAACAATTTAATGAAGAGGAATTGATTTGGATAAGTGAAAATACACTTTCATTTAATAAGACAATTTCTAATGTACATAAAATAGAAGCAATTGTAGGTAATGCTGCACAGTTGTCAACCTACAATAATGGGTTATTAGAAGCCAAAAATTTTACATCAGGTTCTGTTACTACCGCTAATGCAGCATCAGAAAAAATTACGACAAGTACTTATCGTAGTAGTTGGTCATTCGCTTCTTTCTTCGGACGTTTTGTATATAATTATAATGATCGTTATATTTTATCAGGCTCACTACGAGCGGATGGATCATCAAGATTTGGCCCTGATAAAAAGTGGGGATACTTCCCAGGGCTATCTGCTGCATGGAGACTTTCAAATGAATCTTTCTTAAAAGGTCATAGATATATTACTGATCTAAAATTGCGTGCCAGTTATGGTATAACAGGTAATGCAAATGGTTTTGGAGACTTTGCTTATTTAGGTACATATGGTGCAGGAGTAAATTATCAATTTGAAGATGTTCAGCCTGGATCTGTAAGTAATACAATTTCTAACATGGCGCTTCATTGGGAAAAAACAGCACAATCTAATATTGGTTTTGATCTTGCATTGTTTAGAGATGAAAGAGTTGTTGTGTCTGCTGATTACTATCATAAAAAAACAACAGAGTTACTTTTAAATAAACCACTTCCTAACAGCTCAGGATATGGCAGTGCTTTGCAAAATCAAGGTCAATTGAGTAGCGAAGGGTTAGAGATCTTATTAAATACTAAAAATATTATCAAAAAAGATTTTACCTGGTCTTCAACGTTAGTATTTACAAAATCAAAAGTAACGGTAGATAATATTTTAGGAGCAACATTATATTATGGTGGTGCAGGAGATAATGGAAATGCAATTGTTATAGAAGAAGGTCAATCTTTAGGTAATTTTTATGGGTATATTTCTGACGGGGTTAATTTATCAACCGGAGATATAATATTCAGAGATATAAGTGGTAAAGGAACTAACGGTAAAGCAGATGGTATACCTGATGGTAAAATAGATGCATTTGATAGAACGATCATTGGGAACGCCTTACCAGATTTCACTGCAGGACTTACAAATATGTTCACATATAAAGCACTTGATCTTAGTTTCTTTTTAGATGCTTCTTATGGCAACGATGTTTTTAATGCTTCACGTATTGAAACAGAAGGAATGTTTACTTATAAAAATGCATCAACAAGTGTTTTAAATAGATGGATGACTTCAGGGCAAGAGACTGATATGCCAAGAGCAGTATTTGGAGATCCGAATCAAAACACCCGTAATTCAACTCGTTGGATTGAAGATGGTTCTTATGTGAAATTGAGAAGTGCAACATTAGGTTACACATTTGCTCCAGGTAGAAATAAACTTGCCTTTGTAAAAGGCGTAAGAGTTTATTTAAGCGGAAGGAATTTGTTTACACTTACAGATTATAAGGGATACGATCCTGAAGTAAATAATGACTCTAATTCACTTGTTGTAGGAATCGATTATGGTACATATCCTCAAGTTAGAACAATGACTTTCGGTGTATCATTCAAATTTTAATTTTTTATAAAATGCATATGAAAAAGATATTAGTATTTAGTACAATTTTGGCAGCTTTGAGTTTTAGTAGTTGCAAAAAATTTCTGGATCGTCAACCAGAATCATTAGCTGGAACATCAGCCAGTTTTTATAAAACTGCCGGGGAAGCTGAATCGGCTTTGACAGGATCTTATGATGCAATGCAACCTGATTCCTATTATGGGTTTGATATGTTTGTATTGGGTGATGTGCCTAGTGATATTTGTTTTGCTGGTGGCGATAATCCTGCGAATATTCAGATCGATCAATTCAATGTTGTGCCAGGCAACAATGGATTAATTAATAGAAATTGGAATCAAATATATCAGGCAATTGGAAGAACAAATGATGTTATCGATCATGTGAATGCAATGGCAAGCAACTTGTTTGCAGGGAATAGAAAAACAAGAATACTAGGTGAAGCAAGAATGTTACGTGGGTTACATTATTTTAATCTTGTGAGAATTTATGGAAATATTCCTTTAGTACTTAAGCAAACTACCGGAGCTACAGGTGCGGATGTTAATATACCTAACAGTACTCCAGATGAGATTTATAACTTAGGAATTATTCCTGATCTTGAATTTGCCGTTGATAATCTTGATAATGATATGCAACAAGGTAGAGTTACTAGAGGCACTGCTCTGGGACTATTGTCGAAAATTTATTTAACTCGTGGCGATTGGGTAAAAGCAGCCGATTATGCAAAACAGGTAATGGATCTTAATAAATATTCTTTATTGGCTAATTATGATGATCTATGGGAAGCTGAAAACACATCCGAATCGCTTTTTGAAATACAATTTTCAGGAACAAGTGAAGGACAGGTTTTACCTGATGTATTCTTGCCTCAATCGTATGGCGCCACATATTCATTTATAAAATTTAATACTCCTACACCTTTTATAATAAATTATTTTTCAACAGGAGATGTTAGAAAAGCATCATCAATGGTTTTCGGAGATGAATTAGGAGTAACTTCTTTTGTTTATAAATACCGTCATGCTGCTGGTTTCTCATCTGCACAAAATATTCTCGTATTAAGGTATGCAGATATTTTGTTGGCTCGTGCAGAAGCACTTAATGAAATAGCATATCCAAATACTGAAGCCTTAGAAATTTTAAATAGAATTAGAGAAAGAGCTGGAGCAACAGAAAGCGGATCATTTAAAAAATACAAATTTACTGACCTTGTTTCTCAACAACAATTCAGAGATGCAATTGCGAAAGAAAGAGTTTTGGAACTTTCTTTTGAGGGGCACCGCTGGTTTGATCTTATAAGAACAAATAAAGCGTTAGAAGTAATGCAAGCTATGTTTCCAAACATTGATGAACACAATTTGCTTTATCCTATTCCGCAAGGAGAGTTGGATAAAAATCCAAGCCTTGAACAAAATTTAGGATATCAATAACCTTAAATATTTACAACCCTAATTATAACATTCATTCAAAACTAAAAAAACAATTATGAAAAAGATTTTTCTTTCGTTAATGGCAATAGTTACAATGGCAGCATTAACTATGTCTTGTAAAAAAGATGGCGGAGGTACAACTCTTCCTGCCCCAACAGCTAGTTTTACCAAAGTGATAGCTGGCTTACAGGTTACATTGACTAATACATCAACTAATGCTAAATCATATTCATGGGATTTTGGTGATGGTACAACTGCTTCTACTGCAGCTTCTCCTGCTCATACATATGCTGCCGGCGGTACATATACAATCACGTTAAGTGTTGTTGGTACAAATAATGCTACAGTAACTTCTTCTCAATCAGTAACACTTACAGCTCCGGCAGTAGCAGGTCCAAACCTGATTCTGGGTGGCGATATGAGTGATGCAACTAAATGGACAAGCTTCCCGATCTATGCGGGTGTAACTGCTGCTATTACTGGTGGTGTAGCTAAATGGACTGGCGGTGAAGCAACTCCTGGTGCAGGTGGTGGTCACTACGGTATTTATCAGGCAGTAAATGTAGAAGCTGGGAAAACTTATCAGTTAGATATGCATGTGAAAGGTACAGGCATAAATAATGTATGGTTTGAAGTTTATGTAGGTACAGCTGTTCCAACTGCAGGTGTTGATTATGTTGCAGGAGGAAAAAGATTAACTTTAAATACATGGGATTGTGCATCTACAAACAAAACATTCGATGCTCAATTAAGTACGATCTCTTGTACAACCGGTGCATGGAACAATATTACTTTCCCATCAAGCGGAACTGTTTATATAATGATCAGAAGTGGTGGTGATGATTTTACACTTACAGGTGGAACTGGTGTTACAGTTGATAATGTGGATTTCCATTCTCTTTAATCAACAGTTTACAAAATATTGATTTTTTTCATGTCAATAGTATCGATAACTCCGGTTTCTATATTAGTAAATCGGAGTTATTGTTTTTTAATTCAATGTTATCTGAAAGCAATTAATAAATTTTTGCCAACCAATGTCCTCTAAAAAAAATAGTATGAAAAAATATTTTATTTCGCTTTTGTTTGTCCTGGCTTCATTGCCGATGCTATCATCGTCATGTAAAAAAGGTAAAACAACTACTACTCCTTCGCCTGTGGCTTCATTTACATTTGTAATAGCGGGAATGGTGGTAGATTTTACAAACAGTTCTACAAATGCGACTAATTATATTTGGGATTTTGGAGATGGTTCGGCAACAAGTTCTAATCAATCTACTTCGCATATCTATACAGTAGCAGGCACATACACTGTTACATTAACTGCATCTAATTCAACTGGAAGTTCTAATACCTCTAAAAGTGTAACAGTTACTTCTGGCGGAAGCTCAGGGGGTACTACAGCTGAGTTTTGGTTAACCAATTCCAATAAGTCTCAATTATTAAAAAAACAATCGATCTCTTTATTATTTGCTGCTGGTACAAATTCGAATCCAACGATAGAAGTTGATCCTGCACAAACCTACCAGGATATTGATGGTTTTGGTTATACACTTACTGGTGGTAGTGCACAAATGATAAATGGAATGGGTGTAACTCAAAAAGCTAATTTACTCAATGAGCTTTTTGGAACTACAGAAAATTCAATTGGGATTAGTTACTTACGTATAAGCATAGGTGCATCGGATCTAAATAGCTATGCATTTTCTTACGATGATATGCCTGTAGGACAAACTGATCCTACATTGGCAAACTTTAAATTAGATGCTGATAAAGCGTCAGGTACAGGAGTTATTCCTTTATTAAAAGAAATACTTGCCATCAATCCAAATATAAAAATATTAGGGTCACCCTGGAGTGCACCAACATGGATGAAAACCAATGGAAGTTTTGTAGGAGGCAGTTTAAAAACAGAATACTATAGTGTTTATGCTCAATATTTTGTAAAATATATACAGCAAATGGCAGCCCAGGGAATTACTGTTGATGCTATTACACCGCAAAACGAACCTTTGCATGATGGTAACGATCCAAGTATGTATATGACTGCTGAGCAACAACGTGATTTTATTAAAAGTCATTTAGGACCGGCATTTCAGGCTGCTTCACTTTCAACAAAAATTATTATTTATGATCACAATTGTGATAAGCCTGAATATCCGCTAACGATTTTAAATGATGCTACTGCAAAGAGTTATGTGAATGGTTCTGCATTTCATTTATATAATGGAGATATTTCAGCACTCTCTACTGTAAGAAATGCTCATCCTGATAAAGGTGTATATTTTACTGAACAATGGACTGGCTCTTATTCTTCTTTTAGTGATGATCTATCGTGGAATATAAATAGAGTAGTGATTGGCAGTATGCGTAATTGGAGCCGTAATGCTTTACAGTGGAATTTAGCAAATAATTCTTCTTATGGTCCACACACACCGGGAGGATGTACACAATGTAAAGGAGCATTAACAATTAGCGGTTCAACTGTATCACGTAATTCAGCATATTATATTATTGCACATGCTTCCAAATTTGCAAGGCCTGGTTCAATTCGTATTGCATCTAACGTACCATCAAATTTAAACAACGTTGCTTTTAAAACTCCTGATGGTAAAAAAGTATTGATCGTATTCAACAATAATTCAGGGCTACAATATTTCAATATTAAGTATGATGGTAAAATAATTACCACAAGTCTTACAGGGGGAGCTGTGGGAACATTTATATGGTAATAAAATTTAAACAACTTATTAAATAAAAATAAAAAATGAATAAATTTTTACGAAACTTTTTTTGTTTAATAGTTACTGCTTGCATTTTATCTTTTAATGTATCAGCAACTAATAACGATCATTTGCCTCCTTTTACAACTATTCAGGCAGAGAGTTATAATTCAATGAGTGGAATTCAATCCGAAACATGCACTGATACAGGCGGAGGAACAGACATTGGCAATACCGACACAGACGATTATCTTGTATTTAATAATGTTGATATTACCGGAGCACAAAGTTTAGATATGCGAATTGCATCTGATGCAGGGTTCATAGGTACAGCCGAATTTCGCTTGGGTAGCACAAGTGGCACCCTTATAGCCACTGTGCCTTTTGGTAATACTGGAGGATGGCAGTCATGGATAACGAGAACTGTTACTGTATCAGGAGCTAGTGGTATACAAAATCTTTACATCGTTTTTAAAGGCGGTATCAGTATTGGTAATGTGAACTGGTTTAAATTCAATACAGATCCTGTACCAGCTCCTTCGGCACCAACTTCTTTGACAGCTGTTGGTATTGATGGTCAAATAAATTTAACCTGGGCAGTGTCTTCAGCAGCAACAACATATACTGTAAAGAGAGCAGCTGTTTCAGGAGGGCCTTATAGTATTATACAAGCAGGTATAGTAGGTACTACATACGCAAATACAAGTTTAACTAACGGCACAACTTATTATTATGTTGTAACAGCAACTAACACTTCAGGAGAGAGCAGCAATTCAAATCAGGCTTCGGCTATGCCACATGTAGTGATCAAAGTTTCTTGCATTGGTAATAGTATTACTGCTGGAGCCGGTGTGTCAAATGTCGCTACAAAAGCTTACCCAGCTCAGTTAGGCACATTGCTTGGCGCTGGTTATACGAGTTCAAACTTTGGCCACAGCGGTGCTACATTAATGAAAAATGGAGATCTGCCCTATTGGACTGTTGTTGAATATACGAATGCTTTAGCAAGCAATCCTAATATAGTGGTAATTAAATTAGGAACTAATGATTCTAAATCATGGAACTGGTCTGCACATGGATCTGAATTTCAATCTGACTATAAAGCAATGGTCGATGCATTTCGTTCATTACCATCTAATCCAAAAGTATTTGTTTGTTTAAATTCAAAAGCTTTTAGCAGTGCTTATGCAATTGATGAAACAACTTTAGCAAATTCAATACGTCCGGCAATTTTGCAAGTTGCAAAAGCTAAAGGCATTTCTGTGATAGATGTTTACGATGCTACAATAAGTGCTTCAGCAAATTTTCCAGATGGGGTTCATCCAAATGATGCAGGCGCATTGATCATTGCAACAAAAGTTAAAAACCTAATAACGTATGTTGTTCCGCCAATTACAAAAACGGGAGATGTTTTAACTGCGCCGTCTGCAAATGCTTACCAATGGTATTTAAATGGAGATACGATAGCTGCTGTAAATGGTGGCACTAATCAAAATTATACAGCGGCAATTGGAGGAAGCTATTCAGTGCAATTAAAATTAAATAGCACTAATAATGATAGGGTTATGACAGATGCGTATACTGTGACCGTTAGTGGCACATTACCAACTGTCCCAAACGGACTGATCGCTAGTGCTGGTAATGCAACTGTAACATTGAATTGGAATGCGTCAATAGGAGCAACTAGCTACACAATAAAGAGAGCCGCTGTATCTGGAGGGCCATATTCTACAATACAATCCGGCACAACTAATACAGCTTTTACAAATACGGGATTAACAAACGGGGTAACTTATTATTATGTTGTTAGTGCTGTTAATTTAAATGGCGAAACTGTCAACTCTACTCAAGCAAGTGCTACACCACTTTCATCATTTGCACTTGAACCAGATAATGCTTATTATTTGAATGGAAATGATGGAGTTCAGGTATTGGTTGCAAATCCACATGCTGATGGACAACCTGGTGCATTTGATGCAATTGGTACTATGGAAGGTTGGTTTAGACCTAACTGGATAGCAGGTACACACACTGTAGATCCTACATTGTTTTCGATGGTAGACTGGTGGGGTGTTCGTTGGAATTTAGTTATGGGAAAAGATTATAGTAGTATTGGTTTTATGGGAGCTACCAACAGTTATCTGCCTTATAATTTTAAGAAAGGACTTTGGTACCATATTGCTGCTGTAATTAATGCAGCAGGAAACGCAACAGTATATGTTAATGGGGTTTCAATTGGGACGTCAGTGTCTGTATTAAATAATGGGATCACAGGTACGCCTTTCAAAATAGGCATAAGTTGGTCATGGGCTACTAATGAACAATTTGAAGGAGGCATAGACGAAGTAAGAGTTTGGAAAACACGTCGTACTGCAAATGAAATTGCCTCTAACTTTTTAGGAGTTATTTCTCCATCAAATACTGATTTATTGGCGTATTATAAGTTTAATCAATCATCCGGCACTTCATTGCCAGATCTTACATCTAATGCAAATAATGGTAGTATGATCTATTGGAATAATAATGCCGCTACTCCAACTTCAGCACCTACTTGGGTTGAAAGTTATGCATTAGCAATACCAACTGCTGTAACACCTACAAATTTATTAAACACTTCTTTTACTGCAGAATGGACAGCTCCTGTTTATGGGAGTGTAAATAATTATTTACTGGATGTTTCCACAGATAGAAATTTTGGAACCTATGTAGCAGGATACAATAGGCTGGATGTAGGAAATGTTACCTCCTACAATGTTACAGGCTTGCCAACAGGAGTAATATATTATTACAGGGTTTCAGCTAATAAAGTTTCTGTTGCAAATCAAGGCGGGTTGTCTAATATAGATTCAACATTTTTTCCGCTCCCTGTTCGGCTTGTTTATTTTACTGTTCAGAAAAAAAATGATGAAATACTTTTGCAGTGGCAAACATCTGCAGAATTCAATAATAGTTTCTTTAATGTACAGCATAGTATCAATGGCACTGACTGGATAAATGTAGGAATGGTACAAGCAGGAAATAGTAATAGTATTTATTCTTTTTCTCACAATGCCACACCAGGGATACAGTATTATCGCTTGCAGCAATTTGACAAAAATGGTCAGGTTATGTATAGCACCATAAGAGTAATTAATACTAATGCAGATTCTAAAAAATTACTTGTTTACCCAAACCCAGTAGAAACATACTTAACTATTAATCTAAACAGAAGTATTGTAAAACCATTGGAATATTCAGTTATTAATAGCGAAGGTAAAATTGTGAAGAAAGGCAATATCATGTACAGCCAATATGATATAAATATTTCTCATCTTTCCAAAGGATTTTATATATTAAAAATAATCAATGAAAGACCTCTTCAGTTTATAAAAAAATAATTTTTAATAAACTGAATTTATTTTTTCGTTTCAATATTGAAAAATAAGGAATGCATCTATAGTTAGGTGCATTCCTTATTTATTTGAAATGTTAAAATCAAATTATATTTTTTATTGATTAAAATTATACCCCCCTAATTTTCTAACAAAAAGTATTTAAAGAGTAATCCCACAGGGAATTTCTCATAAAATAGATATTGCTTATTTTATTTTAATCAGCAGTATCTATAAGGTCAAGACAAATTGCTACCATGTTTAAAATTAACAGGCTTATCAAGCTTATTACTCCTTTTTTGTTTGTATTGCTAATTACTACAAGTTTTAAAAGCTACAGTCCTAATATTTCAGAAACAGTAAGTGTATGGCTTACAACAGCAAATCAAACCAATAAACTTACACCTCAAACATCTTTATCTTTTGCACCTGACGCTGGTAGCATTCCTCTTACAATCACATTAGATGAAAGTTCTACATACCAGATAGCGGCGGGGTTTGGATACACTTTAACGCAAGGAAGCGCTGAAGTGATCAGTGGCTTAGCCGCAACACAGCAAAACGATCTTTTAAATGATATATATCATCCCACTAGTGGTATAAGTAGTTCATTTATTCGTATTGCTATCGGTTCTTCAGATCTAAGTTCATCTGTTTATACTTATAATCAAACATCAGGAGATGTAAACATGACAAACTTTAGTCTTAATGGACCTGACATGACTTACCTGATACCTATATTAAAGAAAATATTGGTGATCAATCCAAATATTAAAATATTAGCTGTGCCCTGGACTGCACCTCTTTGGATGAAGAGTAATAATAATAGTGTAGGAGGAAGTTTACTTGTTGCTAATTATGCCGCATATGCTAATTATTTTGTGAAATATATACAAGCCATGAAGGCACAGGGAATTAATATATGGGCAATCACTCCTCAAAACGAACCCGGCAATAGCAATAACAATCCAAGTATGTTGATGACATCTGCACAACAGATCACTTTTCTGAACAGTAACCTGGGCCCGGCTCTTACGGCAGCAAATCTTACTACTAAAATAATTGTTTATGACCACAATTGTGATAACACTGCTTATCCAATTGCTGTTTTGAATGGAAGTACTTATGCAAGTGGAGCTGGATTTCATTTGTATTCAGGAGATATTGGCGCACTTACAACAGTTCATACTGCTACTAATAAAGATGTTTATTTTACAGAGCAATATACAGCCGCTGCAGGAGATTTTGGAGGAGATCTGAAATGGCATGTTCAAAATGTAGTAATTGGAGCCTCAAGGAACTGGGCGAAAACTGTTATTGAATGGAACCTCGCAAACAATTCAGCGTATGGTCCACACACAAATGGAGGCTGTACAGATTGTAAGGGGGCCATTACAATAAATAACAGTACAACGTATACAAGAAATGTAGCTTATTATATAATTGGCCATATTTCTAAAGTTGTTCAAGATGGTGCAGTTAGAATATGGAGTAATAATTCTGGCGCTATTCAAAATGTGACATTCAAAAATCCTGATGGATCATTTGCAATGGTAGCTTTAAATACAGGGAATTCTAGTAATACGTTTAAAGTTAAATGGGGTACACAATCATTTTCTTATACATTGTCGGCTGGCGCTGTGGCAAGTTTTAAGTGGATGCCAACTACTACGGTTCCTGTTAAACTAACATCATTTGATGTTGCAAAACAAAGTGATATATCCGCAATTATAAAATTCCAAACAGCTTCAGAGATTGGAAATGATCATTTTGTTGTTGAGCGTTCTACAGATGGAATTAACTTTACTACTATTGCAAAACTATATTCAAAAGGAGATGAAGTAACAGGGGCCACATATAGTTTTGTTGATCAAAAACCAAATATTGGAACTAATTTTTATCGTCTTCGTCAAATTGATAAAGATGGAAAAAGCACTTATGGAGAGATACGAAAAATTATATTTGATAACAAACCAACCTTGTCGTTAGTGGTTGATATGCTTAATAAGAACAGAAGTATACAATTATTGTCAGCTAAGGAACAATTGGCTTTGTTTAAAGTTTTTGATGCCTCAGGGAAATTAGTTTATAACAATAACATTAAAACAAATAGTAAGGTTTATTTATCATCATTGGTTTCGGGCATTTATATTTATCATATTACGACAAATGATGAAAATAAAATAGGAAAATTCATGATCAGCCGTTAGTTCAGGTTATTACGATAGGATTAAATTAAAAAGCTTTTATGAAAAAAAAATTAATTATTGTTGCTACATTTTTTTTATTCTCTGATGCATACGCACAAAATTCTGTAGGTAAAGTAAAACAAGTATTTTCTTTAAAAGGAAAGTCGGTAGTAGCTTATAGAACTGCTAATTCTGATAAAAATTACCGCTTATCGGTAATAGATACTTTGCAATTTTATGATATGCCTCAACCGATGGAAACTGACGTGTGTATTTTTGTGGATCCTTCCAAAAAATTTCAAACTTTTGTAGGTATTGGTGGGGCAATCACTGATGCTGCAGCAGAAACATTTGCAAAATTATCTCCGGCAAATCAAGAGGAAATAATAAAAGCTTATTACGATTCCAAAAATGGTATCGGTTATACATTAGCTAGAACAAATATTCATAGCTGTGATTTTTCAAGCGATAGTTATACTTATGTAGAAGAAAATGATAAAACGCTGAAAACATTTAATGTAAAGCATGACGAACAGTTTAGGATACCACTTATTAAGAAAGCTTTTTCTACCGCAAAAGGGAACCTTAAACTTTATGTAAGTCCATGGAGTCCTCCAGCCTGGATGAAAGATAATAATCGAATGATGCAAGGAGGAAAATTGTTGCCGGAGTTTAGACAAGCCTGGTCTGATTATTATGTAAAATTTATTCAGGCGTATGAAAAAAAAGGAATTCCTATATGGGGGTTAAGTGTCCAAAACGAGCCTATGGCAAAACAAAGATGGGAATCATGTATTTATACTGCAGCTGAGGAAAGAGATTTTATAAAACAATATCTCGGTCCCACACTTGCTAAAAATGGCATGAGTAATAAAAAATTAATTGCATGGGATCATAATCGTGACCAGGTTTATCAAAGAGCAAATACTATTTTAAGTGATCCAAATGCTGCTAAATATGTTTGGGGTATAGGGTATCATTGGTACGAAACCTGGACAGGAAGTAGTATGCAATTTGAAAATGTAAAAAATGTGAAAGAAACTTTCCCATCTACAAATTTAATTTTTACCGAAGGTTGTGTAGAAAAATTTGATTTCTCCAGGATCAATGATTGGAGTTTGGGAGAAAAATATGGCCATTCAATGGTGAATGATTTTAATGCAGGGACAGTGGCGTGGACTGATTGGAATATTTTATTAGATGAGAAAGGTGGACCGAACCATGTTGAAAACTTTTGTTTTGCACCCATTATTGCTGATACAAAAAATGATTCTGTTCATTACACTAACATTTATTATTACATGGGCCATTTTTCCAAGTTTATTAAACCTGGAGCTAAAAGAATTGCATGTTCATCCAATAGAGATGTTTTGGAAGCAACCGCTTTTATAAATCCGGATAATAAAGTATCAGTAATTGTATTGAATACTACTGATAAAAAAATGTCGTATAGATTATGGATTGATGGGAAAGCTGTGGAAACAGAGAGCTTACCTCATTCTATAATGACACTTATATTTTAAAATACTGAAAAAATAAAAATTTTCATATAAGCAACCATTATCGTTTAAGCCCGCTATTTCTATAGTGGGCTTTATTAGAAATTAACCAGAACCTATTTGCATGAAAAATATTTTGCTTGTTTTAATAATGATTTTTGTCTGTACATTGGTAGAAGGGCAACAGTTAATGAATTTATACCCTGATGCAATTCCCAATAGCATTAATGCAAAAGATGTAGAATCCCAGCATTATAATAATGATATATTGATTGTTGAACATGTAAGCCGCCCAACCCTTACTGCTTATTATCCTTCTGAAACAAAATCAAATAAAACTGCAATTATTATTTGTCCGGGGGGAGCGTATGCTTTTTTGGCTGCAGGTCATGAAGGCGAAGAGATCGCTAAGCAATTAAATAAATCAGGTATTACAGCTTTTGTTTTGAAGTATCGTATTCCCAGCAATCGAATAATGCGAAATAAAGAGATAGCTCCATTACAAGATGTTCAACAAGCAATTAAAATAGTTCGTAGCCGTGCAAAAGAATTCGATATCGATGAACAAAAAATAGGTGTGATGGGGTTTTCTGCAGGTGGGCATCTTGCATCTTCGGCAGGCACTCATTTTCCCCAACCTTTAATTGAGAATAAAGATAGCATTAGCCTTCGTCCAGATTTTATGATCTTGGTCTATCCGGTAATAAGTTTTACTGATAGTATTGCTCATTCTGGATCAAGAGATAACCTGCTATACTTGAGTGCGACTCAACAGAAAAAGGAATATTTTTCAGGAGAGTTACAGGTAACAAATAATACACCTCCAGCATTTTTAGTGCATGCAAGCGATGATAGTTTAGTAAGTGCAATTAATAGTACTGCCTTTTTTAAGAGTTTACTTTTGCATAACGTGAAAGCAGAATTACATATTTATGGATCAGGCGGTCATGGTTTTGGAATTAGAAAAAAGGGTCTATCAATTGACTCATGGTTTGATCGGTTAATAGACTGGTTAAAAGAAAATAGGTTTGTTGAAGAAACAATAAATAAAAATGCCATCGATCAATTACAAAATGATTGGGCTTCTATAAAAAAATATGAAATAGATAATCAAAAGATCATAAAAAGCGATTTAAAAAACAAGGTTGTCTTTTTGGGCAGTTCATCAATAGAAAATTGGGCTCGGTTAGATTCCATGTTCTTTGTACAAAATTCCTACATAAATAGAGGAATCAGTGGGCAAACTACCGCTCAAATGTTAGTTCGTTTCCGGCAGGATGTAATTAATTTAAAACCGGCACTTGTAGTTTTACTGGCAGGCACAAATGATATTGCTCAAAATACTGGCTTTATTTCTCATGAAAATATTCTTGGAAATATTATCTCAATGGCTGAACTGGCTAAGGCCAATAACATAAAAATAATTTTTTGCTCAAACCTTCCTGTTTTAGATTTTCCGTGGAGACGAGGTTTGCAGCCAGCTGAAAAAATTAAACGTTTAAATGCCATGATAAAGAAGTATGCAGACACTAACGGTATTGCATATGCTGATTTTTATAAAGAAATGGTAGATGAGAAGGACGGCATGCAAACCACCTTAACTGAAGATGGAGCACATGCTAATTTAGCGGGGTACAAAATAATGGAAGCGATTGTAAAACAAACGATTGTAAAATTTTTATAAGAATAAAATAGTGGTGGAAATTAATTATACGTGACAGAAAAATAAAAATATGGATGTGCTATAATACATTGACTAATAATTTCTTAACCAGAATATAATGTTTATATTTACAACTAAAGTTTCCTATTTCGTAAATGGCTATTAATGACAAAGAACTTGTAATGCGTTTGCAACTTGGTGACATGGAGGCTTTTAATTCCTTATATTGGAAATATCATCAGAGTTTGTATGCCAACATAAACAAATTGACAAAAGATATTGATGCTACTCAGGATATCTTGCAGGAAGTATTTATTACATTATGGGAAAAAAGGTTGTCAATTGATGTCGAAAGACCTGTTTCGAATTGGCTTTTTGTGGTAAGCTATAATAAGTCCATTGACTACTTAAAAAAGGTACTCAAACAACCTGTTTCTTTTGATCAAATAACAGAGATGATTTCCCAAGTTGAACAAGAGGAGCCTCACCTGAAAGAATATCATTTAATAATGTTGGAAAAGGCTATTGAACAACTTTCTCCTCAAAGAAAAAGAGTTTTTGAGTTGTGCAAACTGCAAAGAAAAACTTACGAAGAAGCCGCAGAAGAATTGCAAATATCAAAACATACAGTTAAAGAATATTTATCCGCAGCAGTTTTAAGCGTGAAAAAATATTTTGAAGAAAATTCTGATCATTTAACTGTTATGATTTTATCAATGTTTTTTTTAGATAATTGATTTTTTTGCCAAATTATTGGCAGATGACTGAAGATATATTTTCAAAATAAATATTCTAATGATTGTATTTTATATGAAGTCAATTGGTTTTTAAACTAAATAGTTTTATTTCTATTTAAAAAATATCGTTAGCCCTTTTAGTATGTTTATAAACACATCAAATAGTATGAAAAAAGTAATAGTATTTCTATCTTTTTTATTTTTTACGATTAATGGAAAAACACAAAATGTTGGCATTGGTACCACAACTCCGGCTTTATCGGCGCAGTTGGATGTAAGCAGTACCACAAAAGGATTTTTGCCTCCTCGGCTAACCTCTCTCCAAAGAGATTCTATTCAAAACCCGGCTGCAGGTTTAGTTATATTTAATACAACTTTAAATAGTATACAGCTTAATAATGGATCACAATGGGTTTCGCTTGTTACTCCTTCTACAACAGCAGTTTTTTTACCAACCATTGTGATAGGAACTCAACAATGGATGGCAAAAAACTTAGATGTTGCATTCTATAAGAATGGCGATCCAATTCCACATGTTTCGGACCCAATAGCATGGAATGAATTATCAACAGGAGCTTGGTGTTATTATAATAACGACTCAACATTAGGTAACACATATGGCAAATTATATAATTGGTATGCAGTAAATGATCCTAGGGGATTAGCTCCGGCTGGCTGGCATATACCTAACGATGGAGAATGGACTACACTAAAGAACAATTTAGGCGATTCTATAGTTGCTGGTGGGCAGTTAAAGGAAGCCGGGCCCACACATTGGAACGCTCTTTTTTCATCAGGGAGAGGAAATAATAATAGCGGGTTTACTGCGTTGCCTGGAGGCTACCGTAACTTCGATGGTACGTTTAGTCAAATTGGTAATTGGGGGGATTGGTGGAGTGCTACACAAGACGATATCTTTTTGGCGGGGTACAACCATATTCACAACTTTAGTAGCGAAATCAAGAGGTATAGTCACTACAAATTCGCTGGCTTTTCTGTCCGATGCATCAGGGATTAATTATCATAAAAAGAGGAGAAGTAGAAATCAATGGTAAATTCATGATTTAATAGAACCTTAAAATAAATGAAAGCCTCTTTATTTTTTGAAATTATACTTTATCATATTCTTTAAGATAAAATGAAAATGTTGTTCCTTTATCTGGCACACTTTCTACTAATACTTTACCTCCATTTTTTTCAATCATATCTTTAATTATATAAAGGCCAATTCCTTTACCTTCACTGCGATTAGTCAGACGAGTAAACGGAGCAAAAAGTTGTGATCCATATTTATCCAAGTCAATACCTTCACCATTGTCAGCAAATGACAACATTATATAGCCGTCTTTTTTGGCTGTATGAACATCAATTTGAAGGGGTCTTTTTGGAGAACTATATTTAATTGAATTACTAATTAAATTATTAAAAATACTAGTGATATACGCTGGAACGTAGAAGATATCCTTTACACTTTCAAAATTATTCTTAACTTTTATATGATTGTCTTCATTTTCTACAATCAATTGTTCTTTAATATCATTTAAAACTTTTTCAAAGTTAATAGACCTTGCCACCTGTACTCCATGATTTTGAAGATCCAGTATTTCAACTAGACCAACTATGGTGCTTTCCAGTTTTGTAGCAGCATTTGCAATTACGTTGACGAATCCAAGTTTGTCATCACGTGAACCTATATCCTCTTTTAAAAAAGTTAATGCCAACTTAAGGCTTGTAAGTGGGGTTTTAAGATCATGAGAAACGGTGTATGTAAATTGTTGCATGTAGGCATTGTTATTCTCAAGTTTAGTGTTTAATAACTTGATCTCATTCATTTGCTCTTCCACCTTTATTTTTTCATATTTAAGTTCTTCCGTTAATTCAAGCAAATGCTCATTTCTATTTTTCAATTCTTCGTAAGCGGAAACAACAGGTTCATTTTTAATATGCAAGATCCAACCTTTTATAATGAGGCTGTTAATTGGTATACTATGCAAGGCTATATATTTCTCCAGTACTACACGTGTACCCTTAGACGAAGTATTGATCTTAAAACCATCTGCCAGTTTACGAGCAAATACAATTCCGAGCCCCCGTCCCTTAAAATGCTGTGGGTTACGGCTTAAAACTTCCTCCAGATCTTTTATACCGGACCCTTTATCTTCAATGATCGCCTCAAATTTGTACTGTTCCCCTATCTTAAGAATATTAAAAGTTATTTTTCCTTTATTACAATACACCAATGAATTTCTGCATATTTCGGATACAGCTGTAGCAAACCTGGTTTGTTCAGAAATGCCTATACCGGCAAATTTGCAAATTTGAATTGCCCTGCGATGAGCAAGTACAAGATCCATTTCATTATTGATCTCTATGACAGAAATTTCTGTATTCATACAACCTTTTTTTTCTTTCTTATTACCACCACAGTTACATCATCATTCCCTCTATTATTATCTTTATACAATGCAGCTGCTAATATTGTACTGTCATGTTTTAATATCATAGGATATTTCTGCATATCCCACCGGGTATTCAATCCATCACTATGCATGATCAGTATATCATTTTCTTCCCAATCATAATTATGGTCATTAATTGTATTTGGAATGGTATGACCAATGATACCGTTATAAGACAAAAAAGATCTGTTACGTAATCCTATTACTTTACCTGAAATATTACCCACCCCACAGTAAAACAATTTCATTTTTGTTATATCCAGATAAGCGATTGTTACAACAGCGCCACGTGTTTTTTTTATTAAGGCATGCATTGTTCTTAATGCAACCGCTGGTTCATTTTTTAGCGTAGCTTTAAAAGAAATTAATGCTGCTACTGCCGCCTCTGCTGCATGTTCACCATGCCCAAGTCCATCTGCTAAACACATTTTTAAACTGTTACCTTTTAATACTATATCCCAATTATCACCACACTTGGTCTCTCCTAGTTTAGGAAGCATTATCCCTTTTACTTCAATCGGTAAAGAAGGGGGAAGTAAATCTTTCTTCAAATAAAAACGAGATAGCAATATTGTTCCCCAGCCTTTAATAGAATAGATATCAAACTCATCAGATAATCGCTTTATAGCACCTAATCCCTGTCCCAGTGTATTGCTGGTAGATGCACCATCTTCCATCATTTTTAATGGTGAAAGCATTCCTGGCCCGTTGTCTATAGATATGATTTCTATTCCCAAAATTTCACCCAAATCAATTTTGCGTACAAGAATTTCGCCCCCCTTTAAAGTATGTTTGATAATATTACTGGTATGCTCTGCAACAATAATTTCCAATTGACCGAGTCTGTTACCGCTGAATCCAATTTCCTGTGCAATTTTTTTTATTTCCGATCTTGCAAAAGCCTGGTAGGTTTTGTTAGGGATATTGATACGGATGTGGGGTGAATTAGCCATTTTTCCATTTAGTTATTGTAACCGTAGTACCTACTCCGGGTTGGCTCTTGATGTCAAAAATATTTACCAATCTTCTTGCTCCGGGCAAACCAAGTCCAAGCGTTTTGCCCGTAGTGTAACCATCTTGCATAGCCTTACTAATATCATCAATACCCGGGCCTCTGTCAATAAAGATCAAACGTATACCTGTTTGTAAAGTAGATACACTAATGATCTCACATTGTACTTTACCTCCTTTGGCATAATTAAGCATATTCCTTACCAATTCACTTGCCGCAGTCAATAATTTTGTTTTATTGACCAGACCCATTTTTATTTTATCTGCATAATCGTTAACACGGTTCCGAAAAAAAACCACATCTTGCTCACGTTCAATATTGATAATCTCTTTATTCAGTACTACCATCTTCTTCCTCTTCGGTGATTACCTCGGTGTCGAATAAAAGTTTCTTTTGCAAAAGATCCATCCCTTTTTCCACATTAAGTGCAGTATGAACTCCATTCATAGGCAATCCTAATTCGATGAGTGTAATGGCAACAGCCGGTTGCATACCCACTACTACGGTATGAGCATCTAAAATTTTAGACATTTGTGCAATATTGCCTAATATTCTTCCCATGAAAGAGTCAACAATATTTACAGCAGAAATATCGATCAGCACTCCTTTTGAGGAGTACTTGCTGATCATATTTACGAGGTCATTTTCGAGGTTTAAAGCCAACCTGTCGTAGAGGTCTATCTGTATTGTTACCAACAGATATTCTCCCATTTTTAATATAGGAATTTTATCCATTGATTATAGTACGTTTAATCTTTTCTCTTGTTTTTTCACTTCTAATTTTAGCATATTAAATGCGGTCCTTAATGCATGTGCTAATGATGCTTTTGTGTTGATACCTGAAAGATCAATACCAAGATGAACAATAGTTTGTGCAATTTCTGGCCTGATACCACTTATAATACATTCCGCTCCCATCAAACGAGTGGCACTAACGGTCTTGATTAAATGCTGAGCTACTAATGAATCTACAGCCGGAACACCAGAAATATCCAAAATTGCGATAGTGCTTTCTGTTTCTACGATCTTCATCAATAAACTCTCCATTACTACTTGTGTACGTGCACTATCTAATGTACCAATGATCGGAAGAGCTAGTATTCCATCCCACACACGTATAACCGGAGTTGATATTTCGGATATCTCATTCGTTTGACGAAGAATCACATCTTCTCTACCTCTGATGAAATTTTCAAAACTTAGGATACCAATATTATCCATCAGTTTATTTATTTTTTTCATTTCTGCATATAAGACGGGCAATTCTTTAATCTCTTTTTCTATTGTTTCGGAGAACACCTGTTTTAGACTGAATATGTAATACCCGGTTTCCGTAGGAGTAAACCCATTAATAGCACGAGAAGTAGAAATGCCTGCAACGATCTCAGATAAATTCTCATATTCTGATGTAGGTGTAAAATCTTCGGTCTCTTTTTTAAGAAGATTGACTATTGACTGCAAAAGCTCTTCACTTTGTTGCCTAAGTTCTTGGTTGGTTATAAGATCTTCTCTTAAACCTTCTTCATTCAATTGCTGCATCATCCACGATTCTAGCAATTGCTTTATCTTTTTTTGGAATATTTGTCCAGTATTAATTTTCATAAATAAGTGTTAAGTTATTAAAACGAGGCGCTAATGTAGTTTTTAATATTGTAATGAGTGTTGTCTTACAGCCCTATAAAAAATTAATATAATTTATATTAATTTCTTTCCCACAAATTATTTGTGTATTAATACATAGAATAATATTTACTGTTATAACTTACTTTAATTTTTAATAATTAAAACACCGCTTATTCTATTTCAACGAAAATTTTATATTCATTTTGGTGATTTAATATGTAAGTAGGTTTATTTTAAACCTAGTGAAAAATTAAATGCGCTCGAAATGATATGACATCTTGGATATACTTCTTCAATTCCTGGACTAAAATTCTAATAGTAATTCCTTCAATACTTCTTTCCAATTCTTTAAATGCATTTTACCTTTGGATAATCGATAACCAATTGTAATAGTTTTAAAAGTTTTAACTCTTGAATTAAAACAATTAGAAAGACCTATAAAAGAAAATCCCTAAATAGTTACTGTAAGAATTAGTAAAAAAGTTATCAAAACAACCTAATCGATGGCATTATTAATTCTAACTATTAATAGATCTATTTATGCCAAGTCTCAAAGTATGATTGGTGTAGTGAGTTTAAAACCAGTAATAGGTAATTTTAATAAATTGTCTGGCTTTTCTGTCCGATGCATCAGGGATTAATTATCATAAAAAGAGGAGAAGTAGAAATCAAAGGTAAATTCATAGCTATCTTATGAGTTTTACTGTTTATCCATAATATCTTCCTTTTTTTTATCTTTTTTAAATTTATAAAATAGATCAAGTTTAAATTTTACATTACCGTCATCACCTGTTTGACCACGTAAAAAAATACTTCCTCCGCCTTTTTTATTTGAACCGATATTTTCAGGCTTATATTCATCACCTCGTTTTTTTAGATTACTCAACGGCACTTGAATACTTATATCGGTTTTGCCTTTAGGCTTATATATTCCCTCTACAAAAATTGTTAGTACACTGGATTGTATTTCCATTCGGTTTATTTTTATTTCACCTCTATTTACTTCTAGCTTGTCTTTAAGTTCTGCAAATCTGATAGTATCGAAATCTCTTTTCTTAAAAATAAAATTTTGTATTCTTTTAATAGGGGCATAATTATTAAGTACTCCATTTTTTAACGAAAAGTCTATTTTACCTACTGCTGAAGATGGCAATATTTTTCCATCATCATTTAAATTAATGGAGATATTTGTTTTCGATGTAAGTACCCCTTCAAGATTATCAGCAACAATCCCGTCTTGTCCAAAATTATCAAAAGCGTAAAACACTTTTTTTACATTCACTTTTGTAAGGTCTACATTCAGGGTTGCTGTATGGTTATTTACTTGATCATTCAGTAGTTGACCACTCATATTCATTTTGCCACCGGCAATATTCATACTTACATTATTTAGCAAATACCTGTCTTGCAAAATATTCATGTTAGCTTGTAATCCGGTTGCTTCAAATTTTTTGTATAGAACTTTGTCGGTAGTAATATTCACATCAATTTTACTTTGTTCAATAATTGCATCAATTTGAGAAGATAGTTTAGCAAATTTCTTTTTTGTGGATACCGTTGGAATGCCAAATTTTTTAGGGCTTTTAAATAAGAATATAAAAGAGGCCAAATTTAATTGTGGTGAATAAATATTCCAATCCAAAACTATTTTATTAGGCTCGGTATTGATGAGTGATAATAAATTTTTTGCTGTTCCGTTCATAACTATTTTATTGTTCAAAACATTGCATTGAAGATTTTGTATTTCCACATTTGAATTACTAAAGATCATACTCCCATTAACTTCTTTCATTTCTACGTTACGTGGAGTATATAAAATTGTCCCGTTCTTAAATACAAAATTTCCATTTATAAATGAATTGATGTTATTGTTTCCTTCAATAGGTCCTTTGTATGTAAGTGTCATGTCTGCATCTCCTGAGGTGAGCTGCAAAGTATTTGTTTGTATAACTTCATTTAGGGATCTTAATGGAAAAGAAGAATGGAGATCGCATGTTAGTATCGGTGTTTCCAGATTTAATATTTCTATATGGTTTGACGTTACCGGTAATGATTGCCAATTTGCGCTGAAATTATTAATATTAATGACTGAATTATTGTCATACCTCGGAGAATCTTTAATAACCTCATTATTGTATGAGCCTGTAAATGTCGCATCGTCAAAATCCATAAAAGGTGTAATGAGACGAGATCTACTTATGTTCCATTTAATATCAACTAAAGGTTGTCCGCCATTTAAAGGGCCGGATAATATAGCATCTGCATCAAGTGGTTTGTCAATTTCAACCATTGAAAGAGATTTTGCAATTTTTTTTGTTAGTAGCGATTTAACTAATGAATATTCAGCTTTTCTTACATGAATATTTAATAAGAATTGCGGCTCACTTCCCTTCAGATCAAATTTACCACTCAAATTAAATGGTTGGCCTTGGAGTTTTATGTTGATACTATCAAAACCTAATTGATTTGTTTTTTTATCAAGCCATATATCAAAATTTCCTTGAAATGTTTTATTATCTAAATAAGTACCTCTTGGTAAGTTAAATGCAAGACTCTTAATGTCAATTGAAGTATTTATATCAAATAAGATCTTTTTGCTCTTCTCTTTAAGTTTTACTTTTAAATTTTGCACTTGAAAATCATGGAGTTTTTCTCTCTTTCTATCATCTAAAATTATATGGAAGTTTTTGAGACTGATAGTTTTCAATTCAATATTATTTTCGCTATTGCTGACTGATGTCCCTGGATTTTTTTTGGACTGCATCAGATATGTGTTGGTATAACCACTGGTATCTGTATATAAATAAATACTGCCATTTTGTAGTGTTAATCCGTTAATAGGCGATTTTTTTTGTATCAACTTTGTTATGCTTAAGGTAATAAAGGCTTGCTTAACCTGTAGAAAAGCATGCTGATGTTGGGGAAATAGGGAATCTGTAATAACCACATCATTTAGCTTGACCCCTATTTTAGGGAAGTGGTTAAAGAAACTAATGTCGATAGCGCCTATACTGACATTGCCATTCAGCTTACTGCTCATTTCAGTGGTCACCTTCTTAATAATATCTTTTTTATTAAGGAAAACATAGGTAACCATTATTAAATAGAGCCCTGCAATGACAGAGATTAAAATTTTTGCTACCTTAAGAGTATATTGAAGCGCTTTTTTCAAGAATTTGATGTTACTAATTGAAATCAAATTTGGTGCTAAATAATTCGTAACTAAGATTATACCTTGAGATTATAACAGCATTTACTGAAATAATAATGGACTTAAAATTCACGCTTTCATTACTTTGCTGAAGAGGATATTAAAGGGATGATACTATATCCTGGATGGATTTTGTAATTTTTCAGATAATTACTATCTATTATTCAGAACTTCCTGCAATAGTTAAATTAAAACCAGTGTTCACTTTTACATTGGTACCTGGTTCTTGTCTAAGACTTCTGCAAAAACTGGTAACAGTCACTACTGGTTGCCGCTGAGTTAGTTTTATTATTACATCAGTTTTTTCGTTTGGAACCATACCGCAGCTCCAGTTAGCGTAATTATTCCAAAGTGTGTCAGAAGCCCCGGTCCAGGTATTTGTAAAATGTATTTTTTGTACGGCGCTGGTGTCTTTTACTTGCCCGTTAGTAATGATGCACCTGTATTGATAATCTAAATATGAAGTAGGTGTATTTTTTATTCCAAGTGTATTTTGTGTTGTACCAGAATAAATATTCGAATTGGAAATATTGTTAAATCCTTCTCCAGCATCAACCTGCCACTGATAAGTATTACCTGGAATTACAGAATTGCAATAAAAATAAAAAGCACCACAGTCAATAGGCCAGTTTTTGAACAACCATTGATAAGCAGGCCCAAATTCTCTTGCCCAAAACCATTCAGCATGCTGACCATCTGCCCTGGTAATAAAATTTAAGTTATTACTATTGAAACTTACCTGCGTAAGTGTAGTATATACTTTCTGCATATCAGAAACCATAGTGCTGCTTTCTGTGGTTCCGGATACAAAATAAAATTTCTGATCATTACGTTTTCCTCTGTTTTGTATCTGGATATTATTTGAATCTTTTGCAAACCAATAAGCAGGAGATAAATTTCCCACTCTTGCAAATACATGTGGATATTCTATTGCAGCATAAGTGGAGATCAAGCCACCCATAGAACTACCAATGATGCCTGTATTAGCCGGATCTTTTCTGGTTCTGAATAATGAATCAATATAGGGTTTCAATGTGTTCACAATAAACTGGGTATATCTTTCGCCTTTTCCTCCTCCGTAAGAAGAGTTATACCAGGCAGACAATTCATTTAAACGTTCTGTTCCGCCATTATCAATGCCTACTATTATTGCACCATGATCTCCTTGTCCATGTAAAGTATTGAGTGTTTCATCAACCTGCCATTCACCGGAAAAACTTGTAGCAACATCAAAAACATTTTGTCCATCATGCATGTAAATAACAGGATAAGTTTTAGAAGTAGAATAATAATCTGGAGGGAGGTACAGCCATATTCTTCGAGTAGTATTTAATTGTGGGATAGGAAAATTGTTATTTAAAATCGATGTGTTATCTGTAGTAGTAGAATTGTTGGCAATTCCTTTCCAACCTCTTATAACAATCCGCAAGGTGTCCTTACCACCGGTATAATTATAACTTCTATTAGCAATATCATTACCAGTAATATTACCTTCAACAGTTGCCCATGAACCTCTTGTAAATTTAAATTCGAGAACACCCACATTCGGTTGAAAAGTGATCGTGTATTTATTAGAAGGTTTTTGCATTTTATAATTTGCATCCACTTCATTCCACGAATTAAAAGTTCCGGCAAGGTAAATATCTCCTGCAGGAGTATTGATGGGAGCTTTTGTAATTTCAATTGTAAGTTGGGCAAACAATGATCCTTGTATCAGCAGCAATAAAACAAAAACAGTTATCCTCATTTCATTTATTCAATACTGATCAAGTTACAATTTTAAATTTATAAAACGAGTATAAGAATAGTGTGTGATAAAATTAAGAAGTTCCCCTGGTCAAAAAAATAGAATTAATAATCGCTTCAGCAATATCTTTATCGGTTTTAAATGGAGTAAAAACAATATGATCTGCGTTTATTACTTTGCACACAAATTCTATAGGGTCATTTATATATAATACACCGTGATAGTAAATTGTTTTCCTTTTGGCTACTCGTTCAAAATCGAGTGTATATTCTTTGCCGCTAATATTGCAACTGCTAAGCATCCTTTAATTTTATAAGTTTTTTTTCGGTTATTAATTCTGATGTTTCAGATTTTGCTAATAACTGACTTATTAATCTTAAAAACATCATCATGTCAAAAGGCTTTTCCAATATCGCATCCGCATTATACTTTTTGTAGTCTATTAATTTATTAGGATTTGCAGACATTAAAATAATTGGGATAGTTTTAAAGGCATTTCGTGTTTTTAAATCAGCACATATCTTTCTTGCGTCGGCTTCATTGAACCGAATATCCATTAATAAAAGATCGGGTAGTTTCTTTTGTATTTCTTTAAATAGTACATCAAGACTCTGTGCAGTTCTACATTTGAGATTTTTATTTTTTAGCATTAATGAAAATATCTCCAATAATTCTTTTGACTCATCAACGATTAATATATCATTCATGTGTGTATTTTTCAGGGATACGAAAATTAAAAACATTTATTCAATAAATAGTTGTCGAGTACTTCAACTTATTAAATAAAGGAGATCAATAAAACAGCTAGTATTTTATTGAATATAAAATAATTACATATAAAAAAGGAAAAAAATATTTAATTTTTTTTACATGATTTTAATTTCTTAAAATAAGGAAGGTTTATTGTGGTTTAAAGGCAGAGTTATTGTACATGGATCGGGTAAATAAATAGTATCGTCCATCCGTATTATTACGCCAATAACGATGATATTGAAAATCATAAAATAATCTTCCTTCGGGATTTTTGGAAGCAAGATGATCATTAATGGTAATCACATTGGGAACCGATGCTTTTTTCAGCTTTACTGTAGTTTTCTTTGTTGCTGAGGTGGGAACTTTTTCGGGAACAAATTTATTAGTGCAACTGGCTACCAGAAGTATTAAAGCAATCAGCAATGATGCTAGAAGTCTATAGTTTATGTTATTTAAGAATTTCATTCCTACACTGTAAACGAAATAGAAATTATATTATTATGCCCTCCTTGCTAATAAAATGCATTCTAAATTATATATAAAATATTTTATCATACGTACACAAGTTATTCATTTACATATGTTTAAATTTAATAAAAGGAAGGTGAAGTAAATATTTTTGATATATTATGTATATAATTTGTGGTATTATTAGTGGTTGTGTTATTTTGATCTTATAAACCATTTTCTCTGATACCTTAATTATAATTATATTTAACATTGCCAAACACAAAAATTTAACTTGCATTATGAAAAAATTATTTTTTACTCTTCTTTCTATTAGTGCTTTTACAAGCGCTATTACAGCACAGGTAGGCATCGGAACAAATACTCCAAATGCTTCGAGTGTATTAGAACTTTCTTCTATTAACAAAGCGTTTATCCCTCCCCGTATGACAACCCAACAGAGAGACCAGATTTCAGGCCCTGTGGCAGGAATGATGATATTCAACACTACAGTAACCTGTGTTGAAATATATAGAGGCTCAAGTTGGTTCAATGTATGTACAGGCACAAGCTCAACACCTGCACCATCTTCAAATGATGTAGCTTCTGTTAATCTTATTGCCCATTGGACATTTGATGATACATATGCAGAACGTATTTCCGGAGTAGCAGGAGCTGCTACTGGTACAGTTACCAAAAATGCATCAGGAGGACAAATAGGGGGCTATGCAAGCTTTAATGATGCATTTCTTTTGTATGATCCTATCACTAACATTAATAAACCTAATGCTTTGGCGGCAGGATTTACATTTACTTCATGGGCCAAATTTCCTACCACTAATAATTTAGCTTCTCTATGGCAGATCAATAGTAATATCGGTGGTGGTATTTGGGGAACTGCTGCTTATACATTCCGTCATGGAGCAAATGATTCTTTAGATCTTGATGGTACAATCACTCATGTGAACGGATCAGGAACACATCCTTCATTTGGAGATCTTTTTGCTGAAGGGTCTGTAGGTAATTTTAAAACTTCACCAAGTGCATGGGCATTTGTTGCTATGGTATATGATACAACTGGCGGTTCTAAAAAAATAAAATATTATGCAAATGGTGTATTAAAAGCCACTAAAACAATTCCACTTACTGTTATTCCTGCTAACGAACAATTCGAATTGATCACCACTGCAAGCTTTGGAGGAACCGGAAGGCAAAATGTAACTTTTGGTACATTCAATTATGTGCCTGTTCCATTCCCTTCAAGTGGAGGTACTATTGATGTATGGCAAACACCTCGATTAACCGGGGCAGCAATTGATGACACAAGATTGTTCAATAAAGCACTTTCTCAATCAGAAATTACAGACCTATATACAAGAGGACTAGCAGGGAATTAAATATTTAGAAATATATTTTCAAAAAAAGCTACCGCAAAACGGTAGCTTTTTTTATGGAAAAATATAGTCCATATTAGCATTTTATTGGTCAATTAAAGCAATATTTTTCTATAGTAAAATTTATAAAAGCAAAAAAAATGAAAAAGAGCTCATTTAGGCTATGATTTTTTTAGAAAGTTCAAATTATTGATTTTCAATTATTTGAAAATAATATTATTTTTTTTAGGTTATCAATTATTCATTTTTCTAACATTCAAATCATTATATATTTATTATTTGTATTCGTTACAGTTTGATTTCAAAATAATCCTTAACTTACAACCGCTTTACACAATCTTAAACCTGAATAATTGACCAAACAACTGTAAAGTTTGCACGCTATGATCAGATCCTTATTTATAGTATCATTCTCTTTTATTTTTATAGTAAATGGCTTTTCTCAAAATACATCGGTATATAGTTTTGATGAATTAAATAATACAATAGCCGGAGCAAACGATTATGATAAAAAAATTGAAAAGACAATTGATAGCCTACAGCAAAACCTAAGGTTAGTACGGCAGGATGATCTTTTGCAACAGTATGCATTTTGTAATCAATTGTATGAAAATTACAAGGTATTCAAATATGATTCTGCTTATGAATATGCACGTAGGTGCCAGCAGATAGCGTACCAGTTGCAGGATCCGGAGAAAGTAGCCCATTCGAGCATCATCCTCAATTTCACCTTATTATCATCGGGCCTATTTAAAGAAACTGGAGATTCTTTACAATCATTTGCATTAGGAAATGTAAATAATACTATCAAATCTGAATATTATTCCCTTAAAGCAAGATATTATTATGATCTGGCAGATTATGCAAGGGATAATAATTATGCACCTTTTTATAATAAGGCAGGCGGAACATGCCTCGACTCGGCACTGGCTTTTTTTCCTCAAGGATCTTTTTCGTCATTCTATTATACAGGTTTAAAAGACATACGTACCGGAGAAATGGCGAAAGCACAGGACAATTTTAAAAAACTGCTTTCTCAAAAAGGATTATCAGATCATGAAGTGGCTCTTGTAGCATCCACTTTAAGTGATATTTATATTCAAAAGGGAAGTATCGACTCTGCAATTGCTTTACTTGTTCAGGCAGCTATAGCCGATATTCGATCCTCTACAAAAGAGACATCTGCAATGTATAACCTTGCACAGTTATTATATAAAAAGGGAGATATTAAGAATGCTTCAAAATTTATAGAATACGCTATCAAGGATGCTGCATTTTATGGGGCCCGTCAGCGAAAAGTACAGCTTATTGCTATTTTACCATTGATAGAAGCAGAAAAGATCAGCCAGGTAGAGTCTCAAAAAAAGATATTGATAGGGTATTCATCAATAATGACCATATTACTTATTGCGGTTATTTTTCTTGCCTACACAGTTTATAAGCAAGTATCGAAATTGAAATTGGCCCAAAAGATAATTTCTGAAGCAAGCCAAAAAGAACATGAGATAAATGAAGAATTGGCCTTGACAAATAATAAATTGTCGGAGGTTAATAACAAAATGTCGGAAGTAAATTATAAATTGTCAGAGGCTAATAAGATCAAGGAAGAGTATATAGGTTACTTTTTTAATGCTAATTCAGAATTCTTTAACAGAATAGAACGATTTAAAAAGTCAGTAGAACAAAAACTAACTGATCGCAAGATCGATGAAATAAAATTTCTTGTCAATCATATTAATTTGAGAAAGGAAAAAGAAGACCTTTTAAAGAACTTCGATAAAGCCTTTTTAAAATTATTCCCTCATTTTGTAGAAGAATTTAATAACCTATTTAAACCTGAAGACAGGATCCAATTAAAAGACGGAGAAATATTGAATACTGATCTTAGGATCTTCGCTCTCATCAGAATGGGTATTCATGATATTGGTAAAATTGCCCAAATTCTTGAATATTCCGTCAATACGATCAATACCTATAAAACCAAGATCAAGAACAAATCTTTAGTATTAAATGAAGAATTTGAACAAAAGATTATGCAAATTGAGACTATAAGTACATCTTAGTAAAAGAAAGTAAATATTTATTACAATATAGAAATATATACAAATAAGTACTAATTTGTTTTACTATACTGAAAATCAATTAATTATATTTTAAAAAACTTGATTTTTCAAATTATTATTGATATTCGGACTATATAAGTTGGTGTAACATTATTTGTACATTTACTTTGAGTTCCATATAAATATTAACGATTTTCTTGCCAATTCCTGCTACAAATGTTCTTGTCTATAAAGATATTTGCTGCAACGATACGCTTGGTTCCACTAATATTTTTGAGGTATAACTTAAAAAATCAAACTAACGTTTCTATGATTTTACAAAAACGCTTGACCAAAACCTTACTATTGGCATTATTACTATTTATGGTAAATAATGTCTTCTCGCAAAAAACTATTTCCGGTAAAGTTTTAAATGACAGAGGTGCACCGCTCAATAATGCTACCGTTTTGATAAAGGGAAATAATGGCCCTGGTGTAAAGACAAACGATAAAGGAGAATTTTCTATAGCTGTTTCGGATGCAGCACAAACACTTATAATATCCTATATCGGACATGGTTCAAAAGAAGTATCGATTGTTGGAAAAAATTCTGTTGAGGTAAGCTTACCGCTTTTAGCAGGAACCCTGGATACAGTTGTAGCAATAGGATATGGCACAAAGAACAGAAAGGATGTCACAGGAGCCATTTCATCCGTTAAGGGAGAAGATATCAAAAATCTACCTTCTCAAAACGTTGCAGAAGCATTGCAGGGAAGAATGGCTGGGATAGAAGTAGTTAAAGAATCTGCAGAACCGGGGGGTAATTCAGCACAAATAACCATTCGTGGGGTTTCGTCTTTAAGCCAGCCTGATCCTTTATATGTAATTGATGGCGTTATCCAAAAAAACAAGGGCGGCGCTAATATTAATAACAATGATATTGCAACAATCGATGTATTAAAAGACGCAAGTGCTGCAGCAATTTATGGTGCATCTGCAGCGGGTGGTGTAATTATCATTACAACCAAACGTGGCGCAAGCGGAACTAAACCAACCATTAATTTTAATGCCCGTTATGGTATTACAAAACCATTGGTGTATGATCTTTTAAATAAAGAAAAATTTTTAGAATATAAAACTTTAACAAGAGATCCTTATTATGCAAATCCAAACAATGCGGCAGCTATTGCAGGCTTTCCTGATTACGATTGGGTAGATGCATTATACAGCAATGGTGTTGAACAAAATTATAACCTGTCTTTATCAGGTAAAACATCTGGTGTAGATTATTTTGTATCGGGGGTTTATAATAAACAAAAAGGAATATTTCTGGATAATAGTTCCGATTACGGTGCAATCAGAATTAATACTGATGTAAAACTTTCTGATAAAATAAAAATAGGAGAGCAGATCAATGCTTGGCACAGAAGTACATCTCCTGTTAAAACATCTACCGTTATTACTCCTTTCAGAACAGCACCTACCGGTCAGGCATATAGTGGAAATGTAGAATTTCCATGGGGGGATTTTCCTGCAGGATACCAAGGTGTGAATTTGATGGCCCAGATTAAAACAGCAAAGTTTGATTTTCCTGAATATAACTTTCAAGGTAATGCCTATATTGAAATCAAATTGCCACCTAAATACATGACATTTAAAGCTACCGTAGGATACACTTACGCAGGCTATGAAAATAATATTTACAGAGATGTTTATAATACATCCGTAACACCATTAACGATCAACAGCCTTTACAGATCTCAAGGTAAATACGAACAATTATTAAATGCATTTATATTGGCGTATGACCATACCTACGGAGGAATACATACCCTTAATCTTTTGGCTGGGTACGAGAATTATACAAACAAAACATCTAATTTAACCACTAACGTTACATCTGTTGCCGGTACTTCATATGGATATATTCCTACATCCGGATCTACATTTACGGTAAATGGCGGTTACGATCCGCAAGGTTTGGTACGTTCTTACTTTGGTAGATTAAACTATGATTTTGATAAGAAATTAATCGCCACATTTACAGTACGTGATGATGCTAATTACACAACTTTCGGCCCTACTAACCAACACGGTATTTTTCCATCTGCATCCATTGCATGGAAGCTGGATAAAGAAAGATTTTTCCGTAATCTGCTGCCAAATTTCGGACAGTTTAAACTTAGAGCAGGATATGGTTCTTTCGGAAATAGTTCAATAGACAATTATCAATATACAACTTCATTCGCAAGAGCCGGTTATCAAAACTTTTCGAATGGCGGTACTTCTTTAGCCGGGTATACACAGGAGTTGATCGCTAATAGAGATGTAAGATGGGAAACATTGCAAGAAACAAATATTGGGATTGATGCAGATGCATACAATGGTAAATTATATTTCACTGTTGACTGGTATAGCAAGCGTACAAAAGATATGCTGTATTGGGTACCTGTTCCACCAAGTGTAGGTATTCCTCCAAGATATGATGAATTTGGCAACGAAGGATCGTCTGCAATAATCGCAAATATTGGTGAGGTTAAAAACACGGGTGTTGATATTTTGCTAGGTTATAGAAACAAATACAAGAAATTAAATTATAACTTAAGCTTCACAGGTTCGTTTAATAAAAATACTGTTGTTAATCTTGATGGTGTTAGTAATGCCCCAATTAAAAATTTGGCGGCTAACAGTAATTTTCCTGCTACAAACAATAGTTTATGGGTAAACCAACCATTAACATATACTGCAGTTGATTTGCCTTTCGGCCAGTTCTATGGTTATAAATCTTTAGGTATTTTTCAAACAGATGAAGAAGCTGCTGCACAACATGCAACACAACCAAGGGCTCAGGCAGGTGATCTGCATTTTCAGGATACTGACGGAAACGGTGTGCTGAATGACGATGATAAAGTAGTTATCGGTAACCCATACCCGAAATTCAGTTATGGATTTACTGCAGGTCTTGGGTACAAACAATTTGATATGTCATTATTGTTTAATGGTGTAATGGGAGTTGATATTTATAATGGTGTTGCACCGTATACCATGTCTTTGTATGATGGGGGTAACCTTACCGACAAAGTTTTTAATGCTTCATTTTTAGGCGAAAATGGGTTAACATCACAGCCTCGTATTGGTCAATTGGATGGATCAGATTTCGAAAGGGATCCTAATGGGAACTATGCTAAAGCCAGCAGTTATTTTGTAGAAAATGGCAGCTACTTAAAGTTGAAAAATATTCAGATAGGATATGCGTTGCCGGAAAGTATAACAAAAAAATTCAAATTAAAGAATACAAGATTTTTTGTAATGGGTAATAATGTATTTGCAATTACTAAATATAGTGGTATTGATCCTGAAATTGGAGGAAGTATTATTGCAAGAGGTATAGATAGAATTGCACGTTATCCAAATGCAAGAACATATTCAGTAGGTATTGATATCACTTTATAAAGTATTAACTCAAAAAAATATTACGACGATGATAAAGAAATTAATTTTCATACTTGTTTTAGGTAGTACAATAGCTGCTTGCAAAAAAGCACCGGATACCGGTTATGAACCTGTTGATCGGCTGAATATTTCTACCTCTCCTACAAATTTTACAGATCTTGAATCGTTTCTGGTTCCTGGATATTCTAACTTTCGTAAAAGTTTTAACCTATACGGGTTTAATCTTTTAACCAAACATTTTGCTTCTTTAGAACATTCTGCTACACTGGATTACAAAGATGATAGAGATTGGAATGAATTGATCATTCACAATGTAACAACACCAAACCCTTATGTAAGTAGCTTGTGGAGTGGTTTATATACTGGAGTGAAAAATGTAAATGTATTTTTAGAAAGAGCCGATTTTTATGAAAATAGATTTGCCAAACCGGCAGAGTTGGAAAAGATCGAACAGTTACGTGGAGAAGCATATTTTTTAAGAGCATATTATTATTTTCAGTTAGAATGTTTCTTCGGTGAAGCTTACATGACCCCATCAAATGGAGGGGATAAAAAAGGTGTGCCGATCTTTACTAAAATTGCTTCAAATTTAGAAGAATCATCACAACGAAGGAGTACAGTTAAAGAAGTTTGGGATCTTATAATTGACGATCTTAAGAAAGCATCGGCTAAATTGCAAGGTGTACCAAGAACAGGAGTGAATGTAGGGAGAGCATCTGAATGGGCTGCAAAAGCATTATTGGGTAAAGCTTATGTGTTTACCGGTCAATACGATCTGGCTAAGCCAATCTTGAAAGAGGTTATTGATAATAGTGGTAAATCATTGATGCCGTTTTCTAAATATAGCAATGCATTCAATGCTTTGCCGGAATCAAACGAATTTAATGAAGAATCTTTATTCGAAATAAATGTAGAAAGAAAAACTGGAGGTAGTGGTATATTCTCTGCCGGTACTAGTCCGGATGATCTAACTACCTCTCAAGGATTGGTTTGGGGACCGATGATCTTAGGAATAGATGGAACAGAAACCGGTGGCGGAAATATTGACATGTCTCGTGTTAATATTTTTGTACACGATAAGAATTTACGCCGTTTCGGTTTTACGTTACCGTTATTTGATACGGTTAAAGCACCTGGCTTTTCGGGTACGCCAACACGTTACAACCCTGAATATATCATGGACCCTGCTTACAAGCAACAATCAATAAATGCACGTGTTAATAAAACCGTTGATCCTCGTTTGTATGTATGTGCTCAGCAACCATGGGTAGATTCGGTAAATGATAAAGAAGGAAATTTCAGAGTACCTATTGCAAGAGCAGGTGGAAACATCGGTAATATTTATAACCACTACGGGTGGAGTTTTAAAAAATATACAACCATTGATAAATCAATTTATAGCTACAACAATTGCGATGGTGCAAATTATTATTTATTGAGAATGGCAGATGTATATTTATTATATGCAGAAGCTTGTAAGAATTCAGGTGAAGAATCAGTTGCATTGGAATATATCAATAAAGTTCATAGAAGAGCATATGGCCAACCAATCAACTCAGCTTCTATTTATGATTATACTTCTTTAAATGGATCAACCAAAGCAGCACCTGGTGATGCAAGCCTTGCAAACAATCCATTAGCTTTTGAAAGATTTGCAGAATTTTTTGCAGAAGGCCAATGGTGGTTTGATGTGTGCAGATGGAAATTTGGTCAGAATGAACAACAATATTATGTGAATGCATTATCTGATGGTACTGCAATTGCATCATGGCAGGATAAAATGTATTACTACCCAATTCCTTCAGCTGAAATGAGTGCTAATCAAAAGTTAACTGCTGATGATCAGAATACGGGTTATTAAAAAATTGTAGCTAAAGTTTAGAGTGTAAGATCGTTTGATGAAAAAGAATAAATTATTATTATTAATATTCGCTATCCTCGGGATTGCAGGTTGTAAAAAAACAACTGCCCCGGTGGATGAGGATCTGTATACAGGTACTGTAGTAGTTCATGCTCCGCAACCTGTTACAAAAACAGTTTCTAAAAAGATATTCTCACATGTAATGCCATGGTTCGAATCCAATACATCTAATTCCGGACAATGGGGACAGCATTGGAAAATGGCCAATAAAAATCCTGATATCATTGATGGAAGCGGTAAAAGACAAATAGCATCACATTATTATCCGATGATCGGCCCGTATGCTTCAGGTGATGTAAACGTAATTGAATACCAGCTTTTATTAATGAAGTTAAGTGGGGTAGATGGTGTGTTATTGGATTGGCCAGGAAAGATGATCTTAAATGATTATCCTTTTATGGTTCGTAATTCTGAAAGAATGATAGACATGCTTGAGAAAGTAGGGATGACTTTTGCAATTGTTTATGAAGATAGAAATTTGCAGGATGCTCCCGGTGGCAATAAGATTGGTCAGGCACAGATTGATATGAATTATTTGCAAAATAATTATTTCAATCTATCTTATTATGAGAAAGTTGATGGCAAACCCTGGTTGCTTGATTTTGGTCCAATACAAATGCAAACACCTTCAGATTGGACTTCAATTTTTTCTGTGTTGAATCCTAAACCGTCGTTCTTTACTTTATGGGGTGAATCAAATGAGCCAGGTGTTAATGCTAACGGTGAATATGCATGGATATATAATTTGCATAATAATCATTTATCGTTATTAAATAATTTTTATAATAAGGTTTATAGTGGCCACAAAGTAGCTGCAGTATATCCGGGTTTTAAAGACTTTTATGCTGAAGGGGGGCTCGGTGAAGTAATAGGATGGGAAATAGACCATAACGGTACCAATACCTTTAACACTACAATGGATATGGCATTAGCTTCTTCATGTAGTTCTATTCAGTTGTGTACATGGAATGATTACGGAGAAGGAACAATGATAGAACCAACACAAGAATTTGGGTATGGGTTTTTAACTTCCTTACAGAACAAATTAGGTGTATCAGATCTGGCACAAGCAGATCTTGAATTAATAAATACATTGTACACAAAAAGAAAATCATTTAGTAGCGATACTGATAAACAAAAAAGATTGGACCAGGTTTTTTATTATATAGTTTCATTGCAAATGGATAAAGCAAAAAAACTATTGAATAGTATATAATATTTCGATTGCACGAATGAAAATAAAAATTGCCATATTAATTACTTTATTGCTATCACTGAATGTTGTGTTTGCACAAAAAGAATATTCAGTTGATTTTCAAAAAGTAAAATTGATCTTTAGTCTGGATGCTAAAGGAACTCCTGTATACAAGGTTTTGTATGGCTCAAAAGATATTATCAAAACCTCCCGTTTAGGATTTAAGTTAACTGAGAATGTGTCACTCAACAGCGACTTTAAAATACTTTCAGTTGACAACAGTCGTTTTGATCAAACCTGGAAACCGGTTTTAGGTGAAGTAGGCAAGATCAGAAATAATTATAAACAATTACTGGTACATCTTCAACAAAATAATTCAGGCAAATTACTTGATATTGCTTTCAGGGTTTTTGCAGATGGTGTAGGATTTCGTTATGTATTCCCTAAACAACAGGATCTGAAATATTTCATTGTTTCAGAAGAAGAAACACAATTTAACCTTGCTGGTGATCATACTGCATTCTGGATCCCCGGAGATTATGATAGTAACGAGTACGAATATACGAAATCAAAGATCAGCCAGATCGACAATAGTTCTATTGTAGCATCAAGCACAGATATTTGTGTACGTACTGTAAAAGATGCTTCTTCTGTACAGACACCATTAATGTTAAAAACTACTGAAGGTTTATACATCAATATACATGAAGCTGCTCAGATCAATTATCCGGCAATGCAATTGCATGTTGATAAAGCATCTTATGGGTTGACTGCTAGTCTTGTGCCGGATGCAATAGGCAATAAAGCATATTTGCATGCTCCTTTTTCTACACCTTGGCGCACAATTATAGTAAGTGATAAAGCTGCAGATATACTTTCATCAAAATTAATTTTGAATTTAAATGAGCCTTCTGTTATAAAAAATACTTCATGGATAAAGCCTATGAAATTTGTAGGTGTATGGTGGGAAATGCAAACGGGCAAAGGAGGGTGGAACTATGCTAACCTTGCTGACAGTACTGATGCAAAAGGACAATTGATCCCAAATGGTAAACATAGCGCTAATACAAAAAATGTAAAACGCTATATTGATTTTGCAGCGGCTAATAATATCCAAGGTGTTTTAGTTGAAGGCTGGAATGTTGGTTGGGAAGATTGGTTTGGTACATGGAAAGAGCATGTATTTGATTTTGTAACACCATATCCTGATTTTAATGTTAAAGAACTTCAGCTATATGCAGCAAAAAAGGGTGTTCAGATGATCATGCATAATGAAACAGCAAGTTCTGCTACAGAGTATGAAAGATATATTGATACAGCTTACAAATTCATGAAGAAATTTGGATATAGATCTGTTAAAACAGGCTATGTAGGAAAAGTTATACCACGTGGTGAATTTCATGATGGCCAATGGATGACCGATCATTACTTAAGAGTAGTTAAAAAAGCTGCTGAATATAAAGTTACAGTTGATGCTCATGAAGCAGTACGTCCTACAGGATTGAATAGAACATATCCTAACTGGATCGCTTCTGAAGCAGGACGGGGAAATGAATATTTTGCATTCAGTCATGGCAACCCTGTTAATCACGAGACCATTTTACCTTTTACACGTTTAATGGGTGGGCCGATGGATTACACACCGGGTATATTTAAATTAAGCAATTATGCTGATGCTGATCCAAACAGGAAATTACGTTCAACACTTTGTAAACAGTTAGCCTTATATGTTACCTTGTACAGTCCTTTACAAATGGCTGCCGATCTTCCTGAAAATTATATGGCACATAAAGATGCTTTAAAATTTATCAGTGATGTGCCTGTAGATTGGGATGATACAAAGATCATTGATGCAGAACCTGGGGAATATGTAACCATAGCACGTAAAGGAAAGGGAACTAACAACTGGTTTATAGGAGCTATTACAGGAGAAGATAGTAGGGCATTAAATATTGATATGTCATTTCTTGATAAAAATAAAAAATATGCAGCAGTAGTATATAGCGATGCTCCGGGAACAGATTATCTTACTAACCAGGAAGGATATGTAATTAAGAAAATAGATGTAACAAATAAATCAACATTATCCCTTAACCTGGGAAAAGGTGGAGGGGCAGCAGTATCAATTATTCAACTTTAAATATTTCACAATTATCATCACAAAAAAAACATCAAACTTTTATTTAAAAATTAAAACTAACGAACAATGAAAAAGATGAAAAATGCAATGCTTGTGGTAGCATGCGGTTTATTTGCAACTGTAGTTGCTACTACTTCTTGTAAGAAAGATGATGACGGAACTCCGGCTACACCGACTCCTGCCATCACTACCCTTACGCCTAATCATGCAGCCGTTGGCGCAACGATTGTAATTGCCGGTACAAACCTGGCAGGCGGTACTGTAAAATTCGGTGCAGTATCAGCAACACCAATTTCTTCAACAGCAACTTCTATCAGTGTAGCCGTACCTGCAGGTGCTGCAAGCGGTAACGTTACTGTAACTGTTGGAAGTAAAACAAGTAACGCTTTAGCGTTTACTGTAGATGTAGTTAGCCTTCCTTCTTCTGATGATGTTGCTACATCTGATCTAATTGCACATTGGACTTTTGATAACACAAAAGCTGAAGCTATTTCTGGTGTAACTGGTGTTGCAGGTGGAACAGTAACTAACAATGCTGCTGGTGGTCAAATTGGTGGTTATGCTAGCTTTACAAATGGATACCTGGTTTATCCAACTATCACTAATATTAATAAAGCCGATGCTTTAGCTGCAGGTTTTACATTTACTTCTTGGGCTAAATTCCCAACTACAGATAACCTGACCTCATTATGGCAGATCAATGCTGGTACTCAGGATATTTGGGGATTAGCAGGATTTAATTTCCGTCATGGTGCTTCTGATTCTTTAGATTTAGATGGTACTATAACCCATGTTAATGGAAGTGGTCCTCATCCAGCATATGGAGATCTTTTTGCACAAGGTGCTGAAGGTAATTTTAAAACTGCTCCAACAGCATGGGCATTTATTGCAATGGTGTATGATACAACAGGCGGTACCAAAAAAATTAAATATTATGCAAATGGTGTATTGAAAGCTACAAAAAATATTGCTACTGGTGTAATTCCTGCAGTTGATCAATTTGAATTGATGACTACAGCAAGTGCTGTTGGTGCCGGCATTACACAAAGACAAAGTGTTACTTTCGGAACATTTAATTATACAACTCCGGCAACACCAATTGTTGGCGCTCCTATTACACCTGGAGTATTTGCTAATGGTGGTACAGCTGCTCAAGCTTGGCAAGTACCTACTTACACCGGTTCAATAGATGATACAAGATTATTCGATAGAGCACTTACTGCAACTGAAATTGCAAACTTGTATGCTTACGGTCTTGCAGGTAGATAATATAATAACAATTTATTGTTAAGATGATTAAAAAAAGCTGCTGCCTAAAGCAGCAGCTTTTTTCTTTCTAAAAATTAAATTTTAAAATATAGGTTGATCTCTACTCTCTTAAAATGTTTTTAAACTTTATTAAAAAGTAATTGTATGATTTACTTTAATCGGATTTTAAAACAGAAATCTTTTCTGTTGGTGACTGTTTTTATTTCGCTTTTTTTATCTGTAAAGGCGCAGGATGAATATTTTGATCTTCCTGAATTTAAGTTGCCGCTTACTGATAAAAAATTAGTGATAGCGCATTGTATGACGCATATCATCAGTTACAACGGACATCCGATGGAAGATGGATGTAATCCTGAATTTTATCCAATTACTAATAATTTGTCGGCACCAATAGGAGGGCTTACGCAAGTAAATGTAATGAGTGATCCTTACATGAAAGATTCATCTCTTGAACATGCAGTTGAATTTGAAATGCTTGCTGCTAAAAGATTAGGTATAGACGGTTTTCAATTTTATTATACATTAGAAAATAAAGGCTGGGATGAGATCATCAAGGCATATTTTAAAGTAGCTGATGAAAAAAATATTGATTTTAAATTGACCTTTTGTTTTTCTCATCCAAGAGTAGAAGGTAAAGATGAGAATATGAAGTTGGTAGAATTTGCCAGCAGAGTAAAAGGAATTCAGGATGCAGTGGGAAAAAATAATAAACACTGGCTAAGAACCCCGGATGGAAGATTGATTGTTTATTTATGGTATGGAGAACAGATTGCAGATATACCGGTGGAAATGGAAGGACGTTCCCCTGAATATTTTGCTGCAAGAGCATATAGTAAATTGGCTAATGCAGTAGGAGAAAAATTTGCCTGTATGTATTCAGTGAACGAAAAAGTGAGCAATTCACAAATACATAAATTGTTAGATTATTTCCCATCAGTTTGGATGTGGACACAGGCTTATACTTTTGAAGGCTTAGATAGTAAGATTGCTTCTATAAGCAAAAAAAGAGGCAGACAATATACAGTGTCTGCATTCCCCGACTTCTATACTTCAAAGGTTTTAAGGCCCGGCACATGGGATATGTTGAACTCAGCAAAAGAAGCTGTTGTTGCAGGAAAAAAAGGCATTGAAAGAAAATATATGGTAACAGGACTTTCTGAAACCTTTCGCAAACAATGGGAATTTGCAATAAAGGAGGATGTCTCAATGGTAAATATCATTACATGGAATGACTATCCCGAAGGTCATCACTTTGCTCCGGAAATAAATCATAATTACGGGTTCTCAGTTTTACTTACTTATTTAAAAAGTGTTTGGCAGGGAACAAAATCACCCTATGCTGATCGTGATGTAGCTATCGCATTTTTTAAAAAATATAAAAAAGATGTAAAGCCTGATCCATTTAATATTAAGGTTGAAACTTTGGGAAAAACTACCCAGACAAATTTTGAAGATTCAATTGAAGTGGTTACCATTTTACCGGAAGCAGGACAATTAGTTGTAAATGGTACAACTGTAAATGTTCCTTCAGGACTTACTTCAACCAGGTTTAAACATCAACCCGGAGCTGTAAAAGTTGCTGTAATGAGAAATGGGATTGTTACTAAACAATTCGCCACACCGGAATGGATAACTGACAAACCTTTAAGAACGGATAGGATAACGTATAGTTACGATACTGAATTTAATAATTTTCATAAAGATCTCTTTGGTGATAAACCACCAATGTATTCAACTCAATACAATGAGGAGGTAAGTGAAAAAGAAAAGTCAGCTCAGCGATAAATAGTCCTAAAAAATCTATATATTTTTATATTTAATATAAATATAATTAATTATAAATCAATGTTTTGTCTTTTTGTGAAGGTTCAATTTAGATATATTTTTTATACTACAAATAGATAAAATACTAAGAATTTAAATCTTTCTTACATTCGTTATCCATAAATTCTGATAAATCTCTTCAATAAGATTTTCAGTTTTTTTTGATATACCAAAATAAGACACTTTTTAACGATAAATAACTAACTGCTTTTATGAGAGAAAATGCCCCTAACATTTTAAACAGAGTAATATTCAAACCTTCTCTTTTTAAATTTTATCTACTATTTATTGGTATAGCTATATCCCTTACCACAACTGCACAAAACATTTTTGGTGTTGCCAATGGTAATTGGAACAACGCAGCCAATTGGAGTTTAAATCATGTACCGAATGGAACTGAAAATCTTGTGATTCCCACAGGAACCATTTGTAACATGGATGTAAATTATAGCGGTGGAAATACTTTTACCATAACAATTGGAGGTACATTAAATATACCTGCCGGAGCAACTTTAGATAGAACCGGAGCAACAGTAATATTAAATGCAAATGGCGCAACTTTATCTGGTGGTGGATCAGTTAATATTTATACCTTAAATATTGCTACTCCCAATGCTACAGATGTCGTTAATATATTGAATTCTACAATAGCTGCCCCGATCACAATCGGAAAAGCAAATGCAGTCGGCACAGTAAATTTTACACAAGGACTTTTAAAACTCACCGGTCAAATTCTTGGGATCGCTAAAACAGCAACTTTGAATGGTAATGGGGGTAATTTCGCAAACAGTGCCGATGGAGCAGGCGGTGTAGATGCAGATGGAGGGACACTTTTATTGTTGGGCTCATCTGGTGGAACAACTACGGTAAATGGATCAGTTACTTTCAATAATGTTGATTTTGGTTCAGATGGTAATGTAATATTAGATCTTAAAACTGCTACAAGTGTTATTAATGGTGTTGCAAAAGTTGTAAACCAGCAAGGTAGATTAGGAAACACTAATTCTCCTATATGGGGAGCATCTTCAACATTAAATATTAGTTATAACAATGGCTTTAATTATACACCAGGTAAAGAATGGGTTTCCATGGCTTCTGGTACTATAGGGGTTACTCCTGGTTATCCTAATAACGTTATACTTTCCAATACAGGATCTTCAGCAGGGGGATTTAATAACGCTAATGGATGGGTGCCAAGTGGGGCATGGGCAATAAATGGTGTTTTTACTTTAGGAAATAATGCGACCAATGCACAAGTAGATTTTAGTAATGTATCATCATTCACCAGCGGAGGTTTTGTGTTGAATACTGATTCAAGATTTACAGCCCCTAAAACTACAATGACCGTAAAGGGAAATTGGACTGATAACCAGGCAGTGTCTGGAACCAGCAAAGGATTTTTCATCAATGGCATATCAACTGTTGTATTTTCGGGTACTGGTACATGTGATGCTCCAAATACCATTTCAGGTCCGGGAGGCAATGCAGAAACATTTAACAATTTAAGCATTGCAGCAAATGTAAGTTTACTTACTCCCGTTACTGTAAATACTACAGGCAATCTTACATTGACATCAGGCATATTAACAACGAAGCCTTCTGGCATAACAGTTAATAATACGAATGTATCTGCAGTAATAGGCGGTAGTGCGACAAGTTATATAAATGGACCACTTAAATGGAGCCTTGGAGCTGGCGCAAATTTGTATAGTTTTGCTGTAGGCGATGGAACATGTATTCCTGCTTATCTTCCATTTACTTTAAATAAAACAGCCACTGCTGCTACTGTTGCAACGGTGCAAGCATTTAATACTCCATCAGGCGGTACTGTGGATGGAACTTTATCTTCTTTAGGTTCAGAATACTGGTCGTTATCTACTACCGTTAGTTTATCTGCAGGGTCTAAAATTTCTGTTGCAAGACCAACACTTATTGCTCCTTTAGCATCAATAGCAAAAAGTACTACTCAAACAGGTGTGTACAGTTCAATAGGGGGCACTGCTGTTCCATTTGGTGTCAATAGTTCAAATGATATAGGAACTGGTTCACAATTTTTCTTTGCATTAGGGGCTCCGCCAATCGTTTCTACCTTGATGCCAACATCTATCACTACAACTAGTGCTACGTTACAAGGTGCATTTAATACAATGGATGCAGCTCACCCAACAAGTTTCAATTACGGAACAACAACAGGATATGGTTCAAACGCGGTAACATTACATAGTCCTATCACCAGTAATTCATCTCAAGCTGATTCTGCTGCTATAACAGGATTAACTGCAAATACAGAATATCATGTACAAGCAACAGATGGTACAAATAGTGGAAGTGATGTGAAATTTTTCACTGCACCAAATCCTCCGGTAATTACAGACGCAACTAATTTATCAGGTAGTGGTTTTACCTCCAATTGGACTGCTCCGGCAGCACAAGGGCCGGCTCCATTTACTTATACAATACAAATTTCTACTGATCCAACATTTGCTTCAGGTGTTACTGAACAAACAGGGATTTCATCAGCAGCAATTTCATCACCTTTTACAGGTTTAACTTCTGCTACTACTTATTATGTGAGAGTAAAAGCTGTTAATGAAACAACTTCTTCTGTTTGGTCTTCGGTGGCAAGTGCAACAACTAATTTAGTTCCTACACCGCCATGTACTAATAATACAAGTAGTGATGGTGCAACTACATTTACTGCGTTAGCTCCGGTGATTGATGGATCAATTGATGGAGTTTGGGGTAATCCTCCATCCAATGCTATTGTTCAACAAGTTTTACCGGGCCATACAAATAATAATACGCAAAGCTGGAAGTCTGTATGGACTGCAGATTCATTATATATTCTTGTTCAGGTAACGGATGCTTCTTTAATTTCACAGCCAATAGGATTGGGTGGAGTACCTGTTGCTGGAGCAACTACAGGCACAAGTGGTAATTATTATGAAGTAGATGGTATTGAATTCTATCTGGATGCAGATAATAACCCGGGAAATACTTATGATATTTATAATGATATACAACTTCGTTTTAACCTTGGCGCAACTTCTTTGAGCGGACAATCTGCAGGCGGTACTGCACAATTTGTAGGCGCAACATTCAATCGTGTAGCCCCGTTAGTAAATTGGAAAATAGTGGTTACACCTACAGGTTATCTTTTAGAAGCAGCTATTCCATGGGGTAAAGATGCAGCAAATCCGGGAATATTTTTATTACCACCACCTCCTTCAAATACTTATGGTGATCCAACCAATGGTCAAGTTATAGGTATTGATGTAGGTGTTAACGATCAGGATAATCCTGGTGGTGACAGACAAGCACAAACTCAATGGAATGGTAATTCAACAGGTTCTTATATTAGAACAGACCAATTTAAAAGTGTAAGCTTGCAAGTTTGTCCTGAGCCACCTGTTGTTACATCACCAACTAAAACTTTGATTACTGCAACCTCTGCACAGTTAGGCGCTACCGTTATTACCTCTGGTAAAAGCGGAGGAGTAACATCTCCATTAACAACAAGAGGTACAGCATTCAGCCTTGTGAACCCTGTATTCACTAATGCTCAGGCAGAAGGTGGTAATACTTTAGGAATATATTCACATGTTCGTACAGGATTGGCACCCCAAACAAAATACTATTATGTTGGCTACGCAAATAATGCTGCAAACTTAACAGGTGTAAGTGGAGTAGATAGTTTCTATACATTATCTGCATTGCCAACTACCACACCACAACTTTCAAGTGTAATCTGCCCGGGAATCACATTGAATTGGACTGCTGTTACTTTCCCGCCTGCTGATCAGGCAACGCAAACAGGTTATTTGGTTTTACGCAGACAAGATGGTAATAATCCAACATCAACAGGTATAACAACAAGGGTTGCAACAAAACAAGCGGATTTGCCTGGCGGCACTACATTGTTAGCTACAATTCCTAGTGGAGCTACACTTACTTATACAGATGCGAATGTAACTGCAGGAACAACCTATAATTATTTATTAGTTCCCTTTACATGGGATGGAGTTATTACAGATTCTACTTACAATTACGCAATAGGAGAAGGATCGGCAACAACTTCAGCAACAGCTGCAGGAGGAGAAATTAAAACTCCTGAGTTCAGTGCAATTGCACCAATTTGTGCAGGTGGTAGTTTTTCTTTACCAACTACGTCAAATAATCAGGTTACCGGTACATGGTCTCCGGCAATTGATAATCAAAATACAACAGAATATACATTTACTCCGGATCAAGGGCAATGTGCTACTATATATAAACTAACGGTTACGGTTAACCAACTGGCATCTCCAGCTTTTTCTACGATTGCGCCAATTTGTGCAGGTGGAAGCTTTGCCTTGCCTACAGCTTCTAATGACATTGTACCAATTACGGGTACATGGTCTCCAGCTATAAATAACCAGGGAACAACAGAGTATACATTTACGCCAAACCAAGGACAATGTGCTACAACATTTAAAATGACTGTAACGGTTGATCAACCAAAAACTCCGCAATTCGCTGATATTGCTCCAATATGTGCAGGTGGTAGTTTTAATTTACCTACCACATCGATAAATGATGTAACAGGTACCTGGTCCCCAGCTCCAAATAATCAGAGTACAACAGAATATACATTTACTCCTACACAAGAACAATGTGCTATTTCAGTTAAAAAGATTGTAACAGTATTTACTAAACCTACAGTAACTGCTTCAGCTGATCCAATAACTGTAGGTTCAGGTGGTTCAGTAACGTTAACGGGTACAAGTAGTGTTCAGGGCACTTACTCATGGTCAGCTTCTCCTCAAACTTCTATTCAGTCATCCAATAGTCAGATTGCTACATCAAATCCAACAGCAAATACACTCTATACTTTTACTGTTAGTTATGGAGAAGGCTGTTCTGAAAGTGATGATGTTTCTGTAACCTTTAATGACCTTACTTGTTTGGATCCATTAAAAGGATTTACACCTAACGGCGATACACATAATGATACATGGAGAGTTTACAGAGATGCAGGATGTTTTGCAAAAGTGATGGTTGATGTATACAACCGTTGGGGAGGTTTGGTTTATCATGCTGATAACTACGCTAACAATTGGGATGGAAAATATAAAGGAAAACCTGTTCCGGATGCTACATATTATTACATAATTAAAGCAACTAACGGTTCAGGACGTACGCAAACTTTAACCGGAAATGTAACTATAATCAGGTAATTATTACTGGTACAAATTATGACCATTAAAAAAACAAACGATATGCAAATGAGAATAATGATTGCTGTACTTTTTTTAAGTGCCTGCGTAATTAAAGTTGATGCCCAACAAATATTTAGAATAAGCCAATACAATCAGCATAATTTTTTATATAATCCTGCGGCAGCTGGTGCAAATGACGATCCTTCTATTGGGGCTACCTACAGAAAGATGTGGAGTGGTATAGATGGTGGTCCTCAAACTACTTTATTATATGGCGACAAATATTTTGCAAGCAAAAAAGTTGGATTGGGAGTTGTGTTATACGATGATAAAACAGGGCCTACAAGCCGTACAGGTGGTCAGGTAAATTTATCCTACAGCATCAACATGGATAATGGCCGTCGTTTGATGTTTGGTTTGGGAGGACAGATTTTGCAAAACAAACTTGATAAAGAAGCTTTTTCTAATTCAGAATATTTTGACGAAACAGATCCGATCATGTCTGCTGAAGGAACTGTAACAAAAGGGGATGCTTCTGCTGGCGTTTATTATAAAACGTCAACTTTAAGTGTGGGTGCATCTGTTCAGCAGATCATTCAATCTAAATTAGATTATATAAAAGCTACTACCAATGTGCAGGGAAGAAATTACAGGCATTATAATTTTACTGCAGATTACAGATGGGCTACTGATGAAGATAATGTTCTTATCCCGAATATTTTAGTGCGCTATTTACCAAATGCACCGATTGAAATAGAAGGTGGTGTAAGGTTAGAGCATAAAGATCTATTATGGGTAGGTTTTAATTATCATTATAAACAAAGCTATGCAGCTTTTGCAGGAGTTAAAATTGATCACAAGCTGGCTATTGGGTATGCTTATGATGTTTATAATACACCATTGAGCGTTTTTTATAATGGTGGAAATGCTCATGAAATATCATTGAGGTATTTCTTTAAAAAATAATGTTTTTAATTCTTTGATGGAAAATTGATTTCTCAGGCATCAAAAAAAATAATGAAAGTATCTCAAATAAGATGCTTGGTATTAAGATTAACCATGTTTGTATAGTGTGTACTTTAATTTGCTTCAGATGAAAATTTTAAAATGTATAATTGTTTTATTGATCATAACTAATGTGGGCTATGCTCAACAAAAACCTCATTACACCCAGTATATTTTAAATAATTATATTTTAAATCCTGCGTTAACGGGCATTGAAAATTATACTGATGTAAAGATCAGTCATAGACATCAATGGGTTGGTTTACAAGATGCACCTGTAACTACTTATTTTACTGCCCATGGTCCCATTGGTAAACAGGATTATAAAACCAATGCAACTACACTTTTTGAAATGACAGGAGATAATCCAAGAGGAAAAGATTATTATGACGATTACCAAGCATCTGCTCCTCATCATGGTGTGGGTATTCAGATCATTGATGATAAGATCGGACCATTTAGTAATTTTTCTGCGTTTGGTACTTATGCTTATCATATGGGTATCAATAGTAAAACAAACTTGTCTGCCGGTATTGGATTAGGAATTAGCAGGTTTAGATTAGATCCTACTAAATTAAACTTTGGTAATAATCCTTCGGATCCTTCTGTTGGTAATATTTCTGCAGCGGAATCTAAATTTGATATGAATGCAGGGCTATGGTTATATTCGGATAAATACTTTGTTGGCCTTGCCGTAAATCAACTTGTTCCAAGAAAACTGATCTATTCAGGTGATACAAGTATTGGTACTCCTGGAAAATTAGTACCTCACTTTTTTACAACCGCCGGATATCGAATCTTATTGAATGAAGATATAAATCTTATTCCTTCAGTAATGCTTAAGTCTGTTGGAGGAGTTCCTTTACAAGTTGATGTAAATGCAAAAATGCAATTCAGGGATTTCTTTTGGTTAGGCGCAAGCTATAGAGCAAAATACGGTTTTGCAGGAATGGCGGGTATGAACTTATTGGAAAGATTGACCCTGTCATATTCTTATGATTATTCCACTACTAAGATCAATACCATCAGTAATGGTACACATGAGGTTGTTGTAGGATTTATTCTTGGCAATAAATATAATTCTGATACCTGCCCTAAAAACGTTTGGTAATATTTTTCTTTCAAAATAATTTTTCTGATAGTAGTGGCATCTGTTGGAAACCTATTATACATACCCTCAACACTTACATCTTTTTCTTTCGAATAAAAAGGTATTAATTATTGGAGTAACAATTGTTAATTATTAATTGATCATAGTTAATAGTTATCTACGTGTTGTTATTTTAATTTAACTATTTTGCAAAAAAAATATCTGTGATCATAAGCAGATAGTAAATCAATGTGTATGAAATATTTTTTTGCTTGTCTTTCTCTTCTTGTTTTTTTCTTAAATAGTTTTTCTCAGCCACTGCTACCATATGATCTTACAGCATTGAACAAGGAAATTTCTAATGCAGGAAAGTATGACCAAAAGGTTATACAATCAATTGACAGTATAAAAAATAAATTACAGCTTTCATCAGGAAATTTAGAGGTGGCTTACAACTTAAATAGTCAACTATATAATTATTACAAAGTATTCAATTATGATTCGGCATATGATTACGCTTTTAAATGTCAGCAAATTGCGTATCAATCCCAGGACCCTGAAAAAATAGCTTTATCCAGTATACAATTGAATTTTACACTTTTATCTTCGGGGCTATTCAAAGAAGCTTCTGATTCTTTAGCAACAATTGATATCTCACAAGTGAATAATAATATCAAAGCTGAATATTATGCTTTAAAAGCAAGATATTATTACGATCTGGCAGATTATATCGACGATAAACATTTCAGGCCTGTCTATAATAAATGGGGAGGAATTTTTCTTGATTCTGCTATAACCTTGTACCAGCAAGGTTCTTTTTCATTTTTTTATTATAAAGGGCTAAAAGATATGCGGCTCAATGAAATGCAAGGGGCTCATGAAAACTTCTCTCAACTGATCTCTAAAAATGGAATAACTGCTCATGAATTTGCATTGGCAACTTCTACTTTAAGTGCAGTAATTTATTTTCAGAAAGGAAATCTTGATTCAGTCATTGCATTGCTGATTGCTGCGTCTGTTGCTGATATAAAAACTTCTACAAAAGAAACTTCAGCTATGTATAACCTTGCTAAATTTCTTTACCAAAAAGGCGATATAAAAAATGCTTCAAAGTATATTGAATATGCGATGAAAGATGCAGATTTTTATGGAGCAAGACAAAGAAAAGTTCAGCTTGCAACAGTATTGCCATTAATAGAAGCAGAAAAAATAAGCCAGGTAGAGTCGCAAAAAAAAGCATTAATAGGATATTCGATCATAATGACAATTTTGTTGATCGCTGTAATATTTCTTGCATATACCGTTTACAAACAGGTTGCTAAATTAAAAGAAGCCCAAAAGATCATTTACGAAGCAAGCCAAAAAGAACATGAGATCAATCAACAACTTAATGAAACACTTAATAAGCTTTCAGAAATGCATATTAAAGAACAGAAAATAAATGAGGCATTAACGGAGAGTAATAATAAGTTGTCTGAGGCTAACAATAAATTATCTGAATCGAATAAGATCAAAGAAGAATACATCGGGTATTTTTTCAATGCCAATTCAGAATTTTATAATCGTATTGAAAGATTTAAACGCACAGTTGATCTAAAATTAAGAGATAGAAAATTTGATGAGGTCAAAGTTTTGGTCAACCAGATAAATATTAAAAATGAAAAGGAAGAGGCTTTAAGAAACTTTGATAAGGCTTTTTTAAAATTATTCCCGGGCTTCGTAAATGAATTTAATAAGCTCTTTAAAGCTGAAGATCAAATAATTTTAGAAAAAGGGGAGATATTAAATACAGATCTAAGGATATATGCTTTGATCCGCCTTGGCGTAAAAGATATCAATAAAATATCCGAAATATTAGAATATTCTATAAATACGATCAACAATTATAAGAGTCGTATTAAGATCAAGTCAATTGTACCAAATGAAGAGTTTTTATATCGAATTATGAATATAGAAGCCTAAATGTACTTTATATTGGCTTGAATGATTCGTTTATCAAAATTGGCTAAAAACCCATTTATATTTTCTTAATTAATTGAATATCAATAAAAATAGTCTTTATATTTTTAATAAATAAAGGGATAAGAACTTTACTTGATTTTACTGGATTCTTCTCATTTTTTTATATGTGAAAAATTGCAATATAATTGTATCTAATTACAAGTCAATTATTTAAGTTTTTATATTTCCTTAACTACTTACTTTTTATTGTATTATCTATATAAAATTTGTGCTAGGATTTGTTATAGAATAAATTTGTTTTCTATTATTTATTTTACTTCATTCAAAAGTTTTGAATGTCAATATTCAGGATCTAAATGAAGTAGAATAAAAAGGTTTTTAACGATTGTCATTACCAGATCTGAAAGCGGATATTCCGAAAAACAGATCTATTTAAACTTGTCATATTATGTTTTTATCCAAAACTAAAAGGCTTCTTTTCCTTGTTGTTTGTTGTTTTTCAATTACTTTTCTTAAAGCTCAGGCTCCCTTACAGGTAACCGGAACTGTCAAAAATGAAAAAAATGAACCAATACAGGGAGCTACCATTGAGGAATCGGTTTCAAAGAAAAAAACTCAATCCGACATACAAGGGAAATTCACTATCCTGACAACCGATAAAGGAACCATTAGCATTTCCTATGTAGGGTATGAAACAACAAATTTTGCCGCTAAATCGCAGTTGGATATTGTGCTTAATCCATCAACCACAGTTTTAACTGATGTTGTCGTGATTGGTTATGGTACACAAAAAAAGAAGGAAGTAACAGGCGCCATTTCAACAATTACTGCTAAAGATTTTCAGAAAGGTGCTATTACTACGCCTGAGCAATTAATTGCAGGGAAAGTAGCCGGGGTTACAATTACCAGCAATGGCGGTGGCCCGGGTTCGGGAAGTGTTATACGTATAAGAGGGGGAGCTTCACTGGGTGCAGGTAGCGATCCATTAATTGTGATTGACGGTGTTCCCTTACAAGGTAAAAATATTGACGGCTCATCAAATATTGCAGGCTCATCGGATCCTCTAAGCTTAATTAACCCGAATGATATAGAATCGTTTACCGTATTAAAAGATGCCGCATCAACTGCAATTTATGGTTCCCGTGCATCTAATGGAGTTATACTTATTACTACAAAAAAAGGCAGAGGCAAAAAACCGGTTTTTACTTATAGTACACAGGTATCTGTGGGCACATTGGCAAGAAAAGTTAAGTTGCAATCGGCTGACCAGCTCCGTGCTTATGTGGATTCTTTTGCACCCAACAACAGTTTTAAACCTTTATTAGGAACTGCTAATACTGACTGGCAGGATGAAATTTATCAAACAGCAGTTAGTACAGATAATAACCTTAGTGTTAGTGGCAAATTAAAAAATGTTCCTTACAGGGTATCAGCAGGTTTTTTAAATCAAAATGGTTTATTGCTTACAGATTATCTTGAACGTGGGACTGCAGGTATTTCCGTTTCGCCGGTGTTACTAAACAATCATCTTAAAATAGATATTAATTTAAAAGGTGCCAGTACTAAAACACGTTTTGGAAATGGCGCCGCTATTGGTTCTGCAGTTTACTTTGATCCTACACAACCTGTCCGTACAGAATCGCCTTTTGGTAATTATAACGAATGGTCAACCCCAAACCCCATTACACAAACTATTGATTTAAATAGATTAGCTACCCGGAACCCTGTAGCGTTACTTAATCTATATCGCAACATAAGCCATGTACAAAGAAGCTATGGCAATATTCAATTGGATTATAAATTGCATTTTTTTCCAGACCTGCATGCCAATTTGAATTTAGGCTATGATATAGCAAAAGGAAGAGGCAATGTAGATGTACCTGATTATGCAGCTCAAAATTATGCTGACTCCGGACAAAGAAATCAATATCTAAATAAAATAAATAATAAAGTAGGCGAATTTTATTTGAATTATATTAAAGATCTAAAACAAATAAAAAGCAATATCAATGTAATTGCAGGTTATGGATATTACAATAACCTTACTACCAATTATAGTTTCTCCAATTATAGATATAATGGAAACCTTATCCCCGGTAGTGGTAAAGCCAACGCAGTTGACATGCCTGAAAATACCTTGATCTCATTTTACAGCAGGTTAATTTATACTTATAATGAAAAATATATTTTAGCAGCTTCTTTTCGTAGAGATGGGTCTTCCAAATTTGCTAAGGATAACCGTTGGGGAACTTTCCCATCTGTAGCATTTACATGGAGAATGATCAACGAGCCTTTTTTGAAAAGTTCAAAAACTTTGTCTGATCTGAAACTAAGACTTAGCTATGGTGTTACCGGCAACCAAGATGGTATTGCCAACTATTCATACCAACCATTTTATACACCCAATCCAAATGATAGTACTTCTTATGTACAGTTAGGCGATACTTATTATGGATCATATACTCCAAGCGCCTATGATCAAAACCTTAAATGGGAACAATCACAATCTATGAATATCGGTATCGATTTTGGTTTTATGAATAACCGTATAACGGGTAGCATTGATCTATATTCTAAAAAGACAAAGGATATGCTGAATACGATTCCAATTCCGTTGGGTTCCAATTTTGCACCAAAAATTTTAACCAATATCGGTTCAATGGAAAACAAGGGTATTGAATTTGCCATCAATACAATACTTCTTAATAATAAAAAATATAACTGGTCTGTAGGCTTCAATGCATCTTACTATGATAATAAAATCACAAAACTTACAGCTATACAGGATTCTACCTACAAAGGCACAATTCTTTCTGATGGAAATGGTATTCGAATAAATACAGTTGGCTATCAGGCTGGATCATTTTATGTATCTAAACAAGAATATTATAACGGGAAACCCGTAGAAGGTTTGTATGCCGATGTTAATAATGATGGTGTACATGATAACAATGATCTATATCGATATAAATCGCCGACACCTAAATATGTTTTTGGATTTTCTTCTCAGTTCAGTTACAAAAAATTAACTGCAAGCACAGTATTAAGAGCTAATGTTGGTAACTATATGTACAATGCTGTTGAGACAGGAGCTAGCCAGTCGAGTGTATTCAATGTGCTTGGATTTGTATCTAACAGCCTTTCAAAGATCAACAATACAAATTTTGTGTATACACAGTCAAGATCAGATTATTATATTCAAAATGCATCTTTTCTTAAAATGGATAATATTGGCTTAGCATATAATGTGGGTAGTATATTAAAAAATAAAGCGCAGATGCAAATAAGTTTCAATTGTCAAAATGTATTCACTGTTACAAAATATACAGGGATTGATCCGGAAAAATATAATGGTATTGATGATAGTCTTTATCCACGTCCAAGAACTTTTACATTAGGAGCATCTCTACAATTTTAAACTCTTTTAAAAAGCTATATGAAAAAGAATTTTTTAATAATAACCTTCCTTAGTTCAACGATATTGTTGGGTTCTTGTACCAAAGATCTTGATCTAACGCCAACAAATACCATTACTTCAGCAGTTGCTTATAGCACTCCTCAAGGCCTTAAAACTAATTTAGCAAAACTCTACGGCAGTTATTCGCTTATTGGCAGCTTTGGTACTGGTACTTCTGATCTAAGTATTGAAGGGCTTCCGGATAATGACCAGGCAAACACTGATTTTGTACGTGTTAATTTTAATTTGCAAGAACTAACAACCGATAATGCTATTTGCGCCTGGAACAGTGGAGAGTTACAAACACTGCATGGCTTAAATTGGGTCCCGAACAATGGGTTTTTAATAGCCGCTTATGCAAGAAGTATTTATCAAATTACTGTTTGCAATGAATTTCTTCGTCAAACTACCAGCGATAAAATAGCCAGTTATAATTATGATGCAGCTACGTTGGAAAACCTTAGGCATTACCGTGCCGAAGCCCGTTTTTTAAGAGCATTTCAATATTGGGTATTAATGGATCTTTTTGGTAACCCTCCTTTTATAACTGAAAATGACCCTATCGGTAAATTTCTTCCTCCGCAAATAAAAAGAGCTGAGCTTTTTGTTTATATAGAAAAAGAATTAACGGAGATGAATGATGACTTAGTTGCTCCAAAACAAAATGAATATGCAAGAGCAGATCAAGGTGCAGCATGGGCATTACTTGCTCGTATTTACATCAACGCAAAAGTGTATACAGGGGTTGAAAAAAATACTGAAGCCATTACCTATGCTCAAAGAGTAATTGATGCCGGCTATCAATTAAAGGATGGAACGAATGGTTATAAAAAATTATTCATGAGTGATAATGATCAAAATAACCCGGAAATTATTTTACCGATTGCTTACGATGCATTGCGTACGCAAAACTACGGGGGAACTACTTTTTTAATAAACTCTGCTACCAGCAATACATCTGATAAAAATGCACCACGTGGTATACCTGGCGGCGGATGGCTTGGCAACCGTGCCACAAAAAACCTTCCACTGGCATTTGGCGACTACAGTGGATTGAATGATAAAAGAGCAATATTTGGCGATGGTACCTTAGATGTAGCAGACCCTATTGCATTTGACAATGGGCTTAAAGTAAATAAGTTCACTAATCTTAGTTCTACAGGAACAACACCTCCATCACAAAACGGCACTTTGTGCAGTACAGATTTTCCACTTTTCAGGTTGGCAGAAATGTATTTGATATATGCCGAAGCCGTTGTAAGAAATGGAAGTGGCGGTACCATGTCCAAAGCACTTGAATACATGAATTTACTTCGTTCAAGAGCTTATGAAAATAATACAAATGGTTTTACAACACTTACACTTGATAATATTTTAAACGAACGTCAACGTGAAATGTATTGGGAAAACTGTCGTCGTACTGACTTAATACGCTTTGGGAAATTTACAAGCAGCACTTACTTATGGTCGTGGAAAGGTGGCGTAAAAGATGGTAAAGGTGTAGCTGATACCCGTAATTTATTTCCAATTCCGTCAGCAGATATTCTATCAAATCCAAACCTTAAACAAAATACAGGTTACTAAATTATTCTGTTAAAAATTAAACTAATTATGATGCGTAAATTATTTAATAGTTCCGCTTTGCTAATGATGTCTCTAGTAATACTATTGGCTACATCTTGCAAAAAAGATGAAGATATGTATAATGTAACACAGGGTTCATTTACAGAAGGTGCATTGACTGCTGAGCAAAGCAATATTGTTTTAATACAGGAAACTGCTTTGGATACGGTACTTACACTTAATTGCGACAGGGCTTACTTTGGCCCTAACCCTGCAATTATTTACACTGTACAAATGGATCTACCTGCAGACACTGTAGGTGGTACCTGGGCTAAAGCGGTAAGTTTTCCAATGGATGCAAAAACAATGCAGTTTAAAAGTATCGGTGGTGTCTTAAACGAAAAGGTAAAAGGGTTAGGCGCAACTATAGGATCAGCAAACAAAGTGGTCTTTAGAATAATGGCGGAAGTTAGAAATGATAGAGGCGATGCTACACCGCTTAATACAATTTATAGCAATAGCATAACACTAGACATCACACCTTATGCCAGTATTTTATATGTTCCGGGAGCTTATCAAGGTTGGAATGCTGCAACTGCACCAAAACTTGCAGGTATAGCGGTTTTACCGGGGAAATTTGAAGGTTATGTATATATAACAGGGGCAGATAAAACTTTTAAATATACCAATGCGCCAGATTTGACACACATCGTTTATGGCGCAGGTAATGGAAATAGCCTGGAAATAAATTCACCAACAGCACTTTCGGTTACTGATAACGGTTACTATGAATTGACGGCTGATTTAAATACAAACACATGGACAGCGACTAAAACAATTTGGGGTATTATTGGTGATGCTACTCCGGGAGGCTGGGATGCTGATACAGACATGAGTTATGACCCGGTTACACAAGTATGGACAGTAACTGCCGATATGAAAGCTGGTTCATTTAAATTCAGGGCAAACCATGAATGGAAAATAGATTTTGGTATAGATAATGGCAAACTGGTGTATGTAGATAATCCATTTTTACCATACAACGATAAACCAGCTTTATCAATTCCGGAAGCAGGGAACTATACCATTACACTTGATTTGCATGAATCGCAAAATTATACATTCAATCTAAAAAAGAACGGAGGTCCTGTTGTTCCACCCCCTCCTTCTGGTGTTGAAAAATATTATGTTCCGGGAGGATATCAGAACTGGGATCCTGCTACAGCTGCAACTATTTTGCAAGTACCCGGCCAAACTAATAAATATGAAGGATATGTTTATATGGCTCCAAGCACTGCTTATTTTGGATTCAAATTAACTCCTCAGGCAGGATGGACACCAATGGCTTATGGAGACTTAACTGCTACTTCGGGTAATATAGCAGAGGCTAATTTTGAAGGAGGAAATATGGAAGTAGCCGGCCCTGGTTATTATGAACTTACGGCAGATTTTAATACATTAAAATGGACTGCTACTAAAACAATATGGAGTATTATTGGAAGTGCTACTCCGGGAGGTTGGGATGCCGATACGGATATGAGTTACGATCCTGCTACACAAGTATGGAGCGTTACCGCAAATATGACCCCTGGTGAATATAAATTTAGGGCAAACCATGAATGGAAGATAGATTTTGGTTTAGATAATGGCAAGCTGGTGTATGTAGATAATCCATTTTTACCGTATAACAACAAACCAGCTTTATTAATTACTGAAGCAGGCAATTATACCATTACGCTTGATCTGCACCTATCTCAAAACTATACCTATACAGTGAATAAAAATTAAACTACTAATCAATTAAAAAGCAGTAATACTGTTGCTTGTTTAAAAATAAGGATATGAAAAATATTATAAAACTGATGGCGGTCTCTATGCTCTTTACGGCTTGCCATAAAGATGATTTTGAGCCATTTACTCCTACCCACATTAGCATTGTAGATACTACTGCCCAATACGGAACTCCATTTGCAAATGTACCCGACATACAAGATGCAATTATATACCAGGTAAATATAAGGTCATTCAGTACCGGAGGTAAATTTACAGGTGTAACCGCCAGGCTCGATTCTATAAAAGCATTAGGCGTAAACGTTATATACTTGATGCCCATTTATCCGATCGGTGTTGACAGATCTGTAAACTCTCCTTATTCTATTAGAGATTACAGAGGTGTTGCCACGCAAATGGGTACACTTGAAGAACTGAGAGCGTTGATAGATGGTGCACACCAACGTAACATGGCTGTAATTTTTGATTGGGTAGCCAATCATACTGCCTGGGATAATCCGTGGATAGTAAATAAATCATGGTACCAGTTAGATGCCGGTGGCAATATCATAGCTCCTCCTAATACAAATTACTCGGATGTAGCACAATTAAATTTCAACAATGCTGATATGCGATTGGCAATGATCCGGAATATGCAATATTGGATTTACAAAGCTAATATAGACGGCTATCGTTGCGATTATGCTGACCCAGTTCCATTAGATTTTTGGAAACAAGCGCTTGATTCATTACGTGGCATAACAAGTCATAAACTGATCATGTTGGCAGAAGGTGGTAATACCAATTATTTTTCTGTTGGTTTTGATCTAAAGTACACTTTCCAATTCTTCTCAAACCTTAAAGGTGTATTTGGAAGTAATGGTGCTGCAACATCTATTGATCCAATTGTTAACACTGATTTCGTTGGCTCAACCGGTAGCAATCAGCAGCCAATACATTATACAAGCAATCATGATGTGAATTTATTAGAAGGTACTCCCAATGAATTATTTGGTGGTGATAATGGTGCTATTGCAGCGTTTGTTGCAGCTGCATATTCAAGAGGTATTCCAATGATATACAATGGTCAGGAAATAAATTACAATACACGCTTAGAATATTTTAATACCAATACGCCTATTGATTGGACACCTAAACCTGTAATAACCGGGATATATAAAAAGTTAATTGCCTTCAGGAAAAATAGCGAAGCATTAAAAACAGGCACACAAACAGCTTACAGCAATAATGATATTTATGCTTTTACAAGAATAGCAGGCTCAGAAAAAGTATTGGTGCTTGTAAACGTACGCAATGCTAATAAAAACTTTACTGTTCCTACCGCACTTGCAAATACCAATTGGCAAGATGCATTTACGAACGCATCGTTTTCTTTGGGTGCAACAGGTACTACTATTAATATACCGGCATATGGCTATATTGTTGTAAAGCAATAATTAGCAGCACTTAATATTTTAAATGAAAAAACGCAGCGGTTGCAAATACAAGCTATACGAACGCTTTGAATGAGGTAATGTATCATTGCGTACACAAATAAGTTTACAACCTTATAGTTACATTGTATTGAAACAATAATTTTAAGATGTATAAAAATATTAAAAAATATATTTTCAACATACAGTATTAAAAAAATATTCAGCTATCTGTTTTTATAATATATATAATTTTTTGACAGCCTGTATCATCAATTAAATTCGATTTTTAAACACGATTGTTCATATGACCAGAAACCAATTGCACCCTACACGGGTATTGCTGTTTTTTTTATTTGTCTTTTCAGGCACTACTTACGCACAACAATATGGTACTCCTTTCACTGGTGTTCCCGATCCTCGTGATGGTATCATCTACCAGGTAAATATGAGATCATTTAGTCCAACTCAGAATTTCCAATCGGTTATCAAAAGACTTGATAATATAAAGAGCCTTGGTGCAAACATAATTTACCTTATGCCTATTTATCCGGTAGGGGTTTTAAAAACATCTAATTCACCTTATTGTATAAAAGATTATAGAGGCATCAATAAAGAGTTTGGTGACCTGTCTGATCTACGTGCCTTGGTAGATAGTGCTCATAAAAAAAATCTAACAGTGATCCTGGATTGGGTTGCTAACCATACCGCCTGGGATAATGAATGGGTTACCACACACAAGGATTGGTATTTACAGGATAGTGCAGGGAATATTGTTGACCCACCGGGCAGAGGCTGGATCGATGTAGCACAGTTGAACTTTGATAGCAAAGCTTTGCGTCAGCAAATGATCAGCGACATGAAGTATTGGGTGTACACTGCAAATATAGATGGGTTCAGAATGGATTTTACCGATGGCCCACCGATCGATTTTTGGAAACAAGCAATAGACACACTCAGAAATATCAAGACCCATAAATTATTATTGATGGCTGAAGGAAGAAAGCCTGAGAATTATAAGATAGGGTTTGATTACAATTTTGGGTTCAGTTTTTTTGGGAAATTAAAAGATATATACGAGAAAGATAGTACTGTTACTTTGATCGATAGATTGAATAATACTGATTATATAAATGCAAATGATCGCCAGTTAATGGTACGGTATACAACCAACCATGATGTAAATAGTTCTGACGGAATTCCTGAAGAATTGTTTGGGGGAAGAAAAGGTGCTATGTCTGCATTTGTGATAGCAGCATATATGAAAAGTATTCCTATGGTCTACACAGGGCAGGAGGTAGGTACACCTTACAGGATCAGGTTTCCTTTTACTGCTGAAAAAATTGACTGGACCATCAACCCTGATGTTACCGCAGAATACGCCTCCATTTTGGCATTTAGAAATAAAAGCAATGCTATCCGCCGGGGTAAATTAACCTCTTTTAGCAATAATGATATTTGCGCTTTTACCAAAAAGATGAAAGGAGAAAAGGTGTTTGTTATCTCCAATGTGAGAAATAAGGAGATAGATTTTATTATACCTTCTTCCTTGAAAAAGACCAAATGGCTGAATGCCATAACAGGCGAGCCCGTATCTTTAAAAGAGCAAATTACCTTACAGGCACACAGCTATTTGATCTTAAAAAATAAATAGCCCCCCTCATACAGCAGATGTTATTTTTTAGCAGTCTTCGGAATGCATAACACTAACTTTTTACCGGCATCGATTGCGTAAACCTCGAAAATATAACCAGATGTGTAAAAAAATTGTGTTAAACAGATTATATTTAAAATATTTTAATATAAGTTTAAATTATTGATAATCAATACTAATATTTGATAATTATCGCTTGATTTAAAGTATTTCCTATATGCTTCTCATATAATTTGTGACGTTTTTAATATTTTGTATTTTTAGCTTGGAAGATACTCTGATTTTTAAACGATTTAATTGCTGTCATAATGAATGAGAATTTTACTTCTTCAGTAAGCCGGTTTGCCATCCATAACCTCTATAGAAACGCCAATAAAACCCTTTCATTTTTTAAAATTTAAGATAAAGAATGAGATTTATTGCGGCGCCTCATGTTGGATTACGTATCTGCGTAAAAAAAATGACCATTCTATTGATGGCAGTATTTGCGTATGGGCTAATGCATGCCGCAACTTATTATTCCAGTACAGTAGCTACCGATTGTAACAATAGATTCAATTGGTGGACTAATAATAATAATACGGGAGGAAATCCAGCTAATTTTACTGGTGCAACAGATATTTTTATTGTACAAAGCACCCAAACAATGACAGCACTTTGGAATGTGACTGGTGCAGGCTCAGAAATTAGGATAATTACAGGAGGTACATTAAATGTTGCTATTGGAACACTTACCTGTGTAAATGTTACTATAAATACAGGCGGTACATTAAATATAGCCACCCTTAGAACCCTAAGTTTAACCGGAGCTTTTACTTACAATACCGGCGGAACATTCACACCAGCAACGAATACAAGTACTGTAAGTTTTGGTACAGGTAGTAGTATTGCGGGTACAAAAACGGTAATTTTTGGCCGTCTTACAGTTAATACTGCTGCTGCTACGGATATTGTTCCTTTAAACTCCACAACAAATGAAGTAACCATTTTTAATGGTGGTTCATTAACACTTACGCAAGGCATTTTTAAACTTGGTGCAGGTAAGACAATAAATATGGGAACTACTGCAGGGACAACTATTTCTGTTGCTGCTAATGGAAAATTAGCAAATACTTCAGATGGTTCCGGTTTAAACACGGATGCAGATGGAGGAACAATAAATGTGGGTGCAACAGGTGGCACCTCTTTAGCGGTAAGTGGACTAGGTGCGCCTGTGTTTAATGATATTTCCAGTACAGGTGCCGGAGATTATATCCTGGCAATTACAGCTACAGGTGGTATACGTATCAATGGTACACTAACGGTCAAGCATAGTTCATTTCAATGTACTACTGGTGGTGCAGCTCAATATCCAAGATGGGGATCCAGTTCAACGCTTTCAATCAATTTTTTAGGTGCAACATATTTACCCGGTACCGCTACGCATAGAGAATGGATGCCTATGGCTTCAGGAACTGCTGGTACAACACCAGGTTTTCCAAATAATGTAACCTTAATGAACCTGGGAACAGGATCAACTGATGGCGGCGGTTTTAGTACTTCAACAGCAGCATGGAGTATCAATGGAACATTAGCTATCGGTGATGGAACTACTGCTGCAATAGCTTCCTTGGGAAGTATGACAGCTTTTACCTGTCAAAATATTATCATTAATAACGGCTCCACTTTAAAACATAATCTTGAAACACTTACAGTAAAAGGTAATTGGACACAGCAAGGGGCTACCACTGGTATCTTTACAGTTGTTAGTGGAACAGTGCCTATTATTTTTGCCGGTACAACACCACAATCTATTAATTGTACGGGTTCTGCAACATCTATTTCTACGATAAACAGCATAACTATAAATAATTCCGGCGCCGGGATTAATAAATATGTAAAATTAAATTGTCCTGTAACGTTGGCTTCTGCAGGTACACTAACATTAACATCAGGTGTGCTGCAAACTGATGCAACAAATATTCTTACGATTACAAATACAACTGTCAATGGAGGAGGAGGAGGTATTGATGGAGGATCTGCTACTACATACATTGAAGGCCCAGTTAAATGGACTTTGTTAGACGATGTTGGTGCAGACGTTTACACATTCCCGGTAGGTACAAGTACAGCTTACCTACCTTTTACTTTAAGTTCTACCAATACAAACCTTGGAAATGTTGCAACAGTTACTGCTTTCTCAGTTAGTACAGGCGGTACGGGATCTAATGGCATAATCCTTAGTTCAACTGAATTTTGGTCTTTAAGTACTTCACTTGGTTTAGTAACTTCAGGGAGTAAGGTATCTCTCTTCACTCCACCCACATTGAATAGTGCGTATGATATTATTACGAAAAGTGGTTCACAAGGTGGTTCTTACACAAGTTTGGCCGGTACTGTGGGAGCAACAGGTATAACAAATTCAAATGATATCGGAGTAACATCTCCCTGGTTTTTTGCCCTTGGCACTAATCCAGTTATCACAACAGGTTCTATAACTGGTTCTCCGTTTTGTGCAGGCACAACAGGGATCTCTGTTCCATTTACTTATGTTGCCCCGGCTGGATTTCCAAGTGGAGGCAGTTGTACTTTTAAGGCACAGTTATCAGATGCGTCTGGCTCATTCACTTCAGCTGTAGATCTGCAAACTGTTGTTTCCAATGCTTCAGGTTCTCAAAGTATTTCTGTAACAATACCTTCAGGAACAGTTACAGGGTCCGGGTACAGAATAAGGGTTGTAAGCAATGCGCCATCGATTAACGGAGCAGATAATGGAAGTAATTTATCAGTGAATGCTTTGCCTTCTATTTCAGGGAGTGCCTCCGTTTGTATGAGTGGAACATTGATACTAACGGGATCGGGTACCCCTGCTGTTACAAATACATGGCTCTCTTCTGCAACAGGAATAGCAACAGTTGCAGGAACAAATTCTACAACAGGTACTGTTTCACCGGTAGCTCCGGGAGGATCAACAATTACCTATACTGATATTAATGGCTGTAGTAATACAAAAGCGATTACTGTAAATGCAAATGCAACTATTACAGGTACTCTGTCTGTTTGTATGTCGGGCAGTTTATCACTAACGGGATCGGGTACCCCTGCAACGAGTGGCACCTGGTCGTCTTCGACTCCAGGCATTGCATCAGTGAGCGGAACAAATTCTACCACCGGTACAGTTACACCTGTAGCTGCAGGCTCTACAGATATTACCTATACAGATATTAATGGCTGTACAGATACAAAAACAGTTACAGTAAATACTTTGCCAACTATCACAGGAGCCTCATCTGTTTGTATGGGTTCAACATTGAGTCTAACGGGGTCGGCTACCCCAATGTCCAGTGGTACATGGGTGTCTTCAGTAACGGCGGTTGCTACAGTAACTGGCCTCAATACTACTTTTGGTACAGTTACCCCGGTTAGTGCAGGGTCTACAATAATTACTTATAAAAATAATAATAACTGTACTATTACGAAATCTGTGACGGTATATGATCTGCCAACGGTTAGTGGCGGTTCAGCAGTATGTATGGGGATGGGCAGTACATTGTCTCTAACGGGGTCGGGTACACCGGCAACAACCAGTACATGGGTTTCCTCTGCCACAGCAAGAGCAACTGTTAGTGGAACAAATTCTACCACGGGCACAGTAACACCGGTATCTGCCGGAGGCACAACCATTACTTATACTGATATCAATGGTTGTAGCAATACAAAAGCCATTACAGTAAATACTGCCGCAACCATCACAGGAAGTTCTTCTGTTTGTATGGGAGGAAGCTTGGTGCTAACGGGGTCGGGTACCCCAGAAGTAACTCCTACATGGGTGTCATCTGCAACAGGCGTGGCAACTATCAGCGGAGCAAATTCAACAACTGGTACAGTAACACCTGTGTCTGCCGGTCCTTCAACTATTACTTATACAGATATCAATAACTGTGTTGGCACTAAAGCTATTACAGTTTATGCTTTACCAACTGTTAGTATAACAGGGAGTTCATCTATATGCTCAAATACAACAACAACTTTATCACCAACAACAGGCGGAACCTGGGCAAGTAACAATACGTTGGTGGCAACGGTTACAAATGCAGGTGTAGTTACCGGAGTAGGTACAGGGTCAACTACATTTACTTTTACAACTTCAATAGGTAGTTGCAGTCAAACTACCGGATCAGTTACTGTAAATACTGCTCCAGCTGCAACCACTTCAGCTGCAACTTCAGTGAGCACAACAACTACTACATTAAATGGAACTGTGAATGCAAATAATGTAAGTACAAATAATTATTTTAATTGGGCTACTGATGCTTATTATCTAGCTAATGCATCAACGTATAATAACCTGAATGTTGCAGCTTCTCCTGCTACATCAACAGGCGCAGGTAATACAACAATTTCTCTTGCTCTAACAGGATTAACGCCAAATACAAAATATCATTTCCAGGTAAAGGGAAATAATGGTACTTGCAGTGCTGTAGGTACTGATGCTAATTTTACAACATTACCAGATGCACCAATTATTGGAACAGCTACCGTTATTACGCCGTTAGGTTTTACTGCAAATTGGACTGCTCCTGCTGTTCCCGGAACAGCAACTTATACCTATACTGTAGAGGCTTCAACTGACGCAACATTTGCAACTGTAAATGCTACAGGAAGTGCAATTGCATCTGGTACCACGAGCTATTCATTTAATACTTTATCTCCCGGAACTGTTTATTATTTCAGGGTAATGGCTGTGAATGTCACAGGCAATTCTGCATGGTCTGCTGTAAGTGCTGCTGTTACTACAACTACTTTTGGTACTTATTATAATAGAACAGGAGGTACATTGGATGCCGGTTTAGTTGCAAGTTGGACAACTGATCCTGCAGGTGGAGTAGGTAGCTCGCCGGTTAACTTTACTTCTGGAGATAAATTTGTTGTACGTGCAAGTTCTTCAATGAATGTTGCTACTTCATGGACAGTATCCGGTGGGCCTACAACAGAAGTTACCATTTTGGCAACGGGTACACTTACTCAACAAGTTGCTTTTTCATTAAGCGGTGCATTTACAATTAATGGAACATTTAATAACGGTAACCAAACACTTACACTTGGTACTTATGGAAGCATAGGCGGTACGGCGGTATCTACTTCCGCAACAAATCCTTTTGCAGATATTACTATTAATACAACTAATACAACTGATATTGTCTATTTAAATAAGACAAGCATTTTCATAAATAATGGAAGAACATTGACTTTGCAGAAAGGTATTTTTAATGTAGGTACTGGGCATGTGATCCAAATGGGATCAGGAGGAGGAACCTCCATCAATGCTAGTGGGGGTGGTAATTTAGCTACTACAGGAACAAACGGATCAGATGGCGGCAGCATAGAAGTAAATCCGGGAGGAAGTGCAGGTACATTTAATATTACTGGTAATGGTTCGTTAGGATCTCCCACATTATACAATTTGTATAATGTAAATCTATCTACCTGCAATTGGAGGTTATCACTCAATACACAAAATATAAAGATCAATGGAACCTTTTCAAATACTGGTCTTATAGGTAATAATGTACCAGAAAGCAATCAATTTAAAGTGCTTTCATATTCACCTGTCTGGGGAAGCAATTCAACATTAATAATGAATGGTAATAACATTGAATACATTATAGGATTAGAGTGGAATATCGGCGGACCGGGAGTTATAGGAACTACAGCGGGTTATCCTAATAATGTTACGATGTTAAACATGGGGATCTCTAAACAAAACGGATGTGGTTTTGCGCCAAGTGGTACATGGAGTTGCGAAGGAACTTTCCAGGTAGGAAGTTCAACTGTTACATGTTTTGCTACTTTAGAATTAATGACAGCATTTACATGTGGTGGTATTCTTATTAATAATGGTTCAACATTAAAACATAAAACAGAAACCTTCACAGTAAAAGGTAACTGGACACAGCAGGGCACAACAACCGGAATTTTCAATGTAGTAAGTGGAACGACTCCTGTTATTTTTGGTGGTAGCGGAACGTCAGTTTCTCCTCAAACAATTAATTGTACTGGTTCATCAACTTCTATAACAACACTCAATAGTATTTCTCTGACCAATGCTACTTATGTAAAACTGAATTGCCCTATCACGCTTGCTACTCAGCTTACATTGACCTCAGGAATTTTAGAAACAAGTTCTACCAATATATTAAGTATTACAAATACTCTAACAACAGGTATCACAGGCACAGGGTCAAGTGTCAATTTTATCAATGGACCTGTGAAATGGACATTGGCAAACAGTACAACAAATAAATATACTTTCCCTATCGGTAAATCAACGGAGTATCTTCCATTTGATATTACACCTGCAAATGCACAGGCAAATAATGTGATAACAGTGGAAGCGTTTAATGTTAATAGCACAGGTACTCCAGATAATTCAACTGTGTTTGCGTTAAGCACTGACGAATACTGGTCGTTGTCTTCTACATTATCATTTACTGCTGTATCATCTATTGTATCTGTTGGAAGGGCAACAGGCGTAACGGGTTATGATGCTATAGCAAAATCTACATCAGCTGCAGGAACTTACTCAAGTATTGCAGGAAGTCCAGGAACAGTAGGAAATGCTGCCGGGTTAGTTAACTCAAGCAGCATAAGCGCTTCCTCTCCGTGGTTCTTTGTTTTAGGGCAGGGCTTATTGACAATTAATTTGATAAATGTAACCTATCCGCAATGTTCTGGTGGAACAGGTTCTATAACGGTGGCGGGTAGTGCAGGAACGCCTCCATACAATTACAATATTAATGGAGGATCATATCAATCTTCAGGAACTTTCAGTGGATTAGGCGTCGGTATTTATACAGTAGGTGTAAAAGATAATATTAATGCAACAGCTTATCTTGAAGTTGAAATTGATGTATTGGTAATTACTGAGGACACGGGATACTGTACAGGTGGTTCCGTACAATTGCAGGCAACTGGTATAACTCCTTATAGTTACGCATGGACACCAACCACAGGTTTAAGTAGTTCAACAATTGCAAACCCGGTTGCTACACCAGCTTCAACAACAACTTATACTTTAACGGCAACTATCGTAGATAGTGTAACTAATTTAATTACGAATGGTGGTTTTGAATCAGGAAATACAGGCTTCACTACTAACTACGAATACGATATTTATTCTGCGGCCAACGGGGGGTATTTTAGTAGCACAAGTCCTGCTACAGCTAAAAATGGTAATGGAATATGGAACTTAGGAAATGACAATCACAAGGGGGTGTACCTGATCACATCATTCTCGGATAGTTTATGTGAAAATTTGGATGATTTTAATGCCCGGACTGGTAGCAAAATGTATGTTTCCGATGGGCCTTATTGTAATACAAACTGTAACCAACCAGATACATTGCTTACATGGGGGCAAACAGTCACCGTAACTCAAAACACTAATTATCTATTCTCATATTGGATAAAAAATGCTTTTTATAATGCTTCGTGGATTCCTTCTATTAAAACGACAATAAACGGAACGCAATTAACAGGCTCACCTTATTCTGTTACTTCAACATCATGGACGCAGGTAACGTACTTATGGAATTCGGGTTCTAATACTTCTGCAATAATTAAATTATACGATCTCACCAGTGGAAATGTTGCCAATGATTTTGCTATAGATGATATTACTATGTACGGGACATGTCAACCTTCTAAACAAGTAATCGTAACCGTTAATACTACTCCAACGCTAACGGCAGCTACTCAACCCGTACAAGCTTGTAGTGGCAGTGGGGCTGTTATTAGTTTAACCGGATTAACTGCCGGCACATTTACCGTGAGTTATAAAATTAACGGTGTGGCACAAACGCCGGTAACTGGAGTTGTTGCCACTGCAGGGGCTGCCACATTTACAACGCCTGCATTAACTGCTGCAAGCAATGGGTTAATACTTGAAGTAACAAGCTTAAAAAATACTTTAGGAAATAGCGGATGTACACAAACCTTTACCGGTAAAACAATGTCGCTTTGGGTTAACACTAGTATCACCTGGTTAGGTGTTGGTACAGACTGGAATACTGCAGCCAACTGGTGTGGAGGTATCCCAATAACAACTTCTAATGTTATTATTCCTTCGGGGCTAACAAATTATCCCATCTTAAGCACAGGTGCTATGGGAACATGTAATAACCTTACAATACAAAGTGGTGCAGGAAGCCCTTCTGTAACCGTTACGGGAAATACAATACAGGTATATGGCACTATTTCTAATAGCGGTAAGTTTGATCTTACTGCAGGTACGTTGGAATTAAAAGGAGCATCAGGTGCCCAATCAATAAGTGGCCCTAATTTTTTCCTTAATAGAATTCAGCATTTAAAGATCAGTAATAGCTCTTCAGCAAATCCTAGGGTAAGCGTTACCGGTAGTTCAACTGATACCTTAAAGATCACCGGATCAGTTTCGTTTGGCAATGTAAATAATGCAGTGTTGGATGCAGCAGATCTTATTACGTTGATCTCGACCTCATCGGCTACAGCAAGGGTTGCAGATGTTACGAATGCCGGAGCAAACAGTGGTAATAGCATTACAAACAAAGTTGTTGTAGAAAGATATTTGCCAATGCTTACATCTTACTCAGGACGCAGATGGAGATTATTAGGAGTACCTCTTAAATCCACCAATGCGCCAACCTTAAAAGCTGCTTGGCAGGAAGGAGCAACACCTACTAACGCTACTACAAATATTACAGGTGCTACTAATCCGTATCCGGGCTATGGCACACATATTACAAATGGTGCAGGTAATATTAAGTTTGATAGTGGTTATGACGCAGGCTCAACATCAAATCCATCCATTTATAAAATGGAACCGGGTACAGGCTTATGGTCAGTCCCTTCTTCAACTGGTAATACAATTACTAACTATAAGGCATACATGTTATTTTCAAGAGGAGACAGAAGTATTGTAGTAAGCAGTGCATATATAAATACAACGGGTGGAACTACACTTAGAATGAAAGGAAGATTAAATGTAGGAAATGACACGGTGGCAATTGTGAATGGTATGCAGGTATTGACAAATCCTTATGCATCTGCGATCACTTTTAACACCGTGAAATATAAAACGGTAACTCCGGGAACAACGACAGGTACCACTTATTACTTATGGGATCCCAAATTATTAGGAAGTAAAAATGTGGGAGGCTTTGTTACATTCAGCAGCACCGGAAGTAATACATACAATTATGTACCATACACCTCATATCCTGGCGGTAGTGCCGGAATGAGCACATTTGGAAATACAGGAATTATTGAATCAGGTGGCGCATTCATGATTCAAAATTCGGGTGGTGCAGGTAATTTCATTTTTCATGAGGTGGATAAAGTTTCAACCAGCACTACTATTGGTATTGCAAGCAGGCCAATTGCTCAAAACAGGCCGCTTAGTAAAATTGCAGAATTCTATACCAATCTGTTTTACCGTGATGCACAGGACAGTTCGATCCTGGCGGATGGAGTTGCTACCACTTTTAACGAGGACTATCATAATGAAGTAGATGAACAGGATGCGACAAAACTGCAAACTTTCCAGACAAAAGAAAAACTAAGCCTTTTAAGAGATGATAAAGTACTCGCTATAGAAAGAAGGCAAAATATACTGGTAAACGATACCATTCATTTACAGATCAATAAACTTGATCTTAATTATCGTTATCAAATGCAATTTTATGGTAGACAATTTGCTCCCGATCTTGACGCATTTTTAATTGACAAATACCTGAATGAAGTATATCCTGTTAAAACAGAAGGCTTGACCATCCATAATTTTGAAACCGGAAGTGATCAAAATAGTTTGATGACAGACAGGTTCAAAGTGGTATTTAAATTAAGAGAAATGGGGGGTCCATTACCTGTTAAATTCATTGATGTGAGGGCAGGAGTGAAGCCTGATCGTTCAGTGAATGTTGAATGGAATATAGGGGAAGAAATAAATATTAAGAACTATATAATTGAAAGATCATTAGATGGCGTAAATTTCACTGAAGCCGCAATTATGCCTGCCACAGGAAAAATATCGTACAATTGGGCTGATGATCAACCCAATACTGTTCAATATTATAGAATTATAGCTGTTGATGGACAAGGTGAAAAAGTTTACAGTAAAATAATAAGTGTAAACTTAACACCGATAGCTGGAATTACTATTTATCCAAACCCGGTTAAATACCATAAGTTAAATATAAGGATGCAAGATCTTCCAAATGGTAAATATCAGTTAAGTGTTTGGAATGGGTTAGGTCAATTGGTACAGATTAAAGAATTCAATTTTTCAGGTACCTATGGGGTACGGTCATTTGATTTAAATAAAAGTTTGGCGAAGGGGCTTTATCAATTGGAGATAAAAAACAAAACATTTAAATATTCAAAAGATCTGATTATTGAATAAAAAATTGCAGTAAAATACAATTATGTGTAAAAACTACACATATATAAAAATAAATAATTTATTATTAATAATTTGATAAACAATTAGTTGAGTAGTGGTAATTTAATTTATTTTACTATTTTTTCTATATTTCAATAATATTGAAAAAAAAAAATAACAATATTTTGTTAAATTGCACCTCTGTTTTTTAGTGCAAACGATTGCGGAACTATTTGTTTGCTGCCGGAGTCATATCCCGGGTATCTCTTATCCTACGTGAAGATTGCTTATAAATCCTTTTATTTGAAATTCTAAATGAATTTCTGTTGCTGTATAACTATGCAACAGATTGGTTATTATGTATTAATGGATTGCTAACAATTACTGCCTAAAAATTTTGCTTCATATGAAAATGAACTTTTACTCAAACAATCATAGTTTGTCATCTGTCAGTGACAGCTCGAATTCCGAAATTTCAACTTGCCCTATATTTTTATTACCTAATAATTTAACGATTATGAATCTTTTTACGAAGATTGGCAGTGCTATTATTGCCATTAAAAAATCTCAACCAACGTTTGTAGCGAAAGTATTAGTGACTTGCACTTTATTGCTCGGAATGATGCTTCAGGTTGCAAAAGCTCAAACAGGCGTGTTACCTGAAACCAATGGTACAATCGAATATTATATCAGGGTTGGTGCTGGTGGTGGTAATAACTATTTACAATGTCCGAATACCAATTATACCAGCCTTCAAACAAACACTCAAGGGGCTATTCCAGCAACTACTGAGTTGGCTAAATGGACAGTTATGTTTGTATCAGGCAGTAATCATTATATAGTAAATACCTATAATGGTTTTCGTCTTAAATTAGATGGAACTACTAATGGTAAAACCTCCATCAATACTTCTGATGCAAATATTTTGCTAACCCTTGCAAAAACTGCAGGTACACAAACTATTAGAATAGCAAATGGAGCCAATAATATAGATGTTATTTTCGAACCGGTTTCAAGAACAGGAACTAATTATAGGCTTGTAGTAATTCAGCCCAATCACCCCGGAGGAAATAACCATATGAAAGATGAAAATGCTGTTACTGCTTCTGAGGTCTCTCCAGGTGGCAATACGGATGCATTTGCTCATAGATGGTTACATGCTGGTGTAACTCAGGCAGTAGCAGCTGCTAATCCCGAATATTTATGGCTTGAAAATAATACGAATGGCGGTACAACTACACAAGGTGGAACAGCACTATTTACTTACAAAAACTCAGCTACTAATAGATATTTTGCCTTTTTTGATAATTCCTATGAAGGTGGCGGTGGACAATATATTAATAATACCGGAGATAATAACCGGATCCATTGTATGCCGCTAACATTTTTTACCCGTAACACAGGTACAGCGCAAAATAGAGCAACTGATGCTAGGTGGCAATCTGCCAGTTCAACGGGGTATACCTGCGCCTCTGCAAGTACCAAAACAAGGTTTAGATCTCTTTCTACTCAATATGGTATCAGCGGTGCAAACCGGTCAGCTGTTTCTGAGTTCTATGCCGCCAATGCAAATGCAAGTCATGTAAACTCCAATTCTCCTACTGCCTGGTGTTCTATTTGGTATAATTTAACTGAGGTTGCAGTAAAACCAATTATATATCAAACTGCAGCTACCACTATTACAGCTACATCGGCTACTTTAAATGGTAATGCGGATTGGCCAGGTGGAAAGGCTGCTACTGTAACTGCTCGTGGTTTTTGGTACAGCACTAGTTCTACCTTCGATCCTGTGGTGAGTACTGCAGGAGCTACTCAAGTTACTTCAGGTTCGGGTACAGGTACTTTCAATTCAGCTAGCAGTGTTACCGGATTAGCAGGAGGTACTACTTATTATGCATATGCTTATGCTACTAATAGTGCTGGTACACAATATTCTACCGGTATAACTTTTACAACAACGTCTAATCCAATTATCACATTAGATCATACTGGTATTGCTCAAACAACAGCGAGTAATATTTCACAAGGTTCTACTGATAATATCTTATCTAATTTCAGGGTAAATGTTACTACAGCAAATGCTACTTTAAATACAGTAGCTTTTACAGGTACAGGAAATTTTGTTGCAGGCGATATTGCTAATTTCAAATTATATACTAACACCTCTGCAACGCTTAGTGGTGCTACTTTGTTAAGTACTGTTACTGCAACCAGCTTAACCGGTACATCAGCAGTTAGCTTTACTGGTCTTACTCAGGCAACTAATATAGGAGACAGGTATTTTTTTATTACAGCAGATGTTGGTACGGGTGCTACTCCTACTAAAACAGTGATAGTACCGGTTGGAGGAAGCAGTCCAAACCTGGCATTAACTTTTGCAACAGGTACAGTTACCAATAATATTACAGTTGGCGGTACAAAAACAATTATTGCGGGTACACCGATCATAACTTTAGATCACACAGGTATTGCTCAAACCTCTGCAGGTAACATTACACAAGGAGCTCCTGATAATATTTTATCAAACTTTAGAGTAAATGTTGCAACAGCAGATGCTGTGTTGGATAATATTTCTTTCACTGCTGGAGGAAGCTTTGTAGCAGGTGATCTTACCAATTTTAAATTGTATACGAATACGAGTGCTACACTTAGTGGAGCGACTTTATTAAGTACAGTTGCAGCCACTTCCTTTACCGGAGGTATTTCTACGGTTGATTTCTTAACACTTAATCAACCATGCGTTGCAGGAAACAGGTATTTCTTCATCACTGCCGATGTTGAAATTGGCGCTGCAATTGGTAATACTGTAATAGTTCCGGCTACGCCTTCAGTTAATTTTGCAACGGGTAGTGTAACTAATAATATTACAATAGGAGGTACTAAAACAATTGCCGCTGCAGCTCCGGTAATTAATTTAAATCATACAGGTATAGCACAAACGACTGCAAGTAATATTACACAAGGTTCAACAGATAACATTTTATCAAATTTTGTTGCGAATGTAACTATTGTTAACGCTACACTAAATACACTGTCCTTTACTGGTACTGGTAATTTTGTTGCAGGTGATATTTCGAATTTCAAATTATATACCAATACAAGTGCAACACTTAGCGGTGCTACTTTATTAAGTACTGTTACTGCTACTGGTTTAACAGGTACTTCACTGGTTACATTTAGCGGATTAAACCAGCTTTGCCAGGTAGGTACACCTCAATATTTCTTTATTACTGCAGATGTAGGGCCGGGTGCAACATTAACAAGAACTGTTATAGTACCGGCAACGCCTACACTAACTTTTGCTTCGGGCAATGTTAGTAATAATATTACCGTTGGTGGTACAAAAACTATCACTGCAGGTACGCCAGTTGTTACTTTAAGTCATACAGGGATTGCACAAGTTTCTGCAGGTAATATAGCTCAAGGTTCAACAGATAATATATTGTCGAACTTCAGGGTAAGTGTTGCCACTGCGAATGCTACATTAAATACGATCGCATTTACAGGCACAGGTAATTTTGCGGCTGGTGATATTAATAATTATAAATTGTATGTAAATACCAGTGCTACTCTTAGCGGAGCGACTTTATTAAGTACAGTAGTAGCCACTTCATACACAGGTACAACAGCAGTAAGCTTTGGTTCTTTAACACAATCTGTTGCTGTTGGTGCAGACAGATACTTCTTTATCACTGCTGATGTAGGATCACCAGCAGCCGCTATTGGTAAAACAGTACAAGTTCCTGCAAGTGGAACTGCGCCGGCTTTAGTGGTAACTTTTGCTTCACCAGGTGGAGCAGTAACTTCTGGTGTTACTGTTGGTGGTGCCCAAACAATTGTTGCTGGTACACCTACTATTACATTAGATCATACTGGTATGACGCAAACAACAAGCGGAACTATAAGAACAGCATCTACAGATCAAATATTATCTAATTTCAGGGCGAATGTTTCAGTAGCAGACGCTACACTAAATAGTATTTCATTTACAATAGGTGGTACTTTTGTAGCAGGTGATCTTACCAATTTAAAATTATATACTTCAACAGGTACAACTTTCCCTGGCGGAGCTGCATTAAGTACCGTAAGTGCTACTACCTTTAGTGGTGGATCTTCAACCGTTACTTTCTCTGGCCTTACACAGGCAGTTGCAGCAGGTAATAGGTATTTCTGGATAACAACGGATGTAGCTTCAGGTGCAGTAACGAATAATACTGTTATTGTTCCAGCTACACCAACAGTTACTTTTGCGTTGGGTACTCCTACAAATAATATTACTGTAGGCGGTACAAAAACAATAGTTGCTTTCACGAATTATTATAGCAAATCAGGTACTACCAATGCGAATGAGGTAGCAAGCTGGACAACAGATCCTACCGGCGCATTAGTTTCTCCCCCTGCTAGTTTCCTATTAGGCGACAAGTTCACCGTTCGTGCTGGTCAAAGTATGACTGTGAATGGTAGCTGGACTGTAAGCGGCGGTGTTAATACAGAAGTTATAATTAGTAGTACTGCTACTATAACACAATCCAATAGCTGGAGATTGGATGGTGCTTTTACAAACAATGGCACATTTAATAATGGTAATAATACTTTTACCATGGGTACTAATGGTAGTATTAATGGTACTGCCACGATCACATTTAATAATTTTATCATTAACACTACCAGTGCCAGTGATACTGTTAAGTTGAATAAATCTTTGATCACTCTTCAAAACGGAGGTGTTCTGACCTTAACACAAGGTGTATTCAAAGTTGGTAGTGCAAATGCTATTACATTGGGTACTGGTGGAGGTATGGGATTAACTACTACAGCCAATGGTAACTTTGCTACAACAGGAACAAATGGTTCAGATGGTGGTACCTTAAATATTGCTATAGGTAGTGGTAATGCTCTTACAGTCAATGGTGCAGCTAAATTCTATAATCTATTAAGTACCGGAGATGGTAACTGGAGATTAAATCTTCAATCTGCAGGTGCAATTATAAATGGGACACTTACTGTTACAGGTAGTCAATCTAATCAATTTGCTGTTCAATCAAATTCTCCAATCTGGGGGGCGGCATCTACTTTTTCCTTAAATAAAAACGGACAAGGATACACTCCAGGTTTTGAATGGGTGGCCATGACTTCGGGTACAATTGGAACTACTGCTGGTTATCCTAATAACGTTACTTTGATGAATATGGGTAACTCTCAAAATAACGGAACTGGTTTTGGCCCAAGTGGAACATGGAGTATCAATGGAATTTTTTCACTTGGTAATGGTACAACAGCTGGTTTAGCTACTTTCCAATCTATGACATCATTTACTTGTAGTGGAATAGTTATTGATAATGGTTCTACTTTGAAACATGCTTCAGAGGTGTTAACTGTAAAAGGTAACTGGAGACAGCAAGGTGCAACAGTAGGTATTTTTGCACCTACAACAGCAACTCCTGCAGCTGTTATTTTTGGTGGTACCGGTACTTCAGGTTCTCCACAAACGATCAGTATATCTACCGGGACAGTTACATTTGGTAGTGCTGGTAACTTTGCTGGTCTTACGATTAATAATAACACTTATGTGAAGTTAAATAGTCCTGTTACACTCGGAACTACAAGAACACTTACTTTAACTTCAGGGATCTTAGAAACAGATGCAACTAATTTATTAACTATACAAAATACTGCTATCAATGGTGCTTCAGGTGGTATGACAGGAGGTTCAACAACTGCTTATATCAACGGGCCGGTTAGATGGAATTTACCTTCTGGAACTCCGGGCCAATATATTTTTCACATAGGTAAAACAGCTTCTGGAGGTTATCTTCCTTTTGCCATCAATCCTACTGCGTCAGGTACTACTACTGCAACTGTAGAAGCATTTAATACAGGTGCCGCAGCAAATGGCCAAGACGGTACTTCACTTACTGCCATTGGTTCAGAGTACTGGCAATTAACTACAGCTACCAACTTTACAAGTGGAACGGTAGGGCTTGGCCGAACTACAGCATTAGGTAATTTAAATTCAATAGGAAAAAGTACAACCCAAGCAACGGGTTCATATAGCTATCTTGGAGGTACTGTAGGTACAATAAACAGTCAACCTGCGGTAATTACATCGAATAATGTTGGAGGGGTAGGTACTTCTTATCTTGCGCTTGCAGAAGTTGCAACATTTACAATAACTGTTACACAAACAGCAAACGGAACAATTGCTCCTTCAACAATAGTTAAAAATTATGGCACTAACCAAGCATTTACAATTACACCTGATCCATGTTTTGGAATAGCAAGTGTAACTGTTGATGGATCTCCTGTAGCATTAACGAGTCCTTATACATTCACTAATATTACTGCAGCTCATACAATCACTGCAACATATTCAGCGCTTCCTCCACATACAATTACTTTGTCTTCGGCAGCAGGTACAGATAATCAAAATGTTTGTGCTAGTACAGCAGTTACAAACATAACTTATGCAATTGGTGGTGGTGCTACAGGTGCAGGTGTTACTGGTTTACCTGCAGGTGTAACCGGTAGTTACAGTGCTGGTGTTTTCACTATCAGTGGTACATCTACAGTGGCCGGTACATATAATTACATTGTAACAACAACCGGTAATACATGTACTCAACAAACTGGAACAGGAACTATTATTATTAAACCAATATTTACTTATGGTAATCTTGAAACTAATAGTGGTACTATTTGTCAAACAGGAACATATGATATCTATGGGCAGGTATTCGCAACAGGAATTACGGTTGGCGCTGGTATCGGAGCTAATGTAGAAGCACAATTTGGTTATTTTGGTTCTAATACTAACCCTTCTACCTGGGGTGATGTTGGCGGAAATTGGACCACTGCTTCATATAACGGCGAGATAGGAAATAACGATCAATTTAAAGGTACATTCTCTAGCCTTGCACCAGGAACATATTTCTATACTTTCCGTTACAGGTTAAATGGTTGTCAATGGCAGTATGCTGGTTACAATACCGGATTCTGGGATGGCTCTACAAATACTAATCGTCAACTTACTGTAAATGCAACAACAGTTGCAGGTACAGCAGTTGCTACACCTTCAAGTGTATGTTTAGGATCTACAACTGCTTTAAGTTTGTCGGGAACTACAGCAAGTGCTTATCAATGGCAACGTTCAACAACTAACGGAACATTCATTAATATAACAGGCGCAACATCATCTACATATACTAGTTCGCCAACTACAGTTACTACTTATTACAGAGCATTAGTAACCAGCGGAGTTTGTACTCAACAAACCTCAGCTACTGCAACAGTATCTATTACTGATGTAAATATTATGTCTGCAAATGGATCAGGTTCATGGAACAATGGTGACAATGATAATGTTACCGGTTTTGGCCCATGGGCATTAAGCACCAGTGGTGCCACAGGTGATGCCGGATTCTTTAGAGCGAATTCAACAGGAAACGATGCAGGAAATACTGTACCACATATTAATACATTAGTAACTGGTGGTGCATATGGCATCTATGCATACGGTGGAAAAACAGGTAGTGCAGTTACTGATATCACAGGAAATCTTAGCATAGGCCAGGCAATTGGTTTCTCAATGGATAATGGTTCTATTCAATCTACTACCAATCCTAAAGGAACCGTGGGTATGAGCTTACAAAATGCAAGTGGCAATAGCCTTGCTGAAGTTTATTTCAGAGGAGGCGATGCAACTTACACTGTAAATGATAATGCAGGCGCTACTTTATCAACTATACCATTTACAAGAGGTGGTATTGAGGTATATATGAAACGTACAGGAACTGTAACTTATGATGTTAAGATCGTTCGTAAAGAAGACGGCGTTTCTCAAACATTGACCGGTAGAACTTTCTCTAATCCGGCTGGAGGACAGGTTCCTGCAAAAGTTCGTTTCTTCAATTATTCTTCAGGTAATAACCTGGATGGTGGTAGCAGTGATGATTACAATTTCTATGTAAATCACATTTCTATTACAAATCCTGTTATCACAACTCAACCATCTACAACTCCACAATCAATTTGTATAGGTGGATCATCTACTAGTTTATCTGTAGTGGCAAGTGGTGCAGGCCTTACTTACCAATGGTTCAGTAATGCAAGTGCAGCTAATAGTGGCGGAACAAATTTAGGAAGTGCTAATGGAGCACAAACTGCTACATTCACTCCACAAACTTCAACTGCAAATACATTGTACTATTATGTTGTTGTAACAGGTTCTTGTGCAACAGCAACCAGTGCGGTATCTGGAGCAGTTACAATTAACGCATTACCAACTGCAAGTATCAGTGGAAATAACGGTCCTATCTGTTCAGGTTCTACTGCAACATTTAACCTAACTGGTACAAGTGGCGCTGTAGTTACTTATAATATCAATGGAGGTTCAACTGCAACTGTTACTTTAACAGGTGGTACTGGATCAGTTTCTCTACCAAATACTACAAGTGCTCAAACATTGAATTTAGTTTCTATAAACCATCCGATCACAACATGTTCTCAATCGTTGAGCGGATCATCTACAGTATCATTGATAACATATAACATCACTGTAACAGCTGGGTTAAACGGTTCAATTACTCCGGGTACAGGAGCTGTTACTTGTGGTACAAATCAAACTTATACCATTACTCCGGCTACCGGCTATCATGTTGTCAATGTCGTAGTTGATGGTAGTTCTCAAGGAGCAATTACATCTTATCAATTTACGAATGTAACGGCAACACATACCATCTCTGCAACCTTTGCAATAAATGTTTATACAATTACTGCTAGTGCAGGTTCAAATGGAGTTATCGATCCTGATGGAGTAACCAATGTAAATTATGGAGGAAGTGTTGTGTATACGATCACTCCTGATGGCGGATACCATGTAGAAGATGTATTGGTAGATGGAGGTTCAATAGGTGCTGTAACTGATTATACATTTAGTAACGTTACAACTGATCATACAATCGATGTAACATTTGCTTCAAATTGCAGTGGATATACATTCACAAATGCACTCAATGATTATGATTATACAAATGGAGCTAACTGGGAGTGTGGTATAGCTCCATCTCCAACTGAAGGAGCAGATATCATGGTCAATCCTGATGTTGTTCTATTTTTAGGTGAAGATTTTGTATTAGGAAACATAACATTCAGCAACGGATCTTCCATTGATATGAATGGGTATCAGTTAACAATTAATGGTGCTGTATCTGGTCCTGGAACATTTACCGGATCTTCTGCCTCTAATTTGATCATAGGTGGAGATGCAGGTACACTTAATTTTACAGAAGGTGCAAATACGATTCATAACCTTACTTTAGAAGATGGTAGCAGTGCTACCTTGGGATCACCGGCATATATTGCTGCAGGTACAGATCCTGGTACTGTGATCGTAAATACAGGAGCAACATTGAATACTGGAGGAAATCTTATAATTGGTTCTAATTTAGACGGAACAGCAAGAGTAGGAGAATCTGCAGGTGATATCAATGGAGCTGTAACTGTAGAACGTTATACTCGTGAGAATACTTACAGAGGCTGGAGATTATTAGCTGTACCAGTTAATGGTAATAGTCAAACAATTCGTCAGTCATGGCAGGAAGGTGCTACTTCTTACGCAGCAGACCCTAATCCTGGTTATGGTACACGTATCACTGCCAATACAGGTAATGCTGTTACAAATGGTTTTGATGCACAAACCTTTGGTAACTCGTTGTTACAATATGATGGAGTTAACTGGCAAGGATTTACTGGAAACTTATTATCAACATCTGTATCAAGAGGCTCAGCGGCTGATGCATGGATGTTGTATATACGTGGTAACAGAACAGTAGATACAGCTGGTGTGATCACTACTCCTACAGAAACGATCTTAAGAGCTAAAGGAGATCTTTACCAAGCTCCTTATCCAACAGTAACTATTCCTGCAAATACCAATGGTCTTGTAGGTAATATCTTACCATCGGAAATTGATTTCTTAGATGTTAACAAAAATGGTGGCGCTGATGATGCGTTCTACGTATGGGATCCACAATTATATGGTTCTTATGGGTTAGGAGCTTATCAAACCTTCAGTGCAAATACACCAATTCCTTGGAAACCTGTACCGGGTGGTGGCAGCTATGGCACTACACCAACTACCAAGATCCAATCAGGTATGGGCTTCTTTGTTCACGCTACAGGATCACAAGGTACTATCCAGTTGACTGAAGCTTCTAAATCTGAAGGAACCAATTCAAATGGCCTTGGTTTCCGTCCAACAGCTCCTGCAGCAGTTGTTCCATATATTGAAACAAACCTTTATGCAGCAGTAAC
>JAZKCS010000006.1:0-230621 GCA_040387955.1 Bacteroidota bacterium | reverse complement strand
TGTTTAAGCAGGCTTCAGCAGCAGCGTTAAAGGTTGCTTTAGGCTGAGCAAATATGGAAGTAATAGGTTTGGTAATAGAATTTGTACAGCCATTGTTACTTGTAGCAGTCAGCTTAACATTATAAGTTTGAGCTGTCGCATAAGTATGACTGATAGTTGCGGGAGCAGGGGCTGCCTGGTTTTGAGTGCTATTATCACCAAAATCCCAGGTATAACTGATCTGGTTTTCTGTACCATCAGATATGGCTGTTTTATTGGTAAAGATGGCTGCATCATTTGGTAAACAAACTTTTGCAGGCACATCAAAATCAGCAACAGGAGAAGCGCTGATAGTGAAACTATCTTTATAAGCTACAGGATTGCTGCAGCCTTTACTTGTTTCTATTGAAAGGGTTACATAATGCTTAACAGCATCATTGAATGTACGGGGGAATGTAGCACCAGGCGAAGGCGTTACGGGCACACCGTCTATTGTCCAGTTGTATTTGGTAATTGTACCTGCGTTCGCAGTTGATTTATCAGTAAAAATAACTTCCTTCTTGGTACAATCAACCACCATAGCAAATGAATCTTTTGGCAAAGGATTTACTTTGATGGTTTTGGAAATGGTATCAGAGATACAACCCTGCGTTGTTACATAATAATGCTTGACAGCAGTATCACCGCTGATATTCCATACTCCCACAGTATCTTTTTTAGATACAGCACCAAACCCTGTCCCGAAGTTCCAGTACCATTCTGCACCGGAAGTGCCTGTACCGCTTAATGCCGCTTTAGCATTTAAGCATGCTTCTGCCGGAGCAGGGGTGGTGAAGCTTGCTTTAGGTTGTGCATAAACGTTAGTAAGCGGTTTGGTAACGCTGTTTGTACATCCTGCACCACTTTTTGCAGTAAGCTTAACATTATAGGTTTGAGCTGTCGCATACGGGTGACTGATAGTCATTGGCGCAGGGGCTGCCTGGTTCTGAGTACTGTTGTCACCAAATTCCCATGTATAGCTTATCTGGGCATCTGTGCCATCAGAAATAGTTGTTTTGTTTGTAAAGGTTGCTGCATCGTTTGGCAGACAAACCTTCGTTGGCACCTCAAAATCAGCTACAGGTGATGCACTGATAGTAAAGCTGTCTTTATATGGTGTTGTATTGCTGCAGCCATTACTGGTTTCTACCGATAATGTAACATAATGTTTAAGTGCATCATTGAAAGTTTGTGGGAAGGTTGCGCTTTTAGTTACAGGTATACCATCTACAGTCCAGTTATACTTGGTTATTGTGCCGCCATTGGTTACTGATTTATCAGTAAAGATCACTTCTTTAGTGGTACAGTTAACTGACATAGCAAAGCTGTCTCTTGGGAGCGGAACTACTGTAACCGTTTTAGTAAACGGAGTAGTGGAAGTACAACCTCCTAAAGATTTTACAGTAAGAGATGCCGTGTAATCTCCGGGTGCAGCATAGCTATGTGTAACTGTTGCATTGGTAGTAGTTACTGCCGGTGTTCCATCACCAAAATCAAATACACGTGTTTCAACAGCACCGATTGCAATGGTACTTTCATCGGTAAATGTTGTTGCTGATCCTTTACATGCTGTGGTTGCAGAAAATTTAGGAACAGGGGTAGCTTCCACTGTGATTGTACTATCTTTTTTATTTACACAACCGTTAGGTGTTGAAACGGTTAAGCTAACATTTTTAATACCCGGTGTTGCATAGGTTTGAGCTGGTGGAGTTTGACCATCAAAAGTTTTTCCATCACCAAAGGACCACTTCCAATTATCAGGAGTACCGGATGTTCCACTTCCGAAAGAAGCATCAGCAAAAGTCGTATTATCTCCGGAACATAATGATGTTTTTGTAATAGTAAAATCAGCCTTTAAGCCGCCACCAAAATCTATATCAACACTATCAGATGAATAACAACCAACTGTATTCAATGTAGTTAATTTTACACGATAAGCTGTAACTGCAGTAGTTCCATAATCATGTAACTGTGGTGATAATGGATTGGTTGTAGAAGTTGTATTATCACCGAATTCCCATTTCCAACTTAGAATATTAGTGCCTACCATTGGAATAGTATCTGCTGTAAAGAGCACTTTTGGATCATTACATTTTGGATCGGCATGAAGATTTAAATTATCCTGGCCAACATTCACCAAAATGGTTTGAATATCCTGACCCGGGCAATCACTTGCAAAAGTACCGAAAGCTGTAGCTTTGAAACGGTATAAAGCATTTTCACTAAAAGTATATTGAACAGGGGATGTATAGATATAAAATGTTCTTCCGTCAATATCAATCGTACCATCATAAACTGCTTTACCTCCTGATATAGCACCATCTTTTGGAGCATTTGGAGTTATTCTTCCATCATTAGGTTCCCATACTATCTTATTAACGAGTGAGGGATTATAAGGGAACGCAATTTTTAAAGTAATAGGAATATTTTTACAAGTTCTAACAATTGTACTACTTGAATCAGTTCCTTTAGGATTTACAGAAATCTTATAAGATGATAAATTTTTGATTGCAGTTCCTGCATTATAACCATAACTTTCTCCATCTGCCAAACCATATGCAATAGCATTGAATGGAACATCAGATGTTAACACGTGTGTACTACCAGTGGCAACACGAAATCTGGCATATCTATAATTAGGGTCACCTGGAAATATGATAAAAGCATTATCCTTAGGGATCAAAGTAGCCGCTGCACCGTATACATTGGTTGTGGAATAACTACTTCTTCCGGTATCCACCATTTGGGTAACATTTGTTGCAGGGTCTAATTTAAAACTAGCAACACCTTCTTTTTTAATAATCACATTGATAAAACTACAACCGATCTTACCATCTTTTATTGGAGCAGAATATACCACTGCATTATTAATTGCCTGTAAGATCGGGCTTAATATAATCATTTCCGGATCACCTGATCCGCCATTTCCATAACTAACCATTGGATTTGGATTAGAACCTGCAATGATAAATTGCGTAACTGAAATAGGTTTATCACTTTCAATTAATGAAGGTTTGTTCGTTTCCAAAACATAATAATTGCCTGGAGTTCTAAGTCCACCGGCAACTGGAGCACCATTGACTGTAACTTTAGTAGTAAGGTCATCTACGTATATTCTAAATAAATTATACTCCATAGTTTTTGTAGGAGCGGTTAAATATTTAGTACCCCATGCTACTTTAGGAAACATTTGTTGCATCAAATGATCTGACCCTGAGGTAAATGTTCTTACAGTAGTATTTACCAATACTCTTCCATTTCCTCCAAATACAGCAATTTTCTTATCGCAACTGGTAGTTTTTACAATACTTCCCGATAGATCTAATCCATTCCCAGAAGCATCATATGCACCCATTGCATTAAATACTTGTCCTTTATTTAAAATTATTTTTGGCCATGTTGTTTCATCAGTGCTGGTTGATGCAGGGTAAAGAACAGGTGCACCTACTTCTTGAAATACCGCTGAAGGATCTAAAACATTTACACTTGGCCTGAAACGAATTTCAGTATTATCTTCACTAGCTATTACAAAAAAATATGAACCTGGAAGTTTATTATTGGTAGCACCTCCATAAGCTTGTACAGAATAAGAAGAATTCCAAGTATTGGTAGGGAAAAGCATCATTGCCGCAGCAGAATTTTTGCCAATGCCCACATAACTATGTTCCCAAACTGAAATAGGAGAGCCATTAGTAGTATATATATGAATTGCTTTATTAAACACACCTGTTTTATATAATCTGCAATCAGGTTCAGCTTGTCCTGTTAATATAGGAAAGCCTTTAACTTCTGTAGTACTGAAGGCTCCAACTGAAAATGGCACTTTAAAACCTAATCCTGGTATTTCAACAAAGCCACTTGCTGGCTGGCTTCCAGCAGCTATATAAATCGACATATCTAAACGTGTAGTAGGATCAGTATCACTTCCTGCCATTGCTTCTTCAAAACCAAAACCTGTCCAAAAATCGTTTCCTTTATTGGTAATATCTTCTGGAGATGCAACTATTGTTCCTTTTAAATTTACAATGTCTGCATCTGCAGCCTGTACACCACCACCACTATGAGTAATTATTCCATTAAAAGTCCCATAACTTGTTGTAGGGAATTTTACGAATATTGGTGTTTTTGGAATTTTACCTCCAGTATACGGTAAGGATAATGATGTGCCAAAACCACTTGTACTAGATAATGAAATAAGAAACCCTGATGTACTTGGGATAGAAATAAGGATATTGCCAGATGCGGGGCTTAAAGTAGTTCCGGTTAAATTGTAAGATACTGTAAGAGAACTTGAGCCAAAAAAGTTCTCGCCAAAATCAATCGTTCCAGGTATGGCTATTAAAACTGGTGCAGGAGCAGCAGTAGTAAAACACACATCGTTACCATAGGTTGTACCTAAAGAATTAGTAGCAAATGCTCTGTAGCAATAGTTTGTTGAAGGATTTAATCCTTTCATTAGATCTGTGAAGTTAAAAGGAGAATTTCCACCTGCTAATACAATCTTTCCTGTATTTGAACTCAGGGTAGGCGAACCTGTTAAATTCCAGACTAATCCTTTAGCAGTTATGGGTAAACCACCACTATCGGGAATAGCACCACCACCAGTTGCCTTATTAGATAAAACGTTGGTAATTGCATTTGTAGTAACGGTAGGAGCAGTAGCATCACTTGTTTTGAAAGATAGTGTTGATCCGTATTGGATACCAAATTGTGTAACAATGTAGGCTTTTACATAATAAGTTGTTCCAGCAGAAAGTCCCGTTAATGTACTGTTTATAGTTCCTGCACTTCCGTTAGTAGTTTTAGTGGTGGCACTAGTATCAAGAGTTGCTATTGTAGCTGAACTGGTACTCCAGATAAATCCACTTTGCTTCACTAAATAATATTGTGTCCCACTATAGGTGTAAGATCCTGTTACATCTCCAGTGTATTTTCCTGTAGCCGTTGCCGTGAGTGTATTTACTGTTACAGCTTGAGCAGGAGTAGATGAACATGTTCCGTTAAACTTCAATGCATTGATCTTTTTTCTTACACCATCATCTACACTTCCGCCATTACCATATACATAAAATCTGATTATGTAAGTATGACCGTTATAAAAAGTTTCATTTGTTGGTAAATTATGATCGGTAAAGACTGTAGATGTAAGATTTACCGGACCTGCTAAATATTTCCATGGGCCAGCCCCATCAACTTGATAAGTAACTAATACCATCAAATTAACAGGGGGATTTTCTGGTATGGTATCTCTGAAACTTATAGAAGATATATTAAAATCCGTACCGGGTTTTGGGCTAAATGGAAATTGAATATGACAGCCATCGGTTGGAACACTGGGCCAGAAATCATCTGAACCATTGTATTCAAACCTGAATCCTCTACTATCACCACTATTATCCAATGTAGAACCTACCACCATTGCGCCAGCATTAACGCAACTTGCAACAGTACCTGGAAATGGTAACCCAATAGTTGGGTTGGATCCACCAGAGCGAAGACTATATAATGCCAGCAATTGCGCTTTACTTATATTGGTTAAGCAAACTAATAAAACTAAAAATAGAGAAGTTCTTAATATCCCTGTAGAGATAATTTTTTTCATATTGCAATGTTGAGAAATGAGTATTCGTCGGAAATTAATTAAACGAGTTGCGAAATTATCGTTTTTAATAGTATTAATGACGTGTTAACATGTTGTTTCGCAGCCTGAAAGATAATTATTTACGCAAACGTTCCCGTTTAAAACAGTGTTTTGAAGAAGAAATTCCGCTTAGGCTAATTGTAAGGCCTTGAGTCTTACCAGAATCAAAAAAAACAGGGTTAATTAATCCTGCTTTTTTTTCTTAAATGTCTTATTTGAAGAGTCTCTTATACAAAGTTCAGTATTTAGAATTTTTGTATCAAATTCGGTAACCGGCCTTTTACTTTCTATTAATTGTATCAAAAGTTCGGTCGCAATTTGTCCCATTTCAAAAGCAGGTTGTTTTACAGCCGAAAGAGAAGGGTTAAGCAATTCAACCAATCCGGAATTTGTAAAACCAATAATACCCATATCATTCGGTACGGATATACCTAAGGTTTTAAAAGTTGATAAACAACTTGTAGTAACCCTATCGCTTGCAGTAAAAATAGCATCAGGCTTTTGCTTCAAGTTCATTAATTCCTTTACCGCATCTTCAACCTCAGCTAGTATCATACCCCCATGGTTACAATATTTTATATAAGACTCATTAAGTGGAATACCGTATTTGGCAAGTGCATCTTTATATCCTTGTGATCTTTCTTTAGTAATGGATAAATGAGAAGAACTGGTAAGATGAGCAATTTTCTTAAAGCCTGATTTTATTAAATGCTCTGTCGCTTCGTACGAACCTTTATAATTATCAACGATCACCTTATGTGTCTCTATATCTTCAGTGATCCTGTCAAAAAATACAAGGGGCAATCCTTTTTCATGCAGACTCTTAAAATGGTCTACATTTTCTGTTTCTGTAGATAAAGAGACCAATAAACCATCAACTGATCTTGAAGATAAATGTTGCATGTTTACGATCTCACGTTCATAAGACTCATGACTTTGTGATATAATTACGTGATAACCCCGGTTGTAAGCAATTGACTCAATGCCATTGATGGCCTGTGAAAAAAAGTTATTGGCAATTTCTGTAACAATAACACCAATAGAGCGGCTTCTTCTTTCTTTTAAAGAAAGAGCAATAGGGTTGGGGCGATAATTAAATTTTTCAGCATATTCCAATACAAGTTTCTTTGTTTCGGGGCTTATTTCATAACTACCTCTTAAGGCCCTTGAAACTGTAGATGTAGAAAGTCCTAAAGCTTTGGCAATATCTTTTATAGTGATCGCTTCGTACATTATTTACTTGTTTTTCATGGTTTTATAATACAAATCAACCATTCGTTCTATGGGATGTCAAAGATAAAGTTTTTATACACTATATAAATGTCTTTCATAAATATAAATTGCAAACGATACCGAGAACGATTGCACAAATAATTAATCTATTTAACAGCTTAGCTCAAAAAAACATACTGAAATTGTGGGATATTTGTGTGTGTAATTTACAACAAAGCAGCATCTTCACAAGATGTATGCTCATATAAATTGTATATTTAGAAAATTAAAATTGCTGTATGAAAAAACTATTAGTAGTAGTGTTTGCTTTCTTTGCCATTCCCCTAAGCTTATTAGCACAAAAAACAATTAAAGGTAAGGTCACCGATGAAGATGGTGCCAGCGTACCTGGCGCAAACGTTGTGCAAAATGGAGGAACCCGTAAAGGTACCCAAACCGATAAAGACGGTAATTTCTCAATTGCTGTTAAAGAAGCAGGTAAGATCAGTTTAACAATTTCTTCTGTTGGTTATGGCACAAAAGTTGTAAATGTGAGCGGCGACGAAGTAAGTGTTATGCTTGAAAAGAAAGTCAGTGTTCAGGATGAAGTTGTAGTTGTAGGTTATCAATCAGTAAAAAGAAAAGAGATAGCTGGTGCTGCTTCTGCTGTTACTGCAGAACAGATCAAAGATGTTCCCGGATCCAGTAATGCTGCGGAAGCTTTGGCTGGTAGAGCTACAGGTGTGCAGGTAGTATCTGCAGAAGGAGGGCCTGGTACAGATTATGATATTAAAGTTCGTGGGGGTACATCTATCACACAAGACAATACACCATTATATATAGTAGATGGTATTCCTGTTGAAAATGCATTGTCTGTTATATCTCCGCAAGATATACAGTCTTTTGATATTCTTAAAGATGCTGCTGCTACCGCCATTTATGGTTCAAGAGGTGCAAATGGTGTAATTGTAATTACAACAAAAGGCGGAAAAGTAAATAGAAAATTATCAGTTACATATAGTGCATTTGTAGGATGGAAATCATTAGCAAATGAAATAGATGTAATGAGCCCCGGAGAATTTGTAAAATATCAATACGAAAGGATCGGTGCTAACCTAAGAGGAACAAATGATAGTAGTTCTTTTGCCAATAAATACGGAAGAAATATTTGGGTAGATGGACATGCATGGGATTCTGTAAAAGCTTATGAAGATGTTGCTACTGTAGATTGGCAGAAAAAAATGTTTGGAAGAAATGCATTGCAACAGAATCATAATATTGCTCTTTCGGGAGGAAGCAAAATGACTAGTTATAATGTAAGTTTAACTTACAGCAAGGAAGATGGTATTTTGATTGGAACAGATTTTACAAAAAAATTAGCGACAATTAAATTAGAACACAAGGCTAGTAATAAATTGAAAATTGGAACGACTATAAGATTAAGTGACCAAACATTGAATGGTGCAGGCGTATCTGGGGATGGTGCTAACTTCAGCCGTTTGCGTAGCATTGTTAAATATGCCCCTTTCACTAATTTCCATTTTATAGAAGATGTTGCAAATCCATGGGAAGATGGAGATAATCCGGGAGGCCAGGGTATTGTGAATCCATATATATATACTTACCAGGATCTTAAACGTAATAATAATAACACTATTAATATTACAGCGTATGGCCAATATAATATTACTAAATGGCTTACATTTAAAAGTACTGTAGGTATAGAAAACAAAAATCAGACTGTAAAATATTTTGCAGATTCCAGTACTTCTTATGCTAGGAATGAAACTAAAGGACAACCAATTGCAGCAGTTGATTCTGTACAAAGATTTGGAATAACAAACTCTAATGTTCTTTCTTTTAACAGTAATTCTATAAAAGGAAAATTTAAAAAGAATAATAATCTACAAATTATATTAGGACAAGAAACTGTAGTGGAACAAGAAGATATCAATTCTTATATTTTCAAGTTTTATCCCAAAGGAGCAAGTTATAATACAGTTTGGAATGACTTTAGAGGAAGTTATGATTTCACAGATCCCAATATTTATCCCTCAGGTTTTCCATTAGTAAGAAAATATGAAAGAAGTTTATTGTCATTTTTTGGTAAAGCTACTTACAATTTCAAATCTAAATATTTTGCTTCATTAAGTTACAGGGCAGATGGTTCTTCAAAATTTGCTCCTGGTCAAAGATGGGGTTTTTTCCCTGCAGCCTCTTTAGCATGGTCTTTATCTAAAGAAAAATTTATGAGCAATGCTAATTGGATAAGTGATGTTAAGATCAGGGCTTCTTATGGTGCTTCTGGAAATAATAAAATAGCTGATTACGCATATACTCCATTATTTACCAGTTCTCCTCTTACAGGATATAGTTTACAAGATCAATTACCAGGTACTGCATATTATCCAAGGACAGATTTTCTTGCAAACGGTCAAATTAAATGGGAAACAACTATATCAAAAAATGTTGGGTTAGATTTTAATTTATTTAAAAATAATTTACAGTTTACTATAGATGCATACGAAAATAATTCTAATGATCTTTTATTGAAAAACAGGGTTCCTGTTACCAGTGGTTACCAGGAACAATATCAGAATGTTGGTTCTACTGTAAATAGAGGTCTTGAAGTTCAGGTGATGGCACCAAGACTTTTAAGTTCTAAGAACTTTAACTGGTCTTCTACATTCAATATTTCTTTCAACAAAAACAAAGTGAAATCATTAGGAGGTGTACCTGAATACAATGCAAAATCAGGTATTCTAACTAAAAACCCGGCAGATTATAAAGTACGTCCGGGAGAACCTTTAGGACAAATTTTCGGATTTATAAATGATGGGTTCTATACTGCGGAGGAGTTTGTTGAAGGATCATTTAATACAACATCAAGAGCATTTACTCCATTGCCAACTACATTGGTAAATAGTTCTACTTTATCTGTTGCACAGCCCGGTAATATTAAGTTCAAAGATCTAGACGGCAATGATACAATAGATGTGAGAGATCAAACAGTTATAGGAAATGCCAACCCTAAATTCGTAGGAGGTTTCAATAACCAGTTTACTTATAAGAATTTTGATCTAAGTGTTTTTGTAAATTGGGTAGTGGGCAATGATGTGTATAATGCTAACAAAATAGAGTTTACAAATGCTTATCAACCTGATGCTAATTTCCTTAAGGAAATGGAAGGAAGATGGTCGACAATAGATGACAATGGTAATATTATTACCAACCTAGCAGACCTTGCTGAACGAAATAAAAATGCAACAATATGGCGTCCTTTATCAAATGAGTTTTTTATTCCAATGTCATGGGCTATTGAAGATGCTTCTTTCTTAAGATTAAATAATGTTACGATCGGTTACACTTTCAAACCAAAGAAAATAATAAAATCATTGAGGGTATATGCTACAGGAAGCAACTTAGCAGTAATTACCAACTATAGTGGTTACGATCCTGAAGTGAGTTCAAAAAGAGGGGTGCTTACTCCTGGTGTAGATTATTCAGCTTATCCTAAAAGTCGTTCTTATATTTTTGGTGTGAACGTTGGATTTTAATTTAAATAAAAATGCCTAATAATAATAGTATGAAAAATAGAACAGTTATAAAAAAATTATTTATCCCTTTATTTTTAATTTGCTTAGTTTCTTTTAGCTCATGTAAAAAGTTTTTGGATAAAGATCCGATTACCGATTTTGGTCCTGATGTTGCATTTGCTAATGAAGAAAGTGCTTTTCAAACGCTAATGGGTACTTATGCTCAGATGGCAGGAGAAAATGTATATGGTAAAGTATTAAGTCTATATATGATGGTAGATGACGATGCATTAGTTGGGCCTCGTTATAATAATGCCGGAACTTTGGAACAGGCAGATAGAAGAAGTTTAGCTCATTATAGTGTAAAGCCTATTAATGGAGAACTTAATCTTCCTTTTAAACAACTTTACACAGGTGTCGAAAGAGCAAATCTTTGTATAAAATATATTCCTCAAATGTCAGGATTTGCAAGCAACGATAATTTAAAAAGAATGCTTGGAGAAGCATATACATTAAGAGCTCAATTTTATTTTGCATTGATAACTAACTGGGGAGATGTGCCTGCTTATTTTACACCAGCTCTTGATGCTACAGATTTATTTGCTCCGAAAGAAGACAGGGATGTTATATATGATAAATTGATCGATGATCTTAAAGTTGCAACAGACCTTGTTAAATGGCGTTCTGAATATCCTGTAAAGGATGAAAGGATCACTAAAGGTGCAGTAAAAGGAATCTTAGCAAGAATTGCATTGCATAGGGGCGGATATTCTTTACGCAAAGACAGGACAATGAAAAGAGGAGATAATTATTTAGAATATTATAAGCTTGCAAAAAAAGAGTGTGAAGAGATCATGGCAAGTAATGAGCACCACTTAAATCCTTCTTACAAGTCAGTATTCAAAGATGCACTCTTAGCTCATACTATTGAGCCAAATGGTGAAATCATGTTTGAAGTAGCTATGGGAGGAGGAAATGGTACTTCCAGCAGCAGGATGGGAAATTATGATGGCCCTCAAGTATATCTTGTTAGTGGTATGCAAAATGCAATTCGTGTATTACCTACTTTCTTTTATTCTTTTGATTCAATGGATTTAAGAAGAGATGTGATATCTGCTCCATATACAAATAATACTGATGTAAATAAGTACATGAAAAATACTACGATTGGTAATATTTCTTTTGGAAAATATAGATTAGAATGGATGACAAATCCTTCCTCTTTTCCTAATAACAACTACAATGTTAACTGGCCTCTTTTACGCTATTCTGATGTTTTATTAATGTTTGCAGAAGCAGAAAACGAGATCAATGGCGCCCCTACAGCTGCAGCTGTAGATGCTTTTACAAAAGTAAGATTAAGAGCTTTTGATGGTCACGATGAGTTAATTGGTACAACCCCAACTGATCATGATGGTTTCTTTAAAGCAATTGTAGATGAAAGAAATTGGGAATTTGCCGGAGAGGGTATCAGGAAATATGATTTGATCAGGTGGAATATGATGGCATCAAAAATTGCTGATACGAAAGAAAAATTGGCGACCCTTGTATCTGGTATTAATCCTTATGATCCATTTGACAGTATCCCACAGAGTATGATGTATAAAGTAAATTCTACTACATTGGAATTTGCCAATTCTTTTTATTACAAAACTCCATCATCAACTCCTGTTGGTTATGCTAAAGCCAATTGGCTTGCATCATATACAGCAACAACACCGGAATATTTTAACTATGCTCAATTCTTTGAGCCTAACCATAGTGAATTAATGCCAATACATCAGGATGTGATCAATGATTATCAAGGTAAGATCACCCAGGATTATGGGTACTAACAATAATCTTAAAAGGCTGAAATTTTTTTCAGCCTTTTTTATAACACTCAAGTGTACACGATGAAAGCTATTTTTATTTTTTATTTTTCGTTTTTCGTTTTTCATTTTACCAATGCACAACAAATCGCATTTCCCACTGCAGAAGGAATGGGTAAATATACAACAGGCGGCAGAGGTACACCCTCTGTAGCAACTACAGTAATGGAAGTTACCAACCTAAGCGATGATAATTTACCAGGAAGCTTTAGGTATGCTGCAACTAAAAGTGGGATTACCCATCGTACAATTGTATTTAGGGTGTCTGGTACAATTCATTTAACATCAAGATTAACCTTGAATAGGCCTAATACAACTATTGCTGGACAAACTGCTCCCGGTGATGGTATTTGTATAGCAGATCATCCTGTTTCGATAAGCGCTGATAATCTTATTATCCGTTACATACGCTTTAGATTAGGAGATAAAAATCAAAACCTTGGAATGGTAGATGGGAGTGGGGATGGAGATGCTATAAGTGGAACCGGACATAAAAATATCATTATTGATCATTGTACAATGAGTTGGAGTGATGATGAATGTTTTAGTATATACGCAGGAGATAGTACAACTTTACAATGGAACATGTTAAGCGAACCGCTTGATTACTCTTATCATTTTGAAACAGGGGATACTGATTTTGAACACCATGGTTATGGTGGAATCTGGGGAGGTAAACATACTACAGCTCATCACAATTTGATTGCACATGTTCGTGGTAGAGCGCCACGTTTTGATGGGAGTAGAAATTTAAGCGTAGGAGGGAATGTTGCAGGATTAGAAAATGTAGACTTTAGAAACAATGTTATTTATAATTGGGCAAGTTATAATGTTAATGGAGGAGAAGGAGGAAACTATAATGTTGTAAATAATTATTATAAATATGGCCCATCTACTTCTACAACTGCGGCAAGAAAATATATGGTGATCAATCCCGGCAAAAATTCAAGTCTACCGTATGGTAAATATTATCTTACCGGAAATTATATAGATGGTTCAGTAGCGAACACACAAGATAATTGGTTAGGAGCTTTAATGGATGGAACAAGTGGTTCAACCGCTATAGCGGCTGCTAAGCTTTCAGCTACAGCTCCTATTCCATTTTCGTTGATGTCAATACAAGAAGAAACTGCATTGAATGCGTACAATAGTGTTTTAAAAAATGCAGGTTGTATTTTACCCAATAGGGATACGTTGGATCAAAGAATAGTAAATGATGTACAGAACAGAACTGGTAAAATAATAGATGTGCAAGGAGGTTATCCGGCACATAGCACAAATACGCCGGCAGGTTTTGCTGCCACAGTAAATGCATGGCCAACGCTGCTGAGCACAGCTGCACCTACAGATACAGATCTTGATGGGATGCCTGATGAATGGGAGTCGCAAAGAGGATTAAACAGCAATAATCCGGCAGATAGAAATGGGTATCACAGTAACGGGTATACGAATATTGAGAATTGGTTGAATGGTGACAATATTGTTGCATATGGTAAAATCAATAATTGTATAGTTACGAAACAAATTATTTCATCAGGTTCTTCAGTTTGGATTGATGCAAAGGATTCAACTTTTACAAAATTGATCAGCACAGATACAAATAACTTAGTAGCGTCTATATTAGATGAAAATGTGAATGGTATTTTTAATATTTCTTATTATACTACAGCTACCACAAGATATGATGCTTCTAATCATCCATATTTAAACAGAAACGTTACTATATCTCCAATTACGCCTATAATCAATCCGGTTAAGGTTCGCATATATTTTACTACTACAGAATACAACACCTTAAAACTGGCTGACCCATCAATCATTACATTGGCAGACCTTCAAATATTGAAAATTGCAGGAAATACCTGTGTTAATGCATTATCAGGAACACCGGAAATAATTATTCCTTCTGCATATGGATCTTACGGCACTTATCAAACTGGATATTATGTAGAATTTATGACCTCTTCTTTTAGCACTTTTTTTATTGGGAGTAAAGCATTGTTTCCTGTACCCGTAAAATTAATTTCATTTGAAGCTAAACTTTTTAACAATCAGGTTAAAACTGCCTGGATCACAGAGAATGAAAACAATGTTCAAAATTATATCGTAGAAAGAAGTGCCGATGGAATTCAATTTGTTTCAATCGGAATTGTAAGTACTCAAAATGTAAACAGTTTACACAACTATACTTTTATCGATCATTTACCATTACAAGGAATCGGATATTACCGCTTAAAAAGTGTAGATCAGGATGGGATTTTTAAATACAGTGAAATTGTAACTGTAAAAAACAATGCGTTATTGGAAATAAAGATCAGCCCAAATCCAGTGAAAAATATTTTGAAAATAAATTATCCTGCTCCATCAGGAAAAGGTGTTTTAAATATAATAAGTGATGATGGAAAAAAACAAATGTCTTTGAAAATAAACACCAATACTACAACTCAATCACTCGATATTTCCTTATTAAGAAAAGGAATGTATGTGGCAGTCTTTATTTTTAACGATCGATATGAAACTATAAAATTTATAAAAAAATAATTTTTTATGAAAATGCTTAAAGCGCTTTTTGTCAATACCTTTTTATTTTTCTTAGCTTTAAATGCTAATGCCTATGATAAAATTGTAGCCAAAGATGGTAGTGGTGATTTTACAACGGTGCAGGCTGCTATTAATGCAGCTCCCATTAACTCTTTAGTACCTTATACCATTTATATTAAAAATGGTAGTTACAGAGAAAAGATCTCAATCGCATCTAACAAAACATTTCTTCAATTAGTTGGTGAAAGTGTTGCAAATACTATTATATATTATGACGATCCTGCTATCGTATTGGGAACACAGAATTCAGCAAGTTTTAGTATCAATGCAAATGATTTTTCTGCATTGAATATTACATTTGCAAACACTTTTGGAGATGGCTCACAAGCAGTGGCTGTATTGGTGAATGCCGATAGAGCTGCGTTTAAGAATTGCCGTTTCCTTGGTAACCAGGATACTTTATATACAAAGGGGAGTGGTACACCAAAATGTTATTTTTATAAATGTTATATAGATGGGAATGTTGATTTTATTTTTGGTAGTTCCGTTGGTCTATTTGATAGTTGTTATGTTTATGCAAAATCACGTTCAAGTAACGGAGCCTCTTATATAACTGCAGCAAATACTCCTGTAGGACAAGCGTATGGTTATGTATTTAAAGATTGTATTTTGCCATCAAATACAGGTAGTACTTTATATTATTTGGGAAGGCCATGGGGCAATGCAACAGGAAGTACTTCTGCAGAAAATAAAACAGTTTTTATTGAGCCAAAATATGGTGCCAATCAAATACAACCTGCAGGGTGGAGTGTTTGGGATGGAGGAACAATTACAAGCCAGATAACTTACGCAGAATATCTTCCAAAGAATTTGGATGGAACTGCAGCAAATACAGCTTCACGGGTAGCGTGGAGCCAGCAATTGTCTGATGCCAGCTTATATACCTATGCAAATATGTTTGGTGCATGGGATCCATGTACACTATATGGATTTTGTACATATCAGCAAAGTGATATTGCTGTTTCTAATTTCCGAGTTACAAAAGGGGCAGTTTCTTCTCAATTAGATTGGAATATCAGTTGGCCTTTAACAGGAATAAATTATAAATTATATCGTTCATCCGACAACGTTAGTTTTACAGAGGTTTACAGCACTACTGCAGCTAATGATACTACTGTCAATTTCAAATATGTAGATCTGTCTTTGCCAGTAGCCGGAGAAAAATATTATTATTATCTAAGTGCATCTTTAGCAGGTTATGCAGCACATATCACAGATACAGTTTTAGTATCCAGTAAACAAACCATTTTAAGTTCATCAACAAGTCTGAGTGCTTTTTCTCAACAATTAGGAACTCCCACCGATCCTAAATCATATACGGTTTCTGGAGTGAACCTTACAGGTGATTTAACCATTACGCCTCCGGCCAATTTTGAAATATCGGATGATGGAGGAGCAAACTGGCATACAGATGCATCGCCGATCGTACTAGTGCCAACGGCAGGAGTGATAAGTAACGCAACTATTTTAGTAAGATTGAATGCATTAGCATTAAATACATATTCAGGAAATATCATTCATAGTTCCGAAAATGCTGATGGTGTAAATGTTGCGGTTTCAGGTTCTACAGCATTGATAGTGCTTGTTCCTCAAACATTGATCCATTGGCCTTTGACCTTAGCACATGCTAATACAGATTCTGCAGCAGCAAGATCAGCCAGTATTGAGCCTTCAACTTCAACAATGAAGAACCTTGTTTTATCAAATGGAACAACCGTTGCCGCAGTCCAACCATATTCAAATTTATATGGGCAGGCATTTAATGCAGGTATTGCAGGAACAGGCTTATGGAATGCTTCTAATGGAGGAAATGGAAACACTTTGAACAGGAGTTATTATGAAGAATTTGTAATTAAAACTGTAGATGGTCAATCGGTAAGGGTAGATTCCATCGTTAGTAATTTTAATTTTTATGGTGCAGCTGGTACTGTTTCCAACTTCGGATTCAGGTATGCATGCGTTTGGTCTAAAACAGGATTTACTAATACCTCTTCAGCAGTCGATTCAGTTGATGTGATAAGTTGTGACTCTTCAGGTGTTGTTGCCATACCAGTTACCTCTGCACATAAAGGAGGGTTCACAGATTATTTATTGATCAATACAAAATCTGATGGAACCGGCCCTGTGAGTAGGTTTGCATTTACATTGGCAAATGATGGAGTTACGTTATATTCAGGCGATTCTTTAACTGTACGCATGTATTTCAGTTGTGGATCGGGAAGTATGGGTAGATACGGAACTTTAAAAAATGTATTAGCTAAAGGTGTAGTACTCACGCCAACTCCAATAAAAATTATTTCATTTACTGGGGGATTCGATGGCTCTAAAGCAAATCTTTCCTGGAAAACTGAAAATGAATTGAATATTAAAGAATATATTATTGAAAGCAGTTTAAATGGCAATAGTTTTTCAGAAATTGGAAGATTAGCATCATCCACTTCTTTATCCAATCGTTATCAGTTTACTGATAATAATTTTACAAACGCAACTGTTTATTATCGTTTACGGATTGTAAATAATTCCGGCCAGGTTACTTACACAAATATTTTAAAGATCAGTAATCAAAGCAAAACATTTTCGATCAACATTTATCCTAACCCGGTTGAAAGGGAACTGCAAATATCTTATCCAAAGGCTCAAAAGGATGCATTTGTAACTATTAAATCTACTGATGGGAAAAAGCTATTATATCAAAAACTGCAGAATGGTACCGTTGCCACCTTTATGGATGTTTCAAAATTGGTAAAAGGAGTTTATCTTTTAACCTACAGCAGTAATGGAGAAACGATTACAAAAAGGGTTATAAAACAATAAGGATCAATCTAAAAAGAACAAATTTAATAAAGGGGATGAGTTAAAATCATCCCCTTTTTTATGACTGGTCACTCAGGCAAAATTTGTCATCGTTTTCGGCATCGTTTGCGTAGAAAAACACATAAAAATCCCTTAATATCGTGGCATTTATAGCTAACTTTATACCGCTTTGCCATTGTTATCTCCCTTACTTTGTGTTAATAATGACTCAGCTTGACTTATGAATTTCAAATAAATATTTTATTTACAACAAAACACATGATTATGAAAAAGTTTTTTACACTATTTTTTTTAAGTTTAATGTTAGGATCTGCCTTAGATCTTAAAGCCCAGGAAAATGATATTTATTTTGCAGAAGGTTTTGAAGGAGGTACTATCAGTACAGCTAATCCATCTGCTTCGGTAGCCAACCAAAATGATTATTTTGGACAAGGCGTAAACAGTGCTGGTACTTGGTATATCCACAATGCATACAGAACTACGGGATCTTCATGTGCATCTGCTACTTACGGTGGAGCTACTGTAGTACCTGGTACAAACCATATCAGATTATTAAATCCAACTACGCCTGCAGGAACTGGTGCTGTTACAGCTGATACAGCTTATGTTGCAACCCCAGTTTTAGATTTTGGTATTGGAACAATTACTATTTTAAGAAGTTCAGCATCATCTTCTACATTCACTACAAGGAGAATGAGTTATTGGATTACCACAGATGCTTCTGATGCAGCAGCTGCTATTCATCCTACTGCTACAGGACAAACAACATGGACAAGAGTTGCTATATCATACATTAGTCCACAATGTATTGATACAAATATTATCATTAATTCATCAACAGCAAGAAGATTGGCAATATCTGTAACTCAAGCAGCTAATGCGGATTTTGATAGCTTAACAGTTAGGAGCTTCTTAGATATCGTTCCTGTTAAATTTGGTTCTATTAGTGCATTGAATGCAAATGGTCTTACTAAACTTACATGGAGTAGCGAAACTGAATATAATACTCAGTCTTATGTTATCGAACGTTCTACTGATGGCTTCAACTATACACAAGTTGGGATATTAAATGCTACAGGTGCAAATAAATATACATGGATGGACAATGCTCCTTTAAGCACTAAATCTTTTTATCGTGTTAAAGGCTTAGATAAAACAGGTTCTTCTAATTACAGTTCTGTTGTAAAAATAAATCCAACATTAAAAGAAATGGATCTTACAGTGGCTCCAAACCCTGTAAAGAATGGCAAACTTAATTTGCAAATGAACAATTTCTCTAAAGGACAATACACAGTAAATATTTATAATAACGCAAGTCAAAAAGTATTTACTAAAATTTTGGCGAACGATGGTGGTACTTCTTCTCAATTAGTGCAATTACCATCTACACTAAAAAGCGGTGTGTACAATTTACAATTGTTGGGTGATGCTGTGAAAATGACTAAACGCTTAGTTGTAGAATAAGTAACAAATGCATTACAAAAAGAGGCCGCATTTTTTGCTGCCTCTTTTTTTCTCTCACAGAGTACTTCGCAATGCTCACAGATAAAAAATATCTGTGTATCCTGTGGGCTCTGTGAGTTTTTTTTTCCTTTCTTTCGAAGAAGAGGGATGGAGCTGAGGTTAAAACAAAAAAAGATGAAACATTGTTTTTTTATAGCATTAATATTCTTAACAAATATTTCATTCGCACAAAAAAAAATAATTGTAGCACAAGACGGAACAGGTAATTATAAAACGGTTCAACAAGCGTTTGATAAGATCCCAAACGGCAACAAAAAACCTGTGACTATTTATGTTAAGAATGGCATTTATAAAGAAAGATTGACCCTGGATACAAGAAAGGATTTTGTAACACTGATAGGAGAAGATAAAAACAAGACAGTTCTTACATTTAATAATCATGCAGGATTGCAATTGCCGAATGGTGATACAATAAATACCTGGTCATCTGCTTCGTTCACTGTATATGGAAATAATTTTTCTGCAAAGAATATCACATTCAGGAACGATGCTGGTTTTGCAGCGGGACAAGCAGTTGCATTAAATATCATTGGAGATAGGGCGGCATTTTATAATTGTAACATGACCGGTTTTCAGGATGTTCTTTTTTGCAGTGGGCAAGGAACAAAAGAATACTTCCAGGATTGTTACATCGAAGGGACTACGGATTTTATTTTCGGCGCAGCAACTGCGGTGTTTGTAAACTGTCATATGCATAGTAAAAAAAATTCGCATGTTACTGCAGCTTCAACGCCAAGAGAAATACCATTTGGTTTTGTGTTCATTGATTGCAAACTAACGGCAGATAGTAACGTAAATAAAGTTAGTTTGGGAAGGCCGTGGCAACCAAATGCAAGTGTGGCCTATATTAAATGTGAAATTGGTGATCATATTATTCCAGAAGGTTGGAACAACTGGAAGAATCCTGATAATGAAAAAACAGCAAGGTATGCAGAGTATAAAAATTACGGAACAGGAGCGTCAATAGAAAAAAGAGTGGCGTGGAGTAAACAATTGACTGACGAAGAAGTAAAGAAATATACGGTTAAAAATATATTAGGGAAATGGGAGCCAAAGGCCCCGAATACTAAATTTAAATTTTAAGTTTTTGAAACTATTTGATCTTACAGGAAAAGTTGCATTGGTTACCGGATGTAACAAAGGGATCGGGAAAGGTATGGCTATTGGCCTTGCTGAAGCTGGTGCTGATGTTATTGGTGTATCAGCAAGCCTTGAATTATCGGGAAGCCAGGTTGAAAAAGAAATTACCGCATTAGGAAGAAAATTTAAAGCTTATCAATGTGATTTTAGTGATAGAGCATCAATAAAATCATTCATAGAAAAAGTTACTTCCGAAAATACTGTAATAGACATTCTTGTGAATAATGCTGGGATGATACTTCGTGATCCTGTAGCAGAACATAGTGATGAATATTGGGACAAAGTGTTGTCAGTTAATTTGGATGCTCCTTTTATTTTGACAAGAGAAATCGGTAAAAAAATGCTAGCACAAGGAAGCGGCAAAATAATCTTTACAGCTTCTCTATTAAGTTTCCAAGGTGGTGTTTTTGTACCTGGATACGCAGCAAGCAAAGGTGCTATTGCAAGTTTGATAAAAGCATTTGCAAATGAATGGGCAGGAAAAGGAATTAATATAAATGGTATTGCGCCGGGATATATCGCAACTGATAATACTGAAGCATTACGCAATGATCCTGAAAGAAGCAAATCCATCTTAAGCAGAATTCCTGCAAATCGTTGGGGAGAACCAGAAGACTTTAAAGGGCCCGTAGTTTTTTTAGCATCTGATGCCGGTAATTATGTCAATGGAACAATACTTACGGTTGACGGAGGCTGGATGGGAAGATAAACATAAAGAATAAAAAATTTGAAATAAAGAATAAGAAAGTTGAGGACGAAATTTCTAAACTTTCTGCACTCTCTAAACAAAAATGGATATGATACAAAGGCATGCTAATGGTATAAATGAGGTAAAACAAATGAACACGGAAGAATTACGTGATAATTTTTTAATAGAAAAAATATTTGAAGAAAATAATTTTAATTTTGTTTATTCACATTACGATAGAGTTATAATTGGTGGTATAATGCCTGGAAGTAAAAGTATTGCTTTGCCAAATTATGAGAATCTTAAAGCTGAATATTTTTTAGAAAGGAGAGAATTAGGAATCATTAATGTTGGAGGTGATGGAGAAATAAAAGTTGCGGATAAATCTTACCTGGTAAATAAATTAGATTGTTTGTATGTAGGCAAAGGCAATCCAAAAGTTTCTTTTAAAAGCATGGATAAAAAGAACCCTGCTAAATTTTATTTGTTATCTGCCCCTGCACATCATGAATACAAAGTACAAATGATGAAAAAGGAAAAAGCATCTCCATTAGATCTCGGTTCGGTTGAAACAGCTAATCAACGTACAGTTTATAAATACATTCATGCAGATGGATTAAAAAGTTGTCAGCTTGTAATGGGATTGACCGTTTTAAAAACCGGGAGTGTATGGAATACAATTCCTACTCACGTACATGATAGAAGAATGGAAGCGTATTTTTATTTTGATGTGGCAGATAATCAAAGGGTATTTCACTTTATGGGGCAACCACAACAAACACGACATTTGCTTGTAGCCAATCACCAGGCATTAATTTCACCACCGTGGAGTATTCACTCTGGTTGTGGCACCAGTAATTATTCATTCATTTGGGGAATGGCAGGTGAAAATTATAATTATACAGATATGGATGTGATAGATATAAAAGATGTAAGATAAAAAGAATAAAAAATAACGATAACACTTGCAACACTAGATTAAAATGAAGAAAATAACAATAATAGGATTGATCTGCATCATTGCCATGGCTTTTCAATTACCTGAAAAACCGGTTCGCATTTTTATGATAGGAGATTCAACAATGGCTAATAAACCGTTGGATCAAAATCCTGAGAGAGGATGGGGTCAATACTTCCCACAATATCTTACTGACGAGGTTGAAGTAAAAAATTATGCTGTAAACGGTCGCAGCACAAAAAGCTTTATTAAAGAAGGTCGATGGGATTCTGTAATGAATCAAATAAAAAGCGGCGATTATGTAATTATTCAATTTGGTCACAATGATAGCAAATTGGAAGACAGTACAAGGTTTGCCGCTCCACAAACTACTTATAGAGAAAATTTAATTCGTTTTGTAAATGAAGCAAAAAGTAAAGGCGCAATTCCAATTTTAGTTACTCCGGTAATGCGTAGAAAATTTGATGCTTTAGGAAAGTTTGTTGATCAGCATGGTGAATATCCTGGTGTTGTTAAAGATGTTGCAGCAAAATTAAATGTGTCATTGATCGATCTGCATAAAAGCAGCCAAACATTAATTGAAAATGAAGGAGTAGAAAACAGTAAACGTTTTTTCTTAAATATTCCGGCAAATCATTTTAAAAATTATAAAGGCAAAGAAGAAGATAATACACACTTTAGCGATTATGGAGCATCGTCTGTTGCTTCATTGGTTTGCCAATCTATAAAAGATCAAAACCTTTCTTTGGCAAAATATTTAAAGCCCTCAGATTTTAAAGAAAAATATGCTTTTGAATTGCCAAAGATTTATGTGCCGCATTTCAAAAAAGATACTTTTAATATAGTTGATTATGGTGCTATCGCTGATGGGTATACGCTTAATTCAAAATCCATCAATAGAACAATAGATAGTTGTGCAGCTAATGGTGGTGGTACTGTATTGATCCCACGTGGCTCATGGCTAACCGGCCCTATCGTTATGAAAAGTAATATTAATCTGCATGTAGCAGAAGGAGCCTTGGTTATTTTTTCTCCGGATTTTAATCAGTATCCATTGGTTGTATCTTCTTTTGAAGGGGTTGATGCTGCAAGATGCCAATCGCCTATCACTGCTGAAAATTTACAGAACATTGCCATCACAGGAAAAGGTATTATGAATGGCAACGGTTATTATTGGAGGCCTTTAAAAAAGAGTAAAATGTCTGATGGAGAATGGAAAAATCATATTTCAAAATATGGGGGAGTACTTACAGAAGATAAAAAAACATGGTATTCATCTACAAAAGCTTTAAAAGGTTTGGCAGATAATAATATTGGAAAATTAAAAGGCGGCAAACAATTAAAAGATTTTGAAGATGTAAAAGATTTCTTACGCCCTAATATGATCCGTATTGCAAATTGTAAAAATATATTATTACAGGATATTACTTTTGAAAATTCACCTGCATGGACTACGCATTTAATGTTAAGCGATCATATCACTTTGCAAAATGTAAGGGTTAAAAATCCTTGGTTCGGTACAAATACAGATGCACTTGATCTAGAAAGCTGTACACGTGCAAATGTGAAGGATTGTATTTTCGATACAGGAGACGATGGGATATGTATAAAAAGTGGTAGAGATGAAGAAGGACGCAAAAGAGGTAGGCCAACTGCTGATGTAATTGTAAATAATTGTGTTGTTTATCATTCTCATGGTGGTTTTGTGATTGGTAGTGAAATGAGTGGTGGAGCAAACAATATTTATGTAAGTAATACAAATTTTATCGGTAGCGATATAGGTCTACGTTTTAAAACTACAAGAGGTCGTGGTGGAGTTGTTGAAAATATTTACGTGAACAATGTACATATGCTTGATATTCCTGGTGAAGCAATTTTATTTGATATGTATTATGCAGCACAGGACCCTATTGCTTCTAATGGAGAAAAACGTGAGCCTCCTAAAGTTGAGTTTAAAGCAGTAGATGAATCTACTCCTGTTTTCAGAAATTTTTATTTCCGCAATATTACCTGTAATGGAGCTGCAAAAGGAATCTTTGTAAGAGGCATTCCTGAAATGCATGTAAAAAATGTATTGATGGAAAATCTAGTACTACAGGCTAATGAAGGAATAGATATTCAAGAGGCCTCAAATATTACCATCAATAATATTAAGATGATCAGTAAGAATAGTAAACCACTTACTTATATCCTGAATAGTGATAGTGTTACTATTAATGGGTTAACTTATAAAGATTCAGCAAATGTATTGGTACAAATGCAGGGAGAAAGGACAAAAAATATTAAAGTTTTAAATACTAATACAGCTTTATCTAAACAAAAATTAATAGCTGATTATGGTGTTACAGAAAAAGAAATAGTTTGGGCTTTGCCGACTGAAAAAACAAAAGCAGTAAAAAAGAAAAAATCTAAAAAATAGTATTTCCATGAAAAATAAAATATTATTTATTGGCCTATCATTTTTTGTTAGCGCAAATTTATTTGCTCAGCAAAAACCTCTTTCTGTACAACTTACAGAAAGTATGATGCTGAAGTATAGTGGAGATACAATGCAATTAAAAGCCAACAGACCGGCAGAATGGACATATGAACAAGGAATAGTATTAAAGGCAATGGAAAAAGTTTGGCGTAGAACAGGCCGTGGCGACATATATGGCTACATTAAACGCAGCATGGATTTTTTTGTTCGTCCCGATGGCACGATAAGAACGTATAAAATGGAAGATTATAATAGCGATAATATTCTTCCTGGTAGAAATTTATTGACGTTGTTCAATGTTGAAGAGAATAAAAAATATTCTGCAGCATTACATTTATTAAGAGAGCAGATCAATTATCATCCTCGTACAAATGATGGTGGATTTTGGCATAAGAAAAGATATCCTAATCAAATGTGGTTAGATGGATTGTACATGGTTGAGCCTTTTTATGCTGAATATGCTCAAAGATTTAATCAGCCAGAAAGCTTCAATGATATTGCAAAACAATTCATTCAAATGGAAGCACATGCAAGAGATGCTAAAACTGGATTATTGTATCATGGTTGGGATGAAAGCCGCAAAGAAAAATGGAGTGATTCAATTACTGGATTGTCTAAAAATTTCTGGGGCCGTGCAATGGGTTGGTACGGTATGGCACTGGTAGACGTACTGGATTATTTTCCCGTAGGTCATCCTAAAAGAGATTCTTTGATCAGTATTTTGCAAAGGTTTTCAACTGCTGTTTTGAGTGTACAGGATGCAAAGTCTGGAGTGTGGTACCAGGTTTTAGATAAACCACTTGCAAAAGGAAATTACAAGGAAGCATCAGCAACAGCTATGTTCATTTATGCATTAGGTAAAGGGATAAGGCAAGGATATTTAAATCCGGATATTTTACCTTCGGTAAAAAAGGCTTATAAAGGCATGGTTAAAAATTTTATTGGAAAGGATTCTCTTGGAAGAACCTGTTTAAATAAAGTTTGTTCAGTAGCAGGTTTAGGAGGTAATCCATATCGTGATGGTAGCTATGAATATTATATCAATGAGCCCATTGTTACCAATGATGTAAAAGGTGTTGGCGCTGCAATTTTAGCTGCAAATGAAATGGAGATAATAGAGGACATGAAAGTTGGAAAAGGGAAAACAGTAGCCTTTGATTATTATTTTAATAACGAACAAAAAAGAGATGAAGCTTCAGGTTTAGTTGCAGGGCATCATTACAAATTAGATGAAAGAAACAATGGAGGTTTTTCATTCTTTGGAGATATTTTTAAAAACTACGGTATTGCAACTTCAACTTTAAAAGAAGCTCCGACTGCTGCAAATTTAAAAGATGTAAATATTTATGTAATAACAGATCCTGATTTTCCCAAAGAAAACCCTAAACCTAATTATATAGAAGCAGATGATATAACTACTATCACTAATTGGGTTAAAGCAGGAGGCGTTTTAGTAATGCTGATGAACGACAGCAATAATGTTGAATTTGAACATTCAAATCAACTGGTGAAAAATTTCGGTATCCAATTTAATAAAGATAGCCGTAACAGGGTTGAGGGGCATGAATATGAAGTGGGAGCTTTACCTGGCCCGAAATTATTCAGTAAAAAAACAAAAAAAGTTTACATCAAACAAATTTGTACAATGGAAGTAACCCCGCCAGCAAGATCAGCCCTTACAGATAAAGGAGATGTTGTGATGGCCGTTGCAAAATATGGAAAAGGTACTGTGTTTACTGTAGGTGATCCATGGTTTTACAATGAATATGTGGATGGAAGAAAAATACCAGCAGAGTATCAGAATTTAACAGCAGCGCAGGAGTTGGTTAAATGGTTAATAAAACAAGTACCGGCTAAAAAATAAAAAGTTGAAATTTAAATCACTATACATCAAATTGCGTCTGCTTGTTGCCGTTATAATTACGGCGACAAATACTTTCGCTCAACAATCTCTTGTTGTGGCTAAAGATGGTAGTGGTGATTTTAAAACGATACAAGCAGCAATAAATAGCTTGCCCGTTGAATCAAATGAAAGAAGAGTTATTGTTATTAAGCCGGGTATCTATAATGAGAAAGTTTTTATAGAGAAAAGTAATATCACTTTAAAAGGCACCAAGGCCAAAAATACTGTCATCACTTATGCTGAGGGAAGAGATTTATTTAAATGTTCTCATCCTGATGATTGGGGAGTTGCTACGATCAATTTAAAAGGAAATGATATTAATCTTGAAGATCTTACCATTCAAAATACATATGGTCTTACAGCAAAAGACACTACAATAATTTGTCCGAATGATACTTTGACAAAAACAAAACTTGTAAAAAAAGGAACACACCAAATGGCTTTGCGTTCATTTGAAACTACAAGATTAAAAGTAATTAATTGTGTGTTTAAAGCATACGGAGGAGATACTGTAAGCCCTTGGAATGTTGATGAAGGCATGTTTTATTTTTATAATTGTGTAATGGAAGGCTGGGTAGATTTTTATTGTCCACGTGGTTGGGCATTAGCAGAAAAATGCAAATTTATTTGCCATAGTCCAGAAGCAGCAATATGGCATGATGGCTCTAAACATGAATCATCAAAAACTGTTTTATTGAATTGCAGTTTTACAGGTGATAAAGGTTTTAAATTAGGAAGATACCACAGGGATGCACAATTTTATTTATTCAATTGTTCATTTGCTGCAAATATGGCTGATGCTGATATTTATCAAAAAGCAGCAACGCCGCCGAATGTAATTAAATGGGGAAAGCGTGTTTACTATTACAATTGCCACAGAAAAAAAGGTGATTATGCATGGCATAAAAATAATATACCGGCAGGTGTTGGTGTAAATGATATAACCCCGGCATGGGCATTTGATTATAAATGGAATCCAAAAAAAGACACTTCAAATACTGAAATGCCGGAAAATGTAAATGCTAAAAATGCTAAGTTAGATTCAGTGGCAGAGAATATGTTATTATATCAACGTCGTAATGGCGGCTGGCCAAAACATTTCCAGGATCAAAAAGTAAATTATAAAAGAACCTTATCAAGTGCAGACAAAAAAGAACTGCAAAATGGCTATGCCGAAGGTATTGATGCTACGATAGATAATGAGGCAACCACTAAAGAAATTAAATACCTGGTTAAATCTTATAAGCAAACTAGTAATAAAAAATATTTACAGGCAGCCACAAAGGGAATAGATTATTTATTAACGGCACAATATAAGAATGGCGGCTGGCCTCAATATTATCCTGATTTCAGTAATTATCGTGGACAGATCACTTATAATGATAATGCCATGGTAAATGTTTTAAATCTTTTGCAGGATGTTGTAGAATATAAAAATGATTTTGATGTGATCGATGCAAAATATAAACCTAAATGCTCGAAAGCTGTTGAAAGTGGAATTGATTGCATTTTAAAAACGCAGATCAAACAAAATAGAGTGCTTACTGCATGGTGTGCTCAGCATGATGCAAACACATTACTGCCTGCACAGGCAAGAAAATTTGAATTGATCTCTTTGAGTGGCAGCGAATCAGTTGGCATCACTCGTTTTTTAATGCGTCAGCATGATCCTTCAAAAGAAATTATTAATGCTATTACTGGAGCAGTTCAATGGATGGATAAAGTGAAATTAGAAGGGTTTAATTATATAGATATCAAAGCTCCTAATGAAACAAGTGGCCGTGATAGGGTTGTTGTGAAAGATTCAACGTCAACCATTTGGGCTAGATTTTATGATACTAAAACCAATGTTCCTTTTTTTAGTGGGAGAGATAGTGAAAGACATGCTTCAGTATCAGAAATTGAAAATGAAAGAAGGATAGGATATGCATGGTACGGTAACTGGCCTGCTAAATTGTTAAGTAAAGAATATCCGGAATGGAAAAGTAAATGGATAAAAAATAATAATTAATAAAACTTAAATAAGCCTTAGTTATGATACTTTCAAGATACACAGTAAAAAATATCCAATCGGATAATTTAAAAAAAACCGAAGAGGTAATTTTCGATTTGCCTGAAAAAGTGTTGCAGTTTGGTACCGGCGTTTTATTGCGTGGATTACCTGATTATTTTATTGACAAAGCAAATCGTCAAGGAATTTTCAACGGACGTATAGTTATCGTAAAATCAACATCAGGTGGTGATGCAGCGGCTTTTGATAAGCAAGACAGCCTTTATACATTATGTGTTAGAGGGTTGGAAAATGGAAAAGTGGTAGAAGAAAATATTATTAATTCCTCAATTAGCAGAGTATTGTCTGCTGCTGAAGAATGGGATGCTATTTTGGAGTGTGCTCATAATCCTCACATGCAGGTAGTTGTTTCCAATACTACTGAAGTGGGCATCGAGTTGGTGAATGATGATATTAGAAAACATCCTCCGGTTTCTTTCCCTGGTAAATTATTAGCCTTTTTATATGAACGCTACAAAGCTTTCGACGGTAGCCAACAAAGTGGAATGGTGATCGTTCCTACAGAATTGATCTCTGATAATGGTAAAAAATTAGAAGCTATTGTTATGGAACAGGCACATTTGAATGGCCTTGATGCAAGCTTTATTGAATGGCTTGAAAATAGCAATACATTCTGCAATACTTTAGTTGACAGGATCGTACCTGGTAAGCCAAGTCCTGAAGCAAAGGCTGCTGTAGAAAAAGAATTAGGATACGCTGATGATCTGCTTATCATGAGTGAAGTGTATCGTTTGTGGGCTATCGAAGGTGATGAACATGTAAGATCAGTATTGTCATTTGCTCAGGCTGATGAAGGCGTTGCAATTGTACCAAACATTACAAAGTTCAAAGAATTAAAACTTCGCTTATTGAATGGTACACACTCATTAAGTTGTGCATTAGCTTATTTAGCTGGATTCAATACAGTTAAGGCGGCTATGGCAGATGCAACAATTGCTGACTTTGTAACTAAATTAATGAAAACAGATATTGCTCCAGCAATACCATATAAAGTAGATGCTGCTGAAGCAGAAAAATTTGCTGATGCTGTTTTGGATCGGTTTGCAAATCCAAATATTGAACACCAGTGGTTAAGTATTGCTGGTAACTATACGCAAAAACTTGAAATGAGAGTGGTTAAATTATTTGAGAACTATATCAAACTATTTAATACTGTTCCGGATTACATGGCATTTGGCTTTGCGGCTTATATTCAATTTATGAAGGCTGTAAAAAAAGACGGTAATAAATATTTTGGTATTGCTAACGGAGTAGAATACCCGATAACAGATGATAAAGTGGCTTATTATTTTGAAAAGAAAAATTTATCAAATGGAGATTTAGTTGAAGCGGTTTTAGGAAATACTTCATTCTGGGGACAAGATTTAAATACTTTACCTGGCCTTTGCGATGCAGTATCTGAATACTTAACTGAGATATCAAAAAAAGGTGCTTTAGTTGCGCTAAAAAATATTGAAAAAAGTAAAATTCTAGCATAAATAATGAAACAGAAAGTTTTAAAGGTCAATGAAGATGATAATGTAATCGTTGCATTGACTGATCTAAAAAAAGATGAGTTGATTGAGTATAACGGTAATAAATATACGCTTTTAGAAGATGTGCCGGCAAAGCATAAATTCTATCAAGCAGATATGAAACAAGGTGAAGCGGTTACAATGTATGGTGTACTGGTTGGTAAAGTGCAAAAAGATCTTGCAGCCGGAACACGTATGTCTACAGAGAATTTAAAGCATGCTGCAGAGCCATATGTATTCCGTCCTTCAAACTTTTCATGGACTAAACCAGATGTTTCTAAATTCGTAGATAAAACCTTCAATGGATATCACAGAAGTGATGGAAGAGTAGGTACTGCGAATTACTGGTTATTCATTCCTACAGTTTTTTGTGAGAATAGAAATCTTGATGTGATACGTGAAGCATTGCACAATGAATTAGGCTATGCGGTTACTGAAAAATACAAGTCTTATGCACATCAATTATTAGATGCCTATAAAAAAGGAGAAGATCTTGAAAATATCAACTTAGCCCCCACAGTAGAAGTTGCTAAGAACAGGCCATTTAAAAATGTTGATGGTATCAAATTCTTAAATCACCAGGGTGGTTGTGGTGGTATCCGTCAGGATGCAGCAGTATTAAGCAAATTATTAGCTTCTTATGCTGATCATCCGAATGTTGCTGGTGTTACAGTATTAAGTCTTGGTTGTCAAAATTTGCAGGTAGGCGATTTTAGAAACGATCTAAAAGAACGCAACCCAAATTTCGATAAACCTTTATTTGTATTTGAACAGCAACAATCACAAAGTGAAGAACAATTGATTTCTGATGCTATCAAGAAAACATTTGAAGGATTGGTTGAAATAAATAAATTAGAAAGAAAACCTGCTTCACTAGACAAATTGGTATTAGGTGTTAAATGTGGTGGTAGTGATGGTTTCAGTGGTATCTCTGCAAATCCTTCAGTAGGGTATTGCTCAGATCTTTTAGTGGGTTTAGGCGGTAAAGTTTTATTGGCTGAATTCCCTGAGTTATGTGGAGTTGAGCAAGAGTTGATCGACAGAACAATGGATGAAGCAGCTGCAAAAAAATTCATCAATTTGATGAAAAGTTATAGTGATTCAGCTTTAAGAGTTGGATCAGGTTTTCACATGAACCCATCTCCGGGAAATATCAAAGATGGCTTGATAACGGATGCTATTAAAAGTGCAGGTGCTGCAAAAAAAGGGGGCACATCTCCGGTTGTTGATGTATTGGATTATACTGAACCTGCAGTTAAACCAGGTTTAAATTTAGTTTGTACACCCGGTAACGATGTGGAAGCAACTACCGGGAAAGCGGGTAGTGGTGCTACTTTGATCTTGTTCACTACAGGTTTAGGCACGCCTACAGGCAATCCTGTTTGCCCCGTTATTAAAGTTTCTACCAATAGTAATTTGACCAAACGCATGAATGATATCATTGATATTGATTGTGGCCCTGTTGTAGAAGGAGATAAAACAATTCAGCAAATGGGAGAAGATATTTTAGAATATTGTATCAAAGCTGCAAGTGGAGACGTGATTCCAAAAGCTGTACAATTGAACCAGGATGACTTTATACCATGGAAACGTGGTGTAAGTTTGTAAAATAACTATTTTGAGCCCGGCGTTAGTGCTACTATTAAACTTCATTGGCGTCGCACTCTTGTACAATATAACAATATTGAACCTTGCAATCAGGTTGGGCCATAGGTCAGACCTGCACAAAAAAATAAATAAAACCCTTAGCGCCTTTGCTTCACTTTGCGACTTGGCGTGAAGAAAAAAAACAAAAATGAAAAATTTCTTAGACGAAAACTTTTTACTGCAAAACAAAACTGCCGAAAAACTTTATCATGAGTTTGCAAAAAAAATGCCGGTGATCGATTATCACAATCATCTTCCTCCGGATCAAATTGCAAACGATATCAATTTTAAAAATCTTACACAGGTGTGGTTGTACGGAGATCATTATAAATGGCGTGCAATGCGTACCAATGGTATCCACGAAAGTTATTGTACAGGTGATAAACCTGATTACGAAAAATTTGAAAAATGGGCGGCAACGGTTCCTTATACCTTACGCAATCCATTGTATCACTGGACACACCTTGAATTACAGCGTTATTATAATATTAATAAAATACTTTCTGCAGATACTGCTAAAGAAATTTATGACGAAGCATCTGCTAAATTAATTACACCGGAATATTCAGTACGTAATTTATTGCGTAAAGCAAATGTAAAAGTTTTGTGTACTACTGATGATCCTATCGATTCATTGGAACATCATAAAAAAATTGCTGACGATAATTTTGAAATAAAAATATTGCCCGCCTTTCGTCCTGATAAAGCAATGAATTGTGATGATGTAGTTGCATTCAATGCTTATGTAGCTAAAGTAGAAGCCGCTTCAAATATTTCAGTTTCTTCTTACGATGATTATTTAAAAGCTTTAAAGAATCGTCATGATTTTTTTGCTTCAATGGGTGCATCAGTTTCTGATCATGGATTAGAGCAGATATACGCAGAAGATTATACAGATGCAGAAATAAGAGCGATCTTTTTAAAACTACGTACAGGTAATGCCGTTAGTTATGAAGATAATTTAAAATTCCGTTCCGCAATGCTGGTAGATTTTGCAAAATGGGATCATGAAAAAGGCTGGGTACAACAATACCATTTAGGCGCATTGCGTAACAACAATGCCCGTATGATGCGTTTGTTAGGTGCTGATACAGGTTGGGATTCAATCGGAGATTTCAGTCAGGGTAAGGCTTTGGCGAAATTTTTAGGTAAATTGGATACTACTGATCAGTTAGCAAAAACAATACTGTATAATTTAAATCCGGCAGATAATGAATTGATGGCAACCATGATCGGTAATTTTAACGATGGAAGCGTTGCAGGTAAAATTCAATTTGGATCAGGTTGGTGGTTCCTTGATCAAAAAGATGGCATGATCAAACAAATGAATGCTTTATCTAACATGGGTTTATTGAGCAAATTTGTAGGGATGCTTACAGATAGCCGTAGCTTTATGAGCTATCCACGCCATGAATATTTCAGAAGAATATTATGCAATATGTTTGGTGAAGAAATTGAAAATGGAGAATTGCCTAATAACATTGAATGGGTGGGACAAGTGATCGAAGATATTTGTTTTAATAACGCTAATAAATATTTTGGCTTTGGAGTAAAGTAATGAAAAACGAAAAGTGAAAAATGAATAATATGCGCTCTGCTTTGGGTTTTATTTTTTCACTTTTCGTTTTTATTTTTTCATTTTAATTATGGCTAAACAAAAAATATTATCCTTCGGCGAATTGCTTTTACGCATATCACCAAACACTGCTGATAAATCAGAAAAGCAGCCGATGCAATTATTTGTAGGTGGTGCAGAAGCCAATGTGGCAACAGCTTTGGCGGGATGGGATGTACCCGTAAAATATTGTACAGTTTTACCTGATAATTTTATGAGCAGGCATATGCTGCATTACCTTGAATTGAAAGGTATCTTTACTTCATCAATTTTATTTTCCGGAAAACGTATTGGTTTATATTATTTAGAACGTGGCGCCGATCTCAAAGGCTGCATGGTATACGATCGTGAACATTCATCTTTCTCTGAATTAAAAAGAGGTATGATAGATTGGGATAAAGTGCTAGCCGGCGTATCATGGTTTAATTTTTCAGCCATCAGTCCTGCATTAAATGAAAATGTTGCTGATGTTTGTCTCGAAGCTTTAGAAGCAGCAAGTCAAAAAAATATTACCATTTCTGTAGATCTTAATTATCGTTCTCGTTTATGGAATTACGGGAAAGAGCCCTTAGAGATCATGCCTAAACTTGTTGAATATTGTGATGTGGTCATGGGAAATATCTGGAGTGCAAATACATTATTAGGAATACCCGTAGACGATAAGATCCATGATAAAAAAAGCAGGCAGGCATACCTGGATCATGCTAGAAAAACTTCAGAAGAGATCATAAAGAAATTTCTTAAATGCAAGACCGTTGCCAATACTTTCAGGTTTGACAGTGAAGCAAATAATATTTTATATTATACCAGTCTCTTTACTAATGGTGCACAATTCAATTCCAACGAATTTACCTGTACAGGTGTAGCCGACAGAAGTGGAAGTGGGGATTGTTTTATGGCTGGCTTGATCTATGGTCTTTACAATAATAATGCTCCCCAGGATATCATTAATTATGCAACCGCTGCCGCTTTTGGAAAATTGCAGGAATTCGGTGATGCAACCGCTCAGGAAGTATTGACAATAAATACAGAAATAGCTTAAGTTTATTTATTTTTTATGCAACTTTTTAGGTTGCGAACCCGTCATAAGAAGGCAATGTAAAGCTAGTGAAAAATTAATGTGTATTTTTGACATAAAAGTATTACTTTTGGATAGATTGCAGTACCTGTAAAAACATGTCTTATCCTTCTTGAAATCCCAGTTTTAAAACGCATTGCGGTTGGAATATGAAAAAAGGATTTATTTTTTTGGGAATTGTATTTTTATTTGTTTCATCAAATAAATTGAATGCCCAAAATGCAATTGTTGGCTCCGGCTTTTCCACGGGATGGGGTAATCCTTGTTCTGATGCAACAGATTATAAAAACTTCACTGCCGGGGCAGGCACTAGTTATACTTCTGGTAATATAACAGCAAATAATACAGGTGATCAATATTGGAGGTTAGGTGTAAATTGGAGTGGCACATTTAAGCAATTAACAAATACTGTTGGTTCAGATGTTTCAGTAAGCCCCAATACAAAATATACATTAAACGGTACATGTACAAGTACCGGCGCTCTATTTTATAATGTTCCTTCAACAAGTTATAGTTATATTTTTAAAACAAGAGATGCAGGAACTTCACCTACAGGTGATTGGGTTTTTTTTCAAGTACAAAGTACACCAATAACTGTTTCTGCAGTGGCTAAATCTCCAACAACGGGTCAAGGTGTTAATGCAGGACAGAATGTAACGGTTACGGCTACACTGTCTGCAACACTACCTACGGGCCAGGGTGTGTATCTTCGTTATGCTGATCTAACAACTGGTTCTTACGGTACTGTAGGGGTTGTTTTAGCTATGTCAGGCTCAGGTACAACTTATACTGCTACTATACCTAGCGCCGCAAACATAGCCAGTCATAATATTAGCTATTATGTTTTTACTTCAGGAAATGGGTTGACCATCGCTAATAGTGATGCTGATCTCTTTACTATAAATTTTAATAATAACAGTTCGAGCAATTATACATATACAGTTGGTGCAAGTACTACTACCTATACATATATATCTGTGCAAACAGGAAACTGGAATACTGCTTCTACATGGGTAGGTGGTGTAGTGCCACCGCTTGCAGCGAATGTTCAGATAGTAAGTACGCATAATGTAACTATTGCCGCTGCGCTCAGCGGCTCACAATCAGGTAATGTTACGGTAGATAATACGGCGACTCTTACCATGAACCCAACTGGTACAACTACAGTAAATCTCAATGGAACCAATACTATAAATGGATTTTATGTTCATAGTACAGGAGTATTGGCTAGTACTGCAAGTGGGAGCACTACATTTAATGGTTTAGTAACATTGAATGCCAGTATAACTATAGTACCCTTTAGTCAATATGTAAATTATGGAGCAAATTCTACTTTGCAACTCAATGGAATTGGAAATACTTTTATCGGGAATTTTGTCTGGTTGGCAGGAGCAAGTACAGGTGTATCCGTTCCAGTAGCTGTAAGAGCGTCTGTAAGTAACGCCAATGTACTTCCATTGGGTACTCGTACATGTACCGGGCTATTTACTGTAGATGCTGGCATTACTTGTGGAATGGGAACAGCGGGGATTAATTTAACTGTTGGGGGATTAGCAAGCGGTGGTGCTGGTACATCATTACCCAGCCAGGCAAATACACTAACAATTGGAACAGCTAATACTAATACGTCTTTTGACGGTCCTATTGGTACAACTGGAGTTGCAATGAATCTTATTAAAACGGGTACGGGAACTTTAACTTTAAGTGGCGCAAATATTTATACAGGTACAACCACGATCAATAATGGAACGCTAACGTTAGGCGCAGCAAATGTTTTACCAATTACAACTTCAGCAGGTGTGATTCAATTTACAGGAACTTCATCCACACTTAACACTGGTAATTTTAATTTGGGAAGCAGTACCGCAACAGCTAACTCGGCCGGTCAATTAGATTTTGATGTCAATACTACAATTAATCTTGGTAGCACAAATTCTGTATATTTTAAAGCTTCAAGTGGACAAGCCTGGAGTGCAACTGCTATTGCTATTTATAACTGGACAGGTACCGCAGGTGCAACTGGGACGGGGCCTCATATTTATGTGGGTAGCGCTACAACAAGTCTCACAACTGCACAATTGGCAAAGATAACTTTCAATGGTTATGCCGCTGGAGCCATGTTATTAGCGACAGGTGAGCTAGTCCCCGTCGCATATTCTACTTATTATTGGATAGGAGGAACAACAGCAACCAATTGGAATATAGCTGGCGTTTGGAGTACAACTTTAGGTGGGGCTTCAGCCGGGGCAATTACGCCAAATGCATATTGTATATTTATTTTCAATGGCAGTAATATCGGAGGAGGCGCTACTGGTATAATTACTGCACGAGGATCTTCTTCAACAATGAATGTTGGACAAATAATTTTGCAAAGCAATGCTACTGTAATAATTAATCCTAATTCAGCAACTACAGCAATTAATATTAATGGCGGCCCTGGAACGGATCTTGATATACCTACGGGCTGCACACTAACTTTTAGTAATACTAACTCTACAATTAATTTATTAAGTGGAACCACAGGAGCTGTTGCTGGAACAGGTATTTTAAATCTTGGGAGTAATAATGATATTGCCCTCAAGGTAGCTGATGCAAATGGTTTAATATTTTCAGGCACAGCTCAATGTAATGCTCAAATGTCTTCAAGCAGTTTCGATCCATTTGGTGCCAGTGGAACTAATTATGCAATCGTATTTCAAACAGGTACAAAACTAACTCTTATTAAAGGAGATGACCCATTTGGCGGAGCTGCTTTTACCCAAGTAGTGTTTAATACAGGAAGTACGTATGAATTACAAGACGCAACTGCAAGCCAGCATAATTTTGATGGTAGAACTTTTGCTGATTTTATTTACAATGCTTCTACAACAAGTGCCGGCAATTTTGGTTCAGCGGGGCTTTCATTCGACAATATAACCGTATTACAAAAAACGTTTAATATCCACGAAACCGGTACTTTAAATCATATTAAAGGAAATGTAACTGTTGCTACCGGGGCTACAATTAAATTTAATCCAGCAAGTTCATCAACCTTTTTATTTGACGGCGCAACGACACAAACACTTACATTACAAGGTACCGGGATATGGACCTATGGAGCTTGTTCTTCCAATCAAAATTTTACAGTTACTAATACAGTTGGAGTTGTTTTGGCATCCACTATTCCGATGGCGACCGGTACTTTTCAAATAAATAGTGGAGGGATCTTAGACGCAGGTCTATTTAGTATAACGGCACTTGCTAATACTTGTACGGGGTCCGATTTTAAATTATTGACCGGCGGTACTTTAATAACAAAAAATACATTAGGTTTTACAACTGCTGCAGGAGGTATGACAGATGGCAGCACGGTTCAAACTAAAACGAGAAGTTATGCAATAGATGCAAATTATAAATACAATAATACAACAACTGCACAGGCAGCAGGTAATGGTCTTACAGGGGCAGCAACGCTTACAATAGATAATGGAAGTACAACAGGGGTTACGATGTCTACTTCTTTTTCTGTAACCACAGTTTTGCAATTGACAAAAGGCCAATTGATCACTGGTTCAAATACTGTAACCATACCATCGGGTTCATCTGTGTCTACAACAGGAACAAACAATAACTGGGTAAATGGGAATTTAAAAAAATACATTGGCACAAGTACTTCTGCAAATACTTTTGAAGTAGGAGGATCTACTTATTACACACCCGCTGTTATTACATTCACAGGTACATCAGGGACAGGTAGTTTAACTGTTAATAGTGCAGATGGCGATCATGCAAATATTAGCACATCTACTATTAATTCGAGTTTGTCCGCTAATCGAAACTGGACTTTAACCAATAGTTCGATTGTTTTTACAAATTATAGTGCTGTATTTAATTATAATGCCGCAGATCTTGACCCTTACACTTCTCCCACAAGTTTTGAAGTTGCTTTATACAATGCTGGTTGGACCAATCCAACGTATGGAACCAGAACTTCTACATCTTTACAAGCAACAGCCAATACTACATTCGGTGCATTTCAATTAGGAGAAAGATGCGGCGTTTCAACTAAATCCGTTTGGGTAGGAACTACGAATACGGAATGGAATACTGCAAGCAATTGGAGTTGCAATGCAATACCTACATCTACTTCAAATGTAATTATTCCAAATGTTACAAATAAGCCGCTTATTTCTACTGCACACGCAGTTGCAAATAGTGTTACTATAGCAGCAAGTTCTATTTTAACAATGTCCGGTATTTACAATCTTACAATTTCTTCAAATGGTTATATTGTAAACAATGCAGGCGCTTCAGGTTTTGTAGCCTCGGCATCAACGGGTGCGGTTATTTTTTCAGGAGGTACAACATCTTCAATTACTGGAACTACAACACTACAAAATGTAACTATAGGTGGAGGAATTGATTTTGGAACAGCAGCAACCCTCAACGGCACTTTTACAATTAACAGTGGCGGCTATGTTGCGAATGTACATCCTCCAATTTATGCATGTACTTCTACACTTAAATACAATTCCGGTACCACATACAATAGGGGCTCAGAATGGATATCAGGAGCCATCACTGGTCAACCGGGCTATCCGGGAAATGTTCTAGTAAGTACCAATGTCACAAATACCTATTTTAATTTTGGAAACGCCGCAGCAAGTATTTGTGGGAGCCTTACAGTTAATACAGGTAATACTTTTGATATGGGCACTGCTACTAATAATGCACTTACAATCGGGGATAGTGTTCATGTGATGGGCACCCTTGAATTATCAACAGGTTTGGGTGGTGATCTCTATGTAGCAGGGAATTATAGAGTGGGTTCTTCTGGGTCGGTTCTTAATTATGACAGGTCCACTACTTTTAATGGCACAATAGCTGACCAGTTAGTAACAAAGACAGGTGGAGGAACAGTCTATTTTGATTATCTAAAAATAAATAAAACGTCAGGCAATTTAAAATTATCTAATACCGCTGGAAATCTTACAAATATTCAAATTAATAGCAGTACAAATGATAATACACTTTACAGGTTACAATTACTAAATGGAAATATTGATCTTAATGATCAGACTTTCACCTACAATGGAACGGTTGAGAATTCAACAAATATTTATACTAGTGGCACTGGTGTTAGAAAAATAATGACTAGCACCGGTACAGGTAATTTTGATATAACAGGTACCGCTTCTTCAGGTGCTCAAAATTTGAATGTATCACGAGCCAGTGCTTTATCATCCTTAACATTTGATAACAACGTAACATTGAGTACAACGGTAGGGGTTGATTTCGGCCTAAGTGGCATGACTTTGATCAATTCGTATTTTTATATAAATACAAATGGTTTTGTAATTAATAATTCACCTGATTACGGTAACTCATCTTACTTAGTGTATAATAATGGTAGTGGCGGATTTAAACGTAATGTAGAATGGAATACCAATACTCCCGGTCTTGGCTACCCGAATAATATTATTGTTCAAAACAATACACCACTTACGTTAAATGTAACTCACCTTGCGCCAGGTGCCTTAGGTTGTTCAGGCTTTATAGATATACAAAGTGGATCCTCTATGGACATGGGCACCATGCCATATTCATTGAATGCAGGAACAAATCTAACCATCGGCGGAACACTAACACTTTCAACAGTAGCAGGTGGTGATCTTAATGTTGGGGGCAGCTGGACAAGAACAGGAACATTTACACAAAACAGCAGGAATGTGACATTTAATGGCAGTACCGATGGAACACTAACGGCTACGGGTGGCCAATTATTTTCATATGTATATTTAAATAAATCAGCACAAGTAAATAAACTTACATTAGCTGATCATGTAAGTGTAAGTGATGAGATTGGTTTTACAAGAGGAACTGTAGATATGGGAGCTAACAATAAATTCCTTACAATTTTATCTACTGCTACTAAAACGGCCAGAGTAGCACAAAGCAGCTTAGCCAATACTGCTTTTGTATATGGTAGTGGCCACAATGGACAGTTCATTGTTCAACGATATGTCCCTGCAAAAAGAGCGTGGCGCTTAGTTTCTCCCCCAATATCAGGAGCTAACGCAAGCATCAGCCAGGCATGGCAGGAAGGTCAGGCAAAAGATTATGCTACTTCGGGTACACCAGCAGGAGATACCGTTAGTAATGGTTTTGCTACACAAATTACAGGTGGTACTACAACCAATGGATTTGATCTGAGTCCTCAGAATAATGCATCTATAAAATATTATAGTGGTGGAATATGGCAGAATCCTGCAAACACAAATAGCACTTCAGTTAAACTTGAGCAGGGATGGATGTTATTTGTACGAGGGGATAGGAAAAATTTCGGACAGATAACCAATCAATTTAAAACACCAACAATAACAACATTGCGCCCTAGAGGTGAAATATTTATTGGCCAAAAAAGATTTCCTTCCAGCGGAACATTATCCGGCAAACAGGTAATAGGAAATCCGTACGCTTCCGCAATTGATTTTCATACAGCATATGAAGCTACCAAAGCTGATAATGGCGGGACCTTACCATATGCAGATCAATATTACATGTGGGATCCAAACCTTGGCGGAAGCCTTGGAGTAGGAGCGTTTGTAACATATATTTGGAATAATGGTACTTCAACTTATGATCGCACTTCAATGTATTCTCCTATCAATATTGATGATCGGTATATTCCTTCAGGTGCCGCATTTATGGTAGACTTTGGGCCGGGCAGCTACCTGTTGTTGAATGAAACGGATAAGAACAGTGCAACCACCACAAAAGCGTATAGGCCTAGCCGTAATATCCGTACTAATTTAGTTTCCACAGAGACTAACGGAAATACTTATATAACAGATGGTGTGTTAAATCTGTTTGATAACAGCTTTAATAATGCCATTGATGAAAATGATGCAAAAAAAATAGTTAATATAGAAGGGGAGAGTTTCAGTACAAAGAGAGGCGATACTTTATTATCGATCGAAAGAAAAAAATTGCTTCATGCAAATGATACTATTTTTTACAATTGGAGTAAAGTGAAGATCAAGGAATATCAATTGGAAATATCTACAGACAGTCTGCAAAAAAGCTGGATGGATCTATATCTTGAAGACAATTATAAGAAAACAAAAACCCCTGTAAGCTTATTTGATACTACCCGTTATAAGTTTAATATAATATTATCAGATTCAGGTACTTTCAGAGCAAACAGGTTTCGTTTGATAATGAATTATAACCCTCCGGTATTTTCAAATATTAAAGCTGTAGAACAATTTGGTGATGTAGCTGTACAATGGCAAATAGCTAATGAAAAATTCATTGATCATTATATTATAGAAAGATCTGCTGATGGTACTAATTTTGAGTCTGCAGGTAATGTAAAGAATTTAGCGGCAGCCGGCGCTAGCATATACCAATGGCTTGATACAAGAGTTAAACCTGGGAACAATTTTTATAAAGTATATGGACTAGGAGCAGATGGGGAGGTTATATATAGTGACATAGTGAAGATCAAAATAAATGAGCCCGCTATCAATGTTACCCCAAATCCTGCAACCGATGGTAACATCAATTTAAAATTGACTACTATGCCAAAAGGTACCTATGGCATTATTTTACAAAACAATTTAGGGCAGGTATTTATGCAAAAACAATTTGAACATGCCGGTGGTTCTGCAAATGTTTCAATAATTTCTTTAAAAACAAAAGGAATGTATCATCTTAAGTTAATTAAACCCGATAGAAGTGTATCTACCATAAAAGTCTTGTATTAATAAATAATTTATTTTTATCATATTAATAAAACAGGGGATATTTCATCTCCTGTTTTTAGTTAATATACGCTTGCTCACAGCGGCTTTCGCAATAAATAAGTAAAATCCTCGTTTTAAATCTTAGTGAATGACTTATCCTCATTTACAAAGGGCCTTGTAATAGGTCAATTACATCCAAAATCCGAAATTATGACAAACAACATTCCCTCTACAATGTTTTGTGCAAATCTATCTTTGCATCAAAATTCAAGTACAAAAAACAAGTACGGTATTCTTTATCTTTCGTTAAAAACAACTATCATTATCTTGCTACTATGCCTTAGCATTACTAGTGTTTTTGCAAAAGACAAGTCTCCACAAACCGGTATACCGCAAGGGCCTAAAATAGCTAAGTTGTATACAAGCTTATTTTCAATAACTACAGACGGCAGAAGGCAACTTACTGATGGTGTAGCTAATTCTTATTATTCAGCTTATTGCAATAATGTGGATGAAGGTGATGCGCCGAAATTTTCTTCTTTTAATACTAGAGAAAGTATGAGTATTGTACGTGAAGGAAAAAAACTTGCCGTAGAAAAAAGAGTACCTATCGTTGATAGAGATTCTATTTTCTTGGATATGGATCAGATGTATGAAAAAGAATATGAACTGCAATTTGCAGCACAAAATTTTGACCCATCTTTAACTGCTTATTTAAAAGATGAATTTACAGGATTAACTTATCCTATTGATATACTTACTGGTGATACAACTAAGTATACTTTTACAATTTCTTCTTATCAGCCGGCATCAAAATCTGCCAACAGATTCATGATCATTTTTAATCCATTAGGACATTTGCCGGTTAATTTTACCAATATTAAAGCTTATGAAAACAAAGGCGCTACTAATATTGAATGGGCTGTTGAGAATGAAATTAATATCGAATATTACACAATTGAAAGATCTAAAGACGGTTTGACCTTTAATAGTTTAAGCACTAAACAGGCAACTATAAAAGAAGGAGTAAATAAATTATACAATTTTGTAGATGCAAATGCTATTACAGGAATAAGTTATTACAGAATTGTAAGTGTTAGTAAATCTGGTACAAAGATCTACAGTAAGATCATCAAAATGATGACAGGAAATAAAAATACTTCTTCAATAAATGTATATCCAACAGTTATCAATGATGGTGCTGTAACAGTACAGTTCAACAATGCTGCAAAAGGAATTTATCTTTTGCGATTGGTGAATGCAACAGGCCAGGTAATGTATACCAAAGCAATCAACCACATGGAAGGTAGCAGCAGCGAAATAATAAGAATAGATAATAATTCAAGTAAAGGTATTTGCCAATTAAATATTGCAGGACCTGGAAATAAATCTTACCCGTCTGTTAAGTTGATTAACAGATAATAACCCGTAGCCTAAAACAAACGATCCCGGTCATTTTTGATTGGGATTTTTTTTGTTTAACAATTCGTTCAGAATTGTTGGTTTATAATTTGCCAATAGGCTGCGATTGTTAAAATAAAAGCCTCTTAAAAAATGGTAATTTGTTACATTATTGATAATCTGAACATTTAAGAAGCACTTATGCAATCGTTCCCGATATCGTTATCTTAACAAATTCATGAATTTCTCGATGTTTTACTATGATTTATAGCGTAATCTTTATTACATTTATAGCGTGAAATTTTGTGTTTTTTTAACATTTATTAATTTAAGCCTAAACGAACCCTATAACTGATCTGCAAAAAAATATTTTTTATTGATTAACAATAGAAAATGTAAAGTTGTTTAGTATAGTTTAACTATTAAAAATTGTTTTTTAACGATAATCTGAATATGAAAAAAATACTACTCCTTTTTGTTCCATTGTTTTTATTTTTTCTAAACACATCCGCTACTGTTTATTATTATGATGGAGCCGGTGCATTTAATGCAACAGGTAGTTGGTGGTCTGCAAGAAATGCAACAGGTACAAATCCTGGTGATTTTATAAGTGCAGATATTTTTATTGTTCAGGGAACTGGAGCTACTACTAACGGTGTTGGTGTAGGTGCAGTTAATCAAACTATGCTGGTAAATGCAGCATGGACAATGGGTGCTACAACTGGTCTTGAAATAGAAGGTGGGGCTACTGTAACTGCTACCGCACTTATTTCATCCTTAGGTACATTTAGAATAAACAATGCTGGTAATTATAATCACAATGCGCTTGGAGTAGGTAATGGAGCCACTACTGATTTCCCCGGTTCTACTGGTACAGGTAGAGTTTTTGGGGCCACAAGTAATGTAACAATTAATAGCTGGGCCTCAGTAGGAGCAGCAGCTCCTCAACCATTTCCTGTAATTGCAGGCCTGGGTTGGGGTAATCTAACAATAAACATTACAACAGCATTAGTAGGATCAGTAAATATGCAAGGAAATTTGACAGCCATTCAAGGGAATTTTCTTGTAACTTCTACAGGAGGTGGTGCACTTCAATTCAGGTTAGTGGGTTCTACTGGTGCTACTACACTTACTATTGGAGGAAATTTAACATGTAGTAGCGGTTCTTTTGTTGGCACTAATGGAACTAGTAATAGTACTATTAATGTAGGAGGTAGTGTTATTTGTAATGGCGGAACTTTCCAGGGAACAACTAATGATGGAAACTTTATTTTAAATGTAACAGGTAATTTTACATGTAGTAGTGGTATTTTTAATGGCAGTTTAGGTGGTAATGGTAAACCAACACTTTCCATTACTGGCACATTAACTGTTAATGGTGGAGCTTTTCTAGGTACTGGGGGATCCAGTGGAGCTGATCTATCCTTAACTGCAGGAAACCTTATCTGTAGTAGTGGAACTTTAATTGGTAGCAATGGTAGTGGTAAACCAACTTTTTCAATTCCAGGAACTTTAACTGTTAATGGGGGTGCTTTTACAGGTACTTCTAATACTGGTGTAATAGTTTTAGGAGCTGGAGATATTGCTGTTTCCTCAGGTACAATGATTGTTACTTCGGCAGGTGTGGCTAATACTACAACTGTTACTAATAATATAACCGTAACTGGTGGTACGTTAACTTTTACAAATAATAGTACAGCTCCGACTGTAACAGTTGGAGGAGATGTAAGTGTTTCCACAGGTACTGTGAATTTCACTACTGGTAGCTCTGCCGGCGTTAATGCCACTATAACTGGGAACTTTACAGTCTCTAGCGGTGCTGTACAGTTCGGAACTGGTAGTGGAGTGCCTACTGTTGTAATTGGAAAAAGTTTTACGGCTAATGGGGGAACTATCAATTTAACAGGAACTGGGGGAGGCTCATATACAATTGGAGGAGATATGTCGGTTGGGGGATCAACTATTGGTAGAGGTAATGGTTTAACACTTACTATAAATATAAATGGAACTGCTCCTTCTACAACAGGTAGCTTCATAATGTCTTCCGGCTCACTTACAAATGGATCTTCCTCAACACCTATTATGGTAATGAATGTTGCCGGAGATGTGCTAATGAGTGGAGGTACCCTAACAATGTTAGGGGGCAGTACAGACAATACTTTTTTTACTTTAAATGTTAATGGAACTGTTGCAGGAACTACTGGTAAGTTAGCCTTATCCGGAAATGCGCTTTTAACAAGTAACGGACAAACAAGTGGTTGGGCAATTACTACTTATGGTGATTTTACAATGTCGGGAACTTCTTCTTTTGTACATACAGGTTCTAGTGCTAGTGCACTTAGAAATCAAAGGTTGGTTATAGGTGGAAATGTGAATCTTGCTTCTGGCACTACCTTTAGGATGGAGAACTTTAATAGTGTAGCAACTTATATAAAATTCTCCGGAGGTGCTTCAAGTACTTCAAGTTTTACAAACAATGCTTCTACGTATAATGTAGCAGGTGTTGATACAACAATTGTAGAAACGGGAAAAACATTGATATTAAATACAGACTGGACACTTGCTTCAACAGGAATGTGGTTTAAAGTAAGGGGTACATTAGATCTATGCACTAATTATATAAAAGCTACTGGAGCTAATGTCGGCGATTTTGATCTTGCTTTAAATGCAACTTTGAAAATAGGGGATGTTGCTGGGATCACAGCTCTAAAAACAACTTTAACCGGTAGTGTACAAGCGCAAAATTCGAGAACATTTTCTACAGGTGCAAGCTATGAATATTGTGGTTCTGCATCATCAGCCATAACGGGTACTGGTTTGCCTTCAACAATTAAAGATCTCACTATTAATAATTCAAGTAATGTTAGTTTAACCAACAGTGTAACGTTAACGGGTAACCTGATTTTTACAACTGGAAAATTATTATTGGGAACAAAGAATATTACAGTACCTGCTGCGTCAACCATTACTGGTGCGTCATTTGGAACTTCAACTTCAAGTTATGCAGTTACAGATGGTACGGGAGGTACTTTTATAAGGACAGGAGTTACAGGATCCGCTGTACTATTTCCTGTAGGTCCTAGTACAACAAGATATAACCCTGTTCAGTTAAATAATACAGTTGGATCAGTTGATTTTACAGTAGTAGCTTCTACCGGAGTACTACCGGGTGCATCAAGTGGGTTTACTGTAAAAGATTATTGGTCGATCGTTCCGGGTGCAGGTACTCCTAGTTCTACAATAAGCTTACAATGGAATTCTGTTGCTATACATACAGTAGATGAAGATGCTCAATTTGATCGTACAGCCTCTGCCGTTACTAGAACAGATGGAAGTGCCATAACTAACGGACCATTAACGTACACAGCCGCTTCAACTGTTCCTTCATCTAATGTCTACACACAGGTTACTTCATCAGCTATCACATCTTTCCCTACATACTGGGGTGTAACATCGGCTCCCGGGCCATTGATCACCATCAATGATGTAACAGTAAGTGGACAGGTAGCCGCACAATCGATCGGTATAAATTCAAATAATAATATACTTTACAGCATAAGATTAGATGCAGCCGGCTTATCATCTACATTGACTAGCATAACTGTACCTACAACTGGTTCGTATGTATTTGGAGATTTTAGCAGCTTTGTTCTGTATTACACAACTACTTCTACTTTTTCAACTGCAACACCATTAGCAACTATAACAACTCCGTCTTTTGCTACCACACAATCTTTTTCTTCTTTTTCACAAACGATCGCTTCTGGTAGTTCTGGATATTTTTGGGTAGTAGGCAATGTGAGTTCAGGTGCAGTTGCTCCTCACAATATTACTATTACTCCTGCCTTAACGGGAGCATCAGGGCAATTTACTTATTCTACCGCTACACCTACGTATTTAACAGGTGGTACACATACTGCGGCAGGTACGCAAACTATACAGGTTGTTAATCCTACTGTAACCCTTGCAGCTAATTTTCCAGCAGCAGGAGTCATTCCACATTCTTCCGTTGATCAGAATATACATGGTGTAAGTTTTACAGCTACAGGTTCTAATACAACGTTAACAGGTATTACATTTGAAACAGATGGGTCTTATACGCAAACAGATTTAACTACTTTTAAATTATGGTCAAGTACCGTTTCTACCTTTAGTACAGGCACTGCAACATCAATTGGTTCTATTGCACCAGGTGTTAATCCTCAAACTTTGGCTTTTACAAGTATTACACCGCAAACATTAACTACAGGGGTTCCTCTTTATTTATATGTAACGGTTGATGTAGCCGGTATTGCAGTAGCAGTACCTTTCCATACCATTAATTTAAAAGCATTAACGACAGCAAGTTTTACAATTCCTGGTCCTAGCACAAAAGCTGGTAGTGCTGCAGCAGGTAATGTACAAACTATTGGAACATTTGTGGTTGGAGATTATGGATCTGCAATTGCTACACAAGATTGGAGTTCAGCTTCAAATGTCAATTGGAATAGGTGGAGTGGTAGCGCTTGGGTAGCTGCAGCTTCTGGAGAATGGCCTCAACCTACTGATAATGTATTCATACTAGCTGGACACACTGTGACTCTTGGAAGCGTTGCCACACGAACTTGTAAGAACTTAACGGTATTAGGAACTCTTAAGTCAGGAAGTACAGTAATTTCTACTAGAAACTTACAGGTGTATGGCAATATTTATGTTTATACTGGAGGGACAATTGGAGATCCAGCAAATCTAATTGGTAATAATGCTAGCGGCATAGGACTTAGAACTTATAGTGCTGCAGGAGTAATTAGTGGTAATGGAGGAAATATTAACCCTTCACGAATCGAATTTTACGGAGCTACATTAACTTTGGAAAGAGATATGACATTAACATATCATGGATCTGCAAACTTAGGAGGACAACTTGCGGTAGCGTGCTATCCAAATATTAATTCCGAATTAATTATTAATACTGGAGCAAAGTTAACTTTTGCTCCTTTCGCTACACTTGGTACCACTCAAGCTCAAAATGCAGTTCCACCTATTAAGTTTAAAGTTACTGTAAAAGGAACATTAGACTTTATCAAAACACCAGATCCAGGAACAGCACGTCTTGTCCCTGGCAGTATGATATATGGAGGAACTTCTTCGACAGGTCTTTTTACTTTAAAAATAGAAAGTACTGGAGTTGTTAATGCCAATCAAATATATCCGAATGGAACTACAAGTACGGGAGTTATTCATCCTACAGCAAATTTATCTGTTATTGATATTGATGCAGGTGGCGTTTTAAATGTCGACAGTATTATCGATCTGAGATTTGCGGCACAAACTATAACAGGTGCCGGTACTTTTAATTTATTAAGCGGAGCTACAATGAGAATGGGTTCTCCTAATGGAATTACAGCTTCTGCTGCATCAGGTCATATTCAAACTACTATCAGAAATTTTAGCACTGGCGCCAACTATTGGTATGAAGGAACGGTTGCACAAGTTACAGGCGATGGATTACCTTCAACCGTTAAAAACTTAGTTATTAATAATACAGTAGCAAATCCTGCTGGTGTTACTCTTACTAATAGTGTAGCTACTACCGGGGCTACTACTTTAACTGATGGGGATCTTATTATTCCATCAGGACTCACACTTAAATCAACTCAGGCTATTGCTGCTACACATTACCAATCTTCTGTTGGTGCTAAGTTAAATGTATATGGCACATTTGATAATTCATCTGTTACTAATAACTTTACCAATTTAGGTACTATACAGGTTTACAATACCGGCACATATATCCACCATACAAACAGTATTAACATACCTACTGCAACCTGGGATGCGGCAGGTGGAGGAAATCCTGGAGCTATATGTTTAGTAAATGGTATTACAAATGCAACTCCTTTTGGGTCGAGTTTAAATCAGTCATTCTATAATTTTACCTGGAACTGCCCTGGTCAGAATACTGATATTTATTTAGATCCTAATTATTTTCTTACAGCTAGTGGTACGGTGGATATTGCCAATACAACAGATACTACAACATCTACTACTCATTCGCTTTATCTAGGAACTTCAACTATAAATACTTATAATTATGGACCTTTAAAAGTATCCGGAGTAAGTCCTCAAGCTGCTAAATTTTATTTTTCAAGTGGTAGTATGGCACCTACCATCAATATAAATGGAGATGTTACAATTGCTTCGGGTAATACTTTAATTAGCAACAACTCTACTAATTCCCCTACAGTAAACATTAAAGGAAATTGGTCGAATGCCGGAACATTTACAGCAGGTAACAGTTTGATAAGATTTAACGGCACTGCAGCAACGCAAACTTATACGCAATCAGGTACAGGTAATTTTTATAATATCCAGGTTTCAAATACTGCTGCTTCCTTACCTGGTTTAACAATGAACAATGACCTAACGTCAACGAATATACTAACATTGTCATCCGGCGCAATGGAGATCAATGGTAACACTCTCACTGCAAAAGATGTAACTACAACAAGTGGTACATTGTCAGGGTCTGCAACATCTAATTTCACTATTAACGGTAATGCATACACTACGCCATTGCGATTTAAAAATGGTATAACTATTCTTAAAGATTTTCTGATTAGCGCAAATCCTGCACAGGCAACTATTCATACGAGTGATAGTTTGTATATAACCGGAGGAGCAGCAAAAGGTAGTTTAAGGCTATTGGGTGGTACATTAAATACAAATAATAATCTTGTATTGGCATCAACAATTGGTGGAACAGCATGGGTCAAACCATCATCAGGTACAGTAAATGGGAACATCACTGCAGAAAGGTATATGAATATCAATACAACTGCTGCAGCAAGAAGATGGCATTTACAAACAGTTCCATTTAAAAATGATGGTGCTGCACAAACGATCCAACAGGCTTGGCAGGAAGATGCAACTGAAACTCCAACTACAACAAGCGCTACTTTAGGCGTTTCTGTTTACAACCCTCGTCCGGGGTATGGCACACATATTACCAAATATATAGGTAATCTTGCTAATGGTTTGGGCTACGATGCAGGATCAACCAATAATCCTTCTATTTACTATTATAAAAATCCTGGATTGAGCGGTGGGTTTGATACAGTAGACAATACAAACCTTAGAAAGATCACCACTCAAGAAGCATTTATGATCTTTATAAGAGGTGATAGAAGTATTGGTATAGCTGGTACTTCAGTTGCGGCTAAGCCAACCAACTTAAGAGCTAAAGGAAATATATATATTGGAAATGTAGATAAAACAATTGTTCCGGGTATAAATATCATCGGTAATCCTTACGCAGCAACTGTTTTGCTTACGCATGTTGAATATCCGGCTTTAGGCACTTATTTCAATAGCAATGGAGGATATAGTTTTGATTTCTGGGATCCTAAAATGGGAGGCAGCAATAATGTCGGTAAATTTATGGCTATAGTTTCTGATGGAGGTGGACTTAATACCTATACCAATCCACCCAATTTAAGCGGCCTTGATACTGGATTAGTGCAGGCAGGAATGGGGCTTAGAGTAGTATATGACGTTCCCCATACTGGTAATAGAACACTAAGGTTCCATGAATCTGATAAAGCAGATTCAATTGACAATATTGGCCTTGCAAGCAGACCGGTAAGAGGTAACAGGCCTGCAATAACTTCTGAATCTATTGGTAAGATATATACTGCATTATATTCAGTACAGCCTGATGGATCGTTAGCACTTGCAGATGGTATAGCAAATTCATTTGCTGATTTTTATAATAATGCTGTAGATGAGTTTGATGCAAGAAAACTTTCTTCTTTCAATACAAGAGAAGACCTTAGTATATTTAGAAGTGGTAAACAATTAGCTGTAGAAAAAAGAATGCCTGCTAATATAAATGATACTATATTCTTGCAGACACATCGTTTCTATGATAAAAATTATCAATTTAAGTTCTTTACAAAGAATTTTGATCAAAGTTTGCAGGCTTACCTGGAAGATAAGTTTACAGGAACTTCAACAATGATCAATATGCAAAATAATGGGTCAACAACTTACAGTTTCTCTTTGAACAATGGAAATGCAGCTTCGTCAGATACAAGTAGGTTCCGTATTGTATTCAGGCCAGCATTTGGAGGACCATTGCCGGTAACCTATACCAGCGTTAAAGCTGTAGTACAAAACAAAAATGTTGCAGTGGAATGGAATGTTGAGAACCAAACCAATATTAAACTTTACGAAGTAGAAAGATCAGCCGATGGAGAACATTTCACCAAAAGCGCAACAGTGTTGAATTCTAATAATACTGTTTACAACTGGTTAGATGTAGATCCGATTGCAGGAAATAACTATTATCGTATCCGTGCAGTACTTCAAAATGGTGAAGTATTATATAGTGCTATAGTGAAGGTAAATATTGGAAATGTTCAGCCTTCGATCAATGTATACCCTGCAATTGTTGAAAATGGTACTACTAATTTACAATTTAACAATATGCCAAAAGGTGTATATAATATCCGCTTGATAAATACACTTGGCCAGGTAATGATGAAAAAACAATTAAATCATACCGGTGGAAGCCGAACCGAAAATATTCAGTTAAGCAATTCGGCTGTAAAAGGTACTTATCAGATTGAAATTATTCAGCCAGATAAGTCAAAAACAACGCTGAAAGTGATCAATCAATAGAAGGAAATAAATAGATTTTAAAGCGGCATTTAATTATGCCGCTTTTTTGTTTTAGTTAATGAGTTGTTGTTTAAATAAATGTCGAATTAGTACTACACTAAAAGCAGATTTTTTTCAATTATTTTATACTGAAAAATTGTATTAAAAAACATTATTTGACGTTAATATATTAAACTTAAAATCAATAAAATATCTATAGGCAAGTAATAACAAAAAAATTGATAATTCTGTTGTTATTTATTTTCTTTTCTGTTTTATTTTTAGTAATTTAGCATCTCATTTTATAAATTTTTGTTAATAAAAACAAGCTAATACAAGCAACTTTTCTTTAATTGATTGCATCTGTATAAAGTATTTAGTTTAAGAAATTGGCTATCAATACCGTTTTTAATGATGATTATGAAAGAAACTCCTACGAAAAGCGAATATTTTTTATTTATTTAAACCAGTTCACCTTTCCTTGCCAACAGAATAATAGCCATTATGAAAAGAAATTCTACTCCTTCATTAGGGATCCTGTCTAATAAATTTCAATTTAGTTATATGAAAATATTTTTATCCAAAGCTGCTGCTTTGTGCGTAGCGGTGTTGTTACTTATGTGTGGTGCTTTAAATGCACAAAATTCGCTTAACACCGGTGATTTTTCAGGTAGTACCTGGGGCGTCGGGCAGGCAATGAGTGCTTCTACAGGAGGTACTCTTATAATTACAAAGTCAGTGCCTTCTTTGGGGGATAAATATTTTAGATTTTTTGGAGATGGTTCTCCTTGTGGAGAATATCAACCGACTACAAATGGAGATGCTTTTACTCATAGCACTACAGTTACTACTCCTAATGGAAACTGTGGTAGTGCTAATGCATGGAAAATTAATGTACCAACGGCCTCTTCAAATGTTGTTTTCAAAACAGATGGAGGTAACGATGGTATTGCTAATAGTGTTGCATTTGTTGTTCAAGGTACTGTTCGAACTGTATCTACTGTTACAAGGCTAAATCCGGCACAGGATGTTGCCACTTTGGTAACAGCTACATTGTCCGGCGCCTTATCCACCGGGCAAGCGGTATATTTAAGATGTACAAATAATAGCTATTCAACTTCTACAGTTGTACAAATGACCGGTAGCGGTACGACGTACACAGCAAGTATTCCGTCTTCAATCAATACGGCTGCCGCCAGTGTTAGTTATTACGTCTTTACTTCAGGCGACGCAAATGTTGCTTCGGATGGATCTAACGCTGATCTATATACGATTAATGTAAATAATAATGGTGGGAGTAACTATACATATACAGTACCTACTACGTATTATTCAAAAGGAAGTTTGGCGGCTCAAACTGCTTCTAACTGGAATACATTAAGAAATGGTACAGGTACGAATGCTTCTAGTTTTGCAAGTGGTTCTGCATATGTTGTTCAAAATGGACATACTATGACTGTGGGGTCTTCTCATACTTTTACAAGTGGCGCTACATTGCTAGTTGAAAGCGGAGGTATATACACACAATCAAGTGCATTGACTATGAGTGGAACGATGATTGTACTTAACGGAGGTAAGTATATACATGGTAATTCAAGTGGTGGTACAGTACCTGCTGCTACATGGAACACTGGGTCAACCTGTGAAATACAGGTAGGAGGATCATCTGCTCCATCTGGTCTTACTCAAAGTTTTTACCATTTTATTTGGAATTCATCTAGCTTGTCTGGGGCAATGGGGTTAGGAGGAGTTTTAACTACTATTAATGGAGATTTCACTGTTACAAATACTGGTGGTCAAAGTGTAAGATTTGCAGCAAGCCAAAGTCCAACTGTAACCATAGGAGGAAATATGAATATCAACGGGGGAACTTGGGCTCTTTGTACAGGAGCGGGAGCACCCATTGTGAATGTTGCAGGAAATGTGAATATTGCGGGAGGTATTTTAGATATACAGTTAGGAAATGATGCTACAACGGCTAAAACTTTAAATATAGCTGGTAACTTAAATATATCAAGTGGTACTTTAGAATATCAAACAACGGCAACCTCATGTTGGGGGGTAATTAATTTATCCGGAAACTTTAATATGACAGGAGGTACGCTCACTAAATCGACTGCAGCTGCTGGTACAGCTGAATTTAATTTTAGCAAAGCCGGTACTCAGACCTTTACTAAATCTAGTGGTACAATATCAAGTTCAACAACAAGTCCATTAGCATTTAAGGTTAATAATGGAAGTACATTAGACTTTGGAACGAATATTTTGAACGGTACAGGACCAACATTTTCGGTAGTTTCTGGTGGTGGTATAATTACTGCGAATATAAATGCAACAGGTGCATTGACTTTAACAGGAACAAACGGATCGGTACAGGCAACAGGTACACGTACCTATAATACAGGTGCAAATTATTCTTTCAATGGTGCATCTGCTCAAGTGGCAGGTTTAGGATTTACTGGCGCAAATAATTTGACCGTTGGTAGTTCAGGCCTTACTTTATCTGCCGCAGCAGCGGTAACGGGTACGCTTACCCTAAATGGTAAATTAACTTTAGGTGCTAATAATTTAACTTTAACAGGTGCAACAGTTTCTGGGGCATCTTCTTCTAATTACATCGTTACAAATTTAACAGGTGGCGTATTACGTTCTATCGCATCAGGCGGTGGTAGTTTTGTTTTCCCAATAGGAAAAAGTACTGCAGCAAATGTATATGCTCCTTTAACTATTACAAATACAGGTGGTTCTACATCGGTGTATACTGTATATGCAGATACTTCCAGTTATCCTACACCTGCCAACGGTGCCGGTACAGAATGGAGTATAGCAGCGGGTACAAGTACCACATCAACATTAGCTTTCGAATGGTTATCTGCAGATGCAGGTGCTACTTTGAGTGCTTCTGCTGGTTCAGGAATTACTTATAATAAAATTGCGGGTACATATACCAGTCAGGCAGGTACTACTTCAGCAGGTACGCCTAATACTACCACTGTAACAGGTGTTACCAGTTTAACCAATCCTTTATGGACGGTGGCTATGGCGGCAGTTGCTACCACAACTATATCCACTTCGGGTATATCGGGTTTATCAGTTTCACCTTTAACGGCAAATTCAACTAATCATGGCATACTAGGTTTCTCTTTAACAAGAAATACAACTACAGCAGATTTTACGGATCTTTCAATAAGTGCAGGTTCAGGAAACTTCAATTCATTTAGTGAAATACGGTTGGTTAAATTTACTGGCGGTACTCCCGGTGTATATGGCAGTGGATCTAAAACGATAATTTCTACCCGTACAACTCCAAGTACAGCTACTGAATTATTCTTAGGCTTTACCCCACAAACTATTACAACTTCAGCTTCTTACTTCTTTATTGAAGGAGATGTGGCAAGTGGTGTAACAGGTTCTACCACTGCAGTAACACCAAGCATTGCCAGTGGTGATGTAGTGATGAGTGCTGGTGTGGTAAGTGGTAGTGCATCCAGCACAGCATACAGCTTCCAGGCTTTTGCAGCATTGGATCATTTTACATTAAGTGGAATTTCAAGTCCACAGATCGCTGGTACTCCTATCTCTGTTACGATCACAGCAAAAGATATTTATAATAATACAGTAACCAGCTTTACCTCTACAGCTGCTATGACCACCAATGCAGGAAGCATTACGCCTTCTACATCAAGTGCATTTTCAGGAGGAACTTTAACAGAAAACTTTACAGTAACACAAGCAGGGACATTAAAAAATATTACAGCTACTGCTTCAACAAAAACAGGAACCAGTAACAACTTTACAGTTGACCCTGGTGTATTGGCAAACTTCTTTGTAGAAGCAGCTGGTGGCGGTGCTATTGGTACACAAACTGCTGGTAGTTCATTCAATATAAAAATTACAGCAAGGGATGCAAATAATAATACCTTAGACGCAGGAGTAAATACCTTTACAGGTACTGTGGATATTACTTCTAATGGAAGTTTAGCTTCAGGTAGCGGTACTACTGCTAACTTTACTGCAGGTGTATTGTCTTCACATGCTGTAACAACTAATTTAGCCGGAACTGGAAGGACTATAACGGCAACGCTTACCAGTGGTTCAGAAACGGGCACCAGTGCTTCTTTCACTGTGAATGGTGCAGCAGTTGATCACTTTGTTGTAGAAGCAGCAGGTGGTGGTGCTATTGGTACACAAACTGCAGGTACTCCATTTAATATTAGAGTAACTGCACAGGATATATATAATAATACAGCAAATGCCTTTACAGGTACTGTTGATATTACATCCAATGGTAGTTTAGCTTCAGGTAGCGGTACTACTGCTTCATTTAGTGCAGGGGTATTGGCTTCGCATTCAGTTACAACTAATTTAGCCGGAACAGGAAGAACAATAACGGCTACCCGTACCGGAAATAGTGAAACAGGTACAAGTGCTAGCTTTACGGTTGATCCGGGAGTGTTAGACCACTTTGCGATCAGTTCAATTTCAAGTCCGCAAATAGCCGGTACAAATTTCTCAGCAACTATTACTGCACAGGATATAAATAATAATACCGTAACAAGCTTTACAGGTACGGCTGCAATGACAACCAATGCAGGTACTATAACCCCATCAACTTCAAGTGCATTTACTGCAGGTGTATTAACAGAGAATTTCAATGTTACCCTTGCAGGCACTTTAAAAAATATTACTGCAACTGCTTCAGGTAAAACAGGAACAAGCAATGACTTTACGGTTCATCCGGGTGCATTGAATAATTTCCTTGTTGAAGAAGATGGCGGTGGAAATATTAGTACACAAATATCAAATACACCATTCGATATAGAGGTGACAGCAAGAGATGCTTATAATAATACTTTAAGCACAGGTCCAAATACTTTTACCGGTACTGTTGATATTACTTCAACAGGTACATTATCTGCAGGTAGCGGAACAACTGCTTCATTCAGTGCAGGAGTATTAGCCTCACACAGTGTTACTATTTCAAGTACAGGTGCTACCACTATTACTGCAACGCTTACCAGTGGTTCAGAAACCGGTACAAGTAATTCATTTAGCGTAACAGGCGGAGCGCCTACTAAACTGGCTATTACAAACACTATTGGTACCCAAATAGCAGGAACAGGATTTAGTGTAACAGTAGAAGCACAGGATGCAGGAAGTACTCCAACGCCGGTAATAGGTGATATGAATGTTGAATTGTCTTTAGCAAGCGGAACAGGTAACTTAGGTGGTACTATAACTGGGGTGATCCTGGATGGTACAACTTTTGTAACAATCATCGGTGTAACATATGACAAAGCAGAATCTGGTGTAAGCATTTCTGTTGTAGATGATCCTGCAACAATAACTCCTGGCACAAGCAATACATTTACTGTAGAACCGGGAGAAGTTACTAACTTCCTTGTTGAAGCTGCAGGTGGCGGAAGCATCGGTACACAAGTAGCAGGTACTTCATTTAATATCAAGATCACTGCAAGGGATCAATACAATAACGTTGTAAGTTCAGGAGCAAATGCATTTTCAGGTACAGTTGATATTACTTCAACTGGTACTTTATCTGCAGGCAGCGGAATAACAGCTTCATTTACTGCAGGTGTATTAGCATCCCATGCAGTAACGGTTACCAATACAGGTTCATTTACTATAACTGCTACGAAGAGCGGAGATACGGAAGCTGGTACAAGTGCTTCATTCAGTGTTACAGCAGCTGCTCTAAATAATTTTGTAGTTGAAGCTGCAGGTGGTGGAGGAATTAGTGCACAAACATCAGGCGTTCCATTTAATATACAGGTAACAGCGAAAGATGTATATGGTAACACATTGAGCAGTGGTGCTAATACATTTACCGGAACAGTTGATATTACTTCTACAGGCATTTTGTCTGCTGGAAGTGGGACTACCGCTTCATTTACTGCAGGTGTATTATCATCTCATTCAGTAACGATCAGCAATACAGGTTCATTTACTATTACAGCAACAAGAACAGGATTTAGCGAAACAGGTACAAGTGCTAGCTTTAATGTAAATGCTGGTGTATTGGATCATTTTGCCATCAGTTCAATATCGAGTCCGCAAATTGCAGGTACTATTTTCTCTGTGACCATTACAGCACAGGATGCTAGCAATAATACATTGACAAGCTTTACGGGTACAACCGCAATGACAACCAATGCCGGAACTATTTCACCGTCCACTTCAAATGCATTTACTGCAGGTGTATTAACACAGGATTTTTATGTTACACAAGCCGGGACGTTAAAAAATATCACAGCAACAAGGACAGGATTTAGCGAAACAGGAACAAGTAACAACTTTACTGTAGATCCGGGTGCGTTGAATAATTTCTTGGTTGAAGCTGCAGGTGGAGGTGCCCTTGGTACACAAACCGCAGGTGCTTCATTTAATATACAGGTAACCGCAAGAGATCTTTATAATAATACATTAAGTACTGGTGCAAATACATTTACAGGTACAGTAGGCATTACTTCAGGAACAGGTACGATATCTGCAGGAGGTGGTACCACTGCTTCGTTTACTGCGGGGGTATTATCATCTCATGCAGTTACGTTTACCAATGCAGGTTCGAACACTATAACGGCAACGCTTACCAGTGGTTCAGAAACAGGAACAAGTGCTTCTTTCACGGTAAATGGTGCTGCGGTTGATCATTTTGTAATAACCAATACAAGCAACAACAATATTACTACTCAAACGGCAGGTGTAGCTTTTGCAATTAAAATAGTTGCACAGGATGTTTACAATAATACTGCAACGGGCTTTACCGGAACAGTGGATATAACGTCAACGGGTACACTGTCAGGAGGTACAGTTACTTCGGCTACATTTACTGCAGGCGTTTTAGCTTCTCAAAATGTGACGATTACAAGTGTAGGTACAGGTTATACGCTTACTGCTACTCGTACCAGTGGTAGTGAAACAGGTACAAGTAATACTTTTGATGTAACGTATACATCTACAGCTGGAGACGATTTCAGATCGAATGTAAATACAGGCAATTGGGGAACTGTAGCATCTTGGGAAAGTAAACCAACTGCTGGAAGTACATGGTATACTGCTACCTTGGCACCAACAAGTGCTGCCAACAGCGTTACAATCCGTAACACAGATACTATTACAATTGCAACAACTACATTATCTATTGGTAATACAACTGTACAGGATGGCGGTAAATTAGTTGTACAGGGAGTATTAACGGTTATAAGTGCTAAGGCGCTTACTATAGATGTTGATGCAGGTAATGGTGGTGGAACAGTGGAATATCAAGCGTCTAACAACAATGCTACATCTAACTCACCTGTAATAACAAGTTCTGGAGGATTAATTGTGAATGGTAATTACATTATTAATCCTACTACGCCAAACAATCTTAATACTACTGCGCCTAGTGATGCATCTAATTATATACCTATCACTAATACAACTTATGGAACTTCATCTTTTGTAATAATTAAAAGATTGCCTACTACAGATTCTAAATTGAGGATCAATGGTAGTATTGCAGGTACTGTTGTATTTGATGTTCAATCAGGTACCGATGGGGTTTCTCCTTCTTATAACTATTTAAATGCAAGTGGATTAACTTTAGGAGCACTTACAATTAAAGGAACTGGTGCAGGCTATATTTCACATGGCACAGGAGGTACTACGAGAACGCTTACTATTACCAATGATGTTACTGTTCAAGGTGGATCTTACTCTGGAGCTGGTGGATCAGCTACAGGAGCTAATAATTTAACAATAAATGGTAATGTTATCATTTCGGGAGGGATACTTACTGCAAGTAATTCTACAGGTAATAATGCTTCTGTTCTTAGTATAAAGAAAAATATTACTATTTCAGGTGGTACGCTTACTAATTTCACTGGGTCAGGTACAGGTGCAACTTTATCGATTAACGGAACAATTGCTCAAACAATAGCAGCTTCAGGTTCATATACTTTTGGTAATGTTATTGCTGCTAATTCACATGCAAGTGGTATTACTGCAACAACTGACTTAACTGTAGGTACACTTTCCGTTAGCTCTGGCATATTCAGTATAGCATCAACTAAAATCCTTACTTCATCTAACTCAGTAGCTATAAGTTCTGGTGCAACACTTGCAGGAACAGGTACAGTTAGCGCTGCTGTTGCTCTAACAGGAATAATCAGTCCTAATACATCAGGTACTATCGGTTCTTTAACAACTGGCAACATTACGCTTAATAGTGGTAGTTCATATCGTGTAGATATTAATAATATACCTTCTGCTGGTAGTGCAGGAACAAATTGGGATTTCTTAGCTGCAGGAGTTATCACTAATTCCGGAGGAACAACTATTACTTTAAATGGTACTATATCAGGGTTTAGCTCATCAACAGCTTATACCTGGATAATTGGATCTTATACAGGTACTGCCCCAGCTACAACAGGTATTACTGTTAATACAACTGGTTTAAGTAACTCATTAGGTGCAGGCTCATTCTCACTAAACTTTACAAGTGGTAATGTTAATCTTGTATTTACTCCGGGTATCTGTGGAGCTGGTTCTGCAACATTTAATTTTACTACTAATCTGGGTAGTACAGCTATCACTAATCTTACAATTTCTCCTTTTGTACAAGGAAATAATAACGGTACCACAACATTCCTTGATGCTACTTCACCTTCAACAGGTGCAGGTACATATGCTGGAGCGTCAGGTGTTAATAATGGAGGGTTTGCTGCAAGAACAGGAGCTATAAATACGGGTGCAAGTGGTAGCGCATATTTGGAATTCACGTTAACTCCGGCTGCAGGTAATAAAGTAAGTTTAACGGGTATAACTTTTGGTTCAAGATCTACAGGTACAGGGCCAGCTGCTTTCACACTACGTTCAAGTTTAGATGGTTATACAGCTGATCTTGCAACAGGTTCATTATCTACAGGCAGCACATGGGCATTTTATACACCAACAACAACAATTTCTACAAGTGCAACTGCTACAGCTATAACATATAGAATGTTTGGTTATAATGGTACAGGTAGTCCGGGTGCTAATACTGCTAACTGGCGTATTGATGATCTTACGATGTTAGTAGCTGTTACTGACGTTACTACTATTCCGGCGATTACTTCACCTTTATGTAATGGTGTTACAACTGTAAGTGGTACAGTTACATTAGCCGATGGAAATACTGTTAGTGTATATAAAAATGGTATTCAAGCCGGAACAGCAACTATTGCATCAAATGCATGGTCTGCTACAGTTTCAGCATTAACAACAGGTGATGTAATTACAGCAACATCAAGTACAGGTGGTTGTGCAAGCTTATCGTCAAGTTCTGTGACAGTTCAAGCAGTATCTGCCGCACCCGTAATAACAGGAACATATTGCGCTACATCAACATCTGTAACAGGTACCAGCAGCGAAGCTGATGGTACAGTTATCGAAGTTTTCATAAATGGTTCTACAGCCGGCACAACAACAGTTACCGGTAACGCATGGACGAAAACAGGCTTAACTTTAGCAGCATCTGATGCATTAATTGCAAAAGCTACTGCTTCAGGAAAATGCGTAAGTTTAGTTTCATCAACAGTTACTGTTCAGTTAACTTCTGCAACTCCTGTTGTAGATCCTGTTTGTGCAGGTTCAACTACAATAACAGGTACAAGCAGCGAAGTTGATGGAACAACTATTGAAGTTTTTGTAAATGCAGTTTCTGCAGGCACAACAACTGTAAGCGGAGGAATTTGGAGTAAAACTGTTACTGCGGTTTCTGCAGGTAACACAATTTATGCAACAGCATTAGCAACAGGTAAATGTGTTAGTGCGAATGCTTCTACAGTTACAGTAGCTGCAACTTCTACGGCAACTGCTGATATAGATCAGTTCGTTTGTGATGGAGGTTCAGTAACACTTAACGGTGGTGGTACTGGTACAGGTACATGGTCAGTAGTAGCTGGTAGCCCGAGCACTAATAATACTCAATTCAGTCCTGGTGTAAGTACTGCCGGTGCAACCTTTACACCAGATGGTGGAACGGGAGTGTATGCTTTGGTTTGGTCAGTAACAAATTCTCCATGCACTACAGCAACAGATACAGTTCTTATTTATGTGCAAGGTGCCGGAGGATGGGTTGGTGGTGCAAGTGGAGATTGGAATACAGCAGCAAACTGGTGTGGTGGAAATGTGCCGGATGCTTCAAGCAATGTAATTGTTCCAGCTGGTGCTAATATCAATATTCAAAGTGCTAATGCTGTAGCAAACAGTGTAACGATCGATGATGGCGGTACTTTAACAATGTCAGGAGCTTACAATCTTACATTGACAAGTGGAGGAAGCTTTACTACTAATACAGGTGGTACATTGACTTCTACTTCAAGTACAGGTGCAGTGATATTTGCAGGTTCTGGTTCAACTGGTGGAACTACTACTTTTGGCAATTTAATATTAAATGGTTCAGTAGCATTTAACGCAACAACAACTATTGGAACATCATTGCAAATTAACAGTGGTGGTATAGTGTCATCAAATTCACCGATATACTCATCGGGTGCTACACTTATATATAGTTCTTCTGCAAATGGTTCTGGAAATAAATATCAACAAGCATTAGAATGGCCGGCAACAAATGGCCCCACGCATGTTACTTTAACTAACGGTAACTGGGTAGAACTTACCAGCGATAGAAGTTTAACAGGTAATCTTACCGTTACTAACGGAGCGCTTCAATCTAACGGACAACGTACACTTACCATGAATGGAACCACTCAAACCATTACTGTGAGTAATTCTACAGGAGGTGCAATTTATGGTACCGATAATGGTTTTGGTAATGATCTTATCCTTACAATTGCTAGCGGTTCTACTACAACATGGACTGGTGATGCAACTGGAGGTAATGATGATGAGAAAAAACTATTCAATATAAATGTAAATTCAGGTGGTACTTTGGCGCTTAGCCGTGGTATTCTATCTAAATACGGAACATTTACAGTAGCTGGGATACTTCAATTAAATGCCAATGGATATGTACAACAAACTGCAGGAGGTAACGCTAAGGCGCCTACTTATTCAGGTACAGGTTCTCTTGTTTACAATTCAGGGGGGTCTTATACCATGGATTTCGAATGGAGTGGAGCTGGTTCAACAGTAGGATATGGTGTTCCATATTCAGTTACTGTTCAAAATACCGGTACAGCATTAACAATTGGTGCGGCCAGAAGCATTACAGGCACATTAACCGTTAATACCGGTACATCAGCTATATTAGGAGCAGCCTATACTGGTGCTTCAAGTATTGCAGGTACACTTCAATTAAATTCTGGTGGTACAGTAAGTGCTGCACCAACATATAGCAGTACTGCAGTTTTAAAATATAATCAAGGTGGTTCTGTTAGCACTTCTAACGAATGGACAGCTAATGGTACTTCGGCAGGTAGCGGTATTCCGCAGGATGTTACTATTCAAAATAGTACAACAGTAAATATGCCGACTTCCAATAGAGGTTTAGCAGGTAATTTGGATATCAGCAGTGGTACTTTAATATTGAATGCCACTTCTGGTGATATATATGTTGGAGGAAATTGGAACAGAACTTCATCAGGTACATTCACTCCAAATGATCGTGCAGTATTCTTTAATGGCTCAACAGCAAGCACAATCAAAGCTCCTGAAAGTTCATCAAAAGATGGCAATGGTTCATTTGGTGGTGAAACTTTCCCTTATTTGCTTATTGATAAAACAGCGAAAGCAACAGCGGTTAAATTATTGTCAAACATTGCTATTACTAAAACAATGACAATAACTCAAGGTACTTTGGATCTTGATACTTCAGATGTGGTATTCGCATCAAATACATCTGTTACCGCAGATCTTGCACCAGTGAATACTACTAATGCTGATATCAGTTATTCAGGATCTGGTAGATTTATACCTCAACGTTACATTGGTAATAACAGTACAATACGTACATGGAGGTTCTTAACTGCGCCATTACAGGCTGATGATCCTCTTACGATCAATGACGCTTGGCAGGAAGGACAAGTAAACCCTAACAGGCTTACTCCAAATGAAACGAATCCATGGCCAGGTTTTGGTACTCACATTACCGGTCCGGGCAACTTATATGATTTTACCAAAGGTTTCGATCAGGGACTTGGTAACAATGGTAATTCAATAGAATATTTCGATAATAGTAGTGGAAGCTCTAAATTCAGTTTCCCTCCAAATACTAAATCAACCCGTTTGATGAGTCAATTAGGATGGGGGCTGTTTGTAAGAGGCGACAGAAGTATTGTTATAGGTACACAATACACGAACTCAGGAAACACTACACTTGAACCAAAAGGTAAGATCAATATCGGTGATGTAACTTCAACAGTTACTGGTGGGGGTCTATTGTTTAACGTTATAGGTAATCCTTATCCTTGTCAGATCAATATGACAAATGTGGAAGTAGGAGGAAACATTCATTCTAACTTCAGTCTTTGGGATCCTAAAGCATATACCAATTATACTCAAACAGGTAAATACATTCCATTCACATGGTTGTTTGGCACCACTTATACGGCTTCAAATTCTCCTGTTACTACTTGGGCAAATCCTGGTACAGTTGAATCCGGAGAAGCATTCTTAGCTAAATCAGCAACAACAAGTGTTGTTTTCCATGAGTCTGATAAAGTGGCAGGAACTAGTTCAATGAATGGTATTCAAAGTCGTCCAACGCCATCAAGTCCGGCTGGCATCACTATTTCTACTTTACGGACAAATTTGGGATATTATGAAACATCAACTTCTCCATTGTCTTACATAGATGGAACATTGAATTTATTCAGTGCAGGTTACAACACGTCTGTTGATAAGTTTGAAGATGTAATATTGCCAATGAGCGGAAGTACAACAGGTGCCATAAGAATTGCAAAAGAAGGATATCAATTAGCTATCAGTAAAGAAAAGATCATAGAAGCAGATGATACTGTTTTCTTGAATATTTCTACTTTGAAACCATTAAAGCATCTTCTTGCTATATCAGCGAAGGATTTTGTTCCGGATGCTTCTGCTACATTAGTAGATAAATATTTAAATACAAATACAGCATTGTCATTGATCAGCGGTGATTCAACATTCTATGAATTTGATATAACAGCAGATGCTCTATCTAACAGAACTGATAGGTTTATGATCATCTTTAAACCACTAAATACCACTCCAGTAGCGCTTAGTAGTGTAAAAGCTTCTCAGCAAAATGGTGGGGTTGCAGTAGAATGGAAAGTTGAATCTGAAGTAAATACCAAGTCATATGTAGTAGAAAAATCCAGTGACGGAGTAAATTTTACAAAAGTTACTACCGTTGCTGCAACGAATTATGCTTCTTCAGCGTCTTATAATTGGTTAGATGTTGCGCCATTGAATGGAGATAATTTCTACAGGATCAGGATCATTGACCAATCTGGAGTTGCTACAGTTAGCCAGATCGTGAAAGTTAAGATCGGTAATGTTAAAGCGGAGATCAGTATTTATCCTAATCCGATAGTTAATGGAACAGTTGGTCTTCAATTGGTAAATATGCCAAAAGGAGATTATAAAGTAAAAATTATCAACATAGTGGGACAAACAATTTTCAATAAAACTATCAAGCATTTGGGTGGTAGTTCTACAGAAACATTATCTTTGGACAAAAATTTAGCAAGGGGATTATATAAACTTGAAATTATTGATTCTAATAAGAATCAAACAGTTATAACCTTAGCTAATTAATGGATCAATATTAAGTAAAAAAGAAAAAATTCGTCTTTAAAATGAAACGTTATATTAAAATATTTCTATGTGTAAGTGTGTTGGTGTTAATTTTTAATTTTATTCCTAAATTTGCGAATGCACAAGCTGATCCGGGGGAAGATCCTGATGCTCCGATCGACGGAGGAATTAGTTTGCTGGTAGCAGCTGGAGTAGGGTACGGAGTAAAAAAAGCAAGAGATAATAGAAAAGCTAGATTAAACAATTCGAAAAAAGATTAATATAATTTCTTATTGAAAAAAAGGGGATAGCATTTTATTGCTATCCCCTTTATATATCACTTCAATATAGTTTATAACACAATTGGTAATCCAATTAATTTTATCGAAATTTGCATTCGATTTTATCTTACGTTATACCTGCAATACATGGTATTATAACCTGATTTCCAATTTATTTAAAAGATATGGGTAATTTTTTTGAGTCTAAAGTTTTAAAATTTCAAAGTAATAGGTTTTATGCTGCGATGGCTATTGTATTAATTGTATGCTTTAGTTCATGTAAAACCACTTACAATCCTTCTAATTATTTCAAAACAATTCAAAAGGATACCACAATAGCACCATTTGTAACAGAAGATATTGTTCCTAAGATCAGAAAGGGTGATCTGTTATATTTAAAAGTAACCAGTTTAAATCCCCAGGAAGATGCCTTATTTAATATAGCTATACGTAGTGAAAATCTAACGAATGGGGGAGAATCCCCTGCAGGTTTTTACGTTGATAAAGAAGGGAATATTGAAATGCACAGGTTAGGCCTTATACATGTAGAAGGTATGACGCTAAAAGACCTGGAAGGAAAGTTAGTTAAAGATCTTTCTCCTTACCTAAAAGATATAATTGTAAATACCAAGTTCCTGAATCACAAACTAACAGTTATAGGAGCTGTTGGATCTCCACAGCAAATTACATTAGATACCCGTGAAAAGATCTCTATCCTCGATGCATTGGCCATAAGTGGTAATATTTCTGAAACAGGGGATAAAACAAATATTTTAATTATACGTGAAACAGAAACAGGTAAACAGATGAAACGTGTTAATTTAGAAGACCATTCTATATTTTCTTCTCCATGGTTTTACTTAAAACAGGATGATGTACTATATGTATCAACTTCTGTAAATGAAGACAATGAAAAGCGTCAAAGAAGGCTTCAAGCATTTACTACAATATCTGTAGTTGCCTCTTTAGTTTTTCTTATATATAATAATATTCTCAGAAAATAAAATTGATTGTGATGCTTGAGAAAAACCAGAATGAGAAAAATGAAACGAATGTATTAATACAATTACTCCAAAAGTATTTGCCTTTTTGGCCATTGTTTGTATTTACAACCTTTACTTCATTAATTATCTCTTACTTATACCTTAGATCACAGGTACCCGTTTACGTTGCCTCTGCAAAAGTATTATTGAAAGATCCCAACAAAGGGGGTGATTCCAAAGTACTTGATGCGTTGAATATTTTTTCAGAAAAAAAGATAGTTGAAAACGAGATCCTTGTATTAAAGTCTTCTAACTTAGTTAAGGAAGTTGTTCGCCAATTAGACCTCTATACGTACACTTATATTGATGGAAAAGTTAGGCTGGAGGAGTTGTATGGTCCTAGTAGCCCGGTTTATTTCAAAGCTGTAAACAGAGATAGTGTTAACCCCGCCGGTAAATATTATTATTCTATTGATTGGGCGAGAAGAAAAATATTTATCAATAATAAATATGTAGCAGACGGAGACATTCTAAGTATCGGTCATACAGAGTATATCGTAACACTAAATAAAGATTACCCCAAAAGTGGTACAATAAAAAAATATTTAATTGAATTCGGTTCTGTTGAAGGTGCGGCATCTTCGATCAGTGGCTCAATTATAGCAAATGCTATTTCTAACGTTTCAACAGTATTAAATGTAAAATTAGAAACAACAGCTCCTGAAAAAGGTAAGAGGGTGCTTAATAAATTATTTGAGGTTTATAATGCAATGGGCATTAATGATAAAAACGAAATTGCACGAAAAACTTTATGGTTCATTGATACCAGGTTAGGACTAGTAGAATCACAATTGGATAGCGTAGAAAGGAACATTGAGAATTTTAAGACAAGAGAATCGATGTATGATGTCAATGCTCAGGGCAACACCTATCTTTCTAACGTAGCTGCAGGCGACAATAGAATTGCTCAAACAGATATTGAACTATCTATATTAAATGAGGTAAGTGATTATGTAAGCACTAAAGAAAAAAAGACCGGTACTGTACCATCGTTAATGCTGGTTCAGGATGCAACATTAAATAATTTATTATCACAATTGTATCAATCAGAATTGGAACTTGATAAAGCCAAGGCAATGACTGGAGAGCAAAGTGATGTTGTTATACTTCAGCAACAAAAGATAAAAAAACTTAAACAGAGTATTCAGGAAAGTTTAGCAAATATCCGTACCAATTTATTAACTGTTAAAAGTAGTGTACAGCAAAGAATTGAACAAAATAAAAGCTTATTAAGTGGTATTCCTGAAAAGCAAAAAGAACTACTTGAAATAAGCAGGCAGCAGGCCATTAAGAATGGTATCTATACCTACTTACTTCAAAAGAAAGAAGAAACAGCGCTTAACTCAGCATCAACTATTGCAGATCTGAAAATATTGGAAAACGCTACTGTAGCTGGTCCGATAAGACCTGTTGCCAAAAACTTTTATTTGGGTGGTCTGATAGTGGGAATATTATCAGCAGTATTTCTTGTGTTATTAAAAGAGCAATTTAAAAGTAAAATATTATTTAGGGAAGAGGTTGAGAATAAAACAGCTGTTCCATTTGCTGGAGAAATTGCACAGGCCCATTCAAATAAAACCATTGTGATCTATGATGGTAAAAGAACAGTTGTTGCAGAACAATTCAGGTCATTAAGAACCAACCTTGGTTTTATCGGATTAAATGAGGAGCATAATACCTTATTGATCACTTCAAGTATATCGGGGGAAGGAAAAAGTTTTATGGCCATTAATTTGGCGATAAGTTTCACATTGACAGGAAAACGTGTTGCTTTACTTGAAATGGATCTTCGCAAACCTAAATTGAGTGTATTGTTAGAAATTGACAGAGATCCTGGTATTTCGAATTATATGGTGGGAAAAGTTACGGTTGACAAGATCATAAAAGAAACAACCATTCCTAATTTATTTTTACTTCCTGCAGGTGTTATTCCTCCCAACCCTACGGAGTTGATCGCTAAAGGAGGGTTCAAGAATTTAATGGATGAGATCAAAGATAAATTTGATTACATAATCATTGATACGGCTCCTGTAGGACCGGTTACTGATGCCCTTTTAATCAATCCATATTCTGATGTTACTTTGTACGTTATCAGGCATGGTAAAACGCCAAAAACATTTATTCGTTTGATCGAGGAAATGAATGTGCAGAAAAAATTCAATAATATGGCTTTGGTTTTTAACGGGCTGAAACCAAGAGGTATTGCATTAGGTAATTTCTCTAAAGGATACGGTTATGGATATGGCTATGGTTATGGTTACGGTTACGGTTATGGTTACGGAGGATATAGCACTGATGAAGCACCAAAATCTATCTTTCATAATTTTGGCAGCTTTATTAAAAAAATTGTAAGATTTTTTGCAAATAAATAAGTCATTAGACTTTGACAAAAAAATGCACTTTAGTTTACAATTGAATGTGACTGAGGAATAGCGAAGCTATATCTATGCAGGAAGATAAATTATATTGGTTTGCAGTTTATACAAAACCAAGATGGGAAAAAAAAGTTGCTAAACTTTTAGATGAAAAGGGGATTATAAATTATTGCCCTTTAAATAAAATAATAAAACAATGGAGCGATAGAAAAAAAGTTGTTTTAGAGCCTGTATTTAAATCCTATGTATTTGTAAAGATTGAGGATGAAAAAAAATGGGAATTAAAAAAGGTCAACGGCATTTTGAATTTTGTTTTTTGGTTAGGCAAGCCCGCAATTATAAAAGAAACAGAGATCAATGTCATTAAAAAATTCCTGAATGATTTTTCTGCTATTGAGGTTGTTGAAGATAAATTAGAAATAAATACACCGGTTAGAATAAAGCAAGGGTTATTGATGAATTATCAAGGGCAAATAATAGAAGTAAAAGGATCAAAGGTGATGGTACGCCTACAGAGTATGGGCCTTTTACTTCAGGCAAGTTTTGATAAGACCAATTTAGAAGTAGTAAATCTGATAAACGCTTATAATAAATAGTATTAATGGATTTGGCCATTAAAAGGTTAGTAATGAATAAGACGGATAATATATATATAGCAGGCCACAGAGGATTGATGGGAAGTGCAATTTATCGGTTACTAAAGCACTTAGGTTATACTAATATTCTCGTAAAAACATCTGCGGAGCTTGACCTGAGAAATGAACAACAGGTAAAAGAATTTTTCGAAATACATAAACCGCAATATGTTTTTTTAGCTGCAGCTAAAGTTGGCGGCATTTGGGCTAATAAAACTTTTCCGGCTCAATTTATATTCGACAACATGTCCATTCAGAATAATGTTATTCATCAGTCTTATTTGAATGGTGTTGAAAAATTGCTTTTTTTAGGAAGCAGCTGCATCTATCCAAAAAATGCCCCACAGCCATTAAAAGAAGAATATTTATTGACGAATTCATTGGAGCCAACCAATGAAGCTTATGCTATTGCTAAAATAGCGGGTATAAAAATGTGCCAGGCATATCATCAGGAATATGGTTGCAGATTTATAAGTGCAATGCCTACAAATCTTTACGGCCCTGAAGATAATTATGACCTTCAGAATTCTCATGTACTTCCTGCGTTGATCCGTAAGTTTCATGAAGCAAAGATCAATAATGACGAAAGTGTAACTATATGGGGTACAGGTAAACCATGTAGAGAATTTTTACATGTGGATGATGCTGCACAAGCTTGTTATTTTTTAATGAACGAATATGAAAGCCCTGAAATAATAAACATTGGTTCAGGTAAAGACAATACAATTGCAGAAGTTGCACAACTCATAAAAAATATTACTGGATTTTCAGGTAATCTTGTTTTTGATGAAACTAAACCTGATGGCACTCCTCGTAAACTTATGAATGTTGATAGGATCAACTCCCTGGGTTGGAAAGCTGCGATCGATTTAGAAGAAGGCATTAAAAATACTTATAAAGACTTTTCGGATAGATATGATTATTATACCAATCGCAAAACTTCTGTTGCAAAGATCTAAATTAAAATATGTGTAGAATTGCAGGGATCCTCTACCCAGGCATTTCAGCTGAAGCTATTGAAGAATCTGTAAGGCAAATGTGCCAGCTACTAAAGCATGGTGGGCCTGATGATGAAGGAATATATACTTCATCAAAATTTAATTTAACGCTGGGGCATAGACGATTATCGATCATTGATCTGTCTAAATGTGGCCATCAACCGATGGCATACAATAATGGCCGGTATTATATTAGCTATAATGGTGAATTATATAATTATCTTGAATTAAAAGATGAATTAAGAACCGCCGGATGTTCTTTCCATACCAATAGCGATACAGAGGTTATTTTAGCAGCATTTAGTATTTGGGGAACAAAGGCATTTGCAAAATTCAATGGAATGTTTGCATTTGCATTGCTCGATAATGAAACTGCAGAATTATTTTTAGTTAGAGATCCTAACGGGATCAAGCCTTTATATTATGCCCTCACAAAAGACGGGATCGTTTTTGCATCCGAAATAAAAGCCTTTAAAAGAATACCAGATCTTCAAACAAAAGGAAGTGATTGGCAGGTCTTCTTAATGGCGTATGGACATTTGCCTGAACCTATAACCACCCTCCAGGATGTGAAGCCTTTAGCCAAAGGCACTTATTTGCAATATTTTATTGATCGGTCGACTTATTCAATTGAAGCGTATAATCAATACCGTTATACTGAACAGATAACGGATAGAAATGAAGCTATTCAATTAGTTTCAGATACATTGGAACAAGCTGTTAAGAGACACCTTATCGCAGATGCTCCCATAGGCGTTTTTTTAAGTGGGGGATTAGATTCGAGTATTATTGCTTTGTTGGCCAATGAAAATAAAAAAGTTGATCTTAATACTGTTTCAATATTTTTTGATGAAGCTAAATATTCGGAAAAACAATTTCAGGACTCATTACAAAACAGGATCACTGCCAATAAATATCAATACTTATTAAAAGAAAGTGATTTTCATAATCATTTACCTGAAATATTCAATTCAATGGATATGCCGAGTTGCGATGGTATCAATACTTGGTTCATTAGTAAAATAGCTAAGGAAAGTGGTTTGAAAGCCGTTTTATCCGGAATTGGCGGAGACGAATTATTCGGTGGCTATCCTTCCTTTAAAAGGATCGACACAACTTTATTATTACAAAAAATGCCCGATATATCCTTGATCTCTGGGAGGTATATCGGCCATCGTCGTTTTAAAAGGCTTCAATATTTAACTATAGATGGGGCGACGGGTATGTATCTTTTTTTAAGAGGTCAGTTTGTTCCAAGTGAAATTGCAAAAGAATTAAATGCGAATGAATCTGAGATATGGAATATTCTCAGAGAATCTCCTGTTGTTCCTGCAATTAACGACCTATCAAATAAGAATCAGGCGAGCTGGTTAGAAATGAATTTATACATGCAAAACCAACTATTAAGAGATGCAGATGTAATGAGCATGGCCCACGGTTTAGAGATAAGGGTTCCATTTCTTGATAAAGAATTTGTTAAGCTTGCACTTAGTATCAAATCCGATATTAAATACCCGGGACAATATGGTAAACAATTATTGATAGATGCTTTTAAAGATAGATTGCCTGAGTCAGTTTGGAAAAGGCCAAAAATGGGTTTTGCATTTCCTTTCAGGGAATGGTTGTTGAATAATGAATATGCAAAGATGCACAATGCAAGCTATATTAAATTTAAAAAAGGAAATATGCATTGGTCTCAATTCTTAACATTGATGTTGATAGAAAATAATGGCCAGGCATAATTATAACTCCGTACTTTTTTTGACCCTCAGGGTTTTTTCGGCCACAGGTGGCATAGAAAAAGTGAATCGTATAATGGGTAAAGCAATCTATACTTTGGGATTGGCTTCGGGTAATAAAGCCAAAGTATACTCTATGTATGACAATACCGATGAAGTGGATGAAAAGTATTTTCCAAAAAAAATTTTTAAAGGTTATGCAACAAAAAAATTAAGATTTGTTGAGAGCGCTTTTCAACAAGGTAAGAAAAGTGATGTTGTAATACTTAGTCATATCAATTTGCTTTCGGTTGGTTATTGTATAAAATTGCTATCTCCTAAAACAAAATTGATCCTGATAACGCACGGTATTGAAGTATGGAAAACATTTTCTCCTTTTAAAAAGAGAATGTTGCAAAAATGTGACCTGATCTTACCTGTTAGTAAGTTCACGAAAAACACAATGATCGAATTAAATGGTTTTGCTGAGGAAAAATTTCATGTTCTAAATAATTGTCTTGATCCCTTTTTACCGGCACCGGTTACAGGAACAAAATCAGAAATTCTTTTAGATAAGTATGGATTAAAAAAAGATGATATAATATTAATGACACTGACAAGATTATCATCTAAAGAAAAATACAAAGGTTATGATCATGTGCTTACAGCATTAAAAGATCTGAGACAACAATATCCATCCCTTAAATATTTGATCATTGGGAAATATGATACAGCAGAAAGGCAGCGGCTTGATAAGATCACAAAAGAATTAGGCATTGAAGATTTTGTAGTATTTGCAGGCTTTGTAGCTGACGAAGTATTAGCTGAACATTATAACCTTGCTGATATTTATATAATGCCAAGTAAGAAAGAAGGTTTTGGTATAGTATTTATTGAAGCCATGTATTATAATAAACCTGTGATCGCCGGAAATAAAGATGGCTCAGTAGATGCTTTGAATGATGGCAAATTTGGTTTATTGGTAGATCCCGATAATGAAATAGAATTAACTGATGCTATAAAAAAAATGATCACTGATAAAAATAAATATGTAGTTGACCATACTGATTTTATGAATAAATTCAGCTATCCTGTTTATGAAAAAAATATTAAAACAATTTTAGAATCTGACATAATCAATGCAAAATAACACTGATATAACTTCGGCAAGTACAGATAAGTGGGATATAGTAATTAAGCCAAAATCATCTTTATTTGAATTTAACTTTAAAGAGATCTGGGCTTATAAGGATCTTATGCTCCTATTTGTTAAAAGAGATTTTACAGCCCAATATAAGCAAACCATATTAGGGCCTGTTTGGCATTTTATTCAGCCACTTTTTACCACAATTGTATTTCTAGTGGTGTTTAACAAAATTGCAAAGATCCCAACTGAAGGGGAACCGGCTGTATTTTATATGTGTGGTATAACAATATGGAATTATTTTGCAACCTGTTTAAATGCTACCTCAAATACTTTTGTTACTAATGCAAGTATATTTGGAAAAGTATATTTTCCAAGGCTTGTAATTCCAATATCAGTTGTTTTATCTAATATAGTTAAGTTCTCTATCCAATTTTTATTGTTACTGGGTTTGATGGCCTATTACGGATTTACGAAAGGACATTTTTATTTTGGCTGGACATGGTTATTAGTCCCAATATTAGTATTGATGATGGCATTGCTTGGATTGGGAGCCGGAATAATTTTATCTTCACTTACTACAAAATACAGAGATTTTGTAGTCCTTATTAGTTTTGGTGTCCAACTGTTGATGTATGCTACTCCGGTGATCTATCCACTTTCATTTTTTGAGAATTCTAAATATCTTCCTTTCATACAATGGAATCCTTTAACACCAATCATTGAAGCTTTCAGGTATGCTGTAATAGGTGAAGGAACTTTTTCCATGCAAGGGCTTATTTATAGTGCCACTTTCACGACCGTGTTATTATTTGTGGGAATTATAATGTTTCATAAGGTTGAAAAAAGTTTTATGGATACTGTTTAAGCATATAAATGTCCTTTACAATTAACTAATTTTGCATTTTAAAAAACAGGTATGTCTATAGTAATAGAAGTAGAAAATGTATCAAAACAATATAGGTTGGGCCAGATCGGCACCGGCTCTTTGTCGCATGATGTAAACCGTTTTTGGCATAAAGTAAGAGGTAAGGAAGATCCTTATCTTAAAATAGGCGCAGAAAATGACCGGACAAAAAAAGGTGATAGTGATTATGTATGGGCATTAAAAGATATTAATTTTACTGTAGAGCAAGGAAAAGTGTTAGGTATAATTGGCCGAAATGGCGCAGGCAAAAGTACACTTCTTAAAATTTTAAGTCGTACAACAGGGCCTACGACAGGTACTATTAGAGGTAGAGGCCGAATAGCAAGTCTTTTAGAAGTTGGTACCGGTTTTCATCCTGAATTAAGTGGCCGTGATAATATTTTTTTGAATGGCGCCATCCTTGGTATGACCAAACAGGAGATCAGAAGCAAATTTGACGAGATAGTTGATTTTAGTGGAGTTGAACGTTATATAGATACTCCGGTAAAGCGTTACAGTAGTGGCATGTATGTACGGTTGGCCTTTGCTGTTGCAGCACATTTAGAACCTGAAATTTTAATTGTGGATGAAGTGCTTGCAGTAGGGGATTTTGAATTCCAAAAAAAATGCCTCGGTAAAATGAAAGATGTAAGTGTGAAAGATGGGAGGACAGTTTTATTTGTGAGTCACAACATGGGAGCAGTAAAAAATTTATGTGATAAAGGTTTGTTGTTGGAAAATGGGCAAATGAAAAGTTTTGGTGACATTAATACTGTGATGCAAAACTATTTCAAAAAAGGAGATGCTACAGAAGGCGTATTCTTTTCAGATAAATTAGAAAAATCAGAAGTAGTTGCAATAAAAAGCCTTAAGCTTTTAAATCAAAATGGGATCGTTACTGAAACTTTTGATATTGGAGATGACCTTACTGTTGAATTAGAATTAGAGTCTGATATGGATATAGAGAATCCAAATATAGCAGTAGGTATTAAATCACAGCATGGTTTTATTACAATAGCTAATTCCATGTTTGATGGAACAAGACCACCTAATTTAAAAAAGGGATTGAATTACGTATCAATTACTTTTAAAGATATTCCCCTATTACCACAACAATATTTTTTAGGTATCGGTATGCGTTCTTATGATTGCAAGACATTTTTGATGACAACAAAAGATATTGGTTTTTTTGCTATTAATACAACGATGAAAGACCTGGGAATTTTTTCTCCTATGGCAGAAGAAATGGTGAGGGATTCAGTAACGCCTTTTATACCATACGAATGGGATTTTGGAAACGGAAACAAACAATCATTTAATATATTAAGTAATGTTCGCAAATAAATCAATTTTAATAACCGGTGGTACTGGTTCATTAGGGAAAGAATTAACTAAAACTATTCTTGAAAAATACCCTGATGTAAAACGCCTCGTTATATATTCAAGGGATGAGCAAAAGCAATTTCAGATGGCAATGGAATATCCTGTTGCTAAATATCCACAGATACGTTTTTTTATTGGTGATGTTCGTGATTACGATCGGTTAAAAAGGGCTTTCCAGGGAATTGATTATGTTATACATAGCGCTGCTATGAAACATGTGCCAATAGCAGAATACAATCCTGATGAATGTGTAAAAACAAATATTGGTGGAGCAGATAATGTGATAAGGGCTTGTCTCGAAACAAGTGTATCAAGAGTAGTAGCACTTTCAACTGATAAAGCTTGTGCACCAATAAATTTATATGGCGCAACTAAATTAACATCAGACAAACTTTTTATTGCAGCCAATAATATAAAAGGCGCTAACCCAATTCGTTTTTCGGTTGTGCGTTACGGTAATGTAATGGGGTCTAATGGTTCAGTTATACCATTTTTTATGTCAAAAAAGGAAACTGGTGTTTTGCCTATAACAGATCCAACAATGACAAGGTTTAATATATCATTGCAGGAAGGGGTTAATATGGTATTACATGCATTAGAACATGCATGGGGTGGAGAACTTTTTGTTCCAAAGATCCCATCTTACAAGATAACCGATGTTGCAACGGCTATTGGGCCAAATTGTAAACAGGAAATTGTAGGTATTCGTCCAGGAGAAAAGATACATGAAGAGATGATAACATCGTCTGATTCTTTTTCTACTTATGATCTGGGTAAATACTATGTAATACTTCCACAGGTAACAACATGGAAATTGAACGAGTTCATTGATAAATTTAAAGCTAAACCGGTAGAAAAAGGGTTCACCTATAACTCAGGAGAAAATACTGAATGGGTAAGTGCAGAAGACATGCGTAAATTGATCAAAGAAAATCTTTACCCAAATTTTGAAGCATAATGGTAACATCAATACCATACGGTAAACAACATATTACTCAGCAGGATATTGATGCTGTTGTAAATACATTACAAGCAGATTTTTTAACACAGGGGCCGCAGATAGCTGCATTCGAAAAAGCATTTGCAGCATATATAGGTGTAGAATACGCTGTTGCGCTGGCAAATGGTACTGCAGCTTTACACTTATGTGCTTTGGCATTGAATGTACAACCCGGACAGAAAATAATTACTACACCAATTACATTTGCCGCTTCTGCAAATTGTGTAAGATATTGCGGTGGTGAAGTAGTCTTTGCTGAGATTGACCCAGAAACATATTTGTTAGATATCAATGCTGTAAAAAAATTACTAACGGCATCGCCTAAAGGAACATACGCCGGTATCATTCCTGTTGACTTTGCAGGTAGGGCAGTAGACCTTGAAGCTTTCAAAGCATTGGCAAATGAATATGACCTATGGATCATTGAAGATGCTTGCCATGCTCCGGGAGGTTTTTTTACAGATAAAAAAAATACACAACAAAACTGTGGCAACGGAAAGTTTGCTGATCTGGCAATATTTTCATTTCATCCTGTAAAACATATAGCATGTGGAGAAGGTGGAATGATCACTACAAATGATAAAGTGCTCTATGAAAAGTTATTAATGTTGCGTACGCATGGGATTACTCGTAATACTTCGATTTTTAAAAATAATATGCAATGGGCTTCTGGTAATGCAGAAGGAGATGTAACGCAATACCCTGGCTGGTACATGGAAATGCAGGAATTAGGATACAATTACAGATTGACAGATTTTCAGGCTGCATTAGGTATAACGCAACTTCAAAGAGCGGAAGAAGGATTAAAAAGAAGAAGAGCAATTGCTGCCCGTTATGCGGAAGCATTCAAGAATAAAGAATGGTTATACGGACAATCTGAAAGCATCGAAGGACATGCTTATCATTTATATGTAATAGAAGTAAAGGATAGATTGGGTTTATATAACTATTTGCGGACAAAAAATATTTTTGCCCAGGTACATTATATTCCTACGCATCTTATGCCTTATTATCAACAACAAGGTTATAAACAAGGAGATTATGAATTAGCAGAAACTTATTATAGTCGTTGCTTAAGTCTACCTATGTATCCAACTTTAACACAAGAAGAACAGGAATTTGTTATTCAAACTGTTTGTGAATTTTATAATGGCTAGTATAGCGATAATAACAGCACGAGGCGGCAGTAAAAGAATTCCCCGAAAAAATATTAAAGATTTTTTAGGTAAACCTATTCTTGCCTATTCAATAGAGACTGCTTTAACATCTGGGTTATTTGATCAGGTGATCGTTTCAACAGATGATCATGAGATCGCTGCAACTGCCTTGAAATATGGAGCAACTGTTCCCTTTATACGAAGCCTGGAAAACTCCAATGATTTTGCCGGTACTGCTGATGTGTTGATAGAAGTGCTGGAGCAATTGAAAAAAAATGGAAAGGCATATGAGTATGCCTGTTGCATTTATCCTACAGCGCCTTTTATAAACCCTGCAGTTTTAAAAGATGGACATACATTGCTGATAGAAAAAAAATACGACACAGTTTTTCCTGTTTGTGCTTTTAGTTATCCGATACTTAGATCTCTATCAATAAAGGAAGAAGGCAAAGTTGAAATGAACTGGCCGGAAAATTTAAATAAACGTTCCCAGGATCTTATTCCGGCATATCATGATGCCGGACAATTCTATTGGGTAAATGTGGATCGTTTTATAGAAAAACAAAAACTATTTACAGATAATTCCGGAGCATTGATATTAAATGAATTACAAGTACAGGATATTGATACTGAAATTGACTGGAAAATTGCAGAACTAAAATACACATTGCTGAATGGCTAAAAAGAAAGTTATTCTTAGAGCCAATGGAACTTCACTTATTGGTTTTGGTCACATTTATAGATTACTTGCTTTAGCAGATATACTCAAAGATAATTTCCATCTGATTTTTGTTCTATATAAAACGGATGACTTTATTCAGGATGAGATAAAAAAGTATTGCGACGAAATAATTATTTTAGATAAAGAACTTCCTTATAAAACTTCGGATGAAATTAAACCAACAGATGAAATTGAATTTGATCTTGAAGGAATCTTAAAGGGAAATGAAATTGTGGTATTAGATGGATATTATTTTGGTTCAAAATATCAACAGGAAGTAAAAGAAAAAGGTTGCAAATTGGTTAGCATCGATGACCTTGCAGTTAATCATTTTTATGCAGATGCAGTGATCAATCATGCACCGGGAATTGATCCTGGTCAATATACAAAAGAATCTTATACAAAATTATATACAGGCCTTGATCATGCGATCCTTCGGAAACCATTTTTTGCTCCGTTTAAAAAGAAAGAGAATAATGATGTTTTTATTAGCTTAGGCGGATCGGATTATTTTCAGATAACAGAAAAATTGGTTACCCTTATAGCTGAAGCAAAAGAATTCAATTCTTTTCATATCATGTATTCATCTTCTTATGATCAGGATATGATAGAACGATTGAAAGCTGCTTATGAGCCATCAGGTAAAATAAAATTTTATAAAAACCTTTCTGCAGATCAGATAATAACGTTAATGGATAATTGCAAATATGCATTTGTTCCGGGAAGTACGGTATTACTAGAAGCTTATTCAAGAGGACTTATTTGTTTTACTGGCCATTATACTACAAATCAGTTGTTTATTTATAACGGTTTTATTAAAGAAAACAAAGCAATTGGATTGGGGGATCTGAAGAGTTTAAAAAAGGAAATAATTCATCAGGCTCTTCTATCAAAAAATACAGTAGAACTATTTGCTGTTGAATCAGATAAAAATTTGAAACATATTTTTTCTTTACTATCAGAATCACATATAAAAGTTTCATGAAAGTAGGAGTGTTAGCATCTGGTGGTTTAGGCGCAAAATGTCTGGAATTGATTAAGTCTATTTTCACGCCAATATTTATAGCAACCGATTCTAACTCTACTGATGTTATCGACTTTGCAACCAAAAACAATATTTCCCTTTTCAAGGGTAATCCAAGAAATGGGAGTCTTTCCAATTTTTTAGGAGATCAACATTTTGATATTATTTTTTCAATTAATTATCTTTTTATTATTGAGAAAGAAATTATAGAAAAAACTACTTACCCAATAAACTTCCATGGAAGTTTATTGCCAAAATACAGGGGACGAACTCCACATGTTTGGTCTATTATAAATAATGAAAAAAAGACCGGTGTAACAGCACATATTATTGATGATGGATGCGATTCCGGTCCAATAGTATTGCAAAAAGAAATTGAAATTACAGAACAAGATACAGGAGCATCTATTCTTTTGAAATATGAAAATATTTATCCTGAAATGATTTTGGAAGTTTTAGGGTCAGTAAAAAATAAAACGTTGAATTTGCAATCGCAAGATCATGATAAAGCTACTTATTATAGTAAAAGAACACCTTCCGATGGTGCAATTGATTGGCATTGGCAAAAAGAACGTATTAGAAATTGGGTAAGAGCACAATCTTATCCATATCCGGGTGCATTCGCATTACTTGGTGATGAAAAAATAATCATAGATGAAATTGCTTTTTCAGATATGGGATACAAAGACACTGATCCTGACGGATTGATTTTATCTGAAGATCCATTTATTGTTAAAACACCAAACGGTGCTATTGAATTAATCAGGATAAGAAATCAAACAAATAACCTTTCTAAAGAAAATATATTCCAATGATCACAATTGGCAATTTTACAATTTCGGAAAATAGTAAATCATTTATCATTGCTGAATTATCTGCTAATCATCAACAGAATAAGCAGATTGCTATTGATACAATTATTGCAGCAAAAAAAGCTGGTGCAGATGCTATAAAACTTCAGACATATACACCGGATACCTTAACCATTGATTGCGATAATGAATTTTTTCAAATAGGTCATGGAACGCTATGGGATGGTAAAACTTTGTACAGTCTTTACCAGGAAGCTTATACTCCATGGGAATGGCACAAAGAATTATTTGATGTAGCAAAAGAACAAGGATTAATTTGTTTTAGTAGCCCGTTTGATAAAACAGCGGTTGATTTTCTTGAAACATTAAATGTGCCTGCCTATAAGATCGCTTCTTTCGAAATTCAGGATATTCCTTTAATTGAATATGTAGCCTCTAAAGGTAAACCGGTAATAATTAGTACAGGTATTGCGACTAAAGAAGATATTCAACTTGCTGTTGATACTTGTTTGAATCAAGGCAACAAAGATATAATCTTATTAAAATGTACTTCATCATATCCTGCTCCTGTTGAACTTGCAAACCTTAAGACGATGGTTGATATGAAAGATGAATTCAATGTAATGGTAGGATTGTCAGATCATACAATGGGCAATACGGTTCCATTAGTTGCGACAGCATTAGGGGGAAAAGTAATTGAGAAGCATTTTATTTTAGATAAATCGTTAGGAGGGCCAGATGGAGAGTTTTCATTAGATCCTGAGTCTTTTGCAAAAATGGTAGACGAAGTTCGTTTGGCAGAAAAAGCTTTAGGGATAGTAAGTTATGAAGTGCCTGAAAAAGTGCAAAAAAACCGAAAATTTGCCCGTTCGCTTTTTATAGTGAAAGACATTAATGCAGGAGATATTATTACAGAAGAAAATGTACGATCTATCAGACCAGGATATGGATTACATCCGAAGTTTTTAAAAGACGTTATAGGTAAGAAAATTAAAACATCTGTGTTGAGAGGAACTCCATTGAGTATGGAATTAATTGAAAACTAATATCGATTTATAAAATAGTAAAATCATTTTTTGATAAATTTTCTTAAAATATTATTTAAAAACCGGCAGCTCTTTTATAAAAAGATGCGGAGTTTGGTGAATGAAGATATTTATCAAAAAAAATTCGTTAATAAGTTTGGATACTGGCCTCAGAGATTAATTTACAATGATATTGATGTATTGCAATTTGCAAAAAGTTCTCGTATTGGGGATGACAATACCATACTGTTATCTACTACAAAATATAGTACTTCAGAAAATCAATCTAAGATACATTTAGGAAATAATACATGGACAGGTAAAGGTGTAGAATTAAATATCCTAACAGGTACTCAGATAATTATAAAAGATTTTACTACTATCCAAGATTATTGCAAATTAATTGGAGATGTTATTGTAGAAAGATATTGCGTTTTTGCTCCAATGGTTTTTGTGTCTTCAGGTAATCATTATGCAGTAAAAGGTAATCCGGATATTATAAGAAATCAGGATTATAAGCATTTGAATGATCAGGCTCTTCTGACACAACATTCAAAAAGAGTACACATTGAAGAAGATTGTTGGATTGGAATTGGAGTATTTATACGCCAAGGTGTATATATAGGGAGGGGAGCCGTAATAGGCGCAAATGCCATCGTCACAAAAAACGTACTCCCTTATTCAATTGTTGCTGGCTCAAATGAACTTATAAGCCAAAGATTTGAATTTAATCCCATTGATGAAATAGTTGCCTCTAAAAAAGACCACATTCCATATTTTTATAGAGGTTTTTTACAAAAAGAAGATGAGGTAAATTTGCAAAGTAAATTTTATGGAATTTTTGAAAGTTCTTCTGCTATATTGATATTGGCGCAGAAAACATTCAGAGAAATACACATAGAAGGGAAAATAGCTGGTAGGACTAGAACTTTTACTTTAGAAATAGTTTTAAACGGTAATAAAAAAGCAATCGTTAATTGCCAAACAAATGAGCAGGGTAATTATTCTCAGATAATTTCAGCGGACAAATTTGCTTCTATAAATAAAGCTAACGAACTAGAAGATGCAGCGTATACTTTATCTACAAATTATAATGTATTTAAATTAACAAATTCGTTTCCGGCTGAGGAGGAAAAGAAAGATTTTGAAATTCATACTTTTAAACAAGTCGTTTAAATTCCTAAAATAATTTTGTCACGTTTTTTATAACTGAAAAAAAGATTTTATTATGGCATCAATAAAAAACTCACTTCAAAAGATCCGAAGGATCTATGGAGGATTTAAAATATTAAAGAAAACAGGAAAAACTCCTGACTTCGCTTATCATGCAATGAGAAGCTTATTTGTAGAGACCGGCGGTTCATCAAATGATGTGATCAGTAAGCTTATCAAACAAAAAAAATATGAAGGAATAAATTTTTCTGATGGTGTTTTGCAGTTTAAAAATTCTACTGAATTAAAAGACTCCGTGAAAAGTTTGCAGCAAAATGGATTTCACATTTTTGATGCAAAACTTGATGAAGCAACTGTAAATAAAATTGTGGACTATGCTAAGAGTACTCCTTGCAAATACAGGAAAATTAATGAGAACAGTACAGGTAGCGATTATAAAATTGAGATAACCGAAGAAGAAGGATTGTTTGATGAATCAAATCCGAAATCGCCTATCTATCAATTTAAGATGGATAATATTGTACAGTCAAAAGAATTGCAGGAATTGATATTTGATACGTCTTTACTTGCGTTTGCCCAGGAGTATTTGGACTCAAAACCAATTCTTGATCTTTTAGCAATGTGGTGGAGCGTCCCATTTGCAGGCAAAGGAAAATCAGAAGCTGCACAGATGTATCATTTCGACCTGGACAGAATAAAATTTGTAAAATTCTTCTTTTACTTAACAGATGTTGATGGCGAAACAGGCCCACATTGTTATGTTAAAGGGTCTCATAAAAAATTACATCCAACGTTAAAGCGTGATGGTAGATTTAGCGATGAGGAAGTAGAAAAAGCTTTTGGTAAAAACAACTTATTGGAACTTTCAGGAAAAAAAGGATCAATAATGGTGGTAGATACAAGAGGATTGCATAAAGGGAAAGATCTGACTAAAGATAAAAGATTAATTTTTCAGATTGAATTTGCAAACAGCATGTTTGGTCAGGTATATCCTCCGTGCAAAAAGCCTCAGCTTAGAGATGAACTTGATGCCCGTTATAAAAAATATTTTGACACTTACTCTGCAACGATAGAATAATAATGAAGGTAGCTGTTTTTTCCACCCATTCATTATGGCCAAATCATCGTGAAACCGAATTAGAGATCATTCAAGGTCATTTAGATAAAAATGATTCGGTGTATAGATTTTATTGCAATGGTGTTTTACCGGTTTGCGATCTGAATCCAAATCACCATTTGCCCTCTTGTATGAAATGCCGTGATATGGAGATATGTGGCAAAAAATTACTGAGTAATACGATCAGCGAATTATCGATCATCCATAAAAATATTTCAATTGAACAATTAAAAACATCTTTTAATTATCAATATGGATCTATCGAAGAATTAAAAAAGATCACACACGATAATTTTGATGCAGGATATGCGGCATTATCATCAGTTGTGTCTTTATTACGGGAACCGGCACCTGATCTGAAATTGCATGAAGAGAAATTTGAAAATTTCCTGTATTCCTCTTTAGCGATCTATTTATCAGCGCTTGAATATTTTAAAGAGATCAAGCCTGATGTAGTATATGTTTTTAATGGACGTTTTGCACATGTAAAACCTGTTCTACGTGCTGCACAGGCATGCAACATTCAATGCATGATTCATGAAAGAGGTAGTAGTAAATATAGTTACGAATTATTTGAGAATACTACTCCCCATGACAGGCAGTATTTTTTGAAAAGAATGAATCATTATTGGGATACGGCTGATGAACAAAAACGTGTTGAGATCGGAAGTGCATTTTTTGAGGAAAGAGTAAAAGGGAAGGAGCAGGGATGGCATTCTTTTACAACTCAACAGCAGAAAGGTTTATTGCCTGCTGATTGGGATAACACAAAAAGAAATGTTGTTATTTTTAATTCATCTGAAGATGAATTTGCATCCATTGGTGAAGAGTGGAAAAATGACCTGTATGAAAATCAGGTTGAAGCAATAAAAAAAATAGTTGCAGACTGCAGCATATATACTGACATTCATTTTTATTTAAGGGTACATCCTAATTTAATAGGACTTAATAATTCAGAGATCAAAGCTATTGGTGCTATAAATTATCCCAATCTTACAATAATTGAAGCAGAAAGTAAGATCAGTACGTATGATCTGTTGTTCAATTGCGAAAAGGTTATTGCTTTTGGATCTTCAGTAGGTATTGAAGCAGTTTACTGGGATAAGCCTTCTATTCAAGCTGGTAAATCTTTTTACTTTGATCTGAATGTTACTTATAAGCCTTCTGATCATCAGCAAACGATTCAATTGATCGCAGACAAGTTGGAGCCTAAGGATAAAACACCGGCATTGAAATATGGTTTTTATTTTAAAACTTATGGCATTCCTTTTAAAATTTATAAACCCATAGATCTAATGAGTGGTACTTATAAAAATGTAGATCTCGATCATTCTGAAACTGTTAATACCAAAGTATTTAAGTTTATAGCAAACAAAAAAATAATTTACAGGTTCGCCGCTTTTCTTAGAGAAAATTATCAGCAAAAAAAATTAACCCTACGCTATTTATTGTATAAATAGAATATTACTATAATTATTTTAATAAATGCTTGTTTCCATCATCATACCGGCTTATAATCGAGAAAGACTTATCATTCAAACATTAGAGAGCCTTGTGAACATTGATTTTCCTACACAGGATTTTGAAATGATCATAGTTGATAATAATTCAAAAGATAATACCGCAGGTGTTGTAAAAGATTTTATTGAAACGAATAAAGGTTTTAACATTACCTATTTACTGGAAGAAAGGCAGGGTGTACATTTTGCAAGAAATGCAGCAGCAAAAAAAAGTACAGGTAAGTATCTTTATTTTACTGATGATGATATGATTGCTGATAAAGCGATCATAAAAGAGTTGTTGTATTGTTTTGAGTTTGATGAAAAAGTTGGAAATGCTACGGGTATTGTTTTACCAAAATGGGAAGTAACCCCACCTGAATGGGTTTTAAAACATTGCACAAATTATTTACTCAGCTTAAATAATCCTACGATAGACTTTGTTATCGATAATAAAGATTGCGGCATCTTTAGTTGTCATCAGATGATACGACGAGATGTTTTCTTTTTGGCGGGAGGATTTAATCCTGAAAATACCGAAGGTAAATGGATAGGTGATGGCGAGAATGGATTGAATATGAAGATTAAAAAGCTTGGATTTAAATTTGCGCTGAATAGAAAATCTGTTATTTATCACATTATTCCCAAAGAGCGCCTTACACAAGATTATCTTGATAAACGTATGGCCAATGAAGGGAATTGCAATAGCTATACTTTTTACAGAGCTTACAGGCCCAGCAAAAAAAGATTGTTATATGGAATGATCGGAAAATTTTTCAGCATGATCAAATTCTATATAAAAAGCCTGTGGTTAAAAGCAAAAGGAATTGATTATTGGCATATACGCAGGGCTAAAAGTTTTTACTGGCTTGCAAGAATAAAATATGATTACAAACTTTGTAAAGACGAGAACTGGAGATCGTTGGTTTTAAAATCTGATTGGTTAGACGAAGCTTAAAAAAAAATTATGATAGAAAAATTCATACATAACGGTGAAACGCATGCGATAATTATCCGTGCTCAATTTAAAAAAGATGGGATCGATTTTTTTACCCCCGGAGATTTTTCCCAGCAATTGGGATACATGAATCGTCCTAAAGGGTATATCATTGACCCACATGTGCACAATCACATTGAAAGAAAAGTTACACTTACACAGGAAGTATTGTATGTTAAAACAGGTAAAGTAAGGGTTGATTTTTTTGATGATGATCAACAATATCTTGAGAGCCGTATCATTTATACAGGTGATGTTATTTTATTAGCTGCAGGCGGACATGGATTTGAAATGCTGGAAGATGCTGAAATGATAGAAGTTAAACAAGGTCCATATTGTGGAGACGCTGATAAGACCAGGTTCTCCCACGTTCCTGAAAACCCAATAATTAAATAAATATATTTTGAGTACAGAAAATTTTAACAGCTACAGCAAATATTATGATCTGCTGTATAAAGATAAAGACTATGAGTCCGAATCAGCATATGTTGAAGGGCTTGTAAAAACCTATCAGCCAAATGCTAAAAACATTTTGGAACTTGGATGCGGCACAGGTAATCATGCTGCTATTCTTTGCAGATCGGGTTATGATGTTACCGGGCTTGAACGTAGTGCCGACATGGTAGAACTTGCAAATAAAAAAGGCATTCCAAATTTTCATCCTCGTGTTGCAGATATTATAGATTTTAAAGTTGGAGAAAAATTTGATGTTGCTATTTCATTGTTTCATGTGCTTAGTTATTTAACTGATAATAAAGATCTGTTATCATGTTTCAAAGCTGTTTATGATCATTTGAATCTAAATGGAATTTTTGTTTTTGATGTTTGGTACACACCTGCAGTATATGTTCAGCAACCGCTTACCAGGGTTAAAAGAATAAGTAATAATGAAATTGAAGTAACGAGAATAGCTGAGTCGGATATTAATTATAACAGTAATACTGTTGATGTTAATTATCAGATCATCATAAAAGATATTTCCTCCGGCCAAATGGAAGTGCATAATGAAAAGCACCCAATGAGGCATTTTAGCATACCTGAAATTGAAGTACTTGCAGTTGCCACAAATTTTGAAGTGATCAAGACTGAAGAATTTCAAACACACAATTCCCCCGGCAGCAATACATGGGGCGTTTGTTTTGTTCTGAAAAAAAAATAAATTAATTATGATTCCTGTAAATACACCGTTGCTATCGGGCAATGAATTGAAATATTTAACTGAGTGCATTGAAACCGGTTGGATATCAAGCGAAGGACCTTTTATTACAAGATTTGAAAATGAATTTTCTGTATATACAGACAGAAAATTTGGGATCGCAGTTTCAAATGGTTCTGCAGCTTTAGATATTGCTGTTAAAGCTATTGGTATTCAAAAAGGCGATGAAGTGATCATGCCGGCTTTTACAATTATTTCTCCTGCTCAATCTGTTGTAACAGCTGGTGGCATTCCTGTTTTAGTAGATAGTGATCTTGAAACATGGAATATGGATGTAAGCCAGATCGAAGCAAAAATAACGTCAAAAACAAAAGCCATTTTGGTAGTGCATATTTACGGTCTTCCGGTTGATATGGATCCTGTTATTGCTTTATGTAAAAAGTATGATCTTAAATTGATCGAAGATGCCGCAGAAATGCATGGTCAAACATATAAAGGAAAAAAATGCGGAAGCTTTGGAGATATAAGTATCTTTTCTTTTTATCCAAATAAGCACATCACAACAGGCGAGGGTGGAATGATCGTTTGCGATGATAAAGACTTAGCAGAAAAATGTAAGAAACTGCGTAACCTGGCTTTTGAACCTAACGGCAGAAGATTTGTTCACAATGAAATTGGATGGAATTATCGGATGACAAATTTACAAGCTGCTTTGGGTGTTGCACAGTTAGAAAAAATTGATACACACATCATAAAGAAACGTGAACTTGGCAAATTTTATAAAGACAACCTTAAGGATATAAAAAACTTTCAATTGCCTCTCGAAAAAACTAATTATGCCGATAATATTTATTGGGTATTTGGTTTGGTTGCAGATACTGAAGAGCAGCATATAAAAATGGTTGAAAAATTATCCAAAGCAAAGATCGCTACAAGGCCTTTTTTCTGGTGCATACATGAGCAACCTGTTTTCTTGAATATGGGTCTTTTCAAAAATGAACATTATCCTGTAGCAGAAAAAATGGCAAGGAACGGATTTTACCTACCAAGTGGCTTAGGACTTACTGAAGCTGAACAAATTGAAGTCACCAAAATAGTGCTGGATCTAAACTAATCAATAAAATGACCATAGCTTTTCTTTTTAAATTTATTGGCGCTGAAATAGGTGGTAGTTATACTTTTCAGAAAAATTTTTTAGATTCATTATTAAGCACTGAATCAAATGATCAGGTATACATTTTTTATTTTGGAAAATTACCAGAACAGCTTCATCCACTTAAAAGTAATTTTCAATTGATATGCCTTGATGCTACAGGTAACAATGAACATACTTCTCAAAAAAGTTTTAAAAGTATTTTCAAAAAACTTATTCCAGGGTCATTCATTCAACTAAAAAATAAAGTTGATAAGCTACATAGGGTAGCTGAAAAAAATTATCATTATTACTATAATTTTAACAACCTTGTTCAGAAGAAAGTAGAACAACTTGAAATAGATTTTATACACTTCGTACATCCAAGTTATTATCCAGTCAAAATTCCATTCTCTATAACTGTGTGGGATCTGGCACATAGAAGGCATCCATATCTTCCTGAAGAAAGTTTTATGTATGACAATTGGGAAAGAAAGGATAATTTTTTCCGGATGGTTTTACCAAAGGCTTCGATGATAGTTACAGGTACAGCAGAATCAAAGAAACAAATAATCAAATATTACAATTGTGAAGAAGAATTGATCCAAATAATTCCCTTCCCAATAATCAATGATATTTATCATGCAGAAAAAGCAGATATATCATCGATAGTGGATGTGCCATTTATTTTTTATCCTGCTCAGTTCTGGAGTCAAAAAAATCATATTCTGATCTTATTGGCTTTAAGAATATTAAAGGATCAAGAAATCACTATTAAAATGATATTTACCGGTTCTGACCAGGGAAATTACCAGTATATAAAAACTAAGACAGAAGAACTAGATCTTACGGATAGCATAATATTTACAGAGTTTGTTGGCATAAATGAAATGAAAGCATTGTATCAAAATGCTTTGTTTATGGTATTCCCGGCTATTATTGGCCCGGATAATTTACCCCCGATAGAAGCAATGTCGCTTGACTGCCCCGTCCTTTCCGGATCTTATGATGGAGTGCATGATCAATTGGGAGATGCTGCGATCATCTTTAATAATTTAGATGAACATGACCTCGCTGAAAAGATCAAATTATTGTTGACAGACGAATCAAAAAGAAAAGAACTCATCGCAAAAGGAAAACAAAAAATTGCAGAGGTTGGGAACTTCGATACCTACGTTTCTTCTTATTTTTCAAAACTTATAAAATATAAAAATATTATCAGGGCTTGGAAAAATATATAATATTCCATAAAAAACGCACACTAAGCCTTGCCCTAACCTTTAACATGTATTTTAAACAGCTCGATTTTTTACGATTCGTCGCAGTATCTCTTGTTATTATTGAACATTGGTATAGTCCTGTTGCATCAGATCAATTTATGCTGGGCAGGTTAGGGGTTTCTCTTTTTTTTACATTAAGTGGATTTTTAATTACCAATATCTTACTTGGTAATAAAGAAAATTATTTAGAGGGTAAAGCAACTAAGTCCAGCATTTTCAAAACCTTTTACATTCGCAGAACACTGCGGATATTTCCTATTTATTATTTATTACTCATAATTCTGTATGTTTTTTCATTACAAGGGATAAGAGAAAAAATAGGATGGTATGCTTTGTATTCTTCAAACATTTATATTTATCTCCATCAAAAGTGGGATGGAATGATAGGCCCTTTATGGTCGTTGGCAGTTGAAGAACAATTTTACTTGATTTGGCCATTTCTTATTTTAACAATACCCAAAAAACATATTCTGCGTTTTTTTGTGATCTGTGTATTAGCAGCTCCGGTATTGAGAATAATAAGCGTTTATTGTGCAGAAAAATATTTTCAATCTTCAATACCCATGCTATCTATGGTGGTATTGACACCCACTTGCTTAGACATGTTTGCAATAGGTGGTATACTTGCATATGTTTTACGCAATAAAGAACAACATGCATATTTAAATTCTTTATTTAAAAATTCATGGATCACTTTATCATTGGCGATCATTTCATTTGTAATGCTACTGTTCAAAAACAATTACTTTTTTTACGCACTATTCCCTACAGTATTTTCATGCTTTTCTGCTATGCTGATCAATCGTATGGTAATTGGTATAAAAGGATGGGGGCAACATATTTTTGAAAACAGATTCTTTTTACATTTAGGTAGAATAAGTTATGGTCTATACCTCTATCACGGGCCTCTGCCGCTTTTATTGGGTTTATTAGATTTCTCATTAAGTAAGCTTCATTTAAATATATCAGTTTATGAATCATTGCAAACTCTGCCACACGTCTGGAAAATTTCTGTTTGGGTAGTTTATCTAATAATTATTGCAACTCTTTCATATTACCTTATTGAAAAACCTTTCAATAATCTAAAGAAAAAATTTAGTTACACGAGTAAATAGCATGCAAGAAAATATTTCGCCGAAAGTTTCTGTTGTAATGCCTGTATATAATGCAGGCAAATTTTTGAAAGCAGCTATTGATTCAATACTTGATCAAACGTTTACAAATTTTGAGGTTATTATCATCAATGATGGTTCAAAAGATAATTCTGAAGAAATAATTAAGGAATACAATGATCCAAGAATAAAATATTTTTATCAGCAAAACCAAGGGGTAGCAAATACGCTCAACAACGGGATCAAATATGCAAATGGAAAATTTATTTGGCGCCATGATGCTGATGATATTTCGCTTCCAACAAAACTTGAAGAGGAATATAATTTTTTACACCAACATCCGGATATTGTTTTATGTGCATGCCAGGTTGCCTTTATGACTGAAAATGGTAAAGTGGCATGGGACTTCAGGCAACCCAAAAATAAATATTGGCAGAACAATGAAGCATATAAAATAGTTACCCGTGAAGATTTTTCTCCTTATTGTCCCATTACGCATGGAACGGTATTGGTTCAAACAGAAGTGATGAAAAAATTGGGTGGTTATAGAACGGAATTTATTACAGGCGAAGATGTGGACATGTGGCTAAGATTAATTCAGCAATATAAAGCTGCTGTCATCAACAAATGTCTTTCATTGCACAGGCTTAGCGGTAATTCAGCAACGCAGGTGCATGGTTGGAAAAATGAATTCTTTCGCAATCTTTCATTTTCTTATTTTGATCAAAGAGCGAAAGGGGATCAAGATGATCTACAAAATGGAATTGAAATTGTAATGCCTGATATAAAGCAAAATGGTGTTGAGCAAATAACAAAAGGAAATAAATACAGAGGAGATCTGCTCGGATTTATTTATCCTTTATACATAAATGCTAAAGATTGGAAAAGCAGTTTTGAGGTTGTAAAAATTGCATTAAAAGATGGATGGAAATTGCCATCAACATGGAAAGGGGTAATAATGCCGGTTATAGGAACTAAACTTACAAAAGCTGTCGTAAAATTTAAGCGATTATTTAAATGACAGTATTTTATTTTGGCGCTGATGCTTCATGGGAGGAAATTCAAAATACTGGTTTTACCAGGAGGAACACCTGCATATTACAAGCTCTTTCTCAAAATAATAAAATAGAAAAGATATTTGTGGTTCAAAAAATTGCAAGAGGAAAATTTTTAAGATCACTAATTAGCAACTCAAAGAAACAAACTGGAAAGGTGCATGATATTAACTATGCATCATTATTTCCTGAAAAGCTATTGCAAAAAATTGGACTTGATTTCCTTAATAAAAAGATCAATTCATTTTTTATAAGACGCCGTACTAAGAGTTATAATTCATCAGACCTTATCTGGTGTTATTGGCCTAAAGGTTATTTAGCTGCGAAGGACAGTGGCTTAAAAGGAAAAATAATTTTCGACGCTGATCATAATATCATTGATGATCCCAATGTGGCTGAAGAAAATAAAATTGCAAGAACAAAACTACTTATTGAAATAGGGAAGAAAGCAACTTATATTTTATCATCAACATTTTCGATGATCAATTGGTTTCAACAAAAAGGGTTTAACAATTGTGTAAGATTACGCAATGGGGTTTTTGTTGACCGATTTAAAACAACGGATACAAAATCTTCTGAGAAAAAATTTACGATTGGTTATTGCGGAACATTATCAAAATGGATAGACTATGATCTTTTTGAGGCATTGATAAAAAGAAATGGCTCATGGAATTTTATTATTATCGGCAGTCCATATTTGACAAATGAATGGGAAAAATTGCAGCAATATCCTAATGTAGAAATGTTGGGAAGAAAAACTGCAGATGAAGTTGCTCATCTTATACCAACTTTTGATGTGGCCATTAATCTTTATCATTTTCATCCTGCCTTGGATGTAGATAGTATGAAGCTCTATGAATACATAGCTGCAGGTGTTCCTGTTGTGTCTACACCATTTCATGAACATTTGTCGCAGGATTTTGATGATCTGCTATCAATCGGAAAAAATATCTCTGAGATAGAAAATATTATACATAATATTCAGCTTAACGGCCCTAATAACACTTCTTCTGAAAGGAGAAATTCTTTTTTAAAAACATCAAGCTGGAACAATCGAGTTAATACATTTATAGATGGTATCAAATAATAAAATATTAATAACAGGTGCAGCAGGATTTATTGGCTTTCATCTAAGCAATTTTTTTCTTGCAAATAATTTAAAGGTTACAGGTATTGATTGCATGAATGAATATTATGATATCGATCTAAAAAATTCAAGGTTAGCTATTCTCCAAAGAAATAATGACTTTACTTTTAAAAAAATTGATATCTGCGATAAAATGTCTCTTGACAAATTATTTGAAGAAGAAAAATTTGACATTGTAATAAACTTAGCTGCACAGGCTGGAGTGAGGTACAGTATTGAACAACCTTATAAATATATTGACAGTAATCTGATCGGTTTTATAAATATATTGGAAGCATGCAGAAGTTTTCCTGTGAAGCATTTATTTTTTGCATCTTCAAGTTCTGTTTATGGGAGCAATAAAAAGATACCTTTTTCAGTAAGTGATCAAACAGACAGCCCCGTTTCTTTATATGCGGCAACAAAAAAAGCCAACGAGTTGATGGCATATTCTTATGCTCATTTGTATAATATACCAATGACGGGATTAAGGTTTTTTACTGTGTATGGACCATGGGGCAGGCCTGATATGGCATATTTTAGTTTCACTAAAAATATTGTAAATGATGAGCCTATTAAATTATATAATGAAGGAAAAATGAGAAGGGATTTTACATACATTGATGATGTTGTAAAAGGGATATATAGCTTACTCGAACATTTATCTCAATCATCTTTTAAATGGAACTCTGAAGAACAAATAAAAATTTTTAACATCGGCAACAATCAGCCCGTCGAATTAATTCATTTTGTTGAAACATTACAAAATATAATAGGGAAAAAAGCTACAATTGAAATGCTGCCGATGCAGGACGGTGATGTAGTAGAAACATATGCGGATATTGATCCCCTCAAAAAGCTAACAGGTTTCAGCCCTAAAACAAACATTCAAGAAGGACTTCAGCAATTTTTTGATTGGTATAAAATGTATAACAAGATCAATTTTTAATGGAGCCACTTATTTCTGTAGTTATTCCCATCAAAGACGGAGATTTTTGGATAGAAGATCTTGTAAAAAAACTATTATCACAAACGCTTGCGGATAAAACTGAAGTTATCTTAGTTGATTCTGGATCTACAGATAAAACACTTGATATACTTGCAAAATATCCTGTAAGGGTAATACATGTTCAGCCGCAAGATTTTAATCATGGTGAAACGAGAAATGTTGGAGTAAGAGCGGCCAAAGGAAAATATGTTGTCTTAACCGTTCAGGATGCATTACCGCAAAATGACCTTTGGTTGCAAACCTTGTTGGATGGTTTTATCGATGATGAAGTGGTTGCAGTTTGCGGCCAGCAAATTGTTGGACATGATCTTGATAAAAATCCATTGAAATGGTTCAGGCCGATTAATAAGCCAACATTTAAACGTGTACAATTTAAAAATGGAGAATACGATCTTTTATCACCGGCTGAAAAGAAAAATGCTGCCGGTTGGGATGACGTAACGTCTTGTTACAGAAAAGATATTATGGATCAAATGCCTTTTCAAAGAACTTCGTTTGCAGAAGATTGTATTTGGGCAAATGAGGCATTGAAAAAAGGGTTTGCTTTAGTATATAATTATAATGCGAGGGTTTATCATTATCATCACGATGAACCTTTTTTTGCTTTTAAAAGATGTTTGATCGAGTGGTCGGTTTTGTATAACATATTTAAATCGGTTCCCAAAGATCCAAGACTTTCTTTACGACAAAAATTAGGCGTGATTAAACTACTAATGACAACAAAAGGATTATCATTTTCAAAAAAAATATTTTGGATAAAATTTAATCTCAAAAGACAAAATGCTATTGATAATGCTTACAAAACTTTTATGGAAGCATATCATAAAGGCGAAGCAGGACTAGCAGAATTATTTAGAATACATTGTTCAGCTATACCCGTTGCTAAAAAATGGGAAGTATAATTATGGATACACCACTTGTTAGTGTTTTAATGACATCTTACAATAGAGAAAAGTATATTGCTGAAGCGATCGAAAGCCTGCTGAGATCTACTTATCAAAATTTTGAGTTGATCATAGTTGATGATCGTTCAAAAGATAGAACTGCAGAAATTGCAAAAGAATATGAGCAGAAAGATGATCGTATAAAAGTATTTTTAAATGAGAAAAATCTTGGGCAATTCCCTAACAGGAATTATGCAGCAAGTCTTGCAAAAGGTAAATATTTAAAGTACCTTGATTCAGATGACCTGATATATCCTGGGGGCTTAAGTACACTTGTAGAAATGATGGAAAAATTTCCCGATGCAGGTTATGGCTTATGTTCATTGGATCAGGATGTAAATAAGATTTTCCCTTTTTCAATTACACCCAAAGAAGCTTATGAACGTCATTTTTGTAAAGGAATTCCATTATTTCATAAAGCTCCATTGTCTTCAATAATAAGAGTTGATGCATTTAAAGCCGTCAATGGTTTTACAAATAATAGCGGTGAAGGCGATTATGAGATGTGGTTATCATTATCCCAAAAACAAAATGTTGTATTAATGCCGCATGGCATAGTTTGGTATAGACAACACGACGAACAAATAGATTTTGAAAGACGCAATAATCCAATTCCAGTATTTAAATATTTTATTGTTACATTAAAATATTTAGAAAGTAAGGATTGTCCCCTTGATCAGGTTCAACGGGATAAATTAAAAAAAGAGAAAAATATACAAATGGTTAAAATGATCATTAAGTCTTTTTTTAAATATTCTCCAAAAGTGGCTGGAGAAATGTATTATTTAGCAAATTATTCTTTTTCAGATTTCATGAAAATAAGTTTACAGGCAATAAAAAAATAATTGCAGGTTCTATAATGAATAATATTAAGAAATTACGATTTGGAATTATTGGATGTGGACGAATTGCAAACCGACATGCTCAAGAGATATTAAAATTAGGTATCCTTGTTGCCGTTTGTGATATTGATGAAGAAAAAGCAAATGATTTTGCAAATAAATTTGTCACTAAAAATTATACTGATCTCAATGAAATGTTATCAGATAATGATATTGATGTGATCGCTGTTTGCACTCCCAATGGTCTTCATGCTGAACATTCTATTCTTGCCTTGAAAGCCGGCTGCCATGTGATCTGTGAAAAACCAATGGCAATAAATGTGGAAGATTGTGATAAAATGATGGAGCAGGCAAAACAAAGTGGTAAAGAATTATTTATTGTAAAACAGAACCGGTATAATCCACCAGTGATTGCTTTAAAAAAGATATTAGAGGAAAATAAATTGGGTAAAATATTCAGTATACAAATAAATTGTTTCTGGAACAGAGATAAAGATTATTATCAGAACTCATGGAAAGGATCTAAAGAACTTGATGGAGGAACATTATTTACGCAGTTCAGTCATTTTATAGACCTGGCTTATTGGTTAATAGGTGACGTAAAAGAATTTGCAGGTTATGTAAATAATTTCAACCACGAAGGTATTATTGAATTTGAGGATACTGGTGCGGTCATATTGAAATTTGAAAATAATGTAATTGGCACTTTGAACTATTCTGTAAATAGCTTCAAAAAAAATATGGAAGGCTCCTTTACAGTTTTTGGAGAAAAGGGTACTGTAAAAATTGGCGGCCAATATTTAAATGAACTCGAATATCAATGTATTGATAACTTTGAAATAGTTGATCTGCCAAAAGGAAATCCTCCCAATGAATATGGTACTTATACAGGATCAATGAGCAATCATGATAAAGTGTATGCAAATGTTTTAGATGTATTGAATTTTGCCGGAACGGTTAAAACAAATGGTTTTGAAGGAATGAAAACAGTTGAGATCATCAATAAAATTTATAATACCAGCAAATAATGCATACACCACATATTTTAAATAGCGGAATAACCCAAGATGTGATATTTGGTGAGAATGTAAAAATTGTACAGCCTGTTAATTTATATGGTTGTACTATTGGAAACAATACTTTTATTGGCCCCTTTGTTGAGATACAGCAAAATGCGTCAATTGGAAATAACTGCAAAATACAATCGCATACATTTATTTGTGAAATGGTTTCAATAGGAAATAATTGTTTTGTTGGACATGGGGTGATGTTCATAAATGATATTTTTAAAGAGGGGAAACCTGCAGGTGGAGATAGATCACAATGGTTAAAAACAACTATAGCGGATAATGTTTTTATTGGATCAAATGCTACGATTTTGCCGGTATCTATTTGTAGCAATGTTACCATCGGTGCAGGTGCTGTAGTTACACATGATATTTCAGAAGCTGGAAAATATGCCGGTAATCCTGCACGACTGTTAAAATAAAATGATGATTAAGATATTTATAATGGTCATACTTAATTTTTTTAAAGCAATAGCCAGAAAGTTTTATTGGCTTGTGCGTTTATCAAAAATCAGTATGGGCAATAATATAAAAATTGATTTCCCGGTTAAAGTAGAAGGGAAAGGAAAAATAACCATTGGTAATAATGTAACACTTAGAAAAAATGTTGAATTGGGTATTGCTAATAGTGCAACTTTAAATATTAATGACGATACTACCATTGATAAAAATGTTGTTATCAAAATTGGGAGTGACAGTAGTTTAAACATTGGCAAAAGATCAATTATAGAAATGGGTACCCGCTTGTTTATAAACAATAAATGGGAGTGGGGTAATGATGTGATGATAGCAACCAATTGTAATTTTTTTAGCAGAGAGCAAGGTTATTTTGGGAAACTTACATTGGGAAATGGTACGCATATTGGAGATAATACGATCATAGATATTTCAGATAATATTTTAATTGGCAATGAAGTAGCTATTGGCCCCAATTGTGTGCTATACGCACATGACCATGTATATGATGTTCATGATAAAGCTGCATGGATGGGAGGCATTAAAACAGGCCCTATTACAATTGGTGATGGAGCCTGGATAGCATCGGGGGTAACAATAATGCCGGGAATAACCATTGGTAAAAAATCTGTTATTGCAGCGGGAGCAGTTGTCACTTCCGATGTACCGGAATTATGCATCTATGGTGGGGTACCTGCACGACTGATCAAAAAAATTGAATAAAATATATTATCAACTTATAAATATTTTAATAGTAACGTATTAATAATATGTCGGAATTTAATCCACTCGTATCCATCATTATCCCTGCTTATAATTGTGCAAAATATATCGGTGACGCTATAGAATCTGCTGTTAATCAAACATGGAGTAATAAAGAGATCATTGTTGTAAATGATGGTTCAACTGATAATACACTTGCAGTAGCCAGGCAATATGAAAGTACTGGAATAGTAAAAGTTGTAGATCAGGAAAACAAAGGTGCATGTAACGCAAGGAATAACGGTTATACAATATCCCAAGGTCAATTTATACAATACCTTGATGGAGATGATATTTTGGCATTAGATAAGATAGAAAAACAGTTGGGAATTTTAAAAGATAATCCTGATTGTATAATATCCTGTAAATGGGTAAGGTTTAATGGAGATATCAGCCAAACAATTGGTATAGTAGGGCCACATCAATCCATTAGTAAAGATCTCTTACCAATCGATTGGATATTGATCCGGCATACGATCATTCCACATTGCTGGTTATTTAGCAGAGCTATACATGAGAGAACTGGAGGATGGAATGAAACACTTACCTGTAACCAGGATACCGAATTCTTTTTAAGAGCCGTTGTTCAAAGTAAAATGGTAATGTTTTGTCAAGATACAATTGCATATTATCGAACCGTTGCAAATGAGAACAGCATCTCAAAATTAAATTCAGCTGATAAATTTGCATCATTATTAAAAGTAGGAAAGATCTATAAAGCGATCGTTAATAATTTAGCAAAAGATACGCCGGAAGCGAAAATTTCAATCGGTAATTATTTTAAAGAATTAGAATATAAATTCTATCCTGATTATCCAGAATTAGTAAAAGAGTGCGAAGATCAACCTGAAATAAAATTCGCAAACATCGAATATGATTCTCGTGGAAAATTTTCTTTTATATATAAATTGTTAGGTTGGAGAAGCGGCAAAAAAATTCATGAGCGGCTTAAGAAAATAGTAAAATGAAAATTTGCCTGATATCGGATCTGCATCTTAGTTCAAATCCAAGAGTGTGGAAGGAAGCCAAAATCTTATCTGCTAATGGCTATGATGTTACTATCCTTACAGTGTTCACAGATGGTGAAAGAAAAAAGAAAGACCTGAAAATCCTTGAAGGTTATCCTATTAAATATGTAGGGGGAATCAATCTTATAAAGGAGGAAGTTTCGGTCTTTAAAAGGTTTTCTTACCGTACCATGGCCAAATTCAGTAAGTTGGTAAAGCAATTTTTAAAAATGGATACCCCATGGATATTAGGGTTTTCTCCTTCGGAAATGTTGGAAAAAGCGGCTGCAGAAAACGCTGACCTGTACATTGCACATACTGAGTATGGAATGTATATTGGTAATAAGTTGATAGAAAGAAACAAAAAGGTAGGTTACGATTTTGAAGATTGGTATTCGCATGATTACATTGTTCCATTTCGTCCTGTCTCTTTATTAAAGAGAATAGAAAAATTTGCTTTAGAAACCGGAGCGTTTTGCTTTTGCCCCTCAATAGCAATGGCAAAAGGAATTCAACAACAAACAGGTTGTAATAATAAGATTGATGTTATATACAATGGGTTTTCAATAAACGAAAAAAATCTAAAGACAGCTGATGTGGTCAAAAAGTCAAACTCATTAATATGGTTTTCTCAAACGATCGGCGCTGGAAGGGGAATTGAAACAATGATCGAGGCCTTGCAATTTTTAGACGAAAAAATTGAATTTCATTTATTGGGAAACATTGATGATGATTATAAAAATTCACTTATTGATCTTTTTTCAGATAAGAACGGAAATCAATTGATCTTTCATCCAACTGTAAATCATAATGAATTATTGGGTTTCTTATCGCAATTTTCGATAGGCCTTGCCTTGGAACAAAATTATCCCGAAAGCAGGGACACAACAATTACAAATAAGATACTTCAATATGTACAGGCAGGTATTAAAGTCCTTGCTACAGATACTAAAGGTCAACTGGAAGTTGCAACCTATTTTCCAGAGCTTGTGGAAATTGTGGAATTGAAAGATCCAAAGGATTGGGCAAGAGGTGTTGCTAAATTATTAAATACTCCAAGTGTTAATGAAGACATCACTGATCAAAAATTTTCTGAAATATTTTCATTAGAAGCACAAGAAAAAAAGATATTGGCTGCTGTATCAAAAGCATTACAAAACTAAGTATGTTTCCATCTGTCATAATGCTGCACCATGTATCTGATAACCCTGAATATGCATCCTTAGCGCCGTATTGTATAACTAAAAAAAAATTTATACAACTTCTGGATCATCTGGATGCACATAATATTCAAACAATTACATTCGAGGACATTATTGCTCAAAATGCTGCAGCAAAGAGCAAGGCAAAAAAAGTAATTTTAACTTTTGATGATTGTTATAAACATTTGATCGATTTTGCAATACCGGAATTGATCAAAAGAAATCATAAAGCTTCTTTTTACATGCCTACGGCTAATATTGGCACTTACAATACCTGGGATGCCGACAATGGCCTTGCAAAAGTAGAAATAATGAACAGGCAGGATCTTGTTGAGTTGAATAATATAGGCATGGAAGTAGGAGGGCATTCTCATAATCATATCAAGCTTGCATCTCAGCCTTCTGATGTTGTTGAAGAAGAAATAAAAAGATGTAAGGAAATATTAGAAGATATACTCAACAAAAAGATCAATTCATTTGCATATCCGTTTGGGTCAGTCCCGGCTAATTATAAATATATTCTAAAAAAATATGGTTTCGATTACGGGTTAAGTATTTATCAGCCTTTTGAAAATAACTTTGCGTTAAGAAGATTTATTTTTCACAACGGAGATACAAATAAGACAATTGAACAAAAATTATCCGTAGCATATAAACTTTACAGAGTTGTTACAGATCCTTTAAAATAATACCTGATTGCTAAATGGAGAGTACAGAAAAGAAAGAAAGTAAAATTGCCATAGTCCAAACCATACGTGGTTTAGCTGCATTATCGGTATGCCTTTTTCATTTTAAAGAAGGGGATCTCATAAAAAATTTCCCCAAAGAAGAACTTTCAGGATTCATGAATGTTTTTTTAGCAATTATATCAAAAGGCTGGGTTGGAGTAGAGGTCTTTTTTGTACTATCTGGATTTATCATTGTTTATTCTATGGTAAAAGGAAATTACCAGGTAGCTGATTTTTTTAAATTCTTTTCAAAAAGATGTTTACGCATTGAGCCGCCATATTTACTATCAATAGTAGTTGTATTAGTGTTAGGCTATTTATCTACAAAAGCTCCGGGTTTCAAAGGAGAGCCTTTTGTATTTGACCCTTTAAACATATTAGCGCATTTGGGTTATTTGCCCGAAATATTGGGTTTTAAATGGCTGCAACCAATTTATTGGAGTCTAGAAGCGGAGTTCCACTATTACATTTTAATAGGTTTATTATTACCATTTATATGGAAAAGCAAATACAGTTTATTAATAAGTTTTTCAATTGGATTGATCTCAAGCTTTTTTATACCATTACATGCCTTTAAATATATGCCATTTTTTATCATGGGAATAGCAGCCTGTTCAAAAAAGCTTGGCAAAATAAACTCACCTCTTTTTTATGGTGTTTTGGTGGCTTCTTTTGCGGTTTGTATCTTGAGACATCAACCATTGATAATGCCTATAGCCGGCTTTCTAACGGCATTGGCTATACTATATGTAAAGTGGAGTAATGTTGTTACAGAATTCTTAGGAAAAATTTCTTATTCACTTTATTTATTGCACATACCTATTGGTGGTAGAGTAATTAATTTAGCGGGCAGGTATGCGGATACCGAATGGAAGGTATGGTTGTCATTTTTAATTGCATTAATCGTTTCTTTGGTATCATCATGGGTGTTTTATAAATTGGTAGAATATCCATCACAATTATTATCTAAGAAAATTACGTATAAAAAGAAAAGCAAAGTTGCTGTTACTGTAGCTGTTTGATACCTATGAAAAGAGTTTTAATAATTTCACCGCATTTCCCTCCTATGAATTATCCTGACATGCAACGCATCAGGATGAGTTTACCATATTATAAAGCGCAGGGATGGGAACCGGTTGTATTGTGTGCAGACGATAAGGATGAAATAGGATATAGGGATTATCTTTTGAATGACACTATACCTGAAGATATTGAAGTACACAAGATCAAAGCATATCCTGTAAAATATACAAGTAAAGTTGGTTTAGGAAGTTTATCCATGCGATGTTATTTCCAAATGAAAAAAAAAGGAGATGAACTGCTTAAAGGCAGAAAGTTTGATCTCGTCTTTTTTTCAACTACAATGTTTCATGTATGCGCTTTAGGTAGATATTGGAAAAAGAAATTTAATATCCCCTTTATCCTTGATATGCAAGATCCCTGGCGCAATGATTATTATTTAAAATATCCAAAAAGGTTACGTCCAAAAAAATATAAGTTCGCTTATAATATTCACAAAGCAATGGAAGCATATACTGTTCCACATGTGGATGGAATAATGTCTGTTTCTGAAGGATATATATCGATGCTGAAAGATAGGTATCCATCTATTGTTAATGTGCCTGGAGTTGTAATTCCTTTTGGTACTTCAGAAAAAGATTTTGAAGTAGTGAAAAATAAGAACTTGCAACCTGAATTTATTGGTGCAACTAACAATAAAATAAATGTAGTTTATATAGGTGCTATTGTTCCTTTTTCCGTACAGCTTGTAAAGGCATTTTTTATTTCCTTTGAAAAAAACATTCCTAATAAAGATGATTATCATTTTTATTTTATAGGTACTAATTATTCAGTCAATATAATTAATAAAAAAATAGAAGCGTTAGCAAAAGAGACAAACCTTAGTGAGTATGTTACAGAGTTGCCTCAGCGGATATCATATTTTTCAGCGTTGGCTACATTAAAGGAAGCAGACATATTATTTATTCCCGGTTCTATGGATGTTGATTATAATGCATCAAAGATCTATAATAATATTTTGGCAGGGAAACCGATTTTTTCAGTTTTCAATAATCGCAGTACGGTAAAAAAAATTATTGATGAAAGTAATGCAGGTGTGATAGTAGGAGTAAATGGTAATGAAACTGAAGAACAGCTTGTATCATTGATAGATCAGCATATTGATAAGTTTAAAAATTTACATAAAGAACATTTGTCAATTAACAAGGAAGTATTGGCTCCATTTTTTGCAGAATACAAAACCATGGAGCAAGTACAATTTTTCAATAAAATAGTAGATGCCAAAAGTAATTAAGAAAGGATAGTATGAAAAAAAGATTGGCAATTGTTACAACACATCCAATTCAATACAATGCACCGTGGTTTAAACTTTTAGCAAAAAGTAATTCTATTGACTTAAAAGTTTTTTATACATGGGAGCAATCTCAGGCTGGAACAAAATATGATCCGGGGTTTGGGAAACAGATACAATGGGATATTCCTTTGCTGGATGGATATGAATATACTTTTGTAAAAAATACTTCTGTACAACCAGGCACTCATCATTTTAAAGGAATAATTAATCCCACACTCATTGAAGAGATAAAAAGTTATGATCCTGATGTGTTGTTGGTATTTGGATGGGCATTTGTAAGCCACTTAAAATGCATTAGGTATTTTCATAAAAAAGTACCTATTCTTTTCAGAGGAGATTCTACTATTTTAAGAAAGCAATCGTCGCTAAAATCAGTTTTACGCTCAATTTTTTTGAAATGGGTATATAAGCATGTTGACCATGCATTATATGTAGGAACGCAAAACAAATTATACTTTCAGAAATACGGATTAAAACTTCATCAGCTAATATTTGCTCCGCACGCAATTGATAACAATCGATTTGCTTCTCCTGATTACGAGACTGAAGCAACTATATGGAAAAAAGAAATTGGTATTGAGGATCATGAATTGACTGTTTTATATGCAGGCAAATTAGAACCAATTAAAAATCCATATTTTATTATTTCGCTGGCAAAAACTGTAACTGATCTGTCTATAAAATTTGTTTTTGTAGGAAATGGGCCACTGGAGGAAGAATTGAAATCATTGACACAAAACAACAAACAATTCATTTTTATAAATTTTCAAAATCAAAGCAAAATGCCCGTGGTTTACAGGTTAGGCGACATTTTTACACTTACTTCTAAAAGTGAGACCTGGGGCCTAGGTGTAAATGAAGCAATGGCTTGCGGAAGAGCAATTATGGTTTCAGAAACCGTTGGGTGTGCAGTAGATCTCGTACAGAATACAAATGGTTATATTTTTAAAGAAAATGATATCGCATCTAGTTCAAATTTCATTCGAAAAATCGCCTCTGACAAATCACAGGTAACTGTTATGGGTGGAGAATCAAAGAAAATAATACAAGATTATTCTTTCGAAAATATTGCATATGCAATTGAAAAGTTTGTAACAGGTTTATAAAATTATTCTTACAACTTTGTAAGAATAAAGATCTTAGAAAAATAAAATGGAGAAAAAACTTTTATGCATAACAAGTGGGTCATATGTTTATGGGGCAGAATCTGTAGTGCTTAAGGTTATTGGAGGTTTAACTAATAATAATTTTAAAATATTTTGCGCTGTAAATGGCTGGAATGATGGTGCATTTATACGAGAATTAGAAAAGTTAAAGGTGCCTTATAAAGCAATTTATCTGGGATGGTTCTATATAACAAAGCCTTTGTGGACACTCGACACAATTGTACATTTCCCAAAAGCATATTTTCAATATTACAATATATTAAAAAGATCCGATTCAAAATTTGTATATCATTACGACTACCGTTCTTTATTTTTATTATTACCCTTTTTGAAAAAAAACAATGTTTATCATGTCCATGCCACGATTAATACCAAAATGGCAAAATTTATTTTAAAATATATTGATAAAAAAATAGTTTATTACGTTGCATGTTCGAATTCAATTGCCAAAGAACTCATAGAGTTTGGAATAGAAAAGAAAAAAATAAAGCTGATATATAATGGTGTAGATTTTACAAATGATCTGCCTCAGCAAAATAATAATATAATTCCCACTGTTTTTAAAATTGGTATAGTTGGGCAAATAAATGAAAATAAAGGCCAACTTGTTTTAATAAATGCACTGGCAATAGTCGTAAAAACTTTTAAAAATTTCAAAGTTCATATTTTCGGTACAGGAGATGATGCTCTAATTAAAAAACTTAAAGAATTAATTGAAGTAAATGATCTATCAGATAATATAATTTGGGAAGGATATGTAAAAGATAAATCCAAAATATATTATGATCTTGATTTCTGTGTGGTACCAACGCTGCTTACTGAAGCTTATGGGCTTGTAGCTGTTGAACCTGCAGTATATTACAAACCTGTAATTGCCTCAAAATGCGGAGGGTTACCTGAAATTGTTCAAGACGGGGAAACCGGTTTGCTTTTTTCTCCAGGAGATATCAATGAATTGGCTGAAAAATTACTTTACTATTTCAATAACCCTGGCTCAATTGTATCAATGGGACAAAAAGCTAATGAAATTTACAGTAAGAAATTTTCTGAAACCCAAATGATTGACGAGTTTAATAACTTATTGCAATAGCTTTAAAAAAGAATATTTAATTAATGCGTACTATAAAATTTGATGAGATCTCTATTTTTCTGGTAGTAAGTTTGATCTTATCCACCATTTTTATTAAGAATGGTGATTATATTTTCATGTGTCTTGCTACATTCGGAATTCTCTTTATATTAGTTCAACAACAATATAAGCCAGGTGTTTTTTCCATTATCCTTGTTAATCATATACTACAGGTTATTGCAGCTGTACTATTAGCAAATTATTTAAATAAAGATATTAATGAACGATCCCCATATATTTCGAAAGCACTCGTCGTAAGCTTAGTAGGGATAATATTTTTATTTATTCCGTTGATCATCTATCAAAGAAGTTTACCTACGCTTACTTTAAATAAATTAAAAGAATATGCCCAAGAGTTTTCGATAGGCAAGGTCTTATATTGCTATATAATTGCTTTGGTGGCAACTTCCCTTTTAAGTGCAGTTGCTTTTGTATTCGGCAGTATTACTCAAATAATAATTAGTTTGATTAAAATTAAATGGTTCTTTTTCCTATTATTTGGGTTTATGGTTTTTTTGAAACAAGAGAAAAAAAGGGTTTTTTACCTTCTTGTACTCTTTGAATTTTTATCAGGATTCTTTAGTTTTTTCTCAGATTTCAAAACGGTTATATACTATCTTATAATATTGTATGTCACTTTTATTGAGAAAGTAAATTTGAAAAGCTTATTGCTTGCTTTTACAGCTGGTATTTTTCTGGTATTTATTGGACTTTTTTGGACATCTATTAAAAATGATTACAGAGCATTTTTGAATAGTGGTTCTCAAACACAAGAAATTGACGTATCCCAAAATGATGCGTACAATAAATTATATGATCTATCTAGTTCGGTCGATCAAGATGTATTAGCAAATTCTACTATTTCTTTACTTGATCGGCTACAGTACATATATCACTTTTCTAAAGCCATCGAAACAGTACCTGATAAAATACCCTTTCAAAATGGGAATAACTGGCTTGATAATTTAGAGTTTTCTACTACTCCACGGTTTCTAAATCCAGATAAACCAAAAATTAATAATTCAATTAAGACAACTAAATATACAGGGATTAGATATTTAGGTGCTGATAAAGGAGTTTCATTTAGTTTGGGGTATTTTGCTGAAGCATACATAGATTTTGGTTTTCTGGGAATGCCCATTTTTTTATTAGGAATAGGTTTTTTATACACCATTATTGCGAATTATCTTAAAAAAAATTCATCTGATAATCCCCTTTTCGCTTATGCTGTATTAGGCTCATTTTTTATGGAATTTTATGGCTTTGAAATGGACGGTACTTATCTTATAGGAAGGTTGTTTTCAAGCTTCTTAACATATTTTATTTTAATTAAATTTTTCTTCCCTTCAATTCTGGAATTTATAAAAGTGAGGGACGAACCTGAATACTATTGATGCAAAGCTCTATTCTATTATCCAAGGGTTTCATTAAATACCTTACTAAATTTATTTTAGTATTCTGTATCCTGTATTATGGAACTATAGCTTTCATTGGTATCACATCAGCCGGTGGAGATTACTATTGGGAATTTGCAGATAAATATTTGAACTATGTTTCATGGCTTAGGTATATGTTAATGAATTCTTCTAAATTTTTCTTATCATTAATTGGGTTTCATACAAACATTGTAAATGATGTTTGGTTGTATAGCAATAATGGTTCTGGTGTTCATATAGGATATGATTGCATTGGATATGGGGTGATATTTTTTTGGGTATCGTTCATAATAGCAAACCCTGCACCCTTTAAAAGAAAATTAAAATGGATAATAGGAGGAATAATAGTTATCTGGATCATTAATGTATTAAGAGTTTCTTTGTTGTTGTTAGCAATTCATAATAACTGGAAAGTGTTCTTTAGCATCAATAATCATACAGCCTTTAATATAGTAGCATACTCTGCTATTTTCACTATGATCTATTTTTATGACCGGTCTGAGAAAAAGCGCTTAGCAATTAATAATAACGAATAATAAATTGGCCTCTACAAAAAAAAAGATTTTGATCCTTATTGATTGGTTTGCTCCGGGTTATAAAGCAGGTGGCCCAATTCAATCTTGTGTTAATTTAGCGTTTGCATTAAAAGATGATTTTGATGTCAATATAATTACCACTGATACTGATCATGGAGAAATAATTCCTTATAAAAATGTCATTTCTAATGAATGGATTGATTATCAGAATACCGGCATAAAAATATATTACGCTAAAAAACAAACTTTATCATTTGATCAAATAGCAAAACAGATCAGTAGTGTAAAAGCTGATTACATTTACCTGAATTTGTTATTTTCTCCACGTTTTGCCATCTTCCCACTTTGGCTGAAATACAGGAACAGAATAACAGGAAAGATCATTCTTTGTCCTCGTGGGACATTATATGATAGTGCACTTTCGTTAAAGGCGTATAAGAAAAAGCCATTGCTCATTTTATACAGATTGCTTGGTATTAGTAATAAAATAACTTTTCATGCTACGAATAACCGGGAGAATAACGCTATAAAAAAATATTTTCCTTCTGCAAAAACAATTATTGCAGACAATTTGCCTAATCTACATCAGTTGCCATTTAGATCTTTCGAAAAAAAAAGCGGTCATTTAAAATGTATTTTTATTGCAAGGATAGTTGCTATAAAAAATTTACTTTTTCTTTTAAATGTTTTAGAAAATATTAAAGATCACGTCGAACTAACAGTTGTAGGCCCGGCAGAAGATAGTGCTTATTGGGATATATGTAAACAAAAGATCAGTACTTTGCCTTCCAACATTATTGTCGAATACGTGGGAGCAAAAGAAAATGCTTTACTTGCAGGATTATTGACCGAACATCATTTATTTGTTTTACCTACAACCGGTGAAAATTTTGGTCATGCTATTTTTGAAAGTTTATTAGCAGGCCGTCCTGTATTGATCAGTGATCAAACACCATGGCTGGGATTAGAAAAATTAAATGTTGGTTGGGATTTGCCTTTAAGCAAGCCTGAAAAATTTAGTGAAGCGATCACCAAAATAGCGCAGGCTGATCAGGAAAAATTTGATGTATATGCAAGATCAGCCTGGCAGTATGCACAAACTTTTATTACAAATCCCGAACTCAAACAACAATACAATAAGTTATTTTCATGAGCAATCAATCAACAGTAAATAACGCAACATTTAAATCTGACTTGCAGATAAACGCTTCTATAATAAAGCAAGTGCTTTGGTATTTAACTAACATTTTTTTCTTTAAAAATTCATTGAATATAAGCTCAGCGCTAAAAAAAATACTCTTAAAATTATTTGGGGCAAAAGTGGGTGAGGGAGTAGTGATAAAGCCTTGCGTAAATATAAAATATCCCTGGAAATTAGTGATCGGGGATCATTCATGGATAGGTGAAAATGTATGGATCGATAATCTGGCCAATATCACGATCGGTAATAATGTTTGTTTATCACAAGGAGCATACTTACTTACAGGTAACCATAATTTTAAAAAAACAACATTTGATCTTATTACAGCTGAAATAATTCTTGAAGATGGTGTTTGGATAGGAGCTAAGGCAATTGTTTGCCCTGGAATTACCTGTAAAACCCATTCTATTTTATCAGTTGCTTCCGTAGCAACTAAAGACCTGGAGCCATATACCATTTACAAAGGCAACCCTGCTATCATCTCTGGTCAAAGAGTTATTAATAAGTAGAATTAATTTCTAACTTAATCCTTCTCTATTTTTCCCTACTTTTATACTTATTTTTAAAATTTTACAGTCAAATGATTGTGATTTAGAACAAATTAATATTCTTTCAGTAATATTACAGTCTAAAACAACCTCCTTATTTAAATGAAAATATCTTTAATAACAGTTACTTACAATTCTGCAAGGTTTTTGGAGGATTGTATCAAGTCTGTTATTATGCAGGATTATCATAATATTGAGCATATAATAGTTGATGGAGGTTCTAATGACGGATCAGTAGCGATCATTGAAAAGTACAGCGATCATATTTCTAAATGGATATCAGAAAAAGACAATGGAATGTATGACGCTATCAATAAAGGAATGGCAATGGCTACCGGGGATGTTATTGGCATTTTAAACAGTGATGATATCCTTGCTTCTACGGATGTAATGTCTTCTATAGCTAAAACTTTTAAGGAAAATAATGTTGACTCTATTTACGGTGATCTTGCTTATGTGGAGCAAATGGATACTGGAAAGATCCATAGATTTTGGAAAGGTAACAGTTATAAAAGAAGCCGTTTTATGTTTGGATGGATGCCTGCGCATCCGACCTTTTATGTAAAAAAAGATGTTGTTGATAAATTCGGCGGATACGAATCTCATTTTTATACTGCAGCCGATTATGAGTTCATGGCAAGGTATCTTTTTATGAATAAGGTCACTTCTTATTATATTCCTAAATTATTAGTGAGAATGAGAATTGGAGGTATGAGTAATAATAATTTAAAAAGCCGGTTTAGAGCAAATAGAAGAGATTTTCTTGCAATGAAAAAAAACAAGATACCATTTCCATTTATAGTCTCAATTTTAAAGCCTCTAAGAAAATTGCCTCAATATTTTAAAAAATAAAAGTTAGTTACTTAAAGCATTTTCACTATTATGTTTGGCTTTTTTAAAAAGAAGAATATTATTGATGAGGCATTGTCTACCTTACCGATCAGTACAGATATTCATTCTCACATTTTACCTGGTATAGATGATGGATCTCCCAATATAGAAACTTCTTTGAAATTGGTTAAAGGACTTAATGATTTGGGCATTACTAGAACCGTAGCTACTCCACACGTAATAGGAGATCTTTACAGAAATAATCCAGAAACAATTAATACAGCATTGGCAAAATTGCAACAGGCTTGCCTGGATGCAAACATTGATATTAAAATATCTGCTGCTGCAGAATATATGATCGATGATCATTTTTTAGGATTGCTTAAAAACAAATCCGCTTTATTGACCATTAAAGACAAAGTAATTTTAACAGAGCAGCCATACACTTCGCCGGCTGAACATTTACGGGAAACGTCTTTTGATCTTGTCACAGAAGGGTATAGGCCTATTATGGCTCATCCTGAAAGATATTTTTATTATCATGAAGATTATGAACAATATAGTTATCTGAAAGAGCTTGGATTTACATTACAAGTAAACTTATTATCATTAACCGGGCACTACGGTAAGCCAGTTGCAAAAGCTGCAAAATATATCCTTGATAATGATCTGGCTGATTATGTTGGTACAGACCTTCATCATGAAAAACATTTAATGGCTTTTCAGGATAAACAAAATCTTACTCTCTTTAAAAAGTATTTAGAAAAAAGAGCTTACAATAATTTTTAGTATTTACATTTTTAAAAAGTGCAAACTTGTCAAACGACATTGTAGATCGTACATCGTAAATCGTACATTTGCTAAGCATGAAGCATCTTTTTTCTATAAATCATTTCTTTTGGAAACATCGTTGGAGGTTTTTATTTGGTATTGTATTTATTATTTTAACCAACTATTTTCGAATACTTGCTCCGCAATTAACCGGCTATGTCGTAAATACGGTTATTCAACAATTCAGTGTAACTAAAACTGCAATAAATCACAGTCAAAATGATGTGATTGTTCAATCAATAATTAATGAACTTACATCAAGTTCATTTTCCGAAAAAATTGTTTGGTGTGGTATAATTTTGTTGATACTTGCGCTGGTAAGTGGATTCTTTATGTTCCTTATGCGGCAAACCATTATTGTAATGAGCCGCTTAATAGAATACGATCAAAAGAACCAGGTATTCTCTCATTATCAGGATCTCGATACTGGTTTTTATAAAACGCATAGTACCGGAGATCTGATGAATAGGATATCAGAAGATGTAAGCAGGGTAAGAATGTACACTGGGCCGGCTATTATGTATTTTATCAACCTTGCAGCTGTATTAGGTTTTAGCGTATTTTTCATGTTCAAAGCAAGTCCAAAATTAACATTGGTTGCCTTGTCACCCTTGCCCATTTTAGCGATCACAATTTATTTTGTAAATACGATCATTAATAGAAAAAGTGAAAAAGTTCAATCACTGTTAAGTAGTTTAACTACCAATGCCCAGGAATCATACAGTGGTATAAGAGTAATAAAATCTTTTGTTCAGGAAAAAGCAATGTTAGGCTTTTTTGCAAATAACAGTAATGAGTATAAGAAAAATGCACTTGCCCTTGCAAAAACAGAAGCGATTTATTTTCCAAGCATGGCATTTTTAATTGGGGTGAGTACATTACTAACTATCATGGTTGGGTGTATAGATGTCATCAACGATCCCATAAATAATAAAGTAGGTACAATAGCAGAATTTGTTATGTATATACAGATGCTGACTTTTCCTGTAAGTGCTATTGGATGGACTGCAAGCATGACACAACGAGCAGCAGCATCTCAAAAACGTATCAATGAATTTTTGCAGATCAAGCCAGCGATAACTAATGCAGAAACAAATTTATCTCCTGCATTAAATGGAGCAATAAATTTTATCAATGTTAATTTTACTTATCCGCATACAGGCATTAAAGCTGTGCAAAATTTTTCTTTATCAATTAAGAGCAAAGAAAAAATTGCAGTAGTTGGACGGACTGGATCAGGTAAATCTACCTTAGCGCAATTGCTGTTAAGAATGTATGATGTAAAAGATGGAATGATTCAATATGATGGCATTCCTATCGATAAGATCAATCTGGAAACGTTACGTTCGCAAATTAGTTATGTACCTCAAGATGTTTTTTTATTCAGTGAAACGGTTAATAACAATATAAGGTTTGGAATGAATATCGCAACGGGTGAAGATATAAAACAGGCGGCAAAGCAGGCAAACATTCATAAGGAAATAACAGATTTTGCTGAAGGCTATGAAACAATGGTAGGTGAGAGGGGAGTAACATTAAGCGGGGGGCAAAAACAACGTATTTCAATTGCAAGAGCAATGATCAAAGATGCTCCAATTGTAATATTTGATGATTGTTTAAGTGCGGTAGATGCAAAAACTGAAAAAGAAATATTGAACACTTTAAATACTTATATGCAGGATAAAACTGCTATAATTATTACACACCGGATATTTTCGTTATTGCAATTTGATAAAATAATTGTCATGAATGAGGGAATTATTGTTGAATCAGGCACCCATAAAGACCTCTTGGAAAAGAATGGGATTTATGCTGAAATGTACGCCAGGCAGCAGCAACAGAGTACTTCATGAGGTGTTTTTGGCATAAAAAGCAGGTTTATTTTGTCATTTCAAAAACAATTTTATCTTTGCCCCTTAATAATAACAATCAAACCGACATTTAATTAAAAAAATTTACTACTGTGGCGTACGAAAATAATGACAAAAAAATGGAAAGCGTTTATAGCAAACGTATCAGAGCTGGTAAACGTAGAACTTACTTTTTTGATGTAAGAGAAACTCGTGGAAATGATTACTATCTGACCATAACAGAAAGCCGTAAACGTTTTGATTCTGACGGATATGACAGGCATAAAATATTTCTATACAAAGAAGACTTCAATAAATTTGTAAAAGGACTAAGTGAAGCTGTTGATTATGTGAAAACTGATCTTATGCCTGATTTTGATTTTGATGCATTCAATCATGATACACCTTATGAAAATGAGGATGGAACTATCAATGAAGGGTATGTTGCTCAAAATGCTTCTACTCCAATTGAAGAAGTTAAAGAAGTTCCTGTTGCAGAAACAACAACTCCTTCTCCTGTAGAAAATAACCTTCCTTTAGATAATGGAAGCACAGAAGAAGTGGACAAATGGTAATACCAAAACAAACTACATAAAAAAGTCCCGATATTTATCGGGACTTTTTATTTCTATTAAGATTTAAATTCATCAAGCCTTTAATGCTTTATACGCATTGATCAGGTTATTTGTAGAAGAATCATGTGAACTTATTGTTTCATTCGTTTGCAACTCCGGTAATATTTTATTTGCCAATACTTTTCCCAACTCAACACCCCATTGATCAAAGCTGTAAATATTCCATATCACACCTTGAACAAAGATCTTATGTTCATACATAGCGATCAACGTCCCTAATGTTGATGGCGTAATTTTTTTAACTAAAAAAGAATTGGTAGGCCTGTTACCTGCAAATACCCTGTACGGATTTTCATGATCTGTACCATTCATCAAAGCTTCTGTTTGGGCAAAGAAATTACTCATTAGTTTTTGATGATGATCACCAATAGGGTTGTGGCTGATCGCAGGTGCAATAAAATCACAAGGAATTATTTGTGTACCCTGATGTATCAATTGATAAAAAGCATGCTGACCGTTAGTGCCAGGCTCTCCCCAAATTACAGGGCCTGTTTCATATTCAACTGCAGTACCATTTCTATCAATGTATTTTCCATTGCTTTCCATATTTCCTTGCTGGAAGTACGCTGCAAAGCGATGCATGTATTGATCATAAGGTAAAATTGCTTCTGTTGCAGCACCGTAAAAATTTACATACCAAATTCCAAGTAACGCCATTAATACCGGAATGTTTTTATCAAAACTTTCTGAAGCAAAATGTACATCAGCTACATGAGCCCCTTTTAATAAGTCTTCGAAATTGTCATAACCAATCGTCAATGCGATCGATAATCCAATAGCACTCCATAAACTATATCTTCCACCAACCCAATCCCAGAACCCAAACATATTTTCTACAGCAATACCAAATTTCACTACTTCAACTTCGTTGGTACTTAAAGCAGCAAAATGTTTTGCAATATGTATTTCATCTTTTGCAAATTCCAGGAACCAATTTCTTGCACTGTGTGCATTGGTCATTGTTTCCTGTGTAGTAAATGTCTTTGAAGCAATCAAGAATAAAGTTTCTTCGGCATTTACTTTTTTCAAAGTTTCTGCAATATGTGTTCCATCAACGTTACTTACAAAATACGTTTGTATGCCTTCAACCCAATAAGGTTTTAATGCTTCTGTTACCATCACCGGGCCAAGATCACTACCACCGATACCAATGTTTACTACGTATTTGATCTTTTTGCCGGTATAACCTTTCCATTCGCCACTATGAATTTTATTGCAAAAACTTTTCATTTGCTCCAATACTTTTTTAATATCGGGCATTACATCTTTACCATCTGTTACAACGGGTTTGCCTGAAAAATTTCTTAGTGCAGTATGCAAAACAGCTCTTCCTTCTGTCTCATTTATTTTTTCTCCATTGAATTGTGCATCGATCGCTGCTTTCAATCCGCATTCATCCGCTAATTGTATTAAAAGCTCTACAGTATTTTCTGTGATAATATTTTTTGAATAATCAAAAAGAATATCATTGATCGATAAAGAAAATTTATTGAAGCGTTCTGAATCATTTGCAAAAAGATCCTTCATGTGTACCGGTTCAATGATCGCATGATGTTGTTGTAAACCTTTCCAAGCCTGTGTGGATGCAGGATTTATTTTTGGGAACATTTAATATTGTGTTTAATTAATAAAATGAGGGCGAAGATATTTATAAAAAAATAAAACCGTAGTGATTTAGCTTACAGCAATGAATGAAGAAGAATTATTTTTATAACAACTTTAATAACGAGACAATTTCATCCACCATTTTTTCACTTATATCAAGATGTGTGATCATTCTTATTTGCTTAGGTGAAATAGGTAAAGCAAGGATTTTATGGCTAGCTAATAGGTCAGTAAAACTTTGAGCAGTATATGGCTTCAGTACTTCAAAAATGAGAATATTGGTTTCCACAGGCTTGATAGATCCTATAAAATCTTTCTTTGAAAGGGCGGTGGCAATCTTTTTGGCATTTGCATGGTCTTCAGATAACCTCGTTATGTTATTCTCTAAAGCATATATACCGGCTGCTGCCAGATAACCTGCTTGTCGCATTCCTCCACCAAAAACCTTCCTGATCCTTCTTGCCTGGGCAATAAGGTCTCTACTACCAACCAACACACTTCCAACAGGAGCGCCCAATCCTTTACTTAGGCAAACAGAGATACTGTCGAAGACTTCACCGTATTTTTTGGGATTTTCTTCCTTGGCTACAAGTGCATTAAATAGCCTTGCACCATCTAAATGTAATTTCAACTTATTTTGTAAACAAACTTCATTAATTAATTGAATATCAGTAAATTCATAACAATTTCCGCCGCCTCTATTTGTCGTGTTTTCCAAGCTAACCAATCTTGTTCTGGCCTTATAGGTTGCATTTGGATTGATGGCATCTAGCACCTGATCGGCAGAGATCTTCCCATTTATACCTTCAATAGCATTTACCTGGCAGCCACTATTAAAAGCAATACCGCCACCTTCATAAACGTAAACATGGCTCAATTTATCACAGATTACCTCATCCCCAGGTTGGGTATGGCATTTTATAGCGATCTGGTTACCCATGGTTCCGCTGGCACAAAATACTGCCGCTTCCATACCAAACATTTGGGCAACCATACCCTCGAGTTTATTTACTGTAGGATCTTCTCCAAAGACATCATCGCCAACTTCTGCCTTGAACATTGCTTCGAGCATGGCAGGCGATGGCTTGGTAAAAGTATCTGAACGTAGGTCAGTGATCATGTAACAAATATAAGTTTTTAGAAGGTTTTTCGGAAAATGCTGCCATTTACTTACTTGACCAATTTTAATATTAAAAATTATCTTTATAAAGATGTTGTTTTATCAACCATTTATACCTTTTTTACGTTTTCGTTATGAATTACAAGTTTCGTAACGTAACTTTGCACACTATTTGTCAAAAATTATTGTATAATGTTTAAACATTGCTGCAACATTTTTGAAACAAAAGTGGTCATATAAGCGTTACACCTAAGAAGAATAATACAATACAATGAGGCAACTTAAAATAGCTACACAGATTACCAATCGTGACAGTCAGGCGGTTGAGAAGTATTTACAGGAAATTTCCAAGATTTCGATGATCACTCCGGAGGAGGAAACCATTTTGGCCCAAAAGATCAAAATGAACGATCAAAGAGCATTGGATAAATTGGTTCAAGCCAATTTACGTTTCGTTGTATCAGTAGCCAAACAATACCAACACCAGGGTCTTTCATTAAGTGATCTTATCAATGAAGGTAACTTAGGCTTGATCAAAGCGGCTCAACGTTTTGATGAAACCAAAGGTTTCAAATTTATTTCTTACGCTGTATGGTGGATCCGTCAGTCTATTTTGCAGGCTTTGGCTGAACAGGGTAGGTTGGTTCGTTTACCACAAAATAAGATCGGTACTTATAATAAGGCTAACAAAGCTTACATGGCCTTTGAACAAGAGCATGAAAGAGAACCATCAACAGAAGAATTAGCAGAATTGCTTGAAATGAGCGAAACTGAGATCAATAATATTTTCCAAAGTAACACACGTCATACTTCGTTAGATGCTCCAGTACACGAAGCAGAAGATGTTGCAATGGGTGATCTTTTACAAGGTGGTGATGATACGGACGAAGATGTAATGCATGATTCATTGAGAAATGAGATTCGTCGTGTATTGAAATCTTTAAGTCCACGTGAAGCTGAGATCGTAAATGCTTATTTTGGATTAGATGGCGAAAATGGTGTTACCATTGAGCAGATCGGTCAAAAATATGATCTTACAAAAGAACGTATCCGTCAAATCAAAGAAAGAGCTATCAAACGTTTGCAAAAAGCTCGTTACAGTGGTGCTTTGAAAGCTTACTTAGGTTAATAATTAAATTGAATGATATAAAAAATCCCGGTGAATCATCATCGGGATTTTTATTTATATAGTGATCAAAGAGTTTCTTTTTACAAAGTAAAACCTACTGCAACTTCAATTGCTTTATTACGCCAGCTTTGACTTTGATCAGCTGCTGCAGTTACTTTACTTAAGCCCATTTTATAACGTCCCCCAATATTTATAAAAGGCAGTTGGATCCATAAACCGCCAATCGCACTGATCTCCCCATTTTTATAAAGATTAGTAACTACATCATTTTTAGTATTCTTTTCATTCTTGCCTAATAGAATATTATATGCCGGGCCAAACTGCAATTTTACGTGTCTGCTTAATCCTACATTCATATTGATTAAAACAGGAATTTCCAAATAATTAAAGGGGCGTCTTATTTGTTTACCATCACGGAAAGCATCATCAAATAAAACAGGTAGATCATCACTTTTTTCCGCTGTTGCCTGAACAAAATTCACTTCAGGCTGAATGCCAAAACGCCTGCTGAAATTGATTTGTGCAAAGCCTCCCAATTGATAATTGTAATGGAAACTATTCTTGAAAGTTTGTCCGGGAGTTTTGTTGACATTGGCTCCAACCTTAGCGCCTACACGAAAAAAATTTTCCGTATCAAGATCATCGAAACGATTGCGCTGGGCAAAGGAATTTACTGATAGTAAGACAGCAAGTACTGCCGCAAGGGTGAATTTCATATATTGGATTTAGTTTGCTCCAATTATTCCAAAATCATACCAAAACTTTTTATTCAATTTTTTTTAACTAAAAATGTGGAAAACATGATATAGATTAGAAATCCTTCTACAAAAACAACATTTCAAAAGGATTTTCTCTTGGTCATTATCCGTAATTTTGCAATATGAATAGATTGGGTTTTGCTTTATTGCTGTTAATTTTTTTATCGGGTTGTGAAAAAGATATCAATTTTGAATTGAACAATGCTCCTGATGTATTAGTCGTGGATGGCAATATTGAAAATGATAAACCTCCTGTTATTGTCCTTACAAAAAGCTTTGATTTTTTCAGCAATATCAATCCTTCATTATTGGTAGGCTCTTTCATTCATGGTGCAGATGTTTTGATATCTAACGGAACTGTTACTGATACTTTAAAAGAATATACTTTGCCTTTGAATAGCGGATATAGTTATTCATATTATTCAATTGATCCGTTAAGCCCAACGGCATTTTTGGGAGAATTTGATAAAACATATTCATTAAAAATATCTGCTGAGGGCAAAGAATATATTGCTCAAACAACTTTACCTGCTTTGGAGAAAACACCTGATTCACTTTGGTGGAAGAAAGCACCTTTTTCGGACGACAGCTCTAAGGTCATAGTTATGGTAGAAGCTTCTGACCCTAAAGGATTGGGTAATTACGTAAGATACTTTACCAAGAAGAACAGTGGTAATTTTTTACCGGGAGAAAATTCTGTCTTTGATGACAATATAATTGATGGGATTACTTACCAGCTTCAGGTAGATCCGGGAGTTGATAGGAATAATAAAGTTGATTTCGACAGTAATTATTTCAAAAGAGGGGACACTGTCACATTGAAACTTTGCAATATAGACAAGGCAACTTATACTTTTTGGAGTAGCTGGGAATTTGCTCAACAGAGCATTGGTAATCCTTTCAGCCAGCCAAATAAGGTGATCGGCAATATCAGCAACGGGGCATTAGGTGCTTTTTATGGTTATTCGGCTTTTTATAAAACCCTTATAATACCTCAATAACTTGATTAGATTATTTGCTCTTTTTGCATTTATTTTACCCTCCAATTTTAAGATAATAACCAGGATTCAGGAAGATCCTACAACTAATAAATAAAACCAGAAACGTAAAGATGGAAAATTCAGTAAGAGAAAAGGTGCATTGTTTAATAATAGGATCAGGACCTGCAGGATATACAGCAGCTATTTATGCAAGCAGAGCAGGTTTAAATCCTGTTTTATATCAAGGTATACAGCCGGGTGGACAGTTAACTATTACGACAGAAGTAGAAAATTATCCTGGATATCCGGATGGCATACAAGGCCCGGACATGATGGTGCATTTTGAGAACCAGGCAAAAAGAATGGGTGCTGATATACGCTATGGCTTAGCTACCAATGTTGATTTTTCAACACAACCATATAAAGTTGAAATTGATGAAGAAAAATGGATCGATGCGGATGCGGTAATTATTTCTACCGGTGCAAGTGCAAAATGGCTTGGCATTGAGAGTGAGCAGCGTTTGAATGGCTATGGTGTAAGTGCTTGTGCTGTTTGTGATGGATTCTTTTTTAAAGGAAAAGAAGTGGCCATCGTTGGGGCAGGTGATACGGCAGCTGAAGAAGCAATTTATCTTTCAAAAATTTGTAGTCATGTACACATGATCGTTAGGAAAGGAGAAATGAGAGCAAGTAAGATCATGCAGGAAAGAGTTTTAGCAACAAATAATATTACGGTGTATTGGCATTCTGAAACAGATGAAGTGATCGGGGATAAAAAAGTAGAAGCGGTAAGGATCAAGAATAATGAAACAGGTGTAAAACAGGAAATACCTGTAAGTGCATTTTTTGTTGCGATCGGACATCAGCCTAACAGCGATATATTTAAAGGCTGGTTGGATATGGATGAAGCCGGTTATTTAATAACTGTTCCGGGTTCTTCAAAAACAAATATCGAAGGTGTATTTGCATCAGGTGATGTACAGGATAAAATTTACCGCCAGGCTGTAACTGCAGCTGGTAGTGGCTGTATGGCTGCTTTAGATGCTGAAAGATATTTAAGCGCAAAAGGACTTCATTAAGAATTAAAAAAATAATAATGAAAAATGAAAATTATTTTAATTTGTTAGTTTAAGTATTTGTTGAATCCTTGATCGAGGAATTTTTAATTTTTAGTTATTCATTATATTATGTTATCAATCCATCTCAATAATCTCCGTTTCCATTCTTTTCATGGTATCCATGAAGAGGAGAAGGTGCTTGGTAACAAGCTGGAATTGAATGTGACTGTGTTGGTGGATGGAGCAGAGAGGATCACGTCTCTCAAACAAACTGTTAATTATGTTACCTTATATGAGATAATTAAGCAGCGTATGGATAAGCCAACTCCTCTATTGGAAACTGTGGCACAAGATTTGGCTGAAATGATCTGCTCATTTGATGAAAGGATAAAGTCTGTAGATATCAACATCAAGAAATTAAACCCACCTATACACAATTTTCATGGGCAAATAAGTGTTAGTTATAAAAAGGAAGTAAAGTAGATGAGATCTTTAGTAACTATTTTATTGGCATTATTCTGTAGCGTAAATACATTTTCGCAGGATATTGCTGTTATGATCAAAGAAGCCGATAGGTTAGAAGCTGTACCCGATGAAATGGGAGCTTTTTTGAAATTTAAAGAAGTTGTGACCGTTGCACCATCCAATGTTTATGCACTTTCAAAATGTAGTGAACTATGTGCAAGAATCGGTAAGCGTCAGGCAGATAAAACTACTAAAGAAGATTTTTATAAAGCAGCAAAAGCTTTTGCAGATGTAGCAATAAAGGTAGATCCTAAAAGCTCAGATGCCAATTGTGCTATGGCAATGGCATTGGGGCATATCTCCATGAATAAGACCAATAAAGAAAAGATCACCTCTGCAAAAGATCTAAAAAAATATGTAGACCTGGCTATAAAAGCTAATCCAAATAATTACAAAGCATGGCATGTTCTCGGAAGATGGCACTACGAATTAAGTGACTTATCAATGCTAGAAAGAGCCGCAGCTAAAATATTGTATGGGAGTATTCCTGCAGCATCTTTAAAAACGGCTATTGCTTGTTTTGAAAAAGCTAAAGCATTGACCGGTACAGGGTTTATAATTAATCATTATGAACTGGCACGTTCATACAAACGCAATAATGAAAAGCAAAAAGCCATAGATACTATTAAGGTGATGTTGCTCTTACCCAATGTTACTGAATCTGATGCCGCTATCAAAACGGATGGCAAAAAACTACTTGAAGAGTGGAAGTAATTTTTCATGATGAACGGTAAATACCCTAAAAATCTTTTATTTAACTTCGGTTTATTAAATTTAATACAATGATCTATAAATCAATTTGTACAGTAATTACTTGCTGTTTATTTATTAATTTTTCTAATGCACAGGAAGATTCTGTTCAATCAAAATATGATCCTCATAAATTATTCTCACCGATATTTTATTCTACTGGTGGAACAGAAACAAGAGCTGCAAATGGAGAACCTGGAATTGCATATTGGCAAAACCGTGCTGACTACCAGATCGCAGTTTCTTTAAATGATAAAACAAATGAGATCAAAGGAACTGTAACTATTACTTATAAAAATAACAGTCCACAATCATTACCTTTTTTATGGCTTCAGTTAGATCAAAATTTATTTAGCCTGGCAAGCCGTGGTCATGCAAAGTTGCCTATTGATGTCCATAGTCGTTATGGTGATAGCAAAAGTACATTTGATGGAGGTTATACTATTTCCTCTGTAAAATTAGGAAGTGCAAAAGCAGATTACCTGATCACTGATACCCGTATGCAAATACGTTTGCCAAAAGCTTTAGAAGCTAAGGGTGGAACAATAACCATTAAGATCGATTATGCATTTACGTTACCGGGATATGGCGCTGATAGGTGTGGTATACAACCAACAAAAAATGGTGATATATATGCAGTAGCACAATGGTATCCACGTATGTGTGTGTATGATGATGTGCAAGGATGGAATACTTTACCTTACACAGGTGCAAGTGAATTCTATTTGGAGTATGGAGATTTTGATTACACCATTACAGCCCCAGCTTCACATATTATCGTTGGTAGTGGAGAGTTAGTAAATCCGTCAGAAGTATTTACGTCTAGCCAACTTAAAAAATATAATGATGCAAAAAAAAGTGATCAAACTGTAATGATACGCTCTGCAAATGAAGTCACAGAACCTTCATCAAGGCCATCAACAAATACATTGAACTGGCATTTTAAAATGAGCAATGCTAGAGATGTATCATGGTCATCTTCAAGATCATTTATTTTAGACGCCGCAAAAATTAATTTACCCAGTGGAAAAACTGCCATGGCAATAAGTGCTTACCCTGTGGAGAGTGCTGGCTCAAAAGCATGGGGCAGATCAACTGAATACACAAAAGCTACCATTGAAAATTATAGCAAACGGTGGATGGAATATCCTTATCCTGCAGCAGTAAATGTTGCAACTAATATTAGTGGTATGGAATATCCGGGTATTGTTTTTTGCGGATGGAAATCTGAAACTGATGGTTTATTTGGTGTTACGGATCATGAATTTGGGCATACCTGGTTCCCGATGATAGTAGGTAATAACGAACGTAAATATGGATGGATGGATGAAGGCTTCAATACATTTATCAATTCATTGGCTGATGATGATTTTAATAATGGAGAATACAAAGCAGAGCCTTTGGATATGACATTGATGGCAAATTATATGTTCAGTAAAAAAAGTGAAGCGATCATGAATACACCAGATGCAATGAAAGAATCAAATATTGGAGTAGCGTTATATTATAAACCCAGTTACGGGTTAGAAATATTAAGAAATGAAGTTGTTGGCGCAGACAGGTTTGATTATGCTTTTAAGGAGTATATAAAAAGATGGGCCTACAAGCATCCAACACCTTGGGATTTTTTCAAAACTATGGATAATGTAACAGGAGAGGACCTTAGCTGGCTTTGGAAAGGTTGGTTCCTTGAAAATTATAAATTAGATCAGTCTATAGTTTCGGTGAAATATGAAAACGATATTCCGTCAAACGGAGCTATAGTAACTATTGCAAATCTTGATGAATTAGCAATGCCGGTTACTTTACAATATTCAACAAAAAGCGGTGCCACAAAAACTATAAAACTTCCGGTCGAAATTTGGAATAACAATAAAATTTGGAAAGTAAAACTTCCTGTTACCGAAGAAGTAAGTTCAGTCACATTGGACCCAAATAAAGTTTTACCGGATATGAATTTTAAAAATAATAGCTGGCCAAAAATTAATTAATAATCTAAACTGGGGTATTAGTTTTCCATTTGCCACTTTTTAAAAATGCAAAAGAAAGTAAGAACACAATTCCCCAATAAACTATTTCATTGGTCCATGCCATTGCAAGGGAAATATAATTTTCTTTGGTAAATATCCATGAGTAGATGAGGTACGCTGTAATAGCAAAAATTTCTATAGCTAAATTCATCCGTGTTTTGCCTGTGCCTGTTACCCCGTTTAGCCAGATATTAGCAATGCTCATAACCAATAAACCGAGTGACACTGTTCTTAGTACAGGAATTGCTTCTTCTATAAAGGCATCCCCTTGTCCAAAGAAACTAAAGAATGTTTCAGGGAAAATATTTATGACGAGGCACATAAAAAAACATAATCCTATACTCCAAAACATGATCCTTGTAATAGCTTTAATTACCAGGTCTTCTCTTCGTTGACCGATCAAATTACTCACCATTGCATTACAGGTGCCTGCAAAAGCCCAAACAAAAACGCCGGTCAATCCAAATACATTACGCATTGTATTACTGATTGCTTTAGCAGTTTCATCGTGCCTTGATTCTATCAAAATAAAAAATATTAGCCATGTTGTTACGCTTATAATAAATTGAAGCATTAATGGTGTAGCTATTTTTAATATCTCTTTGCTTTTTATTTTATCATACACAAAATTTTGAAGCAAAGAATATTGCTTTTTCAATCCTGTTTTGTTCAATACTATCCATACAACAAAAAATCCTGCAGCCTCAGCAATAACTGATGCCACAGCCGCACCATTAAAACCCATTTGTGGAAATCCCCAATTACCGAAGATTAATAAATAATCAAGTAAGATATTTAAACAGGATTCAACTACAAATCCTATCATCAGGTAACGGCTATTGAGAGAAGCCACCAAAAATGCATTTCCCATTTGAAATAAATATAAAAATGGAAGCCCCAATATCCTGATACGCAAGAAACTCATTTCTTGTGGGTAAGACCTTGGGTCAGCAACTGCACTTAAAATAAAAGGGGCTATTAACCATGTGATCAATATTCCAAGAAGGGCAAATTGTAAGCTAATGCGAATCCCTTGTGCTAAAATAATTTTAAAAGCATTTGTATCTCCGCTACCTGCAGCACGACTAAATACCGCCTGAATGGCATTATTTAATCCATGCCCTGCAACTGCAAAGATCAAATAAAATATTCCGGTTATTCCTGCATTACCCAATGCTTCAATACTCAAATTGCCTAAGAAAATACTGTTTGTCAGCATATTAATTTGTGGAATTAATATGGCAAAAGTTATAGGAATGGCAATCGACAATATCTGCTTATTGTTTACCTGTACTCTTAAATCTTTAATTATTGCAGGATTGTCCATAAGTCAGCAAAATTATCTTATTTTGCCACTCAAACTTTTTTATTGGCCCCTTTATTTAACATACCATCATCTACCACAAATTTTTCAACTGCACGCTTGTTCGTTGAAATAGGTGAGTGCTGTTTGTCATATTTTATTTTAGATCATTCAGATAAGATATCTTCTATTTGTGTTTACCAGTTTACTGATAAACTACAGACAGAATCGGAAGTAAGGAATATTCTTTACAATGATCCTTTGTTCAAAGAAAAATTTGAGAAGATAGATATCATTTATTCATTTGCAGATTCTGTTTTAGTTCCAAGAGAAATAATCAATAATGTAGCAAATAAGGATCTGCTTGAATTGGTATATGGAGATTTTGCAGACAAACTTATCAGAAACGATCAGGTAGTGCCGCTGAACATTCAAAATGTTTACAGGATCCCTACAGCGGTTGGAAATGTTGTAAATAATTTATTTCCTGCTGCTCACGTCCATCACCTATATTCATTGTTACCTGTGATGTTGAATTTAACAGGTAATAGATTATCTGCTATTTTCAGTACAACACATATTATTGTTGTGCTCAGTAAAGATGGGCATTTACAGGTGATGCAAAACTTTACCTATCAAACCCCTGAAGATGCAGCGTATCATTTATTGAATACATGCCAAAGTTTTGATGTAGATGTGAACGAAGTAAATTTATTATTGTCAGGCATGATCGCTGAATCATCCCCTTTATATGCAGAATTGTATAAATATTTTTTAAATATCGATCTTGCTTTATTGCCTGTTCAATATGAATATTCGGATGAAATAAAAAAATATCCGCAACATTTTTTCAGCCATTTATTTACAATAGCCGAATGCGTATAATCAGTGGAATATACGGAGGTCGCAGGATTAGCCCTCCTGCGGAAATGCCTTATACAAGGCCAACTACAGATATTGCTAAAGAAGGTTTATTCAATATCATTCAAAACAATTTAGAAATTGAAGAACTTAAGACATTAGATCTTTTTGGGGGGACAGGTTGTATTAGTTATGAGTTGGCCAGCAGGGGAGCGGCAGATCTTACAATTGTGGAAAAGGACAATAAAATGTATGACTTTATAAAAAAGACCTCTGCCGAATTAAAGATCGAAAATTTTAAATTGGTGAAAGCTGATGTTTTTAAATTTATAGATTCATGTACTGAACAATTCGATTTTATTTTTGCGGGACCACCTTATGCATTGGGAACAATTGATGAACTTCCTATTAAAATATTTGAAAAGAAATTACTGAAACCAAATGGATGGTTTGTGTTAGAACATACGCCAAGAAATGATTATAAGAAATTTGATCATTATAAAACAGAACGTAATTACGGCACAACAATCTTTTCTATCTTTATACAGTGATAATAAAACTAAACAGTGGCAACTAAGAAAGATATAAGGAATTTATACAAAGACAAACGCACTAAGCTTTTATCTACAGCGATCAATAAAATGGACGACTTGATGTTGATACAATTTCAGCAATTGCCCATTACGATACCATCTGTAATAATGACCTATGCGCCGGTTGAGGACCTTAGGGAATTCAACCCTCAATTGATCACAGATTTTTGTTTTTTTAAAAATCCTGAACAAACATTATTGTATCCTGTGATAGGCAGCAATGATGAATTATTAAGTGTAGTTGTAACAGATAACACCATATTTGAAAAAAACAAATTCGGCATCGATGAACCTGCAGAAGGCATGGATGTTTTTCCGGAGGAAATAGATCTTGTGATCGTTCCATTATTAGCATTTGATAAAAGTGGCTACAGGGTAGGGTATGGCAAAGGGTATTATGATAAATTTTTAAAAGAATGCCGATCAGATACTATTAAGATCGGGTTTAGTTATTTTCCACCGATCGATATAATTGAAGATGTAAATGCATTTGATGTTAAACTGGATTATTGTGTTACGCCTGAAACCTTTTACGAGTTTTGATTACACAGATTATTTTGAATTGCACTAATTACACAAATTAAATGCAATCAAATAATTAATGTAATATTTATAGTATATTAATCTTGTTCTTTAATTCGTATAATCAGTAAAAATTTGTGTAATAAAAAATATGCTTAAAAGCTTCCGATATTTATTTCTGCCTTTTTCATTTATATATGGTGCTATTATTTGGGTGAGGAATTGGTTATACAATAAGAATTATTATAAATCTGCTGAATTTAATTTTCCTATTATTTGTGTAGGCAACCTGGCTGTTGGAGGCACAGGTAAAACACCAATGGTAGAATACCTGATAAAAATATTAAAACCGCAATATAAAGTAGCCACACTTAGCAGAGGGTATAAAAGAAAAACAAAAGGTTTTGGAATAGCAAACGAGCAAACGACAGCTTTGGAGATCGGTGATGAACCCATGCAATTCCACCAAAAATTTCCGGACATTATTGTTGCAGTTGGAGAAGAAAGATTAGTAGCAATACCACAAATATTGCATGAACGACCCGATACACAAATTATAGTATTAGATGATGCATTTCAGCACCGTGCTATTAGAGCGGGCTTAAATATTTTATTGACAGAATACAAAGACCTCTATACAAGAGATCTGCTGATACCTGCAGGAAATTTACGAGATATAAAAAGCAGCGCTGGAAGAGCCCATGTAATAATTGTAACCAAGAGTCCAACAGATCTTACCGAAATAAAGAAACTTGAGATTACTAATGAAATTGATCCGCTGTACTCACAATCGGTATTTTTCACAGAAATAACTTACGGTGAACCATATCAGTTATTTACAAAAGAGATCAGGTCAATAAAAAAAGAAATAGCAGTGCTGCTTATATGTGGTATCGCTAATCCGGCTCCTCTAAAAAGCTACCTGACAGAGAAAGTAAATACATATGATATGCTCCGTTTTGCAGATCATCATATTTTTAAAATTGATGACCTTAAGGAAATTATTGAACAATTTGAAGAGATGGAACATTCAGAAAAAATGATCTTGACAACCGAAAAAGATGCCGTGCGTTTGCAGAAATTTGAAAAAGAATTAAAGGATTACCCTATATATGTATTACCAATTGAACATTCATTCATGTTCAATGAAGCTGATCAATTTAATAATATAGTACTGAGCTTTGCAGGATCTTATCCAAAGCAATAATATTATTTTGCTACAGCGATCTTAACCTTTTTATTTTTTATTTTTTCGTCTTTTATCAATTCCAAAGCTTCTCCAACCTTTAACTTACGTACAGCCACAAACGAACAAAAATCTTTTACCTCGATCAACCCAATATCATCTTTCTTCAATAAACCTTTATTAGATAAGAATCCAACAATATCGATTTTATTCACTTTATCTTTCTTACCAGCAGCAATGAATAGAGTACTCCATTTTGGTTTTTCAGGAAGCTCCAATCTTTCCGGCAAAACAAAATCTTCACTTTCTGTAATGTATGTAGGTAGTTTTTCTTCCTCTGATAAAATTAAAACTGCTTTACCACCTGCTTCCATACGTGCAGTCCGACCGTTACGGTGTGTGTACACATCTTCAGTAGCAGGTATATGATAGTGAACAATGTATTTAATATCAGGAATATCCAAACCTCTGGAAGCTAGATCAGTAGTAACCAATACATTTGAAGTGCCATTCTTGAATTTACACATCGCAGTTTCACGGTCACGTTGCTCCATGCCGCCGTGGTAAAAAACATTTACTATGCCTTTATCTTTTAAGAGCTGACTCGTACGTTCTACAGATTCTCTGTGATTACAAAATACAATGGTTGACTTATTACCAATAGAACAGATTAGACTGAACAAAGTTTCAGATTTATCTTTTTCTGGAGAGAAAACCGTTCTTACGACCAGTTCATCAATTTCTTCTTTTTCTACCAGGTTGGAAAAGCTAAGTCTTACCGGATCTTTTACGCCAATAAAATCAGGAATGCCGACAGCCTGTGTAGCAGATGTAAGAATTCTTTTCTTAACATTCGGCAAGGAACCGATGATAAAGGACATTTCTTCCTGAAAACCCAATTCCATGGTTTTATCAAATTCATCAAGCACAAGGGTCGTAATTCCGTCAACAGAAAAATTATTCCTGCGTATATGATCGGCTACACGGCCAGCAGTACCAATAATTACCGCTGGAGATTGTACCAGGTTATTTTCCTCAATTTCTCTTTTATGGCCACCATAGCAGCAGGTAATTTTAAATCCGGTGCCCATTTTTCTGAATACTTCATCAATTTGAATGGCTAATTCCCTGGAAGGAACCAGTATTAGTGCCTGAACAGTTTTAATATCACGGCTCAAGCCATGAACTACCGGCAATAAAAACCCTATAGTTTTTCCTGAACCAGTCGATGATAGGATAATGACCGAATCATTTTCTTCCACAGCTTTTATGGAAGCTTCCTGCATTTCATTTAAAGCTTCGATCTTTAAATTTGAAAGTATTTTTTCGGTAGGGATGTCTGAGTTGTGCATTTCAGCAAAAGTAAGTTTTATAGTTTTATAATTAGAAAGGAATGCCACAGTTAAGATTAACAATGGCCTGTGTGGGATTTCATTGATGAGGTTTATTTATTTACCAACTTTACAAATGTACGCACTTTTCCTATAATTAACATTATGTTAAACAGGCGCATGCCCTCAAACACAGCGTAGTAGCGTATTCTATTTTTACCCCTGCCACACTGGGAGATTATTGCGAAGATTGATAATATAGATAGCGTTGTTGAGTAAGCTATTGTTTTTTATTACAAGATGTAATAATTTTATATCCCCTTTTTAAAACGATGAACAATAAATTTTTTACTGGATTCTTGCAGGATTAACCTTAGTCGGTTTGGTGCTTTTGTACACCATCTACCGAGTGGTTTAAGCGGACTCTTTTGTCTATATACTGCTACTTTTACGGTAGCTTGCCTTTAGAGAAAACCTACTTATTGTTAGTAGGTTTTTTGTTGGGTTAAAAGTTATTTCCAGGAAACCAACTTACCTTACCATTTTGATATAGTATCTTTTTTGTACTAGTACTATAATCCCCGAAAACTATAAATTGATTAGGAGCGCCTAAATAGGTTTTTTGTTGGGGTTATGATTAATTAATCCACCAAGCCTATCTATCCATGTTACCATTTCAATCCAAGCTCCCAATATTTTCGTAAGTCATATATAATGTTCCCCCAAAATTATGTAACTATTGTTATCCTAAGGAAATTCTAAATTTATCACTTAATGAAAAGGAAATCTGACCCTCTTTTTGACTTAGGTCAAAGAATTAAACATATTCGGACCTCTAAAAGGATAACTCAACAAGCTTTAGCTGAGAAATGCGATATAGAGACCGCAAGTATTTCACGGATCGAGAATGGTAAAATAAATCTTACCTATACCACTTTATATAAAATATGTGACAGCCTGGAGATCTCATTAGCTGAAATGTTATTGAAAAACATATAAGCATAGTTAGAAGAAGAATTTTTATCTTTCCTCTCCCTTTAATTACCATGAATGAAAAGAATTTCTTTTACTTGATCATGGCCATCTTAGTTTTAGTTGGCTTAGTTATCTTGTATACAATTTACAAACTGATATAAATAAATGCGTATAGCATTTGGTTTTAGAAAATGCAGCTTTCTCTAATTTTGGTTTGTAGAATTTAATCGAGTTTTCCACAATCGATACTTTTTTGTGGATTATTTTTTGAACGATTAATAAAAATGACGTATGTTTGAAACCCCGAAACAAACTGAACCTTATCAAATTTCAAGAAAAAATATCGTCTGTGCAAAATGATCGTGACAGTATTACGAAGTGGATAGTTCCTGTAATTTCATTCCTGATGACTGTAATTGCAATTTTTTACAAATAAATATTGTAAAAATATAAATTAAAATTATTTACTATTTGTAAGCACTTTTAATCTGGATTTATACTTTTTAACCTGATCAGACCTTTTTAAAGTTGTATAATTTGCGATTAACAATTTAGTTGCCTCTGCCCTCTGTACTCTATTACCAAGTTTATCAGCAACCTCTTTTAAGTAAATATTAGATTTAACTAATAGGTTTGAAATATTTATGCCTGGAATTTTATCCTGCAAATTGACCTTTACATCTTTATTCGTTTGTGCCCCATCAGCAACAATCTTCAAATCTTTGCTTGAAATATTTTTACCCTTTTCGTTTTGCAGATCCACAGCTTTATTAATGTAGTATTTTCCAAAAAGCAATTTGCCTTCAGCATTCAGAGGATTTGCCTTTGTAAATAACTTCAGCTCATTAATTAATTTATCGTTTAAATATTTAACGGATTCTGTGATTGTAGTACTTCCGTAAGATATCCTGGCTTTACCGGTATCTTCTCCAAATGAATAATTAAATAGATCTTTTATATAAGCAAGATGATATTCGGTTTTATTAAAGTCTTGTCTAAATAATTTTGTATAAGTTTCTACTAAAGATGCGGCATCGCCAAGGCTCCTGTAGAAATCAATATAATTCAGTAAATAATAATCAGACTTTGGATAAAGTTTTTCAGTTATAGCAGAATATTTATCTAATTCCTTTTCATGAAAATTTTTGTTGCAATAATACAATAGCCATCGATATACAGGCTCAAAATAAGTACCAGCAAGGCTATTATCAGCTATTTTTTTACTGTAATAAACCGCATCCCGCTGATCACCTGCATATATAGCAGCTTTGGCCGAATACAATAAATTGGTGGTATCAAGAGCTGGCAAAGATTGATATTGCCTTATAAAGCCCCTTACTGCTGCAGCTTTATTTAAATTTTTTAAAGCACGGGCATAATCCGCTTTATCCTGTTTTTCAGTACCGGCATTAAAAAAAGCTACACCATCATTGGTGTAGCCTTCATAAATTTTATAAGCTGTTGAGTCAGTTATAAGTGAATTCGCATTGAAAGCATAAAAAATAGTTTGCAACACGTCAAATGCTTCATTTTTCGGATCAGCCACAAGATCTTTGTACTTTGCATCTACACTGATGGACTGGTATATTTTTGCTTTCAATAAATACACTGCCTCGTTATGAACGGTATCGTTTAAGATAAGATCCAATGCTCTCCCCAACTCATTTCGTTGCCATAAATGGCGGGCAGAATCAAGATTTTGTGCCTCTATCTTACTCCAAAATAACAATGATATGAGTATAAAAGATATTCGCATTTTATAAAAATAAGGCAAGTTTTTAAAAACTTGCCTTATAATTTAATTATATTAAAATTGTAAATAACTTATTATTAGTTATTCATTACCAGGTTCTTTTGTAGTTGTATCAGTATTGTCTTCAGATGGGGTTTCTGTAGAATCAGTAACATCTCCACCTTCCGGTAAAACAACTTCCTCCTCATCGCTTTCATCGATTTGTGTGATCGCTGCTATTTCATCTCCTTCATCTAAACGGATCAATTTCACGCCTTGTGTTGCCCTTCCCTGCGGACGGATACTTGCTACACTCATACGGATAGTGATACCGCTTACACAGGTGATCATCAGATCCTGGTCTTCACTCACTGCTAATAAACCAACCAATCGTCCGGTCTTTTCTGTAACGTTCAAAGTGCGTACACCCTTACCGCCACGGTTAGTGATACGATAAACTTCTTCGCCATCTTCATCGATCAGCGGTGTACGTTTACCAAATCCTTTTTCACTCACCACCATGATCGTTTTGGTCTTATCTTCCCTGTTCACACAAGCCATACCAATTACTTCGTCTGTAGCATCGTCCACCTCGATACCATATACACCTATACCACCACGACCGGTACTGCGTACTTTTTCTTCAGGGAAACGGATAGCACGACCGCTCTTAATAGCCATCATGATCTCACAGTTACCATCTGTCAATTTAGCTTCTAATAATTGATCCCCTTCCTGGATATTGATGGCATTGATACCATTCTGACGAGGACGGCTGAAATCTTCCAGGTCCGTTTTCTTAATGATACCTTGTTTAGTACATAGAACGATATAATGTCCGTTCACATAATCCTTGTCGGCAAAATCTTTGATATCAATGATCGCTCTTACTTTATCATCCGGAGGTATCTGTATCATATTCTGTAGAGCCCTACCCTTGCTTGTTTTATCTCCTTCAGGTATTTTGTACACCTGCAGCCAGAAACATCTTCCTTTTTCTGTAAAGAACAACAAAGTATGGTGCGTAGACGCTACAAATAAATGTTCAATAAAATCTTCCTGTCTTGTACTGCTTCCTTTAGCACCACGTCCGCCCCTGCGTTGCTGACGATATTCGGTAACCGAAGTACGTTTGATATAACCTAAATGAGAAATGGTAACCACCATATCCTCTTCTTCAATAAGATCCAACATACCAATTTCATCATCGGCATAAGTGATCTCAGATTTACGGGCATCACCAAATCTGTGTTTGATATCTGCCAATTCAGCTTTAATGATATCATAACGCATTCCTTCGTTCGCTAAAATTTCTTCTAATCTTGCGATCTCTTTCATCAATTCAGCATGTTCTTCACGAATCTTTTCGATCTCCATACCGGTTAAACGTTGCAACCTTAATTCCAATACAGCTTTCGCTTGTATCTCGGTCATACCAAAACTGGTGATCAATCCTTCCTGAGCAATATTCGGGGTAGAAGATTCACGAATGAGCTTAATAACGGCATCCAGGTTATCTAATGCAATGATATACCCTTCTAAAATATGAGCTCTTTCTTTTGCTTTTTTTAATTCGTATTGAGTACGCTTAACCACCACTTCATGACGGAATTCAATAAATTCACTGATCATGTCTTTAAGGTTCAATATCCTTGGACGGCCTTTTACAAGCGCCACATTATTGATACCATAAGAAGTTTGTAACTCCGTTAATTTATACAACTGATTTATGATAACCTGTGCTACGCCATCTCTTTTCAGTTCTACAACAATACGTGTACCTTCTTTATTATTACTTTCATTGTTTACATCCGATACACCTTCAATGGCTTTATCATTGATAAGATCACCAATTTTTTGTGTAAGTGTATCTCTGTTTACCTGGTAAGGCACATCAGTAATTACAATTTTTTCTTTGCCTTTAGCATCAACCTCAATGGTTGTTCTACCTCTCAACACTACTCTTCCTCTACCTGTATGAAAAGCCTGGCGGATACCTTCAATACCATATATCACACCACCTGTTGGAAAATCCGGCGCTTTTACATGCGTAATAAGTTCTTCAATTGTTATCTCACGGTTATCAATGTACGCCACACAACCATCGACTACCTCATTTAAATTATGAGGCATCATGTTAGTTGCCATACCTACGGCAATACCACTTGCACCATTCAATAATAATTGTGGAATTTTTGTAGGAAGAACAGTTGGTTCTTTCAATGAATCATCAAAGTTCAATTGGTAGTCTACTGTTTCTTTTTCAAGATCATCCAGCATTGCTTCAGCAAACTTCTCCATACGCACCTCAGTGTAACGCATAGCAGCCGGCATATCACCATCCTGGCTACCAAAGTTACCCTGCCCATCGATCATTGTATAACGCATTGCCCAAGGCTGCGCCATACGAACCATTGTATCATAAATTGCAGAGTCACCATGCGGATGGTATTTACCCATTACATCCCCTACAATACGGGCACTTTTTTTATAGGCTTTGTTGCTGGTGTTTCCCAGTTCATACATACCAAATAACACCCTTCTATGAACGGGTTTTAAACCATCCCTAACATCAGGCAATGCCCTTCCTACGATCACACTCATAGAGTAATCGATGTAAGAAGTTTTCATTTGTTCCTCAATATTTACCGGGATTATTTTTCCTCTGTTACTGCTTGCGCCACCGTCGTTTATTGGTAATTCGCCGTCGCTTAAATTGTCGTTATTATCCATATTATTTTAACCGAAATCATCGGGTTGCGAATGTACCGATTTTTGGTCATTTTTAGGGTATAAATGTTAACGATTTTACCTGTTTTTTCCCACATTTTCATGGTATTTGTGGACAATCTTATGGTACAGAAATTTGAGCCCTGATTTAGCTGCGGTGGCGTCGCATTACGTTCATCATTTTGTGCTACTATTTGGCTTTTATCTAAGCGTAGATTAATAAAATAATTAGCCGGTAAGGCGGTAAGACGATAAGTTTTTTGATTGCTGCTAAAGCATCAATTTTCTATCTTACCGCCTTACCGGCAAAATCTGTGACACAAAAAAATTACCTTGTGTCCTTAAAATTAAAATTTGAAAACTGTATTACTTTTTGGTGCCGGCAAATCTGCAACTGTTTTAATTGATTACCTATTAGAAGAATCAAAAAATAATAAATGGAAATTTATCATTGCCGATGCCAACAAAGAACAAATTTTAAGCAAGACAAACAATTCCACTTTTGCTGAAGCCATTGAAATAGATATAACAAATGACGAAGCAAGAGAAACTGTTATTCAAAGAGCACATGTTGTTATTTCCATGATGCCTCCTGCCCTGCATTATTTAATTGCAAAAGATTGTGTAGAATTACGAAAACATTTATTGACGGCTTCTTATGTAGATAATAAAATTAAGAGCCTCAGTGATGAGATAAAGCATAGAAAATTATTATTCTTATGTGAGATGGGATTAGATCCGGGTATTGACCATATGAGTGCAATGAAGATCATTGATGAGATAAGATCTAAAGGTGGTAACATCACATCATTTAAAAGCCATTGCGGTGGTTTAGTAGCTCCGGAGAGTGATGATAATTCCTGGCATTATAAAATAAGCTGGAACCCTCGTAATGTAGTTACCGCAGGTAAAGCAGGAGCTGAATATAAAATCAACAATGAAATTAAACATGTTGAATACAATGATCTGTTTACAAATTGCAATACGGTAAATATTGAGGGCTTAGGAAATCTGGCCTGCTACCCAAACAGAGATTCTTTAAGTTATATTCCTATTTATAAATTAAGATCTGCAGAAACATTTATCCGGACAACTTTACGTTACCCTCAATTTTGTATTGGCTGGGAAGCAATTGTAAAAGCTGGTTTAGCAAATGACGAAATAATCATGCGTCCTGAAAATGTGACTTTTAAAAATTGGTCAGAAACTATTATTCCATTTATTACCGACGAGAACAACCCTCTTTTAGAGTATTTAGGTTTATTTGATGACGCACTAATTCCTGCAACTGCAAAAACTTTTGCAGATGTTTTACAATATTTATTAGAAACAAAACTCGTTATGCATCCTCATGATAAAGACATGATCGTAATGCTGCATGAGATCATATATGAACTGAGAGGTACGATGTACGATGTAAAGAGCAGTTTAATTGTAAAAGGAGAAGATAGTTTAAGAACTGCCATGGCAAAAACTGTAGGTTTGCCTTTGGGCATTGCTGCAAAATTGATCTTAAACAATGAACTAAAACTGACGGGGCTGCATATTCCAACTTTAAAAGAAATCTATGAACCGGTTTTAAAAGAATTAGAAAATTTTGGTGTGATGTTTAATGAAAAACATTTACCTATTTAGCAATATTCTTTCCAACTCCTTCACTCCTTCTGTTGCAGGCTTCTCAATAAAAGTAAGGTTAGGATAATTTTCTACTGAAGGGATCTTTTTATCTATAATAAATTTCGGTAAGTATGATGGAGCATAATGCAACAAGGAGGCTGCAGGATAAACTTGTAAAGAAGTACCTACCACAACAAAATAATCACAATCTCTCATTACTTGTACTGCATCTTCCATTTTTGGTACAGCTTCTTCAAACCAGACAATATTTGGTCGCAGTTGATGACCATCTTCAGCAAGATCACCAACTTTGATATCCCCTTTTATTTCAAAAATGGAATCTTCATCAGCAACACTTCTCATTGTAAAAATTTCACCATGCAAGTGAATGATATTTGTGGAGCCTGCTCTTTCATGCAGGTCATCTATATTTTGTGTGATGATCGTTACATCAAAATCTTTTTCTAATTCAGCTAAACCTATATGTGCAGCATTAGGTTTGGCTGCTGCAACATCTCTTCTTCTTTCATTATAAAAATCTAATACCAACTGAGGATTTCTGTGAAAGGCTCTTGGTGTAGCAACATCCTGAACATTATATCCCATCCAAAGGCCATCACCATCACGAAAAGTTTTTAATCCGCTTTCAGCGCTTATGCCGGCACCGGTGAGTACAACAATATGTTTTTTATTTTTCACCAGCCATTTCCATTATTATTTTCCACTCATCTTCCTTTACTGTTTGTACAGACAATCTGCCTAATCTTACAAGATCCATATTTACAAGGCGTTTATCTTTTTTAATTTCCGAAAGCGGAACAGGTTGTTTTAATTTTTTTACAGGCTTTATATCTACTGCTACCCATGCGGCATCTTCTGTTGTAGAATCCTGATGTGCTTCCTTAAGAATCTTTGCTATGCCTACAATTTCTACGCCTTCATTACTATGATAATACAACACCTCATCCCCTTTTTTCATGGCACGTAAATTAATACGGGCAGCATAATTACGTACCCCCGTCCATTCTGTTTGTTTTTCTTTTACCAATTGATCCCAACTATAAGTAGATGGTTCTGATTTAACTAGCCAATATGCCATCGAATAGAATTTGTTTAAAGTAAAGTTAATTAAAGAATTTTTTAAAAAGTTATCGTTAAAAAATCCATAGGTCATTTTCTATCGTACTTAAAGCAAAACAGGTAAGTTAAAATTATTAACATTAAAACAATCATTATGAAACAAAAGAAATTTTTTATTGCTGCATTTGCTGTGGCAGCAATAATTACAGGCAGCATCATTGCTGCTGATCACATCGATGCGCCTGCTGTGACAGGTCAGACATCTGATATTACTGATATGTATGTTTTCAGGGCAGCAGATCCAAACAATTTGGTATTAGTAGCCAATACGCAAGGCTTATTATCACCTGGTAGCACAGGCGCAGCTTCCTTTGAGGAAAACACACTTATTGAATTTAATATTGATAACAACAATGACAAAGTAGAAGATCTTGTTATTCAATGTAAGTATGATGCGTCATCTAAGATGATGTCTATTTATGGTCCGGCAACTCCGTCTGCAACAGGCACTAAGAGTAAACTTGAAGGTATTGTTTCTGCTAAAGTAAAAGTAACACCTTACACAAAAACTACTCCTGATATCGGTACAGGATTAGGAGGAATAAAAGTTTTTGCAGGCCCAAGAGATGATCCTTTCTTTTTTGATCTGAACAGGTACAAAATGATCATTGCTGGTACTGCAGGCAGCTTTAATAACCCGGGAATGGATGCTTTTGCAGGTACCAATGTGTTAAGCACGGTGGTAGAAGTTCCAAAATCAATATTAGGAGGCACAGGTACTTTGAACATTTGGGTTGAAACAAAATCAAAGATCTGATCATCCATTTCTAAATTTTTAAAAAAAAAAAAATGAAAACAATATCAATAAAATTATTCGCCGTTATCATTGCAGGAAGCTTACTAATAACTTCATGTAAAAAAGATAATAATCCAAATGTTGTTTATTATGAACAAGAGGATCAATTCGGCAGACCAGCGATCAATACAGTATTTAACGATGCCGCAGACAAAGATGCTTTTAATGTAACCACACCTTCAGCTATGGGTGCCGCATTCCAGTCAAAATTCCAGGCTAAATTATTAGCATTGAATCCTGGCTATACTACTAATGCTCTAGGCCTTGATGCAGCAACATTTACAACAGTGCTTGCAACTGATTTTTTAAATGTTTCTACAACAGGTGTTACAACATTCTTTGATGGTACAAATGTATTAACCGGCAGAACTTTAGCCGATGATGTAATAGATGTTGAACTGATATTACTTTTTGGTGGTCCTGCAGGTACAAGTAATGCCGCTCTTACGAGTGACCATGTTGATGCAAATGATAAAGCATTTTTAGCTGCTTTCCCATACCTGGCTTCGCCATGGTAATATTTATTATTAAGACCGAAGCTTTTTGCTTCGGTCTTAATTTTTCCGTACCCTATATTTTAAATTAATTTCTAATCGCATAATTAATGATCAGAAATAAAACATACAGTCAAAAAAAAAGATATTTTAAACCAATAGGTTTATTATTTCTTTTTTTTACTTTGACTCAATCTTTGTCTGCTCATGTTGTTGTAGGTGAAATAGAAAAAATGTCAAGCACCGAAGCGGCATTTCTATATCTTAAATTAGGCTTTGAACACATTTTGCCACTAGGCTTAGACCATATCTTATTTATCCTGAGTATTTATCTTTTAAGTCCCACATTAAAATCAGTTCTATTACAGGCCACGGCTTTCACCATTGCCCATTCAGTAACGTTAGGATTGGCTATGTACAATGTATTTAATATTCATCCTGGAATTATTGAACCGATCATTGCTATGTCAATTGTGTATGTAGCTATTCAAAATATCTTTTCACGTAAATTAAATGCTTCAAGAATTGGTATTGTCTTTTTATTTGGTCTTATACATGGCTTAGGTTTTGCCAATGCATTGACTCAATTAGGATTACCACAGAATGCATATTTTTCATCATTGGTAATGTTCAACGTTGGTGTTGAACTCGGACAAATAACTGTGATACTAGCAGCTTTTTTATTATTTGGAAAATGGTTTGCAAATAAGTTTTATTATCGTAGCGCAATCGTAATCCCGTTATCTGTAATAATAGGAATTGTAGCTTCGTATTGGAGCATTGAAAGGTTATTTTTCTAAGTTCTTCTCTATATCATTTTGCATCGCAGGTCCTAGATCATATTTATTTTCGTTAGCAGCTTTAAAATATTCTTTCGCAGTATACATTTTATTTTCTCCCTGCATCAACTTCCCCATCCAATATAGTTCTAATCCTTCCAATGGCTTTCCAGAGATATTATTTTGATAAGCAGTCAAAGCTTCCGCCTTTTTATTATTTGAAAATAACGACCATGCATACCAGGCATAAGTTTGAGGAGTAGCCCGGTTATGCAATTCATTGCTTGCAATCGATTCCGCTTTTGCAGGTTCGTTTAAAATACCGGTATACAATTCAATCAGGTATTTATTGTACATATTTCCATAAGCCGGATCAGATACTCTATCTCTAAATTCAGTGGCATATTTTTTCTGAGCCATTGTGTCCTTCCGGGATTCTGCTACATACATTAATTTATAAAGAGCGTCTGGAGCTTTGGTTTTTGTTGATACAAATTGAAATATTTTTTCTGCAAGGACTTCATTTTTATCATGCACTAATGCTATCCATCCTATTCCCATAATACTGTGCAGATCAGCTGAACTTAAATTTATAGATTCCTTATACAGATCATAGGCTTTCTGTAAATGTCCACTATGTAAATAAAGATCCGCAAGGTTAGATAATGAAGCCTGTTTTAAAGCAATATTGTTACGTGAAATATCTACAGCTCTTTTCATTGCCGAGATCGAGGTATCTATATCTCCTTTGTAGTGTGCTAATTTAGCTTTGCGGAAGTAGTAACCATAATCATTTCCGGCAATGATCTTATTCAATGCTTTTTCAGCCTGAAAATATCTGCCAGATTCGAAATCAACGTCAAAGGTTCCTGTTTGCGTTTCATATTGTTTGATACCTATTCGCTTAGCTTGTTGCAAAAAAGAGTCTGCTTCAACAAAGCGATGCTGCGTTATTGCATTGTGCATTAAAGCTAAAAATGGGGAAGATTCTCTACTATTATAATTGATATTTATTTGCTTAAGAACGCTATCAGCTATCTGCATATCTTTTATGTCCCCCGTTAAACTAAACCTTTTGGTCACTAACCCTGCGTATTTTAATTCATTACTGATCCCGGGAAATTTAGGGTCAATTCTATCTTTCCAAAATTGTATCTCATTTTCTGTTTCATAAACAATAGGTTGCGAATATTTACTAATAAGACTGTCGATATATTTCTCTTCAACTATAGTAATTTTTTTATTTCTGCATGCTCCTAAAAAAACTGTTAATAAACTGATATATAGCAGGAATTTCATGTTGTTTTTATATTTAAATACGTAATTGGCATGGTAATAGATTCGTCTTAATAGAGTTATTACCATTTACCAGTAAAATTTTGGAATCTTTAAAATTAGGTTTTCCACAGGTTTTCCCGAATGTTAATAATAAGTGGGAAGAAATTCCGTTTAAAATTTTGTTCTTTGCATGCAACCAAAATCCAACTTAAAGCTTCTTACGTAAGTAAGATTAATTCCAATTATTATGATCCAATTTATCGCAACTAGCAACAACAAATGGGCATATGGCGTAAAAGCATTAGTCCTATTGTTACTTTCTGTGTTTTTAACACAAATTTTATGGTCTAATATTGCCTTCACAGACCTGGGGCAGATTGTTAAACCAAGTTCTTTAGCCTTTTTACAAGTAGGCGCAACTAATTTCAGCACATTAGGCTATGGCCATTTACTGTTTGTATTTGCTCTATTTCTATTTGGTTCAAAACAAAAGTTTGTAATGAAGCAATTACTTGCTTTTACTGCAGCGTATATGATCACCTTATGGTTAGGTGTTTATCACGTTCTTAATGTTTCTAACTACATCGTTCAGGCATTGGTTCCCCTAACGCTATTATTTATTGCAGGGGAAAACATGTATGCACGCAAATTAAAGAATCCACGTTTCATTGCAGTATTTTTCTTTGGATTGATTCACGGACTCGGCATGGCAGGAAACTTAAAAGAGGTAACTTTTTCTCAAGGATTTCAAGCTAAATCTTTATTGATGGTAAACATCGGTATTGAATTGGCAATCATTTGTTTTGCCATCCCAGCATTTTTAATTTTCAGTAAATTACTTGCTGGTAAAACTTATAGCAAAACTTTTTTCAATATTGTTTCTGCCGTTCTTGTAATTACAGCAATGGTAATGACGGTCAGACAAGTTGTTTTACCGAATTAAAGTATTAGAGATTTGCAGCTAAAACATCTGCAATGTGCATTGTTTTGATAGATAGGTTTTTATTTTTAATGTAACCATCTATATGCATTAAGCAACTGATATCTGTAGAGATAATATACTGTGCGCCGGTAGCTAAAGCGTTTGTTACTTTTTGTTCTGCCATACTAATTGAAATGGCATCAAATTTAACGGCGAAGGTTCCACCAAAACCACAACACGTTTCTACATCATTCATCTCAACTAATTCTAAACCTTTTACATGCCCCAACAATTTTCTTGGGGCATCTTTTATTTTACATTCTCTTAAGGCAGCACAGCTGTCATGATACGTTGCTTTACCATTTAAAGTAGCAGCAAAGTTCTCTATCTTTAAAACATCAGTAAGAAATTCACTGAATTCATAAATACGATTACTTAGATCTTTAACCTGGTTATGCTGTGAAGAATTTTCAAATAATTTTGCATAATAATTTCTTACAAATCCAACACAACTGGCACTCGGTGCAACGATATACTCTGCATCTTCAAAATCTTTTAAAAACTTAGAACATACTTCTCTTGCCTCGTCCCAATAACCTGCATTAAAAGCAGGTTGCCCACAACAGGTTTGGTTGGTATTGTAATGAACATCACAAGCAGCTTTCTCCAACACTTTCACCATATTGAAAGCAGTTTGCGGATACAACTGATCTATAAAGCAAGGTATAAATATGTGAACTTTCATGAGTGCTGATTGTAATTAAAGACTTATCATTTTTAAGGCCGTTATAGCAGCTTCCTCACCTTTGTGGCCATGCTTCCCTCCTGTTCTTTCATCGATCTGCTCCTGAGTATTAACTGTTAACACACCAAAGATAGTAGGTACTGGCAGCATTAAATTCAACTGTACAATTCCATCTGTTACAGCCTTGCATACATATTCAAAATGTGGAGTATCTCCTTTAAGCACACAGCCAAGCGCTATAAAAGCTGAAGGTTTTTTAGTTGCTTGGTCCCAATGATGTTTAATACCAAAGGGAATTTCAAAAGCACCGGGAACTGTAACGATCTTATATGTTACGTTATTCTCTTTTAATTTACGAACACAGCCTTCTTGTAATTTATCAATGGTTTCTGCATTCCATTCAGTACGTACAATAACTATACAGGCATCCTTTGGTAATTGGATGCCTGTAATAGAATATAAATTTTCGGTTGATATCGCCATATTAATTTGTAATGCCTAGCCTTGCTAAGTATTTATCAAGATCAGCTGCATGAGCACTTTTAGGGTATTCGGCTTTTAATTTTTGATAAAAATCAACAGCTTCATTTGTTTTACCTAAACTCTCAGCAAACAATCCTGCTTTAAATAAAAATTCACTGCTCATAAATTCGTCTTTAGCATTTAATGCAGCCGCTTTTTTATAATAATCCAAAGCTTCTTCATTTTTCTTAAGTTCTGCATTTGCATCACCTAACATTGAATAAGCCATTGTTTGAATTTGTGTAGCCTTAGTTGAAAAATCTTTTAAATGTTTAGCTGCATTTGCAAAATCTCCGCTATGTAAAAAACAAGCACCGGCAATATAATGAGCTCTGTTTGCTGCATCAGTACCGTCATAAGTACTTGCAATTTTTAAAACGCCGGTAAGTCCGTTACCACCATTTAATACAAGATTGATAGAATCTTTATTAAATCCTGTTGTGGCCATTTTATCAAATAAATGTTCAGCTGGAAAAATAGCATCGGCGGCTTTCTTTTCTTTAGGCTCAACTATAAAATTCTTATAAGCGATCCATCCACCGATCACTAAAATGATCAGGCTGCCTATATATATAATTGGTTTGCTGAATCTTGACCAAAAATCTTTTGCTTTTACAACAACATCATTTGCTTCTACATTTGTTGCAACTACTGTTGCCTGCTTCTCTGCCATTTTTATAATTTAAATTTAAAAAACCTGTTTAATATTAATCTACAATGAAAGGATAATCTTCCTGAACATATACATCTTTCAATAATTCGTCTTCGCCAGGCCAAGGGCTTTCTTCTGCAAAATCAACGCTTTCCTGAACCTGTGCTTTCACTCTATCCACAATAACTTCGATCTCAGCATCAGTTACTTTATATTCCGTTTGCAATACTTTCAAAACGTGTTCTATCGGATCTTTTTCTTTGTACTCTTCCAATTCTTCTTTGGTACGGTATTTTTGAGGATCGCTCATACTATGACCTTTATAACGGTAAGTTTTAATCTCAAGTAAAGTTGGACCACCTTTTTCTCTTGCTCTGTTAACAGCTCTTAAAACACCGTTATGCACATCCTCAGGACTCATGCCATCAATACTATCACTAGGCATATCGTATGCATCTCCTAATTTATAAATATCCAATACATTACTTGTACGTGCTACGGAAGTACCCATTGCATAATGGTTATTTTCACAAATAAACACTACAGGTAATTTCCATAACATAGCCATGTTGAAAGTTTCATGCAACATACCCTGGCGTGAAGCACCATCCCCGAAAAAGCAAAGCGCCACATTATCCGTTCCTTTGTATTTTTCTGCAAATGCCAAACCTGCTCCTGTTCCTATCTGTGCCCCTACAATACCATGACCACCAAAAAAGCCTACATCAACTCCAAACAAGTGCATGCTGCCGCCTTTTCCTTTACTACAACCGGTAGCTTTACCATATAATTCAGCCATGCTTGATTTTGGCGTAACTCCTTTAGCTATAGCCAATGCATGACACCTATAAGCGGTGATCATTTTATCTTCAGGGTTAGTTGCTGTCATACAACCTGCTGCTACCGCTTCCTGGCCAATATACAAATGACAAAAACCACGGATCTTTTGCATTCCATACAATTGTCCTACTTTTTCTTCAAAACGACGCAATAAAAGCATTAATTCGTACCAGTAGAGATAAGTCTCTTTTGAAAATTTCGTTGCCAATGGGTTTATAGTTTTAGGCCGCAAAGATAAGGGGGAAAATGGAAAATAAGAATTCAAATTCTTGAACAATGTAAGGTTATTTATCCGCTTGAAAATGAGGTGATAATATGTTTTTATTTCCTACCTATTAACTAAAATTCCGTATACCCTAGCATTTCATCTTATATCTTTAATTAGGCAAATTTTTATCATTCATACATTCCTTATCTTGCGGTGAATGTTCCTGCTCAACAAGATAAATCTCACACAGTTTAAAAACTACGATCTTGAATCTTTCCAATTTAACGAAAGAGTAGTTGGCATTTGTGGCTTAAACGGCGAGGGAAAAACTAATTTATTGGATGCGATTTATTATCTGTGTTTCACAAAAAGTTATTTTTCAAAAACAGATGCATTAAATATTTTATTTAATAAAGATGGGTTCAGGCTGGAAGGAAAAATGGAAAATGATACCATTGTTTGTATTTATAGGGGCGCTGGAAAAAAAGAGATCTTACTGAATGATATTGAATATGAAAAATTCTCTCATCATATAGGCAAGTTCCCGTGTGTAATGATCGCTCCGGATGATATTGAATTGATAACGGAAGGTAGTGAAGGACGAAGGACTTTTATTGATACTATTTTATGCCAGATGGATGCTGATTATTTGCAGAACCTGATCATTTATACTAAAGTATTACAACAGCGTAACAGTCTATTGAAACGTTTTGCAGAACAAGGAAAAACTGATTGGAATTTGTTAGAAGTTTTAGATGAGCAATTAATACTTCCGGGTAATTATATTTATACAAAACGAAAAGATTTTACCCAGCAATTAATTCCGCTGGTACAAAAATTTTATCAGCAAATTGCACAAGTTGAAGAAGTTGTTACACTACAATATGAAAGTCAGTTAAACAATAATTCATTTGAAGCTGTGCTCAATCAATTTAGAGAAAAGGATTTTATATTGCAACGAAGCAATGGCGGTATACATAAGGATGACATTATTATTCAACTGAATGGACATGTGTTTAAAAATATTGCGTCGCAAGGACAGCGAAAGAGTTTACTGTTTGCTTTAAAATTAGCTGAGTTTGAATTATTAAAAGCGAATAAAGGCTTTGCTCCGCTCCTTTTATTAGATGACGTATTTGAAAAATTGGATGATAACCGTATGCAAAACTTATTGCATTGGGTTTGTAATGAAAATGACGGACAGGTTTTTATTACTGATACACATAGAGATAGATTGGAAGCGACTTTTATAGAATTAGATACAAGCTATCAAATAATTGAACTATCAACTTAGAACTTATTACTTATAACTTAATACTATTTTTGCAGTATGGGAGAATTTTCAATGCAGGATGCGATGAAGGAATTTTTACGCAAAAGCCGTTTAAAAACCGGTATACAAGCGTTAAAGATCGAAGATGTGTGGGAACAGATCATGGGGAAGACCATTGCCAAATACACTGATAAGATCCAGATCATCAATCATACTTTATTCATTACTTCACAAGTGGCTCCATTAAAAAATGAATTGCTTTATCAAAAAGAAAAAATAATTGAAAGAGTAAATGAAGCCCTTGGTGAAAAGATAATAAAAGACGTGGTGATCAAATGATCTACGATCAAGTTGCTACTCTAGGATCAACGACCCTGTACAATACATCTGCTAATAAATTTACAAGAATAAAAATACAAGCACTTAATAATACTGACCCCATCACTACAGGGTAATCTAATTTTTCCAGCGCATCGACTGTTATCTTTCCTATACCTTGCCAACCAAAAATATATTCAACAAAAAAAGCTCCTGCTAATAACTCTGCAAACCAACCAGTAACAGCTGTGATCACAGGATTTAATGCATTGCGTAAAGCATGCTTAAAAATAACAGTACTTTTCTTTAATCCTTTTGCATAAGCAGTGCGTATATAATCCTGGTTAAGTACATCTAACATTGAGCTACGTGTCAATTGAGTGATGATAGCCAAAGGCCTTATTCCCAAAGTAAATGCAGGAAGGATTAGGTTTTTTAATGTCAGGTATTTTTCACCTGTTACTTCATCTACATCAAACCAGCTACCTGTTAGATTAAGTCCTGTGTAAGGATGCAAAACAATTCCAAAAAAATATGCGATAATGATCGCCATAAAAAATGATGGCGCTGATATACCGGCAATACTTGCAAATACAGCACTTGTATCAAGCCATGTACCTTTCTTTACAGCAGCTAATACACCTAACAAAATTCCCACAAAGGTGGCAAAAAACATTGCTGTGATGGCAAGTAATAAGGTCCCAGGAAGTGCTTGCAATAAAACTGTTCCTACATTTTTCTTTGTCTGATAACTTTTCCGGAGATAAGGAAACTTAACTCCTAATTTTGTATCACCACCAATAAAAAATCCGTTCAATTCTTTTTTTGTAATATCGTCTTTCGTATGAATTGCTATTGGAGAAACATCATTGAGGTATAAAAAAAATTGTTTCCACTTAGGCTGGTCGAGATAAAGATCTTTGCGGATGTTATCCATAGTTTTTTTATCACCACTTTGCCCTACAATCATTTTTACGGGATCGCCAAAACCCTGAAACATTATAAACACTATCACTACTACACCAAGTAGCACCAATAATGAATAGAATGTTTTTTTTATCATTAATGATCTTTATTTTATTAAAATCTTATCAAAATCTGCGTAGCTTAATTTAAGCTGTACAACGGGACCTTTCATTACAAATAAAGTTGAGTTCACTCTTGCTGCGGTTTTTATTGCTGTAGCATCAGCCGTTAAAATTTCTAAAGAAGTTATCTTTGAAATATTCTTGCTATCAAAGTATGCTTTTATATTTGTAGCTTGAGAAGTAACAATATATAATGGTATCTTTTTACTTCTTGCATGTTCAATTAATTTGATATCATTATCACTATAAGCATAAGAATCCATATCCTTAATAAATAAAAGATAATAAGTTCCTTCCTGACTCAAAATAGTTTCTGTTACATCAGCTCCTGTAGAATCTGTCAAAGAAAAATCATTGATCAATGGAATATTATTCACTCCTTTTTGCACCAACGTTTGTTTACGATCAACAAATTCCCATGTACTATCAGGTAATTGATCAGTTGTAAAATCTTTTTGCTGGCCTCCTTTTTTATAGGTGAAAAGATATTCAAACTTATCAGGTATTGCGCCATCGGGCATTTCACGAAGTTTTAAAATGTCATTTCCTGCTTTATATGGAAGGCAATCTTTTATAGGCAAATGTTTTGCTACATACATTTGAAGATAAACTGTGCCAGCCAATGCAATCAATATGATGACAGACGAAACAACATTACTAAATAGCGGAAGAATATATTTTTGTTTTACCAATAACAATAAGACCAACAACAATAAGATGATATCTTTTGTAAAAGTTTGAATTGGTGTAAGCGGAATACAATCTCCAAAACAACCGCAAGCTCTTATCTTTCCGCTAAACAAAACATAACTTGTAAGGAAAGTAAAAAATAATATTAATAAAAGTAATATGGACAATGTGAGTTTTTTCTTCCAGCCTATTAATAACGCTACTCCAACTACCACTTCAAGCGTTATCATTATTACAGAAAAAAGATAGCTGTGTCCATGCAGCCAATTCATCAATGAAGGAAGATAATTATCTGCAGCCCATACTTCAAAAAACTCCTGCATCTTATAACTCAACCCGAGAGGATCAATTGCTTTTACCAATCCGGAAAAAACAAATAATCCACCAACAATTATACGTGCTATGTTTACTATCAATTTCATTTTAAATAAATTAATGTTTACCCTCTGCTATTAAGATCAATGCAAAAGCTGAATAGTTAATAATATCGAAAAAATTGGCATCTATACCTTCACTCATGAGTGTTTTACCATCGTTTAACAAAATCTGTTTGATGCGTAATAATTTTGCAAGGGTCAGATCAACAAAACTTTCCTGGCTCATTTCTCTCCACGCTTCCCCATAATCATGATTTTTATCGAGCATTAGTTTTCTTGCTATGTCTACTTTTTCATTGTAGCGTTTTTCCACTTCAGCAACTGCAAGGTCTTCTACTTCATCATCGTTAATATCTAATTGAATTAAACCAATAATAGCATAATTCAGTATCCCTTTGAACTCACTTAATATATCATCCCCGATCTTCTGTTGCCCTTTTTCCTGGATGGTACGGATGCGTTTTGCTTTGATATAGATCTGATCGACTACTGAAATAGTACGGTACACTCTCCATGAAGTGCCATAATCCTTTGTTTTCTTTAAAAAAATATCTTCGCAAGATTGTATTGCCTGATCGTATTGCTCGTTCGTATTCATTCTCTATTTTTGTTATTGTCAAAATTAATTGATTATAGCTGATGTACACACTTAACTGCAAAGGAAAATTATTGGTATTGGATAAACCTTTAATAATGGGCATTATTAATATTACACCTGATTCATTTTACAAGGGGAATATCAATGACGATGTTGTAGCGTTGGCGGACAAAATGATCAATGATGGTGCTGATATTATTGATATTGGCGGACAAAGCACCCGTCCCAAAAGTATCAGGATATCCGTAGAAGAAGAACTTGAGAGGGTGTTACCTGCAATAACAGCCATCCATCAGAAATTTCCCCAAGCAATTATTTCAATAGATACTTATTCCAGTGAAGTTGCGATCGCTGCAGTTACTGCCGGTGCCTCCATAGTTAATGATATTAGCGCAGGGAATATGGATACTAACATGATCGCTACCGTTGGGAAATTAAATGTGCCATATATATGTATGCATATGCAGGGAACGCCTGAGACAATGCAAAATGATCCGCAATACAATGATGTAGCCAAAACAGTAACAGAATTCTTTATTGAAAAGATTGAAGCTTGTAAGGTTGCCGGAATTAAAGATGTGATCGTAGACCCCGGTTTTGGTTTTGGTAAAACCATACAACAGAATTTTGAATTACTAAAAAATCTATCCTACCTGAAAATATTAGATAAGCCCATATTGGTAGGACTTTCAAGAAAAAGTATGATCTGGAGATCGTTAGGAACTACGGCCGATGCAGCATTGAATGGAACCACAGCACTGCACACAATTGCATTAATGAACTCTGCATTGATCCTAAGGGTACATGATTTAAAAGAAGCTAAGGAAGTAATTGATCTTTTTACTGCTTACAATAATGCATAAAAAAAGATCGTCCTGTTTCCAGAACGATCTTCTTCAATAAATTATTTTCTTATCTTAATTTAGCTGTATCTTTTCTTGTTTTCGCAATTGAATCCATCATCCTCATTTGTTCTTCCTGAGCGATTTTTTGTTGTAATTCTTGTTTCGCTAGTAATGCTTCTTCTGTAAGCACATCTACAATTTCCATATCAAATACTAAAATAGCATCCGGTTTGATAGATGGCATTCTGCCCATCTTACCATATCCTAAAGATGAAGGAATATATACTGTTGCTTTAGTTCCTTTTTTCATTTGCATCAAAGCATCATGCCAACCAATTATAACACCACCTAACTGACCAAGATTAACATCATATGGAGTAGTATGACCGAATTTAGGATCTGTATTAGAATCAAATGAAATACTGCTGTCAAAAGATTTGCCTGTGTAATTTACTGAGGCTACTTCACCTGCTGTAAGTAAATTTCCTGTACCTTCTGTTTGAATGGCAACAAAAGTTCCCCATTTACCCTTAACTGCTTTGATATTATTTTTTGCTAAATATGCTTCGATCATTTTGCTATCGCTTTCTACCTGAGCTTTGTTTGTAGCCAGATCTTTTTCAACTTCGATCAATTGTTTTTTATACATTCTTTCTTTAGCTACTTTAACATGCGTTTTTTGTGCACTGTCAGCCTGCTCTTTAGAAGTAAACATATTGGTGATCTTATATGTTTGTAAAACAAACTGTCCTTTCTTCATAAATGGAGCTGCTTGCCCTTTTGCGATCAAACTGTCTGAAGACATCCTGATAACGATACTATCGCCTACGTGAATTACTTTAAAAGCTTCTTTATACGGCGTAGGAAATTTTTCTAATTCATAAGCTCCATATTGCGGCATCCCGGCTTCTATTGAACTGTACAAAACACTGTCTTTGTATTTTACAAGAACATTCATTTCAAAAAAATTGCCAGATACAATTTTTGCGCCTTTATCTCCGCCTAGTATAACTTTATATTCTGAACCATCTTTTAATTTTTTAAATGGTTTGGTGCATGATGATAATGTCACCACTGAAAGTATTGATAAATAAAAAAGTTTTTTCATTGTTCCTTTATATTTTTAAAATTGATAATTACTTAATTGTTCTTTGTTTTCTTTCATAGCATCTTTAAATTTTGCTACAACTTCCTCTAAAGGCTCTTTGCTTTGTCCGCCTGCTGCATTCACATGTCCGCCACCATTAAAATATTTTCTTGCAAATAAATTCACATCAAAATTTCCTTTACTTCGGAAAGAACTTTTACGTTCATCTCCCCTGTCAATAATGATGGCTGCTAATTTTATTCCCTGGATACTTAAAGGATAATTTACAAGCCCTTCTGTATCGCCGCTTTTAATATTGTATTTTATAAGATCTTGCTGAGGAATTGCGATCAATGCAGTATTATATTCATAGAATATTTCCATCCTGTTAAGCAAAACATTTCCAATAAATTTAAATCTGTTCTCTAAAAAATTATCAAATAATTCTTCGTGTACATGTGTATGTTCTAAGCCTCTATCTTTTAATGTAGCCACCATTCTATGTACACTTGCTGTTGTTGCAGGAAAACGAAATGATCCGGTATCCGTCATAACTCCAGCATAAAGACATTCTCCGATTGCTTCATTTATTTTATCGCCATAACCAGAATTAATGATAAAATCATAAACCATTTCGCAGGTAGAACTTTTAGAAGTATCACTTATCCCATAAGTAAATTTATCTGACTGTGGTTCCTGATGATGATCAATTAAAATGCGCTGGCCTTTTGCATTACCCAACTTCTCTTCCATTCTCTTTGTCCTTACAAGTGTATTAAAGTCAAGACAAAAAATCCAATCGGCTTCATCTATAAGTGTATTGGCTTTATCAGTTTGGGATTCATAATCAATCACTGTTTTAGTACCAGGCATCCAATTTAAAAAGCTTGCCCAATTTGTTGGAGAGATCACAGTTACGTTATGCCCAAATTGATTTAAAAAATGATACAAGCCCAGTGATGAGCCCATAGCATCGCCATCAGGTTTTTGATGTGTAGTAATAACAACCTTTTTAGGATCTGTAAGTAAAGGGAATATTTGATCGATTGACTGCATAGAGCGGCGGCAAAAGTAGTAGTAATTGCCCAATTAGCCAATTCCTTGATATAATCAATGGTGTAATAATGACATTTTGTATCTTTGCGCCTCAAAAAACAGAAATATGAGCAATAGAACATTTACAATGATCAAACCGGATGCAACAGAAAAAGGATCAACCGGTGCTATTTTAGCAAAAATCAATGAAGCCGGATTTAGAATTGCGGCTATGAAAATGATACACTTAAGTAGAGAAAAGGCTGGGGAATTTTATGCTATTCATAAAGAAAGACCATTTTTCGGTGAATTAGTGGATTTTATGAGTCGTGGGCCTATTACAGCTGCAATTTTAGAAAAAGAAAATGCTGTTGACGATTTCCGTACTTTGATCGGAGCTACTAACCCTGCACAAGCCGCAGAAGGAACTATTCGTAAATTATATGCAGCTTCTATTGGAGAAAATGCAATCCATGGTAGCGATAGTAATGAAAATGCACTTATTGAAGGAGATTTTTTCTTTAGTAAATTAGAACAATATTAATTATTGAGATAAGGGTTGCAAATTTTGTAACCCTTATTCATCTTCTAAAGGCTGGCCATATTTAGGCGTCCTTTTAACTTTTAGCCTTTCTTCCTGGTTCAGTTCTATAAACCAACTGTGCATAGATCCTATATGGCTTTTACGCATATATTTTTTCAAATTTTTATATAAGGATGGATCAATGTGATATATTACTGAAGCATCAGTAATTTCATATTTCCCCAGTTTTTTATTAAGTTTTGTTGCATTTAGAATCCCCATTCCTTTTTTAGGAACAACTACATGATAATAAAGATCAAAGAATATCCATACCATTAAGATTGGAATTAAGATCCATTCGACTTTATCCCAGGTTTCCCCGGCAAATTTGGCTTTATAAAAAGGATTGAAGATCAGCATCCCTAAAATAGCCAGCGCACAGGATAGATACTTGTTTTGCCTACCGGCAATAAAGGCTATGATAAGAAATAATGCAAAGGATATTCTTCTTTGATGAATATAATATAACACTCTCATCCCTTCAGTTAGTGCGATTTTAAAAAGGATGATCTGGATTGCCTTGACAATCACCATTATTTTCATTTCAATGTTTCTATACATCCTATTGATTTATAAAGCGTAAAACTTTGAAATCAAGATACGATATTTTTTTTAAACTGATTTATCAAAAAAAAGCCGCTAAGTAATTAGCGGCTAATAAATTAAAAGGATAAAATTATTTTACTATTGTAAGATAATCCGGAACTCTAAAAATTTTGCTGGACATCACAGTTATAGTGCCTCCCTGAGAAAGAGAATATGAAATGTCTAAATAACATTCTCCGTTACTAACTGGATCAATTATTATTTGTGCTCCTGAGGCTATAGAAGCCGGGGGCATTATGCTATTTAGCCAATTTGAACTTGTACTCCAATTGCCATTACCATTAAAAGTATATACTGTAGAAGCAGTAATTTTTTCAAATGGGCCAAGATCTGGTGCAGTACCTGAAAATGATAAGCCAACATCCTGCCCACCGTCAATAAAATCACTACCATTCGCTAGTTTTCCAAAAGCGACATCTGGTAGACTTCCATCAGCTTTTCTTGGGCCTCTCATGCCTGTTGTGTCTACACTTATAAAATCAGCAAGACTTGCTATAAAAGGACTTTGCCAACTATTATTTTGTACAATTGCTCCAGAAGTAAATGCAACAGAGCCATTACCTGTACCTGCAGCATTTAAAGCAATACAATTCTTTACTGTCATAACATTTCCTGCATCCAATGCAATGGAATTCAATGCAAAATTTGTTGCATTAGCGAATGCCAGGTTATTGTACAAGGTCATCGACCCTCTGTTGTTATTCTGATCAAATCCCCTTCTGCCATTATAAGCAGCAATACAGTGTGTGAGTGTCATGTGATGACTTAAGTCAGTGGCATCACTACCTCCCATCTTAAACCCGTTTCGATCTCCATTAGCTCCACTTGTTAAACCCGATTCCAAAAACCCGTTTCTAATAGACCAGCAACTATCCAGCACCGTTATTGCATTATCCGTATCTCTTAAATATCCATCCCAACCATCATCTGAATTTTGCCATGCCCGGCATCCTCTGAAAACATTACCGGTGCCTACATCAAGTTTGCATGCAAAACCATCTGCATTTTCACTCGTGGCATCTTTATTATAATAAGAATCGCAATTTAATATCAGATTATTATATGCTCCTTTCGTTAATTGCAAACCACTATCATCATTTCTATAGAAAGAACACCATTCGATTATATTGTTTCCAGGAGCAACACCGCTGCTAATTTGTACTATCATTCCATTATCTCCGGCATTAGTTATATCTAATCCTTTAATATGCCAATAGCTAGCTTTTAAATTTAGTCCCACAGATGACGAAGTATTTTGTAGTTGAGTAGCGAAATCAATTATAGCTCTTTCACCTGGATAGCTATATAATTTATTGATCTTAGTACTTGTTCCCGACTTTGTAAGTCCAATTTCTATGGTTGTGCTAGAAGGATATACGCCCCCTCGTAAATAAATGGTAATACCGTTAACTGAAGCAGCAGTTGTAGCACTTGTTACTTTTGCTAATGCAGCAGTAATAGTTTTGAAAGGGGCTGCTTCTGTTCCGGCATTTGCATCATTACCTGTGGGAGAAACATAATAAGTTTGAGCACTTAAGGTTACAGAAAAAACCAATAAAAAAGCTAAAAATAAATTTCGAAGCATCGTTGTTTAAATGTTTTGAAGTAGACTATTTAGTTGCTTAAAAAGCAGCCTAGCAACATTCAAACTTAGTGCCCAATTGTAATTTATTGAATATTATCTACGCAAACGATGCCGTTTAATACGTAAAAGCAAAGAGCTGTTAAAATTTTTAACAGCTCTTTAAATATTGTAAATGATTGATTATTTAATCATTATTTGTTTGGTCAAAATTTTATTTCCAGTTTTTGCAATTTCAAGGCTATAAATTCCTTTTGATAACCCTGATCTTAATAAGAATGATTCTGTCCAATTATTTCCAATCCCTTTGATATCTTTCCTGTCTATAAGCTGGCCTGCCTGATTGTATAATTTAATAGTATAAATTCCTGAAGTTTGATTTGTAAATTGTAAACTTAGGGTATTATTTTCTATAGGATTCAGTACATAAATCCCACTTTTACTATCATCCGTTTTAATTTTAATGATCTGACTGTATAGAGAACTGCCGTTAGAATTTATCACACGTATCTTGTAATAATTATTTCCGTTGATCGGTGATTCATCTATCAAGTTATAAATACCGGAAGTGTTTGAAGCAATAAAAAATGATTTTGTAAAATGAATGCCATCTTCTGACCTTTCTACTTCATAATTTTTTACATTCAATTCATTTTCTATTTTCCATTTTACAGATACTTTTCCTTGATCTAAAGATGCATTTACATTGTTGAATTTAACAGGTAAAACTGTATTATTAAATAATATCATAAATCTATTAGCAGCATTCGAAGCCGGACTTGTGATAGTAAAATCATAAAGTGTTGTATCTGTATCTCCAATAATTATCGGTTGAATAACATTTAAAAATTGATCAACCAAATTGCCAGTTAAATTATTATCAAAATATTTCGTAGACAATACCAATCTATGTGCTCCGGGGTTTAAGGTAGATAAATATAATTGCACTGTATCGTTCGACGAAAGTAAAGGCTCTCTGTCTGTAGATAATTGTTGCCCATTTTTTAATACCCTTATTTCACCTGATGCACTTCCTACCGGGGAAACATTATCTTCTCCTGGTATTACTGAACTATTAAAATTTGGACTATAATAAATATTTGCACCTGAAAGATTATTGAATTTTGAAGAAGGGTTATCATAAAATTGCAGATCTGCCTGAAACTTAGGAAATGGCGTTCCCATTGGCCTGCTGCCTGCTACAGGACGACTTTGAATTCCGTTCATTGAACTATTTCCAGGCACTTTGTCTGATTCATGAAATGTAATGGTCGTTCCAGCTACAGTGTTATAAGTAAAAAATGCAGCGCTTGATTCTATTGTTCCCGGAGATGCCCATGTTGTTACCGGCCCGTTATTTACATCATATCCTACACCATTCCAGTTAAAGAAAATATATTTACCTGTATTACTATAATTCGAATAAGCTTTAGGATCCCAAAGTTTAAAATCCTGTTCAATAGCACCTCCTATATTTACCCCTGCCATATTTACCTGAGATGGATAAGGATTACCTACCAAATTTGTTTTACCTGATACTATTGTAGAAGTTATGTCTCCAATATTTATTTTACCTTTTGGTTCAAGTGTTACACTTGCTGATGGTGTATTTTGTGCACCAATAACGAAACCTCTATCCCCTCTTATAAATATCCCCCACGCTGGCTTGCTCATTAAAGCAGTAGATTTTGTATTTGCCGGATAACTAAACTTCGTGGTTGCGCCACTGTTATCAAAATACTCAATTGAATTTCCCGTATTTCCCAATCCTTGGTCAAAGCCTTTTGTAGCATCGTAAGCACTACCCGGCCCTGTAATATGAGTACCAAAACCAGGCCATGGATTCGTAGTATTTGGAGTAAGCCTGTTTGCATTTACCTGTCCTTCTTGCCATGCATTATTGATGGTTAATGGATCAGTTGATTCAAAAGGTGCTGTTAAGAATCTCCATGTACGTATAGTACTTGTATTATCTATATAACGTTGAACAATAAATCTGCCCGTAGAAGAATACGCAATATTAACATTTGAAGGAGTTAACACTTTATCAATATCTGCAGTAAGTGTTGAATTAGAAATAAGCACAACATCAGATGTGTCAAGATCAAATGTACCTTTGGTAAACGTAAGTGTTTTTGTAATACAAATATTTGATAATAATTGTACAAAATCTGTAGATGATGATTTGTCTATTGTTAAATATGAAAACGTTTCGCCACCGAAAGAACCATTTGAATCTCTTGATGTACTCTCAGGTGCTTTAATAGTACCATATGCATTACCGTTAAAAAATAACTTGCGGTCATTTTGTACAAATGTTCCTGAAGATGTACGGTTCCATCCTCCACCTATATAAAGATCACCTGATGTTGCATTTAATGTTAATGTACCATTACTGATATTCAGATCACCAGCAATACCTCTGTTTGTTGTTGGTAAATTAAGAGCAGTGGCATTTTGTATAGTAACATTTTTTGGTATCCCTGTGCCTGCTGTAGAACTATTACCTGTCCATTCCAATCCCAGAGATTGAGACCCTGTTTGATTATAAATTAAAGTAGATGCATTACCGTACTTAGGAGAATTTGTAGAAACAGAACCACCATTATCGATTTGGAAAATTCCATTCACCGTAGTTAAATTTCCTGTTCCAAAATTAATTGCAGCGGTAGCTGTAAGTGTTGTTTGAGAAGAAAACACCAATGCTGTGCCTGTTACTGTTTTACTTCCAGTAACATTAAATGTTCCACTGCCTGTAATATTTCTAGTGCCCCCATTTGCATAAATGTTACCTCCAGCTCCACTCATAGTAAATGTTTGGCCATTCAGATTTAAACCCCCAGCATTTTTAATTTCAAAAGCATTTCCAGATGTTGCATTGACTGTAACGTTTGTTGCAGGGCTGCTTGATAATGTAAGATTTCCTCCGGTAGCTTTATCAATTGTCAGGTAACTGAATGTTTGAGTTCCGCCACCTGTAACACCAATTGTTTGAGTGTTATTGATACCATTAAAAAAAACTGTTCTTCCATTTTGTGTAAATGTTGCAGCAGCTGCTCTTGTCCAGCTTCCGCCAATATAAATATCTCCAGAAGTTGCATTTAAAACCAATGATCCACTAGTTATATTTAAATTGCCAGCCAACCCTCTGCTTGTTGTAGGCAAATTTACCGTAGTACTATTTTGTATTGTAACATTTTGAGGTATCCCTGTACCTGAAGTAGTGCTGTTACCAGTCCATTCTAATCCAAAAGTTGGAGTACCAGATTGGTTATAAATTAAAGTAGATGCATTACCATATTTAGGCGAATTTGTAGAAACAGAACCACCATTATCAATTTGGAAACTACCATTGACTGTAGTCAAATTAGCAGTGCCAAAATTAAGTGCTACAGAAGTTTTTAAAGTTGTACCAGTACCAAATACTAAAGCAATACCTGTAACAGTTTTGGTTCCTGTAACACTAAAAGTCCCTCCACTTGTTCCTGACACTGTTCTTGTTCCACCATTTGCATAAAGATTTCCACCACTTCCACTCACAGTAAAAGTTTGTCCGTTAAGATCCAGGCCTCCTGCATTTCTAATTTCAAAAACATTACCTGATGCTGCTGTTACGGTAACATTGGTTGCAGGGCTACTGCTAAGGGTTAAATTACCTCCTGTTGCTTTGTCGATCACAAGGATGTTATAAGTTTCTGTTCCACCACCCGTTACCGTTATAGTCTGTGTGTTATTGATACCGTTAAAAAATACAGTTCTATTATTATGAGTAAATGTTGCACCTGATGCTCTTGTCCAACTACCACCAACATATAAATTTCCTGAAGTTGCATTTAAATTTAATGTACCACTTGAAACGGTCATACTACCAGCCAATCCTCTGTCAGTTGTAGGCATATTTAAAATTGTACTATTTTGTATAGTAACATTTTGTGGAATACCTGCGCCTGCTGTTGTACTGTTCCCTGTCCATTCTGAACCAAAAGTCGGTGTTCCTCCCTGGTTGTATATAAGTGTAGAACTACTTCCATAGGTTGGTGCTGCAGAAACCGAGCCACCGGAGTTTAATCTGAATGAACCATTCACCGTAAAAGTTCCAGTTCTTGTAATCACAAAACCAGTAGATAAAGTTGCATTTGCATTTATTGTAGTTGTTACACCCGTACCAATATTTAATGCTGCAGAAAGTGAAACAATTGCAGTAGCATTTGAAATTATTAGTGTGCCTCCTGATGCAAGCACTGGTAAACCTAATGTAACCTGGGCTACAGTCCCATTAAATTCATAATGAGCAGTAGTGCTTAAGGTTACTGTCCTTTTGGTTGCATTAACAGGCAGTGCACAATTCGTTCCTTGTATTCCGTTAGCATTCCCTGTTTTTAATGTGGCAGCGGAACTAAGTATAAAATCATTTCCACTACCAGCTCCTGCCATTGTAACTTGTGTGATAGTGCCACTGGTAAAAGAAACAGTTCCATTTATTGTTACTGTATTATTATTCCCATTAATACTTAATATTCCATCTACCTGTAATGTAACACCGGTTCCAATTACCCAGTTGCCAGTTGTATTACAAGTTTGTCCGTTTTGTAAAATGAAAATATCACCTGAAGTGGTGAAATTTGAAGGATTAGAACCAGTTCCGTTCATATTGGTCCACCAACTGCCCGTTGAATTAGGTGCAGTACTGTTAGAATAATAAGTTGTAGCAAATATATCATTGCTACTAAAGAAAATGGTGAGAAGAAAAAATAAGAATTGGGTAAAATTTTGTTTACAAATTTTAATTTTCATAATGTTAAGGTTATTGTAGTATATCTTCTACAAAATTAGCGAAAGAATGATATGTTACTCTTTGGCATTTATTAACAAACGAAGAAAAATGTGAACAAGTATATAAAAATAAAAACTATATAAAATAAATACAATATCTAGGGTTAAACTATATAATTAAGCTATTTAAGCTACTAAAATGCTTAATTTCCCTGATTATAATAATAATAAATCAAGAGAAAAACCCTTTTTTCTATTTTGTAAAAATTACCTTCTTATCAAATAAATCTTGAATTTTACTTTCGGTATTTGGATCTTTTTTTACCGGCGGCGCATGATGAGGTTTTATACGGGCATCAAAAATCAAGGAACTTTTAGCCCCCCAATGTTTATTTTCAGTGAATGAAAGAATACCATGTATATCATGAGAAGGATTGCATCTTGTAAAGGTTACCCATAAAAAATTGTTCAATGACCCTGAAATAAAATTAGTATCATCACAAATTATAATAAGCGGAATATTTGCTAGGGAAGAAACATATTGACTCAGTTGTAAATTTAATGATTCAAATTCCTCTTTTGCTTTTTGATAATTCACAAATGTATTGGTCTGTAATGCAATAATACCTGGCATAACAACTTTAGGGTCTTGAAAATGTTGTAAATGCAACAAGCATTCAGGTATCTCATTTGACAATTCCCTGATAACCTCACCATACGCTGCTAAAACAACTTTGCTACCGCTATTGATTGACGTACCTGAATAATCTAATGTATCTATTGTTGTATTTGTATAAAAATGTACATCTCTTTTCCAATCGATCCTTCTTAAAATAAATTCAAAATATTCCGTAATATTATTTACTGATAAATTATTGTCGTCATCAGAAGTTATAAATAAAAACTTAGCAAGACTTAATTGACCCGTGCCTAAAATATGATTAGCAATGGTTAATATTTCGGCAGGTTGTTTTGCCGGCTGATAAGGAGTATAACGTTCGCTCCCTATTGCTAATAGTAATGGATGCACTCCAGCAGCATCAACAGCATGTATTTGCTTTAAACCCGGAATTTCTTTTTCGATTGCAGCACCTGCAATTTCATGTATCAGGTTTCCAAAACTGGTATCTTCTTGTGGTGGACGTCCTACCACTGTGAAAGGCCAGATAGCATTTTTTTTTGCAAATACTTTATACACTTTCATCAAAGGAAAAGGATGTGTAAGACTATAGTAACCCAGGTGATCTCCGAAAGGGCCTTCCGGTTTATTATCGTTTGGATATACTTCTCCAGTGATAACAAAATCTGCATCTGTACTTATCGCATAACCGTCTACGTAAGTATAACGAAAACGCCTACCTCCCAATACCCCTGCAAAAGTTGCCTCGCTGATCCCTTCTGGTAAAGGCATTACAGCTGCTACAGTATGAGCAGGTGGCCCACCTATAAACACACTAACTTTTAAAGGTTGACCTTTTTTATTTGCTTTATCCTGGTGTACGCCAATACCCCTATGTAATTGATAATGCAATCCGATCTCTCTATTTATTTCATAGTCATTTCCCGAAAGCTGGATCCGGTACATACCGATATTAGCATTCATGATACCGGGTTTTTCTATATCTTCTGTATAAACTTGTGGCAATGTTACAAATGCCCCTCCATCTTTTAGCCAATGATGTATCTGTGGAAGATCAGTGATTTTTATTTCCTCAAATAAAACTGGCTTCGATCCAGGATTTTTTAGCGGCAAAGATTTAAAAGCTGCAAGTGCTGAAGAAAAATTTTTGATGGGATGTTTGATCGCTTTAACGGGGTCATTTTTTAATTCAATAAGATCCTGAACCGATCTTAAAGTATCTCTGAAAATATATTTGCTTCTTTCAAGTGTACCAAAAATATTGGATACGGCCCTGAATTTACTTCCTTTAACCTTTTCGAATAATATTGCTGGCCCTCCTGCTTCGTGTACACGTAAGTGTATAGCAGCCATTTCAAGATAAGGATCTACCTCGTCTTTTATACGTATAAGTTGGCCCGTTCTCTCAAGGTCAAGCAAACATTCTTCTAAAGACTTATATGCCATTTTTGTTATTTCGTTTACAAAAATAACTCACTATTGAATGGCAACATCTTTTTAATAAAATAAAAGTGTTACCATCTTGGGCAGCCCGTATTAGCGCTTTTTTTTCTTGAAAATCCCTCTTTTGAAGGCATTCTTATATTAACAGATAATAAACCGAAATAATACCAATCTTTACTTTTAGGATTGCCTCTTATTAAATTATTCGTGGGATAATTGAGTGGTGGCGATAATTCATCTCCACGAAAACTTAGCTCTGTTGATAAAGGTCCATTGTTAGTTGTAAGCAGGCCTTTGTCTTTAATGTATGTTCTGCTTACATCATCAAGATGATCAGTAAATAACTTTCTAAAGCCGGCTTCGAAACCAAATCTTATATTATCTGTAATTGCTAATTTTAAACCTCCTCCAAAAGGGATCGCTATCTGATTAAGTTTATATTTTTTTCTGCCTTCGAAGAAACCTTGCCCTTCTGTGCCCAGTGGCTGTAAAAAAATGTTATCGTTATTATTATTGGTGGTTGTATAAGGAGCAAAATGATAACCTGATATGCCTGCAAAAATGTAAGGCGACATTGGATATTCATACAGATCGGCAAGGTTATATTCTATTCCTAAATGAATATCGGTTATTGCAGATGTGAAATTTAAATTACGAGCTTCGTTCTTAATAGACTTTTTATCATCACCACTAATTTTTCCGAGAGTAATATTTGCACGGGCAAATAATTTATTTGATATCTCATACACAATACCTGCTCCAAATGCAGGATGCGATTGCTCTAAAGTAAATTTTTTATCTTGAAGATCTCCCTGGTAATTACTAACTCCGCCAAAAACATTTAAATAGATCTGTTGAGCATTGCTATTTGATCCAACTAATAATAAAACGAGTACACTTAATATTTTCATAACTACTGTAGATACAATAATTATGATAATGGTTGCATTTAACTTAAATAATAAAACTATTTATCGATCCTGAACCAATCAATATCTGCAAAGCCAGAATCATTGGTCTTGACAGTCCTTGTACAATAGAACCCAATTTTAGCACCTATCCATTTACCTGGAGTAGCAGTAAATTCATCTCCTACTTTTGTAAAATTTATACCATCAGTACTATAATTAAATGTACAAACTGCGCCTTTGTTCACTTTTATTTTGAAATAAATATTTCCTTCCTCAATTTTTGAGATAAGCTGTTCTGTTTCCAATTTTTCTTTATCTGCATCTTTACAGGTTATATAACTCAAATAAACACCATCAGTTCTTTTGCTTAGGTTGATTGCCGCATAACTCAATCCCATCACAATAAATCCAAACCGCTCACCTTCCAATCTTGGTTTAAAAATAAATTTTGTTGTCGCTGTAAATGTTTCTGCTGGAAATTTTTGTAGTAAGATATTCGGCACTTCCCAATAATTTTTTGCACTGTCAGGTGTTTTAAAACTAAATAATCTTAATGACCCATTTGTGGCATTGTGAACTGCCCATGTAGGTTTTGGATTTGCTTGCCATTGCCATTGCAATCCTACTTTAGGGTTATCAAATTCATCATTTTCCAGTGGCGTAGTTACTGGATATATTTTCCCAACATTTGGTTTTTGATATTCCATAACAGGCTCACCTTTTCCATCACCATCTTTATCTATGCCGATCACTGGCCAATCATTTATCCATTTCATTGGCTGCAGATGAACCACTCTTCCATAAGCATCTTTGTCTTGAAAATGTATGAACCAATCTTCTCCGGTTTTTGTATCAACCCATGCTCCCTGGTGTGGCCCATTAATTTTTGTTTTACCCTGATCCATTACAACTTTTCGATCGTATGGCCCGTAAATATTTTTACTGCGTAACACTAATTGCCAACCTGTGCCTACACCACCGGCAGGTGCAAAAATGTAATAGTAATTATTTCTTTTGTAGATCTTAGGGCCCTCAATGGTAGGATCAGTATCATGTCCGTCATATACTAATACCCCTGCATCAAGGGTTTTGGTTCCTGCTGTATTCATTTGCTTAATAACAAGTACAGATTTTATTCCTGCCCTGCTTCCTGCATATGCATGTACAAGATATACTTTACCGTTAGTATCCCATAAAGGGCAAGGATCTATCAATCCTTTGCCAGCTTCTACCAAAACAGGATCGGTCCATGGCCCGGTAATATTTTTTGCTTTTGTCAGATAAATACCAAAATCAGGATCAGGATAATAAATATAAAATTCATTATTATGGTAGCGAATTGCAGGAGCCCAAACACCATTACCGTGTTGTGTTTTTGCAAAATGTTCAAAGGGGGGCTGACGCAATAATACATGTCCAATGATCGTCCAGTTTACCAGATCTTTTGAATGAAGGATTGGCAAACCAGGCACTGCATCAAAACTGGATGATATCATGTAATAATCGTCCCCTACTCTTATTGCATCAGGATCACTATAATCAGCATGAATGATAGGATTTTTATAAGTCCCATCACCATTATCTGCTACCCATACTTTTGAAATAAAATTAGATGTTGGCGCAACAGGCTGCTTTCTTTGGATCTGTGCAAAAGAAAATTGGCCTGTTATAATTAGTAATAAAAAAAATGTTGATCGCATTTATATTATGTATTACCAAAGTGAAAAATAAAAAGGTCTAAAATGTTGCTCATTGGTATGCCGCTGAAAGGATTGATTATTTTTTCTTTTTATTAAAAATTAAAAAAAACAAAACAAGTTCACAACGATGATGCTATGGAAAACTACCGCTGGTATTATTTTAAACAAAAAACTGCCTCCAATCAGAGGCAGTTTTTAAATATTATAGATCAGTAATAGGTTTATATTTTGGAACCAATGATTTCATGATCACCCATCCAATCAAATAAACAACCGCACAAATTCCGAAAATGATCATATAGCCGGTATTGATACCATTTGCAACCTCTACTCCACTTTTTGTCAATGCTTTCAGTAACTCTTCAACATTACCAATTTTAGTACCCATTGTTGCACTTTGTTCTGCCAAAAAAGTTTTAGCAGTTTCTTCATTAGCCAGCGCCGGATATTTTTCTAATAACGGTTGTCCTCCAACGGTACTCCAACTTGTCTGTGTAAAATCAAATAATTTACCCGAACCTTTGTTAATTAGGAAAGAGCCCAGGCCTCCTGCCATACCACCTATTCCGGTAATTGTTGCAATGGCATATTTCGGAAACATATCTCCTACAGTAGAAAAAATATTTGCCGACCATGCCTGGTGTGCAGCACCTGCAATACCAATAATAATTACAGGTATCCATACTGAAATACTGCCTGAAGACTGAGCAACTAATGCCAGTAAAGGAAAGAATGCGAATATTAGCATTGCTTTCATTCTACCTGCATAAGGATTCATTCCTTTTTTCTCAACAAAATATGTAGGCAACCAACCTCCTATCAATGATAAAAGTGTAATTCCGTATAAAGTAAATATCTGAGGGCGGCTCTCAAGAGAATTCAATCCGTAAACTGAGCTTAGGTAAGCAGGTGTCCAGAATAAATAGAACCACCATACACCATCCGTTAAAAATTTACCAATAGCAAAAGCCCAGGTTTGTCTGTATTTGAAAGCCTGACCGATGGTTATTTTTTTACCTGCAGAAACATTTGCTGCATTAATTGCAGGATCATCGTCTTGCTGAATAAAAGCTAATTCCGCGGCATTCACTTTAGGATGTACTTCAGGTTTCTTATAAACGAATACCCAAAATGCCATCCATACAAAACCTAACGCACCAATTATAATGAATGACATTTCCCAGCCATACGCTTCGGCTATAACAGGAATGGTTAAAGGAGCAGCTAAAGCACCAATGGTTGCACCAGCATTAAAAACACTTGTTGCAAACCCTCTTGCTTTTTTAGGAAAATATTCTGCAGTGGATTTAATTGCAGCAGGAAAGTTTCCTGCCTCACCAAGTGCCAATACTATCCTTGCAATGATGAATAAGGTAACACTTGTTGATGTAACCTTTGCTATATCACTAATGTTTTTAATTACTTCTTTAGCTCCGTGAAAACCAACAAACCATTCACCCGCCAATATACCTGATGTAGCAATTCCGCAATAGGCATGTAAGCATGCGCCTATTGACCAGATACCTATTGCCCATAGAAATCCTTTTTTAGTATCCATGTAATCGACAAATCTGCCTGCAAATAACATAGAGACTGCATAAGCAATTGAAAAGATCGCTGTAATTGTACCGTAATCATTGTTGTTCCAATGAAATTCAGGGACAATAAAATCCTTCCATGTTAGTGATAATACCTGCCTGTCTAAGTAATTGATAGTAGTAGCAAAAAATAGCATTGAACAAACTACCCACCGGTAGCTGGTCATTTTTGTGGTTTCATTTGGCATTTTTGCAATCGGGTTTAGTTAAGAATTTATCGTTGTTTTGTCGTTTTAACGGTTTAAATCGTTTAATGATGAAAGTTCAAAAAAAGTTACAGTTTGAAGTAACCTTAAACCATTAAACGTTAAACGTTTAAAACGAATGTATTAACCTTTAACTGCTTTCACAGTTTCTAAAACTTCTCTTGTCATTTTTTCAATCGTCGCATAATCTTTAGCATCCATCAAACCTTTACTAATTAATTTGCTACCCATACCAACACAGGTAACACCAGCTTTAAACCAAGCCCCAATGTTTTCTTTCGTAGTATCAACACCACCTGTTGGCATGAAAATTAAATTAGGGAACAATTCTTTAATAGCACTCATAAAATCTGGCCCAAGAATATTTCCAGGAAATAATTTTACAAATTTTGCACCCAAAGTTTCCGCAGCGATGATCTCTGTTGGAGTCATACAACCCGGCACCCAAAGCATATCATTTTTATCAGCAACTTTAGCAACGCTTTCAACAAGGCCCGGGCAAATTAAATAATCAGTACCGGCATCAACAAAAGCTTGCGCCATTTCACCGTTTTTCATTGTACCTATTCCTAAGTACATGCCTTTCAGCTCTTCTTCACATAATTTTTTCATTGCTTTAAAGTTTGCTAAAGCAGCTTCACCCCTGTTGGTATACTCAACAGTACGTACGCCGGCGCTATATAAAGCTCTTAAAATTTGCAGACTTACCTCAGCATCTTTATTGAAGTATAATGGTAAAACACCTTGATCTTTGATTACTTGTAATAACTCTTCTTTTTTGGCCATGACAATAGATAGTATTAATCGTTTAAAAATGACAGCAATGTTATCTCAAATCCCCTAGATTATGGGATATTTTTACGCAATCGTTATCGTAGTTTTTACTTGCAAATATTCAAAATATACAAGTACTTTGCAGTCCAATTTAGTCAAAATAATACACTCATTTAAAAAATCTTAGACGATTATGCCAAAGAAAGTTGTAACACTTGGAGAAATCATGCTCCGTTTATCTACTCCCGATTTTAAAAGATTTGTTCAGTCCGATACATTCGATATCACTTATGGTGGTGGAGAAGCAAACGTTTCTGCTGCTATCTGCAACTATGGTGAGCAAGGGGTTTTCGTAAGTAAAGTGCCAAACAACCCAATTGGCCAGGCTGCTATCAATCATTTACGCCGTTATGGTGTAGACACACAATATGTTGCTCGTGGTGGTGACAGATTGGGTATTTACTTCCTTGAAACAGGTGCGTCTATGAGGGCATCCCAGGTTGTTTATGATAGAGCTCATGCTTCTATTTCAGAAGTTGATGCTAGTGAATTTGATTGGGATAAAATATTTGATGGTGCCGATTGGTTCCATACAACAGGTATCACTCCTGCTTTAAGTGATAGAGCTGCTGCTTTAACATTGGCTGCTTTGAAAGCTGCAAGAGCAAAAGGTATCACTACTTCTATCGATCTTAACTTCCGTAAAAAATTATGGACTAAAGAAAAAGCTCGTGAAGTAATGACTGGTCTTTGCGAATTTGTTGATGTATGTATCGGTAACGAAGAAGATGCTGACTTATGTCTTGGTTTCAAAGCTGCTAATACAGATGTTACAAAAGGTGAATTGAACTTGGATGGTTTCAAAGATGTATTCCAACAAATGAAAGCGAAATTTGGTTTCAAATTCATCGCTTCTTCATTACGTGAAAGTCACAGTGCTTCTGATAACGGATGGAGTGCTTTAGTATACGATGGTACAGATTATTACCACACAAAAGAATACAGTGTACGTATTGTTGATCGTGTAGGTAGTGGTGATAGCTTTGCAAGCGGTTTGATCTACGGTTTAGTTACAGGTATGAAAATGGCTGACGCTGCTGAATTCGGTGTTGCTGCTTCTGCTTTGAAACATACTATCCCGGGTGATTTGAACCATGCTACATTGGCTGAAGTAAAAGACCTTGTAAAAGGCGACGGTTCTGGCCGTGTGCAACGTTAATTGTTATTATAACTAGCAAAGTATAATTATTAAAGATCCGTCTTGTAACTCAAGGCGGATCTTTATTTTTGTCTGAATCAGGATTTTAAGAATTTCAGAATGAACAGAATAGAGTCTTTAAATATGTAATTACTTTCACTTTTCGCAGGGACTAATTCTGGAAACCCTGATTAAGACAATTTTGTTTCAAGCTTCAGTTTTTCATAGTATCATCGTTGTGTCACTCACTTGTACGGCAAACCAATTTGGAACTTTTATAATTTCTATTTCTTCAATTTTACTATTTTAGATTCAGTAATTATTTTACCGTCTTTATCTATAACAACAACATGATAAATTCCATTTAAAAGGAAAGTCATATCAATATCTGCTTTCCCGTCAACAACTTTTTTATATTTTACAATTTGTCCTTTATTATTATATATCTTTATTTCTTCACCTACATTAACACCGCTAATAGTTAATCGATTAGTAACCGGATTAGGATATACTTGTATCTCTGCAATTAAATTATTTTCAATCTCTACAAAAAAAATATCACTGTATGTTATTTCACCATCAATACCAATAAGCTTAAGCCTGTATTGATATGCTCCAGTTTCATAAACAAGATCTGTAAAAGAATAATTGGCAGAAGATCGATCATAAGTAACAGTAGTTAAGTGCATAAAATCAATTTCATTACTGCTACGTTCAATTTCAAAATGATCGATATTAACTGCTTTGTTTACTTTCCAATTTATTACAACAGTGTTTGCATCTCTAATAGTAACTGTAAAATTTTCCAGAGTTAGTGGTAAAATTGTTATAGGTGCAATACCAAAGTCATATTTTTTTAAGTTAGAACTTAGCAATAACGGTAATAGTATTTCTTTATTTGCTGATACACCTGTTTCTGGAAATAAGCCTCCTTTGTTCTCAGACTTGTGTTCATATGTGTTAGGCACAGAAGTAGCTGGTGGTATATTGCCAATAACTCCTTGTGTGGTTGAAATTTGTAATCTCATTGTAGATGTAGTTGCAAGCTGAGGCAAATTAGCAAAAGTGTAAGTACCATCTGATTGAATTTTAGTAGAGCTTAAAACCATTCCATATTCATCAATTAAATTAATGTATGCAGTTGCATTTAAAACATTTGTTTCACTTCCATCAATAAAACCGTTCCCATTTATATCATTCCACAAATTGCCTTGTATGGTAACAGGGCAATAATTAAATCCCGTTATTTCATTAGAGCCAAGATAGTACGACTCATACCCCCTGTTGCCGGTTGGTTCAGTAATTCTTGCTGTATAAAAAATACTATCTACCGGAGTAGAAAATTCCATAATGGCAACAGCGTTATAACTATAATCGCACCAGGCATTACATGTTTCTGTTGCTTGATAACCTGTAGAAGTATTAAATATCCATGCAGTGTTGCCCATGTAAAATGAACGCATATCATTAGTGGCATTGTCACCATACCCATTACTTATATATATTAACGGCTTTACCGGTGCTCCATTATTATATCCAGTTACTTTCAGGCTTTCATACGTATCTAAATCAAGTACGGCATTATTCAATTTTTGTATATACAATTTTTGCCCATTGGTATTTTTAAATGCAACACTTATTCCTATTGAATCATTAGTGATCCCATTCGCAAATGAAGCTCCTCCAATTTCCAGAACAGGCGTGTGATATTCCAAAGCTGATGGAATAGGGATAGAACCTCCATTGTCGTTTATTGTATAATTTGAAGGACTGTAAATTAAAGGGTCAGCACTATAAGAATCATTATTAGTAAAATATTTTGCAGTCACTTTTAAGAAAGAAATCTTATCACTAGTGCCTGAATTTTCTTCAATTGTATTTCCATTTGTCAATACAGTTCCAACGCCTCTAAAATACCATGTGAACAAGGAATCAGAAGTATCGCAAAGAGAAAAATCAGGGATAGTTAAAAATCCATTTTTTTGAATACCAAAATTTCGACCCGTTATATTCGTTCCTCCCGTAAAGATATTAGCAGTCATATAAGGTGAAGTATTTGTCCATGCAGCAGGCATTTTTATTGTATAAAAAAAAGCGAAGAAATCCCCTTCATTTCTAACAAGTGTATCCAAGACCAGATACACCACATTGTTAAGAATTGCATTGTAAGATGATGAAGTGTAAGATCCGTTTGGATTAACTGTTGCTGTAGCAACTATAAAGTCCAAAGTATTAACTACATAAACATGCAAATATCCATTTGCGTTAGCCCCTGTTTCACTACCTGTTTGAATATTTGTAAAAGCACCTTTTGCACTTCCATCCAAATCATTGAAAACAGTGCCACTAACAGTGTGTTGTGCCATTACGTTATAATTAAAAAACATTAGTATCACTGCGAAAAAAATGTAGTTGTGATATTTTTGCGATAAAGAAAGATATTGGTTCATAATATATGGTTTTATTTGATTATAAAACTATATATACTTGTATTGGTTTTTGCTACCTCTTTGTGTAATGGAGCACTACACTTTTGTGTAAGATGTAATTGATTTTAAATAATTAATTCCTCCCGTCTATGTAAGAATTATCCGAAGGCGGTGATCTGAAAGCTCAGCAATGTGACTGGTTAAAAAGATAAATTTGGATTATCCTGGAACATAGTGCCCGCTGTGATGGATGATATGTTTGCAGCCATGAATCGGGAAATGCAAAAAGAGTTATGAAAACAATGCTTGATATAAAAAAAATTACATTGAAGAAATACAAAAGTATTTAACGGAGAATAATTTCTGTACTGTGAGTAATCTAATCAAGAATATCAAAAAAAATGCCTTTAATAGAACATCATCTCAAGCACACCAGTCTTTTTAAAAGTAACTTTTAACTTTGCTATCCTAACATTATTTAAAAGTTTATAAAGTATTATTTCTCTTTTTACATCGCTGTATACTTTATATTCTGTTGCACTCCAATCCTTTTCATTCTTGCTGTCTTTATAAATATACCCGGCAAGCTTGCTTAGGTTGTCAGCAATTTTTTGCATTTCCATATCTGTGCCTGATGAATTGAAATCAGCTGTTGTATATGTACCAATATCTGAATTATTAAACTTTACAGTAAAACCGTTTATAGCTAATTTGCTTTTGTAAGTCTCAGAAAATTCATCAGAATCTATCAATTCACCTTTCAGGTCATCCATAGTAGCATTCAATATTGCAGTGACTTGTTTATTAAAATCTTTATCAACCTGGGAAAAACTATTAGTAAAACTAAATAAGCAAAGCAGAATAACTGTTGTTATTTTTTTCATGTGATAATTTTTTCAGCACAAGATAAAATACTTTTTAGAATTTTCACAATAACGAAATAAGTAAAAACAAGTAACTTGTATATTGAATTTATAAAAAAGTAAAAATGACAAAAGAAGTATTAACCAAAGATGAATTATTTGTTTCAATAGATGACACTTTTACTCAACTTGCTCAACTGCTATCATCTCTTGATGAAAATGGTATTAATAAAATCCCATATCAAGGAAGCTGGACTCCTGGACAGTTAATTCGTCATGTAACAAAATCAACCAATGGCATGGCACAAGCTATGCTTGCCTCACCAAAACTGGCTGAAAGAGATGTAACTCAAAATGTACATCAATTAAAAAAGACCTTTCTTGATTTCTCCAAAAAAATTAATTCTCCGGAATTTATAATACCAGAGGATGAAATTTATAATAAAGAAAATTCTCTTAAAGAATTGAATCAATCATTTGAAAAATTAAAGGAAAACGCAAACAAAGCTGACCTGAATAATTTAGTAGAAGGGCTTCCCTTTGGACCAACAACTAAATTCGAATTATTACATTTTGTTTTATTTCATACTGAAAGACATTTGCATCAAATGCGTAGAATTTGTGAAGGACTAAAATGATTTTGCTTAACAAGCCAACAAATCAATGGCACAATATCTACTACTCAAATTGTAGATATATATACTCACTACTTATCGATATCAACCCTTTTTTTAGGTTTATTTACAGTTTGTTTAGAAAATAGATGGATTAAAGAGTTTTACCATAAACAAAACAGGTTGGGTTAATATTTGCTTTAATGTAGGAACTTAAAAGCTTGTATGCCACCACTACTTGAGAAAAAACAGGAATTGATTTATAATCTATATTGCGCTTCACTATACGGTATTGTTTTAAAAATTTCAACAAATACCCAGCAGGCTGAAGAAATTCTAGTACAAACATACCATACATACTTTCTACAAAATGTAAAGCAAAATAACTGTAAAAATATTTTTTTACAACTTTTACAAACTGCTATTTGTGTCTCGTCAGAAAAACTGAATGTCCCAAAAAATATATTAGGGAAAACGATTCTTAAGAATATCTATCCAATTAAACTGCAGCTGTAGCAAACCTCATCCCTGTTGATCTGCAAACCACTTCAAGTAAAGACGGAATAATTGTATCTGTTTAATCGCTTCAAAATCAGCAATTATCGTGTTTGTGAAATTCTGTAATTTTATTGGTTTCTAGTATGATTACCAACTTTATCATAACTTTTGAAGTTTCCCTCCTACCTTATACCTTTGCATTTCAAACTTTATAAACAATTAAACTTCCAAAACGATGATCGTTGATTCAATCCAAAATGCCGACAAATATTTTTCACTGCATCCAAAATTTGCAAAAGCATTTGAATATATCCGCAGTTTAGATTTTGACAACCTGCCTATAAGCAAATTTGAGGTTGATGGCAGAGAAATACACGGATTTGTATCCGAAAAAGAAGGTGCAACAAGAGATACAACAAAATTTGAATCTCATAAAAATTATATTGACATACAGGTTTGTCCTGCAGGAAGAGAAGAATATGGCTGGAAGCCTTTAGAGAAATGTGGCCCATCAAATGATGGATACCTTACAGAGAAAGATGCTTTTTATTACAAAGAAATTCCGGATATCAATTTTACAATTGAAAAAGGGCAGTTCGCTATTTTCTATCCTGAAGATGTACACTCTGCAGGCGTAGGAGAAGGAATTGTAAAAAAACTTGTATTAAAAGTAAAAATATAATTAGCAACAGTACTTTTATACATATCAATGATTTGCATTAAAAAGCCCGATACTTAAATAGTATCGGGTTTTTATTATTTATAAATCAATATAGTACTTTGATCATTTCTATTGTATGATCAGGTCTAATTATTTCAAGGCTATATATTCCTTTAGCATTTACATGTCCAAGTGTGAGATAATTACTTGAACCAGCAATCACTTTTTTTTGTTTAAGTATTAATTGTCCTAGGTTATTATATAATGCAAACCCGTAGTTCCCTGTTGGTACATTTATTAATTGAAGACCTACTACCCCATCATTCAAAGGATTAGCTGCAAGTGTTATACTTGACAATGCATTAATAGTTTTTACGCTAACGATAACGCTGTATTTTTTTACATCATCATTTGTTACTCCAATGATGCGATAATAAGTTATAGCACCTGTTACATTTTCATCTATATAATTATAAATCCCACTACCATTTGCGGTTATTGTAGATAATGATGTAAAGTGTATCCCATCTGTAGATCTTTCGACAGTATAATATTTCAAATTCGTTTCACTTTCTAACTTCCATTCAACATTTGATCTGCTATTATTAAGTGTTGCACTCACTGAACTAAATGAAACCGGTACAATACCTAATTCTGCTAACTTGAACACAACCATAAACCTGTTGATATCCATACTTGCGGATGCATTATCTGTTTCAAAATTATGAATAGAATTTCCTTCTATCGAAATGATGGAAATTTCATTTAAATACTTATCTATTAAATATGCTGTCAGATCTTTATTAAAATTTTTACTAATGAATTGCAACTGGTAAGTAAAGTTTGGATCCAGTTTATTTATTTGAAGAAAAATAGTATCATCTTTTGTAATAGTTTGTCTTCTTTCAATTGCAAGAATACTATCTGTTCTCAATAAACTTATCCTCTCTTTTGTTTGAAATGTCAGCATCTTTTTAGAATCTTCTTCACTGACTTCGTTATCATATTCATCTCCATAAAGAGTAGCTACACCATCAGCAAGTATAGGAGTACCTTGCTTATCGACATAAATAAGATTTGTGTAAAATGCTGAAATATTACCTATCGGCCTGTTACCTGATACAGGTCTGCTGGCAAGGCCTATTGTAGAACTAGTTATTTTTTTATCAGATTCGTGAAATGTAAAACTCGATGCACCAATTGTATTGTCAATCATAAATGCAGCACCTGATTCTATAACTCCGTCTGTTGTATAAGTACTAAGTCCTACATTATATGGGATTGTGTCTGCGTAAGGAACGTATGCAAAAGTATTATTGCCATTACTGCTAAATGTTACAAATCCACCAACATTTTTACTGCCCAATAATTTAGGATCCCATAGATAATAAGTTCTGCCGGAAACTGAACCAATTGTACTTGCTCCATAATTGGCACCTGCCAAACTTATTGCCGACGGATAAGGGTTACTTAATAATTGTCTGTTTGCAACAATAGATCTTGCAACATCCCCAACATTTATTTTTCCTTTGATCCGTAAATTGGCACCCCCTGTTGTATTAATATATGCGCTCGATACTTGTATACTTCTATCGCCTCTAACAAATAACATGTATGCGTTATAATCTGTTATCGCTGTTCCAGTACCGTTAGTTGAATCTGGAACTGACCACAATCCTGTTCCCGGATTCATTTTATAGATAGAAGGATTGGCTGTAGAGCCTGCATCAAATCCTTTTCCATTGGCACTTGAACCTACGCCATTAGTAATATGCGTTCCATAGGTTGGATGAGGATTTGTGCTTGAAGTAATATCGGTAGTTGTACTGGTTGGAATAGCACCTTCCTGCCATGCTGCTTTAATTGTAGGAGCATCTAAATTACGAATAGGCACACCCATCAAACGCCATCTTCTACCGGAGTAAGGAGTTTGCATAGGGAGATACCTTTCTATATTAAAACGTCCGGTTCCATAAGTAACATTTGCTAATGGTACTGCAGTACGAGAAATGTACGCAGTAAAATCATTATCAGAGTGTAGCGTAATATCGTAATTGCCTAAAGCCAATACGGTTCCATCGCTTACAGTAGGACTATTGCCTAATGTTAATGATCTATACACTGTATCACTACCAATCAATGTTTTTGTATTACCATTTTTAAACCCAACATTGTAGAATGTAAATGCAGGAATATTTTGTGCTGCAGATACACCATTAAAATCAACATTACTACCGGTTACTGTATAAGATTGGGTTGGATAATTTGGTGTAAAAGTATTTGCTATACCTATTGTACCTGCAGTAGACAATACTCTTTCTCCGATAGATGTTGATGTAACATTATAATAATTAGCATTTCTTAATGTTTGCGAACTACTACCATTTAGAATTATTGTACCTCCCGGCAATGTATAGGTGCCCGTCAGCTCAGGCTGGGTCACCTCATTTTTACTAAGCTTTAATATAGTATTAGCAGACATGGTCAAAGTGCCACTACCATCTAAAGTATTTAGATCTGCATCTAAAATATTTTCAGTAATTGTAAGCCCCCCCGAAATTCTTGTATTACTATTCAAAGTAACTCCGGAAGTATCTGAATTAGAAATGATAATATTATTAAATATTTCATTACTATCAATTGTCGTTATAATTTGAGCTAAACTTCCATTAAATGTAATTGTTCCCGTCCCTGCAGTAAAGCCGGTCAGACCTTCAAGATTTTGCCAGTTACCTTTTAAATAAATATTACCTCCATCAGCCATATCTAATTCACCATCATTTTGAATGGTGAGTGCTCCATGTGCATACAAAGGAGAAGTTCCTTTTACAGTTAAGGTATTATTGTCTATAGTTAAATTATTAGCGTAAGCTTTATAATTATAAATACTTGCATTAGCCGAATTAGCCGTTATATCAATATTTGAAATATTGGTGGCTGTACTAGAAATAGTAACATCAATTGTTGTATCAGGCACTTGAAAATTATCCCAATTTCCACAATAGAACCAATCTGAACTTGATCCTCCTATCCAATTACCGGGCACTGATTTGGTTGTTATAGTAAACGTATTTCCGCAGGTAGAAACATTATCTCCATCTCCTGTTATTCCTGTGGTACCGGCAATTGTCCAGTTAGTAGCAACATCTGCAATTTGTGTAAGGATAGTATGTTGTGATCCTGAATGTGATGCTGTGGATTTATATTGAGCATAAAAAGCTGCTGATGTACCACCAGTAGAAATACCTAAACAAATTATATCAGGATGTATTCTCGATATACGTGTTGATATAGCATCGGCTGATACACTGAACGATTTAAATGTTCCCCTGGATTGAATTCCTCCTAATACTTTACCGCTAAATGTAGAATATAGGCCAACTGCATCTGCAGAATAATCAGTAAAAGTTCCTTGCATTAACCATATAGCATCCGCAACACTAGAGCTGATCTGAACATTCAAGCCACCATCATCAGAAAATAAAGTCGTAGATACCCCATTTAATTGATACCCACTTACACTACCATTGGAAGCCAATGTTATGCAAATAATACTTCCTTTAGTTAAAGTATCAGTACCGTTATAAGTAATATTAATTCTCGGTACAGTGTATGTCGCATTACCGTTACCGTTATACCATCTGCCGCTGCTTGTGTAAGCAGCCTGACCTGTCTCGTAGACAGCATTCGCTAAAATAAAAGGTGTACCTGGTGCAATATCAACTAGGTTAGTAATAGAATATTTATCCTGACCTCCATTTACATAAGTATCAAAACCAACAATAACAAGATCTCCGGGATATAGCTTTGTATATGGCAAAGGAGTTACTGATACTTCCACGCCTGCGCTCCACACATTTCCTTTTCTTGTAAATATTTCAAAATAATAAGTTGTATTGTTTGTAAGACCTGTAACAATTACGGAACTACCTGTACCATAATAAACTACCTGATCATTTACTGCATACATTGCATTCGCAGAATATGATGTACCGGAAGGTGAAAAAGTTATACCTCCAGAGTTAGTTACAACAACCAATATATTGTCATAACAAACAGGTGATACCCATGATATTGTTGCTTTAGCACTCGAAGGAACTGCTGATGCATTAGTAACAACTACAGGTGTAGTACAGTCGGTAGTGCAATCAATAGTTAGATCATCAAAGCCTGCATTTCCCAGACCTTTTGTATAAGTAAATCTAAATTTGGTTAACCCAGAAGGCAGAGGAACTGTAGATGAAGAATTATAAAGTTTAGTAGTACCCGAAGTTGGCAATGGGCTGATATTTTCAATGATCACCCATGTTGTTCCATTATACCCTTCTACTTTAAAAGACGATGCTGAGTTAGTACTATTTCCTTTTAACCAAAACGATAATGCATTTGCGGAATAGCCCGTTGTTAAACTTGTAGTTTCAATTTGATCATCATCATCATTAAATTGTATTGCAGGCGATGCTGCACCGTAAAAACCTGATGTTGTATAAGTACTACCTGCCTCTATTGCTGTGAAAGTCCATCCTGACGGAGCTGTAATGCCCCCGCTAAATCCTTGTGTAATACATGTACTTATAATTGAGCTCACATTCCCGGAACATACTACAGATTTTGTTGTTGCGCCTGTTGAAACACATGTAATACTTTGACTGTTATAAACTCCCGTTAGTAATCCTGAAGCCAATCTTACATAAATAGTTGTAGCACTAACGGTACCGCCTGATTGCGTTAGTGTGATTGTAGCAACCGAAGTAAAGGGGGCATTGGTTGTTGAAATTTCATAATTAGAAGAAGCATTAACTTCTATATTGTTTGTAAGTGTTGTACCACTCACCGTAAAAGATTGAACCCCTGAAGGTCCACTTCCATATACATAAGTAAAGCCTGAAAGTGTAGATACCGAAACAATAATTGTAGGTGTAGGTGAAACAACGTCACCACTCAATCCTATTGTTTTAGTAGTTGCTCCGGTTGAAGAAATATTTATATTTTCTGCATTATATGTATTAATAGCAAGACCTGATTTTAAGCGAACATACATTGTAGTAGTTCCAACAATTCCCCCTGATTGTGTTAATGTAATTGGGGAACTTGTAAAAGTGGTGTTATTACTTGATATCTCATAATTAGTAGGCGGAGTTAAAACTACATTTCCGGTTAAGTTAGCGCCACTTACTGTAAATGATTGTGAAGGCGAAGGGCCTGAACCACTTTCGTAGCTAAACCCTGTTAATCCTGATAAAGATGTTGTGATCGTAGGTGATGCTGCATAACAAGTCCAACTGATATCATCAATGATTACCTGTTCCGATGCAGCATTTCTTATTTCAATAATAACAGAACCTGAAACATTTATACCACTCACTGCAAAAGTATGGGGCGAAAGATCATCAAAACCTGTTGAGGTAGCCTTTAAAACGCTGTTAACATATAAACTTACTTGCCGATTACCTGCCCCTGTAAACCCTTTGTATAAAGTAACTGAGAAGTCTCCAATTCCATTTGAAACACTACTAGAAGTTATTTTAGCAGAAGTAGATGTAGAAAACATTAAAGCTTTCCCATTTATACCTGAGCCATTGAGATCATTATTTTCATTTCTTCCATTTACATATGACCATGTCACACCATTATCTCCTGTAAAACTCCCAGTAGCATAAGTGTTAGTTAAAGCTGAATTTGTAAAAGTTTCACTTCCACAAATTGTAGCTACATTAGTAGTGGTACAACTTGTTTGAAGCGGTAACGTTAAATTATAATTGACATTTGTTCCGTTATTGGTGTAAGACCATATTTTAATATAATAGGTTGTTCCGGTAGCTAATGAAGTTGCTGAACCTGCCTGCACACCTTGTGCAATATTTTTAACACCTACTCCATCAGCTTCAGCAGTACCATCAACCGGATCAGAAATGGCTGCGTATGAAGTACTGCTCCATTTAATAATATATCCATCAGGAGCAATGCCTCCTGATGCATCTGTCCATGTTAATGGAATTGTTGTATTAGTTGGAGTACCGCAAGCAAATAAAGTAGGTTGATTGGTAGGCTCATTTTTTACTGTTGTAAAACTAGCTTCTGTTGTATAAACTGTTCCGCCATTATTTGTTGCGTATGCCTGGTAATAAATAATAGTACCTCCGGGTAACCCAGATACTGGAACTGTAAAAGCACCAGTACCAAAAGTACCTGATGCTGAAACTTTAGTACCTGCAGGAGCTGTAAAACCACTTGTTATGCTCCAATATATCCCTCTTTCAGTAACATTACTGCAACCAATAGACGAAATTGTTGCTCCTGCATCTGCAGTTGTAGTAGTGAAATTTGAAGCAGCTGGTGTATTTATAGTTGCTGTGGTATTGATACCGGATCCACTAGCTGCAACGTTTATTGAAGATGCTCCCCCTCCGCTGATCAGAATATTATTAGAATAACTGCTAACAGTTGTTGGATAAAATTTCACATAAATTGTACAGCCTGAAAGTGTTCCCGAAGAATAAGTATAATCTGTACCTGCTGTAGTTAATACAAGGCTTGACGTATATGTGCCACCAGAAGTGGTAGAAAAAGTAAAGCCAGAGGTAGTGTTTATTGTAACATCGCTACCATCCAATACCGAACCGCTTAGCGTAAATGAATTGGGGCCGTAAGTATTATTGATACACTGTGAACCAAAAGCAGTAAGACTACCTCCTGATAATATAGGACTAACCGCTCCGGTCACTGTAAAAGTTGCGCTTGTACCTGCATTTGGATAATCAGTTCCCGAAGATCGTGTAGCCGTAATCGTTACTAATGTTCCTGCGCTGGCCATTACCACACCTGAAATAGTAACTGAACTGGCTCCTGCAGCAATTGAACCAGTAGTAGTACCTCCTATGCTTCCTGCATTTCCATTAGTAGTTAATGCAATTGAAACACCATTCACCATATTGATAATATTACCGCTAAGGTCTTTAGTGGTAACAGTAACACTGAATGGTGAACCAGCAGTTTGAGTTACGGGTGCTGTGATTACTAACGATAAAGTAGGAACGATCTGACCTGTATTTAATTGAGTGGCTGCAAAATAAGAAGTGCCGTCATAAAAACGTATCTGATCGAGTTCTGCATCAGTTAGAGATGCGGAGTTACCTATAAAAACTTTACCATTAGTTCCGGATGTAGTTCCTGTATAATATGAAGCACCTGTCCAACCAGTAATGGTCAATATTTTGCCTGCAGTAAAAGTTCCGGCATTTGTGAAGGTAATTGTATGTGCTGTGGCTGCAGCTAAAGATAAAGTAGAGTTATCAGTAATATCAATTGAACTAAAAGCAAGCGTTCTGCTGGCAGCAATTCCTGTAGTAGATAATCTTCCTCCATTGAAATTACAAGTTCCCGATAAACTATTATTAGCGCTGGGATTCAACCTTAATTCTCCTGTGATTCCTCCCGACACAGTAGTTGATCCAGTATAAGTATTCGTTCCTGATAATAATAAAACACCTGCATTTGTTGTATTCGCCTCTATCCCGGAACCAGAGCCACTAATAACTCCGGAAAATGTATACGTCGTAGTGGCATTTGTACTTCCTATTGTTAGTATCCTATTTACGCCAGTTCCTAATGCTGTAGCATTAGAAAAAGTCAAATGCCCCGTATTTGCAGGAATACCTAATGTAAAATTACCACCCCATGTAATACCTCCACCAAATTTACCTGTATAGTCTCTTGCTGTTCCTGAATTTGGAGCAAGCGTACCTCCGTTTATTGTCAAAGCCCCTCCGCTTCCCAAAGCATTAGCACCACCAACTATAACAGTTCCGGCATTAATAGTAACCCCTCCTGTATAAGTATTTCCTTGGGCACCAATATTCCATGTTCCATCACCATTCTTAATAAATCCAGTTCCTGCGGTGGTTGAAACATTTTGACCATTCCAGGCAAGAGTAGAACCTGTTCCAATATCGAATGTTCTCACAGCACCGCCTGTGCTATAAGTACCTGCGGCTGTTAATGTAACTGTTGATGACCCTGAAATTGTTACGTTCCCGACAGGAATATTAGTAACATTTGTAATAGCACTATTTGCAGAAAAAATTATATTAGAACTATTAACCCACGCTGAGGTATAAGGCGCTGCACCTGTCGTCGACCAATTAGATGAGGTTAATGTAGCACTGGTACCATCTACCCGCCAATATAATGTTTGACTGAAAGCATTATTTACCAATAAAAGAAATAATACCGCTATTAGAAAGTATACTTTCTTCATAAAAAAATAAGGTTTAGTTTACTCACAGGCAGGCAGTCGATAGATGATTACAGACTATTAAGAAAAGTTGCCTTCTCTTTTGGCATGTTCATAACTATTGGATAATGCGTTATTGCAATTTACGACTTAATAGGCAAAAAGGATGCCCGTTTATTAAGAAATAGTTAATTTATGGGTATAAAAATAAATATATTGTAGAAAAATAGAATTGGAGCTACATTTTATGTAGAAAAATTAGATTTAAAAACATCCTTTACTTAAACAATAAACGGTGTTAAAAGTTTTTAGTTTTGCATACAAAACCAATATTTTGTCAAAGAAAGTCTAGCTCTATTACACAGCCAACTTGTTTATTAAAATATTACTTTAATTGTCTTAATTGATCTATCAGGTTTTATTATTTTTAGATGATATACTCCTTTTGTAGAAAGAGTGCCTAGATTAATAACAGTTGTACCAATGCTATCTGCAACACTATTATCTTTTTTAAAGTATAACTGTCCCCAATTATTATACAAGTTAAAGGTATACTTCCCTATGGGCATGTTCGCCAATTGTAAGGCCAATACTCCATCTTCTTTTAAAGGATTTGAATAGAGCGTTATAGATGCATTGTTATTCATCCTTTTAACCTTCACAATATTGCTATAAGTTCTCATTTCCCTGGTAGAAACACTTACAAGCCGATAATAATTAATCTCAGCAATGGCATTTTCATCAACAAAATTATAGTTTATACTTCCTACGGCATTCACCATAGCGATTTTTGTAAAATGAATACCATCAACAGATTTTTCTACATCGTAATATTTGATATTCATTTCATTTGCCATTTTCCAGGTAACCGTTGCTGCCGCATTGTTTAATGTAGCAGTAATAGAAATAAATGTTACTGGTACTGGATCTAATTTTTTAAACACCACTTTAAAGCGATCAACATTAATACTGGCTTCAGTCCCGTTAGTTGAAAAATTATGTCGTGTAAGTCCTTCTGTAGAAATAGTTGTTTCCGTATTTAAAAACTTGTCAATTAAAAATGCAGTAAGTTCTGGGGCAAAATTCTCTCCAATGAACTGAAGTTGGTAATTATAATTATAATCGAGTCTATTCATTTGAAGAAAGATGGTATCATCTACAGTAATAGTGTTCCTTCTTTCAATTGCCAGTATGCTATCGTTCCTTAACAAACTTATTTTTTCTCTTGTAAGAAAGGTTAGCAATTTCGGGGCATCCTGATCATCTACTATATTATTAAAATCACTATGATAAGTTGTTGCAACACCGTCTGCTAAAACAGGATCTCCATTGTCATTTACAAATGCAAGATTGGTATAGAATGATGAAACTGTTTCCATTGGCCTATTGGCTCTGGCAGGTCTGCTTGCCACACCTTGTATACTGCTTGTTGTTGATTTATCTGATTCATGAAATATCATTGTTGTTGCAGCGCCAGATATGTTATCGAGGAAGATAGCCCCGCCGGATTCTACAGTCCCATTAACATTATCATATACACTCATGTAAGCAGAATCTGCAGGTTTGGGTACACTTGTAAATGTTGTACCACCACTTCCACTAAAGGTAACCCAACTTCCTACATTTTTACTTCCCAATAACTTAGGATCCCATACATAATAAGTCTTTCCTGTAGTAGCCATGGGAGTACCTAAGTAAGTAACATTTTTCATGCTAATCGCTGATGCATAAGGATTACTTATTGCTTGTTTGCCTGTTACTATATTCTTTGTTATGTTTCCAACATTTATCCTTCCTTTCATTCTTAAATTAGTACTGCCTGTAGTATTAATATATGGAGAAGAAACAACAATACTTCTATTACCTCTTGCAAATAACATGTATGCATCATAGTTAGTTATAGCATCACCTGTTGTAGTAAGCTGTGTCCATACAGCAGTACCTGGTTGTATTTTATATATAGAAGGGCTTACCGTAGATCCTGCATCAAATCCATTACCATTATTAGAGTTACCTACCCCATTCGTAATATGTGTTCCATAACCTGGATTTGGGTTTGTCAAACTTGTTATATCAATTGTTGAAGAAGTGACAGTAGCACCTTCTTGCCATGATGCTAAAACAGTTGGCGCACTTACGGCACTTAATGGCACCCCCAACAGCCGCCATCTTCTACCGGAATAAGGAGTTTGCATTGGGAGGTATCTTTCAATATTAAATTTACCGCTACCACTGTACGTTAGTGTACCACCTACAGGCGCAACCCTTGCAGTTTTTATAGCATCTGATTTTATAGTTATTTCATTTGCTGTGGCCAGAGTTGTACCCGTTCCAATATCTATATTATCTAATATTGTAAAATCACCTGTAGTTGTTTTTGTACCTGCATTAGATGTTTTTAATATATTGTATTGATTGGTGTAAGGAGAAGAATTTATTGTAATTAAACCCGGAATATTTTGTGCAGCGCTTCCGTTAAAGTCTACAGTACTTCCCGTCACTGTATAAATATTTGTGCCTTGAGTAAATGCCCCTTTTATTCCTATGAATCCGCTGTTTGTAAGTATTCGTTCTCCTGTTGATGTTGAGGTAAGATTATTAAAACTTTCCGCAGGAATTGTTTGAGTGTTTGAAGAATTAAATGCAACCGTACCAGCACCACTTGTAAATGTTGCAGGCAATATGTGTGACCAAATACCATTTTGTATATTGACAATACCTCCATTTGTCATATTCAAAGCACCCCCACTTGTTTTAAGGGTAAAGTTTCCATTTATATTTATAATATCATCACTTGCGCCCGTGCTTAGTGTTTTTCCATCTATAGTAAGGTCAAGACAATCTGCTTTATTACTGGCTAGATAAGCAAAAGCAGAGTTGTTATCAACCAAAGAAGCTCTGATTGCTGCACTTGGTATAGTTACACTTATTGTAGGATCTGGTACTGTTTTGGTATCCCAATTATTACAATCAAACCAGTCAGTACTTTTTGCCCCTGTCCACATACCTTCTACTTCAGTTGCAGCACTCACACTAAAAGAACAAACCGGGCTACCATTGTATCCTCCATAATCTGTGTTTGGACTAGTAGCAGCCTGATACAAACCGTTAGAATTGTAATTAAGTACAGCTGCATCTGATCCTGTTCCTACATAAAATGACCAATTAGCCGGATTACTAATACGTGCTATCCATCCTAATTTGGTTGTTGTTGTAAAATTACTTGCAAGACCAGCCCCAGTATATTTCACTTTACTTATACCTGAAGTGCCCCCTAAAGTATTTGAAAAACAGTTCATATTAGGATAAACTGTAGAACCTTGGTTGCCGTTTGGAGTACAACCACTTCCTGTTGTACAAGCCCAAATTGGAGCTACTGTTCCAACATTTTTTTTCCAATCTGTACCGCTCCATCCAAATAAAACGTTGCCGCCGGTATAGGTTGTGTAATCTGTTTGAGTAGGACTTCCCACTGGTGATGCGGTGGTTGTCCATGCTCCTCCTTGCATGAACCATAGTTGATCCGTACTATTCAAATCAAAACTTGTGATTGATGAAGTTACTGTTGCAGTGTTCAAATTAATTGTCCAATTGGTGGCATCAACAGCCCCACATACTCTCACTTCGATAACTCTATTATCACTTAAGCTACCTGTTCCTCCAATACCTCTTAAAGTTACAATTGATCCAGCTGGCAATGTTGGTGCACCTGCCTTTCTCGTAATAGTAATAATACCTTCACTACCTCCAAATTTACCTGCCGCATTTCTTTCATAACCATTATCAGTCATATGAAACGAAGTTCCCGCTATCATATCTTTAAATATTACAAATGATATTTCATCTGCGGAAGAATTATTAGTAGTGGGGTTAGGAGGAATAGCTGCCGGGTAAACAGGATAATTAGTCCATCCTGTATTAATTCCTACAATGGCAAAATCACCCGGCAAAAAAGTACTTGATAAATTATCAGCGGTAATATTGAATGTATTAGAAACAATACTTAATGCCCCACTTGTTGCCGTTAGTGTACTACCTGTACTGATATTTGAATGTTTTAAACTTGCATAAGTTGCTACTCCAGCAATTGCAGTTACAGAAGTAGTACCTGATAATACAGTACCCGTAGACGTTATTGTCACTATGCCTGTAAATCCTAGATCAATATTATTATTAGCATCATAAGCCGTAACTTTTACGTCAGGACTCATAGAAATGGTTTGTACTGTATTGCTTGGCTGCTGTGTAAAAACTAATTTGGTTGCCACAACACATACTTTGTTTTTTGTAACATCAGTAGTCGCCACAGAAGCACTGGCATCTTTACCTGAAGAACCTGAAGGAGCTACAGTAATATTTGCTACTGTAATAGAGAATCTAAAAATCCTATTATCAATCGTTGCTGGAGAAGATACAACAGCTTTTAAAGTAATTCTTAAACTTAAAGTTTTACTGGTATTATCAGGTATGTTATATGTTAATCCACTAAACGTAAGTGATGTACTTGAAATCGTAGCACTTGATACGAATGTAGCGCCATCAAATAAAGCTGCACTTTGTATATCTGTCCAGTTGTTCACTGTATTACTTGTACCCTGTGTTATAACTAAAGAATTGATTATGGTAGGTAAGCCATCTACATCTGCTAATGTTGATCCACCATCACGTAATGTAAATTGCCATACTTCTGTTCCTTCTGATGAAGTTGCAATAATATTATTCAGTAAAGAAGAGATACATGAACTTTCTCCAGCTGCAGAAATAATATCTGACTTATTTGATAAAGTATTAAAATTAAAAGTTACACCAGTATTCATGTAACATTTTGATGTATTGTTGAATTCATAAATAGCACCGTAATATGTTGTGTTAGATGTTAAACCTGTTGCGGCAAATGTATTAGCTGTGCTGTTATAAAGAACTTTACCCGTACCTGTAGGAATAACTGTTGCAAGTGTATAAGAAGGGTTAGCTGTATAAGTACTTCCATTAGCAGGGATTCCTGTTGGTGCACTTGATGCATTTAATAAAACAAGGCGATTACTTCCACTTCCGTTGGTCCAGGTTATAGTAGCACCTGTTCCAGTTATTGAAGAAATAACAGGTAAGGAAGCCACAGTAGTTGGTGTGTTACATAAAGTTGTAGCACTTCCGCCTGCAGTGGTGGTATTATAACAATAAGATGCAGAATGTTCAAATACTTTTACATAATACAAAGTATTAGCTGAAAGTCCGGTAACATTTACAGAAGTTGTGCCGGTGCCTGAGTAAACAACTTTTTCACCACCAGATAAAGCTTTAGTGGTAGTAGAATAATTATTTGTCGCTCCGGTATAATTGCTCCCTGGAGTACTGGTTATTGGACTTGTACTGATGGCTAGTATCCTACCTCCACCACTACCTGCACTAAAATCAACTGTCATACTTGTTGACAAAACCCCTGTAATACTTGTAAAAGTAGCCTGAGTAGTAGGTGATATACAAGTTCCTTTTATATCTAAATCATCTACACCTGCTCCTATAGTTCCATCAGATGCTAAAGCTTCAAACTTGAGCCTTACTGTACTATAAGTATTATAAGCTGAAAGATTTATCTGCGTTACCGCTGTTAAAGTACTTGATGTTGGCAATCTACTAGTTAATGAACTCCACGTAACGCCATCCGTAGATATAGAAATAGTAACAAGGTTTTTAGTAGCGTTAATTCCTCCGAATGTTCTTGCAGCAAAGTCCAATGTAACAGTAGGGTAAGGTGTAAGATCCATTGTAGGTGTAATTGAACTGGAAGCTCCGGCGGAAGCAGTTAACTGTAAATAAGTAGTTGAACTACCAAGAGACGCATCTGTCCATGTACCGAAACCTGCTACTGCATCTCTAATAGGAATAATATTAGTTTGTGCTGCACCACTTAAAACAACAAAAAATGTAAATAGTAAAAAGTAAATTTTCTTCATATAATTTTTTTAGATGTCTGTTGGCATATGACAGCAATTATTACATCCTCAATAAATTGAGTTGTTGATTTTAAAAATGATGAAGGTTTAATGTGGAGATCATTTTTATAATGATCTTATGAAAGAAGATTAGCCTACAGCAAACCCATGAGGCCAGATAAAGATGTGATGCATATAATTACAGATACGAATATTTGCAGTCAAATTGAGATTTTCCATAAATTTTTTTTTATGGCTCCCATAAGAAAGGTTATTATTGGAAGACGGCTACAAGCCTAAAAAGGTTGCAAGTAAAAGAGAGTACATTTTGCAGAGGATAAATTAAACGATAACTACTCTAATAGTAGTTTGAAGACCATCAGGACTAATTACTGTTAATAAGTACATACCAGGTGAAAGTTTTTTGGGTGGCTCTATATATTCAGTACCATTTTGAGTATGCAGGATAGACCTAGAAGTAATAATTGTACCCTTAATATTTGTTAGGCTAGCAAAATAAGTACCGAAGACGTTATTATTGAATTGTATTCCAATTTTATTGTTACGAACAGGATTGGGAAATACAAAAATTGAAGGGGCATTTTTTATGACCACAACACTCACAACATTTGAGTATGCCACCACTCCTGCTTTGCTCATACTTTTGATTCGGTAATAATAAATTTTACCGGATTTAATATTCAGATCAGGGACACTATAAGTTATCGCTGAATCTATATTTTCGGCATTGACCGTATCTCCAGTTGCCACAAAATGCAGACTATCTTCTGATCTTTCGACAATATAATTTTGCAGGTTAAATTCTTTTTCAACTGACCACTTTAACAAGATGTCTTTATCATTAAGTGTTGCAGAAACTTCCGTAAATTTTACCGAGGGTTTGAATACAAGTTTAAATCTTTCAATGTTGTAAGAAGCAGGAGTTGAATTAAAAGCAAATTGAATACGCACAGTATCCTTTAAACTTACTGGTGTTACGGTTTTTAGATAATTATCCTCCAGAAAGGCAGCAAGATTATTTCTTTCCAGGCTATCGGTTTTAATTTCAAAAATATAATTTTTGAATTGCACACTGGTCATGTTAAAAAAGATAGTATCCGTTTCTGCAATGGTTTTTCTTCTTTCAATTGCCAATAATTTACCATCTCTTCTTGATGAAAAGCTTTCATTAAAATTTGCAATTTTTGGAGCATCTCTTTCGTCTACTGCATTCGAGTATTCATCTCCGTAAGTAACCAGTATTCCATCATTTATAGAGGTGGATCCGTCTGTATTTTTAGCAAGAAGATTAACCCTTGTTTGGGCTGGTCTGAACATAGCATTATTTACCCCGGTAGTTTTTGCACTTTCGTCAAACTGTAACGTCCCTGTAAAATTAATAAGAAATGCTGCTCCGGATTCTATTACACCATTGGCAGAAATAGCACCTGTATAATTATTTAATGGCATTGTGCCACTAACTGTTCTGTCATAATTAGTCCCATTATGAGAAAATGTTACCCATGCCCCTACACTATTATAACCTGTCAATGCAGGATCCCACAAATAATATGTATCTGCACCAAAACCACTTGTTAAAGACACCTGGTGAAAATCGATAGCCGATGCATAAGGATTTCCAACAATTGTTTTTCCGGATGTTCCTTGAAAAATTGTCCCGGTTTTTAATTGTCCGGAAGAACGTAAGGTTGTATTATCAGCAACAAGCGTAGTCCCTTGCGAAAGATCCAGCCCTCTTGATCCTCTTACAAATAACATATAGCCGGGCAGATCTGTAACTTTTGTAGAGTATAAAGAACTCGTAACATTTGACCATGAAGTTCCGTTATAAAATTTCATGGACGGATTATTGGTAGTACTTTGATCAAAACCATTGCCAGCAATGCCTCCACTTATATGTGTACCATATCCGGTATTAGGATTATATATAGAAGTTGTAAGTTCTGCTCCCATAGGCCATTTTGGGGTTGCTCCTTCTTGCCATGAAGCATTGATTGTTTGTCCTGATGCCGAAGTAACTGGCGAGGTCAGTAAACGCCATGCTCTGTGAGCAGGGATATATCTTTCAATGATAAATTTTCCTGTACCGGTATAAGTAAAATTCCCTCCAACAACTCCTACTCTTGCTGTTGATGATGCATTTGACCTTAAAGTAACATCGGCATTATTCAAATTAATATATCCCGAAGTTGGTGTAAGCGTTCCCGTTAGTGTAAATGGTTTACTGATCGATAAACCTGCTGTTGCATTATTTACAGTCAAATTATTCATTGATGTAATAGTACCTACTCCTGAAAATATCTGTGCAGCAGATCCATTAAAATTGATGGTACCATTATTGGTCAAGTTCCCATTATTTTGGTACGAGCCTGCTAATATCAAAGTTCCTGTACTATTTAGCGTAACTAAAGTACCCGTTCCAGTAATTACATTTTTAGCATTTACAGAACCTGTTATAATGGGATAATTTGTACCAACCACTGGAATTATTGCATTAGTTCCTGAGGTTGGTACACCCGTACTCCAGTTAGCAGGGTTTGTCCATACATCAGAAACACTTCCGTTCCATACATCATCTCCTGAATATGCAAGATCTACTTCATCAGCACCTATGTCCGGAGCTATTGCGCCTCCTCGTGTTGAACCTGTAGGGCCGGGCCGATTTTCATCATCAAAATCTTTAGTTATACCAGCAATTACAACTCCTTTACTTTCTACAATATTAACATACCCTCCATTAGTTAATGTGACATTAGTTGTATCAATATGCAAATTTCCTACTGAAGTATTTACAAACGGGATGAATTGAGCTGTATAACTACTGCTTTCGCCACTAACTGAAGTTTTCCAATTAGTAAAATCTTTGTTATCTGTTCCTAATGCTGGACCCCATAAACCGATAGATGCGGTATTGGCGCAATTCAAAATATTATTGTCTGAAGTAAGGCCAGAAAAATTATTCGTTTTATTTGCAATTGCATAAAAATGATTAGCGCCACCAGTTCTTGTCACTACGAGTATATTATTTTTTATAGTGGTTATTCCCGCTGCAGAACAATTATATTGTATAGCCGCTCCATAGCTATCGCTTGGTCCTGATCCACTAATATAAATACTGTTAAAAAGATAATTCCGGGTACCTGAATTACCTGACACATCATAAATACCGATAACTAAAACCGAATTTGTATTACTACTGTTTGAGAGGCTGATCATATTATTGCTCACAGTCCAACTGCCTCCTAATGGACGAATAGCGGTAATAACTGCCCCTACATTAATATTCGTATTTGTTATATCATAGATCAAATTTCTTTTTATTTCACCGGCTGAAGCAGATACTGTGTGAATACCTACTGCACTTACAGCTGCGCTACTTACACCATTAGCTCTTATTGCATAGATGGTGTCTTGTTCAATAACATTCGCTGTACTTGCGGATAAAAATTCGATTCCAACAACCGCCGGCAAAGTAGTATATGAACTGGCGGAAGATAAATTATAAATCTTATTAGATTTTATAGTGATTTTTGATGTTATAGTGGCACTTGTATAAATCCCTATTAACTCTCCTGTACCCGTTAAAGATTGGGTTAAATTACTAATTATGTTTGATGAGATCAATTGTGACGTGGTTGGTGTTGCTGCTGTATAAATACCTCTAATTGTATACATTGAGGTAGTAGATATTGAATTAATTAAATTGTTACTAATTGTATAAACACTTGCGGAACCTTGATAACTGATCCCTCTAAAACCAGGGTTTGACGAGGTACTATTAATAACAATTCCTCCAATAGAATTATTAGCCACATTTATTGTTCCTGAAGTTGGACTACCTACACCAATACTGATCATAGATGCAATAGTAGCGGCCGTAGTGCCATTCATTTGGAAATTGATACTGTTAGAAGATTGGCTGCCGATGGTATTATTTATACAATCAACAGAGCCGACAAACGCTGAAATACACCGAGGTGCAACTCCATCTCCACTACTTGTATATGAAATATTCTTTATCGTATTATTTTCAATAGTTGTTTTGATGGTTGTTCCTGCCCAAACTGCAATACCAATAAAAACTCCAGCACCTGTATAAGTTAATGCTGATCCTCCTGCATTCGGTGAAGTCCCTCCAACATAATTATCTTTTATCAAATTATTGTTTCCAATATTTGTAGATGATACCAGGCTTCCAGGAATAACTATTCCTGTAAAATTAATTGCAGATGATTGTGCATTTGATATCGTCAAATTTCTTGTACTTGTTTGGTAAAAACTATTATTTGTTACTTCCCAATTTGAAGAACAACGTAATAGCAAGCCGCCAGAGTTTGCATTACTTTTATAATAATTATATATGTTATTATAAGAAATTGTATCGCCACTATTAAATTGTCCTGCTGTAGAAAATGCTTCAGCATACACACCTACAACAGGAGTTCCTGTAGATGCATCGCAAATATCATTGTAAGAAATACAATTGTTATTGTTACCAACAGTTCCCACTGCTGTTGAAAAATAAACAGTGCCGCTTGTTATATTTTGATTGGCACTTTTGAGATTGCAATATTTAACTGAGTTATTTGAAGCCCCATTTACAAAGATGACAGCACAAGGTGTCCATCCGGCGGTGACAGTATTACCAGCTGCTAAAGTAGAAGTTGGTGTTCCCGAAACAGCGAAGGAAGTACCTGTAATAGAACCACTAACCGTTACATTTGGCCCAAAAAAACCAGCTCCAGGTCCAACACCAACTAACATTCCTACTGCTAATCCTGTAGTGCTTCCAACAGTTACAGTTGTTCCAATATTGGTTGCTCCCGACGCTGATGTATAAAGAAATGTATTAGTATTCTGAATGGTCAACTGTTTTGATGTGCCGACGCCTCCCGGCCTTCCATCAAAATAAACATATTTAGCACCGTTCAATTTTACAGTTCCATTATCATTTGATGAAGTAATAGATAAGTTTACAGCTCCCAATTCCGGTCTAATTGTAATTGTCCTGATTGAATTTACTCCCGTAAATGAAGGTATGTTTATGGGAAAAGATGGTTCTACTGTAGAAACATAGGCTGCCTGCAGCTCTAAAATATAAGCCCCTGTAATTGATGTACACGAACTTAGATCTGTTATAGCTGCAGTAATAGTAGTATAATATCCGGTTGGGCCTATAGAGTACGTACCTGGCGTAGGAGGACAAGCCCATGCTTTATTGCCCCAACCTAAGGAACATAATAAAAGCAATGCCAGGTAAAATTTTTTCATTCAACTATTATTTCAAAATAACGAAAGAATACATAAAAAATGTATCCATAAGACGGTGTTTCCAATGGAAAAGTTGCTTTTGCTGTAGGGTTGTTTTGCAGTAAGGTAGAACTGTTGCAAATTTACTTCATAATACCCAAAAAAAGTAGTGTTATAAATCAAATTTATAAAAAACAGGAAAAACTTATTAGGCTGAAAATCAAAAGAAAAGCCCCGATTAAATCGGGGCTTTTGCGGAGAGAGAGGGATTCGAACCCCCGGACCTGTAACAGTCAACGGTTTTCAAGACCGTCGCAATCGACCACTCTGCCATCTCTCCGCGGCAAAAGTACGGAGCGGAAGATTTAATTCCAAAAAACAAACAAAAAACAAGCGTTTTTTTTCACATTTGGTTATTTGTGCCCCTTGTTTCTTGCTTTTTTAGCTAAAAGTTGTATTTTACAAATAACTAAACGGTAGCATTATGAATAAAAAAGTAGCGGATGTACTATCAAGAAAAGGTATAAGTTTAATTTCAGTTACTCCTGATACCACTGTATATGATGCCTTGAAAATAATGGCTGATAGAAATATTGGGGCTGTGATAGTGTTATCTGGTGATGAATACAAAGGAATAGTTACTGAAAGGCATTATGCCCGTAAAGTTGTATTGGAGCATAAAAATTCCAGCACTACAGCCGTTTCGGAAATTATGGGAACAGATTTTCCTATTGTTACACAGCAGGATAAAATTGATCATTGTATGCAATTAATGTCTGAAAGAAATATTCGCTATCTCCCGGTTTTTGAAAATGATAAAGTGTTAGGAATTTTATCAATCAATGATCTTGTAAAAGAAACAATTCTATCGCAGGAAGAAACCATCAATCATTTAACTGATTATTTACATGCCGGATAATTTAGCAGTTGCCACATTAGGTAATGGATGTTTTTGGTGTACTGAAGCTGTTTTCCAACAATTGAACGGTGTTATAAAAGTTACCAGCGGATATAGCGGTGGTAATATAGAGAATCCTACATACAAACAAGTATGTGCAGGAACAACCGGCCATGCTGAATGTTTGCAAATTGAGTATGATCCATCTATTATAAGCTTTGAAGAATTACTAGAGGTCTTCTGGAAAACCCACGATCCTACAACATTGAATCGTCAAGGTAATGATGTTGGAACACAATACCGCAGTGTAGTATTTTATCATGATGAAGAACAGAAACAAAAAACAGAGCAGTACGTTGCACAGTTAACAGCTAATCATACTTTTAGCAACCCCATAGTTACTACACTGGAAAAATTTACAATTTTTTATCCTGCAGAAGATTATCATCAAAATTATTTCAACCAGAATGGAGATAATACGTATTGTCAATTTGTGGTAAGGCCAAAGGTTGAAAAATTTGAAAAAATGTTTAAAGAAAAGATCAAACATTAATTCTCTTTATTCTTTTAATACTTTTTTTAGTTCCAACAAATTCACACTATTAGGTCTGAAATTTTTTATATTGGTTTGCACCAAATGGATCACCATATCGTACCACAAAGGAACTACAGGCGCATGTTCAATTATTATCCTATCCATTTGCTGATATAATTTATACCGTACAGAATCATTTTTTTCAACGACCGATCGTTCATACAGACCGTCAAACATTTTGTTGTTGAACTTTGTGTAATTAGGTGGCGCAGGATTCTTACTATAAAAAAGACTCAGGTAATTTTCAGCATCGGGATAATCTGCAATCCAGCTACCTCTAAAGAACAATGCCTGGTATTTTGCAGTTTGTTGTAACAATAGACTTTTCTGTATCGTTTCTACCTGGATCTTAATTCCTATCTGTTGCAATTCATTGGCAATATAGCTTCCAAGATCTGCATATATGGGTATGGTGAGCAATTTTATTGAAGGTAAATTTATTCCATCTTTAAACCCAGCCTCTACTAATAGTTGCTTTGCTTTCTGTACATCATAACGGTAACCAACAACTGAAGTATCAAAAGAAGGTAAGCCCGTCGGAACAAAGCCATTTTCTGCTGCAGTTCCTATTGAATTTCGCAGGTACAATATCATCTTCTTTTTATCTATCCCATAATTAATTGCTTGTCTTATTTTTTGTATAGCTAATGGAGAATTCTTAACCAATGGATTTGTACTATCTACCAATATCCCTAAATATTCTGTATTCAGATATGCATGCTTATTAAGTATTAATTTACCGTCCCACTCCTTTTTCAAATTCCCACTTTTGGTCAACACTTCATCCTTAAATGAAGGATCGATATCGTTTATAAAATCAAGATGTTTTTGTTGAAATTCTAAGAACTCTGTAGCCTTATTATCGAAGAAAGAAACCTTGATACCATCCAGGTATGGCAATTGTTTCCCTTCTTCATCTTTCTCAAAATAATATGTATTCTTTTTTAACACCAAAGCTTGCCCTTCTTCCCAGGCTACAAATTGAAATGGTCCTGTACCAACCGGATGTCGGCGAAAATCATTTCCATATTTTTCAACAGCTTCTTTTGGAATGACAGAACAATACTGCATACTCAAAATGCCCAAAATCGGATAAAAAGGTGATGCTAATTTTAATTGAAAAGTAGAATCGTTTAAGGCGGTAAAAGCATTTACTGTATCAATACGATTGTTGAATATCCATGCACCCGGACTTGCGACAGCTTTATCAACTATGCGGTTAAAACTATATACCACATCATTAGCATTAAACAGTCTACCCTTTCCATTAGTAAAACAAGGATCATCATGAAAATATACATCGTTACGTAAATGAAAAATAACAGAAAGATTGTCTTCGCTTATCTCCCAGCTTTTTGCCAGCGATGGAATTAATTCCATATTACTGTCAAGATCCAGCAATGTATTGTACAATTGATGAACTGGCCAGACTATGGCTTGATTTTTTGCAAATGCAGGATCTAGTGAAGCTATGCCTGATTGCTCATTGTAATGAAATATTTTTTTATCAGTATGCTGGTGGTTTTTACAAGAGGTTAGAAATAAGAAATAAGGAATAAGAAATAAGGAAAAAGAAAGTTTTAGAGTATTCCTTATTATAATATTATTATCTGAATGGTTCATATATACGATAAAAGAAAACTAAATTAGCATATAATAAACAAACTGTAATGAAACATTTGGTAAGAGTATTGCTCGTTTTTAATTTTTCGTTTTTCACTTTTCATTTTTCGTTTGCTCAATATACTCATGCGGATACTTTACGTGGCACAAATGGATCGGGAAGGGATTGGTGGGATGTGACTAGATACGATGTAAATGTCAAATTCAATTTGGCGGATAGTACAATAAGCGGTGAAAATAGAATAGTATATAAGATCCTAAAAGAAGGAAAGAAAATTCAGATTGACTTGCAAGAACCATTAATCATTGATAGTATATTTTTTTCAATACCACAATCGAGGAGAAGAGTAACCAATATCGTTAAAGATGGTAATGCTTATTTTTTAACGATACCTGGTATTACTGACACATATAATAAATTACAAGGTTACAGAGTTCTAACCGTTTACTATCACGGAAAACCTATTATCGCTGTAAAACCACCATGGGATGGCGGCCTAATTTGGAAAAGAGATAAAAAAAATAACCCTTGGATAAGTGTTGCCTGTCAGGGTTTAGGAGCCAGTGTATGGTATCCTTGTAAAGATTATCAAGGCGATGAACCTGACAATGGCGCTTCATTCACTACTACATTGAACGATTCATTGTCTGTTATTTCAAATGGTAAGCTTAAAAGTAAAATAAGTCGTGAAGGAATAACAACTACAACATGGGAAGTAAAAAATCCGATCAATAATTATAACCTTTCTTTTTACATTGGTAAGTATGTTCACTTCAATGAAATATACAAAGGCCTAAAAGGAAATGTGAATATGGATTATTGGGTATTGGATCATAATCTTGAAAAAGCTAAAATACATTTTGCAGATGCAAAAAAAATGATAAAAGCATTTGAGTATTGGTTTGGCCCTTATCCTTTTTATGAAGATGGTTACAAATTGGTCGAAGCTCCACATCTTGGAATGGAACACCAGAGCGGTATTGCTTACGGCAATGGCTATCTAAAGGGTTATCATGGCTCTGATCTTAGTGGCAGCGGCTGGGGAATGAAATGGGATTTTATTATCGTACATGAAAGCGGCCACGAATGGTTTGGCAATAATATTACCACAAAAGATATTGCAGATATGTGGGTGCATGAAAGTTTTACAAATTATAGTGAGACTTTATTTACAGAATATTATTATGGCAAAGAAGCTGCTAATGCATATGTACAAGGTTTAAGAAAAAATATAGAGAACAAAAATCCAATAATTGCTGATTATGGCGTAAACAAAGAATCAGAAACTACAGATATGTATTATAAAGGCGCCAACATGATCCATGCCATTCGCCAGATAATAAATAATGATAAAAAATTCAGAGAAATATTAACGGGATTGAACCAAATTTTTTATCATAAAACAGTAACTACTAAACAAATTGAAAATTACATTTCAGCACAAGCAAAAATAAATTTCAGCAAAGTGTTTGATCAATATTTAAGAAACACAGAGATCCCTGTTTTAGAATATAAACTCAACGGTCATACTTTGCAATACCGCTGGACAAATTGCGTCAAAGGATTCGACATGCCACTTAAGATTAATTTTAAAGGCAGCCGGTGGATCAAACCAACCGAAGCATGGAAAACATTATCTGTATATCCCGAAGGTGATATTAACTTTGCTGTGGATCAAAATTTCTACATCAATACAAAAAAGGTAGATTAATTTAGCAGCAAACTAGCCTATGTCGCAAATAAGAAAGCAAAGTATTATCTCCTCCATCCTGGTGTATATAGGCTTTGCGTTGGGCTTTGTGAATACTTACTTATTTGCACGTGAAGGTGGATTTACTAAAGAACAATATGGTCTTACCGCAATATTCATGGCTATTGCAAGCCTGATGTCAACTTTTGCCGGCTTTGGGATGACAGCATTTATCGGTAAATTTTACCCTTACTACAAAGACAACTTAACTGCGAAAAGAAACGATATGCTTACATGGGCATTACTTGTTTCATTGATCGGTTTTTGTTTTGTTGCGCTTGGTGGATTTTGTTTTAAAGATCTTATCATTCAGAAATTCGGCGGTCACTCTCCTGAATTAGTAAAATATTATTATTGGGTATTCCCTTTTGGATTAGGGCTTACATTATTCAGCATATTGGAATCCTATGCATGGCAGGTAAAAGAATCCATTGTCACAAATTTTCTCAGAGAGATCTTTTTTAGATTATTGACAACAATTTTGATCATTCTTACTGTTGTGGGCTTTCTTACAACATTTGATATATTCATCAAAGTATATTCTTTTACTTACCTGGCGATCACAATTATGTTGATCGTTTATCTTATTGCAAAAAAACAATTGCATTTAAACTTTGTACCGAGCATTGTCAGTAAAAAATTTTTAAAAAAAATATTGACATTGGTGATGTTTGTTTTTGGGGGCAGCATGGTATACACCATTTCAAATGTTTTTGATTCTTTTTTAATAGCTTCTGTTTTACCCGAAGGATTGGCTGCCGTAGCAGTATTTACTTTAGCGCAAAATATTGCAAGTCTTGTACAAGCGCCTCAACGTGGAGTGATATCATCTTCAATGGGAGCTCTATCGCAAGCTTGGAAGGATAAAGACATGCCAAGGATTCAAAGAATTTATCATCGGTCTTCTATCAACCAATTGGTTTTTGCCATTGGCATTTTTGCTTTGCTGTGGTTGAATTTTTCTGATGGCGTTTATACTTTTCATTTACAGAAAGGTTATCTCGATGCAAAATGGGTATTCTTTTTCATTGGCATCATGCGTATCATAGATATGGGCACGGGAGTAAGCGCACAGATCCTCGGGACATCTTCTTATTGGAAATTTGATTTTCTAACAGGCCTTATCTTAATAGCTATAACGCTTCCCTTAGATTATATTCTTACCAAATATTATTTTGGGATCATTGGCCCTGCCATTGCAAACCTTATCTCCTTTACAATTTACAATGCAATTCGTTTCTGGTTCTTAAAGAAAAAATTTAATCTCCAGCCTTTTAATAAAGAAACTTTGTATGCGATTTTTCTTGGACTAATTTCTTACTATATCTGTTTTTTATGCTTTGATAAATACCAAGGGTTTATGTGGATCCTTTTAAGAAGCTGCAGTTTTGTTTTGCTATATGCAGCAGGCGTGATCAGTTTAAAATTATCTGCCGATATCATCCCGGTTTTTGAAACAGCTAAAAAAAGAATGGGCATAAAAAAAGGAGATCAATGATCTCCCTGAAATAGTTTTTATTAATTTTTTATTTTACAGCATCTTCCTGATCAACCATTGTTTTCAATTTGCCTCCGCAAATAAATCTTGCGCTATAATATTTATCATCAAGACTACTGATAGTAACACCATCACTAACGCCGCTATGAACAAAATAATGATTACCTAAATAAACGCCTACATGGCTTACACCGCCTCTAGTATTAAAGAACACAAGATCACCTTCAACAAGGTCATCTTTGCTGAATACTTTATAACATGCAGCATATTGTTCTTTTGCAGTACGTGGTAAATTTTGGATGTATACATCCTTAAATAAAGTTCCAGTGAATGCACTGCAATCAATACCACTTTTTGTGCTTCCGCCGTATTGATAACGTGTAGCCCACCACTCGTCTATAAAAGAATATAATTTGGTATTAGTAAGAGATTCAACATCTCTATCAGTCATCATTGCATATTTAAATTGCCATGGAGCTGCTTGTTCAATTAAATTTGAGGAAGTAACTATTTCTTTAGCGGCGGGTTCTGAAACCACTTTTACAGTTTCAACTGCTTTTTCTTTAGGTTCAACTATTTGTACTGTTGAAGCTCCGGGCTTAAATTCTATACCGTCAATAAATTTCAGAGAATAATTATTGGTCGGTTTTTGGTTAACCTTCTCAAGGTTAATATTTGTTTGTGCTTTTACCGGGCTAAAAGCACTCAGGCACACTCCTGCTATGATAATAAAAATGAAGTTTTTCATACGTCATTAGGTTTACGTAAGTATAACTCAATCTGGTGGTCTTTTATTCTGCTATTGATGTTAATTTTTTTGATCTTTCTTTTAATCCTGGCTTAAAGTCTTGAAATACAAACAGATGAACAGTAATTGGTTTCAATTCCGGGGCAAAGGTAAACTCCATTTTCCGTAATGTCAAGTTAATAATGCTAACAGATTGATATTTAAAGCTTTAAAACTGTGGAAAACCCAATTATTGATTCAGTATTTTGTAAACGATATTTGCAGTAGGACATTATGAAATTTTCACACTTACACGTTCACACCCAGTTTTCTTTATTAGATGGAGCCGCTTCCATAAAAGGTTTGTATAAAAAAGCCATCGCCGATGGCATGCCTGCACTGGCCATTAGTGACCACGGAAATATGTTCGGCGCCTTTGAATTTGTAAAGGAAGCATACAATCATAAAAATGATGATGGCACTTTAAAAGTAAAGCCAATTGTAGGCTGTGAATTTTATATTACTACCGATAGGACAAGAAATAAATTCAGCAAAGAAGAAAAAGATCCGAGGCATCACCAGATCTTATTGGCAAAGAACGAAACGGGTTATAAAAATTTAGTAAAACTTACTTCGCTTGGTTACATCGAAGGGATGTACAGTAAATATCCACGTATTGATAAAACGCTCATTCATAAATACCATGAAGGGTTGATCGCAACAACCTGCTGTCTTGGAGCATTGGTACCTCAAACAATTTTAAGAAAAGGTGAAGAAGAAGGAGAAAACGAATTTAAATGGTGGTTGAATATTTTCCAGGAAGATTATTATGTAGAGTTACAACGCCATGGAATGGCCGAGCAAGATAAAGTAAATGAGATACTTTTAAAATTTGCAAAAAAATACAATGTAAAGGTTATTGCAAGTAATGATAGTCACTATGTAGATCAGAAAGATTTTAATGCTCATGATATTTTGTTGTGTATCAATACCGGTGAAAAGCAGGCCACTCCTGCCCTACGTGAGTTTACAGATGATGATGTATTGTCAAAAGGCAAACGCTTTGCTTTTCCGAACGATCAGTTTTATTTAAAGACCACAGAAGAAATGTCTAAAGTATTTGAAGACATTCCTGATGCAATAGATAATACGAATGAAATTGTTTCTAAGATCGATCTGCTAGATCTTAAGAAAGAAATACTATTACCATTTTTTGAAGTTCCATCTAATTTCAAATCTCAGGATGATTACCTGGAACATTTGACCTGGAGTGGTGCAAAAGAACGATATAAAATACTAACCCCTGAAAGTGAAGAACGGTTACAATTTGAATTAGGCATTATCCGCAAAATGGGTTTTGCCGGTTACTTTTTAATTGTAAGTGATTTCATCAGGCATGGCCGAGACATTGGTGTCTTCATCGGCCCCGGCCGTGGATCAGCGGCAGGAAGTGCAGTGGCTTATTGCATCGGCATCACTAATATTGATCCTATTAAGTACAACCTACTTTTCGAAAGGTTCCTTAATCCGGAACGTAAGAGCATGCCCGATATTGATACGGACTTCGATGACGAAGGCCGTCAGAAAGTAATTGATTATGTAGTACAGAAATACGGTAAGAACCAGGTAGCCCAGATCATTACCTATGGTACTATGGCTGCTAAATCAAGCATTGCCGATGTGGCAAGGGTTATGGATCTTCCCATTGCAGAAAGCCGAGCATTGTCTAAGCTTGTCCCTGAACGTCCGGGTATCAATTTAAAAAGATTATTGCATGCACCATTTACCGCCAAAGAATCAAAGAACGGAGAAAAATCTTTAGAAGAAAAAGAACAGCTACAGGGTGAAGATGTAGAGAATGTAAAAAGATTACGTGAGCTCTATGCAGGTACAGATCTTAACAGTAAAATATTACACGAAGCAGAAATATTGGAAGGTTCTGTAAGAAATACTGGTATCCATGCTTCTGCCATTATCATTGCGCCGAAAGATCTTACTGAATTATTACCGGTAGCTACTTCAAAAGAATCTGAATTGTGGATGACGCAGATAGAAGGAAATTCTATTGAAGAAGCCGGCGTTATTAAAATGGACTTTTTAGGTTTAAGAACATTGAGCATTTTAAAAACTGGCTTATCTCTCATCAAACAAAACCACGGCGTTGAAATTGCAATAGATGATATTCCGTTGGATGATGAAAAGACATACGCATTGTATCAACGTGGCGACACCAATGCGACATTCCAGTTTGAAAGTCCTGGTATGCAAAAATATTTACGGGAACTTAAGCCCGATAAATTTGCCGATCTCATTGCGATGAACGCCTTGTACCGTCCGGGTCCTATTGCATACATTCCTGAATACATTGACCGTAAGCATGGCAAGAAAGAAGTTGTGTATGACCTTCCTGATATGGAGGAACATCTTAAGGAAACCAATGGTATTACGGTATACCAGGAACAGGTGATGTTGCTTTCTCAAAAGCTTGCAGGCTTCAGTAAAGGTGATGCCGATGTTTTGCGTAAAGCAATGGGTAAAAAACAAAAAGCTGTACTGGATAAAATGAAAGTACAGTTTGTTGATGGAGCTACCGCTAAAGGACACCCGAAAGATAAACTTGAAAAGATCTGGACAGACTGGGAAGCATTTGCCCAATACGCATTCAATAAATCCCACTCTACCTGTTATGCATTTGTTGCTTATCAGACAGCCTATATAAAAGCTCACTATCCTAGCGAATACATGGCCGCTGTATTGAATCATGCCGGCGGTATTGAAAAGATAACTTTCTTCATGGAAGAATGTAAACGTATGGGGCTTACAGTTCTTGGCCCTGATATCAATGAAAGCCACAATGGTTTTGCTGTAAATAAAAAAGGTGAGATACGTTTTGGTTTCAGCGGTTTAAAAGGTGTAGGAGAAAAAGCCATTGATGATATCATTGAAGAAAGAAATAAAGGTGGACACTTCACTTCTATTTTTGATCTTGCTAAACGTGTCAACCAACGTTCGGTAAATAAAAAATCATTGGAAAGTCTTGCCTACAGCGGAGCTTTCGATTGTTTCAAAGATATTACCAGAGCACAATATTTTTACCAGGCTCCCGGTGATGTAGCCGGACTTGAAAAGATCATCAAGTTTGGCTCTGTATTTCAATCACAGGCAACACAATCTACCAACACATTATTTGGTGATATGGTAATGCCTGAGATCGTTCCACCAAAATTATCTATTTGTGAACCATGGCCTTTGATCGAACAATTAGATTATGAAAAAGAAGTAACGGGTATGTATATCAGCGGGCACCCGCTTGATAACTACAAGTTTGAAATGAAATATTATAACATTACACCGCTTTCAGAATATGTTGAGTTCAAAGCAATAGTAAATACATTGCCCAACAGAAGCCGTCAGTTTCGTGTAGCCGGCCTCGTTGTAGATGCTCAGCATCGTTTAACAAAAACAGGGAAGAATTTTGGTGTTCTCACCATTGAAGATTACAGCGGCAAAAGTGAGTTCATGTTGTGGAGCGAAGATTATGTGAAGTACACTAACTATCTCGAAAAAGGAATGATCGTTTTAGTAGAAGGTGGATTTAAAGCACGTTACAATAGTGAAGAATATCAGTTCAGCTTATCTAAGATCCATTTACTGGAAACAGTAAAACCTGCTCTTACCAAGCAGGTAGTTATAAATGTTGAGCCACAATTTATCAATGAAGATTTTATCTCTTTTATTTCAAAGAATATCACTGAAAACCCCGGCAAGACGATGCTTAAATTCAACATCATTGATAGCCGTCATAATTTCAAAGTAGGTATGAATACTTTTGAAAAGCATTTTACCATGAATGATGATATGGCTTTATTCCTTGATGAGAATAAAGATATTGATGTGAGTGTGGTAACGGCTTGATTTGGAGATTTGAAGATTTGGAAATTTGAAGATTTGAAAATGTAAAGTGCTAAATAATTAGAAAGATGCCCTCATCTCCAAATCTTCAAATTTCCAAATCTTCAAACCTGTTATTCAATTAGATAAACTTCACGTTTCCCTCCTTCCACACAATCCATATACCCCTTCATGATGTCTTTAAGTTCATCACTCATTGTTGCAGAACGAAGGTCTTTGAAAAAAGCACCAATATCATCCGCTTCTGATTCAAATACAACTGTCCAATAAGGGCCTACTGCATCTGTCATTACTTTGGCATTTTTCATACCTCCCTGCATTTTTTCAAAATGAGGAATGGATGCTTTGAACATTTTTACTAGGTCTTTTGCTTTGCCAGGCCTTGCCTGAAATACTTCTCTGATTAAATACATGGTAATTGATTTTAGTAAAGAAAGATACTGAGCATTTGGGAAAAATGCAAGAGGGGAATTATGTCTGAATCAGGATTTTGAAGATTTTAAGATTATCAGGATTAAATGCCCTAAACCTGTCAAAATCTCCCATTTAAAAGGCATATTTGACACATTAACACCTTGTGGATATGTCATTACAGCATATAATAATTTTTGGTCGTAAATTTGTCCTCTTCTATTAAATTTTAAACTAAATAATATGGCACACGAATTCACAGATGCTAACTTTCAGGAAAAAGTAATAGCGACAGATAAATTATCAGTAATCGATTTTTGGGCAGAATGGTGCGGTCCTTGCCGTGCAATTGGTCCGGTTATCGAAGAATTGTCAAAAGAATACGAAGGAAAGGTAAATGTTGGTAAAGTTAATGTTGACCACAATCCACAGGTATCTATGAACTATGGTATCACAAGTATCCCTGCGATCCTTTTTGTAAAAGGTGGCCAGGTTGTAGATAAATTAGTAGGTGCACAACCTAAAGCAAACTTTGTAAAGAAAATTGAACAACATAAATAATAGTTGTTTTACGATAATTAAAAGCCGTCCAGATAATTTTTGGATGGCTTTTTTTTGTTTACTCTTTTCAAGAGTATGTTAATACATTAATTGAATGAAATTTCTTAAGTGGCTTTAAAAGCCACATGATGCTACTTTATTTTATCCACCCTTCTTTATCCTTATACTTTACTTTTATAAATTCATTGAATATTCCTTTCACCTCTATTTCATCACCCGCTGCAATAGTAGTAATTGCAGGTGCTGTAGCTACCGGTTGATCCAATAATTTAGTTGCGGCTAACAATTTTTGTTTACGCAAAATTCCATCAGATAACATGTCGTAATTAATATAACCTTCTCTGCCATCAGGTAAATTTATTTTATACCAATTCGCCATAGCTGATCGTACATACAAAATATCTCCTTTTTTTAAAGTGGTGAGAGCAATGCTTTTAGCAAGAGGTAATAAATACACAGTTGATGTCCCTTTTGTTTGCACCCATGTATTAAAATATTGCTTCGAGCCGCTCACCCCTTTTGGCTCAGGACGATCTTTATCGACAAATGCTAACGGATCTATAGCACCGCCACTTGCATAAATACCAAAGTGCAAATGCGGCGCAGTAAATTTTGCATTACCTGTATTACCCACCAATCCTACAATATCACCTTCCTTAACAGATTGCCCCGACTTTACCGACTGTTCATCAAGATGAGCGTAATACACTGAGTAATCCGTTCCTTGCGGATGTAAAAAAACTACTTTACCACCTAAATTATTTACATCTACTCTTGTAATATATCCATTGGCCACTGCAAGCGCAGGTGTACGAAATGGGGCGCTAATATCAATACCTTCATGTTTACGTGAATTATTATCCCGGCCTACTCCCCATAGACTAATTATACGAGGTTTGCCGGATTGCTGTACCGGAAAAGCCAGCGAAGCAGTTGTAGTAATAGACATAGTATATTCAATGCCGTATAAAAGTTCTGGTTGTACCCTTACAATATACTCGCCCTCTTTTTTTACAATATATTGTAAAGTGTTGCTAAGGGTATCCATAATAGCTAAAGGATCATCATTTGAAGAACGCTTGTCAGGCAGCCACAGATCGCTGAAAAGTTTAAAACCTCTTGCTGGATTTAAAGTAAACGATACAATTAGTTTATCGCCACGGCGTAGCGTAAAACTATAGCCTAATGCCGAAGGCTTATCTGGAGCAAAATATCCATTCTCTTTATAAGGCAAATTTATTTTTACAGGATTAAGCAAACTCTTATCCGCCATTGCTATCCATTGTTTACCCATATGAGTTTGCTGAAGCCCTGTCTTTATCAATCCTTCTTTATATTGTTGATGAGGTGTGCTTTTTCCTTGAAAAAGACCTTTATTATTGCAACTGCCGAATCCTATACAGGCAGCCAACATTATGTAATAGCTTTTTAGTTGCATTGCTATAGTTTTTATAAATAATACAAATGTTAAGCCGAAGCATAAGATTGAAATATGGAGATATACCGTGATTTGATCCTTTTTAGAAGTTTTCCGTAGTTGTAATAGAAAACATTCTACAAGCCAAGGACTTTGCCCATATTACCTTTGTGTCATCATAGTGAATGTTATTTGATAGTATCCAATATTTCCTTTTTGAACTTACCAATCTCTTTTAAACCAAACTGAGAACTTATAGGTTGTCGCAAGACAGCCTTTTTTTATTTTACATTTATTAAAACCTAAAAGAGCTAACTCAGTTTAGTTTGCTTCCTCCCCCGCTAACCCTTACCTTTGCAGCCGAAAATCTAAAAAAAGAGAAATGGCACTTAAAGCAGGAATTGTAGGATTACCGAACGTGGGGAAATCAACTTTATTTAACGCAGTGAGTAATAGTGCAAAGGCGCAGGCAAGCAACTATCGCTTCTGCACCATTGAACCGAATGTAGGGCTTGTAAACGTACCAGATGCAAGACTTGATAAACTGGCTGAATTGGTAGTGCCGGAAAGGGTTGTTCCTACACAAATAGAGATAGTGGATATTGCCGGATTGGTACGTGGTGCAAGTAAAGGTGAAGGATTGGGAAATAAATTCTTAGCCAATATCCGTGAGGTAGATGCTATTATTCATGTGATCAGGTGTTTTGAAGATGAAAATATTTTGAGGGATGAAGGTGCCATCAATCCTGTAGGTGATAAAGAGATCATTGAAACTGAATTGCAGTTGAAAGATCTGGAAAGCGTAGAGAAAAAAATTCAACGTACAGAAAAATTGATCAAGAATGGAGATGCTAAGATGAAAGCAGAACTGGATGTATTGACAAGATGCAAAGACCAACTGAACCAAGGAAAAAATATCCTTGCGTTAAAACTAAGCAAAGATGAAAAGGTTGCTATTGAAGATATATTTTTACTAACGGATAAGCCTATCTTATATGTAGCGAATGTAGATGAAGCAAGCATGCATACCGGTAATAAATTTTCTGAAGCATTAATAGATGCTGTTAAAGCTGAGGGCAACCAGGTAATTGTAATGACAAATGCAATTGAAGCTCAGATCGCTGAATTTGAAAATCCGGAAGACAAAGAAATGTTCATGGAAGAATATAAAATGGTTGAACCTGCTTTAGACCGTTTGATACATTCTACTTATAAATTATTGAACCTATCCACTTATTTCACTGCCGGTGTACAGGAGGTTCGTGCCTGGACAATCCATCATGGATGGAAAGCTCCCCAAGCGGCTAGTGTTATTCATACTGATTTTGAAAAAGGTTTTATTAAAGCTGAGGTAATTGCTTACAATGATTTCATTTCTTATAAATCTGAAGCAGCTTGTCGTGAGAACGGGAAGTTAAGGATCGAGGGAAAAGAATATGTTGTGAATGATGGTGATGTGATGCACTTTAGGTTTAATGTATAATGTTACTCTTACATAATTTAAGAATATGCAAATTTTGTTTATTCTTAAATTCTGAAAATTCTGATACAGACAATTTAAACAACTGTTAGGGTGGTAGTTCTTTTTAAACTTCCTGCTAAGAAAATCACTATTCCTAATGCTATATGTAAAAAATTATCTGCCCCATTCACATGTAAAAATCCTAACAAAGTCCCCATACCATCTGTTCCTAAATTAAATAAGCCTAACACCCCCAATAAAAAATATACAACACCAAATACTTTGCAAAAGGTAGAAGCATGTCTTGTAGCAAAAGCAAAATATAAAAATAAAATTCCACTTATAATATGTACGGAGTTGTGTATTGTATCAGCATGAAAGATTGCATTGTGATTATTGCCGACAATTGGATTAGGAATAAAACCTAACAAGCCTATCGCTAAAAAAATAATTCCAATTATAATAGATGCGCTTTTTGTGTTCATATAATATAGATTTATTGTCGTGTTAAAATACAATATTTCTATGAACTATGCAACCAGTTTCCTGCGAGGAAACCCGTGCTACTCTTGGTAAAATTTAATATTATGTTGTGTTAAAAATTCTTTTATTTTATCTGCATGAATGCAATGACCAACGTGTAAAAATGGCGAATTCGACACTTTATTTTTAACTCCATTGATGATCACTTCATGATCTTTAAGATCAAATCCTAAATGCAAGTGTCCTGTTTGGAACTGCATACCATATACTAAACCGTTAGTGTCAAATAAAGGCCCGCCGCTTTGTCCTTTTAGTCCGGGTGTGCTCATCTCTATACCTGTTATTGAACCGTTGATGTTGCCCATCAATCGGGTAATGATACCATCAATGGGAAAGCCCGGAGAAACCTGTATACCTTCATTGGTCCATTCTATATCATCATTTTGAGGATTATGCCTGAAGTTGTTAAACTCAGGAAATGGATAGCCCAGCCTGCATAAATATTGCCCTTGTTTTATTTTATTTGAGTCACTCACAAATGTTGCAAACGAATCATAATGAATCGAATTAAATCCCTGGAATACCAAGATGGCAAGATCCAATTCGGGATGCATATGATAAGTTATTCCCGAAATACTGTCAAAGCAATTAACGAAATTATTTTTGATCTGTACTACAGATTCTTTTTTATACTTATACTTTGCCTCCAGCCCCATCTGCCCTTTTTTAAAAGTAGTATCCCGGGAAAGTTTTGCCTGTTCAGTTTTAAAAAGATTGAATTGATTATTGATATTATCCGCCTGCAATAAATGATTGGCCACATGCTTACAGGTAATGGCTACTCCTTCCTCATTTACAAAAAATAGAGTAGATGCTCCCGGTGAAATAAGTCCTCCGTAATTCCTGGAAATAGAATGTAATGGTCTTGTAAACCTATTTACTGTTTCGATTGCTTTTATGAACATATCTGAATTGTTAGTTATTGAAGTTATGTTTTTTTAAAGAAAAACTTTGGCGCAATTTTTTCGTATATAAAAAGTATAAAGATTTTACTGATGCAATTAGGAGACTACAAACAACTGGATGCCCTATCTCAACTTCAAACTTTATGGGATGTAGGCAAACCACTTATAAAAGAGGAAGATGATCAATATGTCTACAACCTATATCAGCTGGACAATTTCTATGTTGAAGCTATATTCAATATTCACACGAACTATATGTCGGCTTTGAATTATTTTGAGGTGGATGATAAGCTGCTGGATGAATATATTGAACAAATACCCCTTCCAAAATTGCTTTGAAAAATTTCCCCAGTGTCCTTTTATAACACCACAAACTGGGATTTTTATTCCGCAGTTTTTTGAATGGAAAAAGATAAGATCAATAAGAAGAAATATTTTTTCCGTTAACCGGTGGCTCATTTAGGAGTAACCAATAGTAGCCAATATTTTTTATAGACGTTGCAAAATTTTCAAAATCTACAGGCTTAACAATATAACTATTTACACCAAGACCATAACAAACACTGATATCCGGATCTTCTTTAGAAGAAGTAAGCACAACCACGGGGATTGATTTTGTTCGATCATCAGCTCTTATTTGTTTTAGCACTTCTATCCCACTCACTTTAGGCATCTTAATATCAAGTAAGATAATTCTTGGGGTGTTTGATATCTCTCTTGTATCTTGAAAAGGTCCTCTGCAAAAAATAAAATTCAAAGCTTGTTCTCCATCCTGTACATGCATCACTTTATTTGACATATTGTGTTTTTTTAATTCACGAATAGTCATCTCTGCATCTTCTACATTATCTTCTACCAATAATATCTCAACTGAATTATGATCCATGTTAAATTTAAAATATACCTTAAATGTAATACATCATATCAAGATTATTTAGAAAAATAATTTTAATAAATAAAAAGCATTACTTATTTTTTGAAAAATGTAATAAAGAGCATCTTAAGTCGTCCATTGGTCATGAATAACAGCTATTAGATAAAATTTACCATTGTATTGTTTATAAACCAACTTTAATGAACACCAATCCATGCCTTCGTATTTTTTATCAAACCCTGCAAAATAACTTTCTGTAAAAAGACAATTTTTATATACGTCTGCCAAATTATTTAATGAATTTCCATGACTGATAGATCTATTAAAGTTCAATGAATCAGCATTTAGAAAATCTGCATTGTAAACGAATTTTTTTAAATATTCTTTTATTGATAACAATATTGTATCACCTGTTCCATCGTATGCTCCCCAAATTAATTTTTCATTCACATTGATTTTTTTTAAAAATTCTGAAGAAGATAATTTCAGGTGATTCAATGTATCAATATTACCATATGGTGAAAATTGGACTCCTTCCTGGGGATGCATATAATTTGCAAAAGCAGTATAGTCGCCTTTTTTAAGTGTCCCTAAAACTTCCCCGGTTAGATCAATTATTAAATTAGCGGTATCAACCGCAGTTTTCGAGACTATTATACTGTCTTTTTTTACTGCGTTTTTAACACCTGTTTGACTACAGGATATTATAAAAAATATACTTGTAAAAAATAAAATAAATTTCATACCCTAATATACCGATTTAAAATGCTTATAAAAAAACTGCCTCAAAAAAATGAGGCAGCCTTATTGGGTACGTATCGAAATTCTATTATTGCTTTATCAATAGCTGCCTGATTATATTTTCACCTGCAGCAGTTAATTGAATTATATATGTTCCTTTTGCAATGGAACTTAAGCTCGTTAATGAGACCTTATTAAGGCCTGCTTTCGCTGCATAGGAGATTGATTTTATTTTTCTACCTATTAAATCAGTTAACGTAATTGTTAATGGTACATCTTTTTCAGTTACAAGATTTACATTAATAAAACTAGAAAAAGGATTTGGACTAATGTTATTCAAAACGATACCTTTTGCAATATGTAACGTGATGATCTTGCTATATTTAGCCAGCCCATTATTCTTATCTACCATTTTTAAACGGTAATAAATTACACCCATATTTAATATAGGATCATTGAATGAATAATTTTTGCTCAGCTGGCTATTGCCTGTAGTATTGATCGTTGCAACTTTTACAAAATCATTTCCACCGGTAAAACTTTTTTCCAATTCAAATGATTCAATACTTTGTTCTGATGAAGTTATCCATTGCAATTGAGCAATCCCATTATTGTATTTGCCGTCAAAACTAACCAGGTTAACTGGCAATATCACAGAGGCAACTACCCTAGCAGCAGTTGTACTTTCACAATTAACTCCTGAAAAAGAAGTTGCTTTTACATACATCGTATAATTTCCCATACTGCTAAATGTATTAGTGGTCAATGTTATTGAACCACCAGTGCCAAATTTAGAAGTTCCAAAATTTGTATTTGTAGCACTATCAGTTAACGAGTATAAAATACCAGTTTGTGAAGAATTGATAGTATAGGTAACCGTATTACCAATTACGATATTATTTAATGTTGGGTTAATATTAGGAGAAGTGGGTACAGTGCAAGTTACTGTTACGGAAGCCGCACAAATAATTTCTGTTTTATTTGGCTCAGTAATACCTATTGTTAAAACAGCTCCGGAATAAATAGTATTATTAACTGTAGTGTTCACAGCAATTGGGCCCCATGCTGTAGTTGAAGTAGTAAATGATCCTACAGAAATATCATCAACATATAAGGTAACCAATGTATTTGCAAGTGTACCTGTCAATGTACCCGATATACTTGTAGCCGATTCATTAACTGTTGCAGGTAGCGTACCACATCTTGCATTGCTTGTTGCTGTTGCAGTTAAATATGTTACAGAGCTTGAACTAAGACCACAACTTCCGTTTTGTGCTGTAGCATAATAAGAAGTAGCATTAACTGCGTTATAAGTTCCCGGTAGTGTTCCTACATTTCCTGTAGACCATGTTCCGTTTGCCTGCACTGTAGTAGTTGCAACCAAAGTATTTGCTGATGTATAAACTCTTATTGTTGTACCTGTAGCGTCTGAAGATGTTCCTGTAATTGGTAAAGTTGCTACTAATTTGCCTGTATTACCAACTGTAATTATAGGGGGATTGGTTAAACATTCAACTGTATCTGTAAATTGTGCAGAGCAATAGCTTGTACCAACTGTACCACCGGTAAGTTCAGCTACTATACCAACTTTTTGTCCGGTAATAAACGACAACCCTGCAAAAGTAAATGTTCCTGCAGCTGCTGTTGTTGTTTGATTAAGTATTCCATTCACAAATAGATTTACCGTAGCGCCAGTTAATGTTGTACCTACAATTGAATCAGTTGCAGGAGTAAATACGCTACCTGAAGGAGTAGTAATGCCGATTGACAATGAACCTGCCAATGCATTACCGCCATTACCTGCAGCGCAGAAATAAGCCGGTGCGGAAGCACAGCCCGTAACATTATCAGTATAATATATTTTATAAGATCCGGATGTTAGCGGAGCTCCTGAAGAACAACCTCCTGAAAATGGCCATGAAATATTCGGCGATGATCCGGTTGTTGAACCAAACAAAGCACCTGTATTAATAACATTGTCATTATTTACTGACCTGGTAATATTGTCTACATGAACAGTCCAGCCGGTACTTAAATTAGTACCTGATAAACCTTTACTTCCACTTATACAACTTAGAATTGGTGTAGCTGGTATATTACCGGCATTACATGCTAATACTTTTTCTGAATTACTTGCAAGGCATTGTGATTCACCTGCAGCTTGTGCTTTAGCAGTGATGATAGCATTACCAACCAACAATCCTGTTACATTGATAGACCATGTATTACCTGAATTAACTACTGTAGGAGTTCCAATAGCTACCCCGTTCTGATATAAAGTAATAGTTGCTGATGTAATAAGTGAGTTAGTTGCTTTTGTCCATGTACCCGTAACCGTTGTTGCGGTTGGAGAAATAGATCCATTTAAAAAAGGAGCGCTTGTGCAAACTGCACTTACACCAGTACCACCTGTTGTAACATCATTCAAAGTAAATGGTGGTTGAGATGTAATAAAGGTTGTCCAGTCTTCCATATAATCATCACCACTTAAACCATAAACATCTGATTTAGGCCCACCAATAGCAGCTTGCGGTGACATCACTGTAGTAGCTGTTGCCCTCAATGGTGTAGATGCTGTTATACCTAATGCAGCAAATGGTACATAATAATCATAAAAATAATCAAGGTCGCCACTTGTTTGTGTTGCTGCAATGGATATTTGAGAATGTGTTGCTAATGGATAAGTTGTCAACAATACCGGATTACTGGTTCCATCAACATTATAAACTGCAATACGGAAATTTGTTTCATACACAATTTCCAATTCAAAACCTGGATTACCATTTATGCCAGTTGTTGCCGGCTGATAATTAGGATCAGCAGATGGTCCTGTAGCACCAAATTTTGAATCTGTATCTAATAATAAACTGTATCCTTTTGATCCGCTAACAATGCCTCCCATTCTTAAACGAACCAATAAATTTGTTCCGTCGTTGAAAATATAGAAGCCACTTCCATCAACAGTTTTAACGATATCACTGAACCTATCGCTAGGTCCTCTTAACAAGTCACCCGTTGGTTCTGCAATGATCGCCGGAACTACTTTATAGGACAGTTCGCTATTTGAAATGTCATCAGCGCCAAAGCCTGTTGGTAACTTAGAAGTATACCCATTTAGATTGGTATCTAAAACTGCCGGGCCAGCACTACCTGCAGGCCTAACAATAACGCCTGAAGTTTGAGAGAAATTTTTTAAGGGAATGAGAAAAAGACACAGAAGTGTCAGCAAAGTAATGGTTTGTTTCATGTGAGATTAGGTTTGTTTTCAAACGAAAGATAATCTCAATTTATTGCCAACAAAACCTTGACTTATCCACCTATGTTAATATTCAAGATAATCATATAAAAAAAATAGAAAACTATATAATATATCAGATTCCATAGAAAGTTAAATGCATAAAAAATCCCGGAGATGAGAACAAATCCGGGACAATCATCATGTATCTATTTAGTTATAAACAAAAAAGATCGTTATAATCCTGCACTCATGCTTTTTTGACGCATGCCTGCAAGTGAAGGGTCTAACTCGATCGCTCTATCACACATCTGCTGTCCTCTGTCGGTTTGACCTTTCTTTTGAAAACATAAGCCTGCCTGCCATAAAGCCTTTCCATCTTTTTCATCCAATACCATTAATTTCTGGCAATAGTCAAGAGCTTTGTCGTACATTTTTCTTTGGTAAAATGCATCAGCAATATCTCTCAACATATCCTTATTATTAGTTTTCTTATTCATTAATTCTTGTAACAATGCTTCGCCTTTTTCATAATCACCACTAAAAATATAGGCATACCCTAAATTTTCTTTAAAATCAGAAGCCTGGTTGTAACCATTTTCAGCTGCTTTTAAGAAATAAGATACAGCTCCTTTATAATCATTTTCGTTGTAACAAAGCAATCCTAATTCATAAGACCAAACGCTTTTAGTTGGGTCAACTTCAACTGCTTTTTTATAAAACGGAATAGCTTTTTTCTCTTCTTCCATATCCAAATAACTTCTTCCTAAAGTATAAAGCGCTTCTCCATCTTTTGGATTTTTGCTTACATAATTTTGTAAAACATTTACAGCTGCAGCATAATCTTCTGTTTGATAATTACACATACCAATTATCTTTTCTGCAGGTGGATAATTTTTACATTTTTTTGCAAATTCAATTGCTTTCGCAAATTGACGATAAGAGAAATATAATTCCGTTAACTGTTGAATAGCAACACTATTATTATTATCTAATTCGTACACTTTTGTAAAAGCATATTTAGCTGCATCAGTTTTACGCATTTCTAAATTCACAAAACCATTCTCAAGATAAGCGTCAATAAATTTTGGGTTGAATTCCACAGCTTTATCTAAAAGCTTTGATGCCACCTGAAAACGTTTGGCATTTTTTTCTAACATTGCTTTGTCGAAGTAAACCTTTGCACTATCTGCATTTTCGGAGAAAGCGGCCATTGCAATACAGCAACTAACCAGAGTTGAAATTAGGAATTTCATAAATTGGATTTAAGTTTAATAGGAATTGTACGGATTTATGCAATTATTGTACCAAAATTTGCACAACTATTGCAATATTATACATGCTAACGCCGGAAGGTGGAGTTTTATTTCGTGAAGGGTGGTGTTTTTATCCACCAAAGTAATTTCGGGGGCTGGATTAAATACATCTCCGGTGCCCCAATATTCTTTACTGTCGCTGTTGAAAACCTCCGTCCAGCTTGACTTTCCATATATCTGAGTTGTCCAGTCCTTACGTACTACAGGGGTCATATTCAGGATAACCAGTACATCATTTTTCCTATCTTTTCCGATTCTTTTGAAGGCCAAAATACCCTCCTTTCTTTGGTTGGTTTCTACCCACTCAAAGCCCCCTGGAACGAACTGTAATTCATGCAAAGCAGGTAAAGATGAGTATAATTTATTGAGGTCTCTTACGCAGTTTTTCATAAGATTATGAGAATCATATTGTAACAGATCCCAACGCAATTCTGTTTTATAATTCCACTCATCCGTCTGTGCAAATTCATTGCCCATGAATAATAATTTTCCTCCCGGATGGGTATACATATAACTATACATCAACCGAAGGTTTGCAAATTTTTGCCACTCATCTCCGGGCATTTTATACAACATCGGACTTTTGCCATGTACAATTTCATCATGACTTAAAGGAAGCATAAAATTTTCATCATAATAATACATCATGCTGAAAGTGAATTTATCCTGGTTGAATTGCCTGAAATACGGATCCATTTTATAGTAATCCAAAGTATCATGCATCCAGCCCATCATCCATTTCATACCGAAGCCAAGTCCTCCTGCAAATGTTGGTCTTGATATTCCCGGCCAATCCGTTGCTTCTTCTGCAATGGTTTGTACATCAGGAAAATCACGGTAGATCATTTCATTTAATTCTTTGATAAATGCAATGGCTTCAAGATTTCCGTTACCGCCAAATTCATTGGGCTCCCACTCTCCTTCTTCTCTTGAATAATTTAATTTAAGCATTGAACTAACTGCATCAACTCTTATTCCATCAATGTGAAATTTTTGAAACCAGAATCTTGCACTGCTTATCAGAAAAGATTTTACTTCGCCTCTTTTATAATTAAAGATGTAAGAGTTCCAATCGGGATGAAATCCTTTACGCATATCCGCATATTCATAGGTGTGTGTGCCATCAAACATAAACAGCCCATGAGAATCATAAGGAAAATGTGAAGGAACCCAATCAAGCACTACGCCTATTCCTGCATTGTGAAACGCATCAACCATTGCCATAAAATCTTCGGGTGCCCCAAACCGTGAGGTTGGCGCAAAAAAGCCTGTTCCCTGGTATCCCCAGCTTCCATCGAAAGGATGCTCCATTACCGGCATGAATTCTACATGAGAAAAACCCATTTCTTTCACATAAGGCACCAACCTTTCTGTTATTTGCTGGTAAGTATTATATGTTTCTTCATCATTCTTATCGGGACGCATCCAGCTTGCAAGATGCACTTCATAAACGCTCCATGGTGCATCCAAAGCATTGTGCTTTTTTCTTTCCTTCATCCAGTTGCTGTCCTGCCAATCATATTGCATGTTCCAGGAAATGGATGCTGTTAAAGGCCTCTTTTCCCAAAAATTAGCAAAAGGATCTCCTTTATCGATCACCCTGCCCATGTATCCTTTAATATGATATTTGTAAACTTCGCCTTTTTTAAAATGCGGAATGAATCCTTCCCATATCCCAGAATTATCAATACGGACATGCAAAGGATGTGTGCCGTTCTTCCAATCATTAAAATTTCCTTTTACTGAAACTTCTGTGGCATTGGGAGCCCATACAGCAAAATAGTAACCAGGTGTATCCAACACTTCCACTTCATGGTTACCGAATTTTTCATACGCATTGTACATTGTGCCATTCTGGTAATTGCGTATATCTTCATCCGTTAGTAATGAATAATTCCACACCGGTTTTGTACTGTCAACAAAATGTACTTCTTCGTATTTCTTTACCGCATTTCCGGAATTGTTATCAGGCATAGTTTGGAGGTATGGTTAATGATGATTGAAGGTATCATTGTAAATTTAAGGATTGTAAAATGAAAAGTGAAAAATTGTTTGCTGCGCTAAATCGGAGTTATTCATAAAACATAATTAAAGCTGACAGGATTCATGAAGATGAACGGAGCGTCGCCAATGTCGGTGCACAAAGCTTGTCAGATTGATACAAAAATAAAAATATAACCAACCTACAGGGTTTTGTAACTTTGTAAAAAAGAACAGCGATGACCAAGCTTTCGGTAAATATCAATAAGATCGCCACTTTACGGAACAGTCGTGGTGGTAATAATCCTGATGTAATTAAAACTGCCCTAGATATTGAACGTTTCGGTGCAGAGGGAATTACAGTCCACCCCAGGCCGGATGAAAGACATATCCGTTACGCAGATGTGTATGATCTTAAAAAAGTAGTATCAACAGAATTCAATATTGAAGGCAATTGCACAGAAAAATCTTTTGTTGATCTTGTTTTAGCGAATAAACCAACGCAGGTAACATTGGTACCTGATGTAATAGGCCAACTTACTTCCAATTATGGATGGAATACTATTGAGCATGCGGATTATTTGAAGGAAATGATCAAAGTATTTAAGGATGCTGGAATAAGGGTTTCGATATTTGTTGACCCCGTTGTTGAAATGGTAGAAGGTGCAAAAGCAACTGGTACAGACAGGATAGAGTTGTATACAGAAGGGTATGCAAAAGAATATGCAATTGGCAATAAGCAACAAGCAATAAGCTCTTATATCGCAGCTGCTGAAAAAGCAAATGAATTAGATTTAGGCATCAATGCCGGTCATGATCTTGATCTTCAAAACCTTGCTTATTTTGCTGAAAATATACCGGGCTTATTAGAGGTATCTATCGGGCATGCTTTGATCTGCGATGCCATTTATCTTGGGCTTGAAAATACTGTGCAATTATATAAACGACAATTACAAAACTCTATTTAATTGTACGGTTGAGCTTTTTCAAAAGCTTGGTTCCTCTTAAATTTTTACCGATAATTTTTCCTTGCGGATCTATGAGGAAGTTTTGAGGAATGCTTCCAATTTGAAATTGTTGCGCTACAGCATTGCTCCATCCCTGCAAATCACTTACATTTCCCCAGGTAAGTCCATCCATTTGAATTGCATTGATCCATTGTGTTTTGTCTTTATCTAATGAAACGCCAAATACTGTAAAATTTTTATCCTTAAATTGATTGTATGCTGCAACAACATTTGGATTTTCTTGTCTGCAAGGCCTGCACCAACTGGCCCAAAAATCTATCAATACATATTTACCTCTAAGAGATGATAAAGCTACAGGAATCCCTGCTGTATCGGCTTGTGTAAAATCAGGAAGTACTGATCCCATTGCATTTTTCTTTGCTTCCTCCATCACTTGTACAATGTAATTTCCCATGCCGGAAATCTTTGTATTTGAATCCAAAGCATTATAAAGTTCATTGGTCTTATCATTCTCTTCACCAATCATGTTGTAGTGAATGATTGCTAACGGAGCAACATATGATGTAGGATTTTTTGCAACAAAGTTTTGTGTAAGTTTCAACATCTGGCTTTCTGCAACTGAATCATACGGGGCATTTTCTTCAAGTACAAACTTATAAGGAGCTATTGACTTTTCATAGGCCTGGTAATCTTTATTTGATTTTGATCCTGTTACTTTAGCCTGTGGAATTGAATCTTTTTTAGCAACCACTTTAACTGTGCTGTTGTCTAAAAACAGTACAAGATATGGTGGTTGTCCGCCGAAAAGCAAAATTTTAAAATCGGGTGAAGGTATTTTACCTTTTAAAGTAAACTTATTCTTTTTAATTTGAGTCTCCACTTCTGAAGCTCCTGTCTGCCCATTTAAAACGGCAACCTTAGTGCCTTCCGGAAATCCAGTTACAGTTCCATTGATCAAATATTCATCTGCTGCTTTTTTAACTGCAACTACTGTTTTTTTAGGCTGTACTTTTTTCTTTACGTTTTTTTGTGAAAACGCTAAAGCAGGTAATAATAATAAAACAAGCAAAATCTTATTCATCATAATGGATTGAGTATGCAATTTAATTCATTTAAGCGTAACGCATTAAGCCAATATCTTATTTAAGAATTCTTTAGTAACTAAATTAATACCCTCAGCATCTTTCAATGCTTGAATATAAGCGCTACCTATTATAGCACCATTTGTATGTTTGCAGGCTGCAGTAAAAGTGGCCTTATCCTTTATACCAAACCCAACCATCACAGGGTTACTTAAGGTCATTTCTCTCAAGTGTTTAAAATAACTTTCCTGATCTTCAATGGCTTTATTATTACCAGTTGTAGAAGAAGATGAAACAGCATAGATAAATCCTGTACTTAGGCTATCGATCTTTCTTATTCTTTCGTTACTGGTTTCCGGTGTTACTAAAAATATGAATTTTAGATCATGGCTTTCAAAAAGCTCCTGATACATTGTTTCATATTCATACATGGGAAGATCCGGTAAAATAACTCCATCAACACCGGCAGCTTGTGCTGCAGCACAAAATTTTTCAATGCCATATTGCAGAACAGGATTCATGTATCCCATTAAAATAATTGGTGCTGTATAGGCGCCATCGGGAATTGTTTTATTATATGCATTCAGTTGTTCAAAAAGCTTATGAATGGTCATACCATTTTCAATTGCAACTGTACTACTTTGTTGTATTACGGGGCCATCAGCTAAAGGATCGCTGTAAGGCATTCCAATTTCAATAAGGTCTGCACCATACTTATTTAAAGCATTCAATATTTCCGGCGTGGAATCCAATTTTGGATAACCTGCGGTAAAATATACATTTAAAACATTGTGCTTCTTCTCTAAAAATAATTTATCTATCTTATGCATATTAATCAAAGGTGTTTCATATAGGTTGCTAAATCTTTATCTCCTCTTCCACTTAAACAAACTACTATAACATCATCTTTTTTAAATTCAATTTTATTTAATCCGTACAATGCATGGGCACTTTCCAATGCAGGAATTATTCCTTCACGTTTACATAATTCAAAAGCTGCTTTTAAAGCTTCATCATCTGTAGCGCTTAAAAAAATACCTCTTCCGCTTTTATACAAATGAGCATGTAGTGGCCCGATGCCTGGATAATCCAACCCTGCTGAAATACTGTGTGGCTCTACAACCTGTCCATCATCTGTTTGCATCAATAAACTTTTACTGCCATGCAAAATACCGGGCTTGCCTAATTGTGTGGTAGCAGCACTCATGCCACTATCAATACCACAACCTGCTGCTTCAACGGCAACTAATTTTACCGCAGGTTCATCTAAGAAATAATAAAATGCACCGGCTGCATTACTACCTCCACCAACACATGCAAAAACATAGTCAGGGTTTTCTTTACCTGTTTTATCCTTTAATTGAATTTTAATTTCTGCACTTATAATACTTTGAAAACGGGCAACCATATCAGGATAAGGATGTGGCCCAACAACACTGCCGATAATATAATGTGTGTCTACCGGATTATTGATCCAATCACGAATGGCTTCATTGGTAGCATCTTTCAAAGTTTTGCTGCCGCTTAAAGCAGGGATAACTGTTGCTCCCAACATTTTCATTCTTGCAACATTCGGCGCCTGACGCTCAATATCTTTTTCACCCATGTAAACAATGCATTCCAAACCTTTTAACGCACAAACCGTGGCGGTTGCAACTCCATGCTGCCCTGCACCAGTTTCGGCTATAATTCTTTTTTTGCCTAAACGCTGAGCCAATAATATCTGTCCAATGGTATTATTTATTTTATGTGCACCTGTATGACAAAGATCTTCTCTCTTTAAATAAATTTTTGCGCCATATTTTTCACTCAATCTTTCTGCTAAAAATAAAGGTGTGGGCCTACCAACATAATCAGCTAACAATTGCTGGAATTCTTTTTGAAAACTTTCTTCATTCATAATTTTCAAATAATTATCCTGCAATTCCTTCACATTCGGATAAAGCATTTCGGGAATGAATGCTCCTCCGAAATCTCCGTAATACCCATGTTCGTTTACACTAAAATTCATTTTTATATTTTTATTTTTACTAGCATTTTGTCTTTTTTCAACATTGTTGTATCACTCACTTGTACAGTTAAACTTTATTCAACAAAATGTACAAGATGCCATCTTTCGTCTTTTATCAATTTATTTATATATTCATAAATCTTTTGTAAGCCAAATGGAGCAGTACTTGTCTTGTCATTAATCTTAATTTTGCGCCCATTTAAAAATATTATCTCTGATGTTATAAAAATCCCATGCGATGGACGAGTAATAGGATAATAATTTTCTTTGTATTTTAAAAGAGGTAATCTTTCCGCTAATAAAAAAATCTTCGGAATTAAAAAATTAGTGTCCATTTCATAAAGATAAAACCCCTCTTTGAATGTTGAATCTTTATCGAAAGTATACTTTATAAGCTGAGCTTTCCCTTCTTTCGGAATTGTAACACTATATTTCATCCCGTGAGGCCCACGCCATTTATATTTTAATGTATCAATTGAAAATATCGATTTTTCAGAAATATCATAATCAACAAACATGTTATTTTTATAAACGAGGGAATCAGTTCTAAATTTATCTATAAAATGATAAGAAGTATCCCAATCACTATTCCCATCATCGACAGCAGTCACTAATAAATACTTGTTTTTTTTATCCCATTTTATATAATGTTGAGCAAACCTATCTGCTTTAAATGAAAGTAAGGTAACATCATATAATGGCTTGTTCATTGAAATAAATGCTAATACTTTCGAGTAATCATCAATATGTACATTAACAATTAAATCTTTTTTCCCATCCATATTTAAATCTACCTTAAGCCATTTTGGTGTATTTAAAGTTTCTAAATATTTAACGACTTTAATATCATAATAACGTTTAAACAAGCTATCGCTTTTATACAAATAATTTACACCTAATTGAAGCACAGTATCTTTTCTATTGCCTTTAAAATAATATTCATCCATAAACTTAATAACATCTACATCATGCTTAATATCTTCAACTTTCATTTGGGAAAATGATTGCAATGGAAAAACAAAAAAAAATATGTACAAGGTATTTTTCAATAACAATATTTTAGACAATTAACTCCAACAATTTCAAATCAAGCCATCGATCAAACTTATACCCTACTTCTTTCATATTCGCCACTTCAACAAACCCTAATTTTTTATGCAATTGAATGCTTATTTCATTCTCTCCATCTATACCTGCAATGATGCTGTGTAATTTCAATTCTTTTGCAGCATCGATCGTTTTTTGCAATAATAATTTGCCTATTCCTTTACCACGTGAATTTCTATCTATATACAAAGAATTCTCAACAGTAAACCTATAACCAACCCATGTTCGGAATGTGCCAATTGATGCAAATCCAAGTATCGTATCATTTTCAATTGCGACAAAAACCGGAAAGCCTTGTTGTTGTTTTGTGGCAAACCATTCCTTCCGCATTTCTAAGGAATGTGGTTCATAATCCCATACAGCAGTAGTATTCACAATGATATCATTGTAAATTACCAGCATGGCTGGCAGATCACTTTCTGTTGCTGTGCGAATGGTTATCATATTTTTTTCATCCCTTGTTTAAATTGCAATACAAGTCCCATATCTTTTACACCAGGCTCCTTTTCTAATTTACTATTTACATCAACACCAAAATAATCTGGATGTTTGAATTTCTTCAATTTAGCTGTATCATCAACTCCAATGCCGCCACTGATAAAAAAAGGTTTTTCGATTTTTGCGTTGCTCAACACTTTCCAATCAAATTGTTCTCCGGTACCACCAGCTAATCCTTTTTCCGATCTGGTGTCAAATAAATAATAATCGCAAACACCATCATAAGGAGCGATCAATTCATCAATATCAACTTTTTCATCACCAATGCTAAACGCTTTAATTACTTCTACTTCTTCTGAAAGATCTTCACACATTTCTACTGATTCATTTCCATGTAATTGAACCACATCTAATCCATAATTATCAATAGCGTCCAATACATCTATCATTTCTGGGTTCACAAAAACTCCTACTATTTTACAATCAAAATCTCCGTTCTTAACTGTTTCGGGATCCAATTTATCTCCTACATATCTTGGAGAGTTCTTATCAAATATCAATCCTGCAAAATCAATTTCCAATCCATCGATCTGTTGTATTTGTTTGATCTGCGTTAGTCCGCACACTTTAATATTCATCCTTATTATTTATTTAATTGTTCAGTAAATTTTTGTATCAGGTCCAGGTCTTTAACACCTGTCGTTAGTTCAAATTTAGAATTTATATCTATTGCAAATAAAGCCTTCCCTTCCGGAGTTTCTTTAAATTTCACCAATTGTGACGCATCAGTTGGTTCAATACCTCCGCTTAAAAAATAAGGTTTGCCAATTGTGGTTCCTTTAAGTTTATTCCAATCAAATTTCTTTCCCGTGCCACCATAACCAGCTCCTTCAGTATCAAACATAAACATATCGCATACGTTCATGTATTCCTGTATCCTGTAACCAATATTATCTGTTTCACTCACACGAAATGCTTTTACAACAGAAATATAATCGGCGATCTTCTCACAATATTTTGGCGTTTCATCCCCATGCAGCTGCACCATATGTAGCCTGCATTCATCTACCATTTGCAACACTTCTTCAATTGATGCATTTACAAATACACCAACTTTGTTTACGTTATTCTCCTTTTTGATCTGGCTCGTGGTCATGTGCCGCAACACATACCTTGGAGATTTAGGATAAAATATAAACCCGGCAAAAGCAGCTCCTATTTCAGGAAGCTTTTTCAATTGCTCTTCTAAGGTAATACCGCAAACTTTTACTCTCATGTTTCTTTTGCATTTAATTTGTTTACAAATCTGGCAAAAGCAATCGTTGGGTCTTTTTCTTTCATAAAATTTTCGCCGATCAAAAACCCTTTGAAACCGGCGTCCTTAAAAATATTGATCGTATCAACATCACTTATTCCACTCTCGGCAACTTTAATTTTATCCGCAGGGATCTTTTTACTCAATTCCAATGACCGGTTAATATCAACCGTGAATGTTTTAAGATCCCTGTTATTTACACCCACAATTTCCGTTCCATCACATATATGTTTCAGCTCATCTTCATTATGTATCTCAAGCAAAACTTCAAGGCCGATCTGTTTTGCAAATGAAGCAAGTTCTGCAACACGTTCAGGGCTCAAACATGCAGCTATTAATAATATAACATCTGCTCCCATTGACTTTGCTTCGATGATCTGGTATTCATCAATAATAAAATCCTTTCTAAGAATGGGTATATTATTAACTCTTGCTTTTATAAGATCATTCGTTGTGCCGCCAAAAAATATTTCGTCTGTCAAAACAGATAAGCAACTAGCCCCGTGTTCAGTATAAGCTGTTGTTACATCTACCACATCCGATCTGTTATTAATTATCCCTTTAGATGGTGACTGTCTTTTGAACTCAGCAATGATACCTGTCTTTGCATCATTCAATAAAAATTCTTTCAGAGAAAAGCATTTACGTTTATACAGTTCTGATTGCTGCAAATCAGCTTCGCTTGTAATTGCTCTCCTTTCTGCAACTTCTATTTTCTTTTGTTCAATTATTTTATCTAAAATATTCATGTAGTTACAGCGATTTTAATTTTTCTAAAACTTGTAATGCTTTACCACTTTCCAAACTTTCTACAGCCAATTGATAACACTCTTCATAAGAAGCATATTTACCTGTACACTGTAAAGCCATTGCAGAGTTAGCCAATACCACAGCATTCTGCGACCATGTACCTTCTCCTTTTAAAATAGACATAAATATTTTAGCCGCTTCTTCCACTGAATTACCTCCATGAATATCTTCAGCCTTTACAGTTCTTTTGCCCAATGATTCAGGTGTCATCACACGCTCTCCATGGTTAGTGATCACTTTTGTATCTCCTGTCAACGAGATCTCATCATATCCATCCAATCCATGAATGATGGTAAAGTTCTTGTCTGTTTGTTGTAATAAATAATTATAGATCCTTGCCATCTCAAGATTATATACCCCCACTAATTGGTGTTTTGGAAATGCAGGATTTACCATTGGCCCAAGCATATTAAAAAATGTTCTCACACCTAAATTTTTACGGATAGGCCCCACTACTTTTAATGCAGGATGAAACAATGGTGCATGCAAGAAACAAATATTTGCTTCTGCTATTTCTTTCTTTAATGTGTCGTTGTCATTTTTAAATTTGTAGCCCAATTGCTCCATTACATTGCTGCTGCCACTGATGGATGAAGCACCATAGTTACCATGCTTCGCCACTTTATTACCAGTGCCGGCCACAATAAAACAACTTAGCGTAGAAATATTGAATGTATCTTTTCCATCACCACCTGTACCAACAATATCAATAATATCTGGCTGATCAAGATTAACTCTTATACATAATTCCACCAATGCATCACTGAATCCTTTTAATTCATCGATAGTAATGCTACGCATAAGGTACACCGTTATAAAAGAAGCGATCTCACTTTCATTGTATACTCCCTTGGATATATTCAATAAAACTTCTTTTGCCTCTTGTGTATTCAAGGTCTTATATTCAAATAAATGTTGTAAAATCTTTTTCATTAAGCTATTGTTTCAACCAGTTTCTCAATATTTTTTCTCCATCGGGAGTAAGCACACTTTCAGGATGAAACTGAACTCCCTGCACATCGTATTTTTTATGTTGTAAACCCATGATATAACCATTCTCACTTCTTGCTGTTACTTCTAGGTCTTTTGGAAAATCCTTATCACTGACGATCCAACTATGATAACGACCCACTTCAATAGTATCAGGCAAACCTGTAAAAACATTGTTATCAAATAATGATTCTCTGTTATTAATTTGTATATCTGTAGCTACGCCATGGTATACTGTACTTAAATTTTCAAGTTTACCCCCAAAAGCTTCTCCAATGGCCTGATGCCCCAAACATACACCCAATATGGATTTTGAAGAAGCATACTCCTTAATTAATGGCAACAGCAAACCTGCTTCTTCAGGAATACCAGGGCCGGGAGATAAAATTATCTTATCATATTCATTCACTTTCTCCAAAGCTATCTGGTCATTTCTGTATACATCTACTTTTTGATGCATGATCTTTTCTACCAGGTGAACCAGGTTGTAGGTAAATGAATCGTAATTATCGAATACTAGTATTTTCATTTCTATGAATTAATGTTTTGAGCTAATTCAATAGCTTGTTTTAATGCGTTCAATTTATTATTTACTTCCTGCAATTCACTTTCAGGTTTGCTTGCTGCTACCACCCCTGCACCCGCCTGACGGATCAATGTATTACTCTTACTTAAAAATGTACGTATCATTATTGCATGATTACAACTACCATCAAAACCGATAAAACCAATAGCACCTCCATAATAACTTCTTTCTGTAGGTTCAAAATCATTGATCAATTGCATTGCCCTGAATTTTGGCGCTCCGCTTAATGTTCCTGCAGGAAAACTTACTGCTAATAATTTAAATGGATTTGTTTCTGCTGCCACTTTACCTTTTACTTCGCTTACCAGATGAATTACATGTGAATAATAATTGATCTTTTTATACTGCGTAACCTCTACTTCGTTGCACATTCTGCTCAGGTCATTTCTTGCAAGGTCAACCAGCATAACATGTTCAGCATTTTCTTTTTCATCCTTTTCTAACAGGCTTGCCAATTCTTTATCTGTTTCATCATTACCAGTGCGTTTAAATGTGCCCGCAATAGGATGCACAATGGCTTTCCCATTTTCAACGATCAATTGACTTTCAGGAGATGAACCTATTAATTTGTAATCTCCATAATCAAAATAAAAAAGATATGGACTTGGATTGATGTTCCTTAACGCTCTGTACACATTGAACTCATCCCCTTTGAATTTCTGCTCAAATTTTCTGCTCAACACTATCTGAAAAACATCACCCCTATAGCAACTGGCTATCCCTTTTTTTACAATATCCAAATATTCGGTATCAGTAAGATTGGATGTTTCTTCACCAACACTTTCAAACGGAAACACCGGGACATCTTTACTTTTTATAAGGCTCTCTACAATATCAATTTTACTTTCAATCCCATCGATCACATTTTCACATAGAAATAATTCATCTTTAAAATGATTGATAGCTATCACATATTGATACAACCTGTACCTCATCAATGGTATCTGATCAATAGAAGGTTGTTTATGTTCTGTAGATAATTTGATCGTATCAAAAAACTGAACTGCATCATAAGTGCTGTACCCAAAAAGACCTTGAGCCACATTCATTGGTTTAACTGCATTTTCACTAACATCAAATCTTTGCATAAAATCCCATAAATGTTGTGGTACATCTGTTGGGTCTTTGATCGGCAATTTTTCAGGAACCTCTCCCGGTAATTTATATTCTAATATTTGTGTATTCCTGATCTCAATCCCAGCAATTGCATTAATACCTATGAAAGAATAACTATTTTCTCCTGCATGAAAATCTGTACTCTCCAAAAGAATTGTATCCCTGAACTTATCTCTTAAGCGCAGGTAAATCCCTACCGGCGTATACACATCGGCCAGCATTTTTTTAGCAGTGGTCTGTATCTTTATTTTTTTCATCATTCAGTAATTAAAAAGCCCCAACACATGTGTCGGGGCTTACGAGTATATTTAATACATATCTATAGCAAAGCGACACAATCAATTACCTTGACTGCCACCACCAACTATTGCTATTTGTATGTATATTTTTCATTTGTTAATGCAAATATGAGTGTGAATTTCTAAATAACCAAAAATTATTTTAGTACCTTCAAATAAAAAAATATGCAGGTAATTGTTTTTGGTGCAACGGGACAAGTGGGTAAACAATTAGTGAAACAAGCTCTATATAAAGGATTCAAGGTGAAGGCATATGGCAGAAATGTTTTTACAGCTGATCTTCCAAAAGATGATAATCTTGAACTGGTTCAAGGGGCTTTATTTGACGAGAAACAAGTCTATAATGCAATTAAAGGTTGTGATGCGGTGTTATCAGCTTTAGGTGGCTCACCAGACGGAAATGATGTTACCCGTAGCCTGGGCATGAAAAACATTGTAGCTCAAATGCAAAAAGCAAATGTAAAGCGCATTATTGCTGTTGGAGGAATGGGGGTTTTGAATGCCCCAGATGATACCTTACTTATAGATAATCCTGACTATCCAAAAGAATTTCTTCCAGTAGGGAGAGAACATTTAAAAGCGTATCAAATTTTGAAGGCTTCTTCACTTGACTGGACTTTTATGGGTTGTCCTGACTTGATCGATGCGGATGCTACAGGCAGTTTTACTGTTAAAGCCGAATACCCTCCAGAACCTAATAATTATAAAATAAACGTTGGCGACTTAGCATTGTTTATGTTGAAAGAGGTTAAAGCAAATGAGTTCATACATTATAAAGTAGGTATCAGTAATTAAATTTACCACTCATTAACATTTGAACTGCAACGCTGGCATTAATTTTTCTATCTAACAGAAAAAAATACTTTGCAAAAGTTTTTATTGATCTTTTTACTGTTTACCGCAACTGCTGCTAAAGCTCAAAAAGTCGATAGCATCTATGTGCACCTGTATACCGACAGTTTGAAAAAAGGCACTTATAATTATATAAACATTGATGGATTATTATCTAATGGCATATATCAGCCATTAGACAGCAATGACATTATGTTCAGCGCTTCTGATGGTGAATTTCATGGCAATAGCTTATGGATAGATAATAATTTTAATAAAGAAAAAGTAACTATAAAAGTTGTTTTAAAGACGAATCCGGTTTTATACAGAGAGTTCACACTTTTTATAAAGAAGAAACTTGATGATGAACATTTAAAAACTTCAGAAGAAATTCTGAATGAGATCAGGAATAAGCCCAAACGAAAAGATAACTAATTAGAACATAAATAAAAATGCCCGGCTCATCTGAAAGATCTGCCGGGCATTTTTTATAATTTATTATAATTAAGCAAATTTCTTAGCATCTTCTAAGAATTGTGCTAATCCTATATCAGTCAAAGGATGTTTTAATAATCCTAAGATAGAAGCTAACGGACAAGTACAAACATCAGCACCAGCTTCAGCACATTTAATGATGTGATTAGGGTTACGAATAGATGCTGCTAATATTTCAGATTTATATCCTTGTATAGAAAATATTTGACGCATTTGATGGATCAATTCCAAACCATCCCAACCACTATCATCAATTCTACCAATGAACGGAGAAATATATGTAGCCCCTGCTTTCGCTGCTAAAATTGCTTGTCCAGCAGAAAATATCAATGTACAATTGGTTTTGATACCATTATCAGTAAACCATTTTATTGCTTTGATACCGTCTTTGATCATCGGAACTTTTACGATAATGTTAGGATGTATCGCAGCCAATTTTTTACCTTCAGCAATTATGCCATCAAAATCTGTTGAAACAACCTCAGCACTAATATCACCATCCACCATTTCACAAATGGTTTTATAATGATTCATTACTGCTTCTTCACCTTTAATACCTTCTTTTGCCATTAAAGACGGATTGGTAGTTACACCATCCAATATTCCAAGATCATTTGCTTCTTTGATCTGAGCCAGATTTGCTGTGTCGATAAAAAATTTCATCGTGTTTAAAATTTAAGATTTACTATATAAATAGAGAGCGTTTTTTAAAATAAAAATGGCAAGTTACTTACATCGCACCGCTCAACCACCTACCCTTGCTACCTTCCGGTCCTGGGGGAGTTCAGCAGGAGCTGGTCGTATAAGACTTGCCGGCGCAAAGATAAGGGAAAAATAATAATTTGGAGATTTGGAGATTTGGAGATTTGGAGATTTGGAGATTTGGAGATTTGGA